>JBBDXS010000001.1:0-50278 GCA_040902195.1 Dehalococcoidia bacterium
GCGGCGCGTCCTGCGCCACGGCCCATCGTGAAGGCTAGCTAGCGTTACGTCAAGCGGGACCTTACGGCTTAGCCTCTATCGGAGCTATAATCACCGCTGGGCGCTTGCTCACAGAAAGGCGGGACTCGACAATGAGACGACTAGGAGTCATCGCGGCGCTGGCCGGCATAACGGCAATCGTCGCCATCGCGGTCGGAATCGCTGCTTCGTCGGGGCAGGCCGCTCCTCCCTCGAATGTCATCTCCGTACTTGGCGTAGCGAGAGTCGGAGGACAGGACGTCTTGGTCGACGTGCTCGCCGTCGTGCCACCGGGCCGGGATGGCGCTAGCGTCGCGGCACAAGTCCTCCGCGAACAGGGAGCGCGTCCGGCGCAGCCGTCCGAGTTGAGTCAGAGCCGGTACGTCACGTCGGGCCTGGTCTGGGACCAGTTCTCGGATGGCGCCGCGGGGAATAACTTCGTCACGCAATACTACAACCCGGCGGGCGACGTAAGTGGCGGTGGCGCCGCCGCTCTCCAGAGCTCTGAGGCAACCTGGTCCAATGTGGCCACATCATCCTTCGCCTTCCAGTACGGCGGCCTCACAAGCAGGTGTCCATCGCTCGTCAAGGAGTGCTCCGGCCCGCAACGCTACGACAGCAATAACGATGTCGGCTGGAAGTCCATCGGCGGGTGCTGCACGCTCGGCGTGACGTGGTACAGCACATCGCGCGACGAGGCAGACATGGCGCTCAACACGAACTTTTCGTGGCACACAGGTTGCAGCGACGTTGGCGGCTCGTATGACACGCAGACCGTATTCACGCACGAGAACGGCCACGTTGTCGGCCTAAGCCACTCGAACGACCCGAACGCCGTCATGTACGCCTACTACAGCGGAGCCCGCTGCCAGCTTGCGCAGGACGACATGGATGGCGTGAGCTTCCTCTACCCGTCCGGCGGACCGCCGAGCCCGACGGCCACGCCCACCGCGGCGCCGCCGACACCGACCCCGACGGCTGGAGGCCCCGCCCCGACGAGCACGCCGTGCCCGGCGGGCTGGTATCGAAACGGACGCTGCTAGCCCCAGCGGTTCGGCTTCGTTGACCCCCCTCCAGCCGCAGTGATAGACTCGATGGGAGGGTCGTACCCGCGGCCCTCTCTGCACGTCAGCTTCCAAGCGAGGACTCCACACGTATGATTGCTACCGTTGTCGGCAGCTACCCGAAGATCCCCAACCGGCCCCGCCCCGCTCGCCTCCGCAACGCCATCGCGCGCTTCGACCGCGGCGACCTCACGCTCGATGACCTCAAGGCGATCGAGGACGAGGTGACGATCGAAGTGCTCCAGGAGCAGGCCGAGGCCGGTCTCGATCTGGTCACCGACGGCCAGATCCGCTGGGAAGACGAGCAGAACTACATCGCGCGGAGCCTCTCCGGCGTGAGCATCAACGGCCTCATCCGCTGGTTCGACACGAACACGTACTACCGCCAGCCGGTCATCGAGGGCGCCGTCGCCTGGCGCGAGCCGATCACGGTGCGCGACTACCAGTTCGCCGCGGAGCACAGCGCGAAGACCGTAAAGGCCGTGCTGACCGGCCCCTACACGCTGGCCCGCCTCTCCGTCGACGAGCACTACAAGTCGACCGAGAAGCTGGCGATGGCGTTCGCCGAGGCGCTGAACCAGGAGGCGAAGGCGCTTCAGCAGGCCGGCGCGACGTTCATCCAGTTCAACGAGCCCGCAGCCGTCCAGCACAAGGAGGACTTCCCGGACTTCCGTCACGTCTCCGACCGCCTCCTCGACGGCGTCACGGCGGAGACGGCGGTCTACTTCTACTTCGGCGACGTCGACGGCATCTACCCGCAGGTCCTCGACCTGCCGTTCGACCTGATCGGCCTTGATTTCGTCATGGGCGCCGCGAACGAGGCGCTGCTGCACCGCACGCCGTTCACGAAGAAGCTGGGCCTCGGTATCATGGACGCGCGCAATACCCGGCTCGAGTCCGCCGACCAGCTCGTCGAGCGCATCCGGACGCTGGGCAAGGGCATCGCGCCCGACCACCTGCACGTCAGCCCCAGCGCCGGGCTGGAGTTTCTCCCGCGAGAGGTTGCGCAGGCTAAACTGAAGCGTCTGGCCGACGCCGTGCGCCAGGCGGAAGGAGTCCTGGTATGACGAAGGGTCTGATCACCACCACCGTTGGCAGCTTTCCGAAGCCTGAGTACCTACAGAAGGCGCGCAACCAGTTCTCGGCGGGCAAGCTCGACGCGTCGGAGTTGGACGAACTCGAGAAGCAGGCCACGCGCGAAGTCATCGCGCTGCAGGAGGAGGTCGGCCTCGACATCCTCGTCGACGGCGAGATGGCGCGCGGCGACATGGTCGTGTACTTCGCGGAGCACCTGCAGGGCATGGAGATCGGCGGCCTCGTGCGTTCGTACGGCAACCGCTACTACCACAAGCCCGTCGTGAAGAGCGAGATCCGCTGGCAGAAGCCGATCACGCTCGACCTGTACAAGTACGCGCAGAGCCTCACCGACAAGCCCGTCAAAGGCATGCTCACCGGCCCCTACACGATGGTCGAGTGGTCGTTCCTCGAGGGGTACGACGACATGCGCACGGCCGTGCTCGAGATGGCGAAGGCGGTGCACATGGAGGCCGTCGAGCTCGACCGCGCGGGCGCGCAGTTCATCCAGATCGACGAGCCGGCGCTCTCGACGCGCCTCGGCGACCTCGAGCTCGCGCTCGAGGCGATGGCGATCGTCACGGACGGGATCAAGGCGAAGACGGGCACGCACATGTGCTACGGCGACTTCCCGTCCGTCTATCCGCGCTTCCTCGATATGGCCGTCACGCAGTTCGATATGGAGATGGCGAACAGCGGTTACGAGCTGGCGCAGCTCTTCAAGGAGCAGGGCTTCCCGAAGGACAAGGAGATCGCCTGGGGCGTGCTCGATGTGCACTCGCACGTCATCGAGACGCAGGACCAGGTCGTCGCGGGCATCAAGCGCGGCCTGGAGATCCTCCCGCCCGAGCGCCTCTTCATCGATCCCGACTGCGGCCTCAAGACGCGCACGTGGGACGAATCGGCGGACAAGCTGCGTGTGATGATGGCCGGCGTCCGCCAGGTCCGCAAAGAGCTGGGGATAGAGTAAGCGCCGGAGACCTTACTATGCAGGTGGCGGGTGTATGTGGCCTCGTCGCGTGCCACAGCACTGCTGGAGAGTTTCGCGAAATGATTGCTCATGAGAAGTTGAGTGCAGATGACCTTGCACAGGCTCACGAGGCTTTCGAGAAAAACGAGAGTCGCGATCTTTTCTACCGCGCAGCAACGGAGTTCGTTTCGTTAGCCCTCGACGGCAAGAGCTCACTAACCCTCGCCGAAGCACTGGCTGTCCTACTGCAAACCTGGAACAAATCCTATTATCGCTTCAGTCCGTTTGATGAAAAGCACTTCGCTGATATCGAAGCGGTTCTCAAGGAGCATCGAAGTGCTCTGCTTCAGTTCCGCACTCAGTCCATCAGCGGCTTGGATCGACGGGACGAGGGGTCAGTCCGAGACACCTTTCACTCATTTGAGGAAGTTCTTGGGCCGGTCGGAGCCGCAAAGGCGCTTCACCTACTCGCCCCCCAATTCTTTCCCATTTGGGATACCGCGATCGCGAAGATCTACGGCTGCAATCTCAAGCGCCGGGGGCAGAACTCCGAGAATTACTGGAGCTTTATCGAAATCGTTCGCGCAGTTTGCCAGGGGCTCGCGCAAACGGAACCGCCCGGTGGAAACCTCCTGAAGGCAATCGACGAATACAACTACTGCAAGTACACAAAGGGCTGGATCTAAGCTCCGTCGGCTAGCGACGCCTAAACTGCCGCTCCAGCGTATCCGTGCTGCTAGTGCCGCGTGTCCGTCGGCGGGTGCGGGTCGTTCCCGGGAGCGACTGTGTCCGAATCTCGGATGCGGCCATGGCGGTCATGGATAACCACTTCTCCGCCGCCGGTTCGACCCACGATCCGCTTTGCTGCGGCTTGAGCCGCAGACTGCGTCGTGTGGTTGGAACTGGCCCGGTCCGCGTTTGGCTTCTTCACGCTCCAACCGCGCTTACTAGGAACAACGTGTCGTTGGTTTCTGGCCATTTTCATGTCACCTCAAAACGGATTTGATAAAGCGTGTACCACCTTACCCAAAACCAACATAACGTCGCACTTGGAACTTGTCAAGGCCGGCCTGAAGAGGCAACCGACTAGCGTCTTCGGAACTGCCGCTCCAGCGTGTCTGTGCTGACGTGGACCATCGTCGGGCGGCCGTGCGGGCACGTGCGCGGGTGCTCCGACTGCTCGAGCAGCTTGATCAGCTCTCGTTGTTCGTCGTCCGTCATCGTCTGTCCCGCGCGCACTGCGGCGTGACAGGCAAGCGACGCCGCGACGCGATGCGCCGGGTCATTCTTCGACGCCTCGGGCTCCACCGAGACGTCTTCGCGCCCCAGCAGATCGAGCAGCTCCCCGACCGCCCGCGTCACGTCGCCCTTCGCGAGTGGCGGCGGGACTGCGCGCACGAGATACGCACCGTCTTCGCCGAACGGCTCGAGCGCGAGGCCGCTCGCCGCGAGCTCGTCACCTAGCAGATCGAGCAGGCTGCGCTGCCGCGCCGTCAACTCGACGGGTTGCGGCTGCAGGAGCGGCTGCACGTCGGGCGCGCCGGAGCGGCGTTGCGCCAGGAAGCGCTCGTACAACACGCGCTCGTGCGCGGCGTGCTGATCGACGAGGTACATGCCGTCCGGCCCCTCCGCGATGACGTAGGTGTTGCTCACCTGCCCGACCGCGCGCAGCAGCGGAAGCGTGTCGATCATGGAAGCTTGTTGTACTGGAGGCTGGAGGCTGGAGGCTCGATGCTCGACAGGTACGGCAGAACGAAGAACGTCCACACCGGCAGTCGTGCGCCGTTCCGCCTGTTCCGGGTAACCTCGCACGTCGAACATCGAGCTTCGAGCGTCATGCACCGGAGCCGTCGACGACAGCGTGCGCCGCAGCGTGCGTTGCACGGCGGCGAAGACGGCGCGGTCGTCTCGAAAGCGCACCTCGGCTTTCGTCGGGTGGACGTTGACATCGACCTGGTCCGGCGGCAAACGGATCTCGATGATCGCGACGGGAAAGCGGCCGATCGGCAGCATCCCCTGGTACGCTTCGATCACGGCGAACGAGAGCGAGCGGTCGCGGATCCAGCGCCGGTTGACGAAGAACGAGATGTACGTGCGGTTCGCGCGCGAGACGGCGGGCGAGCCGGCCAGCCCTGACACCGCGATATCGCCCTCGCCTCCGATCGGCAGCAGCTCCGCCGCGAGCTGGACGCCGTAGACCGCCGCCGCCGCATCGAGCAGGTCGCCGTTGCCCGGCGTCTGGAGGGCGGTCTTCCCTTCAGCGCGCAGCGCGAAGCGCACCTCTGGATAGGCGAGCGCGTACTGCGCGACGACGTTCGCGATCTGCGACGACTCCGCGGCGGGCGAGCGGAGGAACTTCAGCCGCGCCGGCTGGCGCTGAAACAGTCTTTCGACCGTGACCGACGTGCCGGGCGGCGAGCCAGCGCTGCCCTGGTGCTCGACCGCGCCATCGCGCAGGACGATGCGTCCGGCGACGAGCGAGCCGGCCGGCCGCGACGCCAGCTCGACGTCCGCGGCCGCCGCGATGCTGGGCAGCGCCTCGCCGCGAAAGCCGAGCGTCGCGATGCGCCACAGCTCGTCTTCGGACTGGACCTTGCTTGTCGCGTGGCGCTCGAACGCGAGGCGCAGCTCGTCGGGCTCGATGCCCTCGCCGTCGTCCGTGATGCGCAGGAATGCGATGCCGCCCTGCCGCGTCTCGACGGTAATCGTGCGCGCGCCCGCGTCCAGCGCGTTTTCGATCAGCTCTTTGACGATCGACGCCGGCCGCTCGATCACTTCGCCAGCGGCGATGCGCGCGGCTTCCTGCGGCGAGAGCACCCGGATCGGCAAGGGGGACCTCCGGCGTTATTGTACCAGCGGTCTACGCGTGGGGCCGTTCCTTCTGGTGACTGTTAGCCTCGCCGCACCGCGAACACCCGCTGTGGCTCGGCGATACCCTTTAGTGTGTGCTCACCCCGGTCCTCGAACGTCACGCCCGCGGATGTCCGTGCGAGGTCGGCGACAGTGCGCGACACTAGCACCTCGCCCGGTGCCGCAAACGCGCTGATGCGGGAGGCGATGTTCACCGCGCCGCCGTAGACGTTGTTCTCCTCGCGGATCACATCGCCGGCGTGCAGGCCGATATGGAGGAAAAGAGGGTGCAACCCCTCCCCTAACCCCTCCAGAGGGGGAGAGGAACCCTGCTCTGCGGCCAGGCGGTGCATCTCCTCCGCGCACGCGATCGCCTCGCGGGCCGCACCGAACGTGGCGAGCACGCCATCGCCCAGCAGCTTGCCCTCGATGGCCGTGCCGCCGTTCGAGGCGATGGCGTGGCGCAGCGACTCGTCCAGCGAGCGCGCCTTGTCGCGGAACGCCACGTCGCCGAGGCGCTCCGTCAGCGCGGTGGAGTCCGCAATGTCCGCGAAGAGGATGACGGCTGTGCCCTGCGGAACGCTGTCGGATCGGCGTTGCGCGATCTCATCTGAGGGGCGCAAGAACCCCGTTATGAGGCCTGGCATTTTCTCGTAGTCCATGTCGTCTACTACCTGGAATCGTGCGTTCGGGATACGGGCGGCGAGACGCTGCCCCACTTGCACTGGCAGGAAGCGGTTGTTGCGGTTGTGGACGACGAGCGTGTGGGCGGTCACCCGCGGCAGAAGAGCGGAGACGTCCCAATCCTCCTTGGCCATGCTGGAAGCTGCGGCACGGAAGGCTTCCGGTTCGACACATTCTCGGATATAGACGGCAAACTTGGCGGCAAATTCCTGGTTTTCGAATCCCATCAACACCCGCGCGAGGGTTTCCGTATACACCGTCCAATCGCCGCTGCGCAGCGCCTCATCGGCCACGATGGAAGCAGGGTTCTGATGGTGGTCCGAGTACTTCATCCGGCCATCGGCAAGGACCATGGACGAAATCTTCTCCGGATGGATTGCCGCGTAGGTTACCGCGATTAGGACCGCGTCGGAGAGGGCGACCATTGCGAAGCTCGTCACTCCCGCACCCGCAACCGCTGCGTCGAGATCGCGGATCATCGCGTCCATCGAGAAATCGATCGCCGCACGGTCGGAGAGGCCAGTCCCTCGAGAGTCATACCAGACCAGATGGAAGCGCTCTGCGAGCGGCTGAAGCAAATGAGCGAGCGTTTCCCATACCGCCTGCACGTGCCCCAACGGGGGAGTCGACACCACCAGCAGCGGCGGGCCATCGCCCGCAGTGGCGAAGGCGATATCTACGCCATCGCTCGTCTTCGCGTACTGGATGCTCGGTTCCATGGCTAGACCATCCTACACGAAGGAGGTGCAGGATTGCTCCTGCACCTCCTGGTTCTCGCGCACGGCCAGGCTGAAGCCTGGCCTTCGGGGACTCGTTTCTTACAGCGCCTCCACGATCGTGGAGATGCCCATGCCCGCGCCGATGCACTGCGTCGCCAGGCCGTAGCGCTTGCCGGAGCGCCGCAGCTCCTTCGCGACGGTCATCACCAGCCGCGCGCCCGTCGCGCCCAGCGGGTGCCCGATCGCGAGCGAGCCGCCGTTCACGTTCACCCTGTCGAGCGGGATCCCCAACTCCTTGCAGCTCGGCAGCACCTGCGCGGCGAACGCCTCGTTAAACTCCACGCGGTCGATCTGGTCGGCCGTAATGCCCGCGTGGCGCATCGCCTTCCTCGTCGATGGCACCGGCCCCAGGCCCATCACCTGCGGCTTCACGCCCGCCACGCCGTAGCCCACGATACGCGCGAGCGGCTCCAGCCCCAGCTCAAGCGCCTTCTTTTCGCTCATCAGCAGGGCAGCCGAGACGCCGTCGTTCGTCGGGCAGGAGTTGCCCGCCGTGATCACGATCTCCTTGTCGCCGTAGCTCTGGATGCCCTTGATCGGGTTGAGCTGGCCGAGCGACTCGATGTTCGTGCCGGGGCGAAGACCCTCGTCGCGGTCGAAGATCACCATCTCGCCCTTCTCGTCCGGCTTCCAGTTGCCTTCGTCGTCGAACACCGGCTTCTCGACCTCGAGCTGGAGCACCTCGTCCTTGTACGTGCCCTTCTCGTAGGCCTCGGCGCACTTGCGGTGGCTGACGACGGCGAACTCGTCCATCTCCTCGCGTGTCAGGCCGTAGATCTCCGCGACGTTTTGCGCCGTCTGCGTCATCGACGTGAGCGACGGCGAATCGAGAATGTAGTCCGGGAACTTCACCGAGAAGTTGTCGTCGTGGTCGGGCGCCAGGTTGCGCTGCTCCGCCGTGATCTTGAAGAGGCGCTTGTTCGTCTCGGTCACGCGGTTCTTCGGCACACCGTTGCCGCCCCCGACGAGCGCGCGGCCCATCCGCTCGACGCCGAGCGAGATGCCGCACTCCGTCGCGCCGACCTGGATCGACTGCGCGATGCGGTGCATCGTCTCCATACTGGAGCCGCACTGCCGGTTCGAGTCGAACGCGCAGACCTCCAGCGGGAAGCCGGCCAGCCGCGCCGCAATGTTCCCGCCGATCAGGATCAGCTCGGCCACGCCCTGGACGTTGCCCAGCCCGACGTCCTCGACCATCCGCATCGGCACTTTCGGGTTGCGCTCCATCAGCGTGCGCAGCACCAACGCCGCCGTTTCATCCAGGCGCGTCGCCACCAGCATGCCGCGCCCACCCCGGGCGAAGGGGGACCGGACCCCGTCCACCAATACGACGTTTTGTAGCTCCATGTTGTGTAGACCTCCGCTTATGTAAGTTGGACGCCCAAGTATGCCATATCCCGGCCTGCCAGCACCACGCGGGCCCTTGGGGCTTCGGCGAACGGCTATACTACAGTCGATGGCGCAGACCGAAACTCCCCCGCCCCCACCGACCGGCTCCGATCGGGCCGTGAAGCTCGACATCAACGCAAAGCTCCTAATCGAGAACTACCACGGCGAGCTGGACGCCGCCGCGCTCTATCGCGCGCTTGCCCACTACGACAAGTCCAAAGAGCGCGCGAAGGTCCTGCTCGAGATCGCGGAGTCGGAAGACCGCCACGCCGCGGTGATGTCGAAGCGCCTCGGCGAAATGGGCGTCAAGCTGCCCAAGCACCGCACGGGATTGCGCGTGCGCGTGCTGAGTTTCCTCGCGCGCGTCTTCGGCGCGCCTGCGATCTTGCCCATGATCGAGACGTTCGAGGCGGGAGACGTCGACGCCTACGCCTCCTCCCAGCAGGACCCGGTCGTGCAGGAGCTGGTGCGCGACGAGCGCAGCCACTTCCGCGCGGTCGGCAGCATGACGCGGCCGGCCACAGGCAACCCCGCCGACATCGTCCGGCACGAGCGCTGGCACCGCAGCAGCGGCGGCGGCACGCTCCGCGCGTCGATCTTCGGCGTAAGCGACGGGCTGGTCTCCAACCTGGCGCTGGTAATGGGGTTCACCGGCGCCGGCTCGGAGGGGAAGTTCGTCGTGCTGGCCGGCATCGCCGGGCTGCTCGCGGGCGCCGGCTCGATGGCCGCCGGCGAGTACGTCTCGATGCGTGCGCAGCGCGAGCTGTTCGAGCGGCAGATCTCGCTAGAGGAGACGGAGCTACTGCTCTCGCCGGACGAAGAGCGCGCCGAGCTGGCGCTGATCTATCGCGCGAAGGGGATCCCCGCGGACGAGGCGGAGGTGCTCGCCGGCCGCATCCTCGAAGACAAGGACGTTGCGCTCGATACGCTGGCGCGCGAGGAGCTAGGGCTCGACCCGTCGGCGCTGGGGTCGCCCTGGAGCGCGGCGATCGGCTCGTTCCTGGCGTTCGCGGTCGGTGCGATCGTGCCCGTGATCGCGTACTTCTCGGGCAATAGCTGGCTCCACTTCGGCATCAGCGCGGGGATGAGCGCCGTCGCGCTCTTCGCGGTAGGCGTCGGCGTTTCGCTATTCACGGGGAAGAACTCGTTGTACAGCGGCGGGCGTCAGCTCGCCATCGGCGCAGCGACAGCGGCGCTCACCTACGGCGTCGGCACGGCGATTGGGGCGGGGACGGGGATTTAGGCCCCTGGCAACGGATAGATAACGGATAAACGGATGGCGAAAGGGGCGCGGCTCTCACCACGCGAACGAACGACATCACGCCCTGTCGAAGGCCGGGAACTTCTCCTTTAGGCGCTCCACGGTGTATCGCCACTTCGGCGTAGTGGGCTTACAAACCGTGTTCTGGTTACCAAACAGACCGACCTCTTTCACCGCGTTCTCGAGCGGAACGGTTTGAAGCCATCGAACCGGCACGAAGTATTCACAAAGTTCAGGATCATCAACCGCTTCCCGCATATAGGTGCCTCGTCTCGCGACATCCAACACAAGGATCTCCCCCTCCGAAGTTGAAACCTTGAAGCCCGCAGCGGGTTGTGCTCTGCCGGTCACTCGGCCGACTCCGACGAACCCCAAGCCTGGCACCTTGACCCACACACGGTCGCCTGGGCTTAGGAGTTGGAGGGTCTTGCTGTACCAGGGGCCACCGCCGCCGGAAATGAATCCGTATTCCACAGCATCCTCCCATGAGCGCCCCTCGTCGTGGCCAAAGGAGGCGTAGAACTCGCCGTTCCACGGTTCGTTGGGTCCGTCAGGTGTAGTGGCGGCGCTCACTTGAGTGCGCACTGGATCGAGCAGCCAAGCTCTGCTGAGCAGTTGATCCGCCCCAAGAGTGAATACCTGGAAACACAGAACGTTAATCGGGATGTCTCTGTCGCTTAGGTAGGCGACGATTCGTTCGGTGCTAGCGTCAAGGGAGGCGGCTACGACTATTATCTGATGGCTCTGATTCAGAGAATCTTCGTCTAGTTCGTGACCGAAACGAGATCGGAAGTCATCCGCTAGACTCCGCCCCGGCGCGAAGCGAGTGTAGATCGCGGCGATGTCCTCGGCGCGTAGTCTCTCGACCCAGCAAGCATAGTCCAATGCCTGCGCAACCACGTCACGCGGCGTGCGGTCGCGTTTTAGCTCGATCAGGACGAGCGATCCGTCGGGTGCGATAGCCAACAAGTCAATCCGTCCGCCGAAACCGGTGTCCTCTTGTCGCCCGATCAGCATCCACTCGTCGGAGAGCATCCTCGGGGCGGCGACAATCATGCTCTCCAGGAACTGCTCGTTCACTAGGGACGATTCCGCGAGCGGCTCGGGTTGAGAGGCAACTTTCCAGATAGCGTGGCGAATCGGCATAACGTGAGATGATTCTATCTGATCTGGAGGGCCGACTTGGAGGAGGGGCCGGACAGAGCTAAAGCTCTGTCCCTACAGGGTCTCGCCACGAGGAGGCAGTAGTAACCGTCCACTGGCCTATCCGTTAATCCGTTCCGCCATCCGTTGCCAGGCCGGCGTGTCATGCGAAGGGGCCGGACAGACCTGTCGCCAGAGGCGACTCTGCGAGAAGGTCTGTCCCTACAGGGTCTCGCCACGCGGAGACATTAGCAACCCGTCAGTGGCCTATCCGTTAATCCGTTCCCTCATCCGCTGACAGCCGCGCGCGCTCCTTCATCTCATACAGCTTCGTTAGCGCCTCCAACGGCGTCATGGCGTCGATGTCCAGCGAGGCGAGGTCGTCCAGGAGCTGCGGCCGCGCCGGGAGCAGCGAGAGCTGCTCGCTCGGCACGCCGGAGGGGCGTCGCGTCGACGCGACGTGGCCATTCTCGAGCGCGGCGAGGACGTCGCGTGCGCGGTCGACGACGGGCTTCGGCAGCCCGGCCAGCTCCGCGACGTGGATCCCGTACGAACGGTCGGCGCCGCCCGCTACGATCTTGTGCAGGAACACGACGCGCCCGTCCTCTTCGGCGACCGCGACGTTCTCGTTCCGGACGCGCGGGAGCAGCTGCGCCAGCGCGACCAGCTCGTGGTAGTGCGTCGCGAAGAGCGTCTTCGCGGCGCACTCCGGGCGGTTGTGCAGGTACTCGACGACCGCGCGCGCGATCGCCAGGCCGTCGTACGTGCTCGTGCCGCGTCCGATCTCGTCCAGGACGACGAGCGAGCGCGGCGTGGCGTTGTGGAGGATGTTCGCCGTCTCGAGCATCTCCACCAGGAACGTCGACTGGCCCGACGCGAGGTCGTCCTGCGCCCCTACCCGCGTGAACACGCGGTCGACCAACCCGATGCGCGCCGACGACGCGGGCACGTAGCTCCCGGTCTGCGCCATCAGGACGATCAGCGCCACCTGGCGCAGGTAGGTCGACTTGCCGGCCATGTTCGGCCCGGTGATGATCGCGATCTGCGCCTCCGCGTTCGAGAGCGTCGTGTCGTTGGGCACGAAGGCGTTCGGCGTGCCCGCGGCGGGGGTCCCGTCGGCGAGCACGCGCTCGACGACGGGATGGCGTCCATCGCGTATCGATAGCTCGTCGCCGTCGTGTAGCTCCGGACGCGCGTAGCCGTAGCGCGACGCCGCTTCCGCCAGCGCGACCGCGACGTCCAGCTCCGCGACGGCGGCCGCGAGTGCGAGCGCCTGTCCGCTCGCCGAGGCGACCTGCGCGCACACCTGGCGGAAGACCTGCTCCTCGATCTCTGCAACGCGGTCGCGCGCCGTGAGAATGCGCGACTCGTACTCCTTGAGCTGCCCTGTTACGTAGCGTTCGCCGCCGACGAGCGTCTGGCGGCGCTCGTAATCATCCGGCACGAGATGGACGTTGGGCTTGCTCACCTCGATGTAGTAGCCGAACACCCGGTTGTAGCCGACGCGCAGCGAGCGGATCCCCGTGCGCTCGCGCTCGCTCGTCTCCAGCTCCGCGACGTAGCGTTTGGTGTCGCTCGAGATCCCCCGCAGGCTATCGAGCTCCTGGTTGAAGGCCTGGCGCACGATGTTGCCCGCCTCGAGCGTAGCGCCGGGATCGTCGGCGATGGCCGTCGCGATCGCGGCGACGACTTCGTCGCAGGGACGCAGGCGCGCGGCCAGCTCGCGTACCGCGTCCGGCGCGCCATCCTCCGAAGCCACGTCGCGCAGCGCGGGCGCCAGCTCGAGGCCGCGCCGCAGCCCGACGAGGTCGCGCGGCGATGCGACGCCGAGCACGACGCGCCCCACCAGCCGCTCGATGTCGGGCGACTGCGCGAGCAGCTCCTGCGCGCGGCCGCGGCGCAGCGCGCTCTCGAAGAAGTACTGCACCTGGTCGAGCCGCGCCTCGATCGCACGCCGGTCGACGAGCGGCTGCCCGACACGGCGCGCGAGCAATCGCGCGCCCATCGACGTTCTCGTCAGATCGAGGACGCCCAGGAGCGAGTGCTCTCGTTTGCCGCTGCGCCCTCCTGCGAACAGCTCCAGGTTGCGCCGCGTGGCGGCATCGAGCAGCAGGAAGCCCTCCGGCCGATAGGCCGCCAGCGCCGTGACGTGCGCCAGCGACGAGCGCTGGTTTTCGCGCAGGTACTGCAGTAGCGCGCCCGCCGCCGCGACGGCCGACGGCTGTCCGCCCAGCCCGAACGCCTCGCTCGACGCGACGCGGAAGTGATCGCGCAGAGCGGCCTCGGCAACCTCGATGAGGAGCCAGTCGCGGTCGAGCGGCGTGAGCGCGGCGTCGACGCCTTCCGGCGCGTCGATATCCTGCGGCAGCAGCAGCTCGGCCGGGCGCAGGCGCGCCAGCTCCGCCGCGAGCTGCGACGCGCTCAGCTCGCCCGCGGCGAACTCGCCGGTCGAGACGTCTGCGTAAGCGAGGCCGACCGTCGCGTTCGCGTCGGCCCAGGGCGACGCCCCATTCGCGCCGCGCCTCCGCGACGACGGCGGCACGATTGCGACGAGGTAGTTGTTCGCGCGCTCGTCGAGCAGGTTGCCCTCGACGACGGTCCCCGGCGTGACGACGCGCACGACATCGCGGTCGACGATGCCTTTCGTCGTCGCCGGGTCCGACATCTGCTCGCAGATCGCGACCTTGTAGCCCTTCGCAATCAGCCGCGACAGGTAGCCGTCGAGCGCGTGGTACGGCACGCCCGCCAGCGGCACGCGCTCGCCCTTGCCCATCGGCTTGGAGGTGAGCGTGATCTCCAGCTCGCGCGCGACGAGCTTCGCGTCGTCATCGAACGTCTCGTAGAAGTCGCCGAGGCGGAAGAAGACGATCGCGTGCGGATAGCGCCGCTTGATATCGAGGTACTGCCGGCGAATGGGGGTCACGAAGGCTTCCCGCCTTAGTAGAGGTGCGTCCACTCCCAGAACGTTTGGGCTAGCTTAGCAGAGCTATCAGCAATCAGCAATCAGCGGTCAGCTTCTACCATAAGGGATATAGGGGAGAGTGGTGGAGCTGAGAGCTGAGAGCTGAGAGCTGAGAGCTGAGAGCTGAGAGCTGAAGGCTGAAGGCTGAGCGCTGACGGCTCGCTCTGTTACAGTGGGTTTCGTTGGAAGAAGCCGTGCGCATGTCAGAAAGGAGTATCTGATGGAGTCTCTGGATCGTACTAGCCTCACCACCCGCATCGAAGGCGATGGCGTGGAGCTCCGCACAAAGGAGGCCGGTGGCATGACCGTCGGCTGGGTGCGTCTCGCCAAGGGCGTCGACCTTTCTCCTGCCACCAAAGGCCTCCCGGACGACCTCTGTCCGTGCCCTCACTGGGGTTACATGATCAAAGGTCGCATACGCATGAAGGAGAAGAGCGGCAGCAGCGAGTACGCGGCAGGGCAGGCCTTCTACTGGGCCCCGGGGCACGCCCCGGAAGCCCTCGAGGACTCCGAGTACGTGGACATCTCGCCTACAGCTGAGTTCGAGAAGGTGATCGACCACATCACCAGCCAGGGCTAACCGCGGGCTGAGCGCTGAAAGCTGATAGCTGACAGCTGACCGCTGTCAGTTCATCCGGCCGCGCGCGTCCGTACCGACGTTCTGGAGATGCGCGCGGAGCGGCACGGACGGGCTCGCGGGCTTCGCGTCGACGATCTCGATCGCTTCGGGCGCGATCTCGCGACACGCGTCGCAGCGGATGCAGCGCTCGTTGATCGTCCAGCCGCCCGTCGTCGCCAGCTCGCTGGACCCCTCGTGCTGCTCGATTGCGTCGACGGGGCAGATGCCGGCGGCTTCCGGCAGCTTGTCGCTCTTCGCGACGACTTCGTAGCGGATCAGGTCCGGGCAGACTCGCGCGGGGCAGCGCTTGTTGTTGATATGCTCGTCGAGCTCCTCGCGGAAGAACTCGGCGCTCTTCGCCATGATCGTCGGCGCGGCGGAGCCGTGCACGCAGTTCGACCAGACGAGCATCTTGGACAGGATCGCCATCTTGTCGTAGTCGGCCTGCTGGCCGCCCCCGCGCGCGATGCGCCGGAAGATCTCCGTCATGCGCTGCGTGCCGCCGTGGCACGTCGTGCAGCGCCCGCACGACTCGTCTTCGAGAAACCACGAGAACATGATGTTCAGGTCGACGATGCACGCCGTGTCATCGATGAACACGATGCCGCCGCCGCCCATGATGCAGCCGTACTCCCGGAAGGGCTCCGGCTCGAGCGGGAGGCGCAGCGCGATGTTCGCGGGCAGGATGCCCGTCAGCGGTCCGCCCGACTGCACGGCCTTCAGCGCGCGCCGCTCTTGCCAGGGCGCCGGCTCGAGCACTTCGTAGACCTTGCGCAGCTCGATGCCGAACGGCACCTCGAGGACGCCGGGGCGCGCGATGTGGCCCGACATGCTGAAGACCTTCGTGCCGCGGTTCGTCGCCGTGCCGACCGAGTTGTAGAACTCGATGCCGCGCTGCATGATCAGCGCGACCGACGAGAACGTCTCGATGTTATTCACGTTGCTCGGCTGCCCGAAGACGCCCACGTCGGCCGGGAACGGCGGGCGCACGCGCGGCATCCCGCGCGAGTCGTCGAGCGACGAGATGAGGCCCGACTCCTCGCCGCAGACGTAGGAGCCCGCGCCACGCCACACACGCAGGTCGAACGAGAGGCCCGTGCCCAGCACGTTGTCGCCGGCAAGCCCGCGCTCGCGCGCCTGCGCGACGGCCGTCTCCATCCGCTCGATCGCGAGCGGGTACTCGTCGCGGATGTAGATGAAGCCGTGAGTCGCGCCCGTGACGTGCGCGGAGATGACCATCCCCTCGATCACCGTGTGCGGGTCGGCCTCCATGATGATGCGGTTGACGAACGCGCCGGGGTCGCCCTCGTCCGCGTTGCAGAGCAGGTACTTCGGCGCGCGGTCCTTGCTGCGCAGGAAGTCCCACTTGCGGCCCGTCGGGAAGTTCGAGCCGGAGCGTCCCTTCAGCGTCGACTCCGTCAGCGTGCCGATGATCTCTTCCGGCTTCCATGCGAGCGCCTTCGCCAGCCCCTTGTAGCCGCCGTTCGCGATGTAGTGATCGATGCTCTCGGGATCGATGACGCCGCAGCGCGCGATCAGACGCCGGTCCTGGAGCGCCCAGTAATCGAAGTCCGCGAGACGCTGCACGCCCTCGACTCTCGGCCCGTCGACAACGGCGAACGCGAGGTCTCGGCAGACGCCGTCGAGCGCCTGCTCGACGAGCTTGCCGGCCTGATCGGGCGTGACCTTCTGGTAGAGGACCGCGCTGCCGTCCGGCTTGCGCACCTCGACGAGCGGTTCGAGCCAGCAGAGGCCCGTCTCGCCCATCGTGACAACGTCCGCCGCCAGCCCGCGACCGGCGATCTCCTTGCGCAGCGCGTCGACCGTCTCGAGCGCGCCGACGGCGATCGAGCACGTCGCGACCGGCACGCGCACGAGCGGCCGCGTTGGCCGCTCGACGGCGCGCCAGGCCTCATCGGCCGTCGCGCGTAGCTCGTCGTAGGTAGGCATGTTCTACAATCCCACCGATCGGATCGTGGACGGACCTCGTAGGGACAGACCTTTAGGTCTGTCCGGCCCTGACCAACAGCGTGGCTTATTCACGCTCGACGACCCCAACCTACGTTCCACCCTTCAACCCTCTCACCAACCGGATCGCGTCCGCCACCGACAACGGCCCAACAACCTTCCCGTCGACCCAGACCTGCGGCGCGCAATCGCACGTGCCGTTGCACTGCCCGAAATGGAGGCCCAGCTTGTTGTCCGGCGTGTTCTCCTCCATGCCGATGCCCAGCTCCGACTCGATCGCGCGGCGGATGCGCGCTCCCCCCTTGAGGTGGCACGCCGGCCCCGAGCACCAGTCGATGCGCGTCTCGGGCGGCGGTATCGTGCGCAGCTCGCTGTAGAACGTGACCGTGCCGTAGACGTGCGCCTCGCCGAGATTGAGCTGGCGCGCCACGACGGGGATCGCCTCTCGTGGGATGTAGCCGTAGCGATGCTGGACAGCGTGGAGCGCAGGCAGCAGATCGGCGTTGCCGGGCTTAAACCCGGCGACGAGCCCCTGGATCTCGAGCGTTGCCTCAGTATCGAGCACGTACGCCCCCTGCTAGAGATTGTGCGTCACGTCACTATAGCAGGAGGCGGCGGGACATGAAACTTGGTCTTGTGACAGCACACCCTGGTTGGGCTTACACTGGCACCAGCCCGTTGCTGACCAGGGTGAGGTGGCGCTATGAAGCTGGGTCCGACTCTTCTACTACTGCTGACTGCTGTCCTGCTGGCCTCCGCGTGTAGTGGCGATACCAGCAAGCCACAGGCCACCCCGACGCAGACTGCCCCAGATCTCTCCCACGACGAGGCCATCAACCAGGTGGCGCTGATGATCTGCCCGGGAGATCCAGCTTTGGTAAAGAACGACCTGTGGGCAATTCCATCCGGCGGTGATTGGGACGTGTGGTGGGTCGACTGGCCTATAGTTAACCATGGCCCTACCCCGATTCCGGCGTTCAAGGTCAATGGTAAGACTGGGCACGTCCTAATTCGGCCCGAGAACGACCTAACCAGGTTGTCCGTCGAGAACGTCTCTGGGGAGTTCTACTGCTAGCCGGCTTCCGCGCGGGCGGTGCGTCTTCCCCATAGAGAGTGAGTGGACACATGAAACCCTCGTCCGGCATCAAGGTGAAGCTCCGCGCTGCGCAGACAAAGGTAAATGCCCTGAATCGAAGCATCCTCCGTTTTGGAGAAAGCAAGCCTTACGATCTCCGAACCGATGAGTACCGCAGCCAACAAGACCCATCGCTCTATCACCTGTGCTTCCGCATAGAACAGAAAAAGCGGTTCCCAGCCGCCCGTTGGAGCATCATTGTCGATGAAATTATTTACCACCTGCGTTCGGCTCTCGATGGCGCGGTCTACGATCTCAGCGTCGGTTCAGAGAGGCCCGACCCAACCGGGACAGCGTTCCCCATTACCGACGCTAGGAGCAAGTTCGACCGCAAGTTGATTCGGTACCTGTCGGATGACAAGAAGGCATTCATAGACAGCGTGCAGCCATATGATCGACCAGACGATCTACTTTGGATCCTGAGTCAGATGAATCGCCGCAACAAACACAGGGCTCTGCGTTTCGCTGCGATGATCGTTGGGCCTGACCAGGATCCTTCTCTGCCTAGCAGCCTTAGCATCACCATTACCGATCTCGATCTAATGCGCGTCGCACTACCCAGCGCCAAGCCCGCTGAAGGGGGCGCGGAGTTAATGAGGCTGCTTTATCGCGTTACGGGCCCGAATCCGCACGTGAAGACGGCCATTCACTCGCAGTTTGACGTACAGTTCGGCGAGCAAATCGTCAGCTCCGACTCGCCAGCTGGAGGGCTCTTGTCGCAAATGGTAAGCCGTACGAAGTCGATAATTTCGACTTTGTACTCGCTCCCATAGCCCTTGAGACGTCCGGACCTCCGACGGAGCTGGGCAGGAGCTGGAGCATCGTGCTATTCCGGAGGCGCGGCCCTCTCGAAGTCTTCACTCGCCATGGCCGCGAGCCGCCCGTCCCGTCCCGCCCTCACCTCGTGTCGCAGACGCATCGAGAACACGATCTACCGATCGCCCCTCTCCCGCATGCGGGAGAGGGGACGGGGGTGAGGGCCGCGCGGGGTCGCCTACGCCTCGCCGAACACCTGCTTGAGTAGCTGCGCGCCGGCTTCTGTCGCCGCCGCCTCGTATTCGATCGTCAGGCCGCCCGGCGTTTCGAAGTAGAACGTCCGGACGCCCATCGGCTGCGTGATCGGAGGCTGACGGATCGCGGCGCCCGTGCTCTTGACGCGCTCGTAGATCGCGTCCACCTCGGGCAGATCGACCGAAATGTCGATCGTGTGCGCCCTGAAGCTCGTGTACGGCGGATGCTCCGCGTCGCGCGGCAGGACGAGCACGACAAAGTTGTCCGCGATCTTGAACGACGCGAGCGTGTCGGGAACGTGCATGATCTCCTTGCAGCCCACTACGTCGCGAAAGAACGCCACCTCACCATCGAAGTCGTCGACGTGATGCTCGAGACAGTTTGCCTTCAACATGTACACCTTCCTTCCCTAGATCGGTTCGTCCCGATAGCCCGGCGGGACTGCGCGAAGATAGCACCGCCGTCGCGGCGTGTCAACGCGTGTGGAAGCACCTAGCCGCCGCGCCACCTCCGCCTTCGCGCTATCGACGCCCTCCTCTATCGTAAAGACATGCTTACGTCATTCTGTCATCCCGAGGGGCGGGAGGTAGAGCGCGATGGGGCGGGGAGCCCGAGGGACTTGACCTTCCTTCCTGCCGCCGCTGCCCGAGCCGCCACCGAAAAAGATCGGAGGGTCGAATCACGTAATTCGGCCGTTTGCGAGTCTGGAAACCCGCCCGTTTTTCTCTCTTTCCGAAAACGAATCGTTTTGCGGGGCCCGCCGCGTGTGGATGCGGGCCGAGGCCGCACGAGGCGGGCGGCTCACGAGCCGCCCCTACGAGGTCTTCGTCGTTTCGAGGTCATCACTCGCCATGGCCGCGACCTCCTCGCCCATCTTGATCGAGTAGTTCTGCCCGCGGTCCTCCGGGTAGATCTGGCTCATCGTGGCGAGGTAGAGACCTGCGACGGGCGTGCGGTGCTCCGGGATGCGCTCGCGGTAGCCCTTCGTGACGACGGGCTGCGCGTAGGGGCCTTTGAAGAGCCAGCGCTCCTTGATCCAGTCCGTCGAGAACGCCGGGTTGATCTTCGTCATGTGCGGCAGGTACTCGCGCTCGATGGCGTCGATGTCCATCGAGAGGTAGGGGTGGTCGTTGCGCAAGTAGTTCGAGAGGTAGACGATGTGCCGCCCGTTGTAGTGCTCCGGCCCGATGAAGTTCGTGTGCTCGATGCAGGCGATGAACGGCACCTCGTCGTCCGCGATGTTCATCCAGTAGATATCCGACACCGGCCTGTCGAGCGCCATGATGTAGCACATCGCCGAGAGCCACGTCACGCCGAGGAGCTTGTCGACGTACGTCTGCGGCAAATGCGGCGCGAGCTTCGCAAAGACGTGCGCCGGCATGCAGGCGATCACCGCGTCGAAGTCGGCGCGCTCGCCGTCGAGCTGCAGGCCGCGCGCGCGTCCGTCCTCGACGATCACCTCCTGCACGGCGGTCCCGGTGTGGACCGACGCGAGGTCGCTCGCGCGCAAGCGGCGCTCCAGCTCCTCGATGTACAGGCCGAAGCTGCCGAGCAGGTAGCCCAGCTCCTCCTTTTGCGAGACGCCCTTCCGCGAGGCGAAGCGCAGGTAGATCTTGTTCCAGAGCCAGACCATCGCGAGCTGGTCGTGGTAATCGCCGAACTTGCCGCGCAGCAGCGGCCCCCAGATCGCGCGGTAGGCCCCCTGCCCCATGTATCTCTTCACCCAGTCCGCCGCCGTGATCGATTCGTAGCGCGTACCGTCTTTCTGGCGGCGCAGGTAGACCGCCGCGAGGCCCATGCGGATGCGGTCGATGAACGGCGCGGGCGTAAAGCGCAGAAGGTCGAGCGGCGTGATGAAGGGGTAGAGCTTGCCGCCGGAGTAGAAGCCGACCTGCGACTGACGCCAGGTCATCTTGTCGCCCAGCCCAAGCTCCTCGATCAGCCGCACGATCGTTGTGTCGGTGCTGAAGAGATGGTGGTAAAACGCCTCGAGCCGGTCGCCGCCGGTGTCGAACGTGCGGACGAGGCCGCCCAGGAACGGCGACGCCTCGTAGAGCGAGACCTGGTGGCCGCGCTGGATCAGCCGGTACGCGGCCGCCATCCCCGCGACGCCGCCGCCGACGACCGCGACTTTCATGTGTGTGTCGCCTCCTCACTGTGGAGGGCGGCGTGAGGAGCGTCTTCCGCGGCCTCGTCGGCCGCCTCAGCCGCCGAACTGTGCTGGAACATCTCGCCCAGCGAGAAGCCCATCGTGCCGAGATAATAGAGCCCGACCGCAATGACGGGCAACAGCACGAGCGCGTGGAGCCCGATCGCGTAAGCGGTCGCCTGCGACTTGGCAACGCCCGCCGCGATGAACGTCTGCTTCGTGACCACCTCGAACGGGCCGACGCCGCCCTGCGACGCGATGATCGATATCGCGAGGTTCGACGCGGCGGTCGCAAGCAGGAAGAACTGGAAGCCGACGTGGATATCAAACGCGAGGCCGACGATGTAGTACATCGTTGCCTCGAGCAGCCAGGAGACGCCGGACAGCACCCACGCGATACCGAGGTCGACCGGGCTCCTCAGCGAATGCAGGCCGATGAAGAACGCCTGCGCCAGCCCCTCGATGCGCGGCCGCAGACGTTCCGGCGTGAGCCGGTGGATCAACCGCTCGGTGCGGTCCTGCCACGCCTGGGAGAACGCGAGGACGAACAGCACCAGCAACGCAGCCCCGAACAGCACCGCCATCACGACAGCGAGGCCGACGAGGTTGATCGTCGTGTCGATAATCGGGACCGGGAAGCGCTCGCTGCTGCCCTCGAACATGATCAGGATGATGAGCAGCGGCACCAGCGTGAGGCCATCGAACACGCGATCGACGGCGATGGTGCCGAGCGCGGCGGCCTTGCTCACGCGCTCGCGCTCGCCCAGCACCCACGCGCGCACCAGCTCGCCCGCACGGGCCGGGATGACGTTGTTCGCCATCAGCCCGATGATCACGACCGGATAGAGCCGCGACATAGGGACCTTCTTGACCGGCCGTGTGAGGTACTGCCAGCGCATCGAGCGCACCCAGATGCCTGCGAAGTACACGGGCAAAGACGCGAGCGCGATGAAGTAGTTCGCCTGCGTGAAGGCATCGCCGATGTCGCTAAACTGAGTGTTATAGAGGAAGATGCCGAGGAAGAGCGCGCTGATGGCCACCCCGATCCAGAACCGGCCGCTACGCAGCAACGGACGCTCCTGTCATCCGCCTCTCGAGCGGCCGGCGGCGGGGTAGTACATCGATCAGCACAGTTGTAGTAAGCATAGGCGAGCATTCATAACAGGTCAACGCAGGCCAGGTTGACACTGTTCCCGAAGCCCCGATAGCATGAACGCGCGGTCGTGCTAGGTGGGGAGCTAGCGGTGCCCTGTACCCGCAAGCCGCTTTAGCGGGGCCGAATTCCCGTTCGAGGTCCGCGCGCCGTGAGGACTGTCCGCGCTCGGCAGCGTTGAAGGTCTGGTCCTGCGCGGCGAGGCGCTGTGAACCCCGTCAGGTCCGGAAGGAAGCAGCGGTAAGCAGTTGTTCTCGGGTGCCGCAGGGTCACCGGACTGGAGCTCGCCGGACGCCGGATAAGCTCGCGACCCGGATCGACAGCGGGTGCACGACCGCATCGAATATGCCGAACACTCCGTAGGACGGGACGGACAGCGAAGGAGACCGATTGCTGCTCCGCGACGCGGTCGGCGGACACCCCGAGAGAACGGGGTCTGAGGAGGTCCGCCGACCGAAAGCGAAGGGAATCGCACAGCCGCGTCCGTTCAGGGCGCAGCGGCTGCCCGTCTCTCGGCCCGGTCTGTCTTCGCCCCACGCACTCGTCCGTCGACGCTTCCGGCTCCAGGCCGCAGGTATCCTCGCGCTTGCGCTCATCGGGCTGCTCGCGATCGCGCTGCCCGCCCGCACGGTGCACATCGCCGTTGACGGGGAAACGCGCACCGTGAGCAGCCGCACGGTGCGCGATGCCGGCGCGGTGGAAGAGGCGGGCGTCGATCTCAGGGCGGGCGACGCCGTACGGGACGCGGGCGGCCAGCTCGTCGTCGATCGCGCGACGGAAGCGATGCTATACGCGGACGGCAAGACATACACGATGCGCTCGCAGGCGGACTCGATCAGCGAGCTATTGTCGCAAGCAGGTATCCCACTCGAGGCCGAGGACAGCGTACTACGCAACGGCGTCTTCGTCTCGGCTAGCGCGCCGGTCGCGCCGGAGCCTTCGCTCGCCTCACTGCTCGGCGGGCCGAGCTCCGAGTCCGGGCAGCATTTGGCAGCCCAGAACGAGTCCGTGCTCGTGCAAGTGCGCCGCGCGGTCCCATTCACGGTGATCGAAAACGGCCAGCAGCTCGAGCTGAGCTCCAGCCGCGAGACGGTAGCGACGGCGCTGCGTAACGCCGGCGTGCGCCTTGGCCCGGGCGACGAGGTGCAACCGCCGCTCGATACGGAGCTGACGGCGGGAGTAGCCGTGCACGTGCGCCACGCTCAACAGATGGTTGTCACGCTGCCCGAGGGAAAATCGATCGTCTACTCGCTTGAGGACACGGTAGGCGACGCGATCGCTGCGAGCGGCATCCCGATGCCGGCGGACTTCCGTCTCGATCCGCCCGCCGACACGCCGGTCAGCGCGGGCATCGCGGTACACGTCGTGGGCATCTCGCAGGAGCAGGCCCTGGAGATCGAGCGCATCGAGAGCGCGACGGTCTACGAAGCGGATCCCAGCCTTGCGTACGGCCAGCGACGCGTCGTGCAGGGTCAGGACGGCGTTCACTACTTCCAGTACAACCTCGTCTACGAAAACGGTGAGGTCGTCTCCCGCGAGCTCGCCTCCGACTGGTACGACCCGGAGCCAGCCGACACCATCATCTACTATTCGACTGCAGATGCTGCGCCGGCGCCGGCGCAGCTCGACGTGCCGGATGGCATGAACATCGTGGGGTCGCTGAGCGTATACGCGACGTGGTACAACCCCGCCTCGGCGGGGCGGCCGCCGTCCGACCCGTCGTACGGCATCACGGCGACCGGCGTGCCCGTCGACCGCGGGATCGTAGCCGTCGATCCGAGCGTCATCCCGCTCGGTACGAGACTCTACATCCCGGGCTACGGCTACGCCGTCGCGGCGGACACGGGCGGTGGCATCAGAGGCAACGTGATAGACTTGGGCTACCCCGACGGCGTCACGCCGGACTGGATCTCGCACTGGGTTGACATCTACATCCTCGGGCCGTAGCGCAAAGCGGACCGGCGCCGAACGAGCGCGCCGGCGGCGGCCCCACCGTCCGCGGCCGCCACGCGAGCTGCGCGAGGCCGGCCTCGCCCCTAAGAAATCGCTCGGGCAGCACTTCCTCGTCGACCCGCGCGCGCTGCGACGCATCGCGAACGCCTGCGAGCTCGATGGCGAGACGGACATCCTCGAAATCGGGCCGGGGCTCGGCGGGCTGACGGCGGAGCTGGCATCCCGCGCGCGGCGCGTGGTCGCGATCGAGCTCGACGACGCGCTTGCGGCCTATCTTAAGCAGCGATACGCCGGCACGAACGTCTCGATCATCAACGGCGACGCGCTCGACATCGATTCCGCCCAGCTTCCGCTCGAAGCTGGGCAGTACGTAGTCGCGGGCAACCTGCCCTACAGCGTCGCGCAGCCGCTGCTCCGCCACTTCCTAGAGTCGAAGAGCAAACCGAAGCGCATAGTGGCCATGGTGCAGGCCGAGGTAGCCGAGAGCATCGTCGCCCAACCCGGAGAGATGTCGCTCCTTGGCGTCTCCGTCCAGCTCTTCGGGGAGCCGCGCCTCCTCTTCCGCCTGGCCCCTGCGGCGTTCTACCCGCCGCCGCGGGTTCGATCGGCCGTCGTGTGCATCGAAGTGTCGGCTCGGCCACGTGTCGACGTCGACACGGAGACGTTCTTCCGCGTCGTACGCGCGGGCTTCAGCACGAAGCGAAAGCAGCTCCGCAACGCGCTCGCGAACGGCCTTGCGATCGACGGCGCAGTTGCGAGCGGCGTGCTGTCGCGCGCGGGCGTCGAGCCGACGCTGCGCGCGCAGGCGCTCGGGCTCGAGCAGTGGGCGTCGATCGCGCGGGCGTGGACGCAACTGGGCAAGCCTGAGGGTCCGGCGTGAGCGTCGAGCGCATCGTCCTGCGCGCGCCGGCGAAGATCAACTGGACGCTCGAAGTCCTTGGCAAGCGTCCAGACGGCTACCATGAAGTCTCGACCACGCTCCAGACCATCGATGTATGCGACACGATCACGCTCAGACATGCGGACGCCATCGAGTTGGAGATCATGGGGGACTGTTCAGCGCTGGCCGACGAGCCAGTCGAGGATAATCTGGCGTATCGAGCTGCCGCTCTCCTCAAGAAGCGCTGCGGCTACGCGGGGGGCGCGCATATCGACTTAGAGAAGCGGATCCCTGTTGGGGCAGGCCTCGGCGGCGGCAGCAGCGACGCCGCGGCCGTGCTGCGCGGGCTGCGTGCGCTTTGGCAGCTCGATCTGTCAGACGACGACCTGATGCGCATGGCCGCTGACCTCGGATCGGATGTGCCGTTCTTTGTGGTAGGAGGACGCGCGCTGGCAACCGGGCGCGGCGAGAAGATCGAGCCGCTGCCAAAGACCGCCGATCAGACGCTGGTCATCGCGTGGCCCGAACGGCGGCTCGATAACAAAACGGCTCGGATGTATGCCGCGCTAAAGGAGGAGCACTTCCGAGAGCCCGGCATGGCGCCTAATGATGGGACCTTCAATACATTCGAGCTGGTCCTCGACGAAGTGGACCGGGAAGCTGCTGATTTGTTCGTCAGAGCTGCGAAGGCTGTCCACCTAACGCCTCGCTTGTGTGGGAGCGGCCCCGCGTTCTTCCTGATCGTTCCGGCTGGTCAGGCCGCACCAACGATCGCTGCGCTCGAAGGCCTGGGCTTGCACGCGATTGCATCGCGCCCGATCACAGCCGCAGAAGCGACTGCGATGTCCGTCGATGCCTGAGGTTTTCGCGGGGGTCGTCTGCGGCTACGCGGTCGCGCTGGCGCTTACACCCCTTGGGGCACTCGCGATCGTGCGCGCACACGTCACGAGTCCACTCTTCGGCCAATCGAGACCGGAGGGGGCACGCCTCGTCGTGACATCGATGGCCCTGCACGTACTGGCGTTCGTCGTCTTCAGCGCGATAGGTCTCGTGCTCGGGCTGCTCCTGCACGGCATCGAATCGAACCGGCCGGACGGTGGGCTCGGCAGCCCGAACCGAGTGTTCACGCTGCTGGTGCTCGCCATCGCTGCGATCGCAGTCCTGCCGCTCGCGGCTGTCGCGCCGCGGCTGCGCGCGCCGCTGCTCGTGGCGGGCGTGCTGTTCGCCGGCATCTTTGGCTGGGCGATGCCGCACCTCGCCGCCCTCGCATAAGCGAAAGCCTCATTCGCGCCGTGCCGGTATACTTCCCCGATGGGGACGATCATAGACATGCACATCCACACAACGCGCGGCGCGTCTGACAGTGGGCTTAATCCCGAAGATCTTGCCTCAGAAGCGATCCGGCGCGGCCTGACCGCCGTCCACATCAGCGAGCACGACCGCCTCTGGGACACCTTTGTCCTGCGCGAGTATCGCGCCAGCCACCCCGACCTCCTCGTCTGCAACGGCATGGAGGTCTCGACGGACATGGGGCACATCCTCTGCCTTGGACTGAAGGAGTATGTCGGCGGCATCCGCCACCTGGAGACGCTGCGACGGGTCGCCGACGAGCAAGGCGCGTTCCTCATTGTTGCGCACCCGTTCCGGCACTTCTTCGATCCCGTGTACTTCCGCAGGCAGGGTAAGGAGCCTTTCACGTTCACGCCCGAGCAGGCAGCAGAGCGCATGCCCGTCTTTAAGCTCGTCGATGCGATCGAGGCGCTCAACGGCGCCAACACGGCGCGTGAGAACGTCTTCGCGCTGCGGGTAGCGAAGGCGTTAGGGAAGCCGGTCACGGGCGGCAGCGACGCGCACTCGACGCAAGGGATCGGCATCTTCTGCGCCGTCCTCGACCGCGATTGCGCGACGCAGGAGGAGGTGCTGGCCGAGTTTCACGCCGGGCGCTTCCATGCCCACCACGGACTCCTCCAAGGCAGTCTGACCTACTTCACGGAGACCAGCCTCGACGAGGTGGCCGAGGCGCCAGCGTAGAACGTTCGCCCATTTGTTCTATTGGCGGCGGCCGTGCTAGAATAGCCCCACCTCACCAGCCATTGGCCTAGAAGGAGCGGCATGCCCCGCAGTTACGTCGCGCTCGACCTCGAAACCACGGGGCTCGATCCGGACCGTGACGCCATCATGGAGGTGGGCGCGGTCCGCTTCGACGTTGACGGCGGCTGCGAGACCTTCAGCACCTTCGTCGACCCGCGCCAGCCCATCTCGTATCGGATTGAACGTCTCACGAACATCTGCGACGCCGACGTGGCCGGCGCACCGCTCTTCGCGAACGTCGCCCCCGACCTCGAGGCGTTTATCGGCGACAGGCCGATCATTGGGCAAAACATCGCCTTCGACCTGAAGTTTCTCGAACGCGGCGGTGTGCGACCGCCCGCCCCGTCGTACGACACGCAGGAGCTCGCGAGCTTGCTGCTTCCGGGGCTGCCCGAGCAGAACCTGCGCAGCATCGCGCGCTACCTCGGCATCGACTTTCCGGTGCAGCACCGGGCGCTCGCGGACGCGGAGGCGGCGCGACTGGTCTTCCTCGCGCTGCGCGAGCGTCTCGAAGCGTTGCCGCCGGCGCTGCTGGCGGAGGCCGAGCGCATCGCATCGATCACCGATTGGCCGCTGCGCTTTCTGCTGCAAGAGGTTGCGTCGGAGCGGCCGGTCTTCTCGGCTGAAGACGCGACCAACCTCCTGCATGGCGCGGTCAGCCCTCCGAAGAAGTACGGTCCGCCGGTCTCAGCGACGGCGTCCGAACCTAAGCCGCTCGATCTCGCGGAAGTCGACGCCGCGTTCACGCAGATCGCCCCTCGCGCGTTGGAGGACTTCGAGGAGCGCCCAGAGCAACTCCAAATGGCGCGAGCGATCGCGGGTGCGCTGAACGACAGCGAGCAGCTCATGGTCGAAGCAGGTACCGGCATCGGCAAGTCGCTGGCGTACCTGCTGCCGGCCGCGCGACACGCGCTACGCAACAACGAGCGCGTCGTGATCTCGACGAACACCATCAATTTGCAAGAGCAGCTCATGGGACAAGACATCCCGCGCGTGCGCGACCTGCTGGAAGATGAGGGCGTCGAACTGCGCGCAGCGCAACTGAAGGGCCGGAGCAACTACCTGTGCCTGCTGCGCTGGTCGGCGCTGCGGCGCTCGACGGCGTTCACAGCGGACGAAGCGAAGCTGCTCGTGCGGCTGCTGCTCTGGCTGCCGCACACGGACACGGGCGACCGCGCGGAGCTGAAGCTCTCGCAGGGCGAGGAGGCGATCTGGAGCCGCCTCGGCGCGCAGAACGAGGCGTGCCTCGCGACGCCGTGCGCCTTCGTCCGCGACGGCTCCTGTTACCTGCTGCGCGCCCGCCGGCGCGCCGAGGCGTCGCACGTCCTCGTTGTGAACCACGCGCTGCTGCTGTCCGACGTCGCCGTCGGCGGCGGCGTGATCCCGGAGTACGACCATTTGATCATTGATGAGGCGCAGCACCTGGAGAGCGAGGCGACGAGCCAGTTTGGCTTCAGCGCGCGCGAGGAAGACGTGCATACGCTCCTCGACCGCATCGCTGGCAAGAATGCGGGGCTGGTGACAAGCCTGCGCAACAGTGCGCGCGGTCTGGCCTCTGGCCTGGACTCGACGCGAGAGCTGCTCGAGATCGGCGCGGACCTCGAACGGGCGGCCGCGAGCGCACTCGCGCTGCTGCCCGACTTCTTCCTCCGCGTCTCGGGCTTCATGCGACAGCAGCGCGACAGCGTCGGCGACTACGACGAGCGTTTGCTGCTCAACCGGGCGATGCGCGTGCAGCCGGACTGGGCCGACATCGAACTGGCGTGGGAGGGCGTATCGGCCGGCCTTGGCCACGTGTTCTCGACCCTGCAGGCGCTGCAGATGCGCCTGCAGGGCCCCGATGCGCCCGCGCTACTCGAGCCCGACGGGCTCGTTTCGGAGGTCGCGGACCTGCTGCAGGCAGGCGAGCTACTGCGCCTCGGCATCGGCCTGATCGTCCTGCGCGACGACGCGAACACCGTGTGCTGGCTGACACAGCAACGCTCGGCAGGCATCGGGCTGGCGTCGGCGCCACTGCAAGTTGCCGAGCTTCTGCAGGAGCGTCTCTTCTCGAAAAAGCGCACGACAGTGCTCACAAGCGCCACCCTGACTGTCGAGAACGAGTTCCATTACGTGCGCAACGCCGTGGGGCTGGAGGACGCGCGCGAGCTGCACCTCGGCTCACCGTTCGACTACGCCAACTCGACGCTGGTGCTGGTGCCGACCGACATGCCGGAGCCGAACCAGCCCGGGTACATGGCGGCGTTGCAGCAGGCGCTGATCGAGCTCGTGCGCGCCAGCCAGGGCCGCGCGCTGGTACTCTTTACGTCGCACAGCAGCCTGCGCGGAGCGTACGGCGGCATCAAGTCGACATTGGAGGACGAGGGCATCCTCGTGCTCGGACACAACCTCGACGGATCGCCGCGACAGCTCTTGCACGCGCTGCGCGAGCAGCCGCACACCGTTGTGCTCGGCACGGCGAGCTTCTGGGAGGGCATCGATGTTGTTGGCGACGCGCTGTCGCTGCTCGTGATCGCGCGGCTGCCGTTCTCCGTGCCGGACGACCCGGTGTTCCATTCGCGCTCGGAGCTGTTCGACGATCCGTTCAATCAGTACGCCGTGCCGCAAGCCGTGCTGCGCTTCAAGCAAGGCTTCGGGCGGCTGATCCGGCGCAAGACCGACCGCGGCGTGATGGTAACGCTGGACGCGCGGATCGGGAGCAAGAGCTACGGCCAGACCTTCCTGCGATCGCTGCCGTCGTGCTCCGTCCGGCGCGTGCGCGTGCGCGAGGCCCCTGCGCTGGTCAGCGAGTGGCTCGGCGACCGCTAATGCGCCTCCGCCCGATCCGTCGCGGCGACGTCGCTCCGCTCTCGACGTGGCTGCCGGCCACCGGGGCGCAGATCGGCTGCGACCGCTGGTCTGACGCCAGCGCGCTCGACGCCGCGATCGCGCAGCGGCACGTCCTCGTTGGAGACGAGGACGGAGCGCGCGCGCTGCTCGAGTACGAGACGGACGTCCCGGAGCGAGGCGCGGCCCTGGTCCGCTTTATGGCGGTTGCGCCGGACCGCAGGCGGCTTGGCGCTGGCGGGCGGACGGCGCTCGCGCTGGAGCGGCGGCTAGCGCGCTCGACGTCCAAGATCTACGTGCATCTGCCAGAGCGGCTCGGGCTCGCGCTCTACTTCTGGCTTCGGCTTGGCTATCGTCCCCTGACGCAGCGCGCCTGGCCCGTCGCGGCGGACGGCGCGTTCGCAACCTGGATGGTGCGCGAGCTGCGCAAGACGATTGATTTGTAGAGGTTGCGGGTAGGCCGCTAGCGCTCACGCGCTGAGCGCTGGTTGAGCCACGTGACCACCCTCCGACTGATAACGTTGGAGGCCCCAAAGGCGAGGATGAACAGCGATACCACGAAAAGGATCCGCGCAGGGTCCGAGTCGCCCAGAAGCCACAGCACTACTACGCCCAATGCGAACGCAATCGCAACGGGCAATCGCAGCCAGCGCCACGTGGGCATCGGCCGGCGCGCAGGCGGCGCGGCCGCCGCCGGTTGCTCGATAGGCGCCCTGGCCTGCCCCCGGCCTCCGCGCGCGCCACGCCGGCGGCGTCGCGAGCGCTCCGGCCCGGCTGTCATGCGCGCCTCCGGTAGCGTCGCTTGCCGATGCGCGGACGGAGGACAGCGGGCTTTGGGCGTTGCGGCGCGGGCGCGTCGCCGTCAACGCAACGCTGGCAGGCAAACTCGAGCGAGAGGTACTGCTCGTTGATCCAGACCATGCCGCAGTCCTTACCGGGCGTATCGTTGCGCTGATTAAGGTGGAACGGCTCGCCGCAGGAGTTGCAGACCGAAACCGTCTTCTGGTCGCCGGGCTCGCCGCAGACGGAGCAGATCGCCTGGTCAGCCACGGGACGTCTTTCGCTCTGCTGCCATCTTCCCTACCAGCGCCACTTCGTCTTCGCGCGTAACGGTCACGCCGTCCAGCTGCGCGTCGCGCAGCATCGAGAGCGCCGCGCCGACCTTCGGGCCGTGCGGCACGCCGAGCGCTTCGATGTCGCGCCCGCCCAGCCGAGGACGGACGGCGTGCCATTCGTCAAGGTAGCGACGGGCTCGATCGGCAGCAAGCGCCGCCGCCGACAGTAGCGCGAACGCCTCGACCGAGACGGCCGGGTGCGGCTCGAGCAGGCGTACGGCGTCGCTCGGAAGGAGCGTCTTGCTGGCGAGGCGGCGCTCGATGTTACGCAGGGCAAGCAGACCGCGGACAGCGCCGGCTTGCTTGCGCGTCAGCGCCAGGCGCTGGACCGCGCCCGTGGCGGCGCGTGGCGGCGCGTTCGCGAGCAGAAAACAGAAGACCAACTCGTGGCGATGCGGCGCGCCGGCCAGCCCGCGCGCCTCGCGCAGCGCGCGCTCGCCAGCGCAGAGCGCCTCGTGCGTCGCGTGCAGCGCGCCGAGCTGCTGCGCCAGACGCAGCGCGGCGGCCGCGCCGGGCTCGTCCGCGATGCGCTCGAACTCGTGCCGCAGCCGCGTGCCGCTGATCGTCCGGAGGTAGGTAACGTCGCGCTTGATCAGGTTGCGCGTGCGCCGCTGGAGCTTGAAGCCGAGCCTCCCTGCGTAGCGCGCTGCCCGCAGGATGCGGGTCGCATCGTCCTGGAAGCTGCCGTCGTGCAGGACGCGGATGAGCTTCGCGTCCAGGTCGCGTTGCCCGCCGTAGGGGTCGACCAGACGGCCGGCGGAGCGGCTGGCGAGCGAGAGGGCCATCGCGTTGATCGTGAAGTCCCGGCGCGCGAGGTCATCTTCGATGCGTGCCGGGCGGACTGAAGGCAGGACGCCGGGACGCAAATAGCGCTCCGTGCGCGCGCGGGCGAAATCGAGCCGGAAGCCATCGCCGGTCACCGTCGCCGTACCGAAGCGCAGGTGGCGGACGACGCGAGCACGGACCTCGGCGGCGAAGGCGCCCGCGAGCTCGATGGCGTCGCCTTCTACGACGAGGTCGACGTCGACGTGGCCCGCGCCAAGCAGGAGGTCGCGCACACCGCCGCCGACGAGGTAGGGCTCCAGACCGACGCGCTCCGCAAGCGCGACCGCGCGACGGAGCGCGCGAAGGGCCTCAGGAGACAGCGAGCGCTCCAGCCCGGCCAGCAGTGCTTCACGTTCGCTCTCCATTTCGGCAAGTGTAGCAAAGCGACATAAGAGCTTACTTTCTTGACAAGCGACGCGACTACTTTGCTAAGATAACGCGACCCCGCAACGGCTAAGCTCCCACAACGGCCGTCGGGGGAGGGTGGAATCGCTGCGAGCGGACGAGGATAGGAACGGCAGACCGGCAGCGAGCCGTGCAGGGCGCTTCGGCTGCGTCGCGTTCCCGCCACCCTCCGAAATGAACGCGTCGGGCGAGGCGGCCTCGAACGCGCACACGGGCCTTCACCACTTCCCGCAGAACAACCGGGGCATCCGCAAGGAAGCGGGCATGGCCCATTCGGGAGCCGCCTTTAAGGGGGAGATGAAGACGTGGCCTCGAAGCGAAGTCCATTGGAGGACCGCCTCGGCGTGAAGTTCAAAGACCCCGCCCTGCTCCGGCAGGCTCTCGTGCACAGCTCGTATGTGAACGAGAACCCCGACCTGGCGCCCGAGTCGAACGAACGGCTCGAGTTCCTCGGCGACGCTGTGCTCGGCCTTGTTGTTGCGGACGACCTGTACGGCGCGTTTCCGGGCGAAGACGAAGGCAAGCTGACAGAGTTGCGCACGCATCTGGTCCGGCGCGACACGCTAGCCAAGGCAGCGGCCCAGCTCCAGCTAGGCGAGGACTTGCTCCTCGGCCGGGGCGAGGACGGCGGCGGCGGGCGCGAGCGGCCGACGAACCTCGCGCACGTATACGAGTCCGTCGTCGGCGCGATCTTCCTTGATGGCGGGCTCTCTGCCGCGCAACACTTTGTCCGGCGCTCGCTGGGCGAGGACTTCGCATCCGTCCACCAGCGTGCATTCCCCGGCGATCCGAAGTCGCGGCTGCAAGAGCTCAGCCAGTCGCGCTATCAGACCACGCCGGTCTACCGTCTCATCGAGGCGGAGGGGCCGGACCACGCGCGCCGCTTCACGGTGGAAGTCGTTATCGGCGGGCGCACGCTGGGCACGGGAAGCGGTCACAGCAAGCAGCAGGCCGAAAAGGAAGCTGCGAGCCAGGCGTTTAAGCAGTTGGACCAAGAGGACTAGATGTACCTCAAGCGCCTCGAAATGCACGGGTTCAAGAGCTTCGCTCCGAAGTCGGGCTTTGAGTTCGGCACGGGCGTAACGTGCATTGCGGGGCCAAACGGCTCCGGCAAGACGAACGTCGCCGACGCGATCCGCTGGGTGTTGGGCGAGCAGGCCAGTCGCATCATCCGCGCGCGCAAAACCGAGGACATCATCTTCAGCGGTAGCACGCAGCGCCCCGCGATGGGCATGGCGGAGGTGAAGATCGTCCTCGACAACGAGGACGGCTGGCTGCCGATCGACTTCGGTGAGGTCGTCGTTGCGCGGCGCGCCTATCGCAGCGGCGAGAACGAGTACTACCTGAACCAAAGCCGCGTCCGGCTGAAGGACCTGACCGAGCTATTCCTCAAGGCGCAGGTCGGCCAGAACAGCTACGCCTTCATGGGCCAGGGTCTGGTTGAACAGGTGCTTACGCTCCGTCCCGAGGAGCGCCGCGGCCTGATCGAAGAGGCTGCCGACGTTCGGTTGCATCGCGACAAGCTCGACCTGGCGCGGAACCGGCTCGCCGCGACGCGCGACAACCTGGAGCGCGTCGACATGCTCGTGCGCGAGATCGCGCCGCGCTTGCGCCAGCTCGAACGCCAGGTCGACCGCGCGGAGGCGCACCAGAAGCTGAGCGCGGAGCTTGCGGAGGCGCTGCACACGCTCTACGGACAGCAGTGGCAGGACGCGCACGGCGCGATCGCGGGAGCGCGCGCATACGCCGACCAGCGCAAGGAAGAGTTCCACCGCGCCAAGCGCGACTACGACGCGCTCGAGGGCGGCGTGGGCTCGCTCGCGACCGCGCTCCAGCAGCAGCGCACAGAGATTGCGGAACGAGAGGCAGCACGGCGCAACGTCGAGGAGTACCGCCGCGATCTGGAGCACCGCATCACATTCGACGGCGAGCGTATCGAGCTGCTACGCCAGCGGAGTGAAGAGCTGACGACCGAGCAGCAGTCGCTCCGTGAGGAGCGAGAGCAGCTCGTCGCTCTGCTGGGGCAGCACGATGAGAGGACGGAGGCCGTCGGGCAGGAGCTGGCGCTGGCGCGCGAGCCGGACGCCGAGATGCGCCGCCTCGCCGAGCTAGACGAGCGGCTCCGGCACCTCCGCACCGCCCTCGCCGAGGCAGGCCGGCTCGCGTCCGCCGCAGCGGCGCAGCGCGCACAGGCCGAGGGCCGGGGCGTGGCTCTGCGCCGGCAACACGAGCGGTTCCGCAGCGAGCTGGTCTCGCTGGAGGAATCGCGGCACGACCAGCTCGGGCTCCTCAAAGGCTGGGCCAGGGAGTTCGCCAGCCGGCGACAGCGCGTGCACCAGCTTGGACCGACGGTCCAGCGCGTCGCGCGTGAGTTCGGCGACGCACAGGACCGGCTCGATCGCATATCGACCGCACACGCCGCGCGCCAGGAACACGTGCGCACGCTCGCCGTCAAGATCGAAACCTCAGAGGCCAAGCTCGAAGCGGCGGAGTCGACACACATCGACCTGCCGCCAGCGGACGCCGGCGTACAGGCAGTGCTTGCGGCCGGGAACCTGATCCCGGACCAGACGCCGGATGCAGACAACCGCATCATGGGCGTCGTCGGCATGCTGGGACAGCTCCTGCGCGTGCCCGAGGGACTCGAGCGCGCGATCGAAGCAGCGCTGGCGGAAGCCGTCCACGGCATCGTCGTCGAAAGGCAGGAGGACGCAATCGCGGCGGCGGAGCTGCTGCTAGGCGAAGACCTCGGCCGCGCGACGATCTTCCCGCTGTCCGACATGAAGGTCGTGCATCCGATCAACATCACGGAGGAGCGCGGCGTCCTCGGCGTCGCGTCCGACCTCGTCCGCTGCGACTCACGCTACCGCACACTGGTCAATACACTGCTCGGACGGTTCATCGTCGCGCAGAACCTCGGTATCGCGAAGGGCATCTTGCGTCGCGGAATGGGCAGTGTCGTCACGCTTGACGGCATCGTCTTGCACCCGACGGGCTCAATGACGGCCGGCAGCGCGCGCGCCGTGCGCCGCGCGCTCGCGCACCAGCGCGAGACGGGCGAGCTGCCGCAAGAGCTCCAGCGCATGAAGGCGGAGCACATCGAAGTGGCCGCAGCGCTCGACCTCGAACGCGGCGAGCTCGCCGCCGCGCAGCGCACGCACGATGAGCTCTCGCCCGAAGTCGAGCGCATGCGCGCGGAGCTAGCGGACGCCGAGGAGGCGCTGCGCCAGCACCGGACGCGCCTGACCAGCACGGCCGCGCGCCTGAACGCCGTAAACGCCCGCCGCGCCGAGACGCTGCGCGGCATCTCGGAGGCCGAAGACGGCCTCGCTGTGGCCGATCAGGACACGCAGCGCGCCGGCCTCGAGTTCGACGAGCACGAAGGCGAGCGCGCGCGACTCACCGCCGAACAAGAAGACCTGACCGCCCAGCGCGAGCACCTGGTGCAGGGCACGGCCGCGCGCAGCACGCACATCGCCGCGCTGGAGGCTGAGCACGAATCGATCAGCCGCCAGCGGTCGATCCAGTCCGCCAGCCTCACGCGCGTCCAGGACGACCTACGCCGGCGCGAGGAGATGTCAGCGAAGATCGCGGAAGAGCTGGAGCAGATCACGTCCCGGCTCGCGGCAGCGCGTCGCGAGCTAGAGGAGAAGACGCAAGAGGCCGCGACTGCGGGAGAGGAGCTTGTGCCAGCGCGCGCGGCGCTTGAGCAGGTCGAGTCGCGCCAGCGGTCGATCAGCGACGAGATCAACGCATCGCGCGCAGCCTCCCTCCAGGCGGAGCGCGCGCTAATGGAGGCTGAGGCCGCGGTGCATCTGCGCAGCGAGGAGCTCGAGTCGCTCAAGACGCGGCTGGAGGAGGAAGGCTTCCGTCCTTCGCCTGAGGGCGAGATCGTCGCCGTGCCGGAGCCGGACCAACCGCCCGCGTGGCTGACGACCGAGCAGGGAGACAGCCCCGCGCCGATGCGCGGCGGCGCCGACGTCGACCCCGTAGCGCTAAAGGACCGCGTTGCCGAGCTGCGCGCGGACATCCGCAGCCTAGGGCCGGTGAACATCGCGGCGGAGAGCGACTACGCGGAGAACAAGGAGCGACACGATTTCCTCAGCACGCAGCTCGGCGACCTGCGCGAAGCGGAGCAGGCGCTCCAGGGCGCGATCGAGGAGCTGGAGTCGATCATCAAGGAGCGGTTCTCGAGCACGTTCAACGCCGTGAACAAGCAGTTCAGCCGCTATTTCGAGACGTTCTTCGGCGGCGGTCAGGCGGAGCTGCTGCTCACCGCGCCGGACGAGTACGGACTGCCCGGCGTCGATATCGTCGCGCAGCCGCCGCGGAAGCGGGTGCGCACGATCAACATGCTCTCGGGCGGCGAGCGGTCGCTGACCGCCGTCGCGCTGTTGTTCGCGCTGCTGGAGACGAACCCGTCGCCGATCTGCGTACTGGACGAAGTCGATGCAGCGCTGGACGAAGCGAACGTCGGGCGCTTCGCGCAAGAGCTGCGGGCGCTCTCGGAGCGGACGCAGTTCATCATCATCACGCACAACCGGCGGACGCTGGAAATGGCCGACACGATCTACGGCGTCTCGATGGGCGCGGACAGCACCTCGACAGTGCTCTCGCTCCGGCTGGCGGACATCCCGGACAAGAAGTAGCCCGCTTTTGCCAGCGCCCTGCCCTCGCGATACGATGCGAAGACATGCGCTTCTTCCGTAGAAAACCCAAAGGCCACATCGAAGACGCCAGCGTCGCCGTCGGGGACGTTGCGGCCGAGGAGGCTGTCGCCAGCGACGGTATCGAGTGGGAGGAGCCCGTTGAGGCGGCCAGCGATGAGGCCGTCGAGTACGAAGAGGACGAGCTCGATGAGGAAGCGGAGCAGGCGACCGAGCAGGCGCTCCAGCGCACGAAGAAGTCCTGGTTCGGCCACATCTCCAGCCTGTTCGACCGCGGCAGCATCGATGACACGCTCTGGGAAGAGCTGGAGGAGTTGCTCATCGGCGCGGACGTCGGGTTGCCGACGACGCAGCGGATCCTCGACGACGTGCGCGAGCGCATCCAGCGCGACAAGATCAAGGACGCTGACGGGGTACGCAGCGCACTCAAAGAAGAGCTGATCGAGATCCTCAAGGCGCCCGAGCCGAAAGGGCGCCTCTGGGGAGCAAACGCCGCCGAGCTGCCAAAGCCCGCGGTCATCCTCGTGCTGGGCGTGAACGGCACCGGCAAGACCACGACCATTGCGAAGCTCGCGCACGCCTACCAGGTCGAGGGCGGTAGCTGCGTCATCGCCGCCGGCGACACGTTTCGCGCCGCCGCGATCGAGCAGCTCAAGGAGTGGGGCGAGCGCGTCGGCGCAGACGTCGTTGCGCACAAGCAGGGCGCCGACCCGGGCGCGGTCGTCTTCGACGCGCTGACGGCGGCTGATAGCCGCGACGCCGACATGGTGATCATCGATACGGCCGGGCGGCTGCACACGAAGTTCAACCTGATGGAAGAGCTGCGCAAGATCCGGCGCATCATCGAGCGCAAGGATCCGAGCGCGCCGCACGAAGTGCTCCTCGTCCTGGACGCAACGAACGGCCAGAACGCGCTGATCCAGGCCAAAGCCTTCACTGAAGCCGCGGAGGTCACCGCGGTGTGCCTCACCAAGCTCGACGGCACATCGAAGGGCGGCATCGTCTTCGCCGTAGCGGACCAGCTTGGCATCCCGATACGCCTGGTCGGCACGGGCGAGGGCGAGAACGACCTCGCGCCGTTCTCGCCGGAGGCCTTCGTCGAGGCGCTCTTCCGCTAATTCGCGCTCGCCCGTATCCTAGCCTTATGTTAGGGCTGCATGGCGGCACGCGTTATCCTTCGAGGACGCCGTGTCAGAGACGCTAACCTGGTGGATCGTCATGCAGGTGGTGGGGCTCGCGGCCCTACCCTTGTGCCTCAGTCTCTTCCGCAACCTTCCTGACCGCGGCTACAGCCTATCGAAGGCGTTCGGGCTGCTGATCCTCGGCTACCTCTTCTGGATCCTCAACGTGATGCGCATCATGCCCAACACGACGGGCGGGATCTGGCTCTCGCTCTTCCTCGTCATGATCGCGTCGGGCATCCTCATCTGGCGAAGACGGCCATTGCTCGAACGGCTGATCCGCGAGCGCCTGCGCTTTATCTTGATCACCGAGGTGGTGCTGTTCCTCGCGTTCATTACTGCGGTATGGCTGCGCTCGTTCGTGCCGGACCTGGGCGGCACCGAGAAGCCGATGGACTTCATGTTCCTGAACGCCGTTACGCACGGCGGAGACTTCCCGCCGGAGGACCCATGGCTGGCGGGTTACTCGGTCAGCTACTACTACTTCGGCTACCTGCTGATCTCGATCCTGACGAGGCTGAGCGGCCTCTCGACAGGCATCGGTTTTAACCTCGGTGTGGCCACGATCGCCGCGCTCGCGATCACGGGCGCGTTCGGCATCGTTTACAACCTCACGGCGCCGCGCGAGCGCGCCTCTGCCGAATCGAGGCCGGAGACGTCCGCCGCGCACTTCTCGCGACCGCTCGGACGGCCGGTGGTCTTCGGACTGATCGCGGCGCTGATGCTCGCCGTGATGGGCAACCTGGAGGGCGTGCTCGAGGCGCTGGCAGCGCGCGACATTGGTTCGCAGGGCTTCTGGAGCTGGGTGAACGTCGGCAACCTCGTTCCTTACGACAGTGCCGACTGGTTTCCCGATCCGCAAAAGGGCTTCTGGTTCTGGTGGCGCGCGACGCGCATGCTGGACGGTAGCACCGGCATCCACGAGTTCCCGTTCTTCAGCTTCCTCCTCGGCGACATGCACCCGCACGTGATGTCGATACCCTTCGTGCTGCTCGCGGTGGGCGTGGCGCTCAACTTCTTCCGCTCCGACGAACCACTCGATCTCGTCGTCTGGCTCGAGCGGCCGTTGTGGCTGGTTGCGTTCAGCATTGTGCTGGGCGGCCTGGCGTTCCTGAACACGTGGGACCTCCCCACGATGGCGTTCGTGGTCGCGTTTGCGGCGCTGCTGCGCAACCGGCTTGCCACGGACACCTGGTCGTGGGGCATCGCGCTCGATACGGCGGGATTTGTGTTGCCGGTCTTCCTGCTCGGTGCGCTCGCGTACACGCCGTTTTTCTTCGGCGGCTTCGATAGCCAGGCGTCCGGCTTCACGGCGAACGCCCAGGAAGGGAGCGGCTTGTTCCACTCGCTGCTCATCTGGGGAACGTTCGCGGCGATCGTGCTGCCCTACGCGGTCTGGCGGATCAGCCGGAGCGAGGAGAAGCTCACAGCAAACGCCGTCCTCTGGGCGCTCGCTCCGGCGATCGGCGTCTTCTTCCTCTGGCTCGTCTGGGACGGCCTCGCCAGCATCGGCGACTCGCTGCCGAAAGGCATTCGCATCAACGATGCGCACATCGCCGGCAACCGAGACGTGGAGGTGAGCTTCGGCGATCGATTGTCCGCGCGCGGCTGGAACTGGCTCACACCGCTCGTGATCGGCGGGGCGCTCGGCCTTCTCGTGCTCGCGCTCGTACGCGAGCTAGAGGCCGCCCAGCGCGACCGCGAGGGGCGCATGGGCCACATCTTCGCGCTCGGACTCGCGGCGACGGCGGCGCTGCTCATCTTCGGGACGGAGTTCGTCTACATCGAGGACACGTTCAGCAACCGAATGAACACGATCTTCAAGCTCTACTATCAGGCGTGGATCCTGCTCAGCCTGGCCGGCGGCGTCGCGTTGTACGAGCTGTCGCGGGCGATCAAGCTGCCGCTGGCACGGCCGGACGTCTCGGTCTCGTGGTCGTCCGGCGACTTCGTCGTGGGTACCGCGACGCTGGTGGGCTTGATCGCCGGCATCCTCATCGGGAACGACTTCTTTACGGCCGTCATCACGGGCATCGTGATGGGCGGCGTCTTTTTCGTGGTAAGCGGCGCGTTCGTCCTGCTCTGGGGCCGGGCCGAGCAGAAGGAGGGCGAGGCATCCGCGAGCGGCATACTGAGCTGGCGAGGCGTCTGGGCCGGCGCAGCTTCGGTTGTTCTGGTCGCCGCCTTCGTCTATCCTCTTCTCGCAACCTTTAATCGCACAGATGCGTTTGATCTACCTAGAGGGTTGAACGGGCTGGACTATTACAACGGGGACGACCGCGCTGCCGTCGACTGCCTACTAGGAGTCGGCGGCCATCCTGTCATTGCCGAGGCGCTGGGAGGCGACTATTCGAACGGCGGGCGCATCTCGGCGGCGACGGGACTTCCCAGCGTCCTTCAGTGGCCGGGCCACCAACTCCAGTGGCGTGGCGACTCTGTCGCCCAGGAGGGCCGCCCGGAAGACCTCCAGACGCTCTATACAAGCTCGGACGCCGCGACAGTCCGCGCCGTCCTCGATACGTACAACATCCGGTACGTGGTCGTGGGTGAGATAGAACAGGAGCAGTACCCGGGCGTGACCGTGGCTGAAATGACCGAACTCTTCGAGCCAGTATCGAGCTGTGCCCTGGGCGGGACGCAGGTGTACCGCGTTCGTCCAGGCGCTATTAGCAGCCAGCTCGCCGCGGAGTAATCGATGGCAACGACGACACAACGGCTTCGCACCTTCTGGAAGGAACGCAACGGCGAGACGGCGGGGATCGTCAACCTGGCGGTGCGCTACTGGCCCATCGGAATCACGATTGCCCTGATTGCGCTGGGCGCCATCCTCCGGCTCTGGGACCTGGGCGACCGCGCGATCCACCACGATGAGAGCATCCACATCAAGTTCGCCTGGGACATCACGAAGAACGGGATCGATATCTACAAACATGATCCCGTCTACCACGGCCCGTTCCAGTACTTCGCCATCGCATCAGCGTTCAAGCTCGCGCCTGTCGGCGACAACGAATACACCGCGCGGCTCGCCGCCGCGACGTTCGGGATCTTGCTGCTCGGCCTGCCGTGGCTCATGCGCAAGCAGCTCGGCACACTTGGCGCGATCGTCGCTACGGGGCTGCTCGCGGTCTCTCCCGTCATCCTGTACGTGAGCCGATTCGCGCGTGAGGACATGTACACCATCTTCTTCACGTTAGGGATGGCCGTCTGCATCTGGCGGTACCTCTCCGACCGGCCGGTAGACGACGAGAGTCTTGTGGCCGCGCCGAGCGACAGTGCCGCGCTGAACGAGCAGATCAACGGCGCGATCGAGTACCTCGGGCGGCGGCACCACCTCTGGCTCATCGCGATCGGGCCGCTGATGGCGCTCAGCTTCGCGACGAAGGAGACCACGCCGATCAGCGTCGCGATCTTCCTTGTGTTCATCAACTTCCTGGTCGCCTGGGACCTGATCGATCAATACCGGAAGACGCGCGCGCTGACGACGATCGAACTGGTAGTCGCGTACATCGGGTTCGCGCTGACCGCGTGGGCCGTCGTAGCGCTCTGGCCGTTCACCGGCGAGTGGCGCAAGCGGTTGTCGCTCGATCGCTTCCCGGCGGCCGGCGCCCTGCTGATCGTGTTCGGCACGCTGGCGGCGCCTCAATTCGCGGCCGCGATCCAGATGGCACCCTTCTTTGAAGACCACGGGTACATGCGGGAGCACGGACTGATGCAGTTCAGCGTGCTTGTGCTCATCTTCGGCTCGGCAGTCGTTGGCCTGTTCTGGAACTGGCGCGTATGGCTGGCGGCCGCGCTGCTGTTCTACATCCCGTTCGTGCTGCTATTCACTTCGTTCTTCACGAACATGGGCGGCTTCTGGACCGGCATCTGGGGTTCGATGGACTACTGGCTCAGCCAGCACGAGGTACGCCGCGGCTCGCAGCCGGACTACTACTACTTCATGCTCACGCCGGTTTACGAGTTCCTGCCGCTCATCTTCGCGCTGGGCGGGACGTTCTACTACGCCTTCCGAGGCCGCGCCGAGCAGAAGCTGCTGACCGCCTCCGCCCTGCTGCTCATCTTCATCCTGAGCATCATCCCGGGCGACACGCCGCTCATCGGCGGCATGCACATCCACCTGGCGTTCCTCGTCGCGATCGTGACGGTTCTCATGCTGCCGATGGATGTCTTCACGAAGTTTTTGATCTACTGGACGCTTGCGATCTTCTTCGGCATCACGATTGCGGGCGAGAAGATGCCGTGGCTCACGGTACACGTCGCGCTGCCCTTGTCGCTGCTCGCCGCGCGCGTCATCAGTAGCGCGCTGTCTTCGTTCCCGGAGGCCGCTCGAAGGGCCAGCCTGCCTGCCGCGCCGTCGACAGGGCACCGGGCGCAGCAAACGGAGTCCACGAACTGGCTGACGTCGCCGTGGGTGCTTCTCGTCGCGACGGGAGTGTTTGCGCTCCTCGCCGCGCTGATCTTCCAGGCGAGAGGCATGACGTCGGGACTCTCGGTCATCGCGTGGATGCTCTCCGGTGGCGCCGCGGTCTGCGTCTTCTGGCTGGCGAGTCGCGTCTCGCTGCAGATCGCCGGACAAGTCGCGATGGTGGGACTCTTCTCCGCCATGCTCGTGTTCACCGTGCGAGCCGCCGGCTTCGCGGCCTACGACCAGGGCGACGTGGACGGGTATCCGCAAGAACTGCTCATCTACGCGCAGGGCTCGCCTAAGCTGGGCGTGATTGCCGACGAGATCGACCGCATCGCGGAACTCTCAGGCAAGGGCCACGATCTCAAGATCTACATCGATAACACCGGCAACATCTGGCCGTGGCCCTGGTATATGCGCGGCTACACCAACGTCGAGTACACACAGTACGATGGGGTTGTGCCCGAGCCGGGCAGCGTCGCGCTGGTCCAGGACCTGAACCGCGGCAAGATAGAGCCGTACGCGGACCAGTACCAGGACCCCGTGGCCTACACACACATGTGGTGGTTCCTGCCCGATCATTACCTTGGGCTCAACTCGACGGGGTTCCTCGGCGATCTGATCACCGGCCACTACTGGGGCATCTGGCGCGACTACTTCATCGACCGCACCGTGCCTGGAGCGACACAGGGAACGGAGATGTACGCGTACTTCCCGCGCGACTTCCCAACGAACGTCTCGCCGGGAGAGACGGCGAACCCGCCGCCCATCGGCCCTGTCCCCGAAGGCGCGGCCGGCCAGCCGCTTTCGCCGGACACCATCGAGACGCTTGCAGAGCGCGGCACATCGGAAGGCTCGGTCAACCAGCCCGCGGGCGTCACGACGGACAGCGATGGGAACGTCTACGTTGTCGACCGGATCAACCACCGCATCGAGAAGTTCACGCCGGATGGCGAGGTCTCGAGCTTTGGCGAGGCGGGGAGCGACCCGGGTCAGTTCGGCGATCCGTACTCGAAGGGCGACTACGAGAACCACGATGGCCCGTGGGGCATCGCCGTCGACGACGACGGCAACATCTACGTCGCGGATACGTGGAATCATCGCATCCAGGTCTTCGGGCCAGAGTTTGAGTTCATTCGCGCCTGGGGAGTCGCCAACCTTTGCAGCGACCCGGCGGTCTGCCCGGCTGACTCGCTCTTTGGTCCGCGAGACATCGTCGTCGACTCCGAGGGCAACCTGCTGGTAGTGGACACAGGCAACAAGCGCATCGCAAAGTGGAGCCCTGATGGCGTTGCGCTAGAGACGTACGGCACGTTCGGAACCGGCGAAGGCCAGTTCGACGAGCCGAGCTCGATCTCGATCGCACCGGGCGGCGAAATCTACGTCGCGGACTACTGGAACCAGCGCATCCAACACTTCGACAGCGACTTCCAGTACATCGATGAGATGGCGATACTGAGCTGGGGCAGCCACGGCATCACCGATCGCGCCTACATCGTCGCGATCGATGACGGTCGTGTGCTCGCGACCGATCCAGCGAACGGGCGCATCGCCGTCCTCGACGCGAACGGCGACGAGCTCGGATCCTGGCGCATAGCGGACTCGGAGATCCCGAGCCGTCCTATCGGCATCGCGTGGGATGGCGCCAACGTCTACATCTCCGATGCGCTGATCTCGGACGACCAGCCGGTCGAAGTCGACGACGTGTCCGGCGCGCTCGTGCGCGTACCGCTCAGCGCTCTGCTCGGGCCGGACCGATCGACCGCCGCGCCCTAGCCTGCCCTCCAGCCGTCGGATAGAATGGGGCGCGACCCCATGACAGCCCTATTGGAGCGCTAAACCGGTGAGCGTACGAAAAGCCGTGATCCTGGCGGCCGGGTACGGCACACGACTGCTGCCCGCCACGAAGGCTCAGCCCAAGGAGGCGCTCCCGCTCGTCGACAAGCCGATCATTCAGTACACGGTGGAGGAGGCCGTCGCCTCCGGCCTCGATGAGGTGATCATCGTTACGTCGTCCTGGAAGCGCGCCATCGAAGACCACTTCAGCCGCTCGGCGGAGCTGGAGCAGCTGCTCGAGGCGAAGGGCGACCGTGAGCGGCTGGAGGAGGTCCGGCGCGTCTCAGACCTGGCGCACATCATCTACGTTCGGCAGAAGGAGCAGCGCGGCATCGGCGACGCCGTGCTCACCGCGCGCAAGGTCGTCGGCGACGAGCCGTTCGTCTTGATGTTCCCCGACGACGTGATCGTCTCGGACGTGCCTGCGACGAAGCAGGCCATCACTGTGCACGAGGCGTACGGCGGCTCCGTCGTCGCAGTCGAGGAAGTACCGCCAAGCGAAGTCGAAAGCTACGGTATCGTGGACGGCGAAGCGCTGGGCGCAGGCGTCTATCGCGTCCGGGCGCTCATCGAAAAGCCGGCGCCGGAGCAGGCGCCATCGAACCTTGGCATCGTAGGGCGTTACGTGCTGACGCCGGCGATCTTCGACGCGCTCGACCGCACGCCGCCGGGTAAGAACGGTGAGATTCAGATCACGGACGGTCTGTCGCTCCTACTGGAGCAGGAGGCGATGTTCGCCTGCCGATTCCAGGGCACACGTTACGACACGGGCCGGCCGCTCGGTCTGCTGAAGGCGTCCGTCGAGCTAGCGCTGGGACGCGAGGACATTGGGCCGGAGTTCCGCACGTTCCTGCGCACGCTCGACCTGAGGGATTGAGACGACCATGCGCATCCTCTCACTCGGACTTCCGCTCCCCGGCGTACCGATCGACAACTACAGCTTCGCCAGCGCGCCATCGTTCTTCGATTACGACGCCCTCGTCGTCGAGCCAAGAGCGCTCTCGCAGCTCATCGATGAGGTAGCACAGGGGACGAAGGAGCACCGGCTGCACACAGGCGAGCGCGTTGTCATCGAGGCCTCGGGCGCGAACGAGGTAACGCTCGCTGCGCTCCTGCGAAGGCGTCGTGACGAAACGGAGCGTCTGTTGGAGCGGGGCGGCGCGGTGGTATGCTTCGCATATCCAAACGACACACAAGAGTTCGACCGCTACTGCTGGCTACCCGCGCCGGAGGGTATCGCCTATCAAGAGCCATTCTTGCTACGCGGGACGGGCGCTCGTTTCGATGTCGTGCTCGACGATCACCCGTTCGCGCCGCTGCTGTTGGCGTGGGGTGAGAAGCTCTCGTACCAGGCATGCTTTGCGGAGGACGCAGGCTGCGCGATCGCGCGCAGCGCGGGCGGCGCCTCGGTCGCCATCGAGTTGCGTATGGGTGACGGACGGATCGTCTTTCTGCCGCCGCTCGAACGCGTCCCAGCCGCCGAGCAACGCTACGTATTCTCCGATTTGATCCAGAAAGGCCTCCGCCAGACGCTGCGGCAGGCTTCCAAATCGAGCGCGCCGGGCTGGGTAGCCACGTACACTCTTCCGGTACCAGCGGCAGGCGCAGAGGCCGCCCAGAACGGCCCTCCGGGCGGCCTCGAGGCGCTGCCGTGGGAGGAGGGCCGCTCCGGGCTGGGCGAGCCGGTGCGCGCGGCCCTGGCGCTCCTGGGCTTCGCCGTGGCGCCGGACGACATCGACGCGCCTGCGCAGATCACCTTCGACGGGCGGACAGCGTTCCTGCAGGTCGAAGGCGGCACCAGCGCCATCGGAATAGAGGCGCACTACCCGCTTCGGCGGCGTCTGGAGCACGCGATCGCGCAGGGACGGCCGAAGCGCGGCGTGCTGGTGATCAACGGGCATCGGACGCAAGACCCCGCATCGCGGATGCAGCAATACACTGAGCCGCTACGCGTCGCGGCTGAAACGATGCGCTACTGTATCGTGACGACGGCGCAACTACATCGAGCCGTGCGCGCCGCGCTCGAAGGCGACGGCGATGCCGTGAGCGCGTTTCGCGAGCGGCTACTTACCACGGAAGGCATCTTGCAGGACTGATCGACAACGAAGGGAGTCGAGACTATGGCTAACGACTGGGCACTCGTCCTCGGCGCATCGAGCGGCTTCGGCGAGGCGACAGCGCTTGAGCTCGCGGCGAACGGTTACAACGTCGCCGGCGTGCATTTCGATCTGCGCTCCACGCTTCCGAACGCTGAGCGCATCCAGAACGAGATCCGCGAGCGCGGCCAAGAGGCGTTGTTCTTCAACGTAAACGCCGCGGACGCAGACAAGCGCACAACAGTTGTCGAAGCGCTAAACGAGCGCGTGCGCCAGAACGGCGACGACGCGTACGTACGCGTATTGCTCCACTCGCTCGCGTTCGGGACGCTGCTGCCGTACATCGGCGAGGGACCGAAGGACACACTGAGCCAGCGACAGATGGAGATGACGCTCGATGTGATGGCGCACAGCCTCGTCTACTGGACGCAGGCGCTCGTTGGGAAGGGACTGTTGCGTAAGGGCAGCCGGATCTTCGCGATGACCAGCTCGGGCGGCACGCGCGTCATTCGTTCGTACGGCGCGGTCTCCGCAGCGAAGGCGGCGCTCGAGTCGCATATCCGCCAGCTCGCGTTCGAGCTGGCGCCGATGGGCATCGCTGCGAACTCGATCCGGGCCGGCGTGACGGACACGCCTGCTCTCCGGCGGATCCCGGGCGGTCCCGAGCTGCTCGACCGCGCGAGGCAGCAAAACCCCTCCGGCCGATCGACGACGACCGCTGACGTGGCGAAGGCCATCGCGGCGCTCGCGGACGGCCGGCTAGGATGGATGACGGGCAACGTCCTGGGCGTGGACGGCGGGGAGGATATCACCGCCTAGGCGCTCATTTGACACTGGGGGCCGGGCTTTCTACACTAGCCATCGGGCCGACCCCAGTACGGGGAGCCGGTAAACCCCCGAACGGAGCACGAATTCATGGCAGAACGTTCGCACTTCTATGGGATGCTGATCTGCGTCGCCACGCTGGGAGCCGCCATCTTCTTCCTGGGCGGGGTCCTGCGGCGCAGCTACTGGGCGCTGGCGCTGCCCGTCACCGGCGGCTTCCTGGGCGCTCTGTATATTGCATTCTGGATCGGGCGGGCGCTTATTGCGACGCCGATCGAGCCGCCCGCGGACGACTAGCCGTCCGCTCCAGCACGTCCTCGTAGAGTTCCAGTGTGCGCACGCCTGTCTGACGCCACGAGAAGCGTTCGACGATGCGCTTGCGCGCCTCCTGGCCGAGGCGCGTGCGCAGCAGCGGTGCGTCCAGCAGTCGCTCGATCGCGTCCGCGAGCGCCTGCGCGTCGCCCGGCGCGACGAGGAGCCCGCTGACACCGTCCTCGACGACCTCCGGGAACGCGCCGGCCGTCGTCGCGACGAGTGGCGCGCCGCACGCCATCGCCTCCGCGGCGGGTAGGCCGAATCCTTCGTAGAGCGACGGCGACACGACGATCGTCGCCTCGTTGTAGAGGCTGAGCAGCTCGTCCTTCTCAACGCGTCCCGTGAGTGTAACGCGGTCTTCGATCCCAAGCCCTCGCGCGACGGACGGCACGACATACGCCTCTTCCCTGTCGACGACCGTTAGGCGCACGTCTCGCCGTTCCTTGAGCAGCGCGACGGCATGGAGCAGGTAGCGGGCGCCCTTGTTCTCGTCGTCTGAGTTGCCGACGTAGAGCAGCCGGTTCGGCTCGCGCGGCCGCGTCTCGAGCGGGCGGAAGAACTCCGTATCGACGCCATCATAGATGACCGAGACCTGGTCTTCCGGCAGACGGAACGCCCGTCGCACCTTCTCTCCCGAGCTTGCTGAACCGGTGATGATCCGGTCGACGCGGCGCGCGACGACCTCTTGCATGAAGAACGGGTAGAAGCGCGCCCAACGTAGCGCCTCCGAGAGGCTAGCCGATTGGCGGATGCGGTTCTGCCTATCGAGCTGGAGCGGATGGTGGATGTTGGCGACAACGGGGTAGCCCTTCGCTTTGATCAGCAACGTGCCGTAGCCGAGGACCTGCACGTCGTGGATCAAGTCAAACCGGTGCTCCTTGGCCAGCTCCATCAGCGTGTTGTAGGCGCGGAAGCTAAAGGCCGACATGACGGAGAACATGCCGAACCGGCTCGTCGCGATTTCGTAGAAGTTGAGCGGTTGGAAGAAGCTGAGCGGCTCGCGGCCGTAGAAGAAGAGCTTCGCCGTCTCAAGGAGGCGGTAGACGCTGTAATTCTGCACCTTGTGCAACGTCACGTCGGGGACGAGATCGGCGTAGGGCGGCCCACCGATGACGTGCACCTCAACGCCAAGCGCCGTTAGCTCGCGCGTGATGTGGTGCAGGTAGATCCCCTGCCCGCCCGAGTACATCGAGCCCTGGTGGATCAGGAAGCAAACCTTCACGAGACCAATTGCGCGCGTGGTGTCGAGCTTTTCGTGGTCGATGCCGGACCGCTGCCGCTGAGGACTTCCTCGTAGAGCGCGAACGTCTCCTCCGCGGTGCGACGCCAGCTGAAGCGCTCGCGGATGCGCCGCGCCCCGGCCTCGCCCATCACGCGGCAGCGCGCGGGGTCCTCCAGCAGCTCGCGGATCGCCGCGGCCAGCGGTTCGACCTGGCCCGGAGGGACGCGCAGGCCGGCGCCGTCTGCAACGATCTCGCTGAGCGCGCCGGCCGACGTCGCGACAACGGGCGTGCCACAGGCCATCGCCTCCGCCGCGGGCAGGCCGAAGCCCTCGTACAGCGACGGCGAGACAAGGATCTGCGCGCGGTTGTACTGCCGCACCAGTTCGCTTCGCGAGAGATCCTCCAGAAACGTCACGCTCCCCTGGAGGCCAAGCTCCTCCACCAGCCGCAGCGCGCCCTTGGAGCCCGGGTGGTGGATCACGCGCAGGTGAAACGGCACCTGGCCGCGCAGGAGCCGGAGCGCGTTCAGGAGATAGACGATGCCCTTGTTGCGGTCCTCGCTATTGCCGACGAAGAGCAGGCGGTTGGGCTCGCGCTCCACGTCCGGCAGCTGCCGGAAGACCTCGGTCTCCACACCGTCGTGGATCACGCGGATGCGCTCGCGCGGCAGGCCGAACGCCTGCGTGACGGAGTCCGCGGAGGCGTCGGAGCCGGTGATGATGCGGTCGAGCCGCGCCGCGACCCAGCGCTGCATCACCCACGGATACCAGAGCAACGTCGAGATCTTCGCGCCCGGGCCCGGCGCCTGGCGCAAGGCGTTCTCGCGGTCGATGGTGAGCGGGTGGTGGATGTTCGCGACGACAGGCCGGGGCCGCTGCTTCATCAGCCAGATGCCGTAGCCGAGCGTCTGGTTATCGTGGATCAGATCGAACGGCCGCTCGCGCTCGAGCTCGTTCAGCTCATGATAGGCGCGCAGGCTGAACATGAGCAGGATCGACGTAAGGCTGAACCGCGTCGAGACGAACTCGTACAGGTTAATGGGGTGGAAGAAGAGCAGCGGGTGCGTCCGGTAGACGTACTCGTTGTACCCGTCCAGGAAACTCCAGAAGCTGAAGGGCTTCAGCTTGTGCAGGTGGACGCCGTCCGCCACCTCGGGGTACGGCAGCCCGGCAATAACGTGGATGTCGTGGCCCATGCGCGCCAGCTCGCGCGTCATGTAATGCAGGTAGATCCCCTGCCCACCCGAGTACATGTGCCCTTGCGACTGGATGAAGCAGATCCTCACGAGGCCCGCTCCACCTTCCGTCCGTACAGCACAATACTCTTGGGCAGCGCGCGCTCCGTCAGCTCATCGAGCAGGCGCGCGCCCGGCGTCAGACAGAGCTTCTGCGGATCGATGGCCTGAT
>JBBDXS010000002.1:0-9243 GCA_040902195.1 Dehalococcoidia bacterium
CGTATTAGTAGGCGTGTCGGTAGTCGTATGCGTAGGCGTGTCTGTAGGCGTATTCGTCGGCGTGTCGGTAGGTGTCTCCGTCGGCGTGTCGGTAGGTGTCTCGGTCGGCGTCGGCGTTGGCGTGTCGGTCGGCGTGTTCGTTGGCGTGTCGGTCGGCGTCGGCGCTGTGTTGTTGAACTCGACGACGAACCAGGCGGCGTCCGCCGCAACCGAGCCGGTGTTCTCGCGCTGCACCGTTAGTGTCGTGCTGTCGGTGAGCGCCGTCGTAAACATGCCGGGCCCGATCTCGTCGTTGGATGTGAAGGCGTGGCTCCCTCCCCAGCGCCCGCCCGCTGTCGAGAGCAGGGCGACGGCCCGCGTGGTGTCAACCGCCGTCAGGGTGGCAGTAAGCGACGTCTCCGCATTCGTGAACGCGAGGTTGCCCGATTGGACGCTGGTTCCATCGCCAAACTCGATGACCTCCCAGGCGTAATCGATCGTGGCGCTAGTAGCTGCCGCGCGGTCGATCGTGATTTGGGTCGGGCTGGTAATCCGCCCGCGCAGGAAGCTGGCGCCGGTGCCGTTGATGCTGGACTTCCAGCTGAGGAGCACGATCGCTTTCGCCGGATCGACCGTGGTGACCGGCACGTTGACCGATGTCTGCGTTGTGGTCATGGAGCCGGTGCCGCGCTGGACAGTAGCGCCGGTGAACTCGACCACCTGCCAGTCGGCCGTCTTCGAGACCGTCGTGTTGTGAACGATCTCCAGGTTCGTCGATGATGTGAGCCGCGCGCGGAAGTAGTCGTCATCGCCGTACGTGGCGTCGGCAGACTGGACGGACCCGGAGATGAGCACGAAGCTCTTCGACAGGTCGACCGCGCTGATCGTGACGTCGCCGGTGGTGTCGACGCTGTTGAAGGTCCCGCGCTGCACGGAGACGCCGCTGGAAAACTCCGCGACGTACCACTGCACCGTGAGTGCGGTGGTGCTGGTGTCGTTCGCGCGGACGAACTGGATGTTGGTCCCGCTGGTCAGCTGTCCCCGGAGCTGGCCATCGCCCGGGTCCGCGCTGTTGCCGTGCTAGTTGAAGAACAAGACCGACGCGCTGGTGTTGACCGACGTGATCGCCACGTCCACGGTCTGCGTGGTGGCCGTGGCGCCGATGGGTATGGTCGTCGTTCCGCTTTGGACAGAGACCAGCGTTGCGGCGGACGACGTCCCATGCCACGGAAGCTGCGTCCCGACGCCGAACAAGACGGCGACCACAAGCGTTGGCAGGATGAGATGTAGGCGAACGGCAGTGGCCGCCGCGACGACGGCCCGTAGGCTCAAGTACTTGGGTCGCACGCGCGCGTGTCGCCCCGGCCCGCCGCCGGCGGCACCGGGCGACGCCCTTTCGCATTCTGCATCTCGAGCCTCTGTCGGCTTGCGGCCCCGGAAGGTGCTGACCGCGCCGATCGCGCACGCAAACGCCAGGACAATCCAGACCCCCAGAGACGTGCGGCTCCTCATCAAGTCCTCTTTCAGTCGCGTTAAACAGCGGTGTTATTTTTAGATTCGACGTGGTGAAGCGCTCACTCCAGTGGGGTATTCCCCTAGGCGTACGGGACACGCCCCCTCACGCCCAACGGCCGAGATCGCAAGATTGCGAGCGCCGTCTATGTGGACGCCCCTCTCAGAAAGAAGCTGGACGCGGTACGGGGAGGGCTGGGACGGGAGCCCGGCCTTCTGCTATTGGTGACCGTCGTGTCGGAGCGGGAGAGGCCCATCGAGATCGCGCCGAGGGCTGTCCGCCTCGTACAATACGAGCGACATCGAGCAGGACTACGCGTGGGATCCTGGGCATGTTCCGCCCGTCGAGCATCCGCACGGCGCGCATCGACCTGCCGCCGCTAGAGAAGATGGCGCGGCGAACGTAGAGCCACCGGACGATGGCGTAAACGGCGTCTTCGATATGATGAGGCGATGCATCGGCTGACGGCCCTTGTCGATTGGAAGCGAGCGCTCGTTCTGCTCCCTCTGATCGTTGCGCTCGGTGCCGTGCTGTTCGTACTCGCCTCGCGCGATGACACCGCCGGCACGCCACGCGCCATCCTGGTCGACACGCCGGGCACCGGCGTCGACGCGGGCACAACGAACGGCAAGCTAGCGCGCGACTTCGTCGCATACTCGCCGGAGGGCGAAGCGGTGCGCCTGAGCGATCTGCGGGGCACACCGGCGATCATCAACTTTTGGGCGACCTGGTGCGCGAGCTGCGCGGCGGAGCTTCCCGACCTGCACGATCTTCAAACTGATCTCGGGCCGGAACGCGTACGCATCGTCATCGTGAATATAGGTGAAGGATCGGAACGCGCGCGCGGCTTCCTCGAAGACGTCCGCGCAACGTCTCTGACCGCTGTCATGGACCCATCATTGGTGATCGCCGACACGTATGGCGTGCGCGGCATGCCGCAGAGCGTCTTCATCGATAGCGATGGGATCATCCGCGCCGTGTACACCGGCCAGCTCAAGACAGATGTGATGCGCGAATACCTGGACTCCGCCTCGCGCGGCGCCGATCAGCCGGACGACCAAATGGGGCCGATACGCCTCGTCACAACCGTAGCGCGCGACCACGTCCTGGAAGTGCGCAGCCTCAACGATGGCCGCGCTGAGTTCCGCTCGAAACGTCTTCGCTGCGACGATGCCTACTGCGCTGAGACAGTGGTCGACGCGGTGGCGACTGCCGAAGGCGTGCTGTCCGTCGAACGCCAGCTCGGCCAAGACCCCCCGACGATCGCGATCACGTTCGATCCACAACAGACCGATGTCCGTCGCCTCGCAGCGTTCGTCGCCGGACAGCTAGAAGAGTTCCCAGACCCGCTGTACACGCGCCCGCTAGAGGTTGTGTTCTCGTAACACGCTGTGGCCGCTACCCCGCCCAGCGCCTCGATCCAAGGCTGGTGCTCGCAGGTTTTGCCAGCCGCTACGGCAGTTCCGCGCGGGTCTTAAGACCCGCGCCTACGGACTCCTTGGTTGTAGGTATGTCGTCGCGGTAGACGCCGCGGTACTCCGACGGGAGAAGCCTGGCAACGTGGCGCATGATCTGTTCGGTCGCGTCGCGGGCGGATTCGGTGTTGATGCGCGTGACGGGCGGCAGCGTGAAGGGCTCGCCGATCGTGATGAGGACGCGTCGCACTGAGAGCGGCTTGAGGAAGCAGTGCGGCCAGCGGATGCCCTCGCTGCCGGTGATCGCCATTGGCAGGATAGGCGCGCCGGTGCGCAGCGCGATGAGGCCCGTGCCCGGATGCGCGTGGTTCATCGAGCCGGTGCGGCTGCGCGTGCCTTCGGGGAACATCAGGAGCACCTCGCCGCGGCGCAGGACGTCCTCCGCGGCGCGCAAGGCGGCGCGATCGGGCTCGCCGCGACGGACGGGGAACACGCCCCAGGCCCGGAACGCGAGGCCGAAGACCGGCATCTCGACCATCTCCTTTTTCGCCATGAAGATCGGCGGGCGGCCCAGGGCGCGCGCGAGGAACGGCGGGTCGGCGTTGTTGAGGTGGTTACTGGCGACGATGAGCGGACCGTCCTTCGGCACGTGCTCGCGGCCGACGAACTCGTACTTGCGCACGTAGGTCGTCGTCAACATGCGGCTGACGAACAGAACGAAGCGGCGGTAGAGGCCTCTAGCCATTGTTCACCCTTGTTGTAGACGATGGCGGCCGTTTTGGGAACCAGGGGGATGAACGAGCCCGTGCCGGGGCGTTCATCGGCGGTGCCTCGCCAGGACGGCGCGGCGGCGCCGCTCGATGACGGCGGCGCGCTCCTCGGGCATGATCGACCGGGTCGCGGGCACGTGCTGTCGCACCTTCGCGAGCGAGACGATGCGCAGTTGCGGCGTCGGCGCCGACTCCGCGAGGAGGAATCGAGCGGTGATCGTCCCCCGGTCGTAACCTGAGGCGTCGAGCCAGTTTGGGACGCCGGGGTCCTCGTGCGCGATGACGGCGCGAAAGACACCATCGGCGTCGATGGCCGCCTGCGCGCCGTTCAGCGACGTCTGGCGCGTCGCGTAGTCGAAGCTCTCCCAGTACCAGTTGGCAAGCGCGACGTTCCAGTGACGGCACGCCGGCACCGCGAACTCTACGATGACGGCCTCGTCCGGCGCGCAGCGGAAGTTGCCGATGCCGTACGCCTGACCACGCAGGCCCGCGCGTTCGCCGGCGTCCTGCGGCAGGAAGACGTTCAGGCTGTTCGCAGGCATATCGAGCGCCTGCTTGCTCATGCGCTCCCAGAGCGCGCCGCCGCGTTCGAGCCACATGCGTAGACGCTCGAAGCGCGCGGTGATCTGCTCGGGCGAAGGCGGCGGTGCGGGATACGTCGCGCCGGCGCGCTCGATGTAGAGATCGGCGGGACGTTCGCGCTCCCAGTCGTTGAAGTACTGCCGCACGAGGACGAACTCGGCGTTCGGTGCCAGCGGGAGCCAGTTGCCGTCGCGCTTCTCGCCGCCGAGGACGAGCTCGAACGCGCCGTCCGCGCCCGTTTGCAGCTCGAGGCCGCTGATTGACGAGACGGTGCCCCACTGCGAGATGTCGCCGAGCGCGAAGTGCCCGAAGTTCACCTGGACATCGATGTGGTTCGCGCTGCCGCGATGGCCGAAGATGCGGTACTCGGCGTCGCCGCGGACGGAGGCGTAGAGGTAGAGGCAGTCGGGGCAGTCGAGCCCCCACTTCATCGAGGTGTCGATCATGCGGCCGAACTCCGGGTAGTCCGGGTCGGCGAACTCGACGCAGGTGACGAGGCCGGCGGCGAAGAGGCGCGTGAGGTAGCGGAAGCCTTCGGCGCGATCGCGCGGCGCGTCCGGCACGCCGTCGCCCAGGACGAGGCGGCTCGACTGACGGAGCAAGTCGCTCAGGTCATCCCACGCCTTGCCGAGATCGCTGGACGCCATGCGCCCTCCCCTGCCACGCCGACGAAGTACCTGATGGTATCATGTGCGCCATCGAGATGGAGCGCTTCATCGTCGGCACCGGCCGCTGCGGCTCGACGCTGCTTTCGCGCATGATCGCGGAGCAGCCGGACGTGCTCAGCGTCTTCGAGTTCTTCAACGGCCTCGACATGACGAAGCGCTTCCGGCGCGGGCCCGTCGGCGGCGCGGAGGTGGCCGCGCTCATCTCGCAGGAGCACCCGTTCGTGACGATGGTGCTCAAGCGCGGCTACGAAGTCGAGGAGATCACCTACCCGTTCGGGCCGAACGCCCGTTACACGCGCGACCAGGGGCTACCGTGGGTGCTCGTCTCGACGCTGCCGCGGTTGACGGACGACCCGGACTCGCTGTTCGACGAGCTCGTCGCGTTCGCGAGGACGCTGCCGTCGCAAGGGCTGCCGGACCAGTACGAGGCGCTCTTCGGCTGGCTGGCGCAGCGGTTGGGCAACCGCTGCTGGATCGAGCGCTCCGGGTCTTCAATCGATTACCTGGGCGACCTGCACGCGCTGTATCCGGACGCGCGCTTTCTGCACATCCACCGCGACGGGCACGAGACGGCGCTCTCGATGCGCGAACACGCGGCGTACCGTTTGGCGATCTACTTTCTGTTCCAGATGGAGTCGGAAGGCGCCCCGACAATCGATGAGCTGCGCGGGCTCGATCCCGCCGCGACACCGAGCGACGACGATCCTGTCTCGCGCATCCTCGCGTCGCGGCCGCCGGTGGAGCTCTACGGCAAGTACTGGTCGCAGGAGCTCCAGAACGGCATGCCGGCGGCCGGAAAGCTGCACGCGACGCAGTACCGCGAAGTGCGCTTCGAGGACGTGATCGCGCGGCCGGAGGAGACGCTGCGCGACATCGCCGACTTCTTCGACATCGATCCGGGTGGCGGCTGGCGCGCACGCGCGGCTTCGTTGGTGCGCGGCGTGCCGCCGACGCGTTACGATGCGCTGCCGGCGGACGAACAAGAGCGGCTGGCCGGGGCGTGCCGGCCGGGCATGCAGCTTCTCGGGAGGATACGATGATCGAGCTCGAACGCGACGGGGCCGTCTTCGTCTTGCGAATGCGCAACGGCGAGAATCGCTTCAATCAGACCTCCCTCGATGAGCTGGCGGGCGCGCTCGATCAAGTCGAGGCGTCGGAGGGCGACGCGGCGCTCGTGATCACGGGCGAGGGCAAGTTCTTCTCCAACGGCCTCGACCTGGAGTGGCTGGCCGGGCAACAGCCGGACGCCATCGAGCGCGCGCTGGACGGCGTGCACCGATTGCTCGCGCGCATCCTCGTGTTTCCCGTCGTGACCGTCGCTGCAATCAACGGCCACGCCTTCGCCGCGGGCGCCATGTTCTCGTTTGCGCACGACTTCCGCGTCATGCGCTCCGACCGCGGCTACGTTTGCCTGCCGGAAGTCGATCTGCGGATGAAGCAGCCGCTCTCTCCGGGGATGACGGCGCTGCTGCAGGCGCGGCTGACGCCATCGACGCTGGCCGAGGCGCTCGTGACGGGGCGGCGTTATAACGCGGCCGAGGCCGTCGCGCGCGGGCTCGTACACGACGCGGTCGCGGAAGACGAAGTGCTCCCGGTCGCGCTGGACATCGCGCGCGGCCTGGCGAACAAGGACCGGGAGACCGTCGGCGCGATCAAGCGCGGGCTGTATGACTCGGCAGTGCGCGTGCTCGAGCAGCCGTACAAGCTGGCATAGAGTCCGCGGCGCGTGGCGGAAGGGTCTCAGGATGACAGACCACGCGCGCGGGCCTGTCGCCTAAGGCGACTCTGCGAGAAGACCCGCGCCTATCTGTGCCAACGCCGTAGCGCCGTAGGTCGGGGTCTTCAGACCCCGACACTACTCGACACCTCTTCCCGCGTTCCGCATCCCGCTTCCCGTCTCCCGCTTCTCGTTTCTAGAAGTAGCCGAGGCGCCACAGCGCCAGCATGTCCATCGAGACGGCGACGGTGCAGTGGATGATCAGCCCGCCGACGATGGTGCGGGTGCGCAGCGCAAGGAAGCCGAGCACCGCGCCCGCGACGATCGCGCCCAACGCTTCAGGGAAGGGCTTGGAGAAGTGGATCATGGCGTAGGGCACCGTCGTCGCAGCGATGGCGGTGTAGCCGAGCTTCTCTTCGAGCGCGAAGAGCAGGTAGCCGCGGAAGAAGAACTCGAGCGTGACAAAGCGTGTGATGTAGGCGACCTCCCAGATCGCGATCGTGCGCTGCCAGTTGCTCCCGAGGTCGCGCACGAAGGGATACGTATCGAGGAAGGACTGGCGCGTCGACGCCCAGAAGAGCAGCGGGAGCATGACGGAGAGGAGCGTCGCGTAGAGGACGAAGGTCTTCTTCGTCATGTACCAGCGTACGCCGTAGCGTGCGGGCGACTCGCGGAAGACGAGCAGGATGATAGCGAGCGGGACGAGCAGCTCGAACAGGTAGCCCCAGCTCACCCAGTACAGGTGATTCGCGAGGCCTTCCTCGTTCATGGCCCAGCCGGGGTAGATGTCGCCTGCGTTATCGAAGCCGCCGTTGAACAGCACGAGGATGATCAGCAGCGCAGCCGTCCAGAGCGCGATCGTCGCGCGGCGGTCGGCGTCCAGCCCCTGCGGGCGCGGGACGTCCGGCACGGGCCCGAGGACGCGGTCGGCGACACGCCAGAACGTCCCGGCAATCGCGTCCGCGATGCGGGCGGAGCCGGTGCGAGTGCCTTCGGTAACGGCCATCGCCGACAAGCCTATAGGCCGCGGGGCCGCGGGTCAACGCGATTGGTACACTGGCGGCACATGACGACGCTCCACACGGACGCCGATGCGATCAAGCCGCTCCTGCGCGATCTTGGCCAGGGGCCGACGCGCGGCCGCTCGCTAACGCGCGAGGAGGCTCGGGAGTGCCTCGACCTGATTCTGGACGGCCGCGCGACGCCCGCGCAGGCAGGCGCGTTCCTGCTGCTCCAGCGCTACAAGGGCGAGACGCCGGACGAGCTGCTGGGTTTCATCGATGCCGTGCGCGGGCGTCCGTCGACGCACACGATCGCGCCGAAGGTCGAGGGGTTGCTCGACGTCGGAAGCCCGTACGACGGCCGGCTGAAGACGCTGCTGGTCAGCCCGGCGGCCTCGATCGTCGCGGCGGCGTGTGGGATGCCGTCGCTACTGCACGGCGAGCCGGGCGTCGCGCCGAAGCACGGCGTGACGGTCGCCGACGTGCTCGATGCGCTCGGCGTGCCTGTCGAGCTGCCGGCGGAGGAAGTCGCTCGCGGGATCGAATCGATCGGCATCGGCTACTTGCGACAGCTCTGTTTCGCGCCAGACGTGGAAGCGATCAAGTGGCTGCGCGAGGAGATCGCGCTGCGCAGCCCGCTGAACATGGTCGAGAAGATCTACGACCCGGCCGGCGCGCCGTACCACATCGTTGGGCTGACGCACCTGCCCTATCTCGAAAAGCTCGGCGGCGCGCTGACGGGCCTCGGCTTTCGCAAGACGGCGCTCGTTCAGGGCATGGAGGGCAACGAAGACCTGCCTACCAGCCGCGCCGCGCGCGTCATCGAGTTCGCGGACGACGGCTCGGGTGAGGCGACGCAGCGCGAGTACCGCGTGAACGCGGCCGACTACGGCCTTACGCCTAACGAGGACATCGCGCTCGGTGGCGACACGCCGACGGCAGAGCGCAGCGTTCAGCTCGCGCTCTCGGTGCTGCAAAACGACGCGCCGGCGGCCTGGCGCGACCTCGTCGTGTTCAACGCAGCGTTCCGTCTCCACTTGACCGGACGCGCAGGCGACCTCGCAGACGGGATCGAGCTGGCCCGCAAGGCTATCGAGGACCGCAGCGCCTGGCAGGTGCTGGAGCGCTGGCGCGCGATGCGCTAGAACAGGAGTCGATATGACATCAGGGAACGGCTCGAAGCCGGAGAAGAGCGTGGAGCAGATCGCGACGGAGCTGCGCCAGCGGCTTGAGCAGCAGATCGGTCGCGACCGCACCGAGGCGATCTGGCGCGACCCCGCGGCGGTGGAGCAGGTTGTCGAAAACGAGGACGAGGCTGCGGCGGTAGCGGAGACGCTGATGCGCGCCTGGACGGAGCTGCCCGACGAGGAGCCATCGAACCCGGTGAAGCGCGGCGCGGGCTTCCGGCGCGGCCTCCAGGTCGCGATGCTGGCGGCGGTGGCCGTGTGGTCGCTATCGCTGCTGCGCAAGATGGGCCGCGCGCCGGACGAGTAGCGGGCGAACATTCCCGTTCGTCCAACTCCGTAGGCGAGGGTCTTCTCGCAGAGTCGCCTTAGGCGATAGACCCGCGCGGCGTTGGGGGGGGGGGAACACCCCCC
>JBBDXS010000002.1:9253-15751 GCA_040902195.1 Dehalococcoidia bacterium
GTCGGGGTCTCAAGACCCCGACCTACGGTGTCCTAGGCCCACGGGCGACGAGCTCGCGCTCGAGCTGACGGAGGGTGGCATCTACGACCTCGACCCGGCGGACGGCTCGTTCGACGTGATTACCAGTATTCGGCGGACGAAGGGCCGGACGTCGTGAGTCGCTCTTTCGCGCAGCCCAGCCTCGCGCTCAATCGCGTGCGCGTTTCTCCGATCGTGGCCGGCGTCGGCGCTATTACGCTGCTTGGGCTGGCGCTGCGGCTCGTCTGGGCGCTCTACGCCGACACGATTCCGCTCGGTGGCGACCCGCACTGGTACTACGTCGTCGGCTGGAACATCGCGCACGGCGACGGCTTCGTCGCGAATCGCAACGCCCTGTTCGAGATCCCCGGCCCCGGCGAGCCAACGGCGTTCTGGCCGCCGGGCTATCCGTTCGCGCTCGGGGCACTGTTCTGGGTCTTCGGCGTGGGCGTGACGGCGGCGCAAGTGCTGAACGCCGTCCTCGGCGCGGCGGCCATCCCGTTCGTCTACGCACTCGGCGCGCGGATCTTCTCGCGCGGCCCGGGCGTCATCGCCGCGGTCCTCTACGCTGTGCTCCCGAACGCGATTGCGGGCATCCCTGTGCTGTTTCCCGAACCGCTCTTCACGCTGATCCTCGTCGCGGGGCTCTGGCTCCTGATCTCGTCCCCACGTCCAGAGCGCGGACGCTTACTGCCGCTGCTCGGCTTCGGCGCGCTGACGGGCATGGCGCTGCTCACGCGCGGCCAGGGCGCGGTGCTCATCCCCGTCGCGATGCTGTACTGGCTCCAGCGCGACGGCTGGCGTCCGGCTGCGCGCGCGACGGCGTTCTCGACCGTCGCTGCGATCGCGATCATCGCGCCCTGGATGGCGCGCAACGCCGTCGAGATGCACGCCTTCATCCCGGTCTCGACGAACTCCGGCGCGGTGCTGCGCATCGGGCACAACGAGGAGTCGACAGGCAGGCCGGAGTGGACGGACGACATCGTTGATGCGTCCGGCTTCCGTATGGACGAGTCGCTCTACCATCCCGACTGGGAGGTGAAGGGCTACCGCGAGTACACGAAGCGCGCCATCACGTACGCGCTCACGCACCCCGCAAACGAAGTCGTGCTGTCGGGGAAGAAGATCTACCACCTCTATCGCTCGGAAACGTACATGATCCACTGGCTCGATACGCTGGGCGCGACGCCGCTCGAGCCGCCGGAGCTGCAGCGCGCGCTACCGATGGCGCTGGACGTCTCGTACGACGCGTTCTTGCTCGCGTCGCTTGCGTCGGTGCCGTTCTGGTTCTCACGCCACGACCCGAAGCGGCTGATGCTCGTGAACTTCGTGCTTGTCTGGACGCTGTTCCACGTCGTCTTTCTGGGCGAACCGCGCTACCACGTGCCGCTCTTCCCGCTCTTCGCGATCGCGCTCGGGGGTGGCGCCTGGGCCGCGGTCGAGCGGGTCCAGCGCCGCCGCGCCGGGCAGTCGTAACGAACTCTGGTTGCTATACTGAAGCGCCAATCGCGGATCCTGGGAGTCTTTGGGACCGCGGAAGGGCTAGGCCTGCCCCGGTCGTCTAGTGGCCTAGGACGCTGGCCTTTCAAGCCGGTAACACGGGTTCGAGTCCCGTCCGGGGCACCATACGTTCTCCTTTCGCGTTCCCCAGCTCTGCTTCGCGTATCAACGGCCAGACATGCCCACGAATCTGACGGAATCGCACCGGATCCCTATCTGGCACGCCGGGTAGCGCATCCTGCCTCCCATGCCGATACTCCCTGCGGAAGACCTTGGAGGGAGGCGCTTATGGATCCGCACGCGAGCCAACGTCAGCCAGTACTGGTCGAAGCCGAAGCGTTCCTCACGCGCCTCTCGGAAGAGATCGCGCGCTCGGACCGTTACGACCACACGTTCACCCTCTTGGTCTTGCTCCCGCCGGCCGGCGATAAGGAACCGCCGCCCGCTAGCTGGCTGGAATCGCTGGCCACCGGCCTCATTCGCGGGTGCGATATCGTGACTGTCTTCGAAGGCCAGCGCGCGATTACCGTCCTCCTTCCCGAGACGGGCGTGGCCGGTGGTAACGTGCTGCTCGAACGCTTCCGTGCGGCAATTGGCGATGCCGACTTCACGTGGCAGGCAAGGCTCCTGGAGTACCCGACGAACCGGGAAGCGATTATGGAGCTGACCGAGGAAGCTGCCTAGCTCAACGCTCTTTCCCTAGCGTTTTCCGAACGGCGCGTACGTCCTCAGTGAACGCGCGCATCCGGGCACGGCCTGTGTTGCGACACGCCGAGCACGTTGTAGGATGTCTCGTCTACCTCATGCAGCCTCCGCGCAGTATGATTGCCCCATGCGCTTCGGCACGACGCTGCCGCTCGTTCAGCAGATGCCCGGCCAGCCCGACTGGGAGAAGAGCGGGGACCCAGCCGCGCTTGTTGCGGTCGCGCACCGTGCGGACGAGCTCGGCTACGACTGGCTCCCGTGCTCCGACCACGTCGTCGTGCCGCAGAAGGCGCTCGAGTTCGCCGGCGCGACGTGGTACGAGCCGGCGACGACGCTCTCGTTCGTTGCCGGCCTGACGAGCAGCATCCGGCTGCTCACGCACGTCCTGGTCCTGCCCTACCACAACCCGTTCGACATCGCGAAGCAGTACGCCACGCTCGACAGGCTCTCCGGCGGGCGCGTGATCCTCGGCGTCGGGGCGGGGCATTTGCGCCCCGAATTCCTCGCGCTGGGCATCGACTACGAGACGCGCGGCGACGTAACGGACGAGTACGTGCGCATCATCAAGGCGCTCTGGTCCGACCAGCCGGCGAGCTTCCGCGGCGAACGCTTTCAGTTCCACGACCTGCATCTCGCGCCGAGGCCGGTGCAGCAGCCGCACCCGCCGGTCTGGATCGGCGGCAACACGCGCCGTGCCGTGCGCCGCGCCGTCGACGTGGGCGACGGGTGGGTGCCCTGGCAGGTGACGTTCGATGAGTTGCGCGACCGGCTCGACTACGCGCGCGGCCTACCGTCGTACGCGGAGCGCGCGCGCCCGCTCGATGTCACGGTGCCCGCCGGGCCAATCGAGATCACCGCGACGGCAATCGATGGCCAGCGCACGCCGTTCACCGGCTCGGCCGCGCAGATCGTCGAGGACGTGCGCGCGTACGAGGCGATCGGCGTGACAGGCATGACGGCCGGCTTTCGCTCGCGCTCCCTCGCAGAACGCCTCGAACAGGTTGATCAGTTCGCGCGCGACGTGATGCCGGCGTTTGCCTAGCTAGTCCCCAAACGCAGACGGGTCCGTGATCCAGCCGCGCGTTGGGTGGTGGAGCCAGCCGCCCGCGGCGAGCATGCCGCCTTCGACCGGGATAGTGACGCCGGTGACGAAGGACGACAGGTCGGATGCCAGGAACACCACGACGCCCGCCGCCTCCTCGACGGTCCCCGCGCGGCCGAGCGGGATGTGGTGGCGATACGCCTCGTCGCTCGCCAGCTCCGGGAAGCCTCTCGTGAGCGCCTCCGTCGGGATCGCGTCCGGCGCGATCGCGTTCACACGAATGCTGTGCGGCGCCAGCTCGAGCGCCATCGTGCGCGTGAAGTTCACCAGCGCGGCCTTGTAGGCGGCGTACGGCGCGAAGTTCGGCGCCGCGCGCAGCGCCTCGCTGGATGCGACGTTGATAATACTGCCGCCGCGTTCCTGGCGCGTCATCTCCTTCGCGACGGCAGACGTGCAGAGGAACGCCGTCTTCAGGTTGAGCGCGTACGAGTCGTCCCAGTCCTGCTCACTCTGCTCGATGAACGGACGGGAGGGTGCGCGGCCGCGGCCCAGGTAGATGCCCCCCGCGTTGTTCACGAGTATGTCGATGCCGCCCAGCTCACGCACAGTGCGCTCGACCATCGAGCGGACCTGCTCGCCGTCGCGCACGTCACAGGCGATCGGGAGCGCTTCGTGCCCCTGCGCGCGGATCGATTGCGCCGCCTCGTTCGCTGCGTCCTCGCGCCGCTCCGCGATGACGACCTTCGCTCCGAACGCGGCGAGCCCTTCGGCGAAGCCGCGTCCGAGCCCGCGTCCGCCACCCGTGACGATGGCGACGCGGCCGGTCAGCATCACGCGTGAGACGTCCATGGTGTCAGAGAGCGTAGGCGGAAGCAGGCGGCGCGTCAAGGACGCGTTAGGCGGCGAGAATGCTCAGCACGCGCAGCAGGCCCGCCACGCCATCGACGGCGGTATCGGCAGCATCGAGCACCTCCGGCGGCGTCTCGCCCGGCTGCAGCACCGCGACGGCCACGCTCTCGATCTCGCCACGCCGGTATCGCTCCGCAACCGCGCGGAACATCGCGACGTCTGTCAGGTCGTCGCCCGCGACGAGAACGCGGCGCGGCGCATGGGTGTCGATGATCCACGCCAGCGCGGTGCCCTTGTCGTGCTCGAGGGCCGGCCCCACTTCGTAGACCATCTTGCCGGCGCGCACCTTAAGCGACGGCGGCGCGTGCGCATCGATCGCCGCCTTGAGTTTCGATTTGAGCCGCGGTAGCGCTCGGTAGTGGAACGACACACTCCAGCGCTTGCGCCCGACCTGCAGGGCGGGATCCGGCACGTCTTCGACCACCGCGCGCGCAAGCGCGTCGAGCTCGGCGCTGAGGTCTTCCAGCGGCGCCAGCGGGCGGAGCGTGTTGCCGTCCAGCGCCTCCAGCCCGTGCGCGCCCGCGTAGCCCGCGCCCGCGACGCCGACCAGCCGCTTCGCGCGATCGGCGTCCCGCCCGCTCAGGAACCACACGCGATAGCGCTGCGCGAGCCGCTCGAGCGCGGCCCGCACCTCCTCCTCGACGATGGCGTCGTCTGGCGTGGGCGCGATCGCGGCGACGGTACCATCGACGTCGAGCGCGATGAGGGTGCCTTCCGGGTCGCGCTTGGCGTCCGCGATGAAGGCATCGAGCAAGCTCCGGCCGGGCATGCTGCTATCATCGCGGGGAGATGGCCCGGCCGCAAGCGAACGTCCCCGCAGCCACCTACCGGCTTCAGCTCAACCGCGAGCAGACCTTCGCGGACGCGCGCGCCCTGGTGGACTACCTTGACGCCCTCGGCATCACGCATCTCTACGTCTCGCCGGTCTCGCAGGCGCGTCCGGGCAGCGCGCACGGCTACGATGTCGTCGATCCCACGCGCGTGAACGCGGAGCTGGGCGGCCGCCGCGGCCTCGAGCGGCTCGCCGCGGCGCTGCGCTCCCGCGGCATGGGCCTCGTGATCGACACCGTGCCGAACCACATGGCGGTCGCGCCGGAGAACCGCTGGTGGCAGGATGTCGTGCGCCGCGGCCGCGCGTCGCCGTACGCGCGCTTCTTCGATATCGATTGGCGGCGCTCCGAAGGGGGCGACCTCGTGTACCGGCGCTTCTTCAACATCGATGACCTCGCCGGCGTGCGCGTCGAGGACGCAGAAGTCTTCGACGCGACGCAGCGGCTCGCGATCGAGCTCGCCCGCGACGGCATCGCGTCAGGGCTGCGCATCGACCACATCGATGGCCTGCGCGATCCGCTCGCGTACCTGCGCAAGCTGCGCCGTCGCGCGGGCGCGCAGACGTTCCTCGTGGTCGAGAAGGTCCTAACCGGCGACGAGCCGCTCCCCAAAGACTGGCCCGTCGCGGGCACGACCGGCTACGACTTCATGAACATCGTCAACGGCCTGTTCGTCAATCGCGGCGGCCTGCAGAAGCTGGACGAAACGTACCGGCGTCTCACGCGCGACGACGCCTCGCTGCCCGAAGTCACGTACGAATCGAAACGCTACGTCCTGCGCGAGCTGTTCGCGCGCGAGATGGACGCGCTCGCGCACGAGCTGTGCGTGCTGGCGCGGCACGATGCGCCTTCCTTGCGCCTTGCGCAAGAGGAGGCGCGGGAAGCGATCGAAGAGGTCATCGCCGCGCTCGGGGCCTATCGCACCTATACGCGCGACGCGACGGTCGCCGAACGCGACCGGCGCTACATCGAGCGAGCGTTGCGCCGGGCACGCCGGCGTAGCGAGCGTGTGCGCGGCGCGACGTTCGCGTTCCTCCGTCGTGTGCTGCTGCTCCGCATCGATGCCGCTCGGCGCCGGAGCGACTGGCTGCGCTTCGTCATGCGCTGGCAGCAGTACACCGGGCCGGCAACAGCGAAGGGCCTGGAGGACACCGCGCTCTATCGCTACAACCGCCTCATCTCACTGAGCGAAGTCGGCGCGGATCCTGAAGCGCCCGGGCCGCTCTCGATCCCGCGCTTCCACGAGGCGATGCGCGACCGGCTCGCGCGCTGGCCGCACACGATGAACGCAACCGCGACGCACGACACGAAGCGCGGCGAGGATGCGCGCATGCGCATCGACGCGCTGTCGGAGCTTCCGGACGAGTGGTCGCGGCTCGTGCGCCGCTGGAGCAGGACGAATCGAGCGCTCAAGCAGCGTGTCGAAGGCCGCGTTGTTCCCGACGCGAACGAGGAGCTGCTCATCTATCAGGCGCTCGCCGGCGCGTGGCCGGC
>JBBDXS010000002.1:15761-190286 GCA_040902195.1 Dehalococcoidia bacterium
GGGGGGGGGGCCCGCCAACGCGAGCTCGACAGGCTGCCGGAGCGGTTCGAGAGGTACCTGCGGAAGGCGCTACGCGAGGCGAAGCGCAACACGACGTGGCTTGCGCCCAACGAGGCGTACGAGGCCGCCGTCCTGTCGTTCGCGCGCGCGCTGCTTCGCGACGACGCGTTCCTCTCCGACTTCGTCCCGTTCCAGCGCAACGTCGCCCTTCTCGGCGCGACCAACTCGCTCTCGCAGCTCGCGATCAAGATCGGCGCGCCGGGTCTGCCGGACTTCTATCAGGGTACAGAGCTATGGGACCTGAGCCTTATCGACCCCGACAACCGCCGCCCGGTCGACTTCGCGCTTCGCCAACGTCTGCTCGCCGACCTCAGCCGCCGTGCTGCGCGCGGTCGGGTCGCGCTCGCGCGAGAGCTTCTCGAGCGCTGGGAGGACGGCGCGATCAAGATGTACGTGACGGCGCAAGCGCTGCGCTTCCGTCGCGAGCGACAGGCGTTGTTCGCAACGGGCGCCTACCTCCCGCTCTACGCGACAGGCCCGTCGCGCGATCGCCTCGTCGCTTTAGCGCGGCGGGCCGGCGCGCAATGGGCGCTCGTCGCCGCACCAACGCTGGCCGGACCGATCGCGCACGCTGGGTTCCCGATTGGCGAGGCGTGGGGCGACGGAACGCTACGCCTGCCGCGCGAGGCGCCATCGCGCTGGCAAGACGTGCTGACCGGCGAGGAGATCGCTGCGCATCGGCACGCGCTGCCCCTGCGCGACGTCTTCGCGCACCTGCCCGTCGCGCTGCTGTCGGAGGCTTAGCTAACGTTCGAGGCCGGGCTCGGTCATGCGCGCCGGATCGAGAATGCGATCGAGCTCCTCCGGCGAAAGAGACGTCTGCGCCGCGGCCACCTCGCGCACGGTGCGACCTGTCGCCGCCGCATCCTTCGCGATCTTGGCCGCCGCGTCGTAGCCGATCACGGGCGCGAGCGCCGTGGCGATCGCGAGCCCGCGCGCGACCATCTCCGGCCCGCGCTGCGTCGCGCGGATGCCGCGCACGCATTGGCGCGCGAAGTTCTCGGACGCGGCGGCGAGCAAATCGATGGCTTGGAGCAGGTTGTGGGCGGCCAACGGCATCGCGGTGTTTAGCTCGAAAAAGCTGCGCGTCGCCGCGAGGCAGACCGCCGTGTCGTCCGCGATCGCCTGCGCGCACGCCTGGATGAGCGACTCAGCGATCACGGGGTTCACCTTCCCCGGCATGATCGAGCTGCCCGGCTGCACCTCCGGCAGCGCCAGCTCGCCCAGCCCGGCGCGCGGACCCGAGCCGAGCAGCGAGATATCGGTCGCGATCTTCGAAAGACTCACCGCCACCGTGCGCACGCTGCCGCTCGCCTCCAGCACCGCATCGAGCGTGCTCTGCGCCTGGAAGTGGTCATCGGTCTCGCGTACCGGCAGGCCCAGCTCCTGGGAGAGGCGCTCGCAGACGCGCCGCGCGAACTCCGGATGCGTGTTCACGCCGGTGCCCACCGCCGTCCCGCCCAGCGCCACCTCCGACAGCTCTTCCTGCGCGCGGCGGAGCCGCCGCACGCCGCGCTCGGCCTGGCCCGCGTAGCCGAGGAACTCCTGGCCGAGGCGGATCGGCGTCGCGTCCTGGAGGTGCGTGCGGCCCGTCTTCACGACGTCCCAGAGCTCGCGCGATTTCGCCTCAAGATCGCCGTGCAGCTCCTCGAGCGCGGGGACCAGGCGCCGCTCGATCTGCTCCAGCGCGGCGAGGTGCGTTGCGGTCGGGATCACGTCGTTGGAAGACTGGCCCAGGTTCACGTGGTCGTTTGGGTGGACGAGCTTCGAGCCGCGCTCGCCGCCGAGGATTTCGCTCGCGCGGTTCGCGATGACCTCGTTCGCGTTCATGTTCGTCGACGTGCCGGAGCCGGTCTGGAAGATATCGACGACGAAGTCGCGGTCGAACTTGCCGTCCGCCACCTCTCGCGCCGCCTGCTCGATCGCGCCCGCGAGCCGCTCGTCTAACAGCCCAACCTCGCGGTTGGCGGAAGCAGCCGCTGCCTTGATCAGCCCGAGGACGCGGATAAACGAGCGGGGATAGCGCAGCGTGCTGATCGGGAAGTTCAGGACGGCACGCTGCGTAGACGCGCCGTAGTAGGCGTCGGCGGGCACTTCCATCTCGCCCATGGAATCGCGCTCGGTTCTCGTGCGCCGCTCCTCGGTCACGGTCCACTGTACACGCCCCGGCAGCGCAGGCGTCAAATCGCGTGTTAGGATCGCCGCATGCCTCGCTTGCCGTTCCTGCGCCGCGCCCTGTCTCCGGACGAGTACGCTCGTCTCGTAGCCGGCACGCTCGCCGAGATCGCGCCCGTATCGGAGCTGCTCCGGCGGCGCGGCATCGCGCTCGGGCGTGTCGAGCAGGGCAGGGCGCACAGCGTCGAGATCGAGGCCGTCTCGGCCCACCTCGTTGAGCTGCGCGGCGCGTCCAAACGCGTGGCCGGGGCTCGCGCGCCCCCCGGCATGCGAACTGTCCACCGCCAGCTCCGGCGGCTCCTCGACTCCTACCGCACTCTCCTCCGTGAGTACGAGGAGGCAGGCCGAGCGATCGACGCCGCAGACGTCGAGGCGTACAGGCGTCACAACGAACTCGGGCGCGCCGCCGACGCCCGCGCCTGCGAGGCGCTCCGAGAGCTGATCGCGCTGCTCGATGGGCGGCAGGCCGCCGCCGGCGTGCCCGAGCCGCTGCGCCGGATTGCCGAAAAGGCGGAGACATACCGGAAGCTGACGGGAGGCGCGTTCGCCTTCTGGGAATAAGGGAATCGGGGCGTCCCCGAAGCGTAAAGCCTCGCGTTTTCAAGCTACCAGCCAGGGTGGCGCCCTGCACGGGGCACTCTGGGCCCGAGGCGCGAACGAGGGTCAGCCAGCGTGAGCTGTTAGACCCGAGGCCGCCTCTTCGTTTCTATTGACATGTTACGGGCCCAATGTAATACTGTGCCCGCGCTGGTAGCGGGATCCACCCCGTCGCATACCTGTACGTTCCACGCCCTCGGCGCGTCTGAGGGTGTTCTTCGTTGGCACCGTGCCCGGCACGGAGGTTTGTCCGTCTCAGGAAAGGGGATGGAATGATGAAGACGTTACGGATACTGTTCCTGGGCAGTTTCGCGATGGGCCTGCTCATCGTCGCCAGCCTGATCGGCGCCTCTGCCGCGGCCGAAGGAGAGACCGAGGCCACCGTGCACGTCGACTCGGCGACGATCGCGATCGACGGCGACGCGAGCGTGGACGTCGAGGTCCTCGGCGTCGGCCCACCCGGCCTCGGCGCCTGGTCGGTTGACATCGGCTTCGACGATACCGTCGTGGCCGCGATCGGCTGCGATCCGGACAATGGCAGCGTTTGCAACCCTGCGTTCTCGGTGAACGCCGCACGTGTCGTAGGCGCCGATCCCAATGGCCTCGAGGGCGACACGCTGCTGGCGACGCTGCGCTTCCGCTGCGTTGAACTCGGCTCGTCGCCGCTGACGCTGACGAACAACGTGATTGCGGACGCCACCGTCGGCGGTCCCGGGCCGCAAGACCTCAAGACCGTGGTCCAGAACGGCAACATTACGTGTCAGGAAGCCATCCCCATTCCAACGTCCACGCCAGCGGTACCGCCTCCTCCTCCTCCTCCTCCGGGCGGCGGCGGCGCAACGTTCGTGAAGGCCAATGGCGTCTACAGGGGCGACATCGCCGGGGGCGGCACGATCGAAGCCGTGGTATCGAGCGACGGCTCCGGCATCTCCTCGATCCGGATCGATGGCTTCAACACGGTCTGCGGGCTCATCTCGCAAATTGTCACGGTCAACCCACCCGCGCCGATCCAAAACAACCACTTCGAGACGTTGTTCTACAACGGGGATGATGTCGTCACAGTCTCCGGCAATTTCCTCTCCAGCAACACCATTGAGGGCATCATCTCGATCTTCCCCGAGGACCTGGAGTGCGTCCAGCCGCCGCGCACCTTCGTGCTGTCGCTGGTACCCCCGGCCGGCGCCGCGCCGAGCAGCCCGCCTGGCGGTAGCCTACCTTCCGCCGGTCTCGGCAGCGGACCCACGGACTGGAGCATGATCAACTGGTACATCGCCGGGCTGATCGGCGCGGGTATCGCCTGGCTGATCGCCGGGCTGAGCGGCGCGGGCCTCGCCCTGTCGGGGCGCGGCCGCTCGAACGCCCGCGTATCAAACAGCCGCGCCAAGCGGCGCAACGATGGCGGCATCCCGCCGTTTGTCGCACTGCGCCCGCGCCCGGCAAAGCCCGTCGTACATCGGAGCGCGCCTGTTGCGCCCAGAGGAGAAGCGCCGCGCCCTGCGCCGCGTTTCGAGCCGAGGGCAGACGGCATGCCAAGCTTCGTCTCGCTTCGGCGGCGGCGCATACGTTAGCTTACTTTCCTGAGTAGGTAGGAAGCCCCTGGCAGATGCCGGGGGCTTCTTGCGTCTCGCGCCGTTGCCACGCCGGCGTCCCGTCTGGTAGAGTCCGCGCGATGAGCGACGACTACGAAACGCTCGCGGTCGCGCGCGACGGCGCCGTGATGACGGTGCGCTTCAACCGCGCCGAGAAGCGCAATGCGATCAACCGCCAGATGCACCTCGATATCCAGCGCGTCTGTCGCGAGCTGGGCGATGACTTCGACACGCGCGCGGTCATCTTCGCGGGTGAGGGCTCGGGCTTCTCCGCGGGCGCCGACACGAGCGAGTGGGGCCAGCCCGGCCCCGGCAACGAGCTCGAACTGCGCCACCAGTCCGGCATCGGCGGGCGCACATCGGATGCGATCCAGGACCTGGGCCAGATCACGATCGCTGCGGTGCACGGCTTCGCGGTCGGAGGTGGTGTCGTGCTTGCCGCCTGCTGCGACCTGCGCGTCGCGGGGGAGTCGGCCTGGTTCTCGATCCCGGAGGTGGAATTGGGCATCCCGCTCAGCTGGAACGCCCTGCCTCGCCTCGCGCGCGAGCTGGGCCACGCGCGCGCGCTCGAGCTGACGGTGCTCTGCGAACGGTTCGACGCGAAGCAGGCGCTCGACTACGGGCTCGTCACGCATCTCGCGCCAGACGGGCAGGAGCTGGCCCGCGCCAAAGAGCTGGCCCTCCGCGCCGTGTCGATGCCGCCCCTGCCGGTCGCGCTGACGAAGGCGGCGATGAAGGCGATCAAGCAATCGACGGAGGCCGGCCAGGTCTCCTACGGCGACGGTGACCTGCTCCTCTACAGCCGCCTGCTCCAGCAGCGCGCCCGCCGCCGCGCCCAGGACGACTAGCCCCCTCTCGAAGGCCAAGCCGTACAGCGCGAGCCTCGATTTCTGCCCGGCGACCTTCGCGGGAACCGCTCACGCGCTCGCGGTGTATACAGGCAAGATGGATACTCGACGGACGCCGAGACGCGCGCGAGCAGCTTCGTTTGCCATGCTGCTTTCGGTGAGCCTCGTCCTAGCTACGGCTGCTTGCGGCGACGAGCGAGGCGGCGCTTCGAGGGTAGCGACGACGACGCCGGTCGTGGCCGGCCTGACGGCTGTGCCAGGAGCCGACGAGCGCGCGACGTTGCGTGGCGCCTTGACGCTGGACGGTGTGCCGCTAGAGGCCGACTTCCTTGGCGTGCGCGTCATCCGCGATGGCCTGGCGGTGGCCTGCCAGTATACGATTCCACCCGTCGAGGGAGGTGACTACGAAATCAAGGTTGCTTCCAACGCGGAGGTCCGCGGCTGCGGCGCGCCTGGAGCCGAACTCCTGCTCTGGACATTCGTCAACGATGCGTTCGTCTACAGTACACAAACAGCGCCCTGGCCAGGAGGCGGCGCTACCGCGACGTTTGACGCGAGCTTCTCGACCGGCGACCGCGAGGGTGCCAGCCAGCCGGTCACCGAGTTCAAGGGGCACCTGTTCGATCGCGAAGGACGCGAACTTCCCAGCGGAACCGTGATTGAGGCGTATGTTGGCGAAGTTCGTTGCGGCGTCACATCACTTCGATATGGGGCCGGCGTCGAACGCTTCTACACATTGATCGTCGCCGGACCGGAGTCCATCTCCGGCTGTACGGAAGGCGCAGGACTGACGTTTCGCCTCAATGGTGAACCTGCCGCCGAGACCGCCGTCAACGATCTCGCGGGTGGCAGCGAAGGTCACGAGTTGGACCTGACCGTGCAGTAACGTTCCGTTCGTGCCGGCGCGAGCAGGACGGCCCGCCGCGCAGGGCGAACCCAACACCCGCCGGAGGCCACCGCTCCGAGTTGTACGGTCCACCAACCTGCATAGCTAAAGGCGTGGTACCCCCGGCAGGACTCGAACCTGCGACACACGGTTTAGGAAACCGTTGCTCTATCCACCTGAGCTACGGGGGCGCGCCTGGCGAGGCCATGGTAACGCATGGACGACGGCCCGGCTACGCGGGTACGTCCCGATCCCATCGATGCACGCATCGCCAATTGGAGCCCGCGCACTTCTGGTGGTAGCCTACCAAGTGAAGTGAACGGCATCCGATCTGCGATCACCGATCCTCGTGCCGGAGTGGCGGCGGCGCTCGCAGGGACGGCGGTCGTGACCGGCGTTTTGGCGCCCTTCCAGAATGAAGCTGGCCTGCTCAACGAGGGTCTTGCGCTCTTGCTCCTCACGCTGCTCATCTCAGCGACGTGGGGCTCGCGAGTAGGCCTCTTCGCTGCGCTCATCACGAATCTGAGCCTGAACTTCTTCTTCGTCGAGCCACTACACACGTTCAACGTGCACGCTCCGGACCAGATCGGCGCGCTCTTCGTCTTCCTCGGCGTCTCGATCATCGGCGGCTCCTTGTTGTCCCGCGCGCAGTCTGCAGCGCGGGCTGCGCAGCGCCGCCAGGCAGAGACCGCGGTGTTGCTCGATTTGAGCCGAGACCTTATCGGCCGCGCCAACCCTAACGATGCGTTGTCGGCCCTCTGCGAAAACGTCGTGCGGGCTTTCGCGGCGCGCGGCGCTGCCGTGCTCAGCCCCGCGAGCGACGGCTGGCGCGTCCTTGCTCACGCAGGCGGCGAGCACGCGCAACAACCCCTCACACGGGCCGAGGCTGCTGTCGCCGCGCGCGCGGTCGAGACGGGTTCGACGACGTCGACCGGCAGAATCGCGCTTACGTCTTCGCGGCGCAGAGGGACCTGTCGACGCGCTGACTCCGGCGACGCCAGCGAGGGGGTCGCGTTCGCTCCTTTCAGGATCGACGACCGGCCGCTGGGCGTGTTGCGTCTCGACGGACCTATCGGTGATACGCCATTCAGCGATCATCCCGAGGAACTGCTGCAGGCCTTTGCCCGTGAAGCCGCGCTCGGCGTCCAGCGCGTGGAGCTGGCGCAGGAGGCCGCGCACGCGGAGGCGCTGCGCCAGGCCGATGAGCTGAAGAACGCACTCATGGCTTCGATCTCGCACGATCTCAAGACCCCGCTTGCGAGCATCAAGGCCGCCGTCTCCAGCCTGCTCGATACGTCCGTCGCGTGGTCGGACGATGACGTCCAGGTCTTCCTCCAAACGATCGATACGCAATCGGACCGCCTCGACCGCGTGATAAGCGACATCCTCGATCTCAACCGGATCGAATCGGGCGCAGTGCGGCCGGTCCGCGCCAGCGTTCGTGTGCGCGATCTCCTTGAGGAGGCCGTCGAGAGCACGCGCGGCGTCACGGCAGGCCGCGATCTGACGATCGATGCCCCCGAAGGCCTCGTCGTCGACACCGACGCGTCGTTGGTACGCCAGGCGCTCGTCAACCTGATCGAGAACGCGGCCAAGTACTCGTCGCCTGGTGGCGCCATCCGGCTTCGCGCCGCCGCCACCGAGAGCGGCGTGGAGCTCGCTGTCCAGGACGAAGGCCCCGGCATCGCGGAGCGGGACGTCCCATTCCTGTTCGATCGGTTCTATCGCGGGGAGCAAAGCGCGCGCATCAAGGGGAGCGGGTTGGGGCTGGCGATCGTCAAAGGCTTCATCACGCTGGCCGGCGGCGCCGTGCGTGTTGAACGCTCGAACGGAGGCACGAGCTTCGTGATCGCCCTGGCTACCTCCGCCGGCGTCGGAGCGGCATGACACCGCGCATCCTTATCGTCGACGACGAGCCGCAGCTCCGGCGCGCGCTCACGCGCTCCCTCGAAGGGCACGGCTACCAGGTGCGCGAGGCGGAAGATGGCGCGACCGCGCTCGCGGCGTTTGAGGTCTTCAAGCCTGACGTTGTCTTGCTGGATCTGATGCTGCCCGACATCGAAGGCGTGGACGTCTGCACACAGCTCCGGCGCAGCCACGCCACGCCGATCATCGTGCTGTCCGTCATCGGCGAAGAGAAGGCGAAAGTAGCGGCCCTAGATGCGGGGGCGGACGACTACCTCACGAAGCCATTCGGCATGGACGAGCTGCTGGCGCGCGTGCGCGTCGCCCTGCGCCGGGGAGCGTCCGATAGACAACAGCTGCCGGTCATCTCGCTCGACGGCCTCGAGATCGATCTCGAGCGGCGCACGGTGACGCTCGACGGCGCGGAGGTGCGGCTCACGCCGACGGAGTACAGCCTGCTCAAGTACCTGGCGATCAACGCCGGCAAGGTCCTGACTCACCGGATGATCCTGCGCGAGGTCTGGGGGGCCGAGTACAGCGACGACACGCACGTCCTCCGCACCTGCGTCAACCAGCTCCGCTCCAAGCTGCACGACGATCCCGCCGCCCCACGCTTCATCCGCACCGACCCCGGCGTCGGCTACCGCTTCGTTTCCTGACACAATCCGTACACCGCGCCCGCGTTTCCAGACCCGTCCCGTACGCCCGCGTCCATACGCTGTATGTATGACGATGGACCGGCGGCCGCAAGCCGGCGAGGGCTCGCGATCTACCCAGCCGCTTGCGCCCGATCTAGAGCTACGCGAGATCCGAAAGGGCAGCAAGCCCGGCTCCCGCTACGTACGCCTCGCCCCGCGCCGGGAGCGGCCTTTCGAGCGTGTGGAGGGCGGCTATCGCGCGACGGACGTAGCGACGCGCCCCCGGTCTCGCACCGGGCGGGCGTTCCGCGCGGTGCGCCGGGTTATCATCGGCGCGCCGCTGGCGACGTCCCAGCTGATCGAGGAGCGCCTGACCAAGGTCAAGGCGCTCGCCGTTTTCTCGTCCGACAACCTCTCCTCCAGCGCGTACGCCACCGAGGAGATCCTGCGCGTCCTCATCATCGCCGGTACGGGTGCGCTCTTCCTGTCCGTACCGCTCTCGCTCGCAATCTCACTGCTCGTGATCGTCGTCGCGATGTCCTACACGCAGACCGTGCAGGCGTACCCGAATGGCGGGGGCGCGTACATCGTCGCGAAGGACAACCTCGGAACCATGCCCGGGCTAACTGCGGGCGCTTCCCTGCTCGTCGATTACATCCTCACCGTCGCAGTGAGTATCGCCGCTGGTGTGGCAGCCATCACGTCGGCCGTGCCGGAGCTGCTCGACTACCGCGTCGAGCTTTCGGTCGGCTTCGTCGCGCTCATAACCCTCGCGAACCTGCGCGGCATCCGGGAGTCCGGCACGATCTTTGCCGTCCCAGCGTACTTCTTCGTCGTGGCGATGACGGCGCTCATCCTCACCGGCTTCGCGCGCATCGCGCTCGGCCAGCACCTCGCCGCCGGCACGCCGCCGGACGCCATCGAGCCCGGCACGCAGGCCATCGGACTGTTCCTGATCCTGCGCGCGTACTCCTCCGGGTCGGCGGCGCTTACCGGCATCGAGGCGATGTCGAACGGCGTACCCGCCCTCAAGCCGCCGGAGGCGAAGAACGCGGTCATCACGCTGGCGTGGATGGCAGGCTTGCTGGCGTTCTTCTTCCTGGGCCTGTCGATCCTGGCACACCAGATGAACGTTGTGCCTTCGGAGACGAGGACCGTCGTATCGCAGGTCGCCGAGGGCGTCTTCGGCAAGAACATTGCGTTCTATCTCGTGCAAATCGCGACGGCGACAATCCTGATCCTGGCCGCGAACACAAGCTTCGCGGACTTCCCGCGCCTCAGCTCCGTCATGGCGAGCGACCGCTTCATGCCGCGCCAGTTCACTTTCCGCGGCGATCGTCTCGCATTCTCGACAGGCATCCTCGTGCTCGGGATCGCTTCGATCGGGTTGCTCATCCTGTTCCGCGCTGAGACGCACGCATTGATCCCGCTCTACGCGTTCGGCGTGTTCGTCGGATTTACGCTATCGCAAACAGGAATGGTGATCCACTGGCGGCGTCACCCTGCGCGGCACAACGGACTGCGGCTACTCATGAACGGGTTTGGCGCGGTCGCGACGGGCGTCGTCGCGGTAGTGATCCTGATGACAAAGTTCATCGACGGCGCCTGGCTCAGCGTGGGCGCGATCCTCCTGCTCGTCTTCATCTTCACCCGTATCCACCGCCACTACGCGAGTGTCGCCGAGCAGCTTCAGGTCGAGCCTTCCCCTACCGTGAAGCCACCGTCGCCTAAGCGGCCCGCCGGCCACTGCCGCGCCGTCGTCCCTGTGGCGGACGTCGACCGCTCTGTCCTGCGCGCCATCGAATACGCGCGCACGATGTCGGACGATATCTCCGCCGTGCACGTGACCGACGATGCCGAGGCCTCGGAGGCGCTGCGCAGCCGGTGGCAGGCCGTGGTGCCGGACGTTCCGCTCGTCCTCGTCGAGTCTCCCTACCGCTCGCTAGTGGCGCCGTTGCTGGCGTATATCGATGCGCTCGATGGAGCCAGAGAGGATGGCTACGTGGCCGTGATCATTCCGTCGTTTGTCCCGCAGCATTTCTGGGAAGGGCTGCTCCACAACCAGCTCTCGAGTCAGTTGAAGAAGGCGCTGTCGCGGAGGCCCCGCACGATTACCGTGCTTGTGCCGTACGAGGCCTCGGCGCAGACGATCAACGGTACTCGCCAAGAACGGGCCTGAGAAGAGAGTGCGCGTACGGCCAGCTCGCCTACTACGAGAGGCCGGCGCCTGCGCGTCCAGCCTCTCTTAACGTTCGATGACCTTTGAGTTTTGGTGGAGATAGGGGGATTCGAACCCCCGACCTCTGCGTTGCGAACGCAGCGCTCTCCCAATTGAGCTATACCCCCACAATGCCATTATACGATACGGGAACTTTGGCGAATCAAGTGAGAGGGGAAACGGCGAGGGCCCACGTCGGCTGGTGGCGGGGGGAACGGCGTCGGGCCCTCGCAAATGGCGGGGACACGCTAAGTGCAACGCATCTCCCATTTCCTACCATCGGTGCCCGCGAAGGAGATCTGAAGGGGGCGCGCAGGCGAAATGCTCTCGAAAACCTGGACGTAGAAGGGCCGGCCCCGAAGAGCCGGCCCTTATTCGCAGTCCCTGCGTTTATGCCCCCTTAGCGGCCCCGCTTCCGCACAGAGAGCGTCACCTCGGTTGAGGCGAGGCGTCCTACCCAGCCGCGATTCTACCACAGCGGCCGGTAAAGACAAACCGAAACACGCTCTTGACCGCTACGATTCGCCTGCTATGCTCCCATCGTGGTTCAAAGAAGGGTAGTTTCGGCCGTGCTTGCGGTGCTCGTCGCCATCGTGGCAGTAAGTGCGGCGCTTCTGGGTGCGACGGCCGCCTCCGCACAAGAGACGGTTACGATTCCAGCCGGCGACTTCTACTTCTGCGCGCCGTCCTACGAGGGCGGCGTCTGCGAGACGACGATCAGCGCCGGCGACACCGTGGTCTGGGACTTCAGCCCCTCGCGGTCGGTACACACGACGACTGAGTGCGGCACCTCGTGCGACGCGCCGACAGGCGCGCCGCTCTGGAACTCAGGCTTTCTGGACAGCGGGACGTTCTCGTACACGTTCGCGCAGCCCGGGACGTACCTCTACTTCTGTCGCGTGCACCCGGCGCTGCAGCGAGGACGCATCGTTGTGCAATCAGCACCACTCCAGCCGACCGAGCCGGGCGGGACGCCGGGTCCCACGGCAACGCTGATCGCCGGTGGGCCGACCAGCTCAACCGAGACATCGCTCCCGCGCACCGGCCAGGGGCCAGACGCAAGCGGTTCGTCTTGGCCGCTCCTCGCGCTCGGCGTTTCGGGCGCGATCGCGGCTGGCGCGAGCGCGTTCGCCTACGCGCGCGGACGGCGCATCGAGTAGCTGCCGGAGGGATTCGAGGCTCAGCCCTCGCGCCGCGCTAGCGGGCGGGGATCTTCGTTTGTGCGCCTGCCGGATCGAGGACGCGCACGCACTCCGCAGCAGGAATGCCCAGCACAACGCGCCGGCCGTCGACCTCGATCGTCATCGTCGAGTTGTAGGCGGCGACCTCGGCGACGCGGATCTTCGTGCCGGGCGTCAGGCCGTTCTGCTGAAGGAAGCGCATCAGCTCCGCGTCCTCCTCCGCGTCTTCCTGGACACCGTCGATCTCGCGCTCGTCACCCTCGCTGAGCGACGCCATGAGCACCGTGGGCGGATGCGGGAGGCCCGGCATCGGGTTGCCGTGCGGGCAGGTCGTCGGGTTGCCCAGGAGCGCCACGATCCGCTCCTCCACGAGGGGCGACACGGCGTGTTCGATGCGGTGCGCCTCCTCGTGCGACTCCGCCCAATCCAGGCCGAGGATGTCGACGAGCAGGCGCTCGGCGAGGAAGTGGCGGCGCTTGATCGACTCGGCGGCCTCCTTGCCTTTGGTCGTGAGCTGGATCTCGTGCTTCTCGACCAGCTCAACGAGGCCGTCGCGCTGCATGCGCTGGAGCGTCGCCCAGGCCGTCGGCGCGGAGACGCCGATGCGCTCGGCGAGGCGCGCGGCGATCACGGACTTGCCGTCTCCAAGCAAGTCGTAGATCTCCTGGAGATAGTCCTCGACAGTCGGTGTAGGGCGGTCCAGTCCGTGTCGCATCATGGCGTGATTGAGGCGAGAGCGTTGCTAACGCCCTCGGAGGGACATTGTAGCAGACGCGTAGGGGGCCGGTGTTACGAGACCGCGTCCCTCCCCAGGGAGCCCGCGCTCGGAACGCGGCCGCCCGCTTCCACTCGCACGTCGGGCAGCCATCGCAGCGCCGAAGGCAGGTACCAGTTCCAATCGCCGAGCAGGCGCATGCTGGCCGGGACGAGAATGGAGCGCACGAGCGTGGCGTCGATCAGGACGGCGACGCCGGCGCCGAAGCCCATCTGCTGGAACATCACCAGGTCGCCCGCGGCGAACCCTCCGAACACGGCGACCATGATCAGCGCCGCGCCGGTGATGAGCCGCCCCGTTGAGCGCACGCCGAAGACCACGGCGTCGGTATTGTCGTGCGTTTGATCGTAGCGCTCGCGAATGCGGCTCAAGAGGAAGACATGATAGTCCATCGAAAGACCGAAGAGGATCGCGAAGAGGAAGATCGGCAGCCACGCCTCGATCGCCTCGACCTGCTGGAACCCGAACAGTCCCGCGCCGACTCCCTCCTGCGTAACGAGCACCAGGAGTCCGTAGGCCGCCCCCACCGACAGCAGGTTCATGATCACGGCCTTGATCGGCACTACGATCGATCGGAAGACGACGAGCAGAAGGATGAAGCTCAGCCCGAGGACGAATGCGAAGACGATCGGCGTGTACAGCCGGAGCATGTCGAAGCCGTCCAGGTTGTCTGCCGTAAACCCGCCGACGAGCGCCCGCACCCCGACGCCCTCGAAGGCCTCGGGAACGTATTGGCGCAGCCGCTCGACCGCCTGCTCGGCTTCCTTGCTGCTCGGGTCCCCAGCGACGGGGATCTCCAGCAGCGCGAGATCGCCTGCCGTGTTCTCCTCGTATGCGGGCTCGCCGAACGCCGGATCGCTGGCGAGCCGCGCCTCCAGCCGTTCGATCGCCTGCTGGACTTCCGGAGCGCGCACGTCGCCGTCGATGACGACGTGCGCCGGCGCGACAAGCCCCGCCGAGAACTCGCGGTCGAGGGTGAGGAAGGCCTGCTTCGCGGGCAGGCTGTCCGGCAGCGTGCTGACGCCCGAAAAGCCGGTGTTGATACTGAAGTATGGGATCGACGCGGCGACCAGGAGCCCGCCGGCGACGACGAAGCTCAGGACGGGGCGGCGCATCACGCCCCGCGCCAGACGGTCCCAAAACCCGCCGGGACGTTGCTCATCGACGCGGACCTGGCTTTGCTGGACAAGCGGGATGCGGCCCCAGTTGACCTTGTCGCCAAGCAAGCTCAGCACCGCCGGCAACAGCGTCAGCGACGCCGCGACCGCCATGATCACGACCAGCACGGAGCCGATCGCGATGCTGCGAAAGATCGTTTGCGGCACGATGAGCATGCCGAGCAGCGCAATCATCACCGTCACGCCGCTAAAGAAGACCGTCCGGCTGGCCGTTGCGCCGGCCTTCGCGATCGCCTCCATCTTGTCGAGGCCGCCGTCTCGCTCTTCGCGGTAGCGGGAGATGACGAACAGCGAGTAGTCGATCCCCACCGCCAGCCCGATCATCGTGATCACGTTCGTGACGAAGAACGAGAGTGGATACGCCTGCCCTATCAGCGCACTCACGCCTACGGCGAGCACGATGGCAATCAACGCGAGCACGATCGGTACGACGGAGGCAACGAGCGCGCCGAACACCAGCGCCAGGATGACCAGCGCGATCGGGATGCCGAACGCCTCGCCCGTTTCGAGATCGTGCTGTGCAGCTTTCTGGAAGTCCTCGCCCATGCTCGCATTGCCGGCGATCGACACGTCAAACGTCTCGTTGTCCGCCGAGTGGACCACATCGAGAACCTCATCGATGTTCTCTGCCGCTTCGTCGGACGTGCCTGCCATCGCGAAGGGCAGAATTGTGATGTGCCGGTCGGCCGAGACCAGCGAGGCATCGTTGCTCTGGTAGTAGTTGCTACCGCTCGCGATAACTTCGGGGCCGAGCGCGCTGATCTTCTGATAAAGATCTTCGACACCGCTCCTAAACGCTGCGTCGTCTACGGTCGCTTCGTCTGACTGCACGATGACGATCTCGTTGACGCGCTGCGGTCCGCGCAGCCGGTCCTCTATGAGAGTACGCGCCTGCCTGGACTCGGGGTTCGTCGTGATATCCGCGTCGGTCGTGAGCGCATCGTTCAGAAACGTCATGATCAGATAGCCCGCCGTAACGAACAGAGCGGCCCAGACGAAGATCGTCAACCAGGGGCGCCTTGCGCTAGAGCGCGCCAGCGCTTCAGTCGAGAGGTTGCCAAGCATCGTTATTGCTCCTTGAGGATGTGGTGGCGCGCATCAAGAGATCTTGACGTGCCGCGATCGCGAACGTCGATAGCGTCCGGCTTGCCCTTGCCGAAGTGCTGAATGAACACGGTCGGGGATCTTCGCGCCGGACATCGCTGGCCGGCGGCGACTTGGTCTCATCATAGATAGCCAATCGTCCGCCGCCATGATAGCGATGGGGACGTTCCCGGCTCTGTGACCTAGGTCACACAAAAACCTGTGTTAACGCAGCGTTTACGAAAGCGCGACGGGTTCTCGGGAGCGGAAGCGATAGAGCCGCGCCGGGCGGCCCGCGCCTTCGGCCTGTTGCTCGCCGGTCTCCTGGATGATGCCCAACGACAGCATGCGCTTACGGAAGTTGCGCTTGTCCAGCGCATGGCCGGTGATGCTCTCGTACACGCGCTGGAGCTGGCTCAGCGTGAACCGGCCCGGCAGCAGGCTGTAGGCGACGTTCGTGTACTCGAGCTTGTTACGCAGGCGCTCGAGCGCGTAGTCGAGCACGTCTTCGTTGCGGAAGGCGAGCTTGGGTAGCTCGCGCATCGAGAACCAGGCGGGGCGCCAGTCCGGCCGCTCCGCGAGGCGCGCGCGGGCGTGGTCGACCAGTGCGAAGTACGTGATCGCGATCGAGCCGCCGGGCGTGACGTCGTCGAGGTCGCCGAACGTGTAGAGCTGTTCGAGGAAGACGTCCTCGAGCCCCGTCTCGTCCAACAGCTTGCGCGTCGCCGCCTCGACGAGCGACTCGCCGGGCTTGAGACGGCCGCCGGGGATCGCCCAGAGGTCTCGATATGGCTCCGCGCTGCGGTGGATCAGCAGCACGCGCAGGTCCCCGTCGATGACCGTATAGATGACGACCAGCACGCCAACGAGGGGCGCGGCGCCGTTAGATGCGGGAGGCGAGACGCGAGAAGCGGAACGCGGGGATGTTGCTTTCGTCATAGCCTAACTTTCGTCCAGCAGCGCCTCCAGCGCCTCCACCACAGCCGGCAGGTCGTGACGTGCGATTTCCCAGACGATGCCTAGGTCGACGCTGAAGTAGCCGTGGATCAGGCGATCTCGCGTCGCCGCCATCTTCGCCCATGGAAGCTGGGGGGCCTCCCCCATCGACTGTTCCGAGACGCCCTTCGCAGCCTCGCCGAGGATCTCGATCAGGTGGATGACGGCCAAGGCCCGCATTTCGTCGGACGACAAGGACTCCGCAGTGTGACCCTCAACGAGCGCGATCGCCTTCTGGGCCGCTTCTAGCATGTGCCTCAGGCGATCGTCGTCAGTGCGCGGCAAACACGACCTCCGCCTCCGCCTGGACCTTCGTCCGCACGCGGGGGCCGAGAAACTGCGGCGTGTTGAGATCGACTTGTCTTCCGAGGAGCCGCGACAATTCGTCCTGAATGTCAAAGAACGCAAAGCCCGGCGTGTGTCCTTCCTCAAACTCGACGAGGACATCTACATCACTGTCCGGCCGGAGGGTGCCGTGCAGAACAGAGCCGAAGAACGCGAGCGTCCTGATGTGAAAGCGCCGGCAGACATCTGCGATCGCTTCTTCAGGAACCAGAAGACCGTTGATCTTCATCTCGCCTCCATCATACAGGCTCTGCTGGCCGCCGGCGTCGCCCTGGACATGAATGCTCGGAGTGGGTCTACACAGGGAGGGGGGCATCTGCCGGCGTCCCGCCAAGCGACCACGGGGTCGTGCGGTCGATGCGGACCGTGAGGAGATCGCCCGCCTTCGTTGTCGAGGCGCCGGCGAAATGCACGAGCTTGTTCTGGCGCGTCCGGCCGAACCAGTGCGGCTCCCCGTCCGCGTTCGTCTTCTTCCCCTCGACGAGCACCTCTACGTCCGCGCCGAGGAGGCGGCTGTTGATGCGCGCGCTGATCTCCGCCTCGAGCTGCTCGACGGCATGGAGACGCGCCGACTTTGTGTGCTGGGGCACGTCGTCCTCGAGCTGGCGGTAGGCGATCGTGCCCGGCCGCGGCGAGTACGCGGCGACGTGCACCTTATCGAACGCGATCTCGGCGAGCAGGTCGTGGGTGTGCTGGAACTCCTCGTCCGTCTCGCCGCAGAACCCCACGATGACGTCCGTCGTGATCGCGGCGTCCGGCATCTTGCGCCGGATCAGCTCGACCCTCTCGCGGTACAGCTCGATCTCATAGCCGCGGCGCATGCGGTCGAGGACGGCGTTGTCGCCCGACTGCACCGGGATGTTGAAGTACTCGCAGACCTTCGGCAGCTCCGCGACGGCGTCGATGATGCGCTCCGTCATGTCCTTCGGGTACGACGTGAGGAACCGATAGCGCGCAACGCCCTCGATGTCGTGCAGCGCGCGCAGGAGGTCGCCTAGGTCCGGCGTGTCAGCAAGGTCGTGGCCGTACGCCTCGACGGTCTGGCCCAGCAGCGTCACCTCGCGTACGCCGCGCGCCGCAAGGTGCTCGACCTCGACGCGAATGTCATCGATCGTGCGGCTACGCTCGCGGCCGCGGCGGTACGGGACGATGCAGTACGTGCAGAACTTATCGCAGCCGTGGATGATCGGCACGAACGCCGTCACGCTGTCGGGCTGCGAGAACGTCTTGGGCCAGAACTCGCCGCCGAGGTCGTCGTAGCCGACGGCCTCCATGATCGGCTCGAACTGCTGCGGCTGCGCGAAGACGTCGACGTAGGGAAAGCGGCGTCGCAGCTCGTCCTGCTTGAGGCCGACCATGCAGCCCATGACAGCGATCTTGAACTCGCTCCCCCTCTCGCGCTGCTTCTTCAGCCTGCCGAGCTGGCCGATCGCGCGCTGCTCCGCGTGGTCGCGGATAGCGCAGGTGTTGAGTACGACGAGGTCGGCGTCGGCCGGCGCGGCGACCTCGGCCCAGCCGAGGCGGTCGAGCCCGGCGGCCAGCTTCTGCGAGTCGGCCACGTTCATCTGACAGCCGACGGTCCAGATGTGGTAGCGCATGTCGCTCCTGGAGGCTGGAAACTAGAGGCTGGACCCCTTCGAGCTTCCAGCCTCCAGATTCCAGCTTCTAACGTTGATGGCGGAGGGAATGGGATTCGAACCCATGATCCAAGTTTCCCCGGATAACCGCTTAGCAGGCGGCCGCACTAGACCTCTATGCGATCCCTCCGAAGCGATCTTAGCACGGCGTTCGACGGCGCCTCAAACGCGCGGCCGCCCATCGTGCGCTGTGTGAGCTAGGTCACACATAGGGGCTTGACAACTCGCCGTCCTTGAGCCATTATAGTGCCGTCATAGTGCTGGCATCCAGCGAGCGAAGGGAGCGGCCACCAATGGAGTATAACCCCCTCGACCCGGCGACCAAGCGCGACCCCTACCCCGCCTACGCTTACCTCCGCCAGGAGCACCCCGTCTACCGCATCGAGCCGCTCGGCGGCGTGTACGCGCTGAGCCGCTACGACGACGTCAACTTCGCCCTCAACCATCCCGAGCTGTTCTCGTCGACCGGGTTCACCGAGACGCGCATCCACGAAGAGGACGGGCCCGTGACGATGCTCATCTTCGCCGATCCGCCCGACCACACACGCCTGCGCAACCTCGTGAACCGCGGCTTCACGCCGAAGATGATCGCCGACCTGGAGCCGCGCATCCGCGAAGTCACGCGCGAGCTGATCGACCGCATCGTCGCGCAGGGCGAGACAGACCTCATCGCCGACCTCGCGATGCCGCTGCCGACCACGATCATCGCCGAGATCCTCGGCGTCGGGCCGGAGCGCAAGGACGACTTCAAGCGCTGGTCGGACTGGATCGTGCGCGAATTCTTGCAGCCAATCCCGGAAGAGGAGAAGGAAGCGCAGCAGCGCGATATGACTGCCTTCACCGAATATTTCGAGGCGGTCGTGGAAGACCGGCGCGCGAGCCCGCAGGACGACCTGATCAGCGCTCTCGTCCGCGCCGAGACGGAGCAGCAGGCGCTTACGCCGCACGAGCTCCTCGTCTTCATCATCCTGCTGCTCGTCGCAGGGAACGAGACGACGACGAACCTGATCGGCAACGCGATCGTCACGCTGCTGGAGCATCCGGACCAACTCGACGTGCTGCGCGCTGACCCATCGCTCCTGCCGAACGCCATCGAGGAGGTGCTGCGCTACGAGGCACCGGTGCAGTTCCTGCTGCGCCGCGCGACGCAGGACGTGGAAATCGGCGGCGCGACGATCCCGCAAGGCAGCATGACGACTCTCCTCTTTGCCTCGGCGAACCGCGACGGCCGCCGCTTCCCGGACGGCGAGCGCTTTGATATCACGCGCGACGCTCAGGGACACGTCGCATTCGGCCACGGGATCCACTTCTGCCTGGGAGCGCCGCTGGCACGTCTAGAGGGACGCATCGCGCTCGAGGAGGTCCTCTCGCGGCTTCCGGGCCTGGCGCGCGCCGAGGACGACATCGAGCTCGTCGATGCGCTCTTCCTGCGCGGCCCGAAGCGCCTGCCCCTCACGTTCACGCCGGCCGCCGTAAGCCCGGCCGCGGGAGCGCGCTCATGAACGACGGGCTGGTCGTCCGCCGCGCGCGAGAGAGCGACCTCGACCGCATTGTGGAGCTCGTAGCAGGCGATCCCGGGCAGGAAGCGGTCGCCATCGCCGGCTGCGTCGAGGCCGCCCGGTCCTTCGGCATCGCGCTCGCGCATATTCCTCATAGTCCCCGGGGCTGGCAGCATAGCACCGTCGCTGAGCTCGACGGCCGCGTCGTCGGCGTCGCTCAGACGTTACCAACCGACGATGCCTACAAGGTCACGCCGCGCCTGCTGCTGCTCGCGCTGCGCGTCTTCGGCGTCGGCATCGTCTCCGTCCTCGGCCGCTACCGCGCGCGACTGCGTGTCGACATCGCGGCCCCAAAGGACAGCTATCACATCGAGGAGCTGGACGTCGATCCCGCACTGCGCAACCGCGGCATCGGAGGAGCGCTACTGGACTATGTCGAAGAGGAGGCGCGCCAGCGCGCCGCCTCGCAGATGTCGCTCAACACGACCGTTGTCAACCCGGCTCAGCACCTCTACGAGCGCCACGGCTTCCGCATCGTCGAGACGCGGACGGACCGCACGTACGAGCGCTACACAGGCATCCCAGGACGCGTGCTGATGGTGAAGGAGCTGCGATGACGGAGCTAAAGATGGACGCGATCTTCGAGGCGCTCAAGACGCCGCTGGGCCTCGTCGACGACCCGGAGAGGCGGCGTCAGCTCGAGGCGTATATCGAGGCGGCGCGGCCGACGCTGGAGCGCTCGGTCGGCGATCTCCTGTCGCAGCTCACGGACGCCGTGAACGACCAGACCGGCGCCCACTACGAGGTCTCGCTCGCCTACCGCCAGGGCGCGCTCGATCTGGACGTGCGCGCGCGTGAGGCGTCGGAGCCGGAAGGCGAGCCCTGGGCATTCGTCGAGGGCGACGTGGAAAAGATCACGTTGCGCATCCCGGCCGAGCTGAAGGAGCTGGCGATTGACGCCGCGTCGAAGGCGAGCCTTTCGGCGAACGCCTGGTTCGTGCGCATGCTGGCACGCGCAGTACGCGGCTCGGACGCGCCGGAGCCAGCCCACGAAGAACGGCCACGCCGTCGTGGACGGCACGACGAGCACTGGGGCCGCGGACAACGGATCTCGGGCTGGGTTGGCCGGGAGGAATAGGACCTGTCGATTGCGTGGACGTCGCATCGTCGATCTCCCGAGACGATAATGCATACCGGAGGAAGCAGATGAATAACATGAACTGGCTTATCACGGAGATCCTGAGCGAACAGCGCGAACGCGAGCTCGCGTCCGTCGATCTGCGCATGCGGATGGAGGCCGAGCGCGTCCGGCCCGTGGCGAACCTGCGGCGCACGCTCGCTGGCGGGCTGGTGCGGCTCGGGCTCCGGATCCATCCCGCCGCGGGCGAGCACGCGATACCGTCGCTGTCGCTCTCTACTGAGAAAGGAGGTCAGGCTAGATGATCCGCCTGACAATTTTCATCATCGCGTTGCTTCTCGCCGCCGGCGCCGTCGACCCGACGAAGGCACTGCTCGTAACGCTGGCCGTCCTCTCCGGCATCGCGCTGTTCTGCGCGCGGCTGCCCCGCTTCGGCTGGTCCCGCCTGCGTGACAGGCGCCGCTACGAGTACGACTACTAGGCCGCGATCGTGGAGTACATCCGCACGCTCACGCGCGAGCTCGAGACCGGCGATCGAGTCGAGCTGGATTTCGAAGGACGCTCCGGCACGGTCGCGGTCCGGGGCGAAGATACGTCGCGCGTGCGCATTGAGGTTGTCGCGCGCCTATGGGCGGACGACGACATGGAGGCCGACGAGCAAGCCGAGCTGATCGCGCGCGGCATTAAGCACGAGGGTCCTCGCGTTAGCGTGCGCGCGCCGACGCTGCTTCGGCCGCACCCGCTCCTGTTCTTCGGACGCAGCCCGCGCATCGATTACCAGATCAGCGTTCCGCGGCGCACGGGCGCGACGGTCAAGAACCGCAGCGGCCGCTGCGAGATCGAGCACATCGAGGGGCCGGTCGAGATCGATGCGCGCAGCGGACGCGTGCTGCTGCGCGACGTGCGCGGCAACGTGCACGTCGTCTCGAGGAGCGGTAGCGTGCAGGCCGAGTCGCTGGGCGGCGTGATCGATATCGAGTCGCGCAGCGGCAGCGTGCGGCTCGCCGACTGTGCAGGCGCGCTGAAAGTGCAGTCGCGCAGCGGCTCCGTCCAGATCGAGGAGCCAGGCGCGGACGTGCGCGCGCAGGCGAACAGCGGCTCCGTGCGCTACGACGGCGACGTGCGCGGCTCGATCGAGATCGAGGTCGAGAGCGGCTCGATCAAGCTGTCCGTCAATCCGGACACCGTCTTCTTCCTCGATGCGGAGAGCGCGCACGGCTCCGTCCGCTCCGACCTGCCGCTGCGCAATAGCGGCGCGGCGAAGCCGCCGAGCGACTCCTCTCCCCACGTGCGCTTGCGCGCGCGATCTGGCAGCATCTACATCGGGCCGCGCTAGGCCCGGTGTCCTCATGACGGAACGCTTCTCGACCAAAGAGACCGGCGACGCTCTCCAGCGTACCGCCGACAACGACGCCAAGCAGTACTGCGAGGCGCTCCGGCTCTTCCGCGACATGGTCGACCGGGCGAAGAAGTCCCGGGCGCTGATACAGGAGTTCCGGCGCATGATGGATGTTTCGCTCAAGTACCCGTACGCATAGCACGGTTCGGTGTTAGAATTGCGGTATGGACGAGCATCGGATCGCTGACAAGGATCTCGAGCGCTGGGTGGCGCAGGGGATCATTTCAGCGGAGCAGCGACAGGCGATCGCGAACGACCTCGAGCAACGCCCTGGCGAGGCCGGCGGGCTGAACGTGACGACGCTGCTGTACTACAGCGGCGGGTTGCTGATCCTGGTCGCTTACTCGATCTTCGTCGCCCTGCAGTGGCAGGATATGAACTCGGGTGCCCGCGTCGCCATCGCTGCCGCGTCCTTCGTCTTCTTCGCAGTCGTGTCGCAAGTCCTCCTATCGCAGAAGCGCTTCCGCCTCCCGGGCGAACTGCTGCAGGTCGTATCGGTGGCAGTCGTGCCGTTGCTCACGTTCGCGCTGCTCGACGCGATCGGTTGGTTGCCGCACGAGCCGAGCTACTACACGCAAGTCGCGTGGAGGGCCTACGAATCCGACCTCATCGTTGCGCGCATGGCCATCGCCGGGCCCACGGTCATCTTCGCGGCGCTGGCGTTCTGGCAGTCGAAGTCGCCGTTTGTGTTGATCGCGGCGCTGGCCGGCGTCTTTTCGTTCGCGCTGGACGCAAGCCTCGCGACACGCGCCGACTACGACAGCTACGAGTGGAGGACAAGCCAGGGACTCGTCATCGGCGGGCTCGGCCTCGTTGTTCTCGCCAGCGGCGTGCTTGTGCGCGGCAAGACGGAGCGCGACTATTCGTTCTGGCTGTATCTCCTCGGCATCGCCGGGTTGGCGACGGGCCTCGGCACGATCGTCTTTCCGCCGGACGCACACTGGGCCTGGGGCGTCCTCTGGCTAGGCGGCGCGCTCGCGCTGCTCGCCGCTGCGGTGCCGCTGCAGGAGCGCCTGTTCGCCGCTGCCGGGCTGCTCGGTGTCTTCACCTACCTAGGCAAGCTCGTCTTCGATGTGTTCGAGACCGCAAACGCGGCGCTCGCGATGATCGTGCTGGGCATTCTCGTGCTCGGCGCCGGCTTACTCTACCAGCGGCTCACCGAACGGGTGGCGGTGCGACCGAACACCTAAGCCGCTGGCCCCCGCGTGCGTTACACTGGCGCCGTGCGAAACGCCCTTCTCGCTCTCGTCGCCCTCGCGGCGCTGCTCGCGTTCGCGTGCGGCGATGACGCCGACTCGAATGCAGACGGCGCCGGGGGCGTCTACCTCGCGCTGGGCGACTCGATCGCGCAGGGCGAGGGCGCGAGCGCTTCCGAGCGCACGGACTACGTCGCGCTCGTCGAAGGCGCGCTCAAGCAGCGCTACGGCGTTGCGCTCACGACCGTTTCGCTCGCGGTAGACGGGCACACGACGCAGGACCTCATCGATCAGCAGCTCCAGCCCGCCGTCGACGCGATCCAGGCGGGCGATGTGCGCGTCGTGACGGTCACGATCGGCGGGAACGATCTGTATGTGCTCGCCAACGAACCCGCCTGTCCGGCCGATCCCCAAAGCCCGGACTGCCCCTTCAACGACATCCTCGCGGGCGCGGCGCAACGCCTCGATACAATCCTGCGCACGCTACACGAAGCCGGCCCGGCGACCATCGCCATCGAGCTGTACCCGAACCTCTTCTCCGGCACCGGCAACCCGTTCGAGGGCCCGGCGACGTTCGCGTTCGGTCTGCTCAACGACGTCATCGAGCAGACCGCCGCGCAGTACGACGTCCTGGTCGCGGACCCGCGCGACGACTTCGAGGGCCGCGCGACGGAGTTGACGGCACCGAACTTCCATCCAAACGACGACGGCTACGCGCTGATCGCCGCCGCGTTTTTGCGGGCGCTGGGGCTGCAGTAAGCCAAACGTAGGGGCGGCCGTCGGGCCGCCCTGGCGAGCGCAGCTCGCCGCGGAGGTATGCATGACGCAAGAGCAAGACACCATCGAAGTCTTCGTCGAGATCCCCAAGGGCAGCCGCAACAAGTACGAGATCGACGAGGCGACCGGCGCCATCAGACTCGACCGCGTGCTCTACTCGTCGGTGCACTACCCGACCGACTACGGCTTCATTCCGGACACTCGCGCCGACGACGGCGACCACCTCGACGTGCTCGTGCTCACGGAGGAGCCGACGTTCCCCGGCTGCCGTCTGCGCGCACGACCCGTCGGCGTGCTCAAGATGCGCGACGAGAAGGGCGGCGACTACAAGATCGTCGCGGTGCCCGTCGCCGACCCGCGCTTCGAAGGCATCGATGAGCTCTCGGAGGTGCACCCGCACTGGCTGCGCGAAATCGAGAACTTCTTCAACGTCTACAAGACGCTGGAGCCGGGGAAGGTCGTTTCGATAGACGGCTGGGGCGACCGCGCAGAAGCCTGGGCGGCCATCGAGGCCTCGCGCCAGAGCTAGCTACCTCGCGGCGAGGATCTCGCGAACCTGCGTCGCGTGCTCGCGGTCGTGGCTCACCGTGTTTTCGAGCAGGCTGATCACGCTGTACTCCTCGTGCCCGATCTGCTGCAACCGGTAGAACGACTCCTCATCGACACCGTCCAGCGCCGCAAGCAGTGCCGCACGCGACGCGGCCAGCCGCTCGATGGCGTCCCCAATCGATGTCGGCGTGTTCTCGCCCATCTCGCCCTGCGGCGTCGCACCCCGCAGATGCGTCACGAGGCGCGCATACATGTGCTCGGACCAGATCACGTGCTCGAGCACGCGCTGCACCGTCCAGCCTCCGCGCCGCCCGCGTTCGAGGTCGCCTTCGCTTAGGGGCGACACGACCTCGAGCAGCCCCTTGCGCGCCGCGTCGAGCGCGTTGCGCTGCTCTTCGAGATCGCGTGCCAGCTCGTCGGTCACGATGCGCTCCCTTCGCAGTGCGCCTTCAGCCCCTCGCTCTCCAAACGGACGTTGTTGCGGAAGATGCGTCCCAGCGCGAGCGCCAGCAGCGGCGCCAGCGGCCCGGACGACTGGAGCGAGTTCGTGACCTTCGCGCCGCTGCCGTCCGGCTCCACGATGTGGTCGCCCCCAAAGTGGACGCCGGGCAGCATGTCGGACTCCCAGTAGAACGAGCGGCCGGGCTCCAGGCGCGTCACCGTCCAGACCGCTCCGAAGAAACCGTTCGGCGTCACGCGCGCAGTGCTGCCCATCGCGAGCGGCCCCCTCTCCTTGCGCTCGATGCTCTTGAACTGCCCCGCGAACTCCGGCCAGCGCTCGACGTCAACGACAACGTCCCAGACCTTCTCCGGCGGCGCATCAATGTGGACGGTGTAGGCGATGTGCATAACTCAACCACCCCCAAACGGACACAGACTACCATAGAAGATTAACGCCACCGTAGGTCGGGGTCTTCAGACCCCGACAGAACATCGCGCGGGTCTGAAGACCCTCGCCTACGGCCGCTGCCTAGATCAGCCCCGCGTCCTTGAGCACGCGCTCCGTCGTGATACCGATCTCCGCTGGCGACTCGCAGATCACCGCGCCGGCTTGTACGGCTTTCCGTCTATGGAAACCTGTTCCATCTCATCTGAACGCGGGACCCGCCGCGTACGATGCTCGTACTCGATAATCTCAAGCTCACTCATATATCCGTCGGTGACCTCAATACTAACTTGATGCTCACGGCCTAAAGCATCAACTGGATACGGTGTAGTCACTGACGCGGGCGGCGCATGTCTGTTGACAATCAGCTCCACTGTCGCACAGTCTGATTGGTTACACGTACAGCGACCGGACACCCTTGTGCTAGCGAGCTGTGTCCGAAGTTCCTCCGCGCCGTCAAACTCCATTGATAGCAGGAACGCTATGAGCGCGCGCTCCTCTTCCGTCAGGTCGCGCGGATATTCGCTTTCGCCGCTCGCTGCCATTTACGAAGCTCCTAGATCAGCCCCGCGTCCTTGAGCACGCGCTCCGTCGTGATGCCGATCTCCGCCGGCGACTCGCAGATCACCGCGCCAGCGGCGGCGAGCGCCTCCTTCTTTGCGGCAGCCGTGCCGGTGTTGCCCGCGATGATCGCTCCGGCGTGGCCCATGCGCCGTCCCGGCGGCGCAGACGCGCCCGCGATGAACGCGACGACCGGCTTGCTCATGCCGCGCAGGTACTCGGCCGCCTCCTGCTCCGTCTGCCCGCCGATCTCGCCGATCAGCACGACGGCCGCCGTGTCCGGATCGTTATCGAACAGCTCCAGCGCCTCGCGCTGCGTCGTGCCGATGATCGGGTCGCCTCCGACGCCGACGCACGTCGACTGGCCGACGCCGCACGCCGTGAGCTGCGCGACGGCTTCGTACACGAGCGTCCCGCTACGCGACACCACGCCGACGGAGCCCATCGAGAACACATCGCCCGGCATGATGCCGACGCGGCATTCGCCCGCCGTGATCACGCCGGGACAGTTCGGGCCGATCAGGCGCGACTTTCCGCCGACCAGCGATCGCTTCACGGTCATCATGTCGATCGTGGGGATGCCTTCCGTAATGCAGATGACGAGCGGCACCTCCGCGTGCGCGGACTCGAGGATCGCGTCCGCGGCGAACGGCGCCGGCACAAAGATCAGGGCGCAGTCGGGCTGCGTTGCGCGCACGGCGTCCCGCACGGTGTTGAACACCGGCACGCCGAGGTGCTCCTCGCCTCCACGCCCTGGCGTCACGCCTGCGACGACCTTCGTGCCGTAGTCCATGCAGCGCTGCGCCTGGAAGCTGCCTTCCTTGCCGGTGATCCCCTGGATCAGGACGCGAGTAGATGCGTTTACCAAGACACTCATGGCGTTACTTCCGTTTCCTCCTGACCTTCGACCGTGACGATTCCGTACCACGCACATACTCATACGCCTCTTTGAGGCCCGAGAGGACGGTCTCGACGTCTTTCTTCCCTTCGAGAGCGAGGCGCGTCCAGTCGCCAACGCCACGCCCCTGCGGCCCCTGGAACGGAGCGCCCTCCTTGCGATCGAGGAACTGCTGTCGCGCGTGGTCCGGCAGCTTGACGACGAGGCCGTCTGCGACCCAGAACGCGAACATGCGGTTCCGTACCATGTATGCCGTAGTGCCCATCATGTCGCTTGGCTTCACGTGGGGCCGGGCGAGAATGTCGGCCTCGACCTGCTGACGCAGCTCAACTTTGTCGGCCATGCACCCTACGCTCCCGCCGCCTCCACTGCCTTCTTCGCCGCTTCGCCGAGATCGGCGGCACGAACTACGTTTCCGCCGCCGAAGTCAGCGAGGATCTGCTCTCCTTCCTCCACGTTGGTGCCAGCGAGGCGCACCACGACGGGCACACGCACGTCGAGCTCCTTGTGCGCATCGACGACACCCTGCGCGATGATGTCGACGCGCGCCATGCCGCCGAAGATGTTGATCAGCACGGCCTTCACGCTCGGGTCGGCGGTGAGGATGCGGAACGCGTTCACGACACGCGACACGTCGTTCACGGTGCCGATATCGAGGAAGTTCGCGGGCGCGCCGCCAGCGAGCTTGATCGCGTCCATCGTTGCCATCGCGAGGCCGGCGCCGTTCACCACGCAACCGATGTTGCCGTCCAGCTTCACGTAGTTGTTGATACCCAGCTCCTGCGCCTGCACTTCGAGTGGGTCCTCTTCGTTCGTGTCGCGCATCGCGGCGACGTCATCATGGCGAAAGAGAGCGCTGTCGTCGAAGGTCACCTTCGCGTCGAGCGCGAGTAGCTTGCCGCCCTTCGTGACGACGAGCGGGTTGATCTCCAGCAACGACGCGTCCTTCGCGACGAACGCGCGGTACAGCGCCGACATGAGATCGACCGCCGGGCGCAGCAGCTCGCCCGTGAGGCCGAGCGCGAACGCCAGCTCGCGGCCTTCGTGCGGCTGGAAGCCGCAGGCGGGATCGATGCCGATGCGAAAGATCGCGTCGGGCTGCTCAGCGGCGACCTCCTCGATCTCCATACCGCCGGACGCGCTCGCGATCATGACCGCGCCGCCCGCCGCGCCGTCGATCAGCACAGAGAGGTACAGCTCGCGGTCGACGTCCGTCTGCTCTTCGACCAGGACGCGCCGCACGAGGCGGCCCTCCGGCCCCGTCTGCGGCGTGACGAGCGTCATGCCGATGATCTCGCCCGCGACGCGCGCGGCTTCGTCAGGCGTCTGCGCCGTCTTGATGCCGCCGCCCTTGCCGCGGCCGCCCGCGTGCACCTGCGCCTTCACAACGGCCGGCACGCCCAGCTCCTGCGCGACCTGGCGCGCCTCGTCCGGCGTGCCGGCGACGCGGCCGCGCGGCACCGGCACATCGAAGCCGGCGAGGAGCTCCTTCGCCTGATACTCGTGGATCTTCACGTCGTTCCCCCTACATCCATCGTACGGTCGGCCACCGTACCGCGCCTACAACGCCTCCGCAGGCATGACGATGGGCAGTATACGGGGGTTGGAAGCTGGGGGCGAGACGCGGGGAGGTGGGATGCGGGATGCGAGTAGGGCTCGTGTCGAGAAGCGGCAGCTGTAGGGACAGAGCTTCAGCTCTGTCCTCGTCGTCTCGATTTGGCCGCCAGAGCGCGGCCGAATGATACACTACGCCCCGGAGGGGTGGCCGAGTGGTTGAAGGCGACGGTCTTGAAAACCGTTGTGGCTTTCGGGTCACCGGGGGTTCGAATCCCTCCCCCTCCGCCACGCTCGGCCCAGAACTCCGTCTTGCGAGGAGCCCGAGAGTCGTATGACAATTCCGGACTTTCAGAGAATCATGCTTCCGCTTCTGAAATTCGCTGCAGATGGCGAAGAGCATTCGGCGAGCGAATCCTATAACCACATCGCGGGCGTTTTCAACCTCAGTGACGAAGAACGCCGGCAACTTCTCCCAAGCGGGCCGATGCCAATGATCAACAACCGTACGGGCTGGGCAAGAACCTACCTCACGAAGGCCGGATTGCTGGAGCCGACGCGGCGAGCACACTTTAGGATCACGGACTTAGGCCGACAGGTGCTCGCAGACGAACCCCCCGACATCAATCTGCGCTTCCTCCGGCAGTTCCCCGGTGTCGTCGAGTTTACGCGCGGGCGCGGCGCCGGTGATGAGGAGCGAGCCTCCCACGACGATGATGTCCTTGCTTCTCGGACGCCTCAGGAGCTCATGGAGTACGGATCCAAGAGAATACAAGCGGCACTCTCTGAGGAGCTCCTTGGTTTGGTGAAGAGGTCTTCACCACAGTTCTTCGAGCGCCTGGTTGTTGAGCTTCTTCTTAAGATGGGTTACGGCGGGTCGCGCACAGACGCGGGCGAAGCGATTGGCCGTTCTGGAGATGGAGGAATCGACGGTATCATCAAGGAAGACAAGCTAGGACTCGACGTGATCTACATCCAAGCCAAACGTTGGGAGAACAATGTCAGTTCTCCAGAAATCAGAAACTTTGTCGGTAGCCTTGTAGGCCACAACGCAAACAAGGGCGTCTTCCTAACGACGTCCGATTTCACCAAGGACGCAAGGGACTACGCAAAGACCATCGGGCACAACGTCATCCTTGTGGATGGAGTAATGCTCGCCGGACTCATGATCGACCACGACGTTGGCGTATCGACAATAGACCGGTACGAGGTCAAGAGGGCCGACGCCGACTACTTTGAGGAAGAATAGCCGCTCCTCTGCGGCCTTGCCCCTACCTCCAGCCCCGCCTACCCTTCAGAACGACGCATGATGCAACAACCCCCGCCGGTAGGGACACAGGACGAACCGCTTCCGCCGCGACCCCCCGTCTACACACCGCGAGGGACGCATCGTGGCGCGCCGCCACCGCCACCCCTCCCTCCGTCTGCCGCGCGCGAGCCGCGCCACTCCAGGCGCTGGTGGTTCGCGCTGCCGGTCGCCCTCTTCGTCTACGCCGTCCTCGCGCTCGTCACCTTGGTCCAGCCCGTCGAGGTGGCCGGCCTCTCGCTCTACGCGCCGGTCCCCGGCGTGCCGCCGGAGCGCATGTTCGGGCTGCCGGACCGTTCGTTTACCGTCATGGTCGTCGGGCTGGACGTACGGCCGTCGCAGGTGGGCGGGCCGGCGCGAACAGACTCGATCCTGCTGCTCCGTGTCGACGCCGGCCGCAACCGCGCGGGCATCCTCAGCATCCCACGCGACACGATGATGCAGATCCCGATCGATGGTGGCACGGACACCGACCGCATCAACACCGCCTACGTGTACAACTGGTCGGCTGACGATCCCGGCCTCGCCATCGATGCGCTACAACAGACCATCGAGAACAACCTCGGCATCGCGGTCGACTACCACGTGATCTTCGACCAGCGCGGAGCCGCGAAGATCATCGACAGCGCCGGCGGCGTCGACGTCTTCGTGCGCGAGGCGTTCGGCCAGGACGACTACTCCGACGACGACGTGAACGTCGTGCCGCAGTTCTTCGAGGCGGGCCACCTCCATCTCAATGGCTACAGCGCCGTCGCGTACGGGCGCATCCGCGAAGGGACAAGCGATTTCGATCGCATCCGGCGTCAGCAGCAGGTCACGGAAGGCCTGGTCGATAAGCTGTCGTCGCCGCGTAGCGCGCTCAAGCTCTGGGGCGTCTACCGCGCCTACGACGGGGCTGTGGAGACCGACCTGGGTATGCGGCAGAGCGCAGGACTGTTCGTGTTGCTGAAGCGCATCGGCACGGACCGGATCGTGACGCGCTCGCTCGGCGACGCGGCGGTGTCGTGTGTCACCTGCCCGGCGGCGCTCGTGCAGCTCCTCCCGGACGAGGCGTCACGGATCATCAGCGAGGCGTTCGATGACGAGTCTGCGGGGCAGAGGGCGGCGCAGCTCCTGGTGCAGGCGGGCGTCACGCCCTAGGTGCGGAAGGGCTAGAGGAATTCCTTGAGGGTTGAGTAGGCCCACCAGGCGACCGCCACCACCAGCACCAGATACAGCACCTCGCCCATAGAGATATCCATGGCGGTCTCCACGTGAACTGCGGGGGACTATTTCTGCGGGGTGGCCGGAGTATATCACATTCTGTCAACTAGGTCCGTTCTCCCAACGCCCTTTAGTCCGTTACGTTACGTGCCGCCGCCCCCAGGGAGAATGCTCGTATCTGGAGGCTTGGGGATAGCCCGAGGCCTGCCTTTGAACGGGAAGAGGCGGAGCCCCTCGGAACAGGGGCGTCGCCAGGCCAGGTGGCGGGAGGATAAACGCTTTGATCGCGCGGGTGGGGCGGTGTCGTCGGGCAAGCTGACCGGGCAAACCGATACCAGCAACCAGAGACCAGGACCGCTAGAGGGGGATGTTACCGTGCTTCTTGGGAGGCGTTTCGTCCGTCTTCGTACGGAGCATTTCCAGAGCGCGAATGATCTTGATGCGCGTCTCCCGCGGGTCGATCACGTCGTCGATGTAGCCGCGCGACGCGGCGATGTACGGGTTCGCGAACTGTTCCTTGTACTCCGCGATCAACTCCTTGCGGCGCTCCTCCACGTTCTTGGCCTTCTCGATCTCCCGGCGGTAGATAATATTCACGGCCGGGTCCGGCCCCATCACGGCGATCTCCGCAGAGGGCCAGGCGTAGTTGATGTCGGCGCGCAGGTGCTTCGAGCCCATCGCGTCGTACGCGCCGCCGACGGCACGGCGGATGATCACGGTCACCTTGGGCACCGTCGCCTCCGCATAGGCGTAGACCAGCTTTGCGCCGTGGCTGATGATCCCACCGTACTCCTGTGACGTTCCGGGCAAGTAGCCCGTCACATCGACGAGCGTGACGATCGGGATGTTGAAAGCGTCGCAGAAGCGAACGAAACGTGACGCCTTCCGCGACGAATCGATGTCCAGGACGCCCGCCAGATACATCGGCTGGTTTGCAACAATACCGGCCGTCCGCCCGGCGAGCCGTCCGAAGCCGCAGATGATGTTCTGGGCGAACTGCTCGTGCACTTCCATAAAATCCCCGGCGTCGACGACGCGATAGATGATCTCGCGCATGTCGTACGCCTTCGTCGTATCGTCGGGCAGCACGTGCAACATGTCTTCGTCGCGACGGTTCGGGTCGTCGCCGGTCTCCATGAGCGGCGGGTCGTCCACGTTGTTCAGCGGCAGGAACGAGAAGAGCCGCCGCACTTCCAGCAGGCACTCCTCCTCGCCTTCGACGGCGAAGTGGCAGACGCCGCTGCGGGTCGCGTGTGTGGTCGCCCCGCCCAGCTCTTCGTGCGTGACGTCCTCGCCGGTCACGGAACGGACAACTTCGGGCCCGGTGATGTACATGTACGACGCCTGCGTCATGAAGACGAAGTCGGTCAGCGCGGGCGAGTAGACCGCACCGCCGGCCGCCGGGCCGAGCACTACAGAGATCTGCGGAACGACGCCCGACGCGAGAACGTTGCGCAAGAAGATGTCGCCGTAGCTCGCGAGCGACTCGACGCCCTCCTGCACGCGCGCGCCGCCACCGTCGTTCAGTCCGACGACAGGCACGCCGCTCTTCATAGCGAGGTCCATGATCTTGATCACCTTCTCGCCCATCGGCTCAGACAGCGAGCCGCCCACGACAGTGAAGTCCTGCGAGAAGACATACACCGGACGCCCGTCGATCTTGCCCCACCCTGTGACGACCGCCTCGGGCTGCACTTTCGCTTTGTCGAACTCGGTGCCTGCGAGCAGCACGAGCTGGTCGAGCTCCTCGAACGTGCCTTCATCCAGCAGGATGTGGATCCGCTCGCGAGCGGTCAGCTTGCCTTTGCCGTGCTGCTGCTCGATACGCGCGGCCCCGCCGCCCGTGCGAGCTTGCTCGCGCAACGTCTCGAGCTGGTTGAGCCGATCCTGGTTCGTGATCTCGGCCATGGTGTGTCGAAGATATACCGAATTTAGAGGCCCGGGGCTAGGTTTCGGTGCTCGACGCTGGGGGCTGGAGCCAAGTTCAACCAGGCGCTGAGTCGCTCGCGCTGGCGCGCGCCCAGACGGCGAAGAGCGGGTCGCTGTACGCCTCGACGCGCGGGCTGCGGTCCTGTGCGACGATCTCGCCCCAGCCGCCCGCATAGTGGAAGTACGCGCCGATAAGCCGCGCGCGTTCCTCATCCGAGCACGTCTGCCAGAGCGCGACGGCCTTCTCCGGAAACATGCGGTTCGAGAACGTGACGACGAACGGCGCGTCGAGCTTGACGACGCGCCGGACATCGCGGAACACCTCGACGGGGCTCGTGAGGTACTGCACGGAGACAGCGAGCACGACGGCGTCGAACGACGCGTCCTCGAACGGCAGGCGCGCGCCGGCGTTGAGGTCGTGCACGACCCACTCGTCGAGCTGCTTGTTTTCGCGTAGCTCCGTCTCGTTCATGCCGAGGCCGACGACGCGCGTGTACGCCACGTCCGCCGGAAGGTGCGACACCCAGCTCGACATGAGATCGAGGATGACGCCGCCCGGCGGCAGCAGCTCCGCGTAGAGCCGGCGCACGGCCTCGATGGCGTGGTCGTCGATGTGGGTAACGAGTCGCGGGAACGCATAGAATGAGGCGTCCTCGCGTTCGTCCACGCGGCGGAAGTGCTCCGGCTCGAACGGTGGCCCGCTCACGAGTGTATGGTAACAGCCCCGCTTGTTGCCTCGAGCGGGAACGCTCCGATAGCATGGCTGGAACGTCCCGAACGGAGGCAGGACACTGATCGGCGCTATCGAAGACGCTCTGCTGCACTTCATCGAGAACACGTACGACGCCATCGAGTGGCCGGGCGTCGTGCTGCTCATGGCGATCGAGAGCGCCTGCATCCCGCTCCCCAGCGAGCTGATCATGCCGTTGGCGGGCTGGATGCTGATCGAGGCACGCGGGCATAGCGCCTGGTGGCTGATACTCGCGGCGTTCTGCGGCGGGTTGGGCAACACCATCGGCTCGCTTATCGCGTACTACGCGGGCGCCTGGGCCGGACGGCCGGCCGTCGTGAAATACGGCAAGTACATCCTGATCTCCCACCACGACCTCGATCTTGCGGACCGGTTCTTCCAGCGCTGGGGCAATTGGGCCGTCTTCGTATCGAGGCTGCTACCTATCGTCCGGACGTTCATTAGCCTGCCCGCCGGCATCTCGCGCATGCCGGTCGTTACGTTCACCATCTACACGTTCATCGGCGCGACGATCTGGTCGTTCTTCCTGGCCTGGGGCGGCTACGCGCTGGGATCGAACTGGGAGGACCTGCGCGCCTGGATGCGCCCTGCCGACATTCCGATCGCGATCATCCTGGTCGCACTCGTCGCGTGGTACGTCTACCGCCACGTCAAGCGCGCCTGGGCGGAGCCGGGAGCCGTCGAGGAGGCGTAGACGTTTGTCAGCCGGCGAAGCCGAGGAAGAGCAAGGCTGGCGCTCACGCGACCTGACCTGGATCGCGCTGTTTGCGGCGATCATCATCGCGGGGCGTTTCGCTCCGTTCAAGCCGGTCCGCACGTTCTTCGGCAGCTTTAGCTGGCTCACGGAACAGGCGCTCCACGTCGCCGCCGGCCTCTTCGATACCTACGGCTACCAGACAGCGTTCTTCGCCCCCATGCTCGAGAACACGCTCTTCATCGGCGCGCTGATCCCGGGCACGATTGTCATGCTGATCGCCGGTCTGAGCGCGCACGATGGGCGCATCTCACTCATTCCCGCGATCATGCTCGCGGCCGCCGGCGCAATTATCGGCGATACGATCAGCTACGGCATGGGCCGTTTCGGGGCGACGCGGCTCGGGCCGGAGGCGCGGCTGGCGAAGTTCGCGGAGCGCATGCGCGAGCCCCTCTTGCGCAACAGCGTGTGGCTGGTGCTGAGCTATCACTTCGCGGGCTACTCGCGCCTGATCGGCCCCGCCGCCGCCGGATTCCTGCACATGCCGTTCTGGCGCTGGGCGCTGCTCGATTACATCGGCGTCACCGTGTGGGTGATCGTCTTCATGACGGGAGGCTACCTGCTCGGCGTAGCCGGACTGACGCTGGACGACTCGGACCGGAGCGTCCAGGTCTTCGAGATCGTTCTCTTCGTCTTCTTCCTGCTGGCCGTCTTCGGCGTGGTCAACCGCGCGAAACGTCAGGAGGCCAAGCAAGAGATTGAAGCGCGCGAGACGATCGAGTAGCGCTAAGCGTCCCGCCGGCGCACCGCGTACACGCGCACCGGCTCCCCCACCCCCTTCATCTCCTGCTCCCCTCGATCCTCAAACACCACCCCCGCCGAGGAGCGCGCCATCCCCCGCACCACGTCCGAGACGAGGATCTCGCCGGGAGCGGAGAGCGCGCAGATGCGCGCGGCGATGTTCACCGCGCCGCCGAAGACGTTGTTCTCCTCCCGGATCACGTCTCCCGCGTGCAACCCGATGTGCAGCCCCAGCTCCGAAGCGGCACTCAGCGCCAAACACCTCCGTGCCCCCTCGATCGCCTGCGCCGCCGACCCAAACGTCGCCAGCACCCCGTCCCCCAGCGTCTTCGCCTCCACCGTCACCCCGCCGGCATCGCGGATCGCAGCGCGCAGGCTGGCGTCGAGCGCGCGCGATGCGTTGCGGAAGCGCGCGTCGCCCATGCGCTCGGTGAGTTCTGTGGAGGAGACGATATCGGTGAAGAGGATGACGGCGGCGCCACCACCAGCAGCCGGAGCTGGCGGCGGACTGTCAGGCGCGGCCTCGACGCCCATGAACTCTAGGATCGCCGCAAACCACTCATTGCCGGCATCGGGTGTCGAGGCGACGCGGCAGTTCGGCACGAGGCTCGCCAGCGCGAGCGACGCATCTCGCGCTGGCCCATCCTTTGCAATACAGAGCAGTGTGGGTACAGGGATGCGCTGATAGATCGCGCTGAGATCCGCGTCTGCGAACGCTGCCCGGTACGCGGCAAAGACCTCGGCCGTCATGGACTCGCGCATCGCGTTGCTGTACCAGCGCTGACCTGAGACAGGCCCGTCAGGAAACACGGTGCCGGCCCAGCGGCGGCGATCCAGGGACCAGTTGTCGCGAATCGCTGCGCCTGTTCGGCGGACGATGGGGAACGCGGGGAACATACAGATCAGTTCCCGGACGCGGCCAGGTTGCTGAGCTGCGTAGAAAGCGGCGCTGGCCGTGGCGGTGGCGGTTCCGATCAGGGTGAACTGGGCTCCAGCGAGGTGTGCCGCGACAGCTTCGATCGCCCGCACCTGTGCCTCCAGAGAGAAGTCGCTGACATCGCGTTGCGAGGCGCCGATGCCTGCGGCATCGAAGATCGTCACCTGCGTACGGGCGGACAGTGTTCGAATGGTGTCGTTGAGCGGGGCCGAGCCAGTCCAATGATGCTGCATGGCGATGCTGTGGTCGTGGCAATAGAGGATCGGCGGGCCGTCGCCGCTCGTGCTATAGGCGATGCTGACGCCGTCGGACGTGCGGGCGTACTGGATCTGCGGCTCGATGCTCATACGCTTCCTCGCACCGCATACACGCGCACCGGCTCGCCGACGCCCTTCATCTCTTGCTCGCCGCGGTCCGCGAACTCCACGCCGGCCGAGGAGCGCGCCATCCCGCGCACGACGTCCGAGACGAGGATCTCCCCCGGCGCCGAGAGCCCGCAGATGCGCGACGCGATGTTCACCGCGCCGCCGAAGACGTTGTTCTCCTCCCGGATCACGTCGCCCGCGTGCAGGCCGATGTGGAGGCCCAACTCCGATGCCGCCGACAGTGCCAGGCAGCGCCGCGCACCGCCGATCGCCTGCGCGGCCGAGGGGAACGTGGCGAGCACACCGTCGCCCAGCAGCTTGCCGTCGATGGCAGTCCCGCCGGCATCGTGGATCGCGTCGCGCAGCCCTGCGTCCAGCGCCCGCGACGCCTCTCGAAACGTGACATCACCCAAACGCTCGGTGAGTTCTGTGGAGGAGACGATATCGGTGAACATGATGACGGCTGTCCCGGTCGCATGTGTCTCCGGCGTGCGGACGCGATCCCGCGTCGACGTGCGGCGCGCGCCGTCGGCCCCTTCGCGAAAGAACTCCTCGATGGCGGCGTTGCGCGAAGACAGAATGGCGGCCGTGTAGTTAAGGTTCGGCTGCAACGCGTTGGGGTGTGCCACTTCCACGTCAAGGAAGCGTGCACCGGGGATAGCCGCCGCGTACATGCGGGCGTGCTTGCTATTGTCGCCTGCCGACACGACGAGGGTTGGGCAGGAGACGTTCGGCAGATATGGCGTCGCGTCCCACTCCCGCCAAGCGGCCATAACTCTCAGGTAGTCCGCCTGGTCGATGCTCTCGCGCATGAAGCGGGCATAGGGGAGGTCGGGGTGCGGCTCCCAGCCCTGCAGGAAGTGCGCCAGGGTCTCCGTGTACACCCGCCAGTTCGTGCCGGCGAGCGAGCGGACGGCGACCTGGTTCTCGTCGGCGAAGAGGTCAGCGAGCCGCACAGGTGCCGCGCCCGCCAGCACGAGGCGTCGTATCCGGCAGGGTTGCCGGGCAGCCAGCGCCGCCGCGGGGTGTGCGCGGTTGATGGCGAGGAGATCGAATTCGTCGAGGTGGAGGCTGTCGGCGACGGCGGTGACGTCTCGTGCCCAGTCCTCGACCCCCAGCCGTTCGACACCGCGTTGCGACATGCCGTAGTTGCGCGGATCCCACCGCACGAGCATGGCGTCCCTGGCGATGCGCTCGTAAAACGCCGCGATTGCAGGGATACGCAGCTCAAGTCCGGTGTGCGAGAAGGTAAGGGGTGACGAGACGAAGAGCGGCGGGCCCTCGCCCATTATCCAGTAAGCGATGCTCACGCCGTCCGAGGTCGTTGCGTAGCGGATCTGGGGCTCGATGCTCATCTCTCCCCCCGCACCGCGTACACGCGCACCGGCTCTCCGACGCCCTTCATCTCTTGCTCGCCGCGGTCCGCAAACTCCACGCCGGCCGACGACCGCGCCATGCCGCGCACGACGTCCGATACCAGGATCTCTCCCGGCGCCGATAGCCCGCAGATCCGCGCGGCGATGTTCACCGCGCCGCCGAACACGTTGTTCTCCTCCCGGATCACGTCGCCTGCGTGCAGACCGATGTGCAGGCCCAGCTCCGACGCGGCGCTGAGGGCGAGGCAGCGTCGAGCGCCGTCGATCGCCTGCGCTGCTGACGGGAACGTCGCGAGGACGCCGTCGCCCAGCAGCTTCCCGTCGATCGCTGCCCCGCCGGTCCCGGATCGCGTCGCGCAGCCCTGCGTCGAGCGCCCGCGACGCCTCGCGGAAACGCGTGTCGCCGAGGCGCTCGGTGAGTTCGGTGGAGGAAACGATATCGGTGAAGAGGATGACCGCCGTACCGGAGGCGGTGGGCACGATCTCCGCTGGCGCTGTCGGTGATTGACCAAGGAATTCGAGTACCAGAGCGGCCTGCTGCGCGAAGGTTGGGTCGGCGTACTGCCGAAACATCGCACCGGGAATCCTGGCGGCGATACGCTGGCAAACCCGCGCCGGGACCGGGCTTGGGTCGTTTCTCATGACCAGCGCCGGCTGACGAACGCGCCCGAGTAGGTCGCCTACATCCGTAGCTTCTTGCAATCGCAGGTACTGAAGGCCCACGGAGCGATCTACCCAGCCGCCCATAGCTTGCGCGAACGGATCAAGCCAGGGCGTGTCGACCGGGTCGAGGCCGAAAAGCACGCGGGCAGCAGTCTTCAGGTAGACATCCCAGTCCGCTTCAGCCAGCACGAGATTCACTCGACCGTATGGCGTGTCCGCCAAATCGCTCATACGCTGCCAGGGCTGCTCGAGAATCAGGTGGGTAGCGCGGTCCTGGAACGCGAGAGCGACATCCAAGGCCGTCGACGCCGCCAGCAAGCTCATGTCGCCCAGGACGGCGAAGCGGTCGAGCCGCGCCGCCCCGATCACAGCTTCAGCATCCCGAAGCAGTGTCGCCGTCGACACTTCGTTGACGTCGCGTTCGGACATGCCCGTGCCCCGCGCATCGAACATGATCAGGCGAAGGGATCGCGCCAGCGCTCCAAAGAAGACCTCCGCCAGCGCGAACAAGTCCTGCACGTGACTGAAAGGTCCTCCTCCGCAATACAGCAGTGCCGGCCCCTCACCCGCCTCGAGCCAGGCAATGCTCACGCCGTCGCTGGTGGTGGCGTACTGGACGGGTGGCGCGTCCATCAGGAATCCACCCGCCACCGCACAGCGTAGACGCGCACCGGCTCACCGACGCCCTTCATCTCTTGCTCGCCACGGTCCGCGAACTCCACGCCGGCCGAGGAGCGCGCCATCCCGCGCACCACGTCCGAGACAAGGATCTCGCCCGGCGCCGACAGCGCGCAGATGCGCGCCGCGATGTTTACCGCTCCGCCGAAGACGTTGTTCTCCTCCCGGATCACGTCGCCCGCGTGCAGACCGATATGCAGTCCAAGTTCCGACGCGGCGCTCAGCGCCAGACAGCGCCGCGCGCCGTCGATCGCCTGCGCTGCTGACGGGAACGTCGCGAGGACGCCGTCGCCGAGCAGCTTGCCGTCGATGGCAGTCCCGCCGGCATCGTGGATCGCGTCGCGCAGCCCAGCGTCCAGCGCCCGCGACGCCGCTCGAAACGTGACATCACCCAAACGCTCGGTGAGCGCCGTCGACGCGACGATATCGGTGAAGAGGATGACGGCGGTCTCCGCAGCCCTCACCGATCGTGATGCCACGGCGGGTGTGCGACGCGGCGTCCCTTCCGGTCTCAGAAAGTCGAGGATGGCATCCGTCGCGCCGCGGTCAAACGGAAGTGCGCCGTACGGTTGCGTGCTGAGCTTGAAGCGAGCGCCGCGTATGCGCCCCGCAACTCCACGGGAAAGCGCCAACGGCACAAAGTCATTCTCAGACCCGAAGACCAGAGTCGGCGCCTGGATCGAGCCCAGCGACGAAGCCGCGCTGCTTCGCCGATTCTCGATTCGATAGGCGAGGAATACGTCGGGCGTGAAGGTCGCCTTTAGTAGCCGCACCCAACTCCGTTGAAGCTCCGGGTCGTCGTATCCGGTAGCACGACTTACCGCCGAGTTAACGAGGAAGTCCCACTGCTCAGGAATCAGCGATTCGCGACCATTCCAAGTGGTGAACGAGGGGCTTTGGTACAGGGCCTCGCCATCATCGAACGGATTCATGAGCACGAGATGCGAGACCTGATCAGGGTGTCGTCCTGCATATGTGATGGTCTCCACGCTTCCAAACGTGAATCCAAGCAACGCGAACCGGGAAAGGCCCAGCGCACCGACCACGGCGCTGATGTCGCCGACTCGTGCCTGTGCCGAGACATCGGAGGCTGGGCCGGACATGCCCGTGCTCCGTCCGTCGAATCGCACGAGTTGATGTTCCGAAGCGAGGGCCAGCAAGCTCTCGCGGTAGCGCTCCTCCTGCCACTCCATGGAAAGATGCGCCGGCATCGTCGATGTGAGCACGAGCGGCGGGCCCTCACCGATAGAGTAGTAGGCGATACTGACGCCGTCCTCAGTCGTGCAGTACCGGATCTCCGGTTCGCCGCTCATTCCCGCCACCGCACAGCGTACACGCGCACCGGCTCGCCGACGCCCTTCATCTCTTGCTCGCCACGGTCCGCGAACTCCACGCCGGCCGACGACCGCGCCATGCCACGCACGACGTCCGACACGAGAATTTCGCCGGGAGCCGAGAGCGCGCAGATCCGCGCCGCGATGTTGACCGCGCCGCCGAAGACGTTGTTCTCCTCCCGGATCACGTCGCCCGCGTGCAGACCGATGTGGAGGCCGAGCTCCGACGCCGCCGACAGTGCCAGGCAGCGCCGCGCACCGTCGATCGCCTGGGCGGCGGAGGGGAACGTCGCCAGCACGCCGTCGCCGAGCAGCTTGCCGCCGATCGCCGCGCCTCCGGCTTCGTGGATCGCGTCGCGCAGGCCCACATCGAGCGCGCGCGACGCCTCGCGGAAGCGCGTGTCCCCGAGGCGTTCCGTGAGGGCCGTCGAGTCGACGATATCGGTGAACAGAATGACGGCCGAACCTCCGGCTTGTGCCGCAGGCGCGTCGCCCTTCACGAAGTTCGCGACCTGTGACACGATTCGGGACCATTGGCCCATCACACCGCCCTCGAGCGTGACGAGGCGCGACCCGCGTATGCCTGCCGCCAGTCTGCGCGCCATCTCAATCGGCCGCGTCCTTGTCCCCGTGTGATGAAGGATCAGGGTTGGAGCTTCGACTGCCGGGAGCAGAACGGTGACGTCGTCTTCGGCGAGCTGCGCCCGAAGCAGCCGGTCCGTCTCCCGCGTGATACACGCCTTGTAGAACTCAACCCACTCACTCGACTGGAAGGCATCGTCGCCGATGCCTCGAGCCAGCGACCCGCGACTCTCGACGAACATGTCCCAGTCCCGATCCAGCAGCTCCATCGAAATCTTCGTGAGGGGGTGCGCCATGTAGTCGGCGGACCTTGCGAACGTGTCCCATAGGATGAGGTGCGTGACGGACGCCGAATGGCGTGCGGCATAGGCTATCGTGAGCGGACCACTCCACTCGTTGCCCATGAGGGCTAACCGGCTTTGACCGACGCCTTCGACGACCGCCTCCAGGTCACGCATGCGGGCCTCGAAGGAGAAGTCCGACACGTCTCGATCAGACAGTCCGAGGCCGCGCGCGTCGAATCGTACCAGCGTGAACTCCGCGGCGAGCTGGCCGAGGTACGCGCCCATCTGGCCCTCCCACTCGAGAGCGACGTGACAGTGTGGCAGGTCCGGTGCCGACAGCAGCAGCGGGCCAGAGCCCGTGACCGAATAGGCGATGTTCACCCCATCGCTCGTCGTGCAGTAGCGGATCTGCGGCTCCATGCTCACTCCCGCCACCGTACTTCGTACAGCCGTACCGGTTCTTCGAACCCCTTCGCCACCACCTCGCCGATGTCTCCGAAGAGGAAGCCCTTGCCTGCCGCCAGCTCTCGCACGACGTTCGACGTGAGGACCTGCCCTGCCTCTGCGTGGTCGCAGATGCGCCGCGCCAACTGCACACTCGTGCCGAAGAGGTCGCTCTCCTCCGCGACAGGCTCGCCCGCGTTCAGCCCGATGTGCACCTGCAAGTCGTCCTCCGCGCGAAGGGTCACCGCGCGCTGAATCGCCACTGCGCACTCGAGCGCCCCGCTTGCCGTTGGAAAGCTCGCCATGATGCCGTCGCCGGTGTGCTTGATCTCCGTCCCGCCACTCTCCTTCAGCGCCTCGCGCACGATCGTGTTATGCGCGCGCACCAGCTCCTGCGCCTTCGCATCGCCGAGACGTTGCGTGAGCGCCGTGGAGGAGGCGAGGTCGGTGAAGAGGATGGTCACCGTCCCGCCCTGTACTGCCTGCGTGGGAGCGCCGTCGCCCGCCATCAGAAACTCAAGGACCGTCTCGGCCGCCTTGTGCGCAGCCTCCTCGGTGCTGATCCACGTGCCATCGATGACTGCCATCGAGGCGTTTGGGAGGAGCGATGTGAGCTCGGCGGCACCGCCCATATCGACATCAGTCCCCAGCGCGTTGCGGAATTGCATGACTAACGCCGGCATCGTTACGGCTGGGATCAGCTCCCGCACGCTCTCCGTGAACATCTGTTGCGTCGCCCGCACCGCCATCTCTTGCGAGACCGCCTCGCGCAAGTATCTGGCGAACACGCGCGCTTCCTCACCTGCAGACCAGCCGAACATGACGCTCGCTGCCGTTTCAGAGAACAGCTCCCAGTCCTTGTTCATCAGATCAATGATCGCTTCCAAGCGGGGGAAGCCGCTTGGCCCTCCCTCCATCTGCGGTGTGCAGTCCCAGAGGACAAGCCTGCGCAGCCGGTCCGGGTGGCGGGCCGCGTAGGCGACCGGCAGACTGCCGCTCGGCCCCCATGCCCAGGCGTCGAACTGAGCGAAGCCGAGGTGATCTACAACCGCCTCGAGGTCCAGCACGCGATCGTCCAAAGCGATCGATGCTGGATTTCGTTCCGACAGGCCTGTACCGCGCATATCGAAGCGGACGTACTTCGTATGCGCTGCGAGGAGCTCGTGGAAGAGCCGGTACGTCGGCACCGTCAGTTCGGCCCGGAGGTGCGTCCAGGGCCACCCGCTCATCGCGACGAGCGGCCTGCCCTCACCCTCCACGCAAAACGCGATGCGTACCCCGTCGCTCGTTGTGCAGTACTGGATGCGCGGTTCCATAGCGAAGCCATTCTACACGCAGCTGGCCCTCGGGTTGAAACCCGAGGCATCCGCCCGCTACGCTTGACTCACCGAGGACGAGGAGGCTCACCATGACCACCGAAACGACGCCGCGCACGCACGCGGGCTCCAAGCCCCGCAGCTGGCAGGTGACCGAGGGCGCCGAGCGCGCGCCCAACCGTTCGTACTTCTACGCGATGGGCCTCACGGACGAGGACATCAACAAGCCCATCGTCGCCGTCGGCCACGCCGGCAACGAAGCGATGCCCTGCAACATCTCGCTGGGCGGCCAAGCGCAGCACGTCAAGGCGGGCGTCTCGGCCGCCGGTGGTACGCCGCGCGAGTTCGCCACCATCGCCGTCGGCGATGGCATGGCGATGGGCCACGAAGGCATGAAGGCCTCGCTAGTCAGCCGCGAGATCATCGCGGACTCCGCTGAGGTGATGATGCTCGCGCACGCCTACGACGGCCTCGCCACCATCGCCGGCTGCGACAAGAGCCTGCCCGGCATGATCATGGCGCTCGCGCGCGTGAACCTGCCCGGCGTCTTCCTCTACGGCGGCAGCATCCTCCCCGGCCACTACCAGGGCCACGACGTCACCGTCCAGGACGTCTTCGAGGGCGTGGGCGCGCACAGCGCCGGCAACATGTCCGACGCCGACTTGCGCGAGCTGGAGCACGTCGCCTGTCCGGGCGCGGGCTCCTGCGGCGGCATGTTCACCGCGAACACGATGGCCGCCGTGAGCGAGGCGCTCGGCATCGCGCTGCCCGGCAGCGGCGCTGTGCCCGCCGTCGATCCGGCGCGCATCGATGTCTGCCGCCGCACCGGCGAGGCCGTGATGCTCATGCTCGAACGCGACATCCGTCCGCGCGACATCCTCACGAAAGAGGCGATCGAGAACGGGATGGCCGTCGCGGTCGCGATGGGCGGCTCGACGAACGCCGTGCTGCACTTGCTCGCCATCGCGCGCGAAGCTGAGGTGCCGCTCACACTCGACGACCTCGACCGCGTGTGCGCGCGCACGCCGCACCTCGCGGACCTGAAGCCGGGCGGCCAGTACGTGATGGCGGACCTCTTTCGAGCCGGCGGCGTGCCCGTCGTGCTGAAGGAGCTGCTGCGCGGCGGCTTCCTCCACGGCGACCCGATGACGGTCACCGGCAAGACGATGGCCGAAAACCTCAACGCGATCGACGCGACGCCCGACGGCAAGGTCGTCCACACGCTCGAGGACGCGCTAAGCGGCGGCAGCACGATCGTCGTGCTGCGCGGCAATCTCGCGCCCGAAGGCTCCGTCGCGAAGGTGGCCTCGGTCGCGCACCTTTCGCGTCGCGGGCCCGCGCGCGTGTTCGACAGCGAGGATGACTGCTTCGCGGCCGTCGAGCGGCGCGAGATCAAATCCGGCGACGTGATCGTCATCCGCTACGAGGGGCCCAAGGGCGGCCCCGGCATGCGCGAGATGCTCGCGACCACCGCGGCGCTCGTCGGCCAGGGGCTCGGTGACCAGATCGCAATGGTGACCGACGGCCGCTTCTCCGGCGCGACGCGCGGGCTCATGGTCGGCCACGTTGCCCCGGAGGCCTACGTGGGCGGCCCGATCGCGATCGTGCAGGACGGCGACGAGATCACCGTCGATGCGCAGAACCGCCTCCTCGAGCTGCACGTCCCTCAGGACGAGATCGACCGCCGTCTCGCGCAGTGGACGCCGCCGCCGCCGCGCTACACCAGGGGCGCGCTCGGCAAGTACGCGCGCCTCGTCTCCTCCGCCTCCGAAGGCGCCGTCTGCTAACCCTCACCCCCTGACCCCTCTCCCGAGGGGAGAGGGGAACCACGTAGGAGACCGTTCTTGCGGTTTGATGGGTTGATCTCTGAACAGATGCGTCGCGAAATGGTAGAGATCGCGCGCGAGTTTAGGAAGACCCCGACGGCGAGCGAAGGGCTCCTTTGGCAACAACTGCGCGGCCGGCAGCTCGCGGGCGCAAAGTTCAGGCGGCAGCAGCCCATCGGATCGTTCGTGGTCGACTTCTACTGCGACGAGGCCGCGTTGATCGTCGAGGTTGATGGGCCCGTACATGAACTTCAGCAGCGCGCTGACGGCGAGAGGCGGGAGTGCCTCGAAAGCCTCGGGCTGAAAATGCTCCGCCTGTCCGCCGACATCGTCGAGAACGACATGCGCTCAGCCCTCACAACGATACGGCAATGCCTCGAGGAGCGGCAGCAAGCCCTCTCCCTTCGGGAGAGGGTCGAGCCTTCCGCGTCAGCGGAAGGATCGGGGTGAGGGATCCCGCCCGTAGACACGGCGGCGCTCCGTCGGGTAGTATCATCCCCTAACCGCTCTCGTCTACACCACAAGGAGGGCACCATGGCCTATCCGGCGACATTCGACGTACCGCGACCGGCACAAAGCTACGAGCGAGGGTCGACCATCACGCGCGTGCTGCTCATCCTCGTCATCTACTTCATCCTCAGCGGCGTGGTCGGCCTGATCTGGTGGGCGCTGCCGATCTTCGGCGCGATCTTGATCTCCCAAAAGGGCGCACAGAAGTATCTCGAAGAGGCCGAGAAGGGCCCTGTGACATGGATCCGGCTCGTCCTCGGCTTCTGGACGTACGCCGCTCTCCTCTCCAACAAGCTCCCACTGGAAAATCCATCAGAAGTCGGCTTCAAGGTGCAGACCAACGGCTCGCCGAGTGTCGGTCAGGCGCTGTTGCGGATCATCCTGGTAATCCCCCATGCATTCGTACTCGCCATCCTTGGATGGATCGCCGGGATCGTCTGGGTCATCACCGCTATCTCGGTTCTCATGAGCGGTTCGTACCCGGAGTTTGCCTACAACTACTTCCGCGGCTACTTCACGTGGCTCGCGCGCGTCTTTGCCTACCTCGGCTCACTCGTGGACGAGTACCCGCCGTTTTCGTTCGATGACGGCAGCGCGCCCGCAATGGCGCCGCCGCCGGCAGCGCCGCCGAGCGCCTAGCGGAGGAAACGGCAGCATGCGCCTCGAAGGGAGGGCCGCGCTCGTCACGGGCGGTGGCTCCGGCATCGGGCGGGGCTGCGCGCTTCGCTTCGCCGAAGAGGGCGCGGATGTCGCAGTCTCCGACCTCAACCGTCCCGGCGCCGGAGAGACCGTCGCGCTGGTCGAGAAGCTCGGCCGGCGCGCGCTCGCGATCGAGGGCGACGTAACGAGCAAGGCCGACTGCGAGCGCATGGTGAGCGAGACCGTCTCGGCGCTCGGCAAGCTCGACATCCTCATGGCGAACGCGGGCATCGGGCGCTTCGCACCGTTCCTCAACTTCACGGAGGAAGACTGGAACGCCGTCATCGATACGAACCTGACGGGAGTCTTCTTCTCCTGCCAGGCTGCCGCGCGCCAGATGGTGCAGCAGGGGCGCGGAGGGCGGATCATCGTCACGGCATCGCTCGCGGCATACCGTCCCGGTCCCAACATGCCGCCATACTACGCTGCAAAGGCCGGCGTGAAGATGCTGGCGGAGGTCATGGCGGTCGAGTTGGCGGCGCACAAGATCACCGTGAACTCGATCGGCCCCGGGCTAATCGATACACCCCTCACGTCGCCGATGATGCAGGTCATGCGCGACGCCGGCCGCACCGAGTTTTCGCCCCTCGGGCGCGTGGGCACGCCCCGGGATGTCGCGAACCTGGCGCTCTTCCTCGCGTCCGACGACGCGGACTACATCACCGGCGACTACATCCTCGTCGATGGCGGGCTAGCATTGGGGCGTTTGCTGGGGTAGCGGAGACGTAGGCGCGGGTCTTCAGACCCGCGCATGCCGTCGTCGGGGTCTGAATACTCCGACCTACAGCACGATTACGGCCCTGCGCTAGGGCCCTACGCCCTACCCCGCCTCCCCTAGCAACGCCCCTGCCTTACGCAGCGCCGCCTGCAGCTCCGGCACGTCGATCTGCGCGGGCGTGGCGTTGTGGCGCAGCGACAGCGTCGCCGCGATGCCGGCCGCCTCTCCCGTCGCAAAGCAGGCGGGGATCTCCTTCGTAGCGTGGTGCGCGCGGTGGTCGACGCTGATGCAGCGCCCGGCCGCGAGCAAGTTGGACACGCGCTGCGGCAGCAGGCTGCGGTACGGGATCTGGTACGTGCAGTCGTACTTCGTCCAATGGCCGGTGACCGCGATCGTGTCGTCGAACGCGCGATCGATGTCGTCGCGCTGCAGCACGTAGCGCCCGACGAGCCGTCGCGACTCCGTGATGCCCAGCGTCAGCGCAACATCCGTGAGATAGGCGCGCTCGAAGCCGGGGACCTGCCCTCGCAGGCGATCGACCTCCTCCATCACCATGCGGCGGCACTCGGTCTCCGCATACGAGAGGTCGTCGGGGTCCGTCGCGTCGATGCGGCGGTCGATGCGGTCGGCGGCGCCCCAGGGGAACAGCGCTTGTCCGGGATACACGGTGCGGAAGAAGAAGCTCCCGCGCTCCTTCTGGAGCGCCTCCACGTCGTCGATGCCGGACATGCGGAACCAGAGCCAGGGATGCACCTCCTCCAGCTCGAACGGCTCGCCGGCGAGCACGAACAGGTCGCCGTCACCCGTCGTGTCGATGACCGTGTCGCAGGCGATCGCCTGCCGCCCGGCCTTCGAGGTGAAGACGACGTGCGTGATGCGGTCGCCGTCAATGACAACATCGGACGCCCAGCGGTGGTAACGAAGCCGCAACCCGGCCTCGGCGGCCCACGTGTTCGCGACGAACTTAAACTCCTCCGGATCGTAGGCGACGGAGTAGCGCACCTTGTGCGGCGCCGATCCCCAGACGAGGCCCCAGCGCCGGTACTGCTCGACCAGCTCCGGGCTCGGGTCGCCCCAGTGCTCGCGCGGCGGGTAGAAGCACGCGTCGCGCGCCTCCAGCCGCTCGACGAGCTCCTGGCACAGCCCCGCGATGACTTGCTTGCCGTTACCGTCGTCGAGCGTCAGTAGCAGCACGATCAGCCCGCCCGTCGCGAGCCCGCCGAGGTAGCCGTAGCGCTCGACGAGCACGACGTCGGCGCCCTGGCGTCGCGCCGCGATCGCCGCCGCCAGCCCCGCGGAGCCGCCGCCCACGACGAGCACGTCGCAGCGGTCGATGACGGGCACGCGCTGCTCAGGGAGGGTTACGGCAGGGTCAGCGCTCATGCGGCGACACTCCGCAGCCGGAGCGCGCGCGCCGGGATGAACGCGAGCAGCACTGCCGCCGCGATCCCCGTTGCCGCACCGAGCGCGAACGGCGCCGCCGGACCGACCTGGTCCCAGAGCACCCCTGCGAGCACGCTGGCAACAACGGCGGTGAGCCCGATCGCTGTGGCGTGCAGCCCGAGGAACGCGCCGCGCCGGTCCGCCGGTACAAGGTTGGAAACGAGCGCCTTCGAGACGCCTTCCGTCATGGCGAGCGGGATGCCGTACGCGGGGAAGAGCAGCCAGACCAGCGCCGAACCGTTGTCCAGCGCGAAGCCCAGGTAGACGAGCCCAAACACGACGTAGCCTCCCACCAGCACCCAGCGCGGAGCGATCCGGTCGGCAAGGATGCCCGCAGGAAAGGCGAGCGCCGCGTAGGCCACGTTATACAGCACGTAGACGAGGATCACCGCCTCCAGCCCGAGGCCGAGGTCCTTCGCGCGCAGCAGCAGGAAGACGTCGCTCGAGTTGCCGAACGCGAAGAGCAGGCTCACGCCGATGAGCAGCCAGTAGCCCGGCGGCGCGCCGCTCAGATCGAGCTTCGTCCGTTCGCCCTTCTTTTCTACAACGTGGCGCTTTCGCTCGCGCGCGAGCGACACGAGCACCACACTCAGCACGGCAGGGATAACCGCCAGCGCGAAGATCGGGCGTAGGTGGTTCTCGCCAATCGCCATCACCATCGCCAGGCCGATGAGCGGGCCGAGCACGGCGCCGGCCGTGTCCATCGCGCGGTGGAAGCCGAAGGCGCGGCCGCGCTGCTCCGGCGTCGATGAGTCGGCGATCAGCGCGTCGCGCGGCGACGTACGGACCCCCTTTCCCAGACGGTCCGTAAAGCGGGCAAGCAGCGCCACCGGCCACACGAACGACAGCGCGAGCAAAAGCTTCCCGAGCGCCGCCAGGCCGTACCCGCCCGCGATGAGCGGACGTCGCTCCGGCATCTGGTCCGACACCCAGCCCGCAGGCACCTTCGAAACGTTTGCCGTGCCTTCGGCAATGCCTTCGATCACGCCGACGAGCGCGACCGGTGTGCCAAGCGTCGTAGTAAGGAAGATCGGCAGCACGGGGTAGAGCATCTCGGTCGAAATGTCCGCAGCAAAGCTAACCAGACCAAGAACGAAGACGTTGCGCGGAATGCCCGGAATCGGGCTGTCCGAATCGATTGCGTCAGGCGGCCCGGCGGTCACGCGTCCCGCCGCTGCTCGCGCGCGGCACGCGCGAAGGCTTCGTCGCCGAACGGCTGCTCCGCCTCGCCCGCAATGGCGCGCCGCGCGTCCTCCATGTGCCAGCGGTCGTGATAGACCCAGCCGCGCAAGTACAGATGCAGAGGTATGTCGCGCGGCGCTCGCTTCGCGTCGCCGCCGAAGTGGATTGTGCTATCGAGCTGCTCGTCGGTAAAATCGGCGAGCGCGGCGTTCAGCTCCGCGCGGTTGCTCTCGAGCTCCGCGAGTACGTCATCGATGCTGTTGTTTCGTCGCGCGAGGATGCGCTCCTCGTTCCACTCGTCGATACTGAAACCGCGCGTGAAGCTGTGCTTCTGCGCCGGATCCTGCACAGAGCGAAACCAACCGGTGAGGAGCGGGTCGATCGAGGCGAGATGAGCGACGTAGTCGCGCGCCTGCCAGATGCCTTCAGGCGACGTACGCGACCACTGCTCGTCGGGAACGCTACGCACCCAGTCGGCGAAGCGGGCGCGCTCCTCAGCAGCCTTGTCGATGGTCTCCTGCGCTCTCGGAACAGCCACCGTCATCTCCTCGCCACGCCGTAGATGCCTGGCCACCCGGGCGCGAGCGAGAACGTCTCGCTCCACTCGATGGTGAAACCGGCGTCCCTTATCGCCTGTAGCGTGCGGCGGTTCGGATGACAGCCCGCGCTGAATAGGCCCCACACAGGGCGAATCACATCCTGCGTGGTACCCCAGAAGCGGCTCGAATCGTTGCGGACGTGTTCGATGAAGCAGAGCGCGCCTCCGGGGCGCAGAACACGCCTCGCTTCGGCGAGCGCGGCGGCCTGGTCGCTAACGGTGCAGAGCACGAGTGTGCTAACGACGTTGTCAAACGACACGTCCTCGAAGGGTAGCTTCTCCGCAGAGGCTTGCCGGAGCTCGATAGTAGACGTGCCCAGCTCTTCCGCCCGCCGCTGCGCGCGCTGAAGCATGAACGGATCGGGCTCAATCGCGACGACTCGCGCCTCCGGACTGTAGTACTGGAAGCTCGCGCCGGTTCCCGCACCGACTTCCAGGATGCGGCCGCGGATGTCGCCGAGCAGCCGCCGGCGGATCGGGCCGATCAGCCGGCGTTCCGACCTCCCCACCATGCGGTCGTAGAGCGCGGCGAACCAGCGATGGCCTTGCTGAGCTTGGCTCAAGACTAGGGTTCCCCCCTACGCGGTACAGCCAGAGTGTAGCGTTCAGTGCCGATACTATCATAGGCGGCCAGAGGCGGCCGCTTATGCGTTGAGGCAACCGTGACAAACGACGAGTACCGGCCAACCGGCATCCACCAGCCGCCGAACGTGCGCCCCGCGCACAACGGCGGCATCACGAACGTCGTGCGCCAGATGCGCGCGGAGCGCGCGCGCCTGGCGCTGATGCGCGTGTCGTTCGCCTTGCTCTTCGTCACATGCGGGTTCGCGCTCGTGTGGGTCATGCCCTGGTTCGGCGTCGGCCTCACGTTCGAGAACTACAGCGGAGCCGCGGCGGGCGCCGTGATCCTGTGCGCTATGTCCGGTCTGGGCGCGCTGACGTTCCTCCTGGTCTGGGGACCGACCTTCCGCAATGAGCCGCTGCCGGAGTTTCTCCGCGTGCTGTTCGGCAGCCGCCAGCTCATTCGCGGACGGCACCAGTTCTACAGCCGCCTGGCGGCGGAGTGTAAGCGCGCGCGCAAGGACCGGCGCTACATCTTCTCCGTGATCATGGTGCAGCGCGCGCCGGGGTTCGACCAGCACGACTGGCTTGAGCCGGCCCAAGAGCAAGACGTGGCTGCGATGATCCTGCGCGGCATCGTGCGCGGCGACGACGTGGTCGCGACGTCGCCCAGCGCGCTCTGGGTGCTGATCCCGGGCGCAGCTGAGGAAGCGCGCGAACGTGTCGCGGCGCGCCTCGCGCAGTCGCTGCTGGAGTTCGACGAGCCGCTCGGATTCACGGGCGCCCGCGCCATGGGTGGCGCGACGTTCGGAGACGACGGCGACAGCCCGGAGCTGCTGCTCTTCGCCATGAAGCAGCGCTTGCGCCCGCTGGGCGACTTCGAAGAGAAGTACGTACCCCCGGCCCCGGCCCCGGTCGCCGCCTCCCGGATCTAGCTGCTACGTCGCTATCTTCTTGTCATCCTGAGGGGAGCGGGGTAGAGAGCGCACAGGGGCGGGGAGCCCGAAGGACCTAACGTTCCTGGCGTCAGCGTTGGAACCTTGCTCCGTTCCTGTCCTTACGCCAGACCCAACAGCGAATACCCGCCGTCGATCAGCACCACATGCCCAACAATCATCGACGCCTGGTCGCTGCAGAGGAACGCGACCGCGTTCGCCACGTCATCGACGTGGACGAAGCGCCCCGCAGGCACGAGACGCACGTACTGCTCCAACGCCTCCTTCGGCAGCATCCGTACGCCGTCCGTGCCTTCGACCAACCCCGCCGAGACGCCGTTCACGCGAATGCCGCGCGGCGCCAGCTCGACCGCGAGGTACGTCGTGAGCGTGGCCAGCGCCCCCTTCGAGACGCCGACGGGCGCGTAGCGCGGCAGGTAGCGTTGCGAGCCGGGACTGAGCAGCATCACGATCGCGCCGCCGTCCGGCATCAGACGCGACGCCTCCTGCGCGCAGAACCACGGCCCGAAGAGGTTCACGTCTAGCGTGTGCTTGAGGTGCTTCGGCAGCGAGTCGAGTGCGCCGCGGGGCCGCTCGAGGCCGCGCGCGGCGCTGTTCACAAGCAGGTCGACGCGGCCGAACTCTTCCTTCACCTTCGCGAACATCGCAACGATCGCGTCGCGGTCGCCCATGTCGGCCTGCATCGCCACAGCGCGGACGCCGAGCGCCTCGGCGTCACGCGCGGCGGCTTCGGCGTCCGCGGCGCTGCGCGAGTAGTTCACGATGACGTCCGCACCGAGACTCGCCAGCTTGAGCAGGCAGGCGCGGCCGATGCCGCGGCTGCCGCCCGTCACGAGCGCAACCTTGCCCTTGAACGCCTGCTCAGCCATCGGGCGCAGTATGCGGAGCGAGCCGCAGCCGCGCAAGTAGGGACGCACCCGTGGGTGCGCCCCTCGTCTTCTATCCCTCCAGGACCGGCCGCAGCTCGATCGTGATCGGCAGGCCGGGCCACGTCTTGATCATCTCGACTGCGGCCTCGATGTTCGGCGCCTCGACGAGACCGAAGCCGCCGATCGCCTCCTTCGTCTCCGCAAACGGCCCGTCCGTCACCGACGACTTGCCGTTGTCGACCCGGACGGTCTTCGCCGTCCTGGTCGGCTGGAGCCTGTTACCCCGGTCCGGCACCACCAGGCCCTTCGCTTCCAGCTCGCCCCACCACTGACCTATTTTGGCGTAGCTGGCGTTTCGCTGCTCCTCAGGGAGCGCATCTCGCGCCTTCTCGTCATCGCAGATGAACATGATGAATTGCACAGTCTTCCTCCTTAGCTAGCTCTCTTGCCTCTTCGTCTATACGACGGACGGGCGTCGGGCAAATCGACAGCCTCCGGGCGTGCCTTCATGATACGCTGGCGGTCGATGGAGCTAGCAGGACGGGTCGCGCTGGTCACGGGCGCCTCCGGGCGCGGCATCGGCCGTAGTATCGCGCTCACGCTCGCGCGCGAAGGCGCCGAGATCGTCGTGAACTTCAAGGAGCGCCGCGAGCGCGCCGACGAAGTCGCGCGCGCCATCGAATCGATGGGCCGCCGTGCGCTCGTACAGCAGGCGGACGTCGCGGACCCCGACGCCGTGCTCGCGCTGGTGCGCGCGGCGGAGTCGCAGCTCGGGCATGTCGACATCGCCGTCTGCAGCGCGGGCGCGTCGTGGGAGCCGCGCGACATCACGGAGATCGAGCCCGCGCACTGGCGCTCCGTCATGGCAGAGGAGATCGATGCCGCGTACGGCCTGCTGCGCGCCGTCCTACCGGGCATGCGCGAGCGCGGCTGGGGGCGCATCGTGCTCGTCGGCGGTCTCGGCGCCGACGACTGGCGTTTCGGCCCGCCCGACGCGCCGCTGGACTATCCGCTCGGCAAGGCGGCGCGACACTGGCTCGCGCGCACGATCGGCCCCCGCGAGTTGCAGCACGGCATCACGATCAACGCCATCGCGCCCGGACCGATCGCCTACGTCGAGCTGGACGAGGCGCTCCGGCTCGCGCAGGGCGGCGTCGCAGACGGCGTCACGCCGCAGGACGCCGCCGAGGCCGTCGCGTTCCTCTGCTCGGAGCGCGCGCGGCAGATCAGCGGCGCAGTGGTCCCCATCGTGGGGCGCAAGGAGGTCTAGCGTGTCCATGGAGGGCCCGCTGTTCCATGTCGTCGTCGACGCCATCGTGCGGCGTGGGACCGATATCCTGATCCTCAAGCGCGCCGTCGGATCGATGACCGGAGCCTGGTTCCTCCCGGGAGGCGATCTGGAGCACGGGGAGAGCCCAGAGGAGGGCGTCCGGCGCGAGATCCGGGAGGAGACGCAGCTTGAGGTCGACGACCTGCGGCTCTTCCGCGTTTGGCACTACCTGGCGGAGCAAGACGCCCCCGCCGTCGCCATCTCGTTCACCTGCAGCGTGCCGCCGGGCATGGAGCCTCGCATCAACGAAGAGCACGCCGCCGCGCGCTGGGTGACGCCTCGCTACTACCGCGACCGCTACTTCACCGACGACGTCCTGCGCGCGCTCGAGGGCCACCCCGCGCTCCAGCTCGTCACCGGCGTCCGCGACCTCGTGGACGCGTACCTGGCTTCCTCTACCTAAACAGGTCATTCTCCGGCTGCGCGGGCCGGCGTCGCGGACGGCGTGACGCCACAGGACGCCGCCGAGGTCGTCGCGTTCCTCTGCTCGGAGGGACGGTCGTGCCGGCTGTTGGACGAAGGGACTTCTCATCACCGGGGGACAGGCTTTAGCCTGTCGGGAACCGCCGTTCGGCGACCCTTCTGTCATTCTGAGCGAAGCGAAGAATCTCGTAGAGTCGCCTCAGGAGGCTGGCCCCTCGAGAAGGACGATGGCTGTCTGCGGGATGCTCGCCGCCCACCCGACCAATCCCTTGTTCCCTGTTCCTTGTTCCTTGTCCCTCACCTAAACAAGTCCTTCTCCGGATCGCGCAGGAGGTTGCGCGACGAGCCGTCCCCGCGCGGGTACGGATAGCCGCGCACGAGGGCGACCGGCACGCGATCGAGCTTGCCGTGCGCCAGCTCCGCCGCCGCCGCGATCTCGTCCGCGACGGCCATCTGCGTGACCCGCAGCTCGTAGCCCGCCGGGTCGACCTGCCCAGCGTAGTCGCGTACCGGCAGCATGCCCGACACGCCGATAGCGAAGTTCACGTGGCCCTCGCGCCAGGGCCGCCCGAACGTATCCGTCACGATGACCGCGACCGGGACGCCCGCCTCGCGCTCGATGCGCGCGCGTATCGCGGCCGCCGATGCGTCGGAGTCGAGCGGCAGCAGCGCGACGGTGCCCAGCTTCTCGACGTTCGAGGAGTCCACGCCGGCGTTCGCGCAGATGAAGCCGTGCTTCGTCTCGCAGATCATCACGCCGTGGTCCATGCGTACGACGCGCGCGCTCTCGCGCAGGACGGTCTCGACCACGCGGGCGTCCTTCTCCCAGCGCTCCGCGATCTCGCGCGCGAACTCGCCCGGCTCGACATCGTTTAGGTCGACGATGCGCCCCTCGGCTTTCGAGACGACCTTCTGCGTGATGACGACGATGTCGCCGTCCTCGAACGCGAGCCCCTGCGCGCGCACGCGCTCGATAATCAGCGCGGCGAGGTCGTCGCCCGGGTGTACCTCCGGGATGCCCTCGATGGTGATGATGCGGACCTCTGCCATCAGACGCCTACAATCCGGACGCCGGCTGTCGTCTTGTAGCGTCGATTGATCGAGATCAGCATGACCGTGATCCCCTCGACGTAGCGCGCGTTCGCGAGCGGACCGCCGTCGACCGCGCGCGCGCCGCGGATCGACTCGGCCAGCGCCATCACGTCGCGTTTGGCGTCCGCGTCGTCGGCGCAAACGACCACGTCCTGATCGAGCGCGTTGTCTCCGTCCCAGAGCTTGGCCGCGGCCAGGTTCTGAAACGCGCCCGCCACGCGCGCCCCCGGCAGCAGCGCCTGCGCCTGCTGCGCGGCCGAGCCCTCCGGTACGGCGGCCATCGACGGCTTACCGCCGTCGAACGAGAGCGGCACGCCGCTGCTCACGACGGCCTTCCCCGCCACGGACTCCGCGAGCGGCGGCAGTGTGTCGGCCTGTGCGGCGAACGGCACGGTGAGCACCACAAGCTCCGCCTCGCGCGCGGCGTCGAGGTTCGCGGCGCCGCGCACGGTCGCGGCCGGCACGCGCTCCGCGATCTCGCGCGCGGCCTCCTCGCCGCGCTCGGCGCTGCGCGAGCCGATGATCACCTCGTGCCCGGCAAGGGCGAATCGATACGCGAGGCCCTTGCCCTCGGGCCCGGTGCCGCCGATGAAGCCGATGCGTGTCATGGCGGCATCGTAGCGGGTCGGCGAAGCAGCTCGCCAGCGATGCGCTACGATGAACGGCGATGGCCACCCAGCTCTACGTCTTCGCGAACGACACGCTCCGCTCCCTCGATGCGCCTGCCGCGCGGCCGCTGCGCTGGGCGGCCTGGCACGGCGATCGCTGCCTGCTCGCCGGCAACGGCGGCGCGGCGCTCCTCTACGATGGCAAACGTTTCCAGGCCATCGACACCGGCACGAAACAGAACTTGCGCGGCGCGGCCTTCTCGCCGGACGGCAGCGAAGCGCTGCTGGCGGGCAACCGCGGCATCGTGCTGCACATGCAGGGCTCGCACGTGCGGCCGCTCGCGTCGCCCACGCACGAGAACTTGCGTCGCGCTGCCTGGCATCCCGACGGCGACTTCGCGCTGATCGTCGGCAACGGCGGCACGGTGTTGCGCTATCAGGACGGCGCGCTGACGCCTGTTCCCGGCGACCGCGCCCACACGCTACGTACGCTGGCGTGGCGTCCGGACGGCGCGTATGCGCTCGTCGGCGCGTACGCGAGCCGCTACGCCGGCTATCCGCGACCGCACGCGCTCTACAAGTGCGACGGCCTCTATCTGCAGGCGCTGCTCACGAGCGACGAAGAGGACGACTTCGTCGCCGTCGATTGGCACCCGGACGGATCGCACGCGCTGATCGCGGGCTACGCGTACGACTCGAAGCGGGGCACCTTCGCGAACAAGGTGCTGTCGTACGACGGGAGCGGCTTCTCGTACCGCGCCGTCGAAGCGTCGGGCGCGCTGCTGGGCGGGGCGTGGCACCCCGGCGGTGACTACGCCCTCCTCTGCGGCGAAGGCGGCACGTTGCTGCGCTATACGGTCTCGGGCTCGGTAGAGCAGATCGAGAGCGGCACGGACGACAACCTCGTCGGCCCGTTCTGGGCGCCCGACGGCTCGCTCGCCCTCCTCCTTCGCGGCCCCAGCGAGCGCGTGTATACCGTGTAGCACCGTCCGTCACCCTGCGACGACTCGCCGTGGCGTGCGTGGCCCTGTAGGGACAGAGCTTTAGCGGTGATTAGGTACTTGACACACCTTGGAGATCTAGGCTAGTTCGCCGTACGCTCCACACAGGGGACACCTAAGGACGATATTGGAGAAAGTGGCGTCGGCAGCATCGACCACGAGCGCCTTGCCGCAGTGACCACAGGCCACGTTGATCCCTGAGCCGTCCTGGCCCTTTATGACGGGGGCCTTGGCGGGCGCTAGGATTGTCCGCGTGCCCTCTAGGGGCTTGGGAATAACCCGCGTCTTGCGTCGCTTCTTGGCCATAAGCCCACCTCCCTTCGGGGTACCCTAGCTTAGCATGTGGTATTCTAGGAGACGTAGAGAAGGAGCGCGAACCAGGCGCTCCTCTCTAGAAGTGGCGATTGGTGACTTCAGCCGATACTAGAATAGCACGGCTGAGCTTTGTATGTCTACCACCGCCCTTGACGCCTCCCCGCTAGAGAGTCAAAATAGTGCCCCTATGAATGTCGTCTTCGCCCTTTTGGCGGACTCTGCGAACGTCTCTCTAGAAGGCAAGCTCAATATTCTAGGGAGCTTCGCCAACATCCACGCAAACACCTTTCCCGTTCGTCACCCTGCGATGCAGCTCGTGATCCGCATGGAAGCGTCCTCCGTCGAGGCTGGAAGGTCAAAGAAGCTTGAGGTTCTTCTTGTTGGGCCGGACGGGGCGAAGATCGGAGGGTTCGAGGCCGACTTCGACGTACCCCCGGCTCCGCAAGCTGGAGAACGTATCAACATGCAACTCATCATGAGTATGGTTGACACGGTGTTGCCAGCGGCAGGCAAGTACGCCGTTCACGTCTTGATCGATGGCAATGAAGGCTTTGTTGTGCCGATCAGTGTCGAGGAGTTGAAGTAGTTATGGTAATGGAAACGAAACTCGCCATCACGCACGTAGACCAGGCCTTCACGAAGGTTGAAGGTTTGATGATCTACGAGGAGGCTGCTGCAACAAGAGACAGATCGACCATCATGTTGACGCTCAAGAGGAACTATCTGACCTGGGAGGACGATCCAGCCTTGGCAGACTTGTGGGATAACGAAGAGGATGCAGCAGCCTTCAACGACAGAGACGTATAGCCCTGGCGATGTTGCTCTCTTAAGGTTCCAATTCAGGAACGAGCCGCATCCCGAATTGCGTCCAGTCATCATCGTCAGTACGACAGGATTTCACAACAGTAGGCGTGATGCTGTCGTGGTTGCTGTAAGTACGCGTACGGATCGAACGTACTTTGGCGACTGCGAGATAGAGGACTTGGTCGCAGCTGGCCTCGATAAGCCATCGAAATCTAAGGGCGTGTTCCGCACCATCGAAAGAGCAGTGCTGCGTAGACGGGTTGGACAGTTATCGGCGAACGACAAGGCTCGACTTGACGATTCCCTGCGCGCTATCTTGGGGTTATGACCGACAAGAAGGCGAAGCACGCAGATACGAGCGTCAGCCTTCACCCGCTGAGCTTCCGGCAGGCCGTCAAGCGTCTAGCTGAGACTCCTCCGCCTGCGAAGCCTGCCGCCCGACGTACCAAGAAAGCCGTCCCTTCGCGTTCTGCAAAGCCGAAGCCACGCGCTCGCCGTCCGTAAGCTCGCGCGTTGTACTTGAACGCGAATTCGTCCACGTAGCAGCCCAGGTACTCCGGCGTGACGTGGTGGTAGGTGCCATCCAGGCCACGCTTGAGGAGGCTCCAGTGTGTCAAGTACCTAATCGCCGCTAAAGCCCTGTCCCTACATTCCGCGTTCTCGCTGCGCCACAAGCCCCTTCGCGCTAACCGACACCTTCCCTACCATCGACGCCATGATCCGCGATCCGTCTTCACCAACCCGCGCGAAAACTGTGAGCCAGATCACAGACTACTTTTCTCGAAAAGTCGACGATCACAGATTCGGAAACCGGCTGTTTGTTTCTTTTTTGAGCAGAAAGTGGCGAACGGCCTTTGTCGGGCCGCTGGAAAGGAGTGGACGTGGTAGCGCTACTGGATGTGGATGCCGGAGATGGCGCGCGCGATCACCAGCCGCTGGATCTCCGAAGTGCCTTCGAAGATCGTGAATATCTTCGCATCACGGTGCCAGCGCTCCACGGGCGTCTCGCGCACGTAGCCCATGCCACCGAGGATCTGGATCGCGCGCTCCGTCACCCAGACCGACATCTCGCCGGCCTTGAGTTTGGACATGGAGCCCTCCGCGTTCTCGAACTGCTTGCCGGCGCGGGCCATCCACGCCGCGCGCCACACGAGCAGCCGCGACGCGTCGATCTCCGTCTTCATATCGGCGAGCATGAACGCGATCGCCTGGTTCTCGATGATCGCGCGGCCGAACTGCTTGCGCTGCTTCGCGTACTCCAGCGCGTACTCGTACGCCGCGCGCGCGACGCCGATGGCCATTGCGCCGACGGCGGGTCGCGTCGCCTCGAACGTGCCGAGCGCGGCCTGCTCGTGGACCCGCTGCCCTTCGCGCGCGCGGGCCAGTCGCGTGTCGAGGCGCTCCTTGCCGCCGAGGAGACATCGGCCGGGGACGCGCACGTCGTCCATGAACACCTCTGCCGTGTGCGACGCGCGGATGCCATGCTTCTTGAACTTGACGCCCTGTCGCAGGCCGGGCGTGTTCGGTGGCACGACGAACGAGGCCTGGCCGCGCAGGCCAAGGCTCGGGTCGACCGACGCGACGACGACGTGGACGTTGGCAATACCGCCGTTGGAGATCCACGTCTTCTGTCCGTTCAGTACCCACTCGTCCTTCGCCTGGTCGTAAACAGCGCGCGACTTCATCGCCGCGACGTCCGAGCCGGCGTCCGGCTCGGAAACGCAGAACGCGGCGAGCTTGACGTCGTCGGGCGTGCCGTAGCAGTGCGGCAGCCACTCCATGACCTGGTCGGGCTGACCGCTGCCGTAGAGCGCCGCGACAGCGAGGGCGGTGCCCATGATCGCCATGCCGATACCTGCGTCGCCCCAGAACAGCTCCTCGATTCCGATCGAGAGCATGAGGCCGGTGGGGTCCGCGGTGGCGTGTACGAGGAACTGCGGGCTGTAGATGCCGACCTCGGCGGCCTGCTTGAGGACCGGGAACGGCGTCTCTTCCTTCTCGTCCCACTCGTGGGCCGCCGGGCGGATCACCGACTCGGCGAAGCCGTGCACCCATTCCTGGAACTGGCGTTGCTCGTCGTTGAGGTCGAGCGAGAACGCCACAGTGGGGCGGTCGTCTACTGCTGTCATGCCGCCATAATAGCGAATTGGCAAGAGTTCAACTAACGATCATTTCTTCCAGCTTCGCGAGTCGTAATTCCGGGGCGGAGCGAAGTAGCAGCGGCGTCAGTCGCGGATGCCGAGCCGCTCGCGATAGTGCTCGACCGTGCGGCGCAGCCCTTCCTCCAGATCGACCTGGGGCGTCCAGCCGAGCTGCGTGCGCAGCTTCTCGGACGACGCATACAGGGCCGGCACGTCGCCGGGCCGCTCGCCCAGGTCGTCTATGGGCACTTCGCAACCTGCGATGTCAAAGATCGTCCCGACGACGTCGATGACCTTCGTACCGGCGTCGCTGCCGACGTTAAACACCTCGAAGCCGCTGACGCCTAGCGCGGCGCTGTGCGCGCGCGCCAGGTCTTGGACGTAGATGAAGTCGCGCACCTGCTCGCCCTTCCAGTGGAGTGGGATCGGCCGGCGCTCCAGCGTGGCGCGCACAAAGTTAGGGATGGCGTGGGTCTCCGGATCACAGAGCTCGTTCTCGCCGTACGGGTTGAAGTAGCGCATGATCACGCAATCGAAGTCGTAGAGCCGGTGGTAGACGCCCATAAACGCCTCGGCCGAGACCTTTGTCGCGCCGTAGGGACTCGCTTGCATGCCGAGCGGATCGTCTTCGCGTAGGGGCAGACGTTTCGGCACGCCGTAGACCGTCGCGGACGAAGAGAAGACGATCTTGCCGACGCCTGCGCGGCGCATCGCTTCGAGCAGTACCACGGAGTTTACGACGTTGTTAACGGCGAACTCGACGGGCTTCTGCACGGATACGGCAACTTCGAGGAAGCCTGCGAGGTGGATCACCGCGTCATGACCGCGCAGCGCGCGCTCGACGCCATCGCCGTCGCCGATGTCGCACTCGATGAACGCCACGTCCGCCGGCACGAGCTCGCGCCGGCCGCGCGCGAGATTGTCGAGCACGGTGACGTCGTGGCCCTCCGCCAGGAGGGCGCGGCTGATGTGTGAGCCGATAAAGCCCGCGCCGCCGGTGACGAGTACGCGCACCCTAGCCCTCGTACCGCTTGAAGACGAGGCAGGCGTTCTGCCCGCCGAAGCCGAAGCTGTTTTTCAGAATCGTGCGCACGTCGACCTCGCGTTTGCCCTCCGGGACGTAATCGAGATCGCAGTCTGGGTCCGGGTGCTCGTAGTTGATCGTCGGATGGATGATGCCGGTTTCGAGCGTCTTCATGCATGCGACCGACTCCAGCGCGCCCGACGCGGCGAGCGTGTGACCGATCATCGACTTCGTCGAGGAGACCGGCACCTGGTACGCGTGCTCGCCTAACGCCGCCTTGATCGCGCGCGTCTCCGACGCATCGTTGAGCGGCGTCGACGTGCCGTGCGCGTTGATGTAGTCGATCTCCTCGGGCGCGACGCCAGCGTCAGAGAGGGCGGCGCGGATGCAGCGCGCGGCGCCGTCGCCGTCCGCGCAAGGGGCGACCATGTGGTAGGCATCGGCCGTCACTGCGAAGCCGGAGACCTCTCCTAAAATCGGGGCGCCGCGCTCGCGCGCGTGTTCGAGGCTCTCGAGGACGAAGATTGCCGCCCCCTCTGAGGACACGAAGCCGTCGCGCTTCGCATCGAACGGCCGGCTCGCCTTCGCCGGCTCGTCGTTAGGCGAGAGCACCTTCATCACGGCGAAGCCGGCCATACCGAGCTCGCAGATGCCGGCCTCCGCCCCGCCGGCGAGCATGACGTCGGCCTTGCCGCGACGAATGACCTCCGTCGCCTCACCGATCGCCTGCGTCGATGCGGCGCAAGCGGTGCAGATCGTGCCGGTGTAACCTTTTGCCTGGTAGCGCAGCGTTAGGTGCGCTGCCGCCATGTTAGGAAGCGACTTGAGCATAAAGAAGGGATCGACGCGCATACCGCCGCGCTCGATGATCGTATGCATCGCGATGTCGATGTTGGGGAAGGCGCCGATGCCGTTGCCCAGCAGAACGCCCATGCGCTCCGAATCCACACGGTCGATGTTCAGCTCGGAGCCGGCGACGGCTTCCTGCGCGGCCGCCATCGCGAAGTGGGAGAAGCGCGCCATGCGGCGCGCCTCCTTCCGGTCCAGGTACTTTTCTGGGTCGAAGTTCTTCACCTCGCCGGCAGCGCTTACGGGGTAGCCGCTGGGATCCAGGGCGGTGATCCGCTCAATGCCGGACTTGCCCGCAATCAGATTGTTCCAGTACTCGTCGACGGTGTTGCCGAGCGGCGACACGGCGCCCATGCCCGTGATGACGACGCGGCGGCTGCTTCCGTTGCTGCTCATACGCCTACCTCGCTCTGGCTCGGCCGCGACGACGCGAGGCCCTCGATCGGCGGGTCGTAGACGATCCCAAGTATGTGTTCTTTCGCTTCCGCCGCGACGAACAGCGATCCGCAGACCACGATCGCGCCGTCCGCGCCCGCGATGGCGAGCGCGGCATCGACCGCGGCGCCGACGGGCTCTTCTACCGCGACGGGGAGCTCGCGTTCTGTGAAGGCGGGCACGAGATTGCGCGCGTCCATCGCCCGTGGATTGCGCGATTTCGTCAGTACAACGTTCGACACGATGGGCGCCAGCTCGTCCGCGAGCGCGTCGATGTCTTTGTCGCGCGACGCGCCGATGACGAACACGACGCTCGACCGGCCGAAGTCGTCTCGAATGGTTTGCGCGAGACGGCGCGCGGAGTCGCGGTCGTGCGCGCCGTCGACGATGATCAACGGCTTGCGCTTCAGCGCCTCGATGCGACAGGGCCAGCGCACGCTAGAGAACCCTTCGCGGATCGCAGCCGCGCCGATCTCGATGCCGGCGCGTGCGGCGAGCGCCTCGAGCGCGAGGACTGCCGTTGCGGCGTTGTCGAGCTGGTGGCGGCCGAGCAGCGGCAGCGTGAGCTTATACGTCTCGCGCGGGGTTTTCAGCGTGAACTCCTGGCCATCGCTCGATGCGCGGCCGCGCGAGAGCGAGCACGCCTGCGCCACTTCGATAAGCTCCGCGCTTCGCTCGGCGGCAACCTGGCGGACCACGTCCGCGGCCGATTCGCGCTGGGGCGCCATGATGACGGTCGAGCCCTTCGTGATGATGCCCGCCTTCTCGGCGGCGATCTTGGCGACCGTGTCGCCGAGGACGGCGGTGTGTTCGAGACCGACCGGCGTGATGACGCAGACGTCTTTGTCGTCGATGACGTTCGTCGCGTCGAGCCGCCCGCCGAGCCCGACTTCCAGCACCTGCACCGTGACGCCTCGCTCGCGAAACGCGAGGAACGAAAGCGCGGTGAGCGCCTCGAACGTGCTGATGGTGCCGTAGGGGCCGGCTGCCTCCTCCGTCTCGATAGCCGGGAGCAGCTCGTCCATGAGCCGGCCGAAATCGTCTTCGGCGATCGGCTCACCATCGACGGCGATGCGCTCGACGAAGCGGTGGAGGTGCGGGCTGGTGTAGAGGCCGGCGGTCTCGCCTGCGGCACGCAGGACGGCGGCGATCATCGCCGCGGTCGAGCCCTTGCCCTTCGACCCGGCGGCGTGCACCGTGCGCCGGCCAAGCTGCGGGTCGCCCAATCGCGCCAGCAGGGAGCGCATGCGGCGTAGGTCCCAGCGGGCGGCGTCGTCCGCCGATCCGCTGCGTTCCCAATCGTCGCGGCGGTGGAGCAGGCGGAGAGCTTCTCGATAGTGCACAGAGATTGTGAAAATCGGCGAGATTCTCCTGCAGTATAGCATCCGCTCTCGCCGGCAAAGCTTGACCGCCAGGGGATGCCTACCTACGATGCCGGAGATGGTCCGGAGTATGCGTATCTGGCTGCTGGCGGTGCGCTTGCCTTCGCTCACTGCGGCCGTCGTGCCGGTGCTTGTGGGCACGGCCGTGGCCGCGGACGAAAACTTCCGCCCGGGGCTCTTCGTTCTCGCCCTGCTCGGCTCGATGGCGTTTCAGGCGGGCACAAACCTGGTCAACGACTACTACGACCACACCTTCGGCGTCGATACTGCGGCCTCGCTGGGGCCGAGCGGTGTGATCCAGCGTGGCCTGCTCAAGCCGCGCGCCGTGCTCATCGGGGCGCTGGCAGTGTTCGCGCTGGGCGCGGCGGCGGGCATCACGATCGCCATACTCACCGGCTGGCCGGTCCTGGTGCTCGGCATCGCAAGCCTCGTCGCGGCGTACGCGTACACAGGCCCGCCGTTCAAGCTGGCATATCGCGCGCTGGGCGAAGTGACGGTGTTCACGTTCATGGGTCCCGTCATCGTCATGGGCGCGGCGTACGTGCAAACCGAGGCGTTTACCTGGGAGGCGTTCCTCGCGTCGCTGCCGGTCGGCTTGCTGGTCGCGTCGATCCTGCACGCGAACAACCTGCGCGACATCGAAGGTGACCGCGAGCAGCACAAGGTGACGCTCGCGTCGATCGTCGGGCGTCCAGCGGCGGACGTCGAGATGGCCGCGCTCGTGCTCGGCGCGTTCGCCTGCGCCATCGTTCTCATCGCGACGGGCGCAGCGCCGGTCTACGCGCTGGCCGTGCTCCCCAGCGCGCCGCTCGTACTGCGCCTGCTCCGCTCGCTCGCTGCAAGCCACGAGCCGATCGCGCTCAACCGTGTGCTGCTGAGCAGCGTGGGGCTGCACCTCATCTTCGGGTTGTTGTGGGCGTTGGGCTACGCTCTGGCCGCGTGGTTGGACTAGACGGCGCGCGCCGCTGGTCGGATGCGGAACGTGCAGCAGCGATCGCCGCGCAGCAGGCTCGTCGTTAGGCGCGCGTCGGAGCCGGCGAGCTGCCGGACGAACTCCACATCGAGCGCGCAGACGCAGCTATTTTCGCCGGCGACTTTGGGGAACGGACAGGTAGACTGGCGGATCAGCCAGCCGTCGCCGTCCTGGGTGCAGTCGGCCTCGGAGCCGCGCTCGCGGATGATCTCCGTCGTCGCGATGACGCGCTCAGCGACCGGCTTGCCCTCGAGGCGCGCGCGGTACGGGTCTGCGAAGCGCGTCGCGACGCGTCGCATGAGCGTCTGGAACGCCTGCGCGCCCGCGAGCTCGCGCACTTCTTCGAGCAGGACGTTGGCGAGTTGGTCGTACTTCTTCGGATAGAGCGCGTCGCCGGCCTCGGTGAACTGATAGACCAGAGCGGGCCGTCCAACGTGGCCCCGCTCTTCGTGCGCCTCGATCAGCCCCTCGCGTTCGAGGACGGTGAGGTGCTGGCGGACGCCGGTGGAGGTGAGGCCGAGGTGGCCGTCAAGGTCTTTCACCGTCGCCTGGCCGTGCGAGCGGAGGAAGTCGAGGATTTGCTGTCTGGTCGCCTGCATCACGCGAACTCCCAGTGGACTCGATCATATCACACTTGGTAGCATGACCGAGTTCGCATGGGGCTGTAGCTCAATTGGGAGAGCGTCTGACTGGCAGTCAGAAGGTAGAGGGTTCGAATCCCTCCAGCTCCACCAGACGATGACGGATCGAACGGCCGCGCGAGCGGCCGTTTTACATCAGGCCAGATCGATAAACGCGCTGCCCTGCCAGAGGAGCGCTATCACCGCGCCGATCGAGATGAAGGGGGCGTAGGGAATCGGCTCCCCGCGCTTACGCAGGCCCGTCGCCAGCAGCAACAGCGCGATGCCTCCGCCGCCCAACGCCATGAAGAGCATGGCGGGCACCAAGTTTACGAACCCCAGGGCAAAGCCCGCAAACGCGAGCAGCTTCACGTCGCCCATCCCCATGCCGGCGCCCCCGGAGAGCAGCGACGGCACCAGCAGCACGCCTGCGCCCAGCGCGCCCCCCGCCAGCACTGCGCCAATCCCGGCGCCGTCGACCGTCGCGCCGACGGCGAGTGCGAAGAGGACCGCGGGGTAGGTGATCACGTTCGGCACGCGGTAGGCGCGCAGGTCGGTGCCGGCGCAGACGATGAGCACGGAGATGTACGCCGCGATGATTGCGACGTGCCCCGGCGCATCGTAGCGGAGCGCGGCGAGCGCGAAGAGACCGCTCGTGGCGCCGACGACGGCGCCTCGACGCAGCAACGCGAGGCCCGGGCTCTCGTCCAGGACGACGGCGCCTCGCTCGGCGGACAGCAGCGCCGCCGCTGTCGGAGACGCCTCCTCTACCGCGCCGTCGTCATCGCCCGTGTGCACACCGAGGCGCACGATCAGCGCATCGAGCACGAGGCCGGCGGGCAGTCCGATCAAAGCGAGCAAGATTGCGGCCATACCTAAGGATATTCGACCGAAACGCCTGGCGCTGTATCGGGGTTGTTCGGCCACGAATCTAGGGGTAGGCTGAGGAAGCGTGCCAGCTACAACCTTCGCATCACGCGCCGGACTGACCCGATTCCTGTTCGTCTGCTGCGTCCTCGCTTCCGTCTTCGCCGCCTGCGGAATCGAATACGGTTCTGCCGGCTCCGAGACGGAGCTGTTTAAGAGCCTCACCGTCGATGGCGAGCTCGTCACGGGCGGGCAGGTAACGATAGAGCTGAGCTACGAGCAGCCCTACCCGGCCGCCATACGCGTGCTCTGCGCGCTGGTCGCGCGTGAGGGCCAGGACCAAGAGGCCGCGCCCTCGGCAACGAACACTCCTAACCCCGAGGTGGAGCCGGCACCGCTGAGTATCCCGCCGCCTCCGCCCACGCCACGCCACAAGGTCCTGGACATCCTCGATGAAGGGATCCCCGCGAACACGAGCATTACGACCAACCCGGCCACGCCCGTAGAGCTCCTCTTCGAGCCGGGCAGCAGCGACAATCCGCTCACACCTATCCCGGGCACGCTCCGCGAAGCGTTCACTGCGCCCGAGGAGCCGGGCCTCTACGCGATCGCCTGCTACACACCTGTCGACGCGAACAACGCGATTTCGAAGGAGTTCCGGATCGACCGGCGCTAGCCTCGTTTGACGCTTCACGAGAAGCGCCGCTATCATCCACGTGACATGTCGGAGCAGGAGCGGGTGCTCTCCGGCGCCCCCACCGAACCGCTCGACGCCTCCCTGGCCACCCCCCAGGACGCTGTTGCCACGCGAGCCCCCAAGACAGGGCTCGTGGCGCATCTGCACGCCGTCCTCCGGTCGATGCGCCCGCGCCAGTGGACGAAGAACCTGATCGTCTTCATGGCGCTCTTGTTCTCGATCAACGAGGACTGGGAGCTGTCGGAGCCGGGCTCGTGGTTGCCGCTCCTGGGCTGGACCATCATCACGTTCGTGCTCTTCTGCCTGATCTCGAGCGCGGACTATCTCGTGAACGACATCATGGACCGCGAGAGCGACCGCCAGCACCCGCGCAAGCGCAAGCGGCCAATCGCAGCGGGCGAGCTGCCGGCGCGCGCCGCGGCGATCTGGGCCGCCGTCCTGGCTGCCGTCGCGATTGGCGGTGCGTTCGCCCTCACGCCGTGGATTACGTGGCACGTAGGCGCGGCACTCTGCGGCTACCTCGTCCTCATGCTGGCGTATACGTTCTACCTGAAGCACGTCGTGCTGATGGATATGATGGCGATTGGGGCGGGCTTCGTATTGCGCGCGATGACGGGCGCGCTCGCGATCGATGTGCCGATCTCGCCCTGGCTGTACGTCGTCACGGCCCTGGCCGCGCTCTTCCTCGTCATCCACAAGCGGCGCGCCGAGCTGACGCTGCTCGAATCGGACGCCGCGAGCCACCGGCCGATCCTCGATCAGTACTCGCCCGCGCTGCTGGACCAGATCGCCTCGCTTGTGACCGCGTCGACGCTCATCTCCTACGGGCTCTACACGTTCACTGCCGAGAGCCTGCCGGACAACCACGCGATGATGCTGACGATCCCGTTCGTGCTGTACGGCCTGCTGCGCTACCTCTACCTGGTGCACCAGAAGGGCGCCGGCGGCAGCCCGGAGGAGATCCTCCTCAGCGACTGGCCGCTGATCATCGACATCGGGTTGTGGCTGACCACGGCGGCGGTTGTGCTGGTGGTATACCGCTAGCCTCGCTTGCGGCTCGATCAGGCCGTTTCATATACTCATTCTAGACGTGCGAAACGCCTGAGGAGGCACTCGTGCCCTATACGATTGTCGAGACGTGCATCGGCTGTACGGCCTGCACGAAGCGCTGCCCCACCGAGGCGATCACGGGTACGCGCAACGAGCTCCACGTCATCGATCCCGAGCTGTGCATCGATTGTGGCGCGTGCGGCGTCGTTTGCCCGCCCGAATCGATCCTGGACGAGATCGGCGATGTCTGCCGGACGTTCGCTCGCAAGGAGTGGCCGAAGGCGATCGTCATCCAGGACAACTGCATCGGCTCCGGTTGCGAGCTCTGTATCCAGATCTGCCCCTTCGACGCGCTCTTCCTGGGCGAGGTCGACAAGCAGGTCGGCGACTTCTTCGGCACGGCGACGCTGGTCGAGAAGCGCTGCACCGGCTGCCGTCTCTGCGAGGACGCCTGCGGCTGGGGCGCGGTCTACATCGACCCGCCGCGCGAGATGCTCAAGAAGCTCGCGTGGGACATCGAGCTTGAGGAAGTCAAGGAGCCCGCGACGGCGTAGCTTCGCAGCGCTTTCCCTACCACACACCTGCGATCTCCAGTTCTTCCCGCCTCGCACGACAAGCGAGATCCTTCGTCCTTCCGCGGAAGGACTCAAGATGACAAAGGTCCGAAGCGAGGGATGCTGCGCGGGTCTGAAGACCCGCGCCTACGGATGACAAGAAGAGCCTCGTGCAAGCGCGCGGGGGTTTTGCTATCGTCGCAGCGTGAGCGACGGCCCTGTACTGAAGGTGATGCGTCTGCATCCGGACGCGCAGCTCCCCGTCCGCGCGACGGAGGGCGCGGCTGGCCTCGATCTGTACGCCTACCTGCCGGACGGCGATGTCGTGCTGGGCGTCGATCCGCAGCGGGTGCCGTGCGGCGTTGCGATCGAGCTGCCGGCTGGCTACGAGGCGCAAGTGCGTCCGCGCTCCGGCCTCTCGCTCAAGGGCATCGGCGTCTCGTTCGGCACGATCGACAGCGACTATCGAGGCGAAGTGCTCGTGACGATGTGGGTGTTCGGATCGAGGCGGGACTACACGGTGCGCCACGGCGACCGGATCGCACAGCTTGTCATCGCGCAGGTTACGCAACTCCCGGTACTAGAGGTCGCCTCGCTCGCCGCGACGGCGCGCGGCGCCGGGGGCCACGGCTCGACAGGCGGCTAGCCTTCCTCGCCGCTGTGGCGGTAGATGACGATCTCCGCGTCGCTCAGGCAGATGAGCCCTTCGGTCACCATCTCATCGAGTTTGGGCAAGACCTCGCGGATGCGCTCTTCGCGATCGACAACCTCAATCACGATAGGCAGGTCCTCGGACAGGCGGAGGACGTGCGCGGTGTGAATGCGGCTGTTTGCGCCGAAGCCCTCGATGCCGCGGACCACCGTCGCGCCGGCGAGGCCTTCCTCGCGCAGCATGAGCACGATGGCATCTGCGAGGGAGCGGCCGTGCCAGCGATCGGCCTCGCCGATGAAGATGCTCAGACGCTTGCCGGGACCTTCGATCTTCACGCTAGATGCTCCGTCCGATCACCAGCCCAGCATACATCGCAGACAGGCCGACAAGCAGGCTGCCGCAGATGTTGAGGGCGGCCGTTGCGAACGATCCGGACTCCGCGAGATCGACGGACTCGAACATGAGCGTCGAGAACGTGGTGTACGCGCCGAGGAAGCCGATGGCCACCGCCGTGCGCGCCAAGTACGGGGCGGTCCAGCGCTCCTCGGTCAGGCCGAGGAAGAGGCCGAGCAGGAGCGTGCCGCTGATGTTGACGGCGAAGGTGCCGAGCACGGTCGGGCCGCGCCAGTCGGCTATCAGCCCTTGCAGCCCGTAGCGGGACAGCGCGCCCAGCGCGCCGCCTACCGCAACGAGAACCACCCGCTCCCACATGTCGAACGCCTCCCAGACCAACAACAATGGCCTCTACCGAAGTAGAAGCCATCAGCCGCAGCGCGGCGGATCGGCCGTCATGGAGACGGCCCGGCGAGCCTCATCGCCGATAGAGGAGATACCAGACGGGCGCGTCCTAGGGCAAGTCCCGCTACGTCGCCTCGCCATCGGGTTGCAAGAAGACGTATTCGTACACGAGCGCAGCGATGCCCCCGCCGATCAGTGGCCCTAACCAATAGACCCAGTGATCGGCCCACTCTCCGGCGACGAGCGCCGGGCCGAACGAGCGCGCGGGGTTCATCGACGCGCCGGTCAGCGGCACACCGACGAAGTAGTCGACGAGGATGGCGAGGCCGATCGCGATGGGGGCGAGATTCGCCATACCTTTCGGGTCGATCGCCGTCGCGAAGACGACGAAGACGAGCACGAACGTCAAGACGGCCTCGACAAGCAGCGCCGCGCCGGTGCCGTCGCCGACCTGGTTATCCAGCAGGCCACCGGCCGTCTGTGGGTCGTACACGCTGATCGCGTGCGCGCCGAGCTGCATCTCGGCCGGGCCGGCGATGACGCCCTTGAGCAGTAGCGCGCCGACGACGGCGCCCGCAAGCTGAGCAACGACGTACAGCATCGCGACGGAGACCTTCATCTTGCCCGTGAGCGCAGCGGAGAACGTCACCGCGGGGTTGATGTGGCCACCGGAGATGCGTGCCGTCGCTGCGACGAGCAGCGCGATGGCGAGGCCGTGCGCGAGCGCGACGGCGATGATGAACGAGATGCCGCCCTCGCCGGAGTTCTGCAGAACCACGACGGCGCCCGCGCCGACGAAGACAAAGATCACGAGGGCGATGAACTCGGCGGCAGCGCCACGGAAGTCTTTCGCCGTGATGTCTCCTCGTTGGAAGCCTAACTGGAGTGCCATACCCTGCAGCCTCCTTTGCCGGGCTCGATGCCCGCTACTGGGGCATACGCCCCATTTGTGGCGGGATCGTAACAAACATAGAGTAAACGGTCAATGCTCTTGAGCCGATCACCTCTACCCAGCGAGGGATACCGGCCTGAGCCTGCGCCGGCCGATATTGCTACAGAGACGCCCTCAGGGAGAAGGACTCCTTTGGTGACCAAGGAACTGCCCGCCCGACCGCTCCTCAGCCGCATCAACGCCCGGTTCTCGGTGGGAACAAAGCTGAGTGTGCTCAGCGTGTGCATCGCTATCGCGGCTGGCGCGTTCGTGGCGTGGAGCGTCTATCAGACGCAGTCCGATCAGATCCGCAAAGACTTCGAAGCGCGGGCGCTTCAAGTCGCGCATGGCATGGAGGCGACGGTAACGACCAGCGCGCGACCGGTTGACACCGACCAGGAGCGCTTGCAGCAGATCCTCACCCTACAGGCAATTACACGAGATTTCACGATGCGGAACCCCTCGACGGCGCAGATCAACGTCTACGCCGCGCAGGGCGACCAGACGTTGATCGTGATCAGCTCCGACCCTGCACTGCTGGGCACGACGCCGGAACCGGAGACGATTACGGACATCCAAGCGGCCTTGACCGATGGACTGTTTTCCGACGAAGAAGCCATCAACGATCACAACGCGCTGGAAATTATCGTCCCGATCACGATTGAGGGGCAGCCGCCACTCAACGTCGGCGTGCACATTTGGACAGCGGAACGCGACGCAGCCCTGACTGCCGTGCAGCACACGTTCGGGCGCAACCTGGCGATAGCCATCGCGGGCGTGATCGTTGTCGCGTACGGAGCGGTGTGGCTCCTCGTCACGAGACCGCTGCAACGTCTTACGCGCGCCACGGATCGCATGCGCGCGGGAGACTACCGGGCGCGCGTCGATGGGTGGCACGACACGACGGCGGGCGACGAGATCGAACGTCTCGCCGGGGGGTTCAACACGATGGCCCACGCGATCGAGGACCTACACAACGAAACGACGTCGCTTGCCAGCAGTGATCCGCTAACGGGGATCTACAACCGCCGCATCTTCCTTGAGCTGCTGCCGCGCGAGATGGAGCGCTCCCGGCGCGATGGCCAGCCGCTGGCCGTGGCGATGCTCGATCTCGACAACTTCAAGCAGATCAACGACAAGTACGGCCACGAGATCGGCGACCAGGCGCTGCGCAACATCGCGGAGGCGCTCCGGCAAACTGCGCGCGCGGGCGATACGACGGCGCGCTTCGGGGGCGATGAGTTCGTCTTCCTGCTTCCGAACTGCGATCAGCGGGCGCTGCGCGACGTGATGGACCGCCTTCGCGCCAAGGTCGAAGAGCTGTGCGCCACACAGGCCGGTGACGGCGAGCGGGTTTTTGTCACCGTGAGCGCGGGCGGCGCCTTCTCCCAGGACGGCGACACGGTCGATTCCCTGATGCACCGCGCGGACCTTGCGCTGTTCGAGGCGAAACGCGCGGGCCGCAACCAGGTGCGTCTCGCGGCGTAGCTAGGCCGGGCCGCCCTCCGCGGCGAGGACGGTGTTAGCGAGCAGCATCGCCCGCGTCATCGGGCCGACGCCGCCGGGCACGGGCGTGATTGCGGCGGCTTTCTCTTTCACGGCGTCGAAATCGACATCGCCGACAAGGCGGCTGCCGCTCCTCTTCGTCGCGTCGGGCACGGCGTTCGTCCCGACATCGATAACCACGACGCCTTCTCGCACCATATCGGCCGTGATCGCGCCAGCGACGCCTATCGCAGCGACGAGGATGCCGGCGCGGCGCGTATGTTCGGCGAGGTCCGGCGTGCCGGTGTGGCAGATGGTGACGGTCGCGTTGGCGCCCACGCGCTTCTGGGCGAGGAGCACCGCCAGCGGTCGCCCGACGAGGTTCGAGCGCCCGCAGATGACGACGTGCTTGCGGTCAGGCGGGTGTCCGCTGCGCAGGAGAAGCTGTTGCACGCCCGCGGGCGTCGCGGGGAGGAAGGTGGGCTGGCCGCGCAGCATCCGGCCGAGGCTCTGGGGATGCGCGCCGTCGACGTCCTTGCGCGGATCGATCGCGGCGATGACAGCTTCCTCATCGACGCCCGCCGGCAGCGGGAGCTGCACGATGACGCCGTGCCATGCCGGGTCATTGTTGATCTTGCGAACGACATCGATGATCTCGGCCTGGGAGGCGGTCTCGGGCAATCGGAATGTCTCGCCCGTGATGGCGATCTCAGCGCTGTCCTTCATCTTGCCGCGCACGTAGGTCACGGAAGCGGGGCTATCGCCGACGAGGACGGCGGCGAGGCCGGGCGTAACGCCGCGCGCCTTGAGTGCCTCGACGCGCGCGGCAAGCTCCCCGAGGACGTTGCCCGCGATCGCCTTGCCGTCGATGATCTGCGCGGTCATGTGGCCTCCACTGGGAGTATGCGCGACGGCGCTGCGGCGGTAAAGGCCGCTACAATGCGCGCGATTCGATGGCCGATCTCTTGCTTCGCAACGGACGCATCTGGACGGGCGACGCCGCCGCGCCGTGGGCCGAAGCCGCCCTCGTGCGCGAGGGGCGCTTCGTCTTGGTGGGCGCCGCGCGCGACATTGAGCCGCCCTCGGGCGCGGAGGTGATCGATGCGCGGGGGCGGCTCGTCCTGCCGGGGCTCACCGATGGGCACGCGCATCTCCTGAACACCGGCCTGGCGATGCGCTCCGTCGACCTGAAGGGCGCCGGCAGCCTGAACGAGGCCGTCAGTCGCGTGGCGGAGCGGGCGCGCACGCTGCCGCCCGGCGCGTGGGTCCGCGGCGCGGGCTGGGACCAGCACCTCTGGCCCGGCGCAGCCTTCCCCACTCGCCACGAGCTGGACGGCGCAGCGCCGGAACATCCCATCGCGCTGACGCACACGTCCGGCCACTGCGTCTGGGTGAACAGCGCCGCCCTGCGCGCGGCCGGCGTGACGTCCGCGACGGAGCCGCCCACCGGCGGCGCAATCGACCGGGAGGCGGGCGGCGCACCGTCCGGCATCCTGCGCGACGCGGCATCGCGCCTGGTCTACGACGCGATGCCCTGCGATCTCGCGCGAGGAACGCATCGACGCGTTGCGCGACGCGATCGCGCATGCGCACCGGCTTGGCATTACGGGCGTGCACGCGATGGACGTTGGCCGCGGCGAGCTGGCGGCGCTGCGTTCGTTGCGCGAGCAGGACGCGCTCGATCTGCGCGTGCGGGTGTTTCTGTCGGCGACGCGGCTCGACGACTGGGCAGGCAGCGTCCGCACCGGCGACGGCGACGACGTCTTGCGCATCGGCGGCGTGAAGTTCTTCGCAGACGGCGCGCTCGGCTCGATGACGGCGTGGATGCTGGCGCCGTACGAGGGCTCGGACGACACCGGCCTCGTGATCCAGCCGGCGGACGAGCTGGAGCGGCAGGTGCGCCGCTGCCTGGAGTACGGCCTGGCGCCCGCGGTCCACGCGATCGGCGACCGCGCGAACCGAGAGGTGCTGGACATCCTCGAGCGCACGCGCGGCAGCGCGCCCGAGCTGCCGCGGCGCGTCGAGCACGCGCAATTGCTCTCCGAGGTCGACATCGCGCGCTTCGCCGCGCTCGATGTCGTCGCCTCCGTACAGCCGATCCACGCCACGCAGGACATGAAGAAAGTCGACCGCGTCTGGGGCGAGCGCGGGCGCTACGCGTACGCGTTCGTATCGTTGCTGCGGAGCGGCGCGACCCTGGCGTTTGGCTCAGACTCGCCGGTGGAGACGATGGACCCGATCGCTGGGCTGCACGCCTCCGTGACGCGACGCAACGCGCGCGGCGAGCCGCCCGACGGTTGGTACGCGGACGAACGCGTCTCGCTGGACGACGCCGTCGCGGCGTATACGGCGGGCTGCGCGCGCGCCGTGGGCGAGGAAGGGCAGCTCGGACGCATCGTGCCGGGCGCGCTCGCCGACTTCGTCGTGCTCTCGCAGGACATCTTCGCGCTCGAGGACGCGATGGACATCCTCGATACGCAGGTGGAGCTCACGGTGGTTGGCGGCGCGACCGTCCACGACGCGGGAGGCCAGTAATGGAGCCTGCCTACCGGCTGCTGCGGGAGGGAGAGGAGCCGCAACTCCTGGACCTGCTGCAAGCTGCGTTTGGGCGCTGGCCAAGGGTGGACATATCGGTCCAGTGCCTGATCCCGTCGGAGCATCCATACCGGCTCGTGCTGGCGAGCTGCGGCTTCGTTAGGGACATTCCCGCCTTGCCCCTGCGATCCGCGGCTGCTACCGTAAGCCCAGGATGGCAAACATGAGCACCCGCTGGATGTGCACCGAGGCTCCCTCGTCGGGGGGGCGACGGTTTGGAGGCATGGGTCAACGCACCTAGCTCCGCAAGCGATGCGTTCCAGCGGGCCCGCTGCCTCCGGCAGTGGGCCATTTGTTTGTGACGGAGGAAGGCCATGGGACCCGAGACGGAACTTCAACAGCCGCCTGTGCAGAAGCGTGAGGGCGAGCGCTGCCACACCTGCGACGCAGCAATGCCGGCGGGCTCGCGCTTCTGCGCGCAGTGCGGCCGGGCGCTCGCCGCCGCCCTCGCCCCCGTTTCGGGAGGACGGCTCACGATCGCCTTCGTTGACCTCGAGGGATTCACGACGTTCGCAAGCCGCAAGGACGACGAAGAAGTGCTCGAGCTGATTCGCACGTTCCACGGGCTCGTGCGCGAAGCTGTCGGACGGCACGGCGGGTTCGAGGTGAAGCAGATGGGCGACGGCTTCATGCTCGCGTTCTCGAGCCCGAGGCGCGCGATCGCCTGCGTCGTCGACGTGTTGCGCGGCGCCGGGCCGCACGTCGATAGCAGCAACGCGCCGTCGCTGCGGGTGTCGGCGGGTCTAAACAGCGGCGAGGCGATCCAAGAGGGCGCCGACTTCTTCGGGCACACAGTGAACGTGGCGTCGCGCATCATGCAGCGTGCCAGCGGAGGCCGGGTCCTGCTTTCGGAAACGACGCGCGTGCTGGCAGGCGACGTTGAAGGCGTGACGTTTGTCGATGCGGGACGGCGGAGCCTACGCGGCCTAAAGGGACGCCACCGGCTCTACGAAGCGGTCTGGTGGGACGAGTAGCCGGCAGGCTGTCTCCTCTGGCGACTCTGCGAGAAGCCTGTCCCACGATAAGGGGCGCTAGGGGACGCTGGTCTCTTCCTTTTCGATCAGCTTGAAGTCGCTCTCGGAGAGGGGGATCAGCTCTCCCTTGCGATAGGAATCGAAGAGGGTGAAGAGGTCGCGCTTGTGGGGGCGCTTTCTGCCGATGGGACACTGCTCCCACGCCTCGTAGTCCTCGTCGCAGTAGCCCCAGCGGCGCTCGCCGCACTTCGGCTGGAGGAAGCGGCCAAGCTCCGGGAAACGTTTGTTGATCTCCGAGCGCATGACCGCCGCGACCTTGCGGAACTCCCACTGCGCGCGGGTGCAGAGGCGCAGGTCGCAGATGTGCAACATCTCCTGGAAGTTGACGACAACCTTGAAGTTTGTGGCCGTCGCGTTGGGCAACACGAAACGGGCATCCTCTGCGGGCACACCGGCATCGAGCATTTCCTGGTAGAGGCCGCCGATGTTCTCGAGGGCGGCTGCCATCTTTTCACCTAAGCCGGCGCGTTGCACCGACTCCGGCACCGTGTAGGGGAACTTTGCGTCCTTAAACTTCACGTAGCGCTGGCTCTGCTGCTCAAAGCTGATGCCGACGCGATGGCGCACGAACTGGTGACTGAAGCTCCGCGTAACGCCGGAGATGCCGAACTCGAACCAGACCTGCTCGAGCGGAGACGAGTGGCCGGTCTGCAACCGGCGCTCGATAAACTCTTCCATCTGCGCGCGCGTGATGCGCCCGTCTTCGATGCGCTTGTCAATTTGCATCGGCGTCAGCGACGAGTACGCCGTCCGATAGCCGACATACAGCGACCTGGTGGGGTCCTGCGTATGATCGAGCAGCTTTACCTGTATGGCCATGCGAGTCCCTTCGAGGAGGCGCGTAGGGGCAGGGAGGCCTGCCTCCGCAGCGGCATTGTAGCGCGCGCTCCGCCGCGGACGAAGCGGTTATGTCTGACTGTAACACTTTGGGCCGAGCGACTTTGTCCTGCTATAGTCGACCCCGTGCGACGCATCCCCTGGTTCCTCTGTTGCGCTTTCGCCGCGCTGACGGCTTCGCTCGCGATCGCCTGTGGCGAGTCGACGGCCAAGAGCGGCCAACCAGGCTCCACGCCCGACACGACGGCCATCGATCTGGCGTTCACACCAGGCCCCACGATCGACGAGATCTTTCCGAGCGAGGGGCTGACGCTCGCGTTCCCGGCGACGCAGCGGACGCTGGTATCGCTGCCAGTAGGCTACCGGATCGAGTCCGTGCTGGACGGCCTCGAGTTGCCTACCGGCGTCGCGGCCCTGCCGGACGGCCGGTTCTTGATCACCGAGCAACAGAGCGGCGACGTGCGCGCCGTCAAAAACGGCGTGCTCCAGCGCGACCCCTGGCTGGAGCTGGACGTTTCGTTCCCTCCCGGCAAGTTTGTGGCGGAGCTTGGGCTGGACAACATCGCCGTCGACCCCGACTTCGAGAAGAACCACTACGTCTACGTCTACTTCACAGAGAATCAGGAGTCCGGTGAGCGACACACTGTCCTGGCGCGCTTTTTAGACAAGAACGGCAAAGGCACAAATAGACAGGACATTGTCGTCATTGACGTGCCGGCGGAGGAAACGCACGTCGCGGGCGGCATCGCGTTCGATGGCGATGCGATACTGCTCGGCGTAGGAGACCACGAGCGGCCGCAGTCGGCGCTCGACTTGAGCGAGCCGACCGGTAAGATCCTGCGCATCGATCGCGAAGGCGAGGCGCTCCCCGATAACCCGTTCGCGGACGACCCAAACGCTGACCCCCGCGTGTACGCGTACGGCATGCGTAACCCGTTCGGCATCGGCGTCGACAGCGAAACGGGGCGCGCGTACTTCTCGGACAACCGCGACACGATTGGCGACGCGCTTTACGAGCTCAAGGCCGGCGCGAACTACGCGTGGCCCCTGTATCGCGTCAACTACCGCCTGCCGCTCGCGATCTACGACGTGCCACAGGGCATGGCGGGCCTCATCGTGTATCACGGCGACACGCTCTCGATCTTTGACGGCGACGTGTTGTTCTGTACGTACCACAACGGTGGCGGACTCCACTGGTCGGAGCCGGGGCAAGTGGTATGGCTCGAAGTCTACAAGCGCGACAGACTGATCGCGCCGGCGTGCGGTAGCGGCATTACCCAAGGCAGCGACGGGTTCGTGTACTATCTGGACTACGGTGCGGGCCGCCTGCTGCGGATCAGCAACTAGCCTCATAGCGAAACGTCGCGTCGCCGACCTGTACCGTATCGCCCGAATCGAGCACCGCCCAGCCGACAGCGCGGCCGTTCACGTTGGTGTCGCCCGCTACGCCGTGGAACAGTACGCGGCCCTCGCGCTGCCAGAGGCGCGCCTCCGTCCTACCCCTCCCGTGCCCCACGACGATATCGCACGCCGGGTCGCTTCCAACGCGCAGAGGGCTCTCGCCTATAGTGGCGCCGGCCGGGTGAGCGGTGCCCGCTTCGACAACGAGCCGGGCGGGGGCTGCGGAGGGAGATGGCATCCTGATGGGACGGACGTCTTCGTCCGGCAGTGGGGCCGCGGAGGTGTCGCGTGGAGCGCTTGTAGCCTGCTCCAGCGCGAGCGGCAACGCATCGATGTTCTCCCGTATCACGAGCGACGCCTTCTCGCTGCGCGGCCTGACGGGCTTCACGAAGTCCATGTCTACGAGGCCACGCTCGCGCTGCCAGTAACGGTATGCCAGGTCGACCACCTCAGGCGGCGCGTCGCAATCGACGTGGAGAAGCGCCCAGGGGCTGCGCTGCGCGGGCGCATCGTGTTCGACGCCGTCCGCGCCGCGCGCGATCGCCTCGTGCGCGCGATCGAGGCGGTCGAGGGCTCCGTCGAGTTCCGCCGAGCCGTTCGCGCTGAGCAGACACTTGTCGCGCAGCGCGCGGTACACCTCGCCCGCGAGCGCGCGCGGCGCCGTCGGCAGGAGGTAGAGCGCGCGGAACGCGGCAGCGGTGCCGATGACATCGATCTCGTGCTGCTCGATCATGACTGTTGAAGAAACTCCACAAGCGTGATGATGATCGGCCCGAGGATGAAGATGAAGAGCGAAGGCATCAGACAGAACACGAGCGGGAAGACCATCTTCACCGGCGCGCGACGCGCTTCCTGCTCGGCGCGCTGACGGCGTCGCACGCGCATCCGCTGGCCCTGCGCGCGCAGCACGCGCGCCAGGCTGCTGCCGAGCTGCTCGGCCTGGATGACCGCGTTCGCGAAGCTGCGCACGTCGTCGAGGCCTGTGCGCCCGCCGAGATCGAGGAGCGATTCGCGGCGCGCCTTGCCCACGCTGATCTCGCGCAGCATCTGGCGGATTTCGTCCGCGAGCGGCCCTGCCTGCTTATCGGCGACCTGGCGGAACGCCGCGTCGAGACCGAGGCCGGCTTCGACACAAACGGTGAGCAGATCGAGCGAGTCTGGTAGCGCGCGGAGCATAGCGTTCTGGCGGCCCTTCGCCCGCGCCGAGAGCCAGACGATGGGCAGGAAGGCGCCGATCGCGGCGAAGAACGGCGTCACGATCACCGCGGTGACGGGCGGGGCCCCGCCCGCCGCCGCGATGACGAGAGCCAGGAAGCCGAGCGACAGCAACGAAGCCACCGCCACAACCAGCGCGAAGAACGCCGCCGAACGCATAGGCATCCCAGCTACTACTAACCGCTGCTCGGTTCGCCGCACATAGGCCGATGGCAGCAGCGACGCAAGACGCTGGCCGACCGATTCGACCAGCGGCGCGACCACACGATGGTGGAAGGGCGCGACGCCCAGCGCCGCGCTCCCTCCAGCCGACGGAACGAGCGCGCGGATACGCGCATCGGCCGGCTGTCCGGCGCTCTGGAACAACCACGCCGCGAGCGCGGCCAGAGCACAGAACGTGAACAACGCGATCGAGAAGCTCAGCACCATCAGACGTCCACTCGCAATGAGCGCCGGATGGCGATGAAACCGAGAAGTTGTAGCGCGAACGCGATCGCGAGCTGCACCTGCCCGACCGGCTCGGTGAACAGCTTCGACCACACCCACGGCATAATCGCGAGCAGGATCAGCCCGATCACGACCGGATACACGGCGAGGATCGTACCGGTCATCCGCTGCTGTGCCGTAAACGTCTCGACGTCGCCGCGGATGCGTTCGCGTTCGCGCAGCGTCTCGGCGGCCTGATCGAGCACCTCGGCGAGATTACCGCCCGTCGTGCGCTGTACGAGGACGGCCGTCAGTGCGATATCGAGATCGGCGCTGCCGACGCGCGTGCCGAGCGCCTGGAGTGCGTCCTGCATGTTCGCGCCGAGGCGGACGTCGTTTAGGAGCAGCGTGAGCTCATCGGCCAGCGGCGGCCCGAGCTGCTGCGCGGCGGCCTCGATCCCCTGCTCGAACGCGAAGCCGGAGCGCAGCGACGAGGCGAGGCTGGGCAGCAGCTCGATGAGCTGTTTCTCGATGCGGGCGATACGTCTCCGGCTCGCGGACCTCACGTAGAACGCCGGCGAGAGATAGGTGGCGGCGGCCAGCACAGCTCCGAGGACGCCGCCGATCGCGTTGCCCTGCGCGAGCGCCACAACGACGGCGAACGCGCCGATCGCGAGCACGAGCCGCAACAGCACGTACTCGACGACGCGGAGCTGAATGCCGGCCTGCTGAAGATCGGCGGCCGTCGATCGCGCCCATAAGCTTTCGTTGAACAGCCCGCCCACGCCGGGCAGGACGGAGCGCCGGCGGCGCAGAAGCGCTCGCGCCTCCTGCGGACCAGTGCTCGTGGGCGCTCCGAGCGAGCGGATGCGCGCGTCCGGTTGCATCGCGCGCGACGGCGTCAGCAGCGCGTACGCCGCGGCCGCGATCGCGAGGAAGACAAACAGGCCGGCGGCGAACGGCATCACGACGCGCCCCACCCTCCAATCGATTCGTAGGTCGTCCAGTCGATGTTCACACCGGCGCTCGCGAAACGCTCGGCAAACGTGGGCACCATGCCGGTCGGCGTCAGGCGGCCCTGGACCGCGCCGTTCCCGTCGACTCCCTCGCGCTCGAAGCGGAAGAGGTCCTTCATCGTGACGACCTCGCCCTCGATGCCGGTCACTTCTGCGACGGCGACGACGCGCCTCCGCCCGTCCGAGAATCGCGTGAGGTGGACGAGCAGTTGGAGCGCGGAGGCCATCTGTTCGCGCATGGCACGCACGGGCAGATCGAGCCCGGCCATCAAGATCATGTTCTCGATGCGCGCGAGCGCGTCGCGAGTGGAGTTGGCGTGAACCGTCGTGAGCGAGCCTTCGTGCCCGGTGTTCATCGCCTGCATCATGTCGAACGCCTCGCCGCCGCGGACCTCGCCCACGATGATGCGGTCCGGCCGCATGCGGAGCGCGTTGCGCAGGAGATCGCGCTGCGACACCTCGTTGCGCCCCTCCATGTTCGCCGGGCGCGCCTCCATTGCGATGGCGTGCCGCTGCTGCAGCTTGAGCTCGATCGGGTCTTCGATCGTGACGACGCGCTCGTTGTTGGGGATGCAGCCCGAGAGCGCGTTGAGCATCGTCGTCTTGCCCGTGCCGGAACCGCCGGAGATGACGATGTTGAGCTTCTGCTTGATGCAGACGGCCAGGAACTCGGCGAGCGGGCGCGTGAGCGTGCCGTTCCCGAGCAGGTCCTCGACCGTGTGCTTGTCGCTCCGGAACTTGCGGATCGTGATCGTCGGGCTGCGCGGCACGAGCGGCGGGATGACGATGTTGACGCGCGAGCCGTCCGGCAGCCGCGCATCGACGAGCGGCGACGACTCATCGACGCGGCGTCCCAGCGGCGCGATGATACGATCGATAATACGGAGGATGTGCGTCACGTCGCGAAAGCGCACGGGCGCCGGATAGATCACACCGTCGCGCTCGGCGTAGATGTCGTCCGGGGCGTTCACCATCACTTCGGAGACGTTCGGGTCGTCGATCAGCGGCTGGATCGGGCCGAGTCCGACCGCCTCATCGAGCACCGCGCGGACGACGGCCTCCTTCGCTTCGCCGTAGAGCGCTCCCGCCATCTCGTTGGCGAGCGCGCGCACCGTCGCCTCGACGGCGGGGCGAGCGTCCCCCGGCGCGCGCTTCTCCAGCGCCGGCAGGTCGATCTCCTGCAGGAGGCGCTGGTGAATGCGGTGCACGAGCTCCGACTGCTCGGGCTCAAGCCCGACCGCGCTGTCGCGACGCGGCGTGAAGATGGTCACGTCCGCGCCTCCTGCCATTGTCCCGTGGCTGCGTGGCGGCTTGGAAGGATGCGCGAGAGCAGGCCATCGCGCCCGTTCTGTTCGGGACTGGACGGCGTGCCGCCGATCGCCTCGGCCAGCTCGATAACGGCGGCGGCGGCGGCGCTGCGCGCATTCGTCTCGACGACCGAGCGGCCTGCCTGCGCGAAGCGGCGCACCGCGCGGTCGTAGGGGACCGTCCAGAAGATCGGCGCGCCCAGCGCCTGCTCGATACTGTCCGGACGCACCTCAATCTCCGAGGACGCCGTGTTGAGGACGATGCGCACGCGTTCGTCGAGGCGGCTGATGCTGCGTAGCGCCTGGAACGCCTGCAGCGAATCGTGCACGCTGGCATACTCCGGCGTCGTCACCCACAAGACGACCGACGCGGCGCTCAGCGCGGCGATGCTGACCTCGCTCATCGTGCTCGCGGTGTCGACGACGACGGCGTCGTACTGGCGCGCGAGCGTACGCAGCAACGACTCGAGACGCTCCGGCGGCAGGCCGCGCCAGTCGAACGGGCTCGGCGGCGCGGCGAGAACGGCGAGGCCGTTCCCGTGGTATGTGAGGTACGGGCGCATGCTCTCGGGCCGCTCGCTATCGAAGTCGCGCAGCGCGTCGATGACGGTGCGTTCGCCGTGCAGCGCGAGGCTGTCCGCGGCGTCACCGAACGTATCGTCCGCGTCGACAAGGACAGCGGACTGGCCGCTCCGGACGAGCGCGACGGCGAGGTTCGTCGCGAGCGTCGTCTTGCCGACGCCGCCCTTCGCGCCAGAGACCGTGATGATCGCACCCGCCGCCCCGAGCACCACACCGGACGTCTCGCCGAGGCGGCGGCGCTCCTCCGACTCGAGCGAGGCAATCAGCGAGCGCTCCAGCTCGACCGGCTTGAGCGGCGTCAGCAGGAAGTCGCGCGCGCCCGCGAGCATCGCCTTGCGCACGAGCGGCAGCTCGCTCGAGCCGGCGTACGCGATCACGGGCGTCTGCGGCAGCGCGTGCACGAGCGACTCGATCGTCTGCACCGCGCGCGCGACCGGCTCGTTCATGCCGCAGAGCACGATGTCGGGGCGAGCGTCCGCAGCGAGCGAAACCGCCTCCGTCCCGAGCCCGGCCTGGCCTGCGACGTCGAATGCGGCTTGCTGGACGAGGCGACCGACCTGGAAGCGCGCCTCCGGGTCTTGATCGACGACGAGTACCGTCGGGTTCGTGGCCATAGCTTCCTCCTTACGGCGCCAGCGCCGGCGGCGAGATGAACTGCAGCAGGTTCGCTTCGCTCGGTGGCGCGATCTGTTGGTCGCCGGCAGCGCGGAGCGAGAGCCAGATCACACCGCCGGTCTCCTGCACGAGCGCCAGGAGCTGCGCATCACCGGGCGCGACGGCGAGCGTGGCGCTCTGCGCCTGCGGCTGACGCTCGACATCCTCCGGCCGCTGGCCGTACGTGCCGCCCGCGCTGGCGCCGTCGGACGCCTGCGGGACGGGCTGCTGCGCCTCCTGCGCGACCGAGAGCACCTGCACGTTCTGGAGCAGCGTCACGCTCTTAATGTCCGCCGGGTTGTCGCTCGAAGCGCTGCCCGCCGCGTTCGGGAACACCGCGATGACATCGACGTAGTTGCCGGGCAAGAGCAGGCCGCCGACGCCCGTCACTTCCGAGACCTTCACGGCGACCGCGCGCATGCCCGGCGGCAGCACGAGCGCGAGGTCCTTGTCGTCCGTTACTGCGCTCAGGCCGACCTTGAGGCCGGTGACCTGCTCGCCCGCCTGGAGCGGGAAGCGCGACGGCAGGCCGACGATCTGCTCGACGTTGGCGTAGACGCCGCTGAGCGCCTCGTCCGGCTGCACGGCGCGCAGCTCGAGCATGTCGGCCGTAAGAACTGTGTTCGCCCCAACGTCGCTCTTGGCGACGACGATGTCGACCGTGCCCGCGGCGCTGCCGCTCGTCCTGGTGTCGCTACGCTGCTGCAGCGCGACGAAGACGAGGGCTGCCGCGACGACGGCGAAGAAGAGCGCCGCGATGAGCATCGCGCGGTTGCGTTGGTCGCTGGCTGGTCGTGCGGCGATGGCGCGTGCCATGACGTTCCTCCTATTCGAGCAGCCCGCGGCTGATGATTGCGGCAGCTATTTCGCGGAAGGCGTCCGGAATATCGGACGCCGTCGTGACTTCGACATAGTGATCCGTGCCGGATGCGATGCACTTGAGAAGACGTCTGTCTGCGACAAAGTCATCATCGCCGTTGCCCACGCTTCCGCACGCGGTGGACCCGTTGTGCTGAGGGCATACGCCGAGCCCGACGACATAGATTTCGGCACCAAGTCCAACAGCAAGGTCGTATGTCTTGCGATCCACTTGCCGTTCGTACTCACGAGCAGCCTGACATCCCCCTGGGTTGTCCCCGGTAACTGGGTCTACTAAGCCCCGACAATCGTCCGGTGGCGGGTTGTCCCCGATAGCGAAGTGGTTGTCGCCATCGGTCAAGAGAACGATCGTCTTTCGGGTCGTCTGACCGCTTGCTTCGAGAAGCTCATCAGCCTTTAGCAATGCACGGCAGATGTTTGTCCCGCCGCCGGGTGTGGTGGCAGCGATCACACTATGGAGCGCCGGAGCGTTTGTGGTGAGTGGTGAGATCCAGGACGCCGGGATGCGGCCGGGCTGACCGAACAGGTAATAGTGGGCTTCGTAGGGAGCATAGCCGACCCGACTTGCGGTGTTCAGTCCACCTAGCAATACGTCCACGAGGGTGTGAGCCGCGCTGCGCGCCTCGTCAATCGGGCAGCTACTCGTTCCAGCCTCCCCGTTGCAGCCAAAATTCATGCTGCTAGATGCGTCAAGCAAGATGACCGTATCCGTGGGCACGGACTGGATCGTGAGGCCGGCGGCGGAGCTGGCTGAGATGTCGAAGGCGGGGACGCCGAATATGCTGGAGAACAGCATTGTGGAAGGCTTAGTTATCGTGACGCGCAGGCTGTCGCAGTGGCTATCGGGCGGAGGCGTGGGACAGGGAGTGGGTCCGGCGCCCGGGTTCGGGTTGTCGCAGATGGCCGTCGAGGACGAATCGTTGTAGCAGAGCAGATCAACGTCGACGCCACTTGCGGCGTAGCCGTTCTTCGCCGCCCAGCCGTACGCAGCCGCGACGGCGTCGCTGTCGCTCACGAGCAGGTCTTGCGCGCCGGCGGCCGCGGCGAGATCGGCCGCGCGCTGGACGCTGCGGCGCTCGGCGAGCCAGAGACCGACGTCGATGACGACGGCGGCCATGACGAAGATGACGGTGATCACGCCTACAAACAGCACGAGCGTTTGTCCTCGTTCCCCACGTTTCATCAGCAGCCCGTCGAATCCGGCGGGGTGTATTCGAGTCGCGCGTCTGCGCTGGCCAGCATAGGCAGACCCGGCAGGGAAACCCCCACCAATGATCCCAATCCTGTCTGGAACTCGTATGTGTAATCGAGTTCAATCTCTACGTTGTCGCCTGTTTGGATCCCAGGGATCCCGTTCGCGTCTTCGTAATTCACATCAACTGTGCCAGCCGCAAACATGCCCTTGGTCCCGTTGGCGGTTAGCTGTTGAATTTCTGAGCAGGTAACTGGCGCACCGCTAGAGAATGCATTTCCCCCAACGGAGGCGTAGCGCGCACCTTCTCGCGCCGCGTGGTCAAGTATCAAGCGGCGGTTGACAGCCATGCCGAAATCGACAATCGCAAGCAAGAAGAGGATGATGAGCGGGGCCAGGAGCGCAAACTCCAAGAGTGCCTGGCCCCGCTCATCTCTTACTGGCTTCCGGTTGATCGGCACGTCGCTTTTCCTAGTCGCGCTTATGAGCGTTCGCGACCTACGGCGTGCACGGGGTCGACAGGTTGTCGAAGTCGATGCACTCGCCGATGCCGGCGGCCATTCCCTGCAACGGCCCTGTAAACGCAATCGCTCCAACGGCAACGAGCCCAGCCGCAATCAGGCCGCCGAGCAACGCGTACTCGAGCAGGTCCTGGCCGCGCTCTTCACGCAGGCGCGCGCCGAGGCCGCGGACGGCCAGGTAGCCGCGCATCAGCGCTTCGTTCAGTAGTGCAGTCATCTCTCTCCTCCTTGTGTCCGGCCCGGGGCGGGACAGTGTCCACGCCCCGGACCAAAACGCGCTAGTAGTTGGTGTTCACGCTCGTCGTGTTCTTCGCCTCGCACCTCCTTGTGAACTGCCGGCGGCGGGGACTGCCGGCAACAAGCTCATGCCGATTCGCTCAGTTGCCCCTCCGGCGGGAGCGGCAGTGTCAAGCACAACGCCAGCGCGGACGGCCCCATCAGCTCCACCCAGAGCAGCCCACCCAGCAGGTGGACATCGCGGGAGACCGCGTTGAGCGCGTGCGTCTCATCGCCGAGGTGGTCGGCGAGGTGGACGAAAGCCCGCGCGCCCGCCCGTGCGGGCGTGGCCGCGATGCGCACCGTCCACTCGTCTTTGCCGGCCCGCGCCTCGACCGCGACGTGCGCGCTCCGCGGCGCCAGCGTCACGACCAGGCGCAGCAGGGCGACCAGCGCGCGCCGCAGACGCCCCGCGTCCGTGCGCATGTGCTGGCCGTCCGCGTCGACAAACGTCGAGAAGCGCTGGCGACGGCGTTTCGCCAGCGCGTACACCGCCGATGCGGCGGCCTCGATCGTCTCCTCCATGTCGACTTCCTCGATCGCCGAGCCGTTGCCGTTCTCGTGGGCGCTCTCGTCCCAGGTGCCCGAGCTCATGCTCACGTCGACGAGGCGGCTGACCTCCTCGGCGGGCAGCGGACGCGGCACGAAGCGCCAGATGCCTTCGGCGCGTGTGTTGAGCGTGAGCAGGCGTACGCCGGCGCCCCCGACGAGAATGCCGTGCGGCGGCAGGCGCACCTCGCCCAGCGCGTCCGCGATGTCGCGCGCGTCTTCGTCGTCGCGCACCTTGAGCGCGAGCACGTCGAAACGCTGCCGTTCGAGCAGCGCGAACACCTCGTCCGGGCTCGAGGCCTCCTGGTGCGAGTGGCCGGCCTGCTCCAGACTGGCCGCCATCGCGCGACGCCAGCGCGGGTCGCGCGCGTACACGGCGACGTGCCCCAGCGCGGCCGGTTCGCCGTTCCTACGACCCATGGCCGTTGTGCCCGTTCGTTGCGGCGGAGACCAATCGATAGCCGACGCCGCGTTCGTTCTGCAACAGGCGCGGCTCGTCTTCGTCGCGCAGCTTGCGACGGAGGTAGCGCACGTAGAGACGCAGCTTTTCGTGTCCGTCGTCGCACGAAGCGCCCCACACTTCGGAGAGCAGCTCTTCGTGACTGGCCACATCGCCCTGGCGGCGCGCGAGCGCGAGCAGCAGGCGGAACTCCGTCGGCGTCAGCGCGACGGAGTAGCCGTTTTGCGAGACGGTATGGTTGCCCGGATCGACGAGCAGCTCGCCCACACGCTGCGGGGCGAACTGCGGGATGAGATCGAGCGCGCCCGAGCTGTACTGAGAGCGCAGCAGCGCCTGCAGCCGCGCCGCCAGCTCGCGCCGCGTTACGGGCCCGGACAGCACAGTATCCGCTCCGGCCTCGAGGCAGCGCACGACGAGGTCCGTGTCGCGCTCGACGCAGAGCGCGAGGAGCGGCACGCCATCGAGTGCCGCGAAACCCGGCTCGACGTCCAGCGCATGGTGGGCATCGAGGCGCACGAGCGCGGCCGCGACGTTCTCGCGCCGGGCCGTACGGGCCGCTTCGTCGAAATCGGGTGCCGTACGCAGCCCGAAGCCAGACAGCACGAGCTGTCCGGGCAGGGACGCGTCGACTGGATCGGCCAGGTCTAGAAGTAGGATAAGTTGAGCCACCCCGCGCCTCCTTGCTATTCGGCCCTGTGAAGCAAGTGTATTGGGGTATACCCGAAGATAGAAATAGAAAACCGGAATGAAAGTTGTAGGAGTTCGTTAACGCGGGTTGTTAGAGGCCGCTAACGAGGAGAGAGATCGGTCGCGCGCCGGCCGTTGTCGCCGCCGATTAGTTGCAAGCGGTAGCCGACGCCCCACTCGCTCAGGATTAGCTGTGGAGTGGCCGAATCGTCCTCAAGCTTTTCGCGCAGGTAGCGGATGTAGAGGCGCAGGTAGTGACGCGAATCGACGTATTCGGCGCCCCAGACGCGCGACATGAGCGTCTGGTGCGTCAGCACCTTCCCCGGCGACGACGCGAGGCACGCCAGCAGCCGGAATTCGATCGGCGAGAGGAAGACGCGCTTGCCCGCACGCTCGACGGAGTGGTCGGCGCTGCACAACGTCAGCTCGCCGACCTGACGCGTGTCCGTCAGCGTTGCCGGACGCAGCATGCGGCGCAGCAGCGCCTCAATGCGCGCCGTCAGCTCGCGGTCGCCCATCGGCAGCACGAGATACTCATCGATGCCCTCAGAGAGCGCGCGTGTGATCATCAGCTCGTCGGCGCGCTCCGAGAGCACGACGACAGGCGCCTCTGTGCGTTCGCGGACGGTTGTGCAGGCGGCGAGCAGCTCTTCGGGGTCGGGCGCGGGAACGAGCAGGACGAGCTCGGGTTGGAGCTCCTGCAGCCAGCCCTCCGAGGCGGCGGAGACGGGGCAGGAGACCACCTCGTACTGGTCCGGCGAGAGGCGCTGCGCCAGCGCGGCGCCGTCTTCGTGGCGGGCGTAGAGCAGCAGCAGCCTCGCATTGCGAGCTTCGCCGTTCGTGCTTCCCTGCGCTTGCATCCACCCCTCCCCACGCCTGTCCTGCCGAGAGAACGACACCGCCGGCCCCGAGAGGCTAGCGGTGTCACAACGTCACGATACGCCAACGCATCGTTAGCGACGAGCGGGCCGAACGGCCCCGCGCGCATCGCGGAGTGCATAGTGCTTCGGGAAGGCGGATAGGGATTTCCCTTAGGGGAAGTAAGCAAAACTTCCTCACCCCCAGCGCCCCGACCACGTACTGGAGGGTGCGATCAGGGACACGACATCGCTTGCTGGCACGTTTAGTGTTCCTGCCGGCCATGGCGGTCGGAGTCATCGTTGCCGTCTCGTATAGTTTGACTATGCCGGAGCGAGTAGACGTCGTCGTGATCGGCGCGGGCGTGATCGGGCTCGCGATCGCACAGGAGCTGTCGCGCGAGCGACAGGTTGTCGTGCTGGAACGGCACGGGAGCTACGGGCGCGAGAACAGCTCGCACAACAGCGGCATCATCCACGCGGGCATCTACTACCCGCGCGACTGGCTCAAGACCCAGCTCTGCATCGAGGGCAATCGATTGCTCTACCAGTGGGCGGAGGAGCACGGCGTCCGCGCGAAGCGCACCGGCAAGCTCATCATCGCGTCGGAGAGAGCCGAGCTGCCGGAGCTCGAGCTGCTGTACGAGTCGGCGCGCGCCGGCGGCGTGCCGGACATGTCGATGTGCTCCGCGGCACAGGTGCGCGAGCTGGAGCCTCACGTCGAGGCCGTCGCGGCCGTGTACTCCGGCTCGACGGGCGTCATCGACCAGATGGAGCTGATGGGATCGTACCGGGCGGCGGCGGAAGCGAACGGCGCGCTTATCGCGTTCAAACACACCGTGACGTCGCTCGCGCGCCGCGACGGCGGCTTCGCGATCGAGGCGCTCGATCCTGAGGGAGGGGGCTTCGCGATCGAGGCGTCGGTGCTGGTGAACAGCGCAGGGCTGGCCGCCGACCGCATCGCGTCGCTGCTCGGCTATCCGCTCGACGGCGACGGCTCGACGCCGCGGCTGCGCCAGCGCATCGTGAAGGGCCGTTACTCCGACATCGTCGCGCCGGAGAAGGCGCGGCTGGTGACGCGACCTGTCTATCCGCTACCGCAGGGCGACCGCGCCGGCCTCGGCACGCACGTTACGGTCGATATCGATGCGGGCGTGCACCTCGGGCCGGACACGGAGTGGCTCGATGAGCGAGCGACGCTCGAATTCCGCTCGGACGACACGCGACGGAGCGAGTTCGTCGCGGCGGCGCGGCGTTACCTGCCGTGGCTGGAGGCGGACGACGTTGCGCCTGGGCAGGTGGGCTATCGGACGAAGCTACACGATCCGGGCGGCGGGCCGGCCGACTTCCTGATCTGGCACGACGCGGGCTACGTGCACATGGGCGGCATCGAATCGCCGGGCATGACGGCGAGCCTGGCGATCGCGAAGCGCGTGGCCAGGCTGTTCTAAGGCTGACGTGCCGGGGTGCGTGCAGCCGCCGGCGCCGCCACGCTAAAGCGTGGCCTTCGAGAATGAAGTGGCGTTAGGCCCCTCGGCCTCCCCGCCTCCGTTACCTACTCGCCTCGGGATGACATTTTTTGCTACCAGTACTCCTCGGTAATGACGTTCTCTACGCCACGTTCCTTCAGGAGCGCCGTCGAGTCGCGGATCATGTCGGGATTGCCGCAGAGGAACACACCGAGCTTGTCGTACGGCAGGCGCGAAAAGACGAGCTCCGCATCCGTACCTCGCGGCAGCGCGGCGGCGCGAGCGGCGTCTTCCTGGAACAGCTCCGTGATGCGCCCGCGGCCGAGGTCCGGCGTCCAGTCCGGATCGTCGTCGGGCCGGCTAACGAGCGGCAGGTAGACGAAATTGAACGATGGGTCGCTCGCCAGCTCCCGCAGCTCGTCTCGATAGCCGAGGTCGTTGCTGTAGCGGACGCCATGCACGAGCGTGATCACGCGGCCATGCGGCTTGCCCGCGCACTGGTCGATGTGCATTGTGCGCAGCATGCTCACATACGGCGCAAGGCCCGTGCCCGTGGCGATGAACAGCACGTGCTGGGCGTCGCTCTTCTTCAACGTGAAGATGCCCTTCGGGCCCATGTAGTAGATCTCATCGCCGGGCGTGAGGGCGAAGAGCGACGGCGTGAACTCCCCCTGATCGATGACGTTGATGTAGAGCTCCAGGTACTCGCGGGTGTAGGGCGAGCTCGCGATGGAATAGGCGCGCGCGACGAACTTGTCGCCGATGTCCAGCCCCAGCGTGGCGTACTGGCCGGGAGTGAACTCGAAGGCCGGGCCGTCCTTGGGCTGGAACTTGAAGATGACGACCTCGGGCCCCGTCACCTCAATGCGCTCAATGAGGGTGGCGGGGCGCATCTTGTCCTTGAGCGACCTCCGCTCGCCGGCCATGTGCACCTCACTCTGGATGACCAATGGTTGCCTCCTAAGAGTCGCGTGTTCCCGCCCAACGCGCAAACGAGGGGCCGCATCTGAATTCTCGGCCGAAGGGGCAATCCCGCGCAGGTTTGCTAAGCTAACTGACCACCATGGACATCCAAGAGCAAGCCGAGCTACTGGGCAAGATCCTTCTTGCAGCGCTTTGCGGCGCTGTGATCGGCTGGCAGCGCGACCGCCGCCGGTACAGCGCGGGCCTCCGCACGATGGCCCTCGTCGCGATGGGCGCTGCGCTCTTCGCCGCCTCGAACGAGGCCATCGGCGTCGACCGCATCGCCTCGAATATCGTTACGGGCATCGGCTTCATCGGCGCCGGGATCATCTTCCGCGACGGCGCGGGCGTGCGCGGAATCACGACGGCGGCCACGGTCTGGACCGTCGCCGCGATCGGCCTGGCGATCACGCTGGACCTTTACCTCATCGCGCTTGTCCTCACGCCAGTGGTGTTCCTTATTCTTGAGATGCGACCGGTGTCCGAGTACATCTCCGGCCGCCGCTCAGACTTGCCGCTGCCGCATGGTCTGCGTCCGCACGGCTCCGGCTCCGCTGACGACGAGGACGAAGCCCGCGGCCGGCGTCACGAGGAGGACGAGTTCTCTTGACTCTCAATCGTGCCTCGGCGATCATGCGTGTGCCGATGAGACGCAGCCATCTGTTCTTTCCGATCTGCGCGATCGCGCTCGCCTTCGCTCTAAGCGGCTGCGCCGGCAAAGCGATTGCGCCGCGTGCGACAGCGATACCGCCATCGAACGAGAGCCTGCGCGTCGGCATCGTCGTCGTCGAAGACGAGATCGTCCTGAGCGGGCGGCTCTACGGCCCCGAGAACGAGCCGCTGGTGATCTTGACGCACATGCGCCCGAACGATCAGCGGGCGTGGTTTAGCTTCGCCGAGGAGCTGGCGGACGCGGGTTACGCCGCGCTCACGTTCGATTTCCGCGGCTACGGCGAATCCGGAGGACGCCAGGACTACTCTAAACTCGATGATGACCTGCGCGCGGTCGTGAACTACGAGCGTGACCAGGGTCGAGAACAGATCTTCCTGATCGGCGCCAGCATGGGCGGAACGGCCACACTCGCCGTCGCCGCTGCCGAGGACGTGGACGGCGTCGTCGCCATCTCGCCGCCATCGGAGTTTGAAGGCCAGGATGCGCTCGCGGCGATTCCAAACATCAGGGCGCCCAAGCTGATCATGGCAAGTGAAGAAGACACTGCGGCAAGGCTCTCGCTGGACGAACTCGTCCAGGCGGCCATGCCACCGGTCGACTCACAAACGTTCAGCGGCAACGCGCACGGTACGGACCTCTTCGATCCGTTGCGCAGCGAGCACAGCGCCGAGGCGAAAGAGCGCTTGATCGATTTCCTGAATAAGTACTCGGACCGCTAGAAGCTTCTGGAGTGCTCCTCGACTGGGAGCGGCGGCAGGTCTTCCGGCCGCTTCTCAAGCGTATCGATGCCGGCGCGCACACTCGCTTTGAACGCATCGAGTTGCTGTTCCAATTTACGCAGCATTTCGAGCGCGTAACGATCGGCTTCTTCCATCTGCTCGTTCGCGAGGCGCTCGCCTTCGGCGCGACGTTGCTCGGCCTGATGCACACCTTCTTGGATGATGCGCTCGACCTCGACGCGCGCTTCCGCAACGATCTGATCGGCGCGCACGCCCGCCGCACGCACGACTTCCGATTCAGCGACGCGACGCGTCACCTCCTCCTCCGCGCGCGACAGGCGCAGAGCGACATCCTGGTCTGCCTGGGCGAGGACTTCTTGCTTGTGGGTGAGGACTTCCTCCGCCTCACGCACCTCCGCGGGAACGGCTGCGCGAAGCTGGTCGACGAGATCGAGCAGCCGGCGGCGATCGATCACGCTGCCGGTGCCGATCGGTAGGCGGCGAGCCTCGCCGATCTCTTCTTCCAACCGTTCGATCAGGTGCAAGAGGTTAATAGCTAGTCCCTCCTGTGCGAGAACTTCGCACGCAGCGCCTCCGCTACGTGGTTAGGCACGAGGTCAGTTACATCATACCCGAGACTGGCGACCTCGCGGATACGGCTGCCGCTGATGAAGAGGTGCTCCAGACTGCTCATGAGATAGACGGACTCGATCTCCTTTGCCATGCGCTTGTTCATGAGCGCCATGTCGAACTCCGCCTCGAAACCCGTAACGGCGCGGATGCCGCGCACCAGCACGGAGGCCGACTGCTCGACCGCGAAATTGACGACGAGGCCTCGGAATGGCTTGACCGTGACGTTCCCGCAGCGCTCGACGGCCTTCGTAAAGAACGCGATCCGCTCGTCTGTGCTGAAGAGCGTCCCCGTCGGCGTATCGAGAACGGCGACGACGAGATGGTCGAAGAGGCGCCCGGCGCGCACGGCGATATCGAGGTGGCCATTTGTAACCGGGTCAAACCGGCCGGGATAGACGGCGGTAGCCAAGATCGTGCTCCTCCCCTGCGTTATGCGCGACGGTAGATCGCGACTTGCGTATCGCCGTGGCGCCGGCTCCAGACCAGCCGGAGCGGTCCCAGCGTCTCGGGCGCCTCGTTTCGGGAGCTCAACTCCAGCACCAGGGTTGCGTCCGGCGCGACCAGCGACGAGCCCGCTACGGCCCCTACGGCCGCCCGTGCGGCCTCATCATCATACGGCGGATCGGCCAATACCAGCGAGTAGGGCTCGTGAAGCCGCTCTGCCGCTCGCTCCACGGCCAGCTTGTGCACCTTCGCCTGGTCTTCCAAGCGCAGCAAGCGCAGGTTCTCAGCAATGACGGATGCGGCGGCCGCGTTTCGCTCGACGAAGTCGCAATGTCCGGCCCCCCTGCTCAATGCTTCGATGCCGAGCGCGCCGCTCCCGGCGTACAGGTCGAGCACGCGCGAGAGGTCCGCGTCTTGCGACGCCAGCGCGTCGAAAATGGCGCCGCGCACAAGATCGGAGGTCGCGCGCACCCCAGGCGGCGGGTTCTTCAGTCGACGGCCTCCGGCGGCGCCTGCGATCACGCGCACAGCTTACGGCGCAACGACCGGCACCGAGAGCTCCTGGCCCACGCGCACGATGCCATCGCTCACGATGAGCGTAATCGTGTACGTACCGGGATCCGCGGGCGTCTGCCAGCTTACCTGCGCACCCTGCTCGCTCGAAAGCGTACCGGCAGACGCTGACCACGCGGGCTGCAGGAGCGTGCTGTTCGGCGTGACGAGTTGGACCTCGCCCGACTGCGCGTACTGCGCGACCACGGGCCAGATGTTCGATGCCTCCGTCGCAAGCGAGACGTCCTCAACGGCGACACCCCTCAGCTGATAGCGGCTCGCCAGATCGAGACGGAACGCCTCGCTAAACAAGTCCGCGAGCCAGACGGTGCGGTCACCGCCGCCGCCGGTGTACGTAAACGTGACCGCGCGCGCGGCCTCGTCCCAGTGTATGCCTGCCGCCGAGATGTTCTGCGCGACGAGCGGCACAGTCGCGTCCGGCGTGAGAGCGGCGCTATCGATCACCGGCTGCGCGGCAAGGCCCAACGCTTCGGTAAGCGGCATCGTGCGTACGCCATCAACGCTGCGCTCGCGGCTGAACGAACTGATCGTGAGCAGGACCTTGCTTGCGCCGACCCGCGACGTGAGAAAGCCGAGCGCGGCGTCGAGGCGCTGGTAGTACGTGTCCTGGTCCGGATCGGCCGCGATCTTGAAGACGGTCACCAGTGGCGACAGCACCGCCAGATCGAAGCCTTGCGTGTCCCAGTCGCCGCCCTTCTGCGCCGGCGCCGGGATCGTCAGCGTCAGCGTCTTGCCGTCCTGCCCAAGCGCTGTCGATAGCTCCTGCGCGAACGTCGAAAACTCCGCCTGCAAACCAGGATCGAATCGATACGCCAGCTCGATGCCCGCGTAGTTGCCATCGCGCGCGAGCGCGGCGATCGCCTGTGTATGTGTGGTGCGCAAGTCCGGAGAGGTGAGAACCGAGTTGATGTTGGTGATCGCGTCCGGCGTCAGCGCGGCAATCACCGGAACGACATCGATGGCGAGACCGGACGGAACTTGGAGCGGTCCGCCGGAGAGCTGCCCGTCGGCCGCCGGCGTCAGCCCGAGTGGGTTGAGCGTGCTGAGCAACCCCTGCGACCGCGGATCGATCTCGCCGCCCGGCTGAAGGTAGCCCGTCACCGTTCGTACCGTCGAGGCCTGACGGAAGGCCGCGACGTTCGTCGGAAAGAAGGACACCTCGCCCGAGGCGGCGGTGCCATTCGCGACGACTTCCGCATCGCCCAGGCGCTCCCACTCATCGCCCTGATAGGTAAAGAGCGAAAGCTCTTCGTCGGCCGCAACGGTAGACGATAGATTGACGGTGAGCTTCGCCTTCTGCGACACGGGCGCGGCGACCGAGAGATCGAAGAGCGAGCTGACCGCCTCGAACCCCGCGGGCGGCGCGGGCATGTCGTCTCGGATCGTCGTTGCAATGTTGTCCGGCAGCTTGGCGCCGCCGCCGCCGCTGTCGAGAATGGAGATGGGCGGCAGTACGAGGATAAGTAGCAGGACGCCGAGCGCGATGCTCAGGCCGACGACGATGAGCGCAGTCCGATCGCGCGCGTACGGCGCTTCCGGCTGGAGGATCTCATCGAACGGGCCGTGTTCTTCGTCTGCCATGGGGCGGATCGGTGGGTCCTTTAGGTGGCAGCGCCGCCGTGAGAGGCCTGGCGCCGCTCGCCCGCTTGAATTTGGAGTACTCGTAGGGCGCGGTTATTGTAGCACCGCCCCTCACGAGCGCAAGCGGACGGCGCGACGAACACGAGTCTGCGGGAACGACAGCAATCACCCCGAGATGCAGGTTGCTTCCCGGGGTGAAGATCGCGGGGCTGAGGCGTTGCCGCTAGTTGCAGGTGGTTCCGAACTGGAAGGCTACGCCGAAGATGTCCGTGAACAGGTCGATCTGGCCGTCCGGTGGCCCAAGCTGCCAGGCGGGCGCGCCCGGCGGCGCCGGCGAACGGTCGAACGCGGGATGGTAGCCGGTCAGGGGCTGCGGCGAAAGCGGATCCGTGTTGCGGTTGATCGCCGCACGGCCCCCGTCGTCGGTCGCGCTCCAGTGAATCATAACGCCAAAGATGTCATCGTTCAGTGAGATCGTGCCGTCGTAGCTGTTCGAGTCGTTGGGCACGTCGAAAAAGTCCCAGTAGTTGTTCGGGTCGAGCTGGCCGCCCTGCGTGAGGTCCGAGCCGCGCTCACGCGCGTCGGAGCAGCCGTCGCCGTCGTTGTCGGGTGTCGTGCCCGGCATGCGGACTCCAGGCGCACCGACATCGCCCGGCGGCGGAGCCGGCGTGGGCGTAGCCGTCGCGCCAACCGGAGGCGTGTAACCGTCGTCGTAGCCGCCGAACTCTGTCGTCCAGTACCAGTCGTACGGAGCGCTCGCGTTGTACGCCCGGCCGATGCCGATGACGGTGTAGTGCCCATTCAGCATGTTCGCATTGTGGCCGGGGCTGTTGAGCCACTGCTGGTAGGTGTCCGGAGCGGTCTCATTCCCGGCAGCGATGTTCTCTCCGATCCAGGTATTGAACGTGTAGTTGCAGTCCCGGAAGCGCTGGACCCACGTGCGGTTGATCGGCGTGTCATCGTGCGCGAAGTACGACTGGTCCGCCATGTGCTTCGATTTCCAAGCCGCCGTCTTGTTCAGCGTCGACGAGAACGAAAGCGCTGGCTGTCCGTTCTCCGTGCGGTGCTGGTTGATGAGCCCGAGCATCTCCTGCTCTGCGCCATCGACCGCCGCATCCGCTGGCGCCACTGTGCAATTCGGGCCGGCCAGCGCGGGGCTAGCCGCGCCCGCGTACAGGCCGGCCGCTCCAAGGGCGACGAGCGCGGCTAGCGCCGCGAGGCGTACGAAGAGTCTGCGATATCTCATTGGCTCCCTCTAGGGGCCGCGCGTACACGGCTCCTCCCAATGAAGCATCGGCCCCTGAGAGGGTGATCTGTTGCGCCTTTCGTCACAATGGGCGGGGGCATCGGGCTCTCGAGGAGCGAGGCGGAGGAAGCGGAGCGGGCCGGAGGGCCGGAAGTGAGGCGTGTCGCGGCAGTCGCGATTGCTGAATGGCGGCTGGCTCCTTCCAGCTTTGGGTCCAAAACTCAGCGTGCCGGAGGGCGGCGGCTGAGCTTCCTGGCATATTTGTACACCATCCGGCGCATATGGAACACGTCTGTGCCGGCGCCGTTGATGCCTCCGACCGTGACGGCGCAGCCGTAGCCTGCCTTTCGTACCGCCTCCACGGCTACCTCCGAGACGTGCTTCTCCTTGCCGAACGGGTACGCAAACGCGATTTCGGGAGGATGCTGTCGAGCTGCTCCCGGCCGTCCGGCCGGCTTCAGTTTACGCCAGCCTGATTGCAGGGAGACCCGCCGTAGACGTAAGGACAGGGGCGCACAGCTGTGCGCCCCTGTGATGTCGCCGCTGCGTTGGCGTTCAGACGAGCCCTTCGCGGATCGCGCGCACCGTTGCGTCTGTGCGCGAGTTCGCGCCCATCTTCAGCAAAATGTGCCGCACGTGGTTGTGCACCGTGTACGGACTTCGCCCGAGCGACTTTGCGATCTCCTTGTCCGTCTTTCCGCCAGCGACGTGACGGAGCACGGTCAGCTCGCGGTCGGTGAGACGGTACCGGCCATGACGCCGGCCCGCCTCATTCTCTTCTTGCTGCTCCGGGGCGTCGGTCTGCGCGTGGACGTCCTCCAGCGCCTGGACCGATGCCGCGTAATACACGACAGTCCCATCCTTGTCGCGGACCGCGAGGACCTCCGCGCGCGCCGGAAAGCCGGAGCCGTCCTTGCGAACGTGCATCAGCTCGACGGTGCGGTGGCCGGTCTGGTTGAGCGCCTCGATGATGCCGGGGAGCTGCCCGCGATGCTCCGGCGCGAGCAGCGTTTCGAGGCGCTTGCCGACGAGCTCCTCGCGCTGGTAGCCGTGCATCTCCGCGTAGCGGGAATCGACGTTTGAAAGCGTGACGTCGGACGCATTGGCGACGACCAGGCCGCATTGCTGGCTGGTCTCTTCGTTTTGTTTGGTAGCGTTCATCGCGCTGCCTCCCTTGCGGGTTGGCCGGACAATCCGACAGCCCTTGCGACGCCTTTCGGACGCCGCGTCCCCCGAGATGGTGGTTCCCGCCAGGCCGCGTTTCGCTCCTGACGTGCGTGCGGGCCGGCGCTACTGCTGATGCGCGGTAGAAACCCGAGTATGGTGGGCGATGCAGGACTTGAACCTGCGACCTTCTGTGTGTAAAACAGACGCTCTAGCCAACTGAGCTAATCGCCCGCGTGCGTTATGGTATCACGTAGCGAATGGTGCGTGCCACGAATAGGCTGCACCGGACGTATACACTTCGTTGCAATATGCCGGTGAATGAACGCCATTCATCCGCGCGCAAGTCGCATGAGCGTGCGTCCGACGCGCGCAAGGCTTTCGAGATTGTGCACCGGCAACAGCTCATCGACTGACGGCAGCGCGGCCGCCATGCCTTGCGCAACGGGCTGATAGCGATCGTCACCGACGAGCGGATTGAGCCAGAGCACGCGAAACGCGCGCCGGCTCAGCACACGCATCTCGCGCCGGAGTTGCTCAACGTCGCCGCGGTCCCAACCGTCGCTGATGATCACAACGACCGTGCGCGGGCCGAGGCGTTGCTTGGCGTAGCGCAGGTTGAAGTCCGCGATACAGCCGCCGATGCGCGTGCCGCCGGACCAGCCCTCGACATGGCGGCTGACGCGCGCGAGCGCCTCGTCGAAGTTGCGCGAATGGAGGAGCGGCGTCACCTCGAACAGCTTGGTGCTGAATACGAACGTGCTCACGCCACGCAGCTCGTTCTGAAGGCCGTAGACGAACTGCGCCAAGAAGCGGGAGTAGACGTCCATCGAGCCGCTCACGTCGCAGAGGAGAACGACGTTCAGCCGCTTGACACGACGGCGGCGGCGCACGAGGCGCTCGACCTCGCCGCCGCGGCGGGCGGCGATGCGCAGGCTGCGCCGCAGGTCGATCTCGCTGCCGGTGCGCGACGCGCGACGCCGGCGCGTCGTCGTGGTCGCGAGCTTAGGGGCGAGGCGGCGCAGGTAACGTCGGGCCTCGCGCACATCGTCGTCGCGGTACGTGGCGAAGTCCTTGTGCACGAGGACGTCCTCGCCGCTATAGCTGCGCGGCGGCGTTTCGGCGTTCGACGCGGACGCCGCGTTGTCGCGCGCGTACGCGAGGTTCATCTGTTCGACCATACCGAGCCGCGCCTCTCCGCGTTCGAAACGCGGGGGCTTTGGTTGTTCTTGCTGCGCTTCCTCACGCGCCAGACGCCAGAAGCGATCGAACAGCACGTCGAAGACGGGGCGGTCGTCGACGGTGGTGAGCAGGGTCGCGGAGAGCGCGGCGCGGAAGTCATCGCGGCGGGTGACATCGATCTCGCGCAGGCAGTGCGCGGCGGCGAGGACCTGGGTGGTGGTGACCTCGAGTTCGCCGGCTTTGAGGACGGCGGCGAAACGCACCAGGTTGCCGGCCAGGTCGCCGTGGCGCCCGGCAAGGGCATCGAGGACGGGTTGGAGCTGGTTCATGATTCGTTTGGCAGGGTAACGGATCGGGGCGAGCCGGAAATGGTAGGGGCGCACAGCTGTGCGCCCCTACGATGTGCAGCAGATGAAAACCCTAGCTCAGCTAGCGGACGATGCCTCGGAGGTCGCCGGCGAGGGGGTAGGCGTCGCCCCAACGTTTGCGCTGTTCGGCGATGCGCTCGATGAGGAGCTGGCGGTAGGCGTTCGAGCGCAGCTCGGGTGTGGTCATGAGGACGGCGTCCTCCTGCGTGTCGCTGTAGTACTTCGCGCGGATGCCGACCTGGCGGAAGCCGTACTTCTCGTAGAGGGCGCGCGCGGCGGCGCTCGAGATGCGGTACTCGAGCGTGACCTCGTCTTGATGTTCGCGGATCGCCGTCTCGATCGCAGCGACGAGGAGCACTTCGCCGATGCCCTGGCGCCGGCACTCCGGGCGGACGGCGATGGTGACGATGTGCGCGTCGCCGACCATGAGCCAGAGGCCGACGACGCCGAGGATGCGGTCAGACGTGCCGGGCGTGTCGGGCAGACCTCCGATGAAGCGCTTGACAAAGCGGCGCATACCGGGCGTGTCCGCCGGCGGCGACGCGAGGCTGGCGTGTTCCGCGGACGGCTCGTACGCGACAAGGTAGCGCGCCATCTTGTTCTTCATCTCGCGTTGGTAGACGGTCTGGGGCCACATGGTGGGGAACGACTGGCGCTCGATGTCGAGGATCTGGGGTATGTCGGCGGCCTGCATCGGCCTGATACGACAGTGGACAGCAGCGACGCGCATGATCGCTCCTCGAACGTCTGGGGGACGGGAGCAGTGTAGCGCGAGGAACCAGGAACAGGGAACAAGGACAGGGATCGTGGGAGGTTGGGTCGCCGGTGGCTCGCCGCTAGTCGTCGGGCGGCTGTCAACGGATAGAGGTACGGATAAACGGATCAGCGCGGTGAGAGATGGGGTGTGGGGGCGGCTCGCGAGACGCCCCACACCGTCGTGGGAGGCGATCGGCGATGATCTTGCGCGCGGGCCTGTCTCCTGCGGCGACTCTTCGAGGGGCGCCGTGGCGACCTGAAGGTCGCCGCTACGGATGGTGCGCGTGGAGGTCCGGAGGCTGTGAGGTTGCGCGCACACTAACAGAGGGTTTGGGCGCTGGCGCGAGGAACCTCAGGTCCTTCGGGCTCCCCGCCCCCGTGCGCTCTACCCCGCTCCCCTCAGGATGACAGCGAGCGTCGCTACGTTGACGTTAGCGTAAAGATTAGGTAGACTGCCGCGAAGCTAGCTCGCGGGTCCTTAGATACACATGCGCGATCGCTCGAAACCTGTTGTTCTCCGCCTGATCTCGTTCGCCCTGCCCTATTGGAGGCAGGTCTTGTTCGCGCTCGCCTGCGTGGGCGCCTCCACAGCCTTTGTCGTAATGATGCCACTGCTCCTGGAGTGGGCGATCGATACGGGGCTGGACATCAACACGGTCAACGGCGTTCGCATCGCCGAGGGAAGCAAGCGCACGCTGGTGCTGCTGGCGTTCGCGATCATCGGTGCGGCGGCGGGCCGCGGACTGTTCGCATACGGGCAGCAGTACCTGGCGGAGTGGATCGCGCAGCGGGTCGCGTACGACATCCGCAACAACATCTATAACCACCTGCAGCGCCTCAGTTTTGCCTATCACGACAGGGCGCAGACCGGACAGATCATGTCGCGCGCGACGCAGGACGTAGAGGGCGTGCGCCTCTTCATCTCGATGGGGGTCGTGCGGCTCGTGTACGTGATGGGCCTGCTGGTAGCGACGCTGCTGCTGATGATCACGCGGAACTGGGTGCTGGCGCTCGTCTCGTGGGCGTTCGTTCCACTCACGGCGTACCTCTCGATCCGCGTGACGATGAAGCTGCGGCCGCTCTGGACGAACGTGCAGAACCTGCAGGGGACGATGGGCACCGTGCTGCAGGAGAGCCTTTCCGGCCAACGCGTCGTGAAGGCGTTTGCCGGCGAGCAACGCGAGAACGTCAAGTTCGCGAAGGAGGCGAAGGAGCTGTTCGAGAACGCGTACGCGACGAACAAGATCCAGGCCTTCAACACGCCGTTCATCTCGAGCATCTGGATGCTCTCACTCGTAACCGTCGCGTGGGTCGGTGCGCTGCAGATCCGCGCGGGCAACCTGACGGCGGGCGAGCTGAGCGCGTTCGTCGTGCTGCTGACGATGCTGCAGTTGCCGGTGCGGAGTCTGGGGTGGATCGTGATGCTGTTTGCACGGGCGCAGTCGTCCGGCGAGCGCATCTACGAGATCCTGGACGCCGAGTCGGCGGTGAAGGAGAAACCCGGCGCGATCGAGCTGACCGGCGCGCGGGGCCACGTCGCGTTCGAGAGCGTCTCGTTCGCGTACGACGTGGTGAGCCCTGTGCTCCGCGACGTGAACATCGATGCGCAGCCGGGACAGGTGATCGCGCTGCTGGGCCCGACCGGCTCCGGCAAGACGACCGTTGTGAACCTGCTGCCACGTTTCTACGACCCGACCAGCGGGCGGATCACGATCGACGGCATCGACATCCGCGACGTGACGCTGGCGTCGCTGCGGCGCAGCATCGGCACCGTGCAGCAGGACGTGTTCCTGTTCTCGGCGACGATCCGCGAGAACATCGCCTACGGCGCCGTAGACGCGACGCAGCAGGAGATCGAACGCGTCGCGAAGGCTGCGCGCATCCACGACTTCATCGAAGCGATGCCCGGCGGCTACGACACCTGGGTGGGCGAGCGCGGCGTGACACTCTCGGGCGGCCAGCGCCAGCGCGTGTCGATCGCGCGGACGCTGCTGATGGACCCGCGCATACTGATCTTCGACGACTCGACGTCGAGCGTGGACATGGAGACGGAGTACCTGATCCAGCAGGCGCTCAGTGAGTTGATGAAGGGCCGCACGACGTTCGTCATCGCGCAGCGGCTACGCACGGTGAAAGAAGCGGACCAGATCCTGGTGCTGCAGCACGGCGAGATCGCCGAGCGGGGCACCCACGCGGACCTGATCGAGCAGGACGGTCTCTACCGCCAGATTTACGATCTTGAGCTGCGCGACCAGGAGGAAGCGTTCGAGCGGGAGCGCGCAGTCGCGGAGCCGGCGCCCGCAGGGGGGGGCGGCTAGCGATGGCGTACTGGGGCGGAGGCGGCGCGGGAGGTTGGGGCGGCGGACACTGGGGTCCGGGACGCCAGCAGATGCTCCGCCGCAGCAACGACGGCTGGGACGATGACGACGAGTACGGCTCGGTCTACAGCCACCGCGTCGTCTCGAGGCTGCTCCCCTACCTGAGGCCGTTCAGGGGGCGGGCGGTTCTCGCGCTGTTGGGGACGATCATCTACATCGTTACGAGCACGATCCAGCCGATCTTCATCGGCAACCTGATCGACTACGCGAGCAAGGGAGACCTGTACGGCGTGAACAAGACAGGCTTCACCTTCCTTGCCCTCGTGCTCGTGTCGTGGGTGGCGTACTATACGCAGCTCGCGAACATGGGCTGGGTGGGGCATCGACTGCTGTTCACGCTGCGCACACAGATGTTCAGTCATCTGCAGAAGCTCTCGCTGCGCTTCTACGACAACAACGAGGTGGGCAAGGTGATGTCGCGCATTACCAGTGACGTCACGACGTTACAAGACCTGCTGACAAGCGGCTCGCTGACGATTCTGGCGAACTTCCTGGGGCTGTTCCTCGTCGTCGGCCTCATGCTGTATTACGATATCGCGCTGGCGCTGGTGACGCTGGCGGTCGTGCCGTTCCTCGTCGTTGGTATGGCGCTCTGGCAGGCGTACGCGCGGCGCGCGTTCGTTCGCGTGCGGCAGGCGATCGCAATCGTGAACTCGAACTTGCAAGAGAACGTCTCGGGCGTGCGCGTGATCCAGAGCCTCTCGCGCGAGGGCGAGAACAGCCGCCGTTTCGCCGACGTGAACCGCAACAACTTCAGCGCGAACGTCAACGCGGGGCGCGTAACGGCGGCAGTGATGCCGATGGTGGAGCTGAGCGTCGCGATCGCGACGGCGCTCGTGATCATTTACGGAGGGTTCAAAGTACTCAACGGCGACCTGTCCGTCGGCACGCTCGCTATGTTCGCGCTGTTCGTGCAGCGCTTCTTCGACCCGGTGCGCGACCTGGTGTTGCAGTACACGCAGCTCCAGCGCGCGATGGCCGGCGGCGAGCGCATCTTCGAGGTATTGGACACGGTGCCGGAGATCCGGGACGCGGAGGACGCCATCGCGCTGGAGGACCTGCGCGGCGAGGTGGAGTTCGACCACGTGGGCTTCCAGTACGTGGAGGACGTGCCGATCCTGCAGGACTTCAGCCTGCACGTGAAGCCGGGCGAAACGGTCGCGTTCGTCGGGCCGACGGGCGCGGGCAAGACGACCCTTACGTCGCTCATCGCGCGGTTCTACGACGTCACGGAGGGCCGCCTGCTTATCGACGGACACGACATCCGCACGATCAAGCGCCAGACGCTGACGCGGCGGATGGGTCTGGTGCTGCAGGAGCCATTCTTGTTCTCGGGCACCGTCGAGGAGAACATCCGCTACGGACGCCCCGAGGCGACGGACGACGAGGTCGAGCGGGCGGCGCGAGCCGTCGGCGCGCACGAGTTCATCGAGCGGCTGGAGCAGGGCTACAACACCGTGCTGCACGAACGCGGGCAGAACCTTTCGGTGGGCCAGCGACAGCTGATCAGCTTCGCGCGCGCGATCCTCGCCGAGCCGCGCATCCTGATCCTGGATGAGGCGACTGCGAACGTCGACACGCGCACGGAGGCCGTGATCCAGCGCGCGCTGTCGGAGCTGCTGCGCGACCGCACATCGTTCGTCATCGCGCACCGGCTTTCGACGATCCGTAACGCCGACCGCGTGATCGTGCTGGAGGACGGGCGGATCAAGGAGCAGGGCACGCACGACGAGCTGCTCGCGCTCGACGGGCTGTACGCGCGCCTGTACCGGATGGCGTACGAGCACAAAAACGGCGGCCGCGAGCCGGCGGCGGGCCCCGCTATACCTCACCCAGCCGCGACGTAGCCGAACCGCCTCGCGTTCGATCCACACGACGCGAGGCCTCGTGCTACAATCCGCGCGTTCTGTCGAAAGGAGCGCGCCATGCCCGATGCCTTCTCCCAACTCAGCGAGGACTACATCGGCGCCACGCTCGCGCAGCGACCTGAAGCGGCGACGGGCCTCGGCTTTCACGAGCACGACAGCGAGATCACCGACCGCAGCCGCGAGAACGTTGAGCGGCGCGCCCAGCAGCTCCGCGGGTTCCTGTCGCGCATCGATGGCCTTCGCGCTGACGAGCTGACTCCGGAAGACAAGACCGACGTAGAGTTGCTGCGCAACCACGTCTCGTGGGAGCTCGTCACGATCGAGGAGATCGCGGCGTTCCGGCACAACCCGGGCGGCTATCTCGCGGCGATCGGCGGCGGCTGCAACGGGCTGATCATCCGCGACTTCGCGCCGCTGGCGGAGCGGTCGAAGAGCCTCGTCGCGCGGCTGCGACAAACGCCGCGGCTGCTCGAACAGGCGAGGACGAATCTCGAAGACTGCTCGCGCATCCACGTCGAGACCGCGCTCGAGCAGGGCGCAGGGCTGCGCGTGTTGCTCCAGCGCGACCTGCCCGGCGCGCTCGCGTCGCTCGATGACGCAGCGTTACTCGCGGAGTTCGGCGAGGCGCAGCAGACGGCAAGCGACGCCATCGATGGGTTCCTAACGTGGATGAAGGACGATCTCCTGCCGCGCGCGAACGCGGACTTCGCGTACGGGCCGGAGCGCTACACCAAGATGCTCTCCTACCTGGACGCCGTTGAGCGGCCGCTCGATGAGCTGGAGCGGCGCGGCCGCGACGACCTGCGCGCGTGCCAGGAGCGGCTGCGCGAGCTGGCGGCGCAGGTGGACGCATCGAAGACGCCGGCGGAGGTCGTCGATCTTGTCGCGCAGGAGCATCCTGCGCCGGACCGGCTGCTGCCGGACACCGACGCGTTGCTCGAGGAGCTGCGCCAGTTCTCGATCGATCACAAGCTGGTGACGATGCCGACGGAGGTGCGCATTCGCGTCGCGGATACGCCGTCGTTTGCACGCGCGACGACGCAGGCGGCGTGCAGCACGCCGGGCGCGTTCGAGAAGAAGGCGACGGAGGCGTACTACTACGTGACGCCGCCGGACGCGTCGTGGCCTGCGGAACGCACGGAGGCGTACCTGAAGTTCTTCAATCGCTACAGCCTGCCCGGCATCACCGCGCACGAGGCGTACCCCGGCCACTACGTCCACCTGATGTGGCTGCACAAGTCGGAGCGCAAGCTGCCGCATTTCCTGCCGACGATCACGACGATCGAGGGCTGGGCGCACTACGTGGAGCTCGTGATGATCGAGACGGGCTACGGCGGCGGCGACCCGCGCTACGGCATCATGCAACAGCGCGAGGCGTTGCTGCGGCTCTGCCGCTACCTCGCGTCGCTGGGGCTGCACACGCAGGGCTGGACGTTCGACGAGTCGGTCGAGTTCTTCCAGCGCGAGGGCTACGCGACGCGGCCCATCGCGGAGCGCGAGTCGCGCCGCGGGGTGATCGGCCCGCAGTACTACTCCTATACCCTGGGCAAGCACGAGATCCTGGACCTGCGGGCCAAGCTCGAGAAGCAGCAGGGCGCCCGCTTCGACCTGCTCGCCTTCCACGACGCCTTCATGAAGCTGCCCTACCCGGTACCGGTGATCGAGCGGCTGCTTCTGGCTAATGAGACGTAGATCACACAACAGTATCGGGCGGGCGGCCGAAGCTATGGTATGATACGTCCGCCCGCGCGACGGGGGACCGGCGTAGCGGCCTTTATTTACTCATGGACAACTGGGACCTTGTCGTCATCGGCGCCGGCTCCGCCGGGGCCGTGATCGCGGCTCGGGTCACGGAAGACCCGGCGCAGCGCGTACTTCTGATCGAGGCCGGGCCGGACTATCCTGACGCGCAATCGCTCCCGGAAGACCTGACGGACGGCCACAAGAACTCGCTCGTGAAGCACGACTGGGGGTTCGTCTACCAACCGACGCCGGTTGTGCGCAGCGACGTGCCGCTGCCGCGCGGTAAGGTCACCGGTGGATCATCCGCAGTAAACACGTCGATTGCGCTGCGCGGCCAGCGTGAGGACTACGACGAGTGGGCGGCGATCGCGGGGCCGGAGTGGTCGTGGGAGAAGTGCCTGCCCGCGTTCAAACGCCTCGAGACCGACCGCGACATCACGAACGCCCTGCACGGCTGCGATGGGCCGATCCCGCTGCGCCGCTATCCGCGCGACGAGCTGGTGCCGTTCCAGCGCGCGTTCCTCGATGCGTGCAGGGCGATGGGCTACCCGGAGTGTCCCGACCACAACGATCCGGACACGACGGGCTACGGCCCGCATCCGATGAACAAGCAGGGTCGCCTGCGCGTCAGCACCAACCTCGCCTACCTCAACCCCGCTCGCTCTCGCCCCAACCTGACCATCCGGCCCAAGACGAACGTCCGACGCGTCATCGTGCGCGATGGCAGGGCGACGGGCGTCGAGGTCGAGACGGACGGGGTCGTGGAGACGATCGACGCGGCGCGCATCGTGCTGTGCGGCGGCGCGATCCAGTCGCCGAACATCCTCGTGCGCTCAGGCATCGGACCGAAGGAGACGCTCGAGCGGCTGGGCGTGCCGGTCGTGAAGGACGCGCACGGCGTGGGCGCGCGGCTGTGGGACCACCCGGGCTCGATGGTCGTGATGGTGCCGATGCCGGGCATCGCGGCGTACGACCAGCCAATGATCCAGACGACGCTGCGTTACACGGCGAAGGGCTCGGACGAGCTCAACGACATGCAGCTCGAGCCGATCTCGTTCATCCAGCGCCTCGACGACGACGGGCCGCTGCTCTGCGGGCTGGCCGCCGTGATCGAGAAGCCGCGCGGCCACGGACGCCTTCGGTTCGAGAGCGCCGACCCGAACGCGCAGCCCGCGATCGAGTCCGAGTTCCTGAAGGACGACTGGGACGTCGAGCGCATGGTCGAAGGCATCGAGATCGGGCTGCGGATGGCGGAGACGGTCGAGATGCGTGAAGTCTGCCAGCTCGTCGTGCGGCCGCAGCACGAGGTCGCGATCGATCGCGAGAAGCTCGCGACGTGGGTGAAGCGGCGCTGCGGGTCGGGCTACCACCCGTCGGGGACGGCGCCGATGGGCGCGGCGGACGACGAGGACGCGGTCCTCGATCAGTACGGACACGTGTACGGCATCGAGGGGCTGTTCGTCGCGGACGCGAGCATCATGCCGACGATCCCGCGGGCAAACACGAACATCCCGACGATCATGATCGGCGAGCGCTTCGGCGAGTGGTTCCGCGAGGGCGTCTGTTAGATGAAGGTGCGCGACATCCCCACGCCGGCACTGGTCGTTGATGTCGCCGCGATGGAACGCAACATACGGACGATGGCGGACTTCTTCGCGACCGGTAACACGAAGCTCCGCCCTCACTTCAAAGCGCACAAGACGCCCGCGATCGCGCGGCGGCAGCTCGCCGCCGGGTCGTGCACGGGACTGACCGTCGCGACAGTGGGCGAGGCGGAGCTGTGCGCGGACGAAGCGATCTGCGACGACATCTTGATCGCGAACCAGGTGCTCGGGCCGGGCAAGGCGGAGCGCGTCGCGAGGCTGGCGCAGCGCATCACTATCAAGGTCGCTATCGATTCCGATGCGACGCTTGACGACATCGCGCGCGCGGCGCAGGCCGAGGGCGGTGAGGTCGGCGTCGTCGTCGACATTAACGTTGGCATGCCGCGCTGCGGCATCGAGCACGGCGAGCCCGCGCTACGGCTGGCGAAGCGCGCGGCGGACATGTCGGGCGTGCGGTTCGCCGGGCTGATGGGCTACGAGGGCCACGTCGTCGGCCTGCCGGAGCGCAGCGAGCGCGAGCCGCGCGCGCGCAAAGCGATGGAACGCCTGACCGAGACGCTGGCGCTTGTGCGCAGCGCCGGGCTGCCGTGCGACCTCGTGAGCGCGGGCGGCACCGGCACGTACGACATCACGGGACGCATCGAGGGCATCACCGAGATCCAGGCCGGCTCCTACGTCCTGATGGACACCGCATACGCGAAGCTCGGCCTGCCGTTCGAGCAGGCGCTCAGCCTGCACACGACGGTCCTCTCGCGCCCGCGCGCGGAGCAGTGCGCGACGGACGGCGGGCTCAAGGCGTCGAGCGTCGACCACGGCAACCCCGACGTAAAGGGCATCGAGGGCGCGTCCGTGCTCTTCCTGAGCGACGAACACGCGACGATCACGCTGCCGGCGGACAGCGCGGTCGCGCCGGGCGACCGCCTCGAGCTGTGGCCGTCACATGTCGATCCGACGATCAACCAGCACGACGTCCTGTTCGCCGTGGAAGGCGACGACGTGGTCGATATCTGGCCGGTCACGGCGCGGGGCTATCGCGAGCACCGCATGCTGCTGGAGGGGCGGTAGCGTGGAAGTCGAGCTGATCTTGATGCGGCAGCTCGCGAGCTACCTGACGCTGCCGATCTTCCTCGTCGACGCGGGCGGCAAGCTGCTCTTCTACAACGAGGCCGCGGAGCCGCACCTGGGGCGTCGCTTCGAGGAGGCGGGCGAGATGCAGCTAGGCGATCTCTCGAAGATCTTCGAGATCACGCGCGAAGACGGCTCGCCGTTCCCGGACGACGAGTTCCCACTCGCCGTCGCACTGCACAAGCGCCGGCCCACGCACGACATGATCCGCTTCCGCGCGCTCGATGGCCTGCTGCACAACGTGGATGTGACGGCGTTCCCGCTCGAAGGCCAGGGCGGCAGACACCTGGGGGCTGTGGCGATCTTCTGGGAGAAGCCTGCATGAAGGTCACGCTTTGGGGCACGCGCGGCTCGTCGCCCAGCGCCGGGCCGGAGAATATACGCTACGGCGGCAACACCGCCTGCGTGGAGGTGCGCGCCGGGGACGGCACGCTCGTGATCCTCGACGCGGGCACGGGCATTCGGCGTCTCGGAGCGGCGATCAGCGAGGACATCAAGCGCGTCGACGTGCTGCTGACGCACCTGCACCTGGACCACATCCAGGGCCTCGGCTTCTTCGCGCCGCTCTACCGCGACGGCCTGGAGGTACACATCTGGGGCCCGCCGACGGCAGGACTCACGCTGGAGGGGCGGCTGACGCGCTACCTCTCGCCGCCGCTCTTCCCCGTCCGCCTGCGTGAGCTGCCCTGCGATCTGACGTTGCACGACCTGCCAATGGAACCGTTCCAGATCGGCGGCCTGAGCATTCGCGGCGACTTCGTCTGCCACCCCGGGCCGACGCTGGGCTATCGCATCGCGGAGAACGGCACATCGCTCGCGTACCTACCGGACCACGAACCGGCGCTCGGGTTCGGTGAGGTGCCACGGGACGCGGACTGGATCTCCGGCTTCGAGATCGCTGCGCAGGCCGACCTGCTGATCCACGACTCGCAGTACTCAGATGAGGAGTACCCGGCGCACATCGGCTGGGGACACAGCGCGATCAGCCACACGATCGCGTTCGCGACGGCGGCGAAGGCGAAGCGGCTCGTCGTGTTCCATCACGATCCGGCGCACAACGACGCGACGCTCGACCGCCTCGTCGATACGGCGCGCAAGGTCTGCAAGCCGCCCTTCGAAATCCTGGCGGGCACCGAAGGCGCGATGTTCAAGCTCGGATAGAGGGGAGCTCCCAGATGCCTCCACCACGCTTCGTGGTGCGCACCGTGATGGCCAGCCACGAGTTCTGGTACCGCGTGTCGGGCGGCGCGCTGGGCGGAAAGATCGGGGGCGTGCCGTGCCTGCTGCTCACAACGACGGGGCGGAAATCGGGACGCAAGCGAACGACGCCGCTGTTGTACCTGCGCGACGGCCAGGATGTCGTCATCGTGGCGTCGTACGGCGGCAGTCCGAAACATCCGACCTGGTACGGCAACCTCGTCGCGAACCCCGAGGCTGAGGTGCTGATCGGGCGCGAGCAGAAGCGCGTCGTGGCGCGCACGGCGAACGATGATGAGCGCGCGCGTCTGTGGCCGCGGCTGGTCGAGATGTACAAGAGCTACGCGGAGTACCAGACGAAGACGGAGCGGACGATCCCGGTCGTGATCCTGGCGCCGAAGCAGTAGCACGCTGCGTTTGCCCAACCTCTCGAGATCGAAGAGTTGATCTACCCGCCCACCCACCCCGGCAAGGTCTTCCTGCGAGGTAGCGAGCCCCCCTCGCGCTCCCGCGTTTGGCAATCCGCGTTCGCGGCATGAAGTGCTGCAGCGTCGTGAGGGCGAGAGGTCTGATGAGGGGACCGGACAGACCATAAAGGTTTGTCCCTTCGACCCCGCCCCGCCCCGCGATCGGTGCGGGCGGCTCGCGAGCCGCCCCTACACCGTCGAGCGATAGTGCAAGGCCGCGGGAGGCCTCAAAGGCCTCCCCTACGGCATCCGCCTGCGGCGGACAGGGCGACCGCGACCTCTCGCCGTCCGGGCGCAGGTCGATTGTTATAAGATGGGGATCGTTCCATTCCCAGGAGGACGGCCATGACGACGACAGCTTCTCGCACGCAGGCCGGCGCCGGCCCCATCGATTACGCATCGTTCGAGTCGGCGATCGGGCTGAACTGGTACCTGACTGACCCGAACCTGCGCTTCATCGCCGACCGGCACATCGCGGCGTCCGACAGGGCGTGGGCGGAGGAGTACCTGGTGCGCTGGGGGGCGCTGGTCGGCGGCGAGATCGCGCCGCGCTCGGAGGTGGTCGACCGCAACCCGCCGCGGCTGGAGCGCTACGACGAGTGGGGCAACGACGTCTCGCGGGTGGTGCACCACCCGGACAACATCGCGAACAAGAAGGCGATCTGGGAAAAAGGGCCGAAGAGCATCCACACGGCGGGCAAGGTGGTGCCGACGGTGCTCGGCTCGACCTTCACGTACCTGCTCAGCCAGTGCGACACGGGCATGGTGTGCGCGACGGGCATGACGGGCGGCGTCGAGTCGCTCGTCGAGCGGTACGCGCCGCCGGGCGTACGCGAGCGCGTGCTGCCGCACCTGGCGCAACCGCAATTCGACGGCTCGTGGGACGGGGCGATGTTCATGACGGAGATCCGCGGCGGCTCCGACCTCGCGCGGAGCGAGACGACAGCGCGCCAGGAGAGCGGCACATGGCTGCTGAGCGGCTCGAAGTGGTTCTGTTCGAACGCGGACGCGCGCGCGATCGTGACGCTGGCGCGTCCGGAGGGCGCGCCGGACGGGCTGCGCGGCCTGGCGCTGTTCCTGATTCCGGCGGAGCGGTCGGACGGCTCTCGCAATGGCATTCGCATCAAGCGCGTGAAGGACAAGCTCGGCACGCGATCGGTGCCGACGGCGGAGATCGACCTCGAAGACGCGGAGGCGTTCCTGCTCGGCGGGACGGCCAACACCGAGGGGCAGCCGGACACGCGCGGGCTGAACCGCATGATGAGCATGGTGAACGGATCGCGACTTGGCGTGTCGTTCATGGGGCTGGGCATTATGCGCCGCTCGTTCCTCGAAGCGTCGATCTACGCGGCGCACCGCGAGGCGTTCGGCCAGCGGCTCGATAGCCTGCCGCTGATGCAGGAGACGCTCGTGAAGATGTGCGTCGACGTGGAGGCGACGGCGACGATGTGCTTCGAGACGTCATCGCTCGCGGGCGCGCACGGCGACGAGCGAGCGCGACAGCTCTACCGGATCATGGTACCGCTCTCGAAGTTCCGCGGAGCGCGCGGCGGCCTCGAGCTGGCAAGCCAGGCCGTCGAGGTGATGGGTGGCAACGGCTACATCGAGAACTGGCCGGCGGCGCGGCAGCTCCGCGACGCGCAGTGCCACACGATCTGGGAGGGCACGGAGAACATCATCTGCCTCGACGTGCTGCGCGCGATGCGCAAGGAGCAGGCGCACCACGCGTTGTTCGACCGCATCGATGGCGCGCTGGCGGCGGCGGACCACCCGGCGCTTGCGGCGACGAAGGACGTCGTCGCGCAGGCGCGCCGCGACGTGCAGGGTGCCGTCGAGTTCGTCACCAACTCCGCGGACGACCTGCGGCAGCTCCACTCGCGGCGGCTGACGGGCTGGCTCTCGGACGTGGCGCAGGCGGCGCTGCTGCTGGAGCACGCCGCCATCGAGCTGCGGGAGAACAACTCGGCGCGCAAGGCGGCGGTAGCGAAGCTGTTCGTGCAGGAGCGGCTCGCGTCGCGGGCGATGCGCGGCATCAGCGAGGACCGGTCGGTGCTGGACCTCTTCGCGCCGGTCACGCGGTTCGAGTCGCTGGAGCCGGCACTGCTGAATTAGGCGAGGTCATTCGTGATACCGATGTAGGGGCGGGTTTGAAACCCGCCCCTACGGTTGTTCTACGTCGCGCTATACTACGCGCGCTATGACACAAGAATCGCAGCCGACGTTCCAGAACCAGACCGGCAGGGACCCGCGCGATGCGGCGTTCTACTTTCGCGGCGCGGGGCAGCAGGTCGCGCCGGGGGTGTACTTCTTCGGCGCGCTGGGCAACGTCTCGGCGTTCGAGACGGACGAGCGCGTGCTTATCGTCGATACCGCGACGGGCGTGTTCGCGCCGCGTGTGATCGAGGACCTGCGCGCGAACTTCACGCAGGCGCCCGTCGAAGCGATCGTCTACACGCACGGGCATATCGATCACACGACCGGCGCGGACGCGTGGATCGCGGACACGATATCGCGCGGGCACGGACGGCCGCGCATCGTCGCGCACGAGGACCTGCCGCGGCGGTTCGACCGCTACCGGCTGCTCGGCAAGCAGAACGACCACATCAACCGTATCCAGTTCAACCTGCCGCCCGACGCCGCACCGTTTTCGAACGCGCCGTGGACGTACCCCGACCAGACGTACGACGGCGCGACGACGATCTCGGCCGGCGGCGAGCGGTTCGAGCTGTATCACGCGCGCGGCGAGACGGACGACGAGACGTACGTGTGGTGCCCATCGCGTCGCGTGCTGTGCACAGGCGATACGTTCGTCTGGTGCAGCCCGAACGCGGGCAATCCGTACAAGGTGCAGCGCTACGCCAAGGACTGGGCGGACGCGCTCGAGCACATGGCGGGCTTGCGTCCCGCGCTGCTGCTCCCCGGCCACGGCCCGCCGATCGCGGACGAGGGGACGATCCAGGACGCGCTGCTCTCGACGGCGGCGTTCCTGCGTTCGATCCACGACCAGGTCGTGACGAAGATGAACGAGGGCAAGTGGCTGGAGGACATCATCCGCGAGATCGACTGGCCGGCGACGGACAAGCCGTGGCTGCGCCCGATCTACGACCACCCGGAGTTCATCGCGCGGAACGTCTACCGCCTGTACGGCGGCTGGTACGACGGCGACCCGGCGCACATGCTGCCGGCGCACTCGGAGGACGTGGCGCGCGAGCTGCTCGCGGCGACGGGGAGCGGCTCGATCCTGGCGCGGGCGCGGCAGCGCCGCGACGACGGCGACCTGCAGATGGCGTGCCACCTGGTCGATTTCGTGCGCAAGGGGGAGCCGGAGAACAAGGAGGCGTGGCAGCTCTGGCGTGACCTCTTCGCCGCGCGCGCGGAGGCGGAGAAATCGCTCATGGCGAGGGGCGCCTTCCACGCAGCGGTGCGTGAGGCGGACGCGCGGCTGGGGGAGTTGGGATAAGCGGGCAGGCCGTTCTCATTGGGCTGGCGCCGAGTCGTGTCACAGGTTTCGTCGCCCTCGCGCTACAACGGCAAGGAACAGCCGCTGATATCCTTCGCCAAGAACGCCAGGCCACTTTGGCCGCCCGGCCCCTTCATCAGATCACTAAGGAATTGTTGAGCAAGATATCTTTCGACGATTGCGAGAAATTAGGTCAGCAGCTTGATCGTTGAAGCAAAGTGGCGCATCGCAAAGTCGATAGTTTCATGCGCCGCTAGATTGATTCAACTCTCTGCTACACTCCTAGCGCTATGCCGTACGCCGTTGGCATCGATATGCTTGCGATCCCCCGCTTCCGGAGGGTGCTGGAGCGCCACAACGGGCGCTTTCTGCGGCGCGTGTACACGCCGGTGGAGGTCGCGTACTGCCGCGGGCGCGTGAACGAGCTGGCGGCGCGCTTCGCGGCGAAGGAGGCGGTGATGAAGGCGCTCGGTACCGGCATCCGCGGCGTCGGCTGGCGCGACATCGAGGTGCTGCCGGACCGGCGCGGCAAGCCGCTCGTCTACCTCTACGGACGCGCCCTCGAGCGCGCCGAGAAGATCGGCCTGAGCGCGCTCGACGTGTCGCTGACGCACGAGCAGGAGTTCGCGGTAGCGGCCGTCGTGGGCGTGCGGGAGCACGCGGACGATCCTCAGGAGTCGCGAGAACGGCTCATCAAACGCCTGCTAGAACGGGGACTTTTGTAATCGTCATGCGTTTGGTAGCAAGAGTTCCGCTGGCACCCGCGAGGGATCGGCGGCGAGTCAGACCCGAGGCCTCAGAATGAAGCTCTGCGGCGCGGAGGAGATGCGCGCGCTGGAAGAAGCCGCCGTCGCGTCGGGGACGACGCTCGACGCGCTGATGGAGGCCGCGGGGCTGGCCGTGGCGCAGGAGGTGTGGATCAGCCTGGGCGCGGCGCCGGAGCGCAAGGCTGTCGTGCTCGTGGGGCCCGGGAACAACGGCGGCGACGGGCTCGTGGCGGCGCGCCATCTGCACGATTTTGGCACGAACGTCGTCGTGCTGCTGCTCGCGCCCCGCGGCGAGGACGACGCGAACCTGAGGCTGCTGATCGAACGCGACGTAGAGGTGCGCGTGCTCAGCGACGATCTCGCGCCGTTGGAGGACGCGCTGGCCGGCGCAGACGTCGTGATCGACGCCGTGCTGGGCACCGGGCGCGCTCGGCCGCTCGAGGGGTTGATCGCGCGCGTGATGGACCGCGTCGACCGCGCGCGCCACGAGCCGCTCCCGCCGCAGGTCTTCGCGGTCGATCTGCCCACGGGCGTCGATGCGGACACGGGCCACGCCGACCCGCACGCGCTGGTCGCCGACGTAACGATAGCGCTGGGCTGCTCGAAAGCCGGTTTGCACACGCTGCCGGGCGCGGACTACGCAGGGCGCGTCGAAGTCATCGACATCGGCCTGCCGCACGAGGCGGTCGACGAGCTGCCCGTCGAGCTGCTCAACGCGCGCTGGGTGCGCGAGCGGCTGCCGCCGCGGCCCTCCGGCGCCAACAAGGGGACGTTCGGACGGGTGTTGATCGTTGCGGGATCGAAGCTGTACATCGGCGCGGCGCGGCTGGCGGCGCTCGGGTCGCTGCGGAGCGGCGCGGGGCTCGTGACGCTGGCCTGTCCAGAGAGCGTGCAGCCGCTCATTGCGGCGGGGATGAGCGAGGCGACCTACCTGCCGCTGCGGGAGCACAACGGCTTCGTCGCGCCGGAGGCCGCGATGGATGTCGCGCGCGTGATCGACACGTATGACGTGCTCGTCGTTGGGCCGGGGCTCGGCCAGGGCGGGCGACAGGAAGCGTTCTTGCGACAGCTCCTGCCCTCGCTCGAGGAAGCGAACGCGCGCGTGGTCATCGACGCGGACGGGCTGAACAACCTGGCGAAGCAGCCGCGTTGGTGGGAGCGGGTGCGCGCGCCCTGCGTGCTCACGCCGCACCCGGGCGAGCACGCGAGGCTCACACGCCGCTCGATCGAAGAGATCCAGTCGAACCGCCTCGCCTCCGCGCGCGACGCGGCGCACATGCTGGGCCACACCATCGTGCTGAAGGGAGCGTACACCGTGATCGCGTCGCCGGGCGGGCGCGCGGCCGTGAATCCCTACGCGAGCCCCGCGCTCGCCTCCGCCGGCACGGGCGACGTCCTCGCGGGCGTGATCTCGGGCCTGCTGGCGCAAGGGCTGGCGCCGTTCGAGGCGGCCTGCTGCGGCGCGTACGTGCACGCGGCTACGGCGGAAGGGCTGCGCGCCGATCTGGGCGACGCGGGCATGCTCGCGGGCGACCTGCTGCCGGAGCTGCCGAGGACGCTGCGGGAGCTGCGGGCGTTTGCTTAGAGCGCCGGATCGACCAAGGAGGCACGCATGGTCAAGCTGATCTACTGCATCAATCGACTGCCAGGGATGTCCGTCGCGGACTTCCAGCGCTACTGGCGCGAGACCCACGCCCCCATCGCGGCCGCGATACCGGGCGTGCGACGCTACGTGCAGTGCCACGTGCTGCCCGAGCTGTACGACCGCGACACTGGACCGCCCTACGACGGCGCGGCTGAGCTGTGGTTCGACGACCTGGATGCGATGCGGGCGGCGATGCGATCGCCGGAGGTCGCGGCGGCGCGCGAGGATGAGAAGAACTTCATCGATCACTCACGCGTCGCGATGTTCGTCACGGAAGAGAAGCCGGTGGTGGAGTAGCGGCGGCTACTGCGCGCGACGGCGCGCGAGCATCGTTCCGGCGAGGACGATCGTACCCAGGAGGACAACGGCCACCACGATCAGCGGGCCGACGGCCCATGCTGAGGTGTCTTCAAGCCTGGGCCGAGTGCAAAATTCTAGCTCCTCCCTTGTGAAGAAGTCGCCGCTACAATCAATCTCGCGCGAGGCTGGCGGCTCGGGCGTGTCGAAGACGTGCGGAGCTCCAAAACGGAGTGCGGCATCGAGCTGGGCTGGTGCAGACCCGGCGAGTTGCGCAACGCGCCGGATGGCTTGTTCGGCCGGGAACTGCGCGGGCTCCGCGTACGTGCTGCGCACGTTGCCGTCGCCGATGACGTACTTGCCCCCATCGTAGCCGGCTATTTGAAGCGCGCCTGCCGGGGGCGTCGTGCCGAGTGGCGCAGGGCCTCGATAGTGATACAAGAACAGGAGGACGCGCTCGCCATCCCTTAGCCGCGGACTACCGCTACAGTCTGCGCCCAGCCAGCCCGTCGGCGCGATCGTGATCTCGCTGCCAGCCGAGCCCTTGAGCACGGCTGCGACCTCGATTGTGGATTCGTACGACTCGTACGCGTCGTGGAGCTCTCGCTCGGAGACAACTTCTCCCACGACGATGAGCTCCGCGTATTGTGTGTTCTCTTCGAGGTTCGCTCGCGCGATCCTGCACGCTGCCGCTCGTTCCGGCGGGACGAAGCCGAACATGCCGAGGCCTATCGCGAGGAGAACGGCTGCCGCCAGGAGCCAGCGCATGACATGAGTGTAGACGAAACGAGAGGGCGCGTGGTCCGCTTGAGAGGTGCGGTAGGCGAAACACCCTCACCCCTGCCCCTCTCCCCCTGAAGAGGGAGAGGGGTGGCCGCAGGCCGGGGAGAGGCTGTCATCATATGCATGGCGGAGGCCCGCAGTTCACTACACGCCCTCGTGCGGCTCCATGTGAACGGTGACGATGACGCCGGGGAGCCGCTCGCGGATCGCCGCCTCTAGCTCTTCCGAGATGTCGTGCGCCTCAGCGACGGTCTTATGCGCATCGATCTGCACGTGCACGTCGACGTAGCGCTCGCGGCCGGCCTTGCGCGTGCGCAGGCCGTGGTAGCCGCGCACAGCGCGACCTGTGCGTTCGCTCAAGCAGTGCTCGATGAGCTCGCGCTCGTCCACGGGCAGGCGCACATCCATCATCTCTGTCATGCCGGACATGAAGATGCCGGCGGCAGTCCAGAGGAGATAGACGGCGAGCCCGAGTGCGACGATCGGGTCGAAGACCGAGTTGCCCGTAACGGCGACGAGCGCGAGCGCGGCGATGACGGCCGCGGCCTGGAAAACGTTCGTCCAGAGATGGCGTGTGTCCGCCTTCAGCGCGACGGAGCCCGTCGTGCGCGCGGCATAGCCGACATACATCACGACGAGGACGTTCACGAGCGCCGTCGCGGCCAGTGCGATCATCCCGGGGCCGGTATCGATCTCTACGTCGCGATCGATGAGGCGGCTGACGGCTCGCACCATAATGTACGTTGCGCCGCCGCCGATGAGCAGCGACTGGCCCATCGCGGCGATCGCCTCGGCCTTGCCGTGGCCGTAGGGATGCTCTTCGTCCGCAGGCTGGTTGGCGAGGCGAATGCTGACGAACGCGAACGTCGACGCGATGGCGTCCTGCGCGCTATCGATGCCGTCGGAGAGCACGGCGACGCTGCCGGTGAGCACGCCGACCGTGATCTTGAGCACCATCAGCGTGACGTTCGAGACAAACGAGAGCGCGGCGGCGCGCGACGCGAGGTCGAGCCGCAAGCCGAGGAAGCCGTCGTGCGCTGGAGCGGCCATACGTCAGGTCCTCGCTTCGAGCTCGGCGGCGGGCGCGAGCGCGGGCTCGGGCGGCGAGGAGGCGGGCGTGTGCGGCAAGCGGCGCGTGACGATGAAGAACGCGATCAGCCCGACGATGACGCCGAACCAGAGCGTGCCGAAGCGAATGATCAGCGCCGCCACGGCGGCCGAGCTCTTGCTCATGTGCAGGAGCTGCTGCGAGAGCGCCGTGATACTCCCCTCGGCCACGCCGAGGCCGCCCGGCGTAAGCAGGACCGCGCTCGCAAGCGTGGCGATGGGCAGGATAAACGCCGAGTGCAGGAGCAGGTCGCCGTTGCCGGTGAGGCCGAGACCGGCGAGCGTGACGTAGAACGCGAGCACCTCGAAGAACCAGGAAAACGTGCTGAGGAGGCTCATCGAGATGACGGCGGCCGGCGACATGAGCACGTACGTCGATTCGTAGAAGGCCTCGAGCTGCGGGATAAAGCGCTTCACGAACGGCAGGCGCTTGCCCAGACCGAGCAGGGCGAACGCCGCCGGCCGGTGCCGGGAGAGGGCGACGATGAGGACCGCGCCGAGCGAGACGAGGACGAACACCTGCCACAAGTTCCCGAACACGAGCACGCCCGCCCCCGCGATGATCAGCAGTGCGATGCTGTCTGTGAGGCGCTCCGCGATGGGGATAGGCGCCGAGCGCGCGAGCGACGTGCCTTTCATCTCGCGCAGGAGGTAGCACTTGAGCCACTCGCCGACTTTGCCCGGCGTGACGACCATGCCGAGGCCGGCGAAAAAGATAAGGAAGCTATCCCACTTCGAGAGGCCCTCGACGCCGATGATGCGCAGGTAGTACTCCCACTTCACCCAGCGCAGGACGTAGTTCACGCTGGTCAGCGCGAGCACGAGCGGCAAGAGCGCCCAGTTGAAGTCGCCCAGGCTCTTGAGGACGTCGTTGAGGTCCGCGTAGAACGAAAGCCCGGCATAGACGAGGATGCCGAACACGAGCGAGATGAGCAGTCGATTGCGGAGATTGCGTACGTTCACGTCGCCATTATGATATCCGGCGGTTGATTGTGGGGCGACGGAGGGGGCGCGCGAAGGCCGGAACGTAGCTGCAGGCCTTCACGCCTGCCCCCACCCCGGCAGGGCTAAAGCCGTGTAGCTACGGGGCCGTGCCGGCGTTAGGCGCCGGCGGCGGCGGCGCCGGCGGGCGCGGTCGAGGGCGCTTGGGGACCTTCGGCGGCGTATTTCGCGAAGAGCTGTCCCCAGGGCGAGGACGTCAGCCACTGTTCGTAGACCTTCTTCTCCTTCAGCGGCCAGTGGTAGTAGTCGTGGAAGATTTCGCTGAAGAGGATCGGGCCGGCGACGAACGGCGGGCGCGTGACGATCTTCTGGAGGAACTTCGTCGGGCCGTACCAGGTCATCCAACCGAGGAAGCTGTGCAGGTGTGAGCCGACCTTGAAGTTCCACGACTCGTTCGAAACGTCGTCGCCGACGAGCTCGATCTCGCGCGGGTCGCCCACGCCGAGCCCTTCCTCGTGCGCGAGCGCGATGTACTGGATCGACATCGGGTCGAAGCCCATCATCCTGGCCGCGACGGCGTCGATGGCCACCTGGTCGCCGGAGGCGAGGATGACGTTCTTCTGCACGGGCTCCATGATGCGCGGGCCGGGGCCGTTGCCGGCCGTCGTGCCGTCCATCGTGGCGAAGATGCCGGTGTGGATCTCCTTCTGGATCGCGAGCAGGTCGACCAGCGTCTCGTGGATGTGCGTGTGCGTGTAGTGGCGGTGCGTGTTGAGCAGGCCGCCGAACGCGTTCTTCATCGCGCCGGTGGTCGTCGTGTAGATGTGGCACTTTGTCGTTGGCAGGTGGACGATGTTCTTGCCTGCAAAGTAGTTCGGGATCTGGATGCCGCCCGGAAAGATCTTATCGAGGACGAGCATGCGGTGCTTCGGCTTGAAGACCTCCCACTGCATGTCTTCTTTCCGGAAGTTGAACTTCACATCGATGTCGTGGTGGCGGAAGATCGGGACGTAATGGTTCAGGTCCTCGCCTTTGAACGCGTTCGTGACGACGGTCTTGTTCTGCACGCAGGCGAGGTCGTTGTAGCCCGCCTTGCGCAGCGCCGTGATCGCGCCCTCGAGCTGCCACGGCGTGGTGTTGGCGGATGGGAACGGGAAGTGCCAGGAGATGTTGTCTTTGAGGATCGTCGGCGCGGACGGGTCGAGGTGCTGGCGAAAATCTGCCAGCTCCATCAGGCGCTCGTAGTCCTGGAGCACCGTCTCCGGTTTGGTGAACAGCACGGCCACCTTCGCCTTCGGGGCGTTGCGCGGGCCGTTACCGCTGTGGCTCTCGGTCATCGAATCCTCCCATCGCTCCCCTTGCGCGCGATCACGGCCTTTGCTTCACGGACGATGGTTTCCGCGTTCAGGCCGTACTTTTCCATCAACTCATCCCATTTGCCCGACTCGGCGTAGCGGTCCTTCATGCCGACCGCGCCCATCGGGACGGGATACTTCGATCCTACCAACTGCGAGACGAGGGCGGCCACACCCATGTGGACCTGATGCTCCTCCGCCGTCACGATCGCGCCGGTCTCGCGCGCGGCGCGAACAATCGATTCCTCATCGAGCGGACGAAGCGTGGCGAGATTGAGCACGCGCGCCTCGATGCCCTCCTGGGCGAGCGTCGCGGCGGCATCGAGCGCGGGCTTGACCAAGATGCCGGTGGCGATGATCGACACGTCGTTGCCGGCGCGCAGCTCGTGCGCCTTGCCCAGCTCGAACGTGTAGCTATCGTCGTAGATCACGGGGACTTTCGGGCGGCCGGTGCGGATGTAGAACGGGCCGGGCGTGCGCGCGGCGACCTCGATCGCCTGACGCGCCTCGACGACGTCGGCGGGCACGATGACGTTCACGCCCGCGAGCGAGCACATGAGCGCGAGGTCCTCGATGGCCATCGCGGAGATGCCATCTTCGCCGACGCTGATGCCGCCGTGGCTCGAGACCATCTTCACGTTGAGGCCCGTCTGCGCGACGCTGACGCGGATCTGGTCGAAGCAGCGTCCCGGCATGAAGACGCCAAACGTGCTGCAAAACGCGACCTTGCCCGCGGCCGCCAGCCCGGCCGACACGCCGATCATGTTCTGCTCAGCGATGCCGACTGTGAAGAAGCGATCCGGGAACACTTTCTCGAACTCGCGCGAGGTCGTCGACTTGCCAAGGTCCGCGTCGACGACAACGATATCGACGCCGTCCTGCGCGAGCTTCACGAGCGTGGGGCCGAGCGCCTCGCGGGTGGCGGCAGGCGGCGCTGCTCCGACCGTCATTCGCCGATCTCCGCCAGCGCCTGCGCGAGCTGCTCCTTGTTCGGGCCTTTGCCGTGCCAGTCCGGGTTGTTCTCCATGAAGCTTACGCCTTTGCCCTTCACCGTCTTCGCGATGATCGCTGAGGGCCTGTCGGTGACGCCCTTCGCCGCTTCGAAGGCATCGATGAGCTGCTGAACGTCGTGGCCGTCGACGGTCTGGACGTGCCAGCCGAAGGCCTCGAACTTCGCGTCGAGCGGGTCGATCTCCATCGTGTCCTTCACGAACCAGTCGTTCTGGACGCCGTTGCGGTCGATGATGGCGGTGAGCCGGTCGAGCTTGTAGTAGCCGGCGCACATGAGCGCCTCCCAGACCTGGCCTTCCTGGCACTCGCCGTCGCCCATGAGGCAGTAGACGCGGTAGTCGCGCCCGTCCAGCCGCGCCGCGAGAAGCTGGCCGATCGAGTAGGACAGCCCCTGGCCAAGCGAGCCCGCCGACATCTCGATGCCGGGGACGGTGTTGATCTTGCTGTGGCCCTGGAGGCGGCTGTTCAGCTTACGAAACGTGAGCAGCTCATCGACGGGGAAGTAGCCGGCCTCAGCGAGCGCGGCGTAGTAGACGGGCGTGCAGTGGCCCTTGCTGAGGACGAAGCGATCGCGGTCAGGCCAGTCGGGGAGCTTGGGGTCGTGGCGAAGGACGCCTCCGAAGTAGAGGGCGCAGAGAATCTCGACGGAGGAAAGCGATCCGCCGGGGTGGCCGCTCTGCGCTTCCGACGTCATCTCAACGATGTGCCGCCGGATGCGCCGCGCAACGGCCAAGAGCTGTTGGGTGTCAGTAGCTACCAAGGGCAATCTTTATGGACGTCTCGTAGGGCCATTATAGGAAGGCCGTTCGCGGTGTGTCCACCGGCGGCGCGGGAAGGGCAGGCCCGCCGCCAGAGGCGACTCTTCGAAAAGGTCTGCAGCTACGGGCGGCCAGCCGCGGGAACATCCCGGCGGCGGCATGCGTCATCGAGGTGTGTGGCCGCACTCCGGACGCGAGCGGCGCATAAGCTCGCAGGAAAATGGCCTGCGGGCGGTAGCGCCGGCGCGCTATACTAAATACAGCAGTCCCCCTTTTGCAGGCCGGGTGGAGCAATCTCACAGGCACGAGGGGACGAGGAGAGACATGCTAGTCCTTACCCGCAAGGCCCGTCAGGGCGTTTGGATCGGCGACAACGTGCACATCACCGTGCTAGAGATCGCGCATGGACGGGTAAAACTCGGTATCGAAGCCCCGACGGACGTGGAAATCGACCGGGACGAGATTCGCGCGGTCCACCAGGAAGCCTAGCGCCCCCTCACGTCCCCCAGGCCACTACGGCGTCAGCCGGTAAAAGCGCAGAAACGGGTGATCGATGCTCTCGATCACCTGCACGTCCTTGAAGCCGGCCTCTGCCGCAAAGCGGCGCATCGTGCCGGCGCGCATGACGGTGCCCGTCGCGGCCGACGGCTGTTCGGCCATGCCGGCGGGCAGGCAGATAAAGATGCTGGCGCCGTAGAAGAACCGCTCCGCCGGATCGCCGGGGACGGTGAACTCGTCGGCCACGCGTTCGTCGGCGATGATCGCGGTGCCGCCGGGCGCGAGCATCTTCCGGACCGCCGCGATGGCCTCGACCGGACGCGAGAGGTCATGGACCGCCTCGATCACCACGGCCAGATCGTATGCGCCCTCGTTTGCGGGATCGCCCGCGTCGCGCACCTGGAACGAAACGCGATCGGCGAGGCCCGCGTCCTCGGCGTGCCGGTTTGCGAGCGCGATCGATGACGCATCCAGATCGAACCCGTCGACGCGCACGTTAGGATAGGCGCGCGCCACTGCGATGCCGGCCCAACCGACACCGCAGGCGACGTCGGCAACGCGCGCGGGCGGATCGGCCTGGAGCCGGGCATGGACATCGGGTACGGCTGGCAGGTACTCGGCGCCGAACTGGTGGATGAGCCACGGACGGTTGAAGTCGCCCTGCGCCTCAATGCCGTCGGCACCGTAGTCGGCCCAGGCGACGCCGCCGCCGGTGCGATACGCGTCCATCACCTTCGGCAGCACGACGCCAATCGAAGCGAAGGCGCGCGCGAGCGGCGCGATCGAGAACGGGCTGTCCGGATCGACGAGCGCCTCGGCGTGCGCGGCGGGGAGGGCGTAGCGGCGTTCGTCCTCCGGCTTCGCCGGATCGTCCACTTCGACCACCTCGGTCACCGCCTGCTGCTCCAGCCACTCGCGGGCGTAGCGAGGATGGATGCCGGCGCGCTTCGCGAGCTCCGGCGGCGTCGCCGGGCCGTCATTCACGAGCGCCTGGTACAAGCCGAGGCGGTCGCCGAGATAGACGGCGTAGACCTCGATAATGCCGAGCGTCGCGCTGAAGAGCCGGTCGACGAACGCTTCGGTCCTGCTGGTATCGACTTCTCTACTTATGGTGTCCTCCGACACATCTGCTTGTGCGCAGCCAGTATAAGAAGGGTGGCGCTGCCTGACAACGGGCCGGTAGGCTGCGCGCTATAATTCAGCGCACCATCTGAAGGAGGCGCCCGATAGACCAAGAGAAGCTGCGCCATCTGCTCGAAGGCGTCGCCGGCGGTACGACCAGCATCGAGGCCGCGGTCGAGGAGCTGCGGCTCCTGCCGTACGAGGACATCGGCTTCGCGAAAGTCGATCACCACCGCGGGCTGCGCGACGCGCTACCTGAGGCCGTCCTGGCCGAGGGCAAGACGCCCGAGCAGACCGCACAGATCGCCGCTACGCTAGCCGGTCGCGCGGACCGGGTGCTGGTGACGCGCGCTACGCCGGCCCACTACGCGGCGGTGCGCGCCGAGATAGAGGACGCCGTCTACCACGAGACTGCGCGCGCGATCGTTGTCGACCGGCGCAACGAGCCGGGGCAGGACGGGGTGAGCATCCTCTGCGCCGGAACGGCCGACCTGCCCGTCGCGGAGGAGGCCGCCGTTACCGCCGAGCTGATGGGCAGCAATGTCCAGCGCGTCTACGACGTCGGCGTGGCGGGTATCCACCGGCTGCTCGACCACCTGCCCGCGCTGCGCGACGCGCGCGCGATCGTCGTCGTTGCGGGGATGGAGGGCGCGCTGCCGAGCGTTGTTGGCGGGCTCGTGTCGGTGCCCGTGATCGCGGTCCCAACGTCGGTCGGCTACGGCGCGAGCTTTGGCGGCATCGCGCCGCTCCTCACCATGCTGAACTCCTGCGCCGCGGGCGTCGCGGTGGTGAACATCGACAACGGCTTCGGAGCGGGGTACCTCGCCGCCGTGATCAACCGTCTCGCGCTGAGTGAGCGGCCCGACTGATGCCATGCGTCCCCAGACGATGGCACTCGTCGTCGCCGTGCCGGGCACGGTGGGCCGGCTTCTAGGCCGCCTCCAGGGCGGGCTCGACCCCGGCGTTGGGCTCGCTCTACCGCCTCATATCCCGCTCATCGAGCCGTTCGTCGCAGAGCCGCCGTTTCTGCCGCTCGAGCAGTTCTGCTGGCGAACCGGGCACGAGCAGCCCTCGTTCTGGATCGAGCTCGGCGAGTTGGTGCTCGACGAGGACGCCCAACTCGCGCGGCTGGCCGTCGTTTCGGGCAGCGAGCATCTCGTCGCCCTACGCGACGCGCTGCTCGAGAGGAGATTCACGGGCGAGCAGCCGGAAACGTTCGAGCCGGCCGCGATCGCATCGCGCATTGTGTTTCGAGATGAGCTGGCGATCGCAGCGTACCGCGAGCGGAGCGACGGGCCCGGCGACACGAGATGCTTCGTCGAGCGCTTCCAGCTCATGTCGCGATACCCCGACGGCTCCTGGTACGAACGAGACTTCTACACGCTCGACCGGGCGGTGGCTCCGGCATGACGCGCGTCGCGTACCTCGATTGCTTCTCGGGCATCAGCGGCGACATGCTGCTCGGCGCACTCTTGGACGCCGGGCTGCCGCTCGACGCGCTGCGCGGCGAGCTGGCGAAGGTGCCCGTCGCGGGCTACCGGCTGGAGGGCGCGAAGGTGCAGCGCGCGCGCATCGCCGCGACGAAGGTCGAGGTCGCGCTCGAAGAGGCGGCGCAGCCGCACCGAAGGTTGCCCGAGATCCTTTCGCTCATCGACACGAGCGCGCTGCCAGATGAGGATAAGCGGAGCGGCGCAAGGGTCTTCCGCCTCCTCGCGGACGCCGAGGCGCAGGTGCACGGCATCGAGCCGGACGCTGTCGATTTCCACGAGGTCGGCGCCGTCGACGCGATTATCGACGTGCTCGGCACGGTCGCGGGGATCCGCCTGCTGGGCATCGAGACGCTGTACTGCTCGCCGCTGCCGGCCGGCGGTGGTTCGGTGAGGGCACAGCACGGCGTACTGCCGGTCCCCGCCCCTGCCACGCTGGCGCTGCTCACGAACGCGGGCGCTCCGATCGCGGCGGGGCCCGACCCCGACGTCGAGCTCGTTACGCCGACCGGCGCCGCGATCGTCTGCGCCCTCGCCCGCTTCGAGCGGCCCGCGATGACGATCGAGGCAGTTGGCTACGGCGCGGGTGGGCGCGACCCCGACGAGCGTCCGAACGTGCTGCGCCTGTGGCTGGGCGAGGCGCTGGGGCACACAGGAACGATGCTGCTGATCGAGACGAACATCGATGACATGTCGCCGGAGCTATTCGGCTACGCGCAGGAGCGCCTGTTCGAAGCGGGCGCGGCGGATGTCTGGCTGACGGCGGTACAGATGAAGAAGAACCGCCCCGGCGTGCTCGTCTCCGTGCTCTGCGCCCGCGACCGGGAGGACGCCGTTGTGCGGACGCTGCTGCGCGAGACATCGACGCTTGGTGTGCGCGTACGCGAGGTCGCGCGACACGAAGCGCAGCGTGAGATCGTGGAGTTCGAGTCGAGCCTGGGGCCGGCGCAGGTGAAGGTGAAGTGCCTACCGGGAGAGCCGCCAGCCGTCTCGCCGGAGTACGAGGTCTGCGCGCGGCTCGCCCGCCAGCACGACCTGCCGCTCCAAGAGGTCTACCGCATTATCGAGAACGAGGCGCTCCGCCATCTGAGCGCCTAACGCCGCTTACGCCTCTCCCGCTTCTTCCGGTGGCTCGTGGGCGACGCGCGCAGCATGCCGGCGCTCAGCCCGGCATCGATGTCAACGACGTCACTCAGGCTGACGCCCGCGAGGGAATCGCGGAGCGCGTTCGTCGCGGCCTCCCAGGCCGGATGGACCGCGCACATATCGTCCCAATGGCAGGGCCCGCCGCGCAGAGTGCACTGGTCGCCCCGAAGCGGCCCCTCCGCCGCCTCGACCACCTCAAGGAGCGAAATCTGGCGCGGCGCCCGGCTTAGCCGGTAGCCGCCTTCCCGCCCGGCGCGCGCCTCCGCCAGACCGGCCTTAGAGAGCAGCCGGAGGATCTGGGGCGTGTATTGCAGCGGCAGTTCCATTTCGCCCGCCACCTCGCGGATCTTCCGGAAGCCGCCGTTGTTCTCGAAGGCCCTCCCCAGCGAAAGCGCTGCCCGGACCGCGTAATCGCCCCGCTTGCTCAGAGTCAGGTTCATCAGTGGCTAGTATAGCTTGACACTCTTCGTGTAGTCAACTACTATATGTGTAGTTCATCACTATAGGAGGCAGCTCATGGTTAGAGCGCTCATCTGTAGGGGCCCCAATCTGAAAGTCCTGGATGTCTGCTGGGGACCCGCCACCGACGGTGGGTGTTCGCAGGTCGTCGCCGGCGAGCCCGTCCGCTGCGCCGGCCTTCGCCTCGTGATCGAAGGGGACGGGAAGGAACCATTCATCTTCACTGTCGAACCGGACGCGACGGCCTGTCCCGTCGCCGCGCTCGGCCTACTGCCGGCCCTCAAGCGACCCGCAGGTGCACCTCGAAAGGAGAACGGACATGGCCACCACTGAACATCTCCGGACACAAAAGCTCGACCGCCGTCGTTTCCTCACGGGCGCCGCAATCAGCGCAACGGGGCTCGGGTTAGCCGCGTGCGGCGGCGGCGGCGATGACAGCCCCGCGCAACAGCCCACTGTCGCCGTTCCGCCTCCGCCGAGCGGCACGGTCTCGACGCCGCGCGACGCCGTTTTGCCCGCAGTCTCGGACCAGCGAACAATCGACCTCACGCTGGAGGCGGTTGATGCCGCGTACGAGGTTGCAGCCGGGGTTCCATACAAGGCCTGGACGTTCGGCGGCACCGTGCCCGCGCCGGTGATCCACCTCCGCCAGGGCGACACGATGAACTTCAAGCTCGTCAACAACGGCACGCTCGGTCACTCGATTGACTTCCACGCAGCGGAGCTCGACTGGAAGGTGAACTACCGCACGATCGAGGCCGGCGAGTCGCTCGAGTTTTCGTGGACGGCCAACATCCCGGGCGACTTCATGTATCACTGCGGGACGCCGCCCGTGCTCCATCACATCGGCAACGGGATGTACGGCGCGATCATCGTCGAGCCGGAAGGCGGCTATCCGGAGCCGGCCGACCGAGAGTTCTGGCTGGTGCAGAGCGAGTTCTATCTGCAGCCCACGGACGACGGCAAGTGGACCGGTGATATGGCGAAGATGAAGGCCGTGCGACCCGACTTCCTCGCCTGGAATGGCACCGCGTTCCAGTACCGGGACAACCCGCTGCAGGCTAAGGTCGGCGAGCGGGTCCGGCTGCACGTCGTGAACTGCGGGCCAACGCTCTGGTCGGCGTTCCACGTCATCGGCGCCATGCTCGACGTCGCGTACGTGGGCGGCCATCCGCAGAACCCGCTTCGCGGGGTGCAAACACACACCATCGCCCCCGGAGACGGCGCGGCCTGCGATCTGGTCATCAGGCAGCCGGGCAGCTATCCAATCGTGAGCCACAGCTTCGCGTACACGGAGCTTGGCATCATCGGACTGCTGGAGGTTACCGAGTGAGTATCGAACAGCCTGACGCCAAGAAGCGCTTCGGCGAGGAGACGTTCGTTGCATTGGGCGGGCTTCTTGTCGGCGCCGTAGTGGCGGCCGTGATCGCCCTGACGCTCGCGTTTGCTGGCAGTAGCGAGAGCGTGGCGAAGGGAACCGTTGAGTACAACCTCGAGATCGTTGGGACGGACATCGACTACGGCAGCGGCAACGTCTGGCACGCGTGGACGTTCAAGGAAGCCGGCCAACCGCAGGGCGCCGTGCCGGGTCCCACGCTCCACGTGACCGCTGGCCAGACGCTTCGCGTACACGTGAAGAACACGCTCGACCTCACGCATAGCTTCCATACGCACCTGACTGGCTACGACCAGGAGGACGACGGGAGCCAGACGAACATCATCTCGGGGGTAGGCAGCGGCGCGATGATCCCGCCGGGCGGCGAGTGGACGTACGAGTTTTCGGCGACCGAACCGGGGATCTACTACTACCACTGTCACTCCGCGGACGGCGGCTTCCACATCACCGAGCACATCCACCAGGGCCTCTACGGCGCGATCGTGGTCCACGACCCGCACGAGGAGAAGCTGCGGGACGAAGTCATCTTCATGGGAGAGATCGGCCACGACACGGAAGGCGACAACGTCCCGAACTTCATCATGAATGGCAAGGGGCTTCCGGGAGGCGAACACGCGCTGGAGCAGGCATTCGAGGAAGGCGGCTTCGATGCTGTGGCGTCGCAGCTCAACGTCACCGTGCCCGCCATCGAGGCCAGCGTAGGCGAGAAGCTGCGCGTACACGTCCTCAACCTTGGTGACCAGATCCACACGTTCCATGCGCACAACGTCTCCCACATTTCGGAGGAGGCCCTGAATGGGGAGCAATGGCCGGCGAACGTCGTGCCGCTCCTGCCGGGCGTCGCCGATACGATCACGCTCGAGTTCTCGAAACCCGGGCTGTGGCTCTTCCATTGCCACGTGGTGAACCACGCCGACGCGGGCATGATCGGCCTCTTCATCATCACGGACCCGGACGCGCCGCCGAGTACGCCCGGCCCAACGTCGCCGCCGCGCACACCGAGTGCGCAGCAGCCGGCCGCGACGGCCGCAGGCCCGCCGGACGGCGAGGTCCACATCTCGCTGACGGACTTCAAGGTGCAGGGCCTGGACGGCGCGGTTCCAGGGGCATCCGCCGGCGACGTCACGTTCCAGGTCCACAACGAGGGCACCAGCCCGCATGAGCTGGTCGTGATCAAAACGGATCTGGACCCTGCGGACCTGCCGGTCAGCGATACGAAGGTAGACGAGGCTGCGGCAGGCGAGCTGATCGGGAGGACGGAACCGATCACGGGCGGGGGCAGGGACACGCTGCAACTCGAGCTCGATGCTGGCAACTACGTCCTGCTCTGCAACGTCCCGACGCACTACGAGCTAGGCATGCACACCAAGTTTGTCGTGCAGTAGCGACGCACAAGACTCCTCACCCGGGAGCCGGCCCTCCGAAGATGGGCCGGCTCCTGTCGTTCCTGCTATACTCCCCTCCGTTCCACCAAGGATCCAAACGCCAAGACCGAAGGAGGCTCTCAGTGGTCACCGTGATCTTTCGCGCCAAGATGAAGGCCGGCAAGGAAGACGAAGCCGTCGAAGCGATGCGCAAGATGGCCGAGGCAGTGGAGAAGGAAGAGGCGAACGCGCTCGTCTACGCCGTGTGCCGGAACCAGGAAGACCCGTCGGAGCTGATCGTGCTCGAATCGTATATGGACGACGATACGTTCAAGGCGCACATGGGCACGTCGCACATGGGCGACATGCGCGCCGCATTCGGCGAGCTGTTCGATGGCACGCAGATGAAGCTCGAGCGGCTGGACCGCGTCGCCGGATTCGCACGAGGTTAATCCAGCAGGACGAACTTGCGGATCGCCCAGGCGACGCCGCCGTCCGCGTTCGACGGAGCGACGGTGTCCGCCTGCGCCTTCACATCGTCCGGGGCGTTGCCCATCGCGACGCCTATCGACGCGACGCGGAACATATCGACGTCCGGCTGTGCATCGCCGACCGCCATCGCCTCTTCCAGCGGGATGTTCAGGTGTTTGCAGACGAGGCGCAGGCCTCGGCCTTTGTCGGAGCCCGCGCCCGTGATCGTCACGTAGGTCTGCATCGAGCTGCCGGAGCCGATCGGGAAGGCCAGCTCACCCTTATACCGTTCCGCGAAGTTATCGATGAGCCCGCGGACGGCCTCATCGCCGAAGGCAACGAATCCAGTCACGGGGCCGGTAATGTGCTCCGTGTGCGTCTTCGCGAGGCGCATGTCTTTGGGCAGGCGCTCGGGGTCGATCTGCGCCTCCAGCGGCGTGCGCATGTATGTGACGCCATCGATGGTCGTGTACGTCTCGCAGCCGAGGTTGTCGCAGAACGAGGCGATCGCGCGCGCGGGCTCCTCGGGGACGCGCAGGTGGAGGATCTCGACCGCGCTGTCGGACTCGCGGATATGGGCGCCGCTATGGCAGATGAGGGGCGCTGTGATGCCGAGCCGGCTGGCCGTGCGGAGGGCGATGCCGTACCAGCGCGCGGTACAGAGCACGATGTGGACGCCGCGCTCAGCGGCCGCGCGCACAGCCGAGGCGTCCTCGTCGCTCACTTTGGAGCTGGGGTTGAGCAGCGTCCCGTCGAGGTCGAGCGCCACCAGCCGGATCATTGAAATGCCACCTTCTGCTCCTTCATGCTCACGTATTTGCCCTGCGCGATGACGATGTGGTCCAGCACGTCCACGTCCAGCAGATCGCCCGCTTCGATCGCTTCCTTCGTCATCGCAACGTCCTCATGCGAGGGCGTGGGGTCGCCGGACGGATGGTTGTGCACCAGGACCAGCGCCGGGGCGTTGATACGGAGCGCCTCGCGGAACAGCTCTCCGATACGGACGACGGCACTATGCACGCTCCCGCGATACACGTCGGACGTGCCGAGCACCTGGTTGCGCGTGTTCAGCAGCACGACGCAGAGATGTTCTTGCTCCAGCGGGCCCATCGCGCCCTGCAGGAGGTTCGCGATGTCGGCAGGCGACCGGACGGTTGCGCGCTCCTCGGGCTGCGTCGCGACGAGGCGCTTGCCCAGCTCGAGGGCGGCCTGCACCTGCGCCGCCTTGGCCTCGCCGAGACCGCGCTCCGCGCACAGCTCCGGAAAGCTCGCACGCGCAAGGCCGGCGAGGCCTTCGCGTTGCGCCAGGAGTCGCGACGCCAGCGCGAGCGCGCTTTCCTTCGCCCCGCCGGTGCGTAGCAAGATCGCGAGGAGCTCCTGGTTGGAGAGCGCAGCGGCGCCGTAATCGCGCAGACGCTCGCGCGGCCTGTCTCCGGACGGCAGATCGCGGATGCGCGCCTGGTACACGACGGAGCCGTCGTCACTCATTGTCCCGCGCCCCCACGCGCTGCACGACCTCGAGCGCTTCGACGGTCGCTGTGTGCGGATGGTAGCGAACGCGCACGCGATCGCCCAGGTCGACATGGATCTCCTGCTCCGGCGACAGGCGAAACACGTTGCGTTCGACGAACACGTAGGTATTGCGGAAGACCATGAACTCGTGTCGGCTCCAGCGACGCTCTACCAGCCCTTCCCGTTCGACGGGCTGCGTGAGCAGGTCGCGCAGCGACTGCACGACCTGGTAGCCGAGCAGCAGTGCGACGAGCCCCATCAGGACGGAGCCGACGATTGAACCGGTGCCCTGACCGCTGAGCGCATCCGATAGCAAGGCTGCGAATCCGGCGAGGGCGATCGCCAGGAAGGGCGAGAAGAGCACTATGCTGCGAACGAGGGCCGTTCGGGCGGTCGGATGGCTCGCGATCAACGCGCACTCCTAGGGCAGGACCAGCGTCTGACCGGGGCTGATCGGCGTATCGACCGAGGGCAGGCCGCTCGCCGCGGCGATCTGCTGGGCGTAGGTCACGCTATCGACGCCCGGAGGTACGTTCGCCTCTGCGATGCTGTACAGGTTGTCGCCGTCCTGAACGACGTAGGTGCGCGGGCCGGCCGTGGCGGTGGGCTCCGCGCCCGGGGTGCCTGGCGTCGTCTCTGCCAGCGGCGTCGAGGTCGCGCCGGGTGTCACGGTACCCGGCGTATTGGTCGCGCGGGTCACCGGCGTCGACGTGGCGTCCGTGATGATGACGGCCTCGCCACCGCCCGAGCCGGGCGGGCGCACGAGCAGCCACAGCGCGACAGCCGTGGCGATGAGCAGCGCCAGCAGCGAGCCGCGGTACAGGTTGAACGATGGGAGGGTACTCGCAGGGCTAAGACATTCGGCGCAGAGATCGCCGCCGTGCAACTCGCAGTAGACGCGTGCGCAGCGGCGACACTGGCGCGTCGCCTCATTCGTGCAGGCGTAACATTCCATGGGCCTCGACTATAGCAGCTTGGCCAGCCGCAGGCCACCGCAGCGCTCGTAGGGGCACGGCAAAGAAGGCTTCGCGCGCTCGCCGGCACGACACCGGCGAAGAGCGCACGGCCGCGACACGCAGCAGCCCCTCGCCCATAGTGCGAGGGGCTGAAGACGGGAACCGAGGTGTTAGGACAGCTCGGCCGTCGCGCCGGCTTCCTCGAGCTTTTTCTTGACGTTCGCGGCTTCTTCCTTGTTGACGTCTTCCTTCACGGCGACAGGCGCGGACTCGACGAGGTCCTTCGCTTCCTTGAGGCCGAGTGTCGTCACCTCACGCACCGCCTTGATGACGTTGATCTTGTTCGCGCCGATATCCTTGAGCGTGACCGTGAACTCGGTCTTTTCTTCAACCGCCTCGGCCGGAGCGGCGGGACCGCCTGCCGCCGGCGCCATGGCCATCGCCATCGGCGCAGCCGCCGTCACGCCGAACTCCTCCTCGATCATCTTGTTGAGATCGCGGAGCTCGATCACCGTCATGTCCTTGATCAGGTCGAAGACCTGGTCTACTTTAGCTGCCATATCGTGTTTCCTCCTCTGCCTTGATGACGTTTCGTTGGCGGCGGCTCGTTACGCCGCCTCGACTTGCTTCGCGCGCGCCTCGAGCAGGCCCGCGAACGTGTACATCGTGTCGTTCAGCAGACGGCCCGGCGGGACCGTCAGAATGCTGCGCACCAGCCCCGCAAAGTTCGCGATGGGCGACTGCAGCCCGCCTGCGATTTTCGCCAGCAGCTCCGGCTTCGAGGGCAGCGTGGCGAGCGATTGCAGGTCGGCGAGACTGAGGAGCTGGCCGTCCATGACGCCATTCCGCACCGCGAACGTGTTGCGGGCGGTGCGCATGTACTCCGTGACGATCTTCGCGGGCGCGATGATGTCGTCGAAGCCGAAGATGATCGCTGTCGGCCCCTTGAGCAGGTCAGCCATCTCGGGCTTGCCCGCGGCGGTGGCGGCACGTAAGAAGAGCCGGTTCTTGACGACGCGCAGCTCGACGCCGGCGTCGCGGACGGCGCGCCGGAGCTGGAGCATCGCCGAGACGGAGAGCCCGGCGTAATCGGCTGCGATCGCGATGGTGCTGCGCTCGATGCGCTCACGCAGCTCCTCGACCGTCTCGATCTTGCGTTGTGTTGCCATGTGTTCCTCCGCTGGAACGCAAAACGCGCCCTGCTTCCAAAGACAGGGCGCGAGCATTACGAAACGAAGCGGCGGCACCCGGCCGCGTAGCTCTGCTTGCTCTACACCTCGGCGGGCGCTTGCGCCTTAATCACCTCTCGGAGGCGAACCCGCTATCTTCGGCGACTTCCGCATGATAGAAGACGTTGCAGCGGGGCGCAAGCGCGCCTTCGCTGCGGGGCTGAGTGTTAGCTTTATGCGGCCTGCAGCGCTAGGGTGGGCGCCAGGTCGAGCCGGATACCGGGGCCCATCGTCGTGGCCAGCGTGATGCTGCGAATGAACTGTCCCTTCGCGCCGGAGGGCTTCGCCTTCACGATCTCCGAGACAAGCATGGACAGGTTTTCGAGCAGCTTATCCTCGTCGAAGCTTGCTTTGCCGATGGGGCAATGGATGATCGACGTGCGGTCGAGCCGGAACTCGACGCGTCCCTGCATGGCGTCTCGCACGGCCTTCGCGATATCGGCGCCTTCGACAACGGTGCCTGCGCGCGGATTCGGCATGAGTCCGCGCGGACCGAGTACGCGGCCAAGCCGGCCGACTTTGCCCATCAGCTCGCGCTGAGCGAGCGCGACATCGAAGTCGAACCAGCCGTCCTCGACGCGCTTGATCAGCTCGTCAGCGCCGACGACGTCAGCGCCGGCCTCCTGGGCGGCGCGCGCCGCGTCACCTTCCGCGAAGACAACCACACGCAGCGACTTGCCGAGGCCGTTCGGGAGTAGCGCTGTGCCACGGAGCTGCTGCTCCGCGTGGCGCGGGTCGAGCGTGGTCCGAATGTGCAACTCGACGGTCTCGTCGAACTTCGCGTAGGAGGTCTCCTTGGCGAGCTTGACCGCCTCTTCCGGTGTGTAGACGCGCGCGTCATCAACCAGCGCCGCCTTCTCGAGATACTTCTTCCCACGCTTCATTGTGACAACCTCCCCACGCGAAGTCCCGTCACCGGAACCAGACGCTGATGCACCGGATCGGGCGCCAGGAGAAACTGTTCGAGCGTGACGGCGCCGAGCGCCGGCTGCTCTCCGCTGTCGGCAAAAACGCAGACGGTCGTGAACACCTCGCTACCAATCCGCACTGGGGCCTCTCCCACATCGCGTTCTACTACCCGGCCATCTCCGATCTCGAAGGCCTTCCTCGTGGTGGGGAAATGTCCGAGCTCCTGAAGCAACGACCGTGGCAGCCAAGAAAACGTTGCGCCGGTGTCGACGAGGAGCTGCACTTCGCGAAACTGGGTGCGGTCTGGAGAACCAACCTCAACCGTGACCGACAACCTCCCCACGTTAGACCACCTCCAGGCCCATGCTGCGCGCCGTCCCTTCGATCTGCTTCATCGCCGCTTCGAGATCGTGTGCGTTGAGATCGCGCATTTTTACCTCGGCGATCTGGCGGACCTGGTCGCGCGTGACCTGGCCGACCTTCTCCCGGAGCTGCGCGGGGCTGCCCTTCGGCACGCCGGCAGCTCGCTTCAGCATGTCCGACGCCGGAGGGGTCTTGAGCACGAACGTAAACGAGCGGTCTTCGAAGACCGTGATCTCGACCGGCACAATCGTCCCGGCCTGGTTCGCCGTCTTCTCGTTGTATTCTTTGCAGAACGCCATGATGTTGACGCCGTGCTGGCCGAGCGCCGGGCCTACGGGCGGCGCCGGGTTCGCCTTGCCGGCATCGATCTGCAGCTTGATAATCGCGCGGACTTTCTTGGCCATCTAGAGTTTCCCCACCTGCAGGAAGTCGAGCTCGACGGGCGTCTCACGGCCGAAGAAGGAGACGAGTACCTTGACCTTCCCCTTTTCGAGGTTGATGTCATCGACCTGACCGACGAAGTCCTGGAAGGGACCGTCGACGATACGGACGCTTTGACCGATAATGAAGCCGACCTTGATCTTGGGCTGCTCGACGCGCATCTGGCGCAGGATGCGGCGCACCTCTCCCTCCTCAAGGGGGATCGGGCGCGTGCCGGAGCCGACGAAGCCGGTGACGCCGGGCGTGTTGCGCACGACGAACCAGGCCTGGTTGGACTTCGGGTCGTCCTCTTTGAGCTCGACCATCTGCACGAGAATGTAGCCGGGGAAGATTTTCTTCGAGACCGTCCGGCGCTGGCCTTCGCGGATCTCGATCTCGTCCTCCGTCGGCACGACGACGCGAAAGATCAGGTCCTTCGCGTCCATCGAAGCGATGCGGTGCTCGAGGTTCGTCTGCACCTTGTTCTCGTGGCCCGAGTACGTGTGGATGATGTACCAGACCTTCCCCTCTTCGAAAGCTTCTTCTTCGGTGGGGATGTGACGCTTCGGATCAACGGCCTCTTCCGAGGCCGCCTCGTCTGCGGCGGTCAGGACTTTCTTCTGTTTCACAGCCATGATGAATTACGGAATGATGACGCGGTCGATAGCCCAGTTGAAGAACATATCGACGCCGCCCAGGAAGATTCCTATCGTGATGGACACGATCAGTACGACCACGGTGAGGTATTGTGTGTCTTCCCGGCTCGGCCACGTCACTTTGCGGAGCTCGGCGATGATGTCCATCGCCCACGTGGGCCGCAGCAAGCTGGAGAGGCCGCGAGCCTCGTGTCCGGACCGCGGGCGGGGCGTGCCGGGCCGGATCTGCGGCGGCCTGGCAGGCTTGCCGGGCTTGGCGCTGCTAACTGGATGCCGTCTGAGCGCTCGACTCATCGCTGCTCCCGTTCCGCCCTACCGCACTTCTCGGTGCACGCGATGTTCGCGGCAGCGCGGGCAGTACTTGTTGAGCTCCAGGCGGTCTGGATCGTTGCGGCGGTTCTTCGTCGTCGTGTAGCTGCGCTCCCGGCAGTCCGGGCACGCAAGCGTGATCACGAGACGGTCTTCTTTCTTCGCCACGGTTCCTCCGCCTGGCTACTCCAGGATCTTCGTAAACACGCCGGCGCCGACGGTGCGGCCGCCTTCGCGGATTGCGAAGCGCAGGCCTTCCTCCATGGCGACGGGCTGGATCAGCCTGATCTTCATCTTCGTGTTGTCGCCCGGCATCACCATCTCTACGCCGTCACCGATGTCCTCGATGTTGCCGGTGACGTCCGTCGTGCGGATGTAGAACTGGGGACGGTAGCCGCGGATGAACGGCGTGTGCCGCCCACCCTCGTCCTTGGAAAGGATGTAGACCTCCGCCTCGCAGAATGTATGCGGCATGATCGAGCCGGGCGCCGCCAGGACCTGGCCGCGCTGGACATCCTCGCGCTCTACTCCACGCAGCAGGCAGCCGACGTTATCGCCCGCCTCGCCCTCGTCGAGGATCTTCTTGAACATCTCGACGCCGGTGACGACGGTCTTCTTCGTGGCCTCCAGGCCGACGATTTCGATCTCTTCGCCGGTCTTCACGACGCCACGCTCGATGCGGCCCGTAACGACGGTGCCGCGGCCCTTGATGCCGAAGACGTCCTCGATCGGCATGAGGAACGGCTTGTCCTTGGGGCGAGCCGGCAGCGGGATATACGTGTCGATGGCGTTCATCAGCTCCCAGATCGGCTTGTACTCCTCGGCGTCCGGGTCCTCGCTCTTGGACTCATTGGCCTTGAGCGCGCTGCCGCGGATGATCGGGATCTCGTCGCCGGGGAAGCCGTAGTTCGTCAGCAGCTCGCGCAGCTCCAGCTCGACGAGGTCGAGCAGTTCGGGGTCGTCCATCATGTCGACCTTGTTCAAGAAGACGACGATGCTGGGCACCTCAACCTGGCGCGCGAGGAGGATGTGCTCCCGCGTCTGGGGCATGGGGCCGTCCGGAGCGGCGACGACCAGGATAGCGCCGTCCATCTGGGCCGCGCCGGTGATCATGTTCTTGATGTAGTCGGCGTGGCCGGGGCAGTCGACGTGAGCGTAGTGCCGGTTCTCGGTCTCGTACTCAACGTGGGCAATCGCGATGGTGATGCCACGGTCCCGCTCCTCCGGCGCGTTGTCGATGCTGAAGAAGTCTCGATAGGGAGCCCAGCCCTTATACGAGAGGACCTTGGTGATGGCAGAGGTGAGCGTGGTTTTGCCGTGGTCAACGTGGCCGATGGTGCCGACGTTGAGATGCGGCTTGGTCCGCTCGAACTTCTGCTTTGCCATGGCCGTGTTCCTCCTCGTTTGTTCTGTTGCCGCGGCATCGGGCCGCGAGTGGTGTACTTCGCCTGAAGCTCGTTTGCCAACTGGAGCCCACAATCGGATTCGAACCGATGACCTCGCCCTTACCAAGGGCGTGCTCTGCCAACTGAGCTATGTGGGCTTGCTGCCTGCTCGTGGCTGGCAGCTTCCTTACCAATTCTGGGCCGTTCCAGCTCCCGGCGTCAACTCTCGCTGGTGGAGGGGGCAGGATTCGAACCTGCGTAACCCGTCAGGGTACCGATTTTACAGACCGGTCGTTTTAGCCACTCACGCACCCCTCCAAAGGCGCGGTGGAGCCCGCGAGGGGATTCGAACCCACTAACCTACCGATTACAAATCGGTTGCGCTACCGTTGCGCCACGCGGGCCCGCGTGCCTAGGGCCTAACAAAATTACGCCCCCGACACGTCGGGGTTGTACCTCAGTATATGAGGCGATAATCGAGCAAGTCAAGAAGGGGTAGGGGCGTTCAATTGAACGCCCCTACCGTATGCCCGCGCCGCTATCCGCTACTGCAGTCCGTAGACGACCTGGACGCTGACCTGCACCTCGAGCTGGCCCGTCTCGATTGGCGTGCTGGTGTCTGCGGCCTGGAATGCCGCCTCGGCCCCGAACGAGACCGGCACCGGGCCGCCCGTCTCGGAGATCGAGATGGGCTCTCCCAATTCGACGCCGCCGGCGTCCGCAAGCGTCTCGGCCTTCGCACGCGCCTCGGCCATCGCGTCGCGACGCGCCTGCTCCTCGAGCGTGGATGGATCATCGATCGTGAACGAGAGGCTCTCGACACGCGCCAGGTTTCCGCCCGCGGTGACCGCGGCGTCGAGCAGGTCGCCCGTGTCATCGATGGCGCGGACCTTCGCGGTCACGATGTTGCTCACGGTAAAGCCGATCAGCTCCTGCTTGTTGCCGCTGTAATCGTATTGCGGCTGGACGGAGACGCGCTGCGTCTGGATATCGTTTTCGGCGACGCCTCCATCCTTGAGCGCGTTGAGCATCGCGTCCATCGAGGCAGCGGCCTGCTCTCGAGCGTCGCCCACGCTTTGGGCGCTGGCATCGACGCCGAGCGTGATAAGTGCGACGTCTGGTTCGCCGAACACGGAGCCCGAGCCGCTCACGGTGACGCCCGGCGCCTCGCTATTCGACGGCAGAACCGTCGTCGAATCGTCTGTACAGCCAATACCCAGGAACGCCAGCGCGACGGCGATGGCCGCTCCCAACAGGACGTGTCGCTTTTTCATGCTGTCCTCCTTACGGGCCCGCTTTGCATAAGCCGAAACGGGCCCTATGCTATATAGTGAAAAGACGCGCAGACCATGTCCGAAGTTCCCCCCACTCCATTTAACCCGAACGATCCGGCCGCCAAGGGCGAGCCGCAGAGCGACGCTCCCGAGAGCGCGCCGCCGCCGCCCGACGTACCGCCGGTACCACCGCCGGCACCCTTCGGGACGCGCCGCGTGCCGCTGACGCGGGGTTCCGACATCCCGCCCTTCGAGCCGCCGGTACGGAGCAGCCCCCCACGCCCGCTCGATCCGCCAACGAGCACTGACGCGCCCAGCGTTGAACCCGTCGCGCCGCAAGCGCAGCCGCCCGCCGCGCCCAGCTTCAGCTCGGGCGCTGACGCAGTCGCGTCTCGCTTCGAGCCTGTCGAAGTGCAGGCGGAGGCGTTCGCCCCACCCCCAAAGCCGGTGGCGGTGAGCACGACAGGCGTGCCACACTACGGGCCGCCCGCGGCGCCGCCGTTTTCGTACGGCCCCGGTATCTCTACAGGCGAAACGGCGATCTCGCCGCCGCGCCGTCCTCGATCGCTGGTCCGCCCCGTCGTGCGCGGCGTGCGCGAGCTGGCGGAGACGATCATACTCGCACTGCTGATCTTCTTGCTTGTACGGGCAGTTGTGCAGAACTTCCAGGTCGAAGGCAGCAGCATGGACCCGACGTTCAAGGACGGCTGGTACCTGCTCGTGAACAAGGCGATCTACTGGGAGGTCAACCTCGAAACGATCCACAAGTTCGTGCCGTTTGTTGAGCCGGGCGATGATCCGACGCGCTTCATTTTCCGCGGGCCTCGACGCGGCGACATCATCGTCTTCCACCCGCCGACGGAGTCCGGCGAACCGTCCGAACGCGACTTCATCAAGCGCGTGATCGGTTTGCCTAACGAAACGGTGGAAGTACACGACTGCACGGTCTTCATCAACGGCGAGCCGCTGGAGGAGCCCTACCTGACACAGCCGATCGCCGGTACATTCGAACCGTTTACCGTGCCGCCGGACCAGTACTTCGTCATGGGGGACAACCGCAACAACAGCTCCGACTCCCGGTCATTCCACGGCGTTCCTAAGGAGAACATCATCGGCATGGCGTGGCTGACCTACTGGCCGATGGACATCTTCGACTTAGTCGATAACCACGCGGCGAAGCCCGGTGACGTCTTGGATCCGCCCAAGACGCCCGTTGTCTGTCCAGATTCGACGCCCTGAGGCGGGACAGACCATGACCGCGATACTCGTCACCGGCCGTCCCGGCTCCGGCAAGACCACGCTCGTGCGCGCGGTCATCAAAGCTCTCGAGGCGCCGGCGGGCGGGTTCTTTACGCGCGAGCTGCGCGACGTCAGCGGTTCGCGCACAGGCTTCGAGATCGTCACGCTGGACGGCGCGACTGCCACACTCGCATCGATCGACATCGACGGGCCGCGCGTGGGGCGCTACGGCGTCGACATCGCCGCGCTCGATCGCGTCGGCGTGCCAGCGATCGCGACCGCGATCGAACACGGGCGTATTGTTGTAATCGATGAGATCGGCAAGATGGAGCTGCTCTCGACGACGTTTCAGCGCGCGGTGATCGAGGCCGTCCGCCTCCATCGCGTCATCTTCGGCAGCATCATACAGGCCGCGCACCCGTTCGCGGACGAGCTGAAGGCGCAGCCGGACGTGTTCGTACACGAACTGAACGCCGGAAACCGCGAGCAGCTCCGCGGCCTGCTTGAGGCGCAGCTACTGGGTGCGCTCGGGCGCTTTTCCGTGTAGTCACAAGGCGGAAGCCTGGCCCTCGGAACCGGCCGCCGACGTCTAGCTTTCCTCGATTGTGACGGAGTCGATCGTGTCGCCGATGGCGATCTGGTTGACGACGTCCATGCCCGACGTGACCTTTCCGAACGCGGCGTACTGGCCGTCGAGATAGTTTGCGGCCGTCTTCACGATGAAGAACTGGCTGCCTGCGGAGTTGGGATCGCTGGTACGCGCCATGCCGATGACGCCCTCGTCGAAGACGGCGCCTTCGAATTCGCCCTGGATCGTGTAGCCGGGGCCGCCCGAGCCGGTGCCGGTGGGATCGCCGCCCTGGATCACCCAGTCCTCGACGCGATGGAACGTGAGCCCGTCGTAGTAGCCTTTGCAGGCGAGGAAGACGAGATTGTTTGTCGTGACAACCGGGTCCGTTTCGAGCTCGGCGACGATGTCGCCCTTGCTTGTCTTTATCGTCGCGATGTAGGACTTCGACGTGTCGATGATCTGTGGCGGCGCGGCCGCGAACTGCTTCTCATCGCTCTTCTGACACTCTTCCGAAAACGATCCCACAGGCGTTATTCCTCCAGTCGTGGCTTGCGGCGTCTCGCCGCCGGGTTCCGTAGCGCTCGGTGTGTTGTCTCCATACTGGTCCGAAGAGCTGCCGTCCTTTTTATCGTCGGTGCAGGCGCCAAGCACAAGTGCGAAGGCGAGCAGCAGTGCGGCTAGGGAAGCGAATCGTGTGAACAATGGTTGACTCCTATTCGAAGATCGCGCTGGTGACTTCTTCGATGCTGCGTTGCATATCGACGTCGTCCGTCAGCGCCCAGACGACGGCGACCTGGCAGGCGCGCCTGGCCTCGATGCCTTGCGCGACGAGACGGCCGGCGTAGATGAGCAATCGCGTGCTGACGCCCTCGCTCAGGCCGTGCTCCTTGAGGTTGCGGACCTTCTCACCCAGCTTGGCGAGATCGTCGGCGACGCGTTCGTCAACACCGGCCTCGTGCTGGATGATGCGCGCCTCGACCTCGCGCGGCGGGTGGCCGAACTCGATCGAGATGAAGCGCTGGCGCGTGCTGTGCTTGAGGTCCTTGAGGGCGCTCTGGTAGCCCGGGTTGTACGAGATGACGAGCAGGAAGTTGTCGGCCGCCTCGAGAACCTGGCCGCGCTTCTCGATCGGCAGCAGGCGGCGGTGGTCCGTAAGCGGGTGGATGAGCACCGTCGTGTCTTTGCGCGCCTCGACGACCTCGTCCAGGTAGCAGATGGCGCCGGCCTTTACCGCGCGCGTGAGGGGGCCATCGATCCAGCGCGTGGACTCGCCTTCGAGGAGGTAGCGGCCGACGAGGTCGGACGCGGTGAGGTCTTCGTGGCAGGCGACGGTGACGAGCGGCAGCGCGTGATCGTCTTCGTCGCTCTCGCCTTGCTTGCCGGTGGCGTCCTTGATGATCGTGAGCGGGCGGCCGAGCTTCCAGGCCATGAACTCGACGAAGCGGGTCTTGCCGCAGCCTGTCGGGCCCTTGAGGAGCACCGGGATCTTTTGGGCGAAGGCCGCCTCGAAGAGCTCCACCTCGTCCGCGATCGGGACGTAGTACGGCTCGCGGACCGGGTGGTACTCCTCGATCGCGTACTGGCGGAACGTGTCGTCGGCCTGCTTCGCGACGGTCATACGCGCGTCTCGATCTTGGACCAGGCGTCATCGAGGGCTCGTTGGAGGTCCTCGAGCGAACCGTTGTTCTCGATCACGAGCGTCGCGTAGGGGCGACGCTTTTCGTTCGTGAGCTGCGATTGGATGCGCGCCTGCGCCTGCTCCACGGAGAGGCCGTTGCGCTCGATCAGCCGCTTGCGGGCAACGTCGGGCGAGACCTCCACGATCCACACCTCGTCGACGAGGTCGAGCCACTCCGCCTCGATCAGGACCGCGGCCTCGAGCACAACGACCGCGGCGCCCTCCTGGTGGAGCTTCTCGATGCGCTCCGCGCCGAGGCGGCGGATGGCGGGCCAGACGATCTGCTCCAGCTTGTGCCGGGCCTCGGGGTCGCCGAAGACCTTCGAGCCGAGCACCTTGCGGTCGATCTCGCCGTCGGGCCCGACGATGTCCTCGCCGAAGGCCTCGATCAGGGCGCGATACGTCTCGGTGCCCTTGCGGTACGACTCGTGGCCGAGCTTGTCGGCGTCGATCACGACGGCGCCCCGCTCAGCGAGCTGCCGGGAGACGAGCGACTTGCCGCTAGCGATGCCTCCGGTGAGTCCAATGACGCGCATGGCGGTTCATTCTAGCGGAGCAGGCAGCTTTCAGCTATCAGCGGTCAGCCTTGAGCTACGAGTCTCGAAAGCGATCTCGATCGGAGCCGTTCGTTTCTCCAGGACCGTCATCCTTAGGGCGGCGTCGAGACGAGAAGATGCCACCGAGTACTCCTCGGCGGAGGAAGAACGGGACGATGAAGAGCGGGAGGAAGATGAACCCCGGCAGGAAGCGCGAGAGGAAGAACGCGGCGACGAGAGGCAGCAGAAACAACACCCACGGGCTCGGATAGAAGCGCCAGCTTCCGAAGGCCGCGCCTGCTCCCTGCCCGCCGGCGGCGCGTCGCGCGAGGAGCGCGCCTCCCGCGATCAGCGCGAGCATGGCGAGCCCGGCGGCGATCGATATCGTGAGCGCGATGAGCATGGCTACAGGATAGCACTGCGATGCAAAGGGCTTGATGTTCGAAGTTTGAAGCTCGAAGTTCGATGTCGACGCGGGCGAGGCGTGTAAAATGGGCACGACGCGGGGGAGCTAGCGGAAGGAGTCCTTTCGATGACGAGAACGCTACAGGCTGCTCTGGCTCTGGCACTCGTGATCGCGTTTGCGCTTGAGTCCGGGCGCGCCGCGGCGGCGCCGGACACGATCTACATCGCGCCGACCGTCGGGTTCGTCGGCGCGAACGCGACTGCGCAACTGCAGGTCAGCGAGATCTCCGACGCGGGCCTGGGAGCGTGGACGGTGGATGTCACGCACAACCCGGAGGTCGTGGAGCTCGCGTCCTGTACCGGGCAGAGCGGCTCGTTGTGCGGCAAGGAGTTCGGGCCGGAGACGACGCGCATCACCGGCGCGAGCGAGGACGGCATCTCCCTTGGCGCGGACCTGGCGACGCTGACGTATCGCTGCCTGCAGCAGGGCTCGAGTCCGCTGACGATCGATGTCGTCGTCTTCGCGACGGCGGACGGCGGCAAGGTCGAGCCGCTGGAGGTGCTGAACGGCAGCATTTACTGCACAAACGGCGATCCGCCGCCGGATGGCACTGCGCCGCCAGCGCCCACAGCTACCACGCCGCCATCGCTCCCGCCCACGGGCGCCGGCCCAACCGATGACTGGGGCTTACTGCAATGGGCGCTGGCGGCGCTGACCGCGACGGGCGCGTCGTTGGTGGCGCTGGCGGTGCTACGAAAGGACCGCGTGTGACGCAGAGCATCAGCTTCGACCGGGCCGCGGACTATTACGATGACACGCGCGCCCTGCCGGACAACATCGCGCAGAAGCAGGCCGATACGCTCGTAGCCGAGATCGAACGCGCGGGCGCGGCGCGCGTGCTGGAAGTTGGCATCGGCACCGGGCGCATCGCGCGGCCGCTGGCGGCGCGCGGCGTGCGCGTGTCGGGCATCGACATCTCGACACGGATGATGGCGCGGCTACGCGAGCAGGTCGAGCCGCCGTTTGCGCCAATCGACCTCCTGCTGGGAGACGCCACGCGGTTGCCGGTCACAACGGCGTCCGTTCGCGCGGTACTCGTCGTGCACGTATTGCACCTCGTGTCGTCCTGGCAGGATAGCGTCGCCGAGATCGCGCGCGTGCTCGAGCCGGGCGGCATCCTGCTGCGAGCGCGAGAGGAGTACCCCGACCCGAACCCCTGGCGCGAGACCTACGCAAAGTGGATCGAGCTGGAGCGCGCGCGGGGGTTCCAGCGCAGGCCGCGCCCGAGCGACGAAGGGATCGCGGAACGGCTGCGCGCGCTTGGCGCGTCGTTGCGAACGGAGGTCTATGCGCAGGACGAAGCGCGCTGGACGCCGGCCGAGAACATCGAGAGCACACGCAAGCGCATCGATTCCTGGACGTGGCAGTTCCCGGACGACCTCTTCGCGGAGCTGCTGGCCGAGTTCGAACCGTGGGTGAAGGAGCGCTTCAGCGACATGGACAAGGAGTACGTGCAACCGAGATCGTTCGAGATCGACGTCTGGACGTTTCCGTGAGCGCGCTCGAAGACGCCGCGGGCGAATCGTTCTGCTACGTGACGACGGAAGGGCGCGTGACGGACAAGCCGCACACGGTCGAGATCTGGTTCGCGCTTGCGGGGCGTACGCTGTACATCCTCTCGGGTGGGCGCGAGCGGTCGGACTGGGTGAAGAACGGTATGAAGCAGCCCGGCGTCTCGGTGCGGCTGGCGGACGTGCAGTACAAGGGGCGGATGCGCATCGTCGAGGCGGAGGAGGAGGACGCGCTGGCGCGACGGCTGCTGCTGGAGAAGTACGCGCCGGGCGACAGCGGCAGCCTGTCGGACTGGGGGAAGACGGCGCTGCCCGTCGCAATCGATATCGAGCCCTCGCCCCCGGCCCCTCTCCCGCACGCGGGAGAGGGGAGCTAGCGATGAAGCCATGATGAGAGCCGGCCACCCGTTGAGGAAAGGCGGCCGCTGCCGCGCGGGCAAATGAACGACATTGATCGTGTGCAGAGCTGGTTCGAGAGCGGGACGCTGCTGCGCGCGGACGCCGGCGTTGCGAACACGGTCGATCTGGCGCGCGCGCTGGCGTCGATCGCGGGCGGGGACGTCGAGCTGGCGGCGGGCGCAACGAACGTGCGGGACGCGATCGGCGAGACGGAGCATCTCGTCTTCGTGCTCATCGACGGCCTCGGGATGAACCTCATCGAGTCGCTGCCGGCGGGCTCGTTCCTGCGCGACCACGTCGCCATCGAGTTGCGCGCGGTGTTTCCGGCGACGACGGCGGCGGCGCTGACGTCGCTCGCGACGGGACTGTGGCCCGCGCAACACGCTGTGCCCGCGTGGTGGACGTACCTGCCGCAGTACAAGCTCACGACGACGATTCTGCCGTTCAACGAGCGCTTCAGCGAACGGCCGCTCGCGGAGTTTGGCGTGCGCAGCGAAGACGTCTTTTGCACGCCTGCGATGATGGCGTCGTTCCGGCGTGACACGTTGTCGTTCATGCCGCGGCAGCTCGCAGGCAGCGTGTACACGCGCTACGTCTCCGGTGGGACGCCGATCTCGGGCTACACTGCGCTTCGCGACGCTATCGACGGCGCGATCGCGCGCGTCGAACGCGCGGCGAGCGCCACGTATACGTACATCTATTATCCGGCCGTCGATACGCTGGAGCACATCCACGGCCCGGCGTCGGACCACGTCCGCAACGAACTGGACCGCGTCGAATCGGAGCTGGCGCGGCTCGCGCGAGCGATCGCGGGACGGGGACGCGTCGCCGTGAGCGCCGACCACGGTGTGCTCGCGGTGGCACAGAAGCACAAGTACGTCATCGAAGCGGACGACCCGTTGCTTGAGCCGCTCGTGGCGCCGCCGTACGGCGAGCCGCGCGTGCCGTTCTTTCGCGTGCGCGACGGCGCGAGCGATGCGTTCACGTCGCGCTTCCGCGAACGGTACGGCGAGGAGTTCGCGCTGCTGTCGATCGACGAGGCGGACGAGCTACGGCTGTTCGGGCCGGAACCGCTGTCGACGGCGACGCGCGGCCGGATTGGCGATTACATCGCGGTGCCGGAAGCGGCTCGAGTGCTGGTACACAGTTCGGTGCGGGACAAGCACGGGCCGGGGCTGATGCGTGGCTTTCACGGAGGGATGCTGCGCGAGGAGATGCGGATACCTCTCGTGGTGGCGTGAGACGAAGTAGCTCGAAGCTCGAACCTCGACGACAAGAGAAACGAAGCGGGAGGCCTAAAGGCCTCCCCTACACGTCATCGACATCTGGCTACTGCTACGCCCGCATGTCCTCGGGATCGATGCCGTTGGCGGCGCACCACTCGCGGTACGCGACGGGCGAGACTTCGGAGGGCTTGATCTCGCTCCGGCCGCCCCAGAAAACATTCGTATAGCTCACGGGGATGTCGATAGACGCTAGGTGTGCGTCGATCGCGGCCTTGTGGTCGAGCAGGAGCTGCTTGTCGGTGCCGTGCGCGACGCCCATGACGTTGACGTTGTTGAACTCCGCACCGGCCTCACGCCAGTAGCAATGCGTGAGGATGTGGTGGCGTCCCACCTCGCGGCCGGCTTCGATCTCGCGGCCGGCGGGGACGGCCCAGTGGAAGAGCGCGTTGTAGCGCGTCACGCTCTGCCCGCCGGCGACGGGCTTCACGTGCTCCAGGAACGTCGAGAAACGGCCGATGATCCGCCGCTCCTCGAACGACGCGGCGGTCTCCAGGAACTCATCGAGCGGGACGCCGGCCTCGGCCGCGCGCGCGCTCCAGATGTCCTCGACGATCTCGTCCGGCGCGAACTCGCGTTTGAGCGCGGTAAGCACGCGCCATTCCTCGTCCGAGAGCTCGACGACGTTGACGTCCGTCACGTCAGCGAGCTCGTCTGACTTGCTGCCCGGCTCCATGCCGCGACGCCGCACATGGCCGACGCCGAGCGCGAACAGGCGCTTCGCGGGCATGAGACGGAACCGCTCCGCGCCGGTCTGTTGCGCGAGGAAACCGCAGTGCTTCTCGATTGAGTAGCCGGACGGCACTTTGAGTGTCGTCCAGAGCTTGTAGGCGGAGCCGGGCGTGACGGCCTCCGTCGTGCGGATGACGACATGGCCGGAGAACGGGTCCCGCTGGAACATGAAGTCGAACGCGGCCGCGAGCTTGTCTTGCGGCACCTGCCAGGCGACGAGCGCGCCCTGCGCGAGGTTCGTCGACAGCAGGGTCTGGCGCACGCGGCGGATCGTGCCGGCGCGCAACATCTCGCGGATGCGCGCGATGACGACCGGCAGCTCGATGCCGGAGCGGCGCGCGATCTCACCGAGCGGGTCGCGCTGGAAGCCGACGAGCCGGTCTTCGGAGACGGCGAGGATCGCCGCGTTGACCGGGTCGTCGATGCGCGCCGGGACGGTGTCCGTGGTCATGTCCCCTTCGTAACTCCTCTTGCCCTCCGGGAGATGCCTTTTTTTGCGGGCCAGCCTTCAGGCTGACAGGCTATCTCCTACGGCGACTCTTCGAAAAGCCGGTCCCACGTGACTCTTGAGAGCCACCGCAAACATCATAGCAAGGCGGAGGGCTGGAGGCTTGAAGTTCGACGTTCGATGCAGGAGTAGGATAATCACAGCGGCCAGCTGCGCTCGCGAGGGCGGCCAGATGGCCGTCCCTACAAGCAGCGTTACGCTGCGCGGGCGTCGTCGCCGAGGCGGCGGATGGAGGCCTGGATCAGGCCGTCGGCATCGACGGCGTCGCGCGGGAACGCGGCGACGCCCGCCTGCCAGCGGCCGGCTGAATGCACGCGCACCTGCAGGTCACCCTTGATGCGGAACGCGACGGTCGAGGCGGCCTCGTACTGCGCGTCGAGCAGGAGCGCGGCGAAGCGGTACTCATCGATGCGCGCGAGGATGTCGTACGTGCGCAGACTCTCCATGATGAAGTCAGCGGCCTGCTTGAGCAGGTCGTCGGACGGGCGCTCGCCGGGCAGCAGTTTGAGATGCCAGCAGGCGAGCGAGAAGATGCCGTTCGTCCGCGCGGCGCGCGCCAGCTCTTCTCGCAGCCGCATCTCGAGGTACCAGAGCGGAAAGATGCCGAGTTCGTCGCGCAGGACCGCCGCGCCCTCGGGAAGCGAGGGCGTGTCCTGGGACTCCTGGTCCCGGTCACGGCGCTTAAACATACAGTGCTCCTACTAGGACTATAAGCCTTTCCCTGCAGGTGAACGATAGGGGTTTCGCCTATCTTGGCCTTCAACGAGCTTCCTGTCGTGTAGAATGGACGTTGCCGAAGGCACATCTTCGCTATGCACTACGTCCCCTACGGCCCCGAGTTGGAAGGCGTCCCGAACGTCGTGGTGGACGCGCGGGGCAACAGCGCTACGGTGCTGGAGCTCAGCCACTGGCCGCGCACCCGCACGCCGGCCGAGCTCAAGGCGGACACGAGCTCCGCGATCGTGCTGAACTACCTGCGCTCGCCGGACCGAGAAGCGTACCGCCGGGGCGCCGAGGCGGTCTCGAACAACCACTACGACATCGATGGGCTGATGGGCATCTGGGCGGTGCTGAACCCGGAGGCGGCCCTCGAGCGCGCGGACCTCATGATCACGACGGCCGAGTGCGGCGACTTCGATCGCTGGTCTGGCGAGCACGCAACGAAGATCGCCTGCGCGCTCTACGGCCTCGAATCGCTGCCGTCCTCTCCGCTGCGGCAGGGCCTCGGCGGGATCCGCGACTTCCTGGAGCGCACAGGCTACCTCTACAACGAAACGCTGCCGCTCGTGCAGCAGCTCCTCGATGATGCGGATGCGTTCGAGCCGTACTGGCGCGATGAGTACGAACGCGTGCAGGCGGGCCGCGAGCTGTTCGCGCACGGCGAGGCGACGCTACAGGAGGTCGAGGACATCGACCTCGCAGTGTTCACCCTGCCGTTCGCCGTGCACGACATGGCGCTCTATGAGCAGACCAACTGCTCGCGCGTCGCGCTGGTGATCGAGGGGCAGCGCTACCAGGTGCGCTACCGCTACGAGTCGTGGGTGGAGTACCAGAGCCGGCAGACGCCGCCACGCGTCGATCTGCGGCCGTTCGCTGGCTTCTTGATGACGTTCGAGGGCAACGCCGGTGAATGGGTCGCTGATGAGGTCCAGCAGACGCTGCCCAAGCTGCGCCTGCGCGGGCCGGAGGGCGGCACATCGTCCAGCTCGCTAACGCCGGGGCTGTTTCTGCGCCTGCTGGCGAACTACCTGCGCGAGAACGCTTCGAACGCGGAGCGGCTCTGGTCGCCGGCCAGCGCGGACGTCGATTACGTGGCGACGCTGCCGAGCGACTAGCTCCCGGCGAAGCGGGCGATGTCGATGAGGGCGCGCTCGTGGATGCCCCCGCCGATCTTCACCCCGTCTTCGTTCCACACCTCAACATCGAACTTGTAGCGGCGTCCGTTGATCTCGTTCAGCGTGACCTTCGCCGTGACCTTCTTACCGACGTTAGTGGGCGCGAGGTGGCGCACGTCGACGTGAAAGCCGACGGACTGCTCGCCGGGGTCGACGTAGCGGGACATAAGGCGGACGCAGGTAGCCTCGATGAGGGCGACCATCGAGGGAGTGGAGTACATGGACGGCGCGTCGGGGCCGAGGTGGGTGATGCCCATCTCGGGTGTGGTGGTGATCGTCTGCTCGTCGGCGACGCCGGGCTGTAGGTCGGGCTTCACGCGGGCCTCCTTGGTTGGTGTGCGGGGATGGTAGCACGGGGACTGGGTGCCCCCTTCGCTGCGCTCGAGGGCAGGCTTTGCGGAGGCGGGAGACCGCGCGTCACAAGTCCCTGGACGCCCGACCCCAAACCCTCGATAATCGTTTCGTCTTCCAATCCCGGGCGGCACGCAAGGAAGGGACCCCATGGCGACGGCTCCTCCGACCGACCCACCACCGAAGGTCCAGCACAAGATCCTCGGGCTTGTCGTCCACGGCGTTGGCGAGCAGAGCGCCGGGTCGACGCTCCGATCGTTCGTGAAGGACTTCTATCCGCTGATCCGCAAGCGCATCGACCCAAAAGCAGGCATCGACGTGACGCCGCTCGACGACGAGGGGCTGCCGAAGGTGACGATCTCGTTTCGCAACGAGGCGCGTGACCATCGCTACGAGCTGATCGTGCGCGAGGTGCACTGGGCGAAGGCGTTCGCGCCGCCCTCGCTCGGAGGGCTGCTGGCGGGCATGATCACGCTGCTCACCAGCTGGTTCGGGCGCGTCGAGAACGTGCAGTCGTCGGAGTTCGTGAACCAGGTCGCGAACGCGCCCGGGCCGGTGCGTCACACGTGGCCGCGGCGGCTGATCTTCATCGCGTGGTTCGTCGCGCAGCTCCTCGTGCGCGCCGTGCGCAACGCCGCGATTGTCTTCGTCATGCTGATCTTCTCGCCGTTCGCGTTCGTCATCGCGACCGTCTTGCTGATCGGCGGGCGCATGGGCTGGGCGCGCATGCCGCCGGCCTGGCTTCGATCGCTTGTCGCGGAGTACGCGAAGTTCCAACCGTCGGTGGTGGAGCTGGCGATCGTGCTGGCCTCGCCATTCGTCGCGCTGCTCTACCTTGCCCTGCTGCTGCTGGAGTCGATCGGACCCGTGTCGGCCGTGCTCCCCGAACAGGTATCGAAGGCGCGTAGCGCAATCGCAACGATCCTGACGAGCTACCTGGGCGACGTCTGGATCTACGCGTCGCAGCCGTGGGAGGCCGCGCAGATCCGGACACGATTCGAGTCGCGCTTCAAGCGCCTCGTTGAGGACGAACGCGACGGCGCCGAGGCGATGTTCGTGATCGCGCACTCGCTCGGCTGTCCTGTCTCATACGAGGGGCTCTCCGGTCATCGCATGACGGACTTCATCAACCTCAACTTCCGAGAGGAAGCTACGAGGAACGACACGCGGCCGGCGCTCTACTACTTCACGGTCGGTAGCGCGCTCCCGGCGATCTGGGCGGCGATGCCGGAGGAGGAGGAAGGGCGGCTGTATCGCGCGCTGCCCAATCAGGTGCACTGGGAGGACTTTTACAGTGAATACGACCCGGTGCGCATGGGGCTGATCTGCGACCCCGTCCCGCCGCCGTACGATCCGATCCCGCCGGACCCCGCGAACCGCGACGACCTGGTGGTGAACCAGATGGACATGTTCGCGGAGCACACGGCGTACTGGAACAACGCCGAGCAGGTGCTGGCGCCGATGCTCGATACGATCACGCGCGGCCAGTTCGCCGGCCGGCTCGCGCTCGATCGAAAGGCGCGTCAGCACCGCGTGCGGGTGCTCTCGGCGTGGAAGGCGCTCGCGTGGCTGACGTTCCCGGCCGTCATGGCGGCGATGGTGTACTGGGGCGCGGCGGGATGGGCGCCGGACATCTTCGACGTTGGTCTCCTCGACAAGGAGCTGAAGGAGTTCGCGCTGACGCCGTACCTGTGGGCGGCCGTCGCGGCGGCGTTCGCGGTGGGAGTCTATTCGACGATCGTGAAGTGGATCTGGGACGGCTGGGACCAGCGCGTGAAGTACGAGCCGTAGTAGGGCGCGAGCCCGCGCGGGTCTTAAGACCCGCGCCTACGGGCGTTCGTGTCCTATCCGGCGGCGTTCGACGGCGATTCCTGCTACAAGCTACACTCCTCCCGTGAAGCTCGGGCTTGTCGCAGACGTACACACGAACATCGAGGGGTTGCGCATCGCGCTCGATATGATGGGCGAGGTCGATGAGTTGGTATGCGCCGGGGACGCCGTGTACCAGTTCCGCTTCTCGAACGAGGTGGTTGCGCTGCTTAAGCAGCGGAACGCGCGCTACATCCTGGGTAATCACGAGCGCGTCCTGCTGTCGGAGTGGGGCGAGCGAGCGCGCAGCGCGGAACACGTGCGCGGCGACCTGGTCGAGTACATGGCGGCGCAGCCGTACGAGATCGAGACGCAGGTGAACGGCAAGAAGCTCGTCGTCGTGCACGGCAGCCCGTTTGATCCGCACGACGAGTACCTCTACCCGAATAGCCCCAATCTCAAGAAGCTCGCCGCAATCGACGCCGACTACGTCGTGCTGGGGCACACGCACTTCACGATGGCGGAGCGCATCGGGAAGGCGCTGGTGATCAACCCTGGCTCCGCCGGTGAGCCGCGCGACCATCGCAACGGCTTCCGGCTCTCGTGCGCGGTGCTCGATACCGAGACGGGGGAGGTCGAGTTCCACCACTACGACGACCCGACGCGCCCGAAGATCGATCCGGCGCACGTGCCGGCAGCGAACCCGTCGGCGCCGCGGACGTACGCAGCGCCCGATAACACGGCGTTTTGGACATGAGCCGCGCAACAGCCACCGCCGGAAGTTGAACAGCCATGGCAGTTCCTCTCTCGGTGGCGAAGACAACATTGTTCGCTAGCTCCCCTCTCCCGTGCACGGGAGAGGGGCCGGGGATGAGCGCCTACGTCCCGCCGAAGAACGACCCGTTTTGGACGTGAGCCGCGCAACAGCCACCGCCGGAAGTTGAACAGCCATGGCAGATCCTCTCTCGGTGGCGAAGACAACATTGTTCGCTAGCTCCCCTCTCCCGTATACGGGAGAGGGGACGGGGGTGAGGGCCTACGTCCCGCCGAAGAACGACCCGTTCTGGACGTAGGGGGCGAGCGGTGGGCGGGCGGCTCGCGGGCCGCCCCCACACGGCTGGCGGCCTTCTGGAAGGCTACGGGCTAGGCGCAGGAACGAAGTTCGTCATCACTTGACACCTTCCCTAGGAGGGGAGTGTACAATAGGGCCCACCCAAAGGGAACGCCTCCACATGGCGAAAGGAGGAAGCTCATGCCTATTCGTTGTTCCATCGGATTGAAAGCTGTTGCAGCAGCGGTGGTGGTTTCCGCTGTGTTCGCTGCTGGTGTTGGAACGATGGCGCGAGCAGATGCTCCAACGCCGACACCACAGGCTGAGTTCATGACAGACGAGGAGGTTGGCGAATACAAGGCAACCCATGACCCAGCGCCACCGCCGACGCCATCCCAAGAGCTCCTAGACCGCATTGCCGCGAAGGAAGCGACCGTTAAGGAATGGTATGCCGCTCATCCAGACAAGGTGCCTGGAAGCGAGCAAGCGTCTGACGCCTCTGTACAGTCGTTTTCGTCATGCGCCGACTACGACGGCAACGGCGTGGTCGACCTGTTCAACGACATCTTCTATGTGGCTTTCAGTTTCGGAATGATTGATGGGACCGCAGATCTTGACAATAGCGGCGGTGTTGTCGACCTGTTCAACGACATCTTCATCGCTGCTCCGCAATTTGGCTCAGGGTGTTACAGATCAGGCGTCACGTCGATCGGCAGGCTCTATCAAGGTCAGTGGAACTCGTATTACTGCGGGCCGGCAGCTGTTGCGGAAGCGCTGGCGATAAAGCCCGGGCGCTTTGGCGTGGTGGATCAGGGCGCCGCGGCATGGCTCTTGAACACCGATCCAGATGGCACCGACTGGTATGGGGGCCCGGCGAGGGTGCCCCTCGCGTACAATACCGGCTACCCGGTACGGGACGTGCTGAACTATGAGATAGGTACGGCTTGGTACGTTCCTCACGCGCTACCGTACAGTCCTTCGTCGGATGATATTTCGACGTACGTCAACTCTATGGTGGCCAACATCAACCAGCGCTGGCCTGTGCTTGGCGATGCATGGGAGGCATCTTTCGGCAGTCACCTCCGCGGCCACCCGTTGAGTCAAGAGATCTTCCATTGGTTCACGATCAGCGGCTATGAGGACGGCGGGGATACCACGAACTACATGGACTCCGCCACAACGGTTTGGGCCGCAGTCCAAGGATGGAACACGCTCTTCCCTTCTAGCACGCTCGTCACCATCCTCGGTGGTCGTGGTTACGTCTGGTAGAGCTATCCTATTGTTAGCCACGGTGTTGACCGTCGGGAGCGGCCTTGGGTGCTCCCGATCATCGGACTCGGCGTCCACGCAGACGCCCGTTGCAAGTCTGGCTCAGACGCCGACAGCAGTTGTTCATCAGGACGAGACATTCTGCATCGTGGACTTGCCAGCGAGTTGGCGTTCGGCGCTGGCGCAGGGCAAGATCACTCTCCCTGATTCAGACTATCTGTATCCCGCGGCCGTGGCCGCCATTGGCGGTCGGGTGTTCGGAGCGCTCTATTCCGACGCATGGTCAGGTGTCGTGGCGGTTGATCACCAGGGTGCGGTCACGCGCGTCCGGGCCTTCGACAATCCGCAGGAGGATCAGATCCAGGCTGCATTCGACGGTCGCTGGCTGGTGTGGGAGGAGAGCCATTCGCTGACGAACTGGAGCGATTGGGATATCAGGGCCTGGGACAGCACGAGCGGCGAGGTGTTCGACATTGCCAGCGCGCCGAGAGTTGGAGGGGTGCCGGTAGCAGGGCCATTTGTGATTCCCGTAGTTTCGCAAGGGAAGGCCGCCTGGGTACAGGCCAATGCGTCCGGTAGGGGCGAGATCCACCTGTACAATCTCGTCACACGGCAGGACAGGTTGCTCTCGACGGGGACAGCGGTGCCGCCCATCCTCTTTTGGGGCACGAAGCTCGTTTGGGCGGAGAAGGACTTGCCTGGCGGGGGAGGGCACCTCGCCATGGCGGACGCCGCAACCGGCGAGCCGTTGATAGTGCCTGAGCCGCTCGCCTCGCTCAGATCCATTGCCACGCTGGCCGCAAGCGAGGATCTCGTGGCGTGGTCGGAGGACTATTTCCATCTTTCGGTCTGGCGCGTCGGCGAGGCGGCGCCGAAAGGCATCTTTGCGGCTGGCCGCGAGGACGGCGTCGATTGGCTGACGATCGCGGGCGACATCGTCGCATGGCGTGGACTGCACGCGCCCATGGCTGCCGATCTCAGGACAGGCAGTGTCGCGCCGCTTACCGACGGCAACGGCTTTCTCTACACAAGCGGCAGGGCACTCGTCTTGGTAAAGCCCCTGGGGCCCATAGTCAAGGAGGGGGATGAGCATCATCGGTCCTTGACGCATTTCGAGACTGATGTCATCGATACGACCAAGCTGCCGCCGTTGCCGGGCTGCCCGTCCTAAGCCTCCGCTACAATACCTCCGTCATGTCCTTCCAAAGCTTTGTCCTGGAGGCTGAGCGGAAGCTGGCCGGGCACAGCGCCTCGGCCGCCGAGGAGTTCCGGCGCGCGCTCGAGGAGCTCTCGCCGCGCCTCTCGGAGGCCGACTTGCGCGCGTGGGCCGAGGAAGGCCTCTCGCTCGCGGAGCACTCGCTGCGGTCGTGGGAGGCCGCCGTCGAGTACTTCCGCGTTAGCCCGGCCGTGCTCGGCGTGCTCGATGACGCGGCGTTCCGGCGCTGGGTGCACGCGGGACGCGACCTCGCGGAGCACTCATCGGTCGTCGCGGCGTCGTACTTCCGCGCGAGCGTGCGCGCGGTGCCGTACCTGGACGAGCACCGCATCACGGAGTGGGCGATGCTGGGCCGGCACCTCTATCGCGGGCACTGGAAGTCGATCTCGCTGGCGTCGATGTTCTTCGCGGCGGGGCCGGGCCTGCTGCCGCTCCTGACGATGGAGCAGCTCGCGCGGCTGACCGCGCTCGTCGAGTCGGTCGCGGAGCGTTCGTACGAGCTGGCCACCGACTGCCTCGATGCGGCGCCGCACCTGTTCGGCATGCTCGACCGCGAAGACCGGACGCCGTTCCTGGCGCTCGCCACGTCGGTCGCGGACGCGAGCTGGGCTGACGTGCGCCAGCTCTTCCAGCGCGGCGGCACGATCGTCGAAGCGATCGCGGAAGGAGAGCGCGGGCGGTTGCTCGCGCTTGGGAGCCGCGTGGCCGGACATCTGGGGCGGAACGCCTACGCGCTGTTCGCCGAAGGCGCGGAGGCGCTCGCGAGAGTGCCGCGCGACGCGCACGGCGACCTGCTCGGGCTGGCGGAGGAGCTGGCGGTCGGCTCGCCCACAGCGGCGATGGAGTTCCTAAAGAGCGCGCCATCAGTGCTGCGCCGCGTCAACCCATCGGACTTGCAGCGCTGGCACGCGGCGGGGCATCGGATCCTCGAAGGCTCGCGGCCGGGGGGCGAAGCCTACTTCCGCCTCGAGTCCGGCAAGGGCGAGGACGTCCTGCGCGCGCTCTCGTCGCGCGTCGAGCTGACGGAGGTCGGCGGCGTGCTGCGGCTGTACTGCAAGGCGCTGACGGGCACCGACATCTCGATCCAGCCGTCGGCGGCGCTGGCGGAGAAGGGCATCGGCTGGGTGCACGAAGAGCGCCCGAGCACAGAAGGCACGACGGTCTACCTGCCGGAGTTCTCCGACGAGCATGTCGACAAGTCGAACAACTTCGCCGTCTACAAAGTCTACGCGACGCACCAGACGGCACACATCGAGTTCGGCAGCTTCTGGTTCCGCTTCGACCGCGACGGCGCCGTCCTGCCGCGGCGGCGAAACGTCATCGAGCAGGAGCGCACGGCGTCGCCGGGCAACGGAAAGCGCTACCTCACGGACATGGAGCGCTTCTTTGATATGTTCGGCGACCGCCGGCTCGCGCTCGATCTGTTCACGATCGTTGAGGACGCGCGCATCGACGCGCTCGTCCGGGGCGAGTACATGGGCATCCGGCGCTCGTGGTCGGAGTCGCAGGAGGCGGAGCTGGAGCGGCGGCCGGACGTGCGCTCGCTGCCGCTGCGTGAGGCGCTGGTCGAGAACCTGGTGCGCGCCAGCCTCGACGGCGCGCAGACGATGGTCTGGCCGGAGCAGCTCGCGCCGGTGCTCGCGGAAGCGATCCGCCTGCTGCGCCTCGTGCAGGCGGCGGACGCGATCGTCGAGGACGCAGCGGAGGCGACGTTGCTGCTCTACGATCTCGTGTCGAGCGTGCCGAACGTGCCATCGGACATGATCGAGGACCTCGACTGGGTAGAGATGGGCGAGGACGCGCTCGACGTGATGTCATCGTCGGGCGGCGGCCAGCCGTCGGAGATGCCGGACATGCCGGGCGGCGAAGAGCAGCCCTACGAAGGGCCGCAGCCGGTGGACTTCCGTGGCGACTTCAAGCCGGAGCTGGTGCAGCTCCTGATGCGTTTGCGGCTGAAGGAGGGGCAGGACGGGCCGGGCGACCTCTCGCCGCTGACGGCTGAGCAGCTCAAGGAGCTGATGGAGAAGAGCGTAGAGATCAACGTCAGCGGCATGGCGGAAGGCGACCTCGCATCGACGATCGGCCTCTTCCTCACGAACCTCGAGAAGGAGGCCGGCACGCCGATCCCCGACCAGGAGCTGCCGCCCCAGGACGGCACGCCGGGCGTGGAGGAGGGCGAGGAACAGCCGCTCGAGCGCGAGGTGAAGGCCTTCTACTACGACGAGTGGGACTTCCGCGCGGCCGACTACAAGCCGGGCTGGTGCTGCGTCCACGAGCAGTGGCTGGAGGAAGGCGACGGGGAGTACTACGAGGAAACGCTGCGCGAACACGCAGCGCTCGTCGCGGAAACCCGGCGCCAGTTCGAGCTGCTGCGCCCGGAGCTGTTCCGCAAGATCAAGAACGTCTACGACGGCGAGGAGTTCGACCTCGACCTCGTGATCGAGTACTTCGTTGAGAAGCGCGCGGGACATCCGTACACGGACAAGGTCTACTGGCGCCGCAACAAAGTCGAACGCGACGTGGCCGTGGCGTTCCTGCTCGACATGAGCGCGTCGACGGACGAGGAGATCGAGAAGCGCAAGCAGAAGTACCACGATGAGCCGGACTTCGACGACGACCCGCGGCGCTACTTCCAGTGGCTGGCGCAACGACGCACGCAGCATGCCATCACGCCGCCGAAGCGCATCATCGATCTGGAGAAGGAGAGCACGGTGCTGCTGATCCGCGCGCTGGAGACGATCGGCGACCAGTACGGCATCTACGGATTCTCCGGTTACGGCCGCGACAACGTGGAGTTCTACGTGATCAAGGACCTCGCGGAGCCCTTCTCCGACCACGTCGCGCGGCGCATCGACAAGATCGCGCCGATCCGGTCGACGCGCATGGGTCCGGCGATCCGCCACGCGACGGCCAAGCTGAGCGAGTACGACGCGAAGGTGCGCATCCTCTTCCTCGTGTCGGACGGGAGGCCGCAGGACCACGGCTACGGGCGGGACAGGACGGAGAAGGAGTACGCGATCCACGACACGAAGCAGGCGCTGGTGGAGGCGCGTCGCAAGGGGATCACGCCGTTCGCGCTGACGGTCGATAAGGAAGGCCACGACTACCTGGGGCAGATGTGCGAAGACATGGGCTACGAGGTCCTCGCGGACATCGAGACGCTGCCCAGCAGGCTACCAACGCTGTACAGGAGACTTACGGAGTAGCTGGGGGGAGAGTGGCGGCGTGTAACTCGTTATGACCGCTCCCTCAGGATCAACCTTAACCACGCGCTCACCTGGCAAGTAGACGAACACGCTGAGCTTCTCGATCTGCTCTGCTCGGAAGTGCACTTCGATTTCTTCGAACGGAGGGTCGAGTGACTCGTCATAGATCGTCGTTGGCCACGCGCCTTCGTATGTAAATGCGTCCGCCACTTCAATCGTCACGACGCCTCCGAGGAATCGCAGGTTGGACGAGTGCCAGACCCCAGGCCCTTTCACCTCGTAAGGCCGTCCACCCAGGATCTCCTGTACTCGCGGATCCCGTTCGGCAATCTCGCGCAGCTGAGCCTCGGCTTCCTCTGTAAGCACAGGGATCGTTGCGTCGGGAGGCGTAGTGGGTGAGGGAACGATCGCTATCGGCGGCTCGATCTGCGCCTCGGCGTTCGGATCGACGATGTTCATCTCGGCGCGCATGGTCATGGGCGGCTCGAAGCCGAACGCAAGGTCCGTCGGGTCGTCGGGACCGATCGAGTAGGCGAACGTGAGCTTCGCGGGCGTAAGCGTGTCCCTCGCGAACCAGACATCGACGGTGAAGTCCGCCGGTAGCTTTTCTTCGGTGTACTGGAGCTCGCTCGGGAAGATCTCGGACCCTTGGGGTGTCTGATCCGGGTAGAACTCCAGCGTCGTGCCTTGTGGCAGCAGGTCGAGCAGGGCAGGTTTGTCGAGCCGGACGTGGTACGCGTCGGAGCCGTTGACGGTCTCCTCGCCGGCGACGGGCAGCGTGACGCTGTCGAAACGGAACGCTTGAAGATAGAAGCCGGGCGTGGCGTACTGGCGTAGGGTCACGAGAATGTCGTTGGAGTCGCCGGGCTCGACGCCGCGCTGCCACTCGCCGCCGGGCTCACGCCACCAGGCGCGCTCGCCGATGACGGTTATTTCGCTTGTCGTTGGGCGCTGGAGACCTTGCTCGAATAGCGTTGCATACGGCTCGCCGGAGATTGCGAGGAGGCCATCGATTCGGTCCGGCGATTTGAAAGCACCGTCGAACGTCAGATGGAAGTCGCCTCCGGCGGCCGACACGTCCAGCGTCGTTGTGAACGCAATGTTTTCGAGCGCCGTGATCGCGCTCTGCGGCACCTGGAGCGTTCCATCAACGAGAGCGTCATTGCCGTCTGATCCGCCACCACCGCGCGTGAGGAGGAACGCAAGCAGGCCGAGACTGCCGAGTACGGTCGCGAAGGCCGCTGCGGCGCCAGCCGCGGCCAGTGGACCGCCGCGACCGTGCAGAAACGGCGGCATGAGCGCGAGCCACCAGGGCGGCCGCTCCGGGTAGTACGCCGCCTCGTGGCGGTTGCGCACACCGAGCTTGCCGATGATCTCCGAGACGTGCTTGCTCACCGCCGAGCGGCTGACGCCGAGCCGTTCGGCGATCTGCGCGTCGGTCAAGCCGCAGCGGAGTTGGCCGAGCACCTCTTCCTCACGCGGCGTCAGGCGCTCGCGAGTCTGCGGACCTTCCATCGCTTCCTAGTCTACGGGGCCACGCGCTCGCCGTCCCTGGCACAAAGCTAGGCGAATCTAAGCCACTCCTATCTGCTAACCTACGTTCCATGACCCAGGTCGCAGCTCGCACGCCCTATCGCCCGCCGGCGGGCGCCGCCGGGCAGCGCATCGTCGTCCGGCTGGGCGAGATCACGCTGAAGAAAAAGAACCGCCCGTACTTCATCCGACAGCTCGGGCGCAACGTGCGGCGCGCGCTGCACGGACTCGACATCGAGGACGTCGAGCTGAGCCCGAACCGCGTCCTGATCACGCCCGGCACGGACGCGGAGTGGCCGGAGCTGCGCGACCGCCTGCAGCGCGTGTTCGGCATCCAGAACTTCTCGCTAACGGAGCGCTTTCCGTGGGACGTGGACGTGATCCGCGACGCCGTCCTGCAGGTCGCGGCGCAGCGCACGTTCGAGAGCTTTCGCATCACGGTGCAGCGCAGCGACAAGCGCTTCCCCGGCACGTCGCAGGAGCTCGAGTACGCGATCGGCGCGGCGGTGCAGGCGGCCTCCGGCGCGCGCGTCGACCTCGACCATCCGGAGATCGCGTTCCGCATCGAGATCCTGCCCGGCGGCGCGTACGTCTACACGGAGCGCGTCCAGGGGCCGGGCGGCCTGCCGGCGGGCGTGAGCGGCCACGCCGTCGCTCTGCTGTCGGGCGGGATCGACTCGCCGGTGGCGGCGTGGCGCATGATCGGACGCGGCTGCCGCGTCACGTTCGTGCACTTCCAATCGTTCCCGTACCTCGACGCGTCGTCGCGCGACAAAGCGATTACGCTGGTGCGCGAGTTGACGAAGTGGCAGTACAAGAGCCGCCTCCACATCGTGTCGTTTGGCGACGTTCAGCACCAGATCGTGGCGTCGTGCCCGCCCAAGCTGCGCGTCGTGCTCTACCGGCGCTTCATGGTGCGCATCGCGCAGGCGATCGCGGAGCGCGAACGAGCGGAGGCGCTCGTCACGGGCGAGAGCCTCGGGCAGGTGTCGTCGCAAACGCTGTCGAATATAGCGACGATCGATGCCGCGGCGACGCTGCCGATCCTGCGGCCGCTTGTCGGGTGGGACAAAGAGGAGATCATCAGCGAGGCGAAGGCGCTCGGCACGTACGAGACATCGATCGAGCCGGACCAGGACTGCTGCACGCTGTTCGTGCCGCGCAGTCCGGCCACGGGCAGCACGACGCGCGAGGCCGACCGTGCCGAGGCCGCGCTCGATGTCGGCGCGATGGTGCGGCAGGGCCTCGAGAGCGTCGAGACGCTGGAGTTTCAGTGGCCTGAGGAACTGGAAGCTAGAGGCTTGAGGTTGGAAGCTAGAACTGCTCGGCCGGAGTGATGGCCTCGCGACGTGCCGTCGCCGTCGTCGTGCGGCGCGACGATGGGCTCGTGCTGGCGGTGCAGCGACCCGACGAGCCGGGCGAGGAGCTGCCGCTCGTTTGGGGTCTTCCCGCAACGACGCTGCGCGAGGACGAGGCGGACGAAGAGGCGATACGGCGCATCGGACGTGGGAAGCTCGGCGTCGAGCTGCAGCCGGGACGCGTCGTGGGGCTGGGCGAGCAGGGCCGCCTCGATTACACACTGCGTATGACCGTGTACGACGCGTCGATGACGGGCGAGCCACGGCTACCCGATCGAGACGGCGCGAGCGGACCGACCCTGTACGTCGCGCTCGACTGGCTGCCGGCGGAATCGTTCCGCGAGGCGGCAGACCGCGGCTCGCTCTGCTGTCGCGTCTTTCTCGAGGCGCAGGCCAAGACGAGATAAGCGAACGCCGGAGCGTCCGCTTATCTCTATTCCTGCGTCGCCGTCTATTCGCGTTAGGCCGTGGCGGCCGCGGGCACGACGCCGAGCTGCTGCATCATGTGCATCATGTCCATGTACTCGCGCTCGGCGATGATCTTGCCGTCGCGCACGTCGACAACGTCGCAGACGGGCAAGGTCACCTTCTTGCCTGTCGGGGCGATGCCCTGAAAGTCACCGTCGTGCGTGCCGCTGCCGATGAACTCGACGAGCGCCGTGTCGCCGGCGACGTAGATCTTCTTCACGTCGATCTTGGCGTCTGACATCGCATTCGCGAACATCTGGGCGACGCCGAGGCCCACGTCCGGTCCACCCTTCACCTGGTCACCATCGCCGCCGGTGTAGGAATACTCGGGATGGAGCATCCCACGATAGCGGTCCCAGTCGCGGCTGTTGAAGCACTCCATGTACTCGCGTACCAAGGCCTCTGTGTTTGACATTGTGGTCTCCTCTCGTGAACCCTCGCTTGTTAGCGAGCTCTAGCCAATCGGCTATGCTGCCTTCAGCTCCTTGATCATGTCCTGGAGCCGCTCCTCGTCCTCCGGGGAGCGGACCGGGATGGCGAACGTCAAGCGGTCGATCAGGCCTTCGCTCTTCGCCTTGATCTTCTTCACGATCTCGTCGTGCGTGCCGATCACGGCGAACTGCTCGAGCATGTCGTCCGTCATGCGCGTCGCCATCTCCTGCCACTTGCCTTCGAGCGAGAGGCCGAAGAGCTCCTGGTTCAGGTCGCCCCAGCCCTCGATGTCAAGGACGGGCTTGTAGGTGCGCGTCGACGCGTAGAACGCGAGCTGCTGGCGCACGGGCGCCTTTGCCTTCTCGACGTCCTCCTCCGTCTTACCGGTAATGACAAAGCCGAGGCCGCAGATCTCGATGTCCTTCATGTCGCGGCCGGCCTTGTTCGCGCCCTTCTCGATGTTCGGGAGGATCACCTCGCGCAAGTACTTCGGCGTGTTGAAGCCGTGCAGCTTGATGCCGTCGCAGATCTCGCCGACGAGCTGGCAGTTGTAGGGATTGATCGCGGAGATGTGGACCGGGATCTTCGGGTGCTCGATCGGCCCCGGGTTGAAGAACGGCGACATGAGCGTGTAGCGGTAGTACTTGCCCTCGAACTCCGGCTTCGTGCCGTTTTGCCAGGAGTCCCAGATGGCGCGCATCATCATGATGTACTCGCGCATGCGCGGGCCCGGCGGGTGCCAGTCCATCCCGTAGCGCCGCACGACGTGGCCCTTCACCTGCGTGCCGAGGCCAACCGAAAAGCGACCCTTCGATTGCTTCTGAATGTCCCACGCGATCTGGGCCGTCGCCATCGGGCTGCGCGGAAACGCGATCGCGACGGCGGTACCGAGCTCGAGGCGCTCGGTGTGCTCCGCGGCGAGCACGTGCGGCAGAAACGGATCGTGACCTGTCTCCGGCGTGAAGGCGCCGTCGTAGCCCATGTCCTCGGCCTTGCGCGCGGCCTCGCCGGTCTGCGTGAGATCGAGCGTGAGTCCGGTGTCGACCTTCATGTCGTCCTCCTCGCAAGCGCGCCGCGCTCCGGGCACCCAGGGCCGGGCGCCACGGTTCTTCCTTGACCCTCGTTCGGGGCTCCCCAGAATACGACGGCGCGGGCCTGGCAGGCAAGGAGACCCGCGACCTCGTGCTAGACTAACCGCGCTTTACCTTACGATACAAAAGGAGCCGGACGATGCGTCTCTCTACCACGCTGCGCCAGATGCTGGACGAGCCGGAGATCATCGTCCTCCCCGGCGCGTACGACGCGCTGACCGCCCGTCTCGCCGAGCGGGCCGGGTTTCGCGCCGCGTTCACGACAGGCTTCGGTTTCGCGGCGACGCTGCTGGGCGTCCCGGACTTTGGCCTGCTCACGATGTCGGAGACGATGGACCGCGTGCGCCACATCGTCCGCGCGCTGAACATCCCTCTCGTAGCCGACATGGATACGGGCTACGGCAATCCCTTGAACGTGATCCGCACCGTGCGCGAATGCGTTGCGCTGGGCGTCGCGGGGATCATTCTTGAGGATCAGGAGTGGCCGAAGAAGTGCGGCCACTTCGAAGGCAAGCGCGTCATCGCGGCGGAGGAGCAGGCTGCCAAGATCCGCGCCGCGGCGGATGCGCGCGAGGGCGACGACCTCGTGATCATCGGCCGCACCGACGCGCGCCAGCCGCTCGGATTGGAGGAGGCGATCCGGCGCGGCAAGCTCTACCGCGACGCCGGCGCGGACGTCGTCTTCGTCGAGGCGCCGCGCTCGGTCGAAGAGCTGCGCGACGTCGCGCGCGCGATCCCGGACGCGCCGCTCTTCGCGAACATGATCGAGGGCGGCAAGACGCCACTGCTCAGCTCGGCGGAGCTGCAGGAGCTGGGCTACAAGATGGTCGTCTACCCGCTCTCGGCGCTCTTCGCCGCGACGCACGCGGTGGAGGAGACGTATCGCGCGCTGTTCGAGGACAAGTCGACGGCGCGGCGGGCGGGATCGATGGTGTCGTTCGAGGAGTTCGAGGAGATTATCGACGTGCCGGGTTGGCGCGAGCTGGAAGGACGCTACACGGCCGAGTAAACGCACGCGATCACGCTTGTCATCTATCAATCGATAGAGCCGCGCTCACCCTTCCGGTGAATGCTCAGGGGCCTACCTCCACCGAATACAAGGTTGGAGGCATCTATCCATGCGCCGTTTCTTCTCGAGCTTGCGCGTCCGCCTGGTCTTACTCGTCGCGATCGCGATGCTGCCGGCGTTCGGGCTCGCGTTTTGGACCAGCTTCGATCAGCGGCGCGATGCAAGGGAGAACGTCAAGGCCGACGTCACGCAGCTGACCCAGTCGGTTTCTGCGCAAGAAGAGCAGGTAGTGCAAGCGGCGCGCGATTTGCTCAGCCGCCTGAGCGTGGCGCCGCAGGTGACCGGCAGCGACCTCGCCGCGTGCCGTGAGTACCTCAGGGGCGTGTTCGCAATCGAACCGCGCTTCTCCGGATTCGGTGTCGCCGATACCAACGGCGAGATGTACTGCACGAGCGTCGAACCTGTCACGCAGTTGAACGTCGCCGACCGCGCCTATTTCCAGCGCGTCATGGCCACCGGCGAGTTTTCGCTCGGCGACTACATCATCGCCCGTGATGGGGAAGGCACGCCCGTATTGGGCCTCGGCTACCCGATCTTCAACGAACAGCGCCAGCTGGCAGGGGTGGTTGCATCAGGCGTCACGCTGGACTGGCTGAATGTACTTTCGTCGAGCATCAATCTGCCCGAGAACGCCGCGCTGGTGGTCATCGACCGCAATGGCGTCGTTTTGGCGCGACAGCCCAACCCAGAGAACTGGGTCGGGAAGACGGTGCAGGATACTGAGATTGGGCGCACCGTCCTCTCTGTAGGCCAGGGCACCGCTGAGATGACAGGGTTGGACGGCAACAAACGCTTGTTCGCGTTCGCGCCGCTGCTAGACGCCAGCCCCAACGACGCGTACGTCTTCGTGGGGCTTTCGACCGACAACGCCTATGCTGGCATCAACGAAACACTGCAACGTAACCTGATCCTGCTCGGCGGCGTTACGGCGCTTGCCTTGCTGGTCGCCTGGTTCATTGGCGGCGGGCTCGTCGTGCGTAAGGTACAGGTCGTGCTGGACGCGGCGCGCCGCGTCATGGGCGGCGACCTGCAGGCGCGCACGGGGCTCCACGGAGCAGGCGAGCTCGATCGGCTGGGCCGCGGCTTCGACGAGATGGCGGCCTCACTGGAGGAACGACAAAACGAGCAGGCGAGTGCGGAGGAGCACCTCCGCCAGAGCGAGCAACGCTTTCGCACGTTCGTCGAGGCGGCTCCCGACGGCATCGTCATGGTCGATAGCACCGGCACGATCATCCTCGCGAACGAGGCCGCGGAGGCCATCTTCGGCTTCGGTCCAGGCGAACTGGTCAGCGCGTCGATCGACAGGCTGCTGCCGGCGCCTCTCCAGCCCGGCCACGAACGGCTCCGCAAGAGCTTCCTTGCCGAGGGCCACGCCCGGTCGATGGCGGCGGGCAAGGACTTGCGGGGCCGCCGCAAAGACGGAACTGAGGTGCCGGTCGCGATCAGTCTCACCCCCCTCGACACGCCGCAGGGGAAGCTGGTAGCCGCGACGGTCACCGATATCACCGAGCGCAAGAAGGCCCAGGACGAGCTGTTTGCGCGCAGCGAGCAGCTCGCGCGCTCCAACGCGGAGCTGGAGCAGTTCGCGTACGTCGCGTCGCACGACCTCCAGGAGCCGCTGCGCATGGTCGCGAGCTACACACAATTGCTGGCGCGGCGCTACGAGGGGCGCCTGGACAACGACGCGGACGAGTTCATCAACTTCGCCGTCGACGGTGCGAACAGGATGCAAGCGCTGATCAACGATCTGCTGACGCTCTCGCGCGTCGGCACGCGTGGCGCCGAGCTGGAAGCCGCGCACGTCGAGGACGTGCTCGAGACGGCGCTGCGCAACCTAGAAGTCGCGCTCGAGCAGAGCGCAGCGATTGTTACGCACGATGCGCTGCCGGAGGTTCTGGCGGACACCGGGCAGCTCGTTCAGCTCTTCCAGAACCTGATCGGCAACGCGATGAAGTTCCACGGCGAAGAGCCGCCCCGTGTCCATATTTCCGCGCGGCAGGACGGCGACGAGTGGGTCATCTCGGTGCGCGACAACGGCATCGGTATCGAATCGCAGTACGCCGAACGCATCTTTGTGATGTTCCAGCGCCTGCACGGCCGGGGGGAGTTCCCCGGTACGGGGATCGGACTGGCCATCTGCAAGAAGATCGTCGAACGGCACGGCGGGCGGATCTGGCTCGAATCGGAGAACGGCCGCGGCGCGACGTTTTCGTTCACCCTGCGAGCCGCGCCGGCCGGGGCGCTCGTCACGACAGCGAAGGAGGCAGCATGAGTAACGATTTCGCACGACCGATCGAGATCCTTCTTGTGGAGGACAACCCCGGCGACGCCCGTCTCACGATGGAGGCGCTCGCCGAAGGTAAGGTACGCAACAACATCAGCGTTGCGTCGGACGGTGTAGCCGCGCTCTCGTTTCTGCGGGGCGAGGCCAAGGCATCCGGAACGCCGCGACCCGACCTGATCCTGCTCGACCTGAACCTCCCGCGTAAGGACGGCCGCGAGGTCCTGGCGGAGATCAAGGACGATCCGCAGCTCCGCCAGATCCCCGTGGTGATCCTGACGACATCGCGCGCGGAGGAGGACATCGCGAAGAGCTACCAACTGCACGCGAATTGCTACGTGACGAAGCCTGTCGACCTGACGCAGTTCATCGGCGTCGTGCGTTCCGTCGAAGGGTTCTGGCTCAGCGTCGTAAAGCTACCGCCCGCTCAGCAGCGCGTCGCGTAGCGCGGAGATCGCATGACTAACGTTCTGATCATCGAAGACAACCCCGCGGACGCCCGCCTCATCCGCGAGATGCTGAGCGGTGGGGCGATGCCCGGCGTCCAGCTCGATCAGGCGACCAGCCTGACTGCCGGCCTCGCGATCCTGGCGGAGCAAGCGCCCGATGCCGTGCTGCTCGATCTGGGTCTGCCGGACAGCCAGGGCATGGACACGTTCATCGCTGCGCACTCGAACGCGCCCAACGTGCCTATCGTGGTGCTTACCGGCTTCAGCGATGAGGCTGTCGGCGCGCGCACGGTGGAGGCAGGGGCGCAGGATTATCTCGTCAAAGGCCAGGTGGACGCGCACGGCCTGGTACGCGCGATCGAGTACGCGGTGCGACGGCACGCCCAGCGCGAGGAGCTGGAGCTGATCGCGTCGGAGCTGGAACGGCGCAACGCGGAGCTGAGCACCTTCACGTACAGCGTCTCGCACGACCTGAAGGAGCCGCTGCGCACGATCGAAGCGTTCAGCCAGTTTGTGATGGAGGACTACGCCGCCGCGCTCGATGCGCAGGGACGCGACTACCTGACGCGCATGGGCGCCGCCGCCGCGCGACTCAAGCAGATGATCGAGGACCTGCTCCTGCTAAGCAGAGCCGGCCAGCGGCCGGAAACGGTCGAGCGAGTTGACCTCACGGAAGTGCTCGACGACATCGTTACCGCGCTGAACGGATCGATCTCGTCATCGGGCGCGCGCATCGACATCGCTCCGGGGCTGCCGCCTGTGCTGGGCGACCGCCCGCGCGTCGAGCAGATTTTCGGCAACTTGCTCAGCAACGCACTGAAGTTCGTGATCGAAGAGCCGCCGCACGTCGAGGTCGGCATCACGGCGAGCGACGACGGCCGCGGCTCGTTTTTCGTGCGGGACAACGGTATCGGCATCGATCCGCGCTACAGCGAGCGGATCTTCCAGGTCTTTCAACGCCTCCACCGCCGAGAGGAGTACGAGGGAACTGGTGCGGGCCTCGCCATCGTGAAGCGCGCCGCGGAAGCCCTAGGCGGGCGTGTGTGGCTGAACTCGACGCCGGGAAAGGGCTCAACGTTCTTCGTCTCGCTGCCTCTGTTTGATGCGTCAACGGACCAGGGTGAGACGCAGGAGCGGGTGAAGGAAGCAGCGTAATGGTGCGTTACCGATCGATTCGTGTGTTGTTTGTTGAAGACAATCCTGACGACATCGAGATCGCCAGGCGCGCGTTCAAAAGGACTGGCGCGGCTAGCGACATCGCTATCGCGCGCGACGGGCAGGAGGTACTCGACCGGCTGTTCGGTGAGGAGACCTCGACGTTTCGACCAGACCTGATGCTGCTCGACCTCAATCTGCCGCGCGTGAACGGCTTCGAGGTGCTGGAGCGCGTCCGCGCGAGCGAGCTCTACGCCAGCATGCCCGTCGTTGTGCTCACCGCGTCCGGGCGACAGGAGGACGTCCAGCAAACGTATCGTCTTGGCGCGAACAGCTACATCCAGAAGCCCGCCGTCTTTGAGCAGTTCGCGCACCTCCTTGAAGTGCTTGGCGAATACTGGCTCGAAGTCGCAACGCTGCCAACCTAAAGGAGCCTTGCCGTGCAAACCGACTCGTTGCGCGTCCTGATCGTAGATGACAGCCCGGAAGACACCCGTATCATCCGGCGTCTGCTCACGCGCTCACGCCACGAAGGCGTACGGGTCTTCGCCGCGGACACGACGGGCCGCTGTATGGAGCGCCTGCAATCGGATGGCGCCGATCTCGTGCTGCTGGACTACAACCTGCCGGGCGAGGATGGGCTAACGTTTCTGCGGAGGCTGACAGGCGTCGTCAAGCTGCCGCCGGTCATTCTGCTGACGGGGCAGGGAAGCGAGCGGCTCGCGGTGGAGGCGGTGCGTTCGGGCGCGTCCGACTATGTCCCGAAGGACGAACTCACATCGGAGCTGCTGGACGAGGCCGTCGACCGGGCGCTGGAACAGTTCAAGCACGACGAAGAGCTCAACGAGATGGACGACCAGATCCTGGTAGCCCTCGCCGCAGCGGCGGAAGGGAAGGACCCGATGACAGCCGGGCACCTGCAGCGCATAGGGCGCTGCGCCGTCCTGCTGGGCGCGGAGCTGGGCCTGGAGCGGCCGCAACTCGACGTCCTGCGCTACGGCGCGTTGCTCCACGACATCGGCAAGCTCGCTGTGCGCGCCGACATCCTCGCGAAGCAGGGGCCGCTCACGATTGACGAGTACGAGGAGGTGCAGCAGCACGTGCTCGTTGGCGAGCGGATCTGTTCGTGTCTCTGGTGCGCCGAACAGGTGGCGCCGATCATTCGCTACCACCACGAGCGCTGGGACGGCGGAGGTTACATGGAGGGCCTGGCCGGCGAGCAGATCCCGTTGCTCGCGCGCATCGTCAGTATTGTCGACGCGTTCGATGCCATGTCCGTGGACCGCCCCTATCACAGGGGCTTCCCGCCCGGGCGCGTGCTCCAGGAGCTGCGAAAGGGCGCCGGCACGCAATGGGACCCCGCCATAACGGAAGTCTTCGTGTCGCTCATCGAGCAGCACGGCCTCGATCCCAGCCTGACTCTGCCTCAACGAACCACCCGAGCCGCGTGAGGAAAGCAGCCATGGACCAAAACCAAACGCTCCCCGTTCTTCTGGTCGAAGACAACGAGATCGACATCGCGATCACGCAGCGAATGATCGCGCGAAGCGCACCGGACATCGCGCTAAGCGTCGCGCGCGGGGGCGCGCAGGCGCTCGAGGTGTTGTTCGACCGTACACAGCCCGCTCCACGCCTCGTGCTCCTCGATCTCGGACTGCCCGACGTCGGTGGGCAGGAGGTGCTGAGGCGCATCAAGGACCATCTCGAGCTGTCCATTGTGCCGGTGGCGGTGCTCACCGGCGCGCCGGGCGAGCGTGTGATGATGGACTGCCTTCGCCTTGGCGGCAACATGTTCTTCGTGAAGCCGATCGCGGCGTCCGACGTGAGAAATCTCGTCACGGCGGTGCGCCGTTATTGGGAGGTGATGGAGGCATTGCAGAGAACAGCGCGCAAGGAAGTTGAGACAACGCATGTGGATGAAGAAGCATAACCCGGCAGGCCGTTCGAGCGACGGACACGCTCCGGCGAGCACCACAGGCTCCTTCGATCCGAAGGAGAGCGCCGTGCTCATCGTGGAGGACAACCCCGACGATGCAGTTCTGGAAGCGCGCGCGCTGGAACGCTTTGGCATCAAGCACATCTATCACGCCGAGACCGCGGAGGACGCGCTGACATTCGCGGAGCAGCAGCACTGCGACGCCGCGCTCATCGATTACCAGCTCCCGGGCATGGACGGCCTGCGCTTTGTCGAGCGGCTTCGCGAGCTGTCGCCGGACACGCGCATTATCTTCGTCACGGGCATCCGGGACGAACACGTCGCCGTGCAAGCGATGAAGCTTGGCGCGGCCGACTACATCCCGAAGGACGAGCTGCTCACCTCGGGCATCGTGCGTTCGCTCCAGGCCGCGCTGCGACAGGTCGACGCCCGGCGCGAGGAGCAGCAAACGCAGGCTTTGGTATCCGGCGCGGGCGAGCTCGATGGCGCGCGCCAGGAGATCGACTGGGTGCTTGACTCTCTCGGTGAGGCGCAGCTAAAGGAGGCGAGGGTCCTCCGTCTGGCCGCATACGAAGAGCACGGCAGGAAGACCTATCCGGACGTTCTCGGCGACTATTCGCCGTTACGCCAGCTCAATCTCGAGGACCAGGGGCTCGATGTCGTGCTAGAGACGTTCATGCGCTACCTGCGCGAGGCGTTCCGCAACTCCCTGGAGTCCGCAACCGAACAGGCCGAGCAGCTCGCGCGGATGCTGATCACGCGTGGCACGACTCCGGCTCAGATCATCTCGCTGTACAGGACGGCGCTGGGCTTCCTCGAGCTCGAACAGCTCCACCCTGCGGTCAATCCGTCGCTCTGTTTAGTACGGCTCTTCGCGGACATCATCAGCCAATACCAGGTCCACCAATCAAACGCTGCGGCAGAGGACGCGGCAGCTTAACGCGAACGGCCTTTGCGTTCGGCGCGCTCGCGCAGGCGCGCGTCCTGCTCCTTGACGCACGCCTTGACAAGCTTCTTTACGAGCGTCTTCGGCGCCGGCTTGTCCAGCGCAAAGCGAATGGTGCCCTTCGACGTGTAGTAGGCCGCCAGCTCTGCCCTATGGGCTTCGATTATCCCGGGGCCGGGGAACATGCTGTAGTGCTCCTTAAACGCGGCAATGTGCAGCAAGGTCTTGCCCTCGCGCTTGAACGCAGGCATCTGGTAGCTGATGACTTCTATCGCGTCGGGCACGACCGTGAGAATCGTCTGTCGCAGCTCCTCAAGCGCCGTTCGCGAGCCGGCAGGAAGCGCCTTGTAATAGGCCGCGACGTCGCGCGCTGGATCAGCCTTCGCTGGCATCCTCGATCGCGCCTTCACGCTGCTACGAGAGCTTTTCGTCGAAGTCTGCGAGGCGCTTCTCCAGCTCGCGCTGGCGCACCGATAGGGTCAGGTCGCCGCGCGTCCGCTCGAGGATGCCGCGCACGGCGTCGCAGGTGCGGCGCAGGCCGCCGGTCATGGCGTCCGGGTAATCGAGCGTGACGAGCTCGCTATAGATGTCGTCCATCGCGTTCAGGACGCCTTCACAGTGCTCCACATCGCCGCCGCGCAGCCTATCGAGCAGGTGCCGGCGCAGCTCGCCGACGGCCTCGCCGAGGCCGTTGAGGTACGCCGGCAGCTCGGCATCGAGCGACTCCGGCGTCGGCAGCGGACGCGACGCGATGAGGGCGAGCGTCGCGCACGCCTCGACATATTCTTTCTGCGCGTCGTGCACGAACCCGGCGTGGTAGATATCGGGGTGGCCGGTGAGGCCCGACTTCGCATCCGCGAGCAGCTCGCGCGCGCGATCGATCAACTCCTGCGCGTGGTCGTATTCTTGTCGATGCGTCGCGCGGACGGCGTTCGCGGAGTGACGGAGCGCCTCGCGACAGAGCGGGAGCGCTCGCTCGCGCGCCTGGTGCTTATCGATGTACACGGCGCGCACGCGCTCCATGATGGGATCGAGCTGGCTGCTGACGCTCTCCACGTCTACAGCTCGTCTACGGGCGACGGCAGATCGCCCTCACGCGCGGCGTCGATCATCTCGCGCGCCTGCGACGGCATCTCCATGCCGTACTCCTCGAACTTGCGCTCCGCCCACTGGCCGATCTGGCGCGGGTCTTTGTAGTCCTCCAGGCGTTGCGGCTCGCCGTGCTGCTCCCGCACGCGCGCGCCCGACTTGTGGTGCGCGAATCGAGAAAGCGCGCGCTCCAGCTTCTTGCTGCCGCAGTGCGAGCAGGCTGTCTTCACCTCGGCGCTCATCGATTTCGTGAAGGCGCTGGTGAGGCGGCCGCAGTCCCGACAAGTGAACTCGTAGATCGGCATGTCAGTCGTCTTCCGCCCAGCCGTCTCCGCCGCCGTCGTCTTCGGGGAACTGACCGGCCTCCATCTTCGAGACGGCGTCCTCGAAGTCGGGGCCCATGTCCTCGCCCATCTCATCGCGCATGCGCCGGGCGAAGCGCGCGACGCTGCGCGGGTCGTTCTCGTCCACGCCGGCGAGCATGCTTTCGTCGAAGCCGTCGGCTGAGCCACCGCCGGAGGAGCGCGCGACGGCGACGCGAGAGATGAGCCGGCTCAGCTTACGGCTGCCGCAGTGCTCGCAGGCGGCCTTCACCGGGCTCGACATGCTGCGCACGAAGACGCTGGTGCGCTTGCGGCAGGCCTGGCAACGGTACTCGTAGATGGGCATCGAATCCAGTATATCGCGTAGGGGCGGGGTTGAAACCCCCCCC
>JBBDXS010000003.1:0-80624 GCA_040902195.1 Dehalococcoidia bacterium
ACTGTCATCCTGAGGGGAGTGGGGTAGAGCGTGATGGGGCGGGGAGCCCGAAGGACCTGACGTTACGATCAACTGCGAGTTCCTCGTCGCCATCACTCCCCCACATCCGTGCGCATCAGGTCCTCGTACGTCTCGCGGCGGCGCACGAGGCGCGCCTTGCCGTCGTTCACGAGGACGATCGGCGGCCTGAGCGACAGGTTGTAGTTGCTCGCCATCGCGAGGCAGTACGCACCCGAGGCCGGCACGGCCAGCGTGTCGCCGGCCCAGAGCTTCGGCAGCTCGATGTCCTTGATCAGCACGTCGCCCGACTCGCAGTACTTCCCCGCGATGCTCACGCGCTCCGACGGCGCCTCCGTCGCGCGGTCCGCGACGAGCGCCTCGTACTTCGAGTCGTACATCGCCGGACGGATGTTGTCCGCCATCCCGCCGTCGATCGAGACGTAGGTGCGCACGCCGGGGATCTCCTTGCGCGCGCCGATCGTGTACAACGCAACGCCGGCGCGTCCTACCATCACGCGTCCCGGCTCAACGATCAGCATCGGCTGATCGAGCGACTCGCGTTCGAGCGCCTGCTGCAGCGAATCGACGACGGCGTGCGCGTACTGCTCGGGCGTCGGCGCGGGCCTGGCACGTACGTACTGCACGGCGAAGCCGCCGCCGCACGAGTACTCGCGGAACTCCAGCCCGTGGCGGTCGACCATCGTTCGCGCGAACGCGATCATCTTGTCGTTCGCCTGGCGGTAGGGCTCCAGGTCGAAGATCGGCGAGCCGAGGTGGCAGTGCAGCCCGACCAGCTCCAGGTTCGGACGCGCCTGCACCTGGATGATCGCTTCCTCCGCCGCGCCGCTCTCCAGCACGAAGCCGAACTTCACATCGAGCGTGCCCGTCGTCGTCTTGGCGTGCGTGTGCGCGTCGACGTTGGGCGAGACGCGCACGAGCACGGCCTGTCGCTTGCCGAGCGATCCCGCGATGTCGTCCAGCGTCGCCAGCTCGTAGAAGTTATCGATGACGATGCGCCCGACGCCTGCCTGCACCGCCTCGTGCAACTCCTGCGGCGACTTGTTGTTGCCGTGGAAGAAGACCTTGTCGAGCGGGAAGCCGGCCGCCCGGGCGACGGCAAGCTCGCCGCCGGAGACGACGTCCATGCCCAGGTGCTCCTCAGCCATGATCGAGGCGATCCAGCGCGCGAGATACGCCTTCGACGCGTAGACGACGGCGCTCTGCGCGTAGCGCGACGCGAACGCCTCGCGGTACTCCCGCGCGGTCGAACGCAGCTCTTCTTCATCGAAGACGTAGAGCGGCGTCCCGAACTCGCGCGCCAGCTCGACCGCGTCGCACCCGCCGATAGCGAGATGCCCGTCGGACGTAACGTCCGCCGTCCGCGGGAAGATGGACACCAGCGCAGGCTCTAGTGAGGGCATGAGAGCAGTATAGCGAGCGAGGTAGCGGTCAGCCTTCAGCTTTCAGCTATCAGCCTATCAGCTATCAGCCGTCATCCTGAGCGAAGCGAAGGATCTGGCCCCTTGGCGAGGCAGCCTACAGCCGTTGTAGACTTACGCCATGGATGTGGCCGGCGTCGCTATCGGGAGCGTAGCTCTCGTTTTCTCCCTGTTCGTGGCAGTGTTTCAACTCAGACGCTACTTTCGCTTTCGCACAATCCAATTCAAGGTAGAGGATGCGAGACTTGAGTGTCGTGTCGTCCAGAACTTCGTCTCCATCGGACCCGGAACCGTGCACCTCAGGGTTCGAGGCGCAAGTTGGCCCACCACAATAAGCGGATGGCATTTGGGACTGCGTAAATCAAATGAAGCAACCGCCTTCGGACCGCAACGGGCGTCATTCGACATTCCTAGTGAGTCGTGGGTGTCACTCGACCTGGGTATCGAAGGAGCACTACTGCTGGTGGAAGGTCAGGATCCACCCGGCACCTGTACGCTGTTCCTCCTGATTGACACACCCGAGGAACCGCACACCGTCCCTGTTCCGCTCATTGTCACGGATGGCAAAGACGAGTATAGGCTCATGCCCAAGTGGACCTCTATGGCCATTTGGGACCGAATGCCCGATCGATCTCTATAGCTGATAGCTGAGGGCTGAGAGCTGAAAGCTCAGTCTCCGCCTTCGTACTTGAACGAGAGCTTCACCCTCGCCCGGTAGGCCCGCACCTGGCCGTCCTCCAGCTGCATGTCCAGCTCGACAACCTCCGCGACGCGCAGGTCGCGCAGCGTCGCCGACGCCCGCGCCACGGCCGCCGCGGCTGCCTTCTCCCACGAGTCCGTGCTCGTGCCGACCAGCTCGATGACCTTGTATACGCTCTCTGCCATGTCGATGCTCCTTTCTTGGGAAGGCCACACTACTGCGCGGCGTACGCATTGTCAAGGCGCCCTGGTTAGCAGTCAGCTTTCAGCCTTCAGCGGTCAGCCTTGACGGTCTTGATGAGGGAGGCCAGCATGCGCTTTACCTCCGTCACATCGGCCGCGAGCCGGTCGTAACTCGCGTCGTTCAGTAGCTTTAGGTCGTGAGCAAGGAGGGCGTGGTACTCAAGCTCACTAGCCGAGCCCATCGCGATCTGAAGGAACCGGCCGAAGTCGCCTTCGCTTCTCCCGCAGCCCTCAGCGATGTTAGCCGGAATCGAGGAGCTGCAGCGTCGTAGTTGGGTCGTCAGCCCGTACTGCTCTTCCTTCGGAAAGGTGGCGGTAGCTCGATACACGCCGAGCACGAGCTCGTGCGCTTTCTCCCACACCTTCAGGTCCCGGAAGTCCTTCAAGAGATCACTACCCCGTCGCCCGGCTGAGTGCTGAAAGCTGAATGCTGAAAGCTAGCGAAGCGCTACCTTCGTCTCGCCACCACTGCCCTCCGTGCGCACGCGGCCTTCGCGCGAGAGCTTGGAGAGGTGCGAGAGCACCTGGCTCGTCGCCATGCCAACGAGGCGCTTGTCCAGCTCCGGGTAGATCGCCTTCACGATCGCCGCGACGGTGTCCTGGCCTTCCGACGCCAGGCGGAGGACCTGCGCCTCGCGTTCGTGGCGGTGGTCGATCAGCTCCTGGAGCTTCGTGTTCGGCTGCTTCACGACCGGCCCGTGGCCGCAGCACATCAGCGTCGCGTTCAGCGACTGCATCTTGCGCAACGACTCGATGTACTGCGCCATGTCGCCGTGCGGCGGCGGCGGCACGACCGTCGTGCCCAGCCCGAGGACGTTGTCTCCGGCGAAGAGCACGCGGTCGTCCTCCAGGAACGGCGAGAGGTGGCCGGCCGTGTGCCCCGGCGAGTGCACCATGCGCAACGTCAGCGAGCCGACGCGCAGCGTGTCGCCGTCGGAGACGAGCTCGTCTGGCTGGCCCGCGGCGGCCTCTTTGCGCCACTGGAGCGAGCGCTCGTGCCACTCCTTACGCTCGGCGGGCACGTCCACGTCGGAAGGCAGCTCCTCCGTCGCCGCGCGCGCGAGCAGCGGCGCCTCGTCCTTGTGCATCACGATGCGCGCGCCTGTCTCCTCGCGCAGCCTGCGCGCGCCGGACGAATGATCGAAGTGGTGGTGTGTGATCACGATGTAGCGCAGCTTCAGGCCCGGGAACTCGCGCAGCATCTCGAGCCGCTTGCCAATCGACTCGTCATCGGGGAACCCGGCGTCGATCAGCGCGCCCTCGTCGCCATCGACGATCAGGTGTACGTTCGGCGGGTACGGCTGCGGGAACCAGCCGATGGGTACGTGGAGGCTGCGCACGTGCGGAGAGACGTCTTCCATAGCGCGCGGATGGTAGCAACCACGAAGGGTCAGGGGTCAAGGGTCAGGGATTAAGGGGAGAGCAGAGCAGTGGTCGCGGAACGCCGGTCGCCGCCCTTGCCCCGGGTCAGAAGCCTTGAGTAAGATGCGCTACCCATGACGGGCGGAGGCGGCATGATTTGCTCAAGGTGCGGGCTGGCGCTGACCCTTGCGGATCAGAGGTTAGGCGCAAAACTGTGTCCGCAATGCTCAGCTCGCCAGGCCGGGCAGCCATGGCCGCCCCAAGCCGCTTCTACGGCCGCAACACTGGCTGACGCTCCACCCCAGAGTCCCTACGCAAGTTGGGGTACGCGCTTCATCGCGTACCTCATCGACAGCGTCCTCGGTCTAATCATCGCGGCGGCTATTGCAGGCGTGGCAGTGCTTATCATGAATTTGGTAGCCGGTCTCATGGACGCGAGCGAACGAACGCTGGACGACGCGACGGCGATCACGTTCGCGTTTATGTTGACCCCCTTGTTCTTTGCCTATCTCTGTCTAGGCGATGCCTACGGCAGGACCATAGGCAAGCGGATGCTTGGCATTGGCGTGATCGGCAAAGCCGACAATCGGCGCATTGGGCTGCTCCGGGCCGTGCTCCGCCAGATCGTCCGTCTCGCGGGGTACTACGCGCTTGGCATCGGGTGGCTCTCGATGATCTGGGATGATGACAAGCAAGCGTGGCATGACAAAGCCGCGAATGACGTCGTGGTCTGGAACCCGGTATACGCCGACGGCCCAAGCTCAACATCAGGCCTGGTCGCACGGTGGTCGATCATTGGAGGAGCTGCTGCGTTCACTGCAGTGATCCTTGGGGTCGCCGTCGGCCTCGCGACCGAGCCGGACGAAGGCACCGCGCTGGTAGTGCAGCCAGCGAACGCTGGAGACTGCTTGCAGATCGACGATGAAGGCCTGTTTTCCGTTGTGGCATGCACGAGCGGTGACGCTGATGTCGTGGTGCTGGAGGTCCTCGAAATGCCGGGCGACACCGCCTACCCCGGTGAGGATGAGATTATCCAGGTCGCAGAGGAAGGATGTCCTTTAGAAGCCGAATACTACTACTACCCGTTGCCCAGCAACTGGAGTATCGGCGATAGACAGATCGTCTGTGTCGCCGAGAGGCCTTAGCCCGACCCAGGCTTCCGTCCGCCGAAACGCCACGTCGCCGCTCGCAACGCCCTGTATACTGCGAGCGCTCATGCCACGAGAAGCACTGTTCGCCACACCGCAGAGCCGCCGCCGCTTCCTCGGCTCGATGGTGCTCGGCGCGGCGGGTGTAGCGCTCGCCTGCACGTCGTCGAAGAGCAAGCAAGAGGCCGCGACGCCGCGGCCATCGGCCTCCTCGGTCATCGGCCCCGGCTCGTTCGACTCGAACGGCGTGCGCATCCATTACGAGGTCACAGGCACGGGGCGGCCGATCGTGCTGCTTCATGGCTGGGCGAACAACTACCAGATGAACTGGGTCGACACCGGCTGGGTTGAAACGCTCTCGCCGCTGAGACAGGTCATCGGCGTCGACCAGCGCGGCCACGGCGCGAGCGACAAGCCGCACGACGCCGCGTCGTACGAGACCGCGCCCATGGCTTCCGATATCGTCTCCCTGCTCGACCACCTTAAGATCGATCGCGCGGACATCTTCGGCTACTCGATGGGCGGCCAGGTCACGGCAGGGCTGCTCGCGCAGACGCCCGGGCGCGTTTCCGCAGCGATCATGGGCGGCGTCGGGCCGAACTTCTTCGAGCACGGCCCGTCTGAGCTCGCCGCCGTTGTCGACGCGCTGCTCGCGCCCGACTCCGCCTCGGTCGAAAACGAGACGCTGCGCGCCGTCCGCGATCTCTACGCCTCGCAAGGGAACGACCTCGCTGCGCTCGCGGCGTGGCTCCAGGCCGACCACTTCGCGGCGACGACGGCGGAGCTCGCGGACGTGTTACTGCCCGTCCTCGTCGTCAACAGCGAGGCGGACGCCGAAGGGGCGGCTGTCGCCGCGGCATTCCCGGGCGCGCAGCTCGAGGTTATTCCGGGCACGAACCACATCAGTGTCGTCCCCGACCAGCGGTTCAAGGACCGTGTCGTCCGCTTCCTCAACGAGATCGATGCCGCGTAGGGCGCTCCCCCTCCCACCTGGCGAGGACCTCCCAGCCTTTCGCCGCGCCCTGCTCGCGTGGCACCGGCGCAACGGGCTGAGCGCGCCGTGGCGGGAGTCGGGCGACCCGTACCACGTGCTCGTCGCGGCGGTGATGGCGCAACAGACGCAAATGTCGCGCGTGCTGCCCAAGTACGATCAGTTCCTGCGCGCGTTCCCGACGGTCGATTCGCTCGCGCGCGCATCGGCGGCTCGCGTGCTGCGCGCGTGGGAGGGCATGGGCTACAACATGCGCGCGTTGCGTCTCCAGCGCGCGGCGAGGCGCATCGTGCGCGAGGGCGGGTTCGCGCGGAAGAGGACAGAGCTGGAGAAGATCGAGGGTATCGGGCCGTTCACGGCGGCGATCGTCTCGTCGTTCGCCTTCGGCGAGCCCGCGGCCGCGATCGATACTAACGTCGTGCGCGTCGTGCGACGCCTCGCCGGCGACATCGACTCGCGCGCGCCAACACGAGAGCTGCGCCCCGCCGCCGAGCGGCTCCTCTCGCGGCGAGCGCCCGCGCGCTGGAACCAGGCGATGATGGACCTGGGCGCCGCCGTCTGCACGGCGCGCGCGCCGAAGTGCGGGTCGTGCCCGGTGGCGCGCTGGTGTCGTGCGCGCAAGCACATGGCGAGGCGCATCGGAGAGGGGCGTACGGCCTATGGTTCCGGCAGGTTGAAACCTGTCCCACGGAAGAAGGAAGAGCCCTTCACGGGCTCGCGGCGGTATTATCGAGGGCGCATCGTCCAGGCGCTCCGCGAGCTGCCCGCGGGGAAGTCGATGACCAGAGCGCAGCTTTCGACGCGCCTTGGCGTAAACGGCGAAGCGTTCTCGTCGTTGATCGATGCGCTATCGCGCGACGGGCTCGTGCGGGTTGGCAAAGATAGGCGACTGCGGCTGCCGTAGGGGCGCCTCGCGAGGCGCCCGCCCCGCAGGGCAGGAGGAACACACGATGGAAGTCTTCGAGGAAGGAAACCTGCGTCTTGTTAAGGAGGGGCCGCTCGGCTCGTTCGCGAACAATGCATACCTGATCCAGGACAAGGCCTCGGGCGAGACGTTCGTGATAGACGCGCCGCAAGACGGCACGCGCGTCCTCGATGCGCTGGACGGCGGCCGCGTGTCGGCGATCATCGTGACGCACCGCCACGCCGATCACTGGGCGAGCATCGATGCTGTCAAGAGCGCGACGAAGGCGCGCGTGCTCTGCCACGACGCCGACCGCGAGCCCTACGCCGCGGAGGTGGACGGGACGCTCTCGGACGGCGAGGAGCTCTCGGTAGGCGAGCTGCGCGTGCGCGTGATCCATACGCCGGGACACACGCCGGGGAGCATCTGCCTCCTCGTAGGCGGCCAGCTCATCACCGGCGACGCGCTCTTCCCCGGCGGCCCCGGCCGCACCGGCACGCCGGCCGATCTCCAGCAAGCCATCCTTTCGATCACGTCGAGGCTGTTCAAGCTGCCGGACGAGACGCTCGTGCACCCCGGCCACGGCGACGGCACCACGCTCGGCGCATCGAAGCGCGAGTACGCCGTCTTCGCCTCGCGCGAGCACCCCGCAGACCTCTGCGGCGACGTGACGTGGGAAGGGAGTTGAGCTTCTGACTGATCTCGAGCTCCTCGCAGTCGAGATCGATACCTTATGGACGACGGACCAGCGAGGCCGTCTGCTCACAAGCCGGGACACAGCGGCGCGTCCTGCCCCGCACCTCGTGATCGCCGTCTCCAACGACGGACAGTTCGCGGCGATCGGCAGCGAGGTGCCCGACGCCCTCGCAGTCGAACTTCAGGCGGCGGTCGCCAGCGAAGCGCCGTCGCCTCCCGCCACACCGCCCGCGTCGATCGCTCGTTGCGAACAGCTCCTCACGGACTCGCTCGGACCGGTGGAGCTCTCGTCGGGCCCGGGCTACGTGATACCGCCCACGACCGCGTTCGAGTCCGCGGCCGTGATCGTGAGCTCAGACGGCGGGAGTGCGAAGAGTCTTCGGGACCAGATCCCAGAGCGAGCCGGCTGGACCGTGGAGGATTGGGACCTGTTGCTCGACGGGTCCCTCGGCCCCTGGGCGTTCGCAACGATCGGTGACCGCATCATCTCGATCTGCCACTCCGCGCGCCTCACCGATCGCGGCGCGGAGGCCGGCTTGTGGACTCATCCCAAGTTCCGCGGGCAGGGGCACGCCGCGGCAGCGACCGCGGCATGGGCCTCCCTACTCGCGCCCAGCGGCCGGCGCCTCTTTTACAGCACATCCGCCGGCAACCTATCATCCCAACGTGTTGCCGCGCGGCTCTACCTGCATCCCATCGGATGGCTGTGGAAGCTCTCGGATCCTCCCTGGACAGTCTGATTTGCCTACACGCCCCAACGCCGTACCCACAAGTGGCGCTAGCCTGCCTATTCCAAGCTCCCCTCTCCCTCCGGGAGAGGGGTTGGGGGTGAGGGAGGTCTACGCCTCCGCCAACCGGTCCCGGTCGCGCTTCGGGAGCAGCTCCGGCTCGTGTTGCGCCACGCCCCTCTTCCAGTCCGGTGTCGGCGTCTCGCAGCCATCGCGCGGCACGAACTCTGAGGATTCGACCTTCTGATAGTGGTGGATATAGCGCGGGCAGTTGGGAAAGACCTCGCGCGCCCGTACACGCACGATGAACTGCGCCTCCGGGTACTCGCTCATCAGCGGGTCGTGCGCGTCGATCGAAGCGACGCCATTCAGCCGCATGCGCCGCCGGCCTTCGAAGTCGATGAACAGCAGCCCCACCTCCGGGTTTCTCAGGAGGTTTCCCATCGAGAGGTACATGCCGTTGCCGTCATAGTTCGGAAACGGATCGTCTGCTCGTCGATCACCCGGACGAAGCCTGGATCGCCGCCTTTGTACGAGTTGTTCGGACGCCCATCTTCGTCGGCCGTCGCCAGGAAGAACATATCGCGCGCTTCGATGAACGCCTTGTCGCTCTGGCCGATCGCGTCGCGCACCGCGCCGTCTTCCAGCCTGTCCGCCAAGCGCCGCGTGTCGAACTTGTCTTGTAGCTGCCGGTTGCCTTCGTGGTACATCGAGGACATGTAGCTCCACCTCCTCCTGCGAGAGTACCCAACCCTAGCAACCGGTTCGAATAGCCGTCAACCGGCGTGCCATGTTCGCCCCCACTGATGCTAAGCTGCGAGCGCGAGAAAGGGGTAGCCATCATGGTAGTCGAGGTAAAACGTGCGAATTCGCGTCGATGAATCGGCTCTACCGCCTGCGATGGCAGGCGCGTGGCGGGTGAACGCACATACCTGCACCCTCCCCGTGCAGCTCGACGCGTCGCAGCTCGTTTCAGCCGTCTTCAGCGTGCGCCTCAGACCGCTCGCGCCCGGCGACGTCCTGCGCACACAAGCCGGCAAGTTCCACGTCGAGACCGTCGTCGATGCTCCAGGGGATGTCCAGGTTGTGCTCGTTACCGGCGCGCCGGGGCTTGACGCTCGATTTGGCATCGCAGCCGAGGCCTCACCAGGAGGATCGTCCTCAGTCGTGCTGTACACCTCCGTGCATCCGTGGTCATGGGTCGGTCGGTTCTACTACCGCTTGATCGAGCCGTTCCACCACGTCCTCATGGAACAGCTCCTGCTCCGGCGGTTACGCAGGAGGGCCCATCAACTCACGCGCGGCGCGGAAGCGTAGCAGGCGAAGCGCATGCCAATATACGATGACGCGTGGTACGAGGAGTGGAAGCAGCGCATCGAGGCGAGCGGCGGTAACATCATCCTCGCGCTGGGCCTGCGGCCTCTCGAGGCGGACGCCGACCACGTCGTTATGGAGATGCCCATGTCCGGCAACGTGCGACAGGGCACGGGCGTCTTCGCCGCAGGCGCGCTGATTCAGCTAGCGGACGTCGCCGCGACGATGCTCTGCCAGCACGCAACGGATCCGAGCCGTGAGCGCACCGATCTCCCCTTCCCCCTCTCGGTGCAGATCAGCGCAAACCTCCTGCGCAACACGGACGAAGGTAAGGCGATCGCCACGTCGCGCCTCGTGCACAAGGGACGCACAATGATGGTCGTAACGTCCGAGGTGCGCGACGAAAAGGTCCGCCTGCTCGCGACGGTGACGAGCACGCACGTGATGATCGAGCGGCGGACGACGGACGTGTCGTGAGCACGGGCCGGGTCATCATCATCAACGGCTCTTCGAGCTCAGGCAAGACGAGCATCGCGCTCGAGCTACAGAAGCTGCTGGAGCCGCAGCCGCTCCTGCTCAGCATCGACGCCTTCCTCGCGATGCTGCCGCCGGTCGGCCACCTTGGCATGTCGTGGGCGGAGCGCACGAACGAGAACGGCGCAGTCGAGAACGCGCCGCTACGCTGGGTCTTTCCGGATGAGCCCGGTGGCCCGGTGCGGATCGAGGTCAGCGAGGCAGGCCATCGATTAGTGCGCGGGATGCACCGCGCCATCGCGGCGCTGGCGCAGACCGGAAACGATGTGATCTTCGAGCACGTCTTCCTCGAACCGGAATGGCAGGCCGACCTGCGCGACGCGCTCGCCGCCGTGGACGTGACGTTCGTGGGCGTGCGATGCCCCCTCGACGTGATCGAGGAGCGCGAACGCGTGAGGGGGAACCGTGTGCTGGGCCAGGGGCGCGGACACTACGATGTCGTGCATGACGGCGCTATCTACGACATCGAGGTAAACACTAACGAGATCTCTCCGAGACAAGCCGCCCGCAGGATCGCCGCCCATTTCGACGAACCGTCCTGAGCTCCCTTATCCCTCGTGGAGGAAGAGGGGCCGAGGGTGAGGGAGCGCCAACTACACCGGGATCGCTGCGAGGATCTTACGCGCGTGCTGGATGTGGTCGAGGTCGTGTACGCGCTGAAAGCCCGCCCATTCGAGGCAGTTGAGCTCCCCAAAGTAGGGATGGGGCACCTTCATCACCGTGTCCGGCTCGCCGGGCAGGTCGCGCACGGCCTCGAGGAGGTCCGTGTTCGTTCGCCGTAGGTCGTCGAGGATGTCGTAATAGCCCTGGTGGTTGTCCTTGGGCATCATGCCGATGCCCGCGCCCTCCAGGTCCTCGGCGGGCGGAACGCTGCTGCGCGCCATGTGGTGGATGAGCTTTGCGATCAGCCGCTCCGTGAAGACCGTGTGCAGCGCCAGGTCGTAGATGCTCCATTCGCCGGCCGCGGGTTTGTGCCGCGCCGCTTCCTCCGAGACTGAGCTGTAAATCTCGAACAGCTCGTGCTGCGTCTCGCGCACGCTGTCGATGATCGCGTCCGGCGACTTTGTCCCGTGATCGTGCATGATCGCGAGATAGCGATCGCGGTTCGCCTTGATGTCTTCACTGATCAGGTCGTTGACCATATTGTCCTCTCCTTCTACGAAGGGTCACCACCACTCCCGGATCCGCGCCGCCTCGATCTTGCCCTGGCGCAGGCCAGTCTCCGCGATCTCGCGCCTGCGCGTCGGGTCCATCAGGTTCGGCCCGAACGCCTCGCGCGCCTCCTCATCTGGGACGATTAGCTCGACCGCGCTACCGGCGTCGCGCATGGCGTCCAGCTCCGCCGCGAAACGCGCGCGCGCCTTTTCGGCCAGCTCCGGGTACGCGGAGACGCGGCTGCTCACACCGCCCGTCACTGACACGACGAGCACCTTGTCGTACCCGCGCGCGAGGCCGGCGTTCGTCGTCGAGCCCATGCCGCCGTCCATGTAGCGCCGTCCGGCGATCGTGATCGGCGGGAAGATGCCCGGCACGGCGCAGCTTGACGCGACGGCGAGCCCCAGCTCGACGCCCGAGTCGCTGTCCCACGTCACGAGGCTGCCGTCCGCCGTATCGATGGCCGTACAGACGAAGGGATGCTCCGGCCACTCCTGGAGCTCGCGCACGCTGCCGAACGTCGCGAGCCACTCGTCCTCGCTCATCGTCTCCGCGGCGAGCGCGAACGCGCCGATGCCCTTGCGGAACTCCTCCGGCGGCCCACCGTCGCGGTAGAACCGCACATACTGCGCGATCAGGCCGCTGATATCGATGGGGCCGCGGATCGCGCGGAGTTGCGGCCGGTCCCCTTCGTTCAGCTCGCGTTGCGTCGCGAGCATGTCTTGCGGCGACCGGCCGAGCGCGAGTTGCGATCCCACGATCGAGCCGGCGGACGTGCCGACGATCAGGTCGGCGTCCGCGAGACGCACGCCCTCCTGCTCCAGCCCGGCAGCGAGGCCGGTCTCCCAGGCAACGCCGACCGGGCCGCCTCCTCCCAACACCAAGGCACGCTTCGGCATGGCGTCCCGTAGTGTACGTCCTCGAGCAGCTTGGCCACCACACGAATACTGGTGCTACCCTTCCCGCGGAGGGCATCGCTATGGGACGCGAACAACTACAGGCGCTGGCGCGCATCCTCGAGCAGCAGGTCGCGCTGGGCCGCGAGGGCGTCGTGACCGGCACGTGGGAGATCCGCTGGAAGAAGGAGCGCAACGCCTTCGAGTTCGACAAGTGCGAGTTCGAGGGCTACTGCGAGGAGCGCCCCTCCGTCATCGCCCTCGACGGCTCCGTCCTCGACCCGGGCGGGCCGTTGCTGAGCGCGTAGGCTAGCGCGCAAATCGAAGTGAGTCGCGCGACGACCCCTAAGAGGGCTTTGGGTAGAACAGGCCGATGATGATCCATATGTGGGGATGAGCCGCTACCGTCCCGACGTAGAAGCGAGTATCTCGCTCATGGATCATCTGGCGTTCGAACTTTTGGCAGAACTTTTCTTCCCAGCGCGCACCATACCTATTTCGCCAATCAATGAACGCTGCGCCCAACTCCCAATCCGTGCATGACAGCTTGTGCCCCTGGCATCCCGCGTCGTTGCAGACGAACTCGTACGAAAAGCGAAATGGAAGTTTCGTCAACTCAATGACCGGCCTTTGATTGAACAGGTTCGGCTGACGAAGCTTCTGCTTTTCCTCTGGTGTCCAATCCTCGTCGTCCGGCTCAATGACAAGACGTGTAATCTCTCTTGGCTTGAAGATGCCCAGCGTCGGATGTTTGTGCTCGTCTCGCTCACGCTTCAACGAGCACAGAGACCGCGCTTCGAGCGGAAGGACGATCTCTTTACGAGCTTGCCAATTCCTGCTGGGCTTAACGGCAGATTCGATCTCAATTGATTCTAGGTCCACGGTGTAGCTTTCAGGGCGAGGATCGCTGGCCTTCGCTACCCTCACATTCACCCAATCGTATTTGTGGAACTTCTGCTCCGGCTCCAATTGACGGTAATTTATGGGGAATAGACGAATCCACTGCCCCTCGTCTGTAATACCAGCGGTGCAGGATGTCTCCGCGCCCTTGTTTGCTGGCGTTGGATACGTCCGTACAGTGATGAGAACTCGTTTGCTTTGCCACTTGCCGCCAAACACGAGAGGACTCCTACAAATCGAATCCGCGCAATCCGTGATCCTCCAGCGCCTGGAAGAGTAGATGTCGGTGACAGGCACCTGGATCAATTTCTACACACATGAGCGCCATTGGATGATCCGCGAAGTTGAGAAAGAAGTGCAGATTATGACCTATGTATCGGGTCACGACGTGTTCGTCGTACCAGTCCCAAATAACCTCTCGCGTTCCTCGTTCAGCCGCGAGCGTCCTGATGTTCTTGGGAACGCCTAGCTGTGGCAAGTGAATGTAACTCAAGCCATGTTTTTCGACAATTCGGCAGAGGTTGGATTTGCTGAAATCAGGCTTGTACATGCTGACAGGCGAGAATCTAATATCGACCACGGTAGCTACGCCAGCGGCCTTGAGCAAGTCTAGAACTTCTTCTGTGGGTCTGCCGGTATACCCGAACGTGAAGAAGTCTGCATCGCGCATCGAGCGGCCTTCATTCCAAATCGCTCGACCGTCAAGCTGGACACGCACAGGATCGGTAGGAAGTTGGTATGACAAACGGTTAAGACTTCCTTCCCTTGGCCTTCAGATGCCAGCGGATTATGCCTTGCTTCTCTCGTGTTCGTTGCAACCCAATGTCAGTCTCTAGTCGCCTTACCCACCTATTGTTGGGGAACATCTGTGGAAGGCCCGTCGTAGTCCTCAACTCTGTCCATGTCAAGCCGCTTCCGCTTTCGGACAGCGCGTCCCTGATTTTGTCGCGGAATTCCTCATACGGCATGGCGCTTCTTCTCGGCTGGTTCCAGTACGGACTCTTACACTTTGGGCAGGTCTTTGGCTCGCGGTCTTGCTCTCGCTCACGCGGAATCCATTCATAGCCACATCGCTCGCAGCGGTAGCCAAGAACGGTGATCGGGACTCTCGCCATTTCGCTCTCCTACCCTGGATTATATGGTTTGCGAGGATATATGTCCATGGATATCTTAATAACCTATTGTTTATCATATATCCCGTGTAAGGGTACCCTGCACGGTAATGAACAAGCTATCCAAGGCAACCGTGTTTGAGCGGGTCAAACTCTAACCCAGCTACCACCCAGAATCGCCTCTTGACACCACCTGCCCCGTTTGAGATACTGCCCACCGCCTCTCAGGAGGTAAACACTATGGATAGGCGATGTCTCTAGGCTGCTTACGAACGCCGGTCGTCCTGCGGGACGGCCGGCGAGGATGTTACCAGACCCGCTGTGTAGACAGCGGGTTTTTCTATGCCCGGGGACCTCCCGGGTCCGCCCTCCAAGGACTGCAACGCAACGCACCGATTCACCGGAGGGACATCATGCTGAGCATTGGCATCGACTTTGGGACTTCGAACAGCAGCGTCGCGGCGTTCGACGGCGATCGCGTCGAGCTGCTGCCGCTCGATCCGCACGCACGAGACGCGCGCGTGATGCGATCGCTGCTCTACATCACGCGCGACGGCGAGGTCCACACGGGCCAGCGCGCGCTCGATCTGTACACCGAGCAAAACACAGGCCGCGAGGTGCGCATGGAGCGTCGCTATATCGGCGAGGTCCGGATGACCTTCTCCGACATGGAGGTCGTGAAGGACGCCTACGCGATGGTCGACGTGAACGAGCCGGGGCGCTTGTTTCAGTCGCTCAAGCGCTTCCTACCCGTGACGTCCTTCAAGAAGACTAACGTCTTCGGGCAGGAGTACCGGCTGGAGGAGCTGGTCGCGACGCTGGCGCGCGAGATTGTGCGCGCGGCGGAACGCAGCCTGGGCCGGCCCATCGATGAGCTGGTGGTGGGACGGCCGGTGCACTTCTCCGAGGACGCGGCGAAGGACGATGCGGCGCGAAGCCGGCTCGAAGAAGCGTGGACGATCGCGGGCGTCGAGCGCGTTAGATTCCTAGAAGAGCCCGTCGGCGCGGCGTACCACTACGCGGCCGAAGCGCAGCTTGCGCCCGGCACGCGCTTCCTCGTGTTCGATTTCGGCGGTGGCACGCTCGATGTGACCGTCGCGCAAGCCACGCGCGACGGCATCGAGTCGCTCGCGACGGGCGGTGTGCCGATCGGCGGGGACCTGCTCGACAGCAGGATGATGGAGACGCGCATGGCGCAGCACTTCGGCAAGGGGGCGCGCTACCAGCCCGACGGCCTGTCGATGCCGCAGCACCTGATCGCGCACCTGCGGAGCTGGCAGACGATCGTTGAGCTGAACCGGCCCGACTTGCTGGAGGTGATCCGCGACGCGCGCCGCCGCACGGACCGCCCGCACGAGCTTACGGCGCTCGAGGCGCTCGTGACGCGCAACCACGGGCTCGAGCTGTTCCGCGCGATCGAGGAGGCGAAGATCGCGCTTTCGGACGCCGGCGCGGCGACGGTGCGGCTGGCGCGGCCCGACATCGACGTGGCGCAGGAGATCACGCGCGCGGAGTTCGAGGCGGCTATCGCGCTGCAGCTCCGCTCGGCGCGCGCGTGCGCGCTGGACGCGATCGACCGCGCAGGCTGCGATCGGGAAGAGATCGCCGTCGTAATCACGACCGGCGGCTCGTCGCTCATCCCGGCCTTCCGCGACATGCTCCACGAAGCGCTGCCGCGCGCGTCGATGGCCGCGACGGGCGCGTTTACCAGCGTGGCGGCCGGGCTGGCGCTGGCAGGCGGGCGGAGGTGACGAGACTCCTTCATGACGAGCGCGGAGGTCCTCCAGGAGATCCTCCATCGAATGATCGCACTGAAGCTGTGGGATCGAGGCGGCAAGGGGTACTTCGCGGACTACCAGCGCGTGATGTCCGGCCGTATCGAGGCCGTCTACGCGCAAGACGTCTCTCTTGCCGGCGACCTCGTCGCTGCGCATCCGCGACTGAGCGCGCGCGATCTCATCCACCTCGCTGTCATGCGCCGCCTTGGCGTCACGCAGATCGTGACGGCGGATCGGGCCTTCGACGCCGTCCCCGAAGTCCAACGTCTCGACCCGCTCGACCTGCCGTCGTGGCGGGCGCAGGTGCTCGAAGGCGCCTAGCGTTTCGCCCCTGGGAAGAAGCGCTCCGAACGGAGACGCTGCCACGCGACACGCGTCTCCTCCCTGCCCGGCGTGCTCTTCGGCCCGTAAGCCAGCTTGTCGAGGAAGGCGGCTAGCTCGCTCGCGCTGCCCTCGATCAGGTTCGTCGCCGCGGGACGCGCCCAAGGCATCTTCGCCGCGACGTGACACGAATGGATCAGCTTGTCGACCGCCAGCAGCTTGTCGCGCGGCGTCTTTTGCCGCGGCCAGCGTGCGAGGAACTCCAGGAAGAACGGATAGGCCGCGCCGCCGAAGAGCTGCTTGCGCTGGTACGACTTGAGGTACTCACCCCAGGTCCCGCTCCAGCCGCACGCGCACTCGATGCGCTCCTCCTTGCTCGCGCGGTCGCGCATGAGCGCCCGCTGGACGACAGAGCGGCAGCGCGGGCACGTCACGCGCCCGGACTGCGCCTCCGTGACGATGCGGATGCTCTCGCAGCGCGCGTAGAGCGCATAGCCGACCTCGTCGATCAGCTCCTCGTCCACGATGCCTTTGGCGTCGAGGGTGTACAGCCGCTCGATCACGCCCTGCGGCACGCGCCGCGCCCACTTCAGCTCTTCGCCCAGCATGACAACCATCCTAACGAACGCGCCCCGCTCACCTGACATCGGGACGCGCGCAGCGTTCCCGGCGTCAGGCAAACGGGGCGTCCCGGTCAGCCTTCCCTAAGACTTCGCTCAAGGCAGGCTTCGCCTAGGTTAGTAGGAGGATAGTACAGCCGGCGGCGTGCCGCGTTCTGAGTCGTTTGAGCTAGACTTATATGGTCACCGTGCACGGCGAGATCGCGTAACACCCAGGGGGTCCCATGTCAATATTCCTGACATTCTCTAAGAGGCAGAAGGCCGCAGAACGCGCTGGGAAGCCGGACGTCTATCGTTACGATGACTTGCCAGCGGCGCTTCGCGTGCAAATCGCGCACATCTGGCGGTCAACAATCGGCCCGTACTTCCAGGTCGACCACTGGCAAGCTACGCCGCTCTCGAATCAGCTTTGGCAGGCGATACATGACGCCATGGCCCGCGAGGTTGGCGTCTTTCAACTGGGTACCAAGACCAAGGATATGAATCCCTGGTTGCAGTGTCAGGAGTTCTTGCTCAACCAACCAGTCGAGCTCACACTCGACATGGTAGAGGTTTCCTTTTCAATCATGGCGAATCGTGCCGGTCTCTACCCAGGTGAAGATCAGCGCACACAAGATCCCGACTCTGCCGTTGCCGAACTCAACTACCGCCTTAGGGAACATGGCGTTGGTTACCAGCTAGTAGCTGGGCGAATCATTAAGGTCGACTCAGAGTACGTGCACGCAGAGGTTGTCCAAGGGGCTCTAAGCTTGCTGAGGGACTCTAGGTTTCGAGGAGCCGAGGAAGAATTCCTACGGGCGCATGAACACTACCGTCACGGTCGCACAAAGGAAGCGATCGCTGAAGCGCTAAAGGCGTTCGAGAGCACAATGAAGTCGATCTGTGACAAGCGTAGGTGGACCTACTCTCACAACGCAACGGCAAAGTCCCTCCTGGACGTTCTTTTTGCTCAGGGTCTCATCCCTCAAGGCTTGCAGGCGCAATTTTCCGCGCTACGGGGACTCTTGGAGTCGGGGGTGCCAAGTATTCGCAACAGAATGGGCGGGCACGGTCAGGGGTCCGATCCGGTTAGTGTTCCAGATTATGTTGCAGCTTTTGCGCTCCATAACGCAGCCGCGAACATGGTCTTCCTGATGGAGGCCAACCGCAACATTTAGGCCTGCCCTACGCCTTCCCCAGCGCCTCGATGATCGCCGCGACGTGCTTCGTGCCGAGCACGAAGTCCTCCAGCCGGATGTTCTCGTCCGGCGCGTGCGCCCGCGCGTCCGGGTAGTACATCCCCGCCGACGCCATCGGCACGTTGAGGATGCTCATCATCGGATGCAACGGCTGCGTCCCCGCCATGTTCGGCAGCACGACGGGCTCCTGCCCGTAGACCTCGCGCGCCGTGCTGCGGACGATCTCTACGAACGGGTGCGACGCGTCCGAGCGCGCCGGGAACTCCCCCGCCGACGTCCACACCTCGATGTCGCCGAAGCCTTCGTTCTTCAGGTGCTGCCGCAGCGACGCCGCGATCACGTTCGGGTCCTGGTCCGGCACGAGACGGATGTCCAGCTTCGCCGACGCCTGCGCGGGCAGGACGGTCTTCGTGCCCTCGCCCGTGTAGCCCGACAGGATGCCGTTGATCGTGCACGTCGGCTCGAAGATCATGCGCCGCGTGTAGTCGTAGCCGCGCACGCCGCACACGAACTCCCGCACCTCCAGGCTATCGAGCACCTCCTGCTCCTCCGACGGCGCCGCGCGCAAGAAGCCCTCCTCGATCTCTGTCGGCGGCCGCACGTTGTCGTAGAAGCCCGGGATGCGCACGCGTTCGTCCGCGTCCTTCAGCGTCGACAGCGCCCACACGAGCCGCCACGCCGCGTTCGGCACCGCCGCGCCGTACGACGAGTGCGAGTCGCGCACCGCCGTCCGCGCGTCGAGCTGCACCGACAGGATGCCCTTCACGCCCAGCGAGATCGACGGCTGCCCGCTCGAGTTGACGCCGCCCCCTTCGTGCAAACACACGTCCGACGCGAGACGCTCGCGATGCTTCGCGACGAACTCCTCGAGCTTGGGGCTGCCGATCTCCTCGTCCCCCTCTATCAGGAACTTGATCGTGACCGGCAGCTTGCCGCCGTGCGCCTCCTGCAGCGCGCGGATCGCCAGGATGCGCGAGATCACGTGGCCTTTGTTGTCGCTGATGCCGCGGCCGTACAGCTTGTCGCCGTCGCGACGCACGACGAACGGATCGCCGCCCCAGAGATCGAACGGCTCGGCGGGCTGCACGTCGTAATGGTTGTAGAGCAGCAGCGTCGTCGCCGATGCGCCGGGCAGCTCGCCGACGACGACAGGGTTGGCGGGCGCCTCCTTCTCGAGGATCTCCGCCGTCGCGCCGATCGCCTCGAGCAGCTCCAGCACGTACTGCGCCGTCTCCGGGATCGACTGCTTCTGCGCGGCGACCGACGGCATCGCGACGAACTCCGTGAGCTGCGCAAGCGCTTCGTCGGTGTGGGCATCGATGTAGTCGTTGGCATCGGCCATGTCGGGTGCTCCTATCTGTCAACGGGACTTGCGGATGCGTGTCGCAGCGTAGCAGAAATCGTAGCCGAGGCTTTCCAGCCTCGGCTCCTCCTCATACAACAGACGCGACCCGCCAACGCTGCGGCCGCAAGGGCCTTTCGCTTGACAGCTTACGCAGACCGGAGGTAGGATGGCCCCCCGCCAATCTCCCTCGGAGGTCCGTCATGATCGCACGTAGAATGCTCCTTTCCGCAGCGTTTCTTATGATGCTCGCCATCGGCGCACTCGCATCCGCGTCGCCGGTAAGCGCCGAGACCGCGACGTTCGGCATCGATCACAACGGCGGCGCGCCCAACATCAACCCCGGCCCCGCCATCGTCGTCGAGGGCGGCGACGTTACGGTCGCACTGGTTACCGTCGCGCCGCCTTCGGAGCTCGGCTCGTGGACGGTCAACATCGCATTCGACTCGGCCGTCCTCGATGCCACGGCTTGCGACACCAACCCCGCCATCCCGCAGGCCTGCAACCCCGACCACGCACTCGGCGTCCGCCTCGCCGGCGCAGACTCAACCGGCGTGTCCGGCACGGTCGACTTGATGGACATGACGTTCGAGGCCGTCGGCAACGCCGGTGACTGCAGCGCGCTCGTACCAAACGTCGAGGTGCTCACCGATCCGCTGGAGAACTCGCTCGACTCGGCGGTCAATACTGGTCAGGTCTGCATCGTGCAGTGCGCCGACTTCAACGACGATGGACGGGTGACCCTCGCGGACGGCGTGCGCCTGCTGATCCAGATCCTGCTGCGCCGTCCATACCTTGCCACGTTCGATCTCGACGCCGATGGCGACGTCGACGGCAGGGACTTCCTGGTGTGGCAGAGACAGTACGGGACGAGTTGCTAGCCGCCGGTTAGCTCCATCGTCTGCTCCACAACGAGCTCGATGCGCGAGACCACCGCGTCGTTCGGCGCGCCGTCGATGAACTGCTCGTCCGTCGCGAAGACGCCCGCAAGCGGGACGCCGCCGAGCGACATGAACAGCGGTCGCAGCCCGTACTCGATCGCGAGGAAGTGCTGCGCGACGCCGGCCGTCTGCAGCGGCACACACAGCTTGTCGCCCAGATAGTCCGCCGGCATCAGGTCGAAGAACATCTTCAGCAGCCCCGTGTACAGCGCGCGATACGTCGGCGTCGCCGCGATCACGATGCGCGCGGCGCCGGCCGCGGCGATCGCGTCGTCGACGTCCGCGGACGTGCCGCGCGCGAGCAGCGCGTTCGCGTCGAGCGTCGCGAGGTCGATCAGCCGCGTCGAGCAGCCGTGGCGCGCGAACGCGGCGAGCGTCAGCTCAGCGAGCGTCTTCGATTTGGAGGGCGTGCGCGGGCTGCCGCTGATCGCGACGGCGTTCATAGAAGACCTGTTCTCCCAAAGCACATCGCTCCGGATCCAGGATTAGGTTCCGGCATGCACCGAGGGTTTGACAAATGCCAGAAACGGCATGACGTAGCGGCCGAAGCGCTGCGCCTCTTCGAGGTGGGGGTAGCCGGAGAGAATGAACGTGTCGATCCCCTCGTCGACATACTCTTGCAGGCGCTTCGCGATGTTTTCGCCGGAGCCGACGAGCGCGCTGCCGACGCCGACACGCGCCTTGCCGATGCCCGTCCACAAGTTCGGCGCGACGACGAGGTCTTCGCCGCCGGCCGCTTCGCGCATCTGCTGCTGTCGTTTCTCGCCTTCGGAGTCGGTGCGCGACTGGATCTTGTCGAGCGCGGACTGGAAGCCCTCCGGTATCTTCGCGATGATGTCGTTCGCCGCCGCCCACGCCTCGTCTTCCGTCTCGCGCGCGATGACGTGGATGCGCATCCCGAAGCGCAGCGTGCGCCCTACCGCCGCCGCGCGTTCGCGCATGTCCGCGATGCGTTCGCGCACCATGTCGAGCGTCTCGCCCCAGAGCAGATAGACGTCCGCGTCCTCCGCGCCGACGCGCTTGCCCGCCTCCGACGCGCCGCCGAAGTAGAACGGTGAATGCGGCTTCGTGTAGGGCTTCGGGTGGACGTCGCCGCGCTCTACCTTATAGTACGTGCCGTCCCAGTCCCACTTCTTCGGCTCGGTCCACGCCTTGCGCACCACCTGCATGAACTCTTGCGTGCGCGCGTAGCGTTCGTCGTGGTCGAGGAAGTCGCCGTCGGCTGCCAGCTCCGCCGGGTAGCCGCCGGTCACGACGTTGACGAGCACGCGGCCGCGCGTGAGCTGGTCGAGCGTGTTACACATCTTCGCGGCCAGCGTCGGCGCGACGAAGCCCGGGCGCATCGCGACGAGGAACTTCAGCCGCTCCGTCCGCCCCGCGACGACCGCGCTCGCGAGCCACGCGTCGTGGCACGTCGTCCCGACGGGCACCAGCGCGAAGCCGAAGCCCGCCTCCTCGGCCGCCTGCGCGACCTGCACGAGATAGTCCAGCGTCGGCTCCCGCGAAGGCGGCCCGATCGCCTCGCCATCCCCCATCGTCGGCAAAAACCACCCGAAGTCTACGTCCATAGCGAGGGAAACTTATCGCAGGGGACGGCGCGGCGGCAAGAGAGGAGACGTCTTATGCGGTCCTCTGCTCGGTATCGGAGGCATACACACCTAACGAGCTCCGCAACCATGTCGTCGCATATATGATCATTGTTCCACGCACAGACCAGTTCATCACGACATCTCGATAGGGCAGTTCGACTCCCATGAGAACCAGCGGCACAGTTAACAGAGTCACCGGCAGCCACCAGTAATAGAAGCGCCACGGGATCCTCGGGAGCCTCCTGGCCGCCAGAGCAAATCGGGTATTCGCCAACTTTGATGGTACTCCGCCCACGAAATACCCTGTGGCCACAGCGTACGAAGCAAAGATGACGAGAAAGCTTGGAACAAAAGGTAGCTGCACCATTTCGCCTATCGTGATTACAAGTTGGAAAGCGAAGAAAATCGGCCAGTCCAGCTCATACCTACGTCGGAGAAAATCGAACTGTTCTCTCGCACCTAGGATCCATCTCACGCGTCGCCTCTTCTGCACGTGGCTTATGTAGAAGGAGCGCTCGCCCGGCGCATTGATGAGCAAATTGAGACCGGCAACGGTAGCGCGATAGGCAGCTACCTCTCGACTTAGACCACGCGCGCGATCCCTGCCAATAAGTTCGACGATGTCGTAGAGAGCTTCTTGTCGCCACTCGTCTTTCGCATCTCTCGGAATACCGAGCGAAGCGAACCAGAACGCTACTTTCGCGATGCCCTCAGCAATTTCAATGCACTTCCATCGCACCAGCGGCAGGAGAATAAGGGCTGTAATGAAATAGGGCCACGTTTGCTCTGGCAGCGACACGCTCATTGTGCTGGCCTCAGGTCGAGCTTATGGGCACGTGCGAAGCGCGTCTGATAGGCAGCTAGTTCTAACGCGCCGTGTGAGGTGATCTTGTAGTAGCGACGCCGTGGTCCGCGGTGGCTCTCCTCGACGTCTCTCGTCTCCCAGTAAGCCTCGAGTAAGCCTCTCGATTCCATCCTGTGGAGAGCCTTGTAGAGGCTCCCAACACCTACTCGACGGTGAAGCAACGCCTCGGCCTCGGTCCCAACCGCCAGTCCATGACACGGCTGTAGCTGCGCGATGATGCTCAAGAACACGGCTTCGAGATCGGTCATTGTTTACTCCTCCAAAGAATATATTCCATGAAGCGAATCATGTCAAGTAGCGATCCCACTTCTAACGCCTCTCCCTCTGTCATCCGGAGGGGTGCGGGTAGCCGCAGGGTCGCCGGAGGAGACAGCGAGCCGGGGCGGGGAGCCCGAAGGACCTGACCCCCCTTCCGCCTAACGCTTCTCCCGCTGTCATCCTGAGGGGTGCGGGGCAGAGCGAGCCGGGGCGGGGAGCCCGAAGGACCTGACCCCCCTTCCGCCGAACGCCTCTCCCTCTGTCATCCTGAGGGGAGCGGGGTAGAGCGAGCCGGGGCGGGGAGCCCGAAGGACCTGACCTCCCTTCCGCCTAACGCTTCTCCCGCTGTCATCCTGAGGGGTGCGGGGTAGAGCGAGCCGGGGCGGGGAGCCCGAAGGACCTGACCGCCTTCCGCCTAGTCCCAGTCATCTGCCAGGTCCCTCCACCGTGAGTTCGTTGCCTCGATCAGCGCGACCTTCCGCGCTCGACGCCACCCCTTCAACTCCTTCTCGCGCTCGATGGCCACCAGGACATCTGAGAACTCCTCGTACAGTACGAGCCGCGTCATGTTGTTTCGCTTCGTGTAACCGTCCACCAGTTTGAGCTTGTGCTCGCTCACCCGTCCTATGAGGTCGCCTGTCACGCCGATGTAGAGCCGCCGCGATTCGTTGGCCATGATGTAGACGGAGTAGTCTCGACTCATCCTGCGATCGCCTCGTCAGATCCTTCGCGCTCCCCCCGCCCTCTTCTACCCCGCTCCGCTCAGGATGACAACCCGCCCCGTGCCACCCGCCCCTTCGACATCCCTCGCCACCCCGATAAGCTATGCCCCATATCGAAAGCATGCTCCCCTCTCCCTTCGGGAGAGGGGCCGGGGTGAGGGAGCGCGCGCTGCCACAAGTGTGAGCTAGATCACGGAGAAGATCGGTGAATAAATCGACGCGTCCAGCTTCAGAAACCGCCGAAATTTTTCTAAAGTGAGCACAAATTCGACGCCCCGCTGGAACGTCGGGAAGCGAGAGATGCAACGATGAACGCCGCTCCTGGCGAGCAATCTAAGCGATGCCGTATACTGGGCCATTCCATTCCACGTGAAAGGAGCGCGCGTCATGCCGACACCGATGGCCTATTTCCAGCGCCAGATCATGCCACTGGAGCAGGCAAAAGTCGGTGTAATGACGCACGCGTTCCTCTATGGGACGGCGTGCTTCGAGGGCATCCGCGGCAACTGGAACCAGGACGACGGCCTCGTCTACCTGTTCCGCACCAGGGAGCACTACCAGCGCCTGCGGAAGAGCTGCCGCATCCTCCGGATCCAGCTCCCCTACACGGACGACGAGCTGTGCGACATCACCACCGACATCGTCGCGCGGTCGGGGCTGACGGAGGACGTCTACATCCGGCCCATCGCTTACAAGAGCGAAGAGACGCTCGGCCCGCGCCTGCACGACGTAGCGGACGACTTCCTCGTCTTCGTGACGCCGTTCGGCGCGTACCTGGACGACGCCGGCATCCGCTGCTGCACGTCGACATGGCGGCGCGTCGACGACCTGGGCATCCCGGCCCGCGCGAAAGTGAACGGCCTCTACATCAACTCCGCCCTCGCGAAGACGGAAGCGATCGAGAACGGCTACGACGAAGCGATCATGCTCGACGAGCGCGGCCACGTCTCGGAGGGCAGCGGCGAGAACATCTTCGTCGTCCGCGACGGCGTCCTGATCTCGCCGTCGCCATCGGACAGCATCCTCGAGGGCATCACGCGCGCGAGCATCATGCAGATCGCGCGCGATGACCTCGGTATCCAGGTCGTCGAGCGTTCGATCGACCGCAGCGAGCTCTACGTCGCGGACGAGTGCTTCATGACCGGCACCGCCGCGCACGTCACGTCCGTCATCGAAGTCGACCGGCGCGCTGTCGGCGACGGCAAGACGGGCGACGTGACGCGCAAGCTCCAGGCGCTCTATTTCGACGCGATCCGCGGCAAGAACGCGAAGTACGCGTCGTGGGTGACGCCGGTCAAGCCGCAAGTCGCGGCGAAAGAGGGAGTAAAGGCCTAGCGTGATCTCGCAGGTACATCCCCGCCGTTGGACCGGCGTCCTTGTGGGCGCCGTCCTTGCGCTCTGGTGCTACGCGTTCACCATCGCGCTGCTCTGGCGCGGGCTCACGGCCGACATCGATGTGGCGCTCGTTGGCCTCTACCTGGCCGCCGGCCTCTTCTTCGCGCTGGGCAGCCTCTTCGCGTACTGGACGTACTGCTGCTGGACGCTGGAGTACGACCTTGACCGCAACGGCCTGACGATCCGTTGGGGCGACATCCGCCAGCACGTCCCCATGGACCGCATCGAGCGGCTGGTGCCCGGCGGCGAGTACCCGGCGCCGAAGATCAGCGGCGTGAACTGGCTGGGACACCACATCGGCAAGGCCGACGTCGAGGGGCTGGGCGCAGTCCTCGTCTACGCGACGAACATCGCCGCGGACGACCTGCTGTACGTCGTCACGCAAACGCAGACGTACGGCATCTCGGTTTCGGACGAGGCGCGGTTCGCCCACGACCTGCAGGGGCACCAAAAGCTGGGCCAGCTCATCTCGCTGCCGCAGGTAACGGAACGGACGGCCATCGCGGCGCAGCCGTTCTGGCACGACCCAATCGCGCAGGGGCTGGCGATGCTCTCGGTCCTGGCGTTCGCCGTGACGGTTGGCTACGTCTTCAACCAGTATCCCGGCCTGCCGAACAGTATCCCCTTCGCGTTCCCCTCGCTCGGGAGCGTGACGCGCGTGGGCGACAAAGACGGTCTGCTCGCGATCCCGATCACGGGCGTCGGACTGCTGGCGATTAACCTCGTGCTCGGCTACATACTCCACGCCTGGGACCGGGCCGTCGGCTACCTGCTATTTCTCGCGGCGAGCGGGATGCAGGTCATGCTCCTCGCCGCGGCAATCATCACGATCCATCAGTAAGACGCTACGGACGTAGCTCATACGCCGTGTAGGGCGCGGGGTTGACGAAGCCGAGCTTCGTCGCTAACGCTGCCGACATGTCGTTGTGCGCGTCCCACGAGGGCTCCAGCCCGCGCTCGATGCAGTGCTCGATCATCGCGGCGGCGGCAGCGCACGCGAGGCCGCGGCGGCGGAAGTCCTCGTGCGTCTGGATCTCGAACTCGAGGCTGTGCGGACTGATCGCGAACGACGCGCAGCCCGACACAAACCGCCCCTCGTGCTCGATACCAAAGCCAACGCCGCGCTCGATGAAGTCCTCCAGCGACGCGAAGTTGTAGACGACCGAGTCCGCGAGCTGCTCGAAGCGCGCCACGTCTTCCATCGTGATGCGGCGAAGCGCGAGGCCGCCCGGCAGCGCATCGATGAAGCGACGCAGATACGCGCGGTCCCACTCCCCTACCCCAAACTCCACGCGGGTGTACGGGCGCAGCCGCTCGCCCCAGACGCGACGGATCAGCGGTTCCCACGACGCGTCTCGCGCAACGATGCTGCCCCGCTCATAGATCGCGCGGACGGCGGCCTCGGCTTGCGGGGCGTTCGCGTCGCCGGCGAGCATGAAGAACTCGAGATGGACCATCCCGAACGTGGGGCGCGAGGCGTCGTCTGCCCAAGCGCGGCCCATCGTGCCGTCGAGCGCCGCATCGATGCAGCCGCGCAGGCCGGGGAAGGTTTCGTAGAGCGGCCGGAGGGTGTCGCGCCGGCCGGGTGGCAGCTCGATAAGCATGGGCGGCATGGTAGCATCCGGCGGCGGCGTTTAGACTGAGTCGTGACCACCTACGACACCATCGTGGCCGGCGCTGGGCCAGCGGGCAGCACGGCGGCGCGGCTGCTGGCGCAGCGCGGCGCGCGCGTTCTCATCCTCGACAAGGCGGCGTTTCCGCGCGACAAGCCGTGCGGCGGCGGCGTAACGGTCCGCGCCGCGCGCGAGCTTGGCATCGACCTGACGCCGGTGATCGAGCGCGAGATCACGGGCGTGCGCGTGAGCCTGAGGATGGGCAAGCCGTTTGAGCGGCGCTCCGACGCGCCGCTTACCTACATGACGCAGCGCTGCCGCCTCGACCAGTACCTGCTCGAGCGGGCAGCGGAGGCGGGAGCGGACGTGCACGACGGCGTCGCTGTGCACGAGGCCGAGCTGACGGAGCGGGGCGTCGTCGTGCGCGCGAATGGCGACTCGTATCAGGCGCGCACGCTGGTCGGCGCGGACGGCGCGAACGGCATCGTGGCGCGCGCCCTTGGGCTGACGCTGTCCGGCGAGCCGGCGATCGCGCTGGAGGCGAACGTCCCGTGCGAAGGGTCCTCGCGCTGGGAACACACCATCGCCGTCGATCTGGGCGGAACGCCGGGCGGCTACGGCTGGCTCTTTCCGAAGGGCGACCACCTGAACGTCGGTGTGGGTGGCTCGAAATGGATCGGCCCGTCGCTGCGCGAGCGGCTGTCGGAGCTGTGCGCGTACCTGGACGTCGATGAGACGAAGATGTTCGGAGTTCGCGGCCACTACCTGCCGTTGCGAAAGGCCGGCGCGCCCCTCGTGCGCGGCCCCGCGCTGCTGGCCGGAGACGCCGCGGGCCTCGTCGATCCGCTCTCGGGAGAAGGCATCGACGCGGCGTTTGCGAGCGGACGGCTCGCGGCGGAGAGCATCGGAGCATACCTGGCGGGCGATGCGATGGACCTGGCAAGCTACGAATCGGCCGTCGAGCGGGAGCTGATGGCGGACATCGAGATATCGAAGAAGCTCCAGGCGATCTTTCAGCGCATGCCGCGCCCCTGCGTGTTCGTGATGCGCAGGAGCGACCGATTCTGGCGGGTGCTCCAGGGCTTCGTCCGGGGCGAAGCGACGTATTCGGGGTTGAGGCGGTCGCTGGGGCCGCTGGCGTTCATGCTGGACGGGGCGGCCGCGCTGGCCGCGACGAGGCCGGGCGGGCGGTAGACTACCCAGGAGCTTCCACTTATTGACAAGCGCCGCGTCGGGCCGATAGACTAGGCAGCACGAACCATTAGAGGAGCACAATGGCAGTCCGCACGAGCAGTCTCATTTCCATCCAGCCGAACCTGGGCCTTCTAGGCCTCGGCCTCCTGCTGCTCGTACTGGTACTGAGGTGAGGTCCTCGGCTTCGTAACGACCCGTAGCCACGAAACTGAGGACCGGCCCCGAAACAATCGGGGCCGAAGTATTATCCGGAGGAACGACTATGGCAAAGATGACGGGAGCACAAATCGTGATGGAGTGTCTGGCCCGCGAGGGGGTAGAGCTGATCTTCGGCTATCCCGGCGGCGCCAACCTCCCGCTGTACGACACGCTGCCGCAGTACCCCCAGGTCAAGCACATCCTCGTCCGGCACGAGCAAGGCGCGGCGCACGCCGCCGACGCCTACGCCCGCATCACGGGCAAGGCGGGTGTCTGCTGGGCGACATCCGGCCCCGGCGCGACGAACCTGGTGACGGGCATCGCGAACGCGTGGATGGACTCCGTGCCGCTCGTGGCGATCACGGGCTCGGTCGTCACGTGGCTGATCGGTCGCGACGGCTTTCAGGAAGCGGACATTACGGGCATTACGGTGCCGATCACGAAGCAGAACTACCTCGTGCTCGACGTCGACGACATCGCGCCGACGATGCGGGAGGCGTTCCACATCGCGACGACGGGCCGTCCGGGGCCGGTGCTGGTCGATATCCCGCGCGACATTCAGCAGCAAGTGACGGAGTTCGTCTGGCCGGACAAGGTCGAGGTGGCGGGCTACAAACCGATCACGAAGGGCAACGAGGGGCAGGTGAAACGCGCCGCGCAGCTTATCGAAGAGTCGGAGCGGCCGCTGATCCTCGCCGGGCACGGCGTGGTCATCTCGCACGCAAACGACGAACTGAAGGAGCTGGCGGAGCGGGCGCACATCCCCGTGATCTCAACGCTGCTTGGATTGGGCGGCTTCCCCGGCTCGCACGAGCTGTTCATGGGCATGCCGGGCATGCACGGCATGTACTGGAACAACATCGCCATCGGCGAGGCTGACCTGATCATGGGCATCGGGATGCGCTTCGACGACCGCGTGACGGGGCGCCTCAAGGACTTCGCGCCGAACGCGAAGATCATCCACATCGATATCGACCCGGCGGAGATCGGGAAGAACGTGAAGACCGCCGTGCCGATCGTCGGCGACGTGAAGACGGTGCTGCAGCAGCTCATACCGCTCGTGCCGCCGGCGCGCCACGATGCCTGGTACCAGCACATCCAGGACATCCGCCGCGACCACCCGTCGATCCACATCCCGGACGTCCCGGAGGTGCTGCCGCAGTACGTGATCAAGAAGATCTACGACCTGTCCGGCCCGAACGCCTACTACGTGACGGGCGTGGGCCAGCACCAGATGTGGGCGGCGCAGTTCTTCTGGGGCGACAACCCGGCGAGCTTCGTCACATCGGGCGGGCTGGGCACGATGGGCTTCGAGGTGCCGGCCGCGATGGGCGTGCAGTTCGCGCGTCCGAGAGACCTCGTGTGGGCGTTCTGCGGCGACGGCGGCTTCCAGATGAACGTCCAGGAGCTGGCGACGATCGTCGAATACGAGCTGCCGATCAAGTTCGCGATCATCAACAACAACCACCTCGGGATGGTGCGCCAGTGGCAGCACATGTACTACGACGACAACCTGCAATCGGTGCGGCTGTTCCAGCCCGACTACGTGAAGCTGGCCGAGGCGTACGGCCTGGCCGGCATGCGCGTGACCGACAAGCTGGAAGTGGAGGGCGCGATCCAGCGCGCGATCGCTCATCCCGGGCCGGTGTTAATCGACTTCGAGGTGGCGCAGCACGAGGACACCTTCCCTGCCATGCCGCCCGGCGCGTCGCTCTCCGAAACGGTGGAGGCGCCCGAGGTGAGCGAACTGAAGCGGGAGACTGTGAGGCAGTCATGAGCAAGCACACGATCGTCGCGTTGGTGCAGGACCGGCCGGGTGTCCTCAACCGCATCGCCAGCAAGTGGCGCCAGCGCGGGTTCAACATCGAGAGCCTGACGGTAGGGCACAGCGAGATCCCGGGCCTCTCGCGCATGACCTTCACCGTCGATGGGACGACAACCGATGTCGACCAGGTGACGAAGCAGATGTACAAGGTCATCGAGGTGGTGAAGGTCTCGGACCTGACAGAACACGACATGGTCTACCGCGAGCTGGCGCTGATCAAGGTAAACTCATCGACGCAGCAGCGCGGCACGGTGATCGAGATCGCGGAGATCTTCCGCGCGAAGATCGTCGACGTCGCGACGGAGTCGCTGATCGTCGAGGTGACGGGCACCGAGGCCAAGATCGACGCGATCCTCGAGATGTTGCGTCCGTATGGGATCAAGGAGCTCGTGCGGACGGGCCGCGTCGCGATGACGCGCGGCGCTGGCACGACGACGGCGGCCGGCGAGACGTTCGAGCACCACCGGTACCGCCCGGCGGGCGAAGGCAAGCCCAAGGTAGGGACGTTGATTTAGAGGCCGCACGCGCGGGCACGGATCGTAAGGAGCGTTGGATGACTGAGATTTACTACGACAAGGACGCCGACCTTTCGCTGCTGAAGGACAAGACGATCGGCATCGTCGGGTACGGCAGCCAGGGGCACGCGCACGCGCTGAACCTGAAGGACAGCGGCCTGAACGTCATCGTGGGGCTGTATCCGGGCTCGAAGAGCTGGCCAAAGGCCGAGGAGGCCGGGCTGCGCGTCGGTTCGGTAGCGGACGTAGCGAAGGAAGCTGACGTGATCATGATACTCGCGCCGGACCAAGTCCAGCGTGAGCTGTACGAAGGCCACATCGAGCAGGGGCTGTCGGCGGGCAACATGCTGATGTTCGCGCACGGCTTCAACATCCACTTCAATCAGATCAAGCCGCCGCCGGACATCGACGTGACGATGATCGCGCCGAAGGGCCCCGGCCACATGCTGCGCACGCTGTACGTGGACGGCATCGGCATGCCGGCGCTGGTCGCCGTGCACCAGAACCCAACCGAGCTCGCGAAGCAGCTCGCGCTGGCGTACGCGAAGGGCATCGGTTGCGCGCGCGCGGGGGTCCTACCGACGACGTTCCAAGAAGAGACGGAGACCGACCTCTTCGGCGAGCAGACGGTGCTCTGCGGCGGCGTCACGGCACTGATCACGACCGCGTGGGAGACGCTCGTCGAGGCCGGCTACCAGCCGGAGGTCGCGTACTTCGAGTGCCTGCACGAGCTGAAGCTGCTCGTCGACTTCATCCACAACGGCGGGATGGCCGCGATGCGCTACACGATCAGCGATACGGCGGAGTACGGCGACTACACGCGCGGCCCGCGCGTCATCGATGAGGACGTGCGCGAGAGCATGCGCCAGATCTTGCGCGAGATCCAGGACGGCACGTTCGCGCGCGAGTGGATCCTGGAGAACCAGGCCGGCCGGCCGCAGTTCCTGGCGATGCGGCGCATGAACGCCGAGCACCCCATCGAGCAGGTGGGCGAGGAGCTACGCGGCATGATGAGCTGGCTCAAGTCCGGAGCGAAGAGCGATGCCTAAGGGAAGCAAACGCCTCGTCGATGCGATGAACAACGCCCTCTCGGAGGAGCTGGCGTCGATCGTCCAGTACCTCTGGCACCACATCCAGGCGCGCGGGATCGATAGCGCCGCGATCGCGGAGCGATTCAAGGCGATCTCGATGGTAGAGATGGACCACGCCGAACGCATCGCGGAGCGGATCGACCTGCTCGGCGGGCAGCCTACGACCGCGCTGGACGCGATCGCGCCCGGCACGCACGGCGACGTGGCGCGGATGTTGGCCGACAACCTCAAGGCTGAAGAGAAGGCCGTCGAGATGTACCGCGAGCTGGTGCGCATCGCGCGGGAGGAGAACGACCCGGTGTCGCGCGTGCTGCTCGAGGACATCCTAGGGCAGACCGAAGACCACACGCACGAGCTTCGCAAGCTGGCCGCCAACGGTGGCAAGCCGGCGGGAGCGAGCGCGCCGGGCAAGAAGACCTCGCCGCTGATCGACGCGCTGAACGTCGCGGTCTCGGACGAGCTGGCATCGATCTTCCAGTACCAGTGGCACCACGTCATGGCGAAAGGCATCGCCTCGCCAGCGATCATCGATATGTTCGAGAGCCACTCGATGGACGAGATGCGGCACGCGTACAGCTTCGCGGAGCGCATCGACTTGCTGGGCGGCGACTTGACCGTCGCGCTGCACGAGATCAAGGTAGGCGGCTCGCTGGAGCAGATGATCCGTGATGACCTCGATGGTGAGTACCGCGCCATCGAGATGTACAAGGGGTACGTCGCGCTAGCGGAACGAGAGAACGATCCGGTGACCCGTCGCTTGCTAGAAGACGCGCTCGGGAACGAAGAAGCGCACGCGAACGATTGGGAGACCGTACTGGGACAATGAGATGATCTATCGAACAAGCCAGTTGCTCAACCTGCCCTGGCCCTCCGTCCTTCCCAATTTGGGGAACGACGAGAGGGCCCAGCGGGCCAAGCTGTGTGCCGGGCAGGGCTGAAGCCCTGCAGCTACGAGAAAGGTTGAGTAAACATCATGGCTGACAAGGTATTGATTTTCGACACGACGTTGCGCGACGGCGAACAGTCGCCGGGCGTAGCGTTGACGGCCGAGGACAAGGTCGAGATCGCGCGGCAGCTCGAGAAGCTGGGCGTCGACATCATCGAGGCAGGCTTCCCCTTGACGTCGCAGGGCGATCTGGAGGCCGTCGCGATGGTGGCGCGCACGGTGCGCACCCCCGTCATCGCGGCGCTGGCGCACGCGCATCCGGCGGCCGTCGACGCGGCGCGCGACGCGCTCGTAGACGCGGCGAGGAAGCGGATCCACGTCTTCCTCTCGACATCCGACATTCATCTGATGCACCAGCTCCACAAGGGGCGCGACGAGGTGCTCGAGATGTCGCGGACGCAAGTCGCGCGGGCGAAGCAGTACTGCGAGGACGTGGAGTTCAGCCCGATGGACGCCACGCGCTCGGAGCGCGAGTACGTCTATACGATGCTCGAGCAGTGCATCGATGCGGGCGCGACGACCGTGAACATCCCGGACACCGTCGGCTACACGGTGCCAGAGGAGTTCGAGGAGTTCATTCGCGCAATCTTCGAGAACGTCAAGAACATCCACAAGGCGGTCGTCTCCGTGCACTGCCACAACGACCTGGGGCTGGCGGTAGCGAACTCGCTGGCGGCCGTCCGCGCGGGCGCGCGCCAGATCGAGGTGTGCGTGAACGGCATCGGCGAGCGCGCCGGCAACGCCTCGCTCGAGGAAGTCGCGATGGCGATCAAGACGCGCGGCGAGTTCCTTGGCCTGGAGACGAACATCAAGAGCAAGGAGATCTACCGCACGAGCCGTCTCGTCACAGACCTGACGGGCATGAGCGTGCAGCCAAACAAGGCCATCGTCGGGGCGAACGCGTTCCGGCACCAGTCGGGCATCCACCAGGACGGCATCCTGAAGATGCGCGAGACGTACGAGATCATGGACGCGGCCGACCTCGGCTGGCCATCGGGCGGCGGCGAGATCGTCCTGGGCAAGACGTCCGGGCGGCACGGCTTCAAGGCGCGCCTGGAGGCGTTGGGCTACGAGCTCTCGGACGAAGAGCTGAACCGCGCCTTCCTCGGCTTCAAGGAGCTGGCCGACAAAAAGCTTGAGGTCGACGACCGCGACCTGGAGGCGCTCGTCGCGGACAAGATGCGTACGAGCGAGGAGCTGTACCACCTCGACTTCGTGCAGGTGATCTCCGGCGACCACGCAACGCCTACGGCGACCGTGCGCCTTATCGCGCCCGACGGGGCGGTGCTGGCGGACGCGGCGCTGGGCACGGGCCCGGTCGATGCCGTGTACCGGGCGATCAACCGGATCATCGACGTACCGAACGTCCTGACCGAGTTTTCGGTGAAGAGCGTGACGCAGGGCATCGACGCGCAGGGCGAGGTGACGATCCGGATCGAGAGCGACGGGCGGACGTACGCCGGGCGCGGCGCGGACACAGACATCATCGTCGCGTCGGCGAAGGCGTACATGAACGCGCTGAACAGACTGCTCTTCGTCCAGCGCAAGGGCGCGAGCGGCGCGCCCGCGCGCCATGACGCCGAGGTGCGGACGAACCCGTAGCCCTCACCCCCGACCCTTCTCCCGCTGCGGGAGAGGGGAGATTGGGAAGGTGCGTCAGACTAACGAACACCGAAGGCTCGCCGGGCCGGAGCTATACTTTAAGACAGCCGTTACTGGAGAAAGAGAGCCAGCCATGGGCATGACACTCGCGGAGAAGATCCTCGCTGCGCATAGCGGCCGGAAGTCGGTCTCGCCGGGCGACCTGATCAACGTGAAGGTCGATCTGGTGATGGCCAACGACATCACCGCGCCCATCGCCATCGAGCAGTTCCGCAAGCTGGGCGTGGCGGACGTTTTCGATGAGCAGCGCGTGGTCTTCGTGCCATCGCACTTCGCCCCGGCGCGGGACATCGCGACGGCGGCGCAACTGAAGGTGATGCGCGACTTCGCGAAGGAGTCCGGCATCGTCTACTACGAGCTAGGTGAGGCGGGCATCGAGCACATCCTGCTGCCCTGGAAGGGACACGTCGTGCCCGGCGACGTCTACTGCGGCGCCGATTCGCACACACCGACCGTCGGCGCGCTAGGCGCCTTCGCGACGGGCATGGGCAGCACGGACATCGCGATGGCGATGGCCACCGGCGAGGTCTGGATGAAGGTACCGGAAACGCAGCGCTTCATCTACCACGGCAAGATGGGAAAGTGGACGCGCAGCAAGGACCTGATCCTGCACACCATCGGCACGATCGGCACCGACGGCGCAACGTACCGTGCGATGCTCTTCGAGGGCGAGGCGCTGAAGCACATGTCGATGGACGCGCGCTTTACGATGACGAACATGGCCGCCGAGGCGGGCGCGAAGACAGGCATGGTGCCAGTCGATGAGGTCACGCTGGACTACGTGCGCCCGCGCGCGAAGCGAGAGTGGACGGTCTACGAAGCCGACCCGGATGCGCACTACGAGGCGACATACGAGTTCGACGCGTCGACGATCGAGCCGACGGTTGCCATGCCGTTCAGTCCCGGCAACACGAAGACGATCGGCGAGCTGGCGAACCAGGAGATCAAGATCGACCAGGTGTTCATCGGCTCGTGCACGAACGCGCGCATGGAAGACCTGCGCGAGGCGGCAGACATCATGCGTGGGCGCAAAGTTGCGCAGTGGGTGCGCTGCATCGTCATCCCGGCAACGCAGGACATCTTCCTGGAGGCGCTGAAGGAGGGGTTGATCGAGACGTTTACGGAGGCAGGTTGTCAGGTAAGCGCCGCGACGTGCGGCCCCTGCCTCGGGGGCCATTACGGCGTGCTCGGCGAAGGCGAACGCTGCGTCTCGACATCGAACCGAAACTTCCCGGGGCGCATGGGCCACCCAAAGGCCGAGGCGTTCCTGGTGAATCCGGCGCTGGCGGCGGCCGCGGCCATCACAGGCCGCATCTGCCACCCGGAAGAGGTCGTAGGAAAGGTAGCGGTAGGATGACACTAAGAGGAAAAGTCCACAAGTTCGGCGCGCACATCGATACGGACCAGATCATACCGGCGAAGTACCTGGTGACGACCGATCCGGTGGAGCTGGGCGCGCACGTGATGGAGAACAACGACCCGGACTTCCCGAGCAAGGTGTCGCACGGAGACATCATGGTGGCCGACATCAACTTCGGCTGCGGTTCGTCGCGGGAGCACGCGCCGATCGCGATCCGCGGCGCCGGCGTGAGCGCCGTCATCGCGAAGAGCTTCGCGCGCATCTTCTTCCGCAACGCGATCAACCTCGGCCTGCCGGTGCTGGAGTGCCCGGAGGCCGTCGACGCCATCGAGGCGGGCGACGAGGTGGAGATCGACCTCTCGACGGGAAAGATCCGCGACCTGACGACAGAAGAGGTGTTCGTCGCCAGGCCGTACGAGCCGTTCATGATGGACATCATCAACGCCGGCGGCCTGGTCGAATACACGAAGCGGAAGCTCGCGGCGCAGAAGGCGTAGGATGACCGATCGACCGCGCCCCAGCTTCCGGAGCGTGATCTCGAACTGGCGCGAGTCGTCGCTACCGGTGCCGAAACGTGTCGGCGTCGCGATGCTGAACTGGAGCCGCCGATTTCGCATCCCGCCGCGGGACTGCTGCGGCCACCCGGGCGACCCCGGCTGCTGACAGGTCCCGCCGGAGTCCGGTACGGACTCCTCCGAGGATACGCCGTAGCAGGGGCGTTCAATTGAACGCCCCCTACGTTGTCCCCATCCGCGGCTTTCGGATACCCGTTCGTTAGGGATAACCCTCTCCCGTGGCCGAGGGGCGTGTGCTATCGTTATGGCGAGATGAAACACCGCTCGCCCTTCGCGACGGACTTGATGGAGGACACCTCACGCCCCCGGCCACTGCGTCGGGGGCGGGCGATTGGCGTCGCCTCCACGCCCATCGCCTAACACGATTCCTTCCACGGAAGGACACGCACCCAACGGAGGTACCCACCTGATGCAAGTCGAGCTGTACGACACCACCCTGCGAGACGGGGCTGGGATGGAAGGCATCTCGCTTTCCGTCGAAGACAAGCTGAAGATCGCCCGGAAGGTCGACGAGCTGGGCGTCCACTACATCGAGGGCGGCTGGCCGGGTTCGAACCCGAAGGACGTGGAGTTCTTCGCGCGGGCGAAGTCGCTCAAGCTCAAGCACGCGAAGCTGGCCGCGTTCGGCAGCACGCGACGCGCCGGCGGCGACGCTGAGAGCGACGCGAACCTGCGCGCGCTGATCGACGCCGAGACGCCTGCCGTCACGATCGTCGGCAAGGCGAACGACGTCCACGTACGCGAAGTGCTCGAGACCACGACCGAAGAGAACCTGGCGATGATCGCCGACACGATCCGCTTCCTCAAGGGACACGGACGCACCGTTTTCTTCGACGCGGAACACTTCTTCGATGGCTACGCCTCCGATCCTACGTATGCGCTCCAGTGCCTGAAGGCGGCCGTATCGGCCGGCGTGGACTGCATCGCGTTGTGCGACACGAACGGCGGCACGATCCGCTCCCAGCTTATCGAGGCGATCCGCGCGGCGAAGGACGCCGTCGACGTGCCGCTGGGGATCCATACGCACAACGACGCCAACCTCGCCGTCGCGAACTCGCTGGCCGCGATCGAGGAGGGCGTGACGCAGGTACAGGGCTGCGTCAACGGCTACGGCGAGCGCTGCGGCAACGCCGACCTGCTGAGCATCATCGCGAACCTGAAGCTGAAGATGGGCATCGATGTCGTCACGGACGAACAGCTCGCCCGGCTGACGGAGGTCTCGCACTTCGTCAACGAGATCGTGAACTTCGTGCCGGACCCGTTTCAGCCGTTCGTGGGCGCGAGCGCGTTCGCGCACAAAGCGGGCCTGCACGCCGACGCCACGGTGAAGCACGAGGCGTCGTACCACCACGTGAGGCCGTCGTCTGTAGGGAACGAGGCGCGGCTGCTCATCTCGGAGCTGAGCGGCAGCCGCGGGCTGCTCGAGCAGATGCGGGCGGCGGGCATCGAGGTCGAGCTGTCCCGCGACGATGCGCGGCGTGTGCTGGAGGTCATCAAGCAGCAGGAGGCGCGCGGCTACCAGTTCGAGGGCGCGGACGCGTCGTTCGCGATGCTGGTGCGCCGCACGCTGGAGGGCTACAAAGCACCGTTCGAGCTGGAGGACTTCTGGGTCGTCGAGCGGCGCGCGGCGCGCAAGGACAACGGCGGCCGCGAGCTACAGGCCGAGGCGATGGTGAAGGTGCGTGCCGGCGACGAGGTATTCCAGACCGCTGCGGACGGAAACGGCCCGGTCAACGCGCTCGACGCCGCAGTGCGCAAAGCGCTCGCAACCACTTACCCGGCCCTGGGCGCCGTCAAGCTGATCGACTACAAGGTGCGCATCATCGATTCGCAGGCGGGCACGGGTGCGATGGTGCGCGTGCTGATCGAATCGTCGGTGGGCGATCAGCTCGCGAGCACCGTGGGCGCGTCGACGGACATCATCGAAGCGTCATGGCTGGCGCTGAACGACGCGCTGGAGTACTGGCTGCTCAAGCAGAGCGCGAAGGCGTAACGCGATCAGGCCCTAGTTCCTGGTTCCCTGACCCTTATTCCATTCTTGGGCAGGGGCAACTCCACGAAAAACTCGGTCCCTTGCTCGCGGTCGCTTGTTGCGCCAATCGTGCCGGCGTGCGCCTGGACGACCTCGCTCACGATGGCGAGGCCGAGACCGGCGCCGCCACCCTGGCGGCTGCGGTTGCGGTCGACCTGGAAGAAGCGCTCGAAGACGCGCGCCAGCTCATCTGCCGGGATGTAGGAGCCCGTGTTGTGCACGCCGACGCGCACGATGCCGTTGTGCGACTCGGCGCGCACGGAGACCTCGCCGTCCTGTCCGGCGTGGCGCACTGCGTTATCGATGAGGTTGGAGAACGCCTGCTCGAGGCGTCGGCTATCGCCCTCGATCTGCGGGAGCGGCGGCACGTCGACCTGGATCTTCGTGCCGGACTGGCGCACCTGCCAATCGAAGCGGCCAGCGCAATCGCGTAGCAGCTCCTGCAGATCGACCGGCTCGCGTTGCATGACGGCTTCGCCCGACTCGAGACGCGACAGGTCGATGAGGTCGTCGACGAGCTGCCGCATGCGCTGCGCCTCTTCGTTGATGATACGCCCCGCCTGCCGGTACTCCTCGTCCGAGCCGATCGCGTTCTCCTCCAGCGCCTGCGAAAAGCCCTGGATGGAGGTGAGTGGCGTCCGTAGCTCATGCGAGACGTTCGCGAGCAAGTCACGCATCATCCGGTGGGAGCCGCTCACCTCCGTCGCCATGGCGTTAAACGCCCTTGCGAGGCGAGCCACCTCGTCCTGGCCACGCACGTCGAGGTGCTGATCGTAGTTTCCGACGGCCATCTCCTGCGCCGCTCTCGTTACGCTGCCGAGACGCCCCGTCACGGAGCGCGCGAGCAAGACCGCTACGACGGCCGACGCGAGGAGCGCGATTGCGGCCGCGATCGCGAGCGGTGGCACGATGTCCTGCCAGGCGGAACTGATCTCGTCCTCCGAGACAGCCACGATGGGCCGCAGCCTGGGGAGCGGCAGCGTGCGGACCGAATCCGGCTGGGACGCCAGCTCCTGGATCAGCTCGGTGAGGTCCGGAGACTGGCCTTGCGACGACGTGATGTAGATCAGCGTCTGGAGCTGAATGATCCGGTTCGTGGAGAGCTGTAGCGTATCGCCGGGGGGCGCGAACAACAGGAGGTCGCCGCCATCCGAATCGTACTTCGCCATGCGAAACTCTGAGCTGCCGCGCTTCGTGATGTCGCCGCCCGGCTGCAAGAACGCATCGACGGTGTTCCCCGCCAGGCGCGACTGCGAATCAAAAACAACGCGGCCGGTCGCGTCGACGAGGAGCACGCGCACGTCGAAGCTCTGCGCGTAATCGAGAACGGTGTTTTGCACTTCCGCCTCGCTGACGTCGCGTTGCTCGAGCAGCGCGACCGCGAGGTTGAGCGGCTCGGCCAGGCGGCCGACGCGCTCCTCGGCGGACTCGCGCTCCTTATCGCGCAGCAAGAACAGCGTGCCGATAGCCGAGAGCGTCAGCGAGAAGACGATGACGAGCGCGAACGCAAGGACAATGCGGGAGCTAAGAGTCCTCAGCACCTGAATCCACCACCAGCTTGTAGCCGACGCCCCAGACCGTCTGAATCTTCACGTGCTTGGCGCCCGACATCTTTTCGCGCAGCCAGGCGACGTGGACATCAATGGTTCTCGTATCGCCGTAGTAGTCGGAACCCCAGACGATCTGGAGCAGGCGTTCTCGGTCGAGCACGATGCCCGGGTGGCGCATGAACGCGGCGAGCAGATCGAACTCCTTGGCGCGAAGCGTGATCTGCTTCTGTTCGATCGTCACCTCGCGGCGGGCGACGTCGAGGCGCAGGCTGTCGGCTTCGAGGACGGGCTCCGTCGACTCCTCCTGCCGGGCGCGGCGCAGGACGGCCTTCACGCGCGCGACCAGCTCGCGCGGGTTAAACGGCTTCGTGACGTAATCGTCCGCGCCCAGCTCGAGGCCGACGATGCGGTCGACGTCGTCGCCGCGGGCAGTAACGAAAATGATCGGGACGTTGCTCGTCTTGCGGAGCTCCTTGGCGACAGAGAGACCGTCCATGCCGGGCATCATGATGTCCAGGATGACCAGGTCGGGCCGGACAGTCTTGAACTTCTCGAGGGCCTGCTCGCCATCGAAGGCGGACTCGACCTGAAAGCCTTCCTTATCGAGGTAGAGGCGGGCGAGCTGAACGATGTTCTTTTCGTCGTCGACGACGAGGATCGTACTCGGCATGGGGTACCCCTCCGGGCCTTCCGCCCGATGAGCTTCCTTTACTATAACGCGACCGGAGGGTGGAACGATGCGAAACGGGGCGAACCGCGTGGACTCCCTGCCTCCAAGCTGTGCACAGCCTCGCAACCTTGCGACTATGTGCCCGCGGTCCGCCCTTACTTGTTATCCTCCGATCCAATCAATAACTTGACAATAACAGGCTGTTAAGTCTGGGTTAACTGGCGGAGCGCCCCCCGGCATGTCTATTCAGGCCCAAACGAGCCTGCTATACTCTGGCTTACCCCGTTATCGCGTGGGCTCCTGGCGGGCCCTGGCGATCTGTGCGTCCCAGGGAAGAGTCGGCGGAGGTGGTCTGTGGAACTGAACAGCCTTCCAAAATGTCAGAAGTGCAAGATCGGCGAACTGGTCCCGCTCTCGGACTTCGGGAGTCAGGGCGCGGCGATACACTTTAAGGCGTGGGCGTGCACAAATCCTGAGTGCGGCTTCAACCTGAAGATCCGCAATGGGGACCTCATCATCGGGGAGCCGATCAGCAACGGGGCGATGCACACGCCCCGCGTCCGCTAGCCAGCGAACCTTCGCTACCGGCCGATGCCGGCGTACCACACGTCTGCGGCCTCTACCTTCGCGCGATCGAGCACGTTGCGACCGTCCAGCACAGCTCGCAGCCCCGCGAACGAGCCGAAGTCCAGCTCCCCGTACGCATCGTGCAGCGCCTGCACGACGATCGCGTCGACACGCAGAGGGAACGCCTCCGGCGGCTCGAGCCCGAGCGCGCGGATCTCATCGTCGGAGAACCACGGGTCGTGTACGAGCGGCCGCGCGCCACGCGCGCGCAGCGCCTCGGCGAGCAGCAGCGCGCTCGAGTACGCGGACTCCTTCACATTGGGCCGGTAGGCCAGCCCCAGGATGAGCACCGTCGCGCCGGCGAGCGAACCGAGCGCTTCCTCGAGCTTCGCAATGCCGTAGGCGGCCATCGAGTCGTTGGCCTCCCGCGCGCGCGCTGCGATCTCGACGGCGCCTTCGGGCAGAAAGTGCGGGTAAACCGGTAAGCAGTGGCCGCCCACGCCGACGCCGGGCTGGTGCAGATGCGAGTACGGCTGCGTGTTCGCCGCATCGATCGCCTCTGTTGCGTCGACGCCGGCCGAGTCCGCGTAGCGCGCGAGCTCGCCGGCCAGCGCGATGTTCACGTCACGATAGATCCCCTCCGCCAGCTTGGCGAACTCTGCCGTCTCGGGATCGCGCACGCGCAGGAGGCAGGGAGCTTCGAGCGCGGCGCTGTAGAACGCCTCAGCCTTCTGCCAGCTCGCATCATCGAGCGGGCCGATGATCTTCGGGTAGGTCTTGAGATCGCGCAGGATGCGCCCGGAAGACACGCGCTCCGGGCTCGCGGCGAGCAGCGTGTCCGGCAGCTTCGCCCCTACCCGGCCCCGCGTCGTGCCTACGGGTACCGTGCTCTCGACGACGACGAGCGTGCCCGGCCGCAGACCCGCCGCGATCGCGTCGACAGCGGCGTCGAGGTGAGAGAAGTCGGGCGCGCGCTGCGGCGTGAGGCCGACGGGCACGATGACGACCACAACGTCGCTGTCCGCGACGGCGGCCGGGGTGTCGGTCGTGGCGTGGAGGCGCTTGTCGCGCAGCGCCGCGGCGAGGCCCGCTTCGAGGCCTTCCTCTCCCGCGATCGGGCAGTCGCCCGCGTTGATCCGCTCGACGCGGGCCGGGTCGATATCGCAGCCAGAGACATCGAGGCCGCGCGACGCGTATTGCACGGCGAGCGGCAGGCCGATCTTGCCGAGGCCGACGACGGCGACCCTCACTTCGCCGCGCCCTCTGCCGTCAAACGCACCGTCTCGCCGCTGCGGGCGGACTCGATCAGCGCCTCGACGACACGCATCGCGGCGACGGCGTCGTCCGCAGTGACGGTGGGTCCTTCTTCGCGTCGCGCAACGCGGAGGAAGGCCTCCAGCTCGTGCCTGAGTGGCTCGCCGCGATCGCGGAGCTGGCGCACATCGAGATCGGCCGGCTGGCCGCCGCGGTTGATCTGCACGCTTCCCAGCCAGAGGCGGCCTGTGAACGTGCAGCCCTCGGCGGCGCCCCAGAGCGTGCGGTCCTTATCGGGCGAAAGCCAGTTCACGTTCAGCGCTGCGGCGACACCGTTATCCAGACGCAGCAGCGCGGTCAGCGCATCCTCGAACGGCGTGCGGATGCCCGACTGCGTAATCGCACTCACGTGCGTGATCTCGCTAGCGAAGACGTAGCGCAGCACATCGATGTCGTGCGTCGCGAGATCGTGCACGACACCTACGTCGCGCTCGCGCTCGAAGAACGGGCCGATGCGGGTCGCCTGCACCTCGAACACCCGGCCGAACTCGCCGCCTTCGATGCAGCGCTTGATCTCCTGCACGACGGGGTTGAACCGCTCGACATGCCCCACCATCAACGGCACGTCCGCGGCCACGGCCGCGTCGCGCAGGCGCAGGCACTCGTCGAGATCGGCGCCGAGCGGCTTCTCCACGAGAAGCGGAAGCGCGCGATCGATGCAGGCGAGCGCCACCTCGGCGTGCAGTCGTGTCGGTACGGCGATCGTGATGGCGTCGAGCTGCTCGCGCGCGAGCAGGTCTCGATAATCACGATACGCCTTCGCGCCGTGCGCGGCAGCGCGAGCGCGGGCTTCATCCGCGTCACAGACGGCGACGAGCTCGGCGTCCGGCAGCTCCGCGAGGACCCGCGCGTGGTTCGCGCCCATCGAGCCCGCGCCGATGACCGCGATACGCACGAGGTCAGCCACCGCGCGCTCCCACCGCCGCCATCGTTTCGTTGACGGCAGCCGCTACGAGCGCGAGGTCGTCCTGCGAAAGGGCAGCGTGCACCGGCAGCGACAGGACCTCGCCGGTCGCGCGCTCGGCCTCCGGGAAGGAGCCGCCGATGCCCAGCTCCTTGTAGAGCGGCTGCTGGTGCAGCGCGAGCGGATAGTAGACCACGGACTCGATGTCGCGCTCGCGCAGCGCGCGCTGGAGCGCATCGCGGCGTCCGTTCGGCACACGGACCGTGTATTGCTGATACGTGTGGCGCGCGCCCGGCCGCTCGATAGGTGTTGCGACGCCCTCGAGATGCTTGCTGAGCCACGCCGCGTTGGCGCGACGGCGCTCGATCCAGCCGTCCAGCTTCGGTAGCTGCGCGAGACCGAGCGCGGCGGCCAGCTCCGTCATGCGGAAGTTGTAACCGAGCACGTCGGTGCGATAGCGCTCGCCCTCGCCCTGATTGCGGAGGAGCCGCGCGCAGTCCGCGAGCGCATCGTCGTCCGTGACGAGCATGCCGCCCTCACCCGTCGTAATGCTCTTCGTCGCGTAAAACGACAGGCACCCCGTGCCGAACGAGCCGGCCGCCCTATCCTGCCAAGACGCGCCGAGCGCCTGGCACGCGTCCTCGATCACAACGAGGCCGTGCTGCCGCGCGACGGCGTCGATCGCGGTCACATCGCACGGATGGCCATAGAGGTGCACGACCACGACCGCGCGCGTCTTCGGCGTGACGGCCGCAGGGAGGCGCTCCGGGTCGATGTTGCAGTCCTCGGGCCGGATGTCCACGAGCACGGGACGCGCGCCCGCGAGCAGCACAGCGTTGCCGGTCGCGCCGAACGTAAACGCCGGCACGATGACCTCGTCGCCTGAACCGATCCCGTGCGCCTGCAGCGCGACGACGAGCGCCGCGGTGCCATTCGAGACCGCGACGGCGTGCCGGACGTCGATCGTGCGCGCGATGGCCTGCTCGAACTCGGCGACGCGCTCGCCCTGGACCAGACGCCCGGAGCGCAGGACGGCGAGCACGCCGGCCTCTTCTTCCGCGCCGATGATCGGCTCAGCGATGCGGATCACGATTGCGCCCCTGCCGGCTGGAACGTGCGGCCGCAGGCCGGGCAGCGCCACGAGTCGCCTTCCTGCGCCATCGGCGCGCCGCAGACGCACGCGCGTCCGACGACGACGGCCGGGTTGCCGGCGACGAGCGCATGGTCCGGCACATCGCGCGTGACGACGGCACCCGCCCCTATCATCGCCCAGCGGCCGATCGTGACGCCGGGCAGCACGACCGCGCCCGCGCCGATCGACGCGCCTTCGCGGACCAATGTCGGCTGCTCCTGCCAGTCGGCGTCGGTGCGCGGCGAGCCGTCCGGCGTGACGGCGCGCGGGTACTTGTCGTTCGTAAAGGTGACGTGGGGGCCGATGTAGACGCTGTCTTCGACGGTCAGGCCGTGGAAGAGCGAGGCGCGATTTTGGATCTTGACGCGGTCGCCTACGACAACGTCGCGGTCGACGTAGACGCCCTTGCCGAGAACGCAATCGGCGCCGATGATGGCGCGTTCGCGCACCTGCGCGTCGTGCCAGATGCGGGTGCCGGGCCCAATGCGGGCCTCAGGAGAGACATCGGCTGTGGGGTGGATCATGCTCAAGCAGCTCGATCATGCGCCCGGCGCTCTGCCCGTCGCCGAAGACCTTGGGCGGCTCGCCGGCCGGCCTCGATCGGGCCGCCGCTTCCACGATACCGTCCGGGTCGGTCCCGGCGAGGACGTTCCAGCCGCCCTCCAGCGTCTCCGGCCACTCGGTCTCTTGCCGCAGGGTAACACAGGGCACCGCGAGCAGATACGCCTCCTTCTGGACACCGCCGGAGTCGGTCAGCACGACGCGCGCGTGGCGCTCGAGCGAGAGCATGTCGAGGTAGCCGGCGGGCTCGATCACGCGCACGGAGGGCGGCGTCTCGAGATCCGAACGCGACAGAGCAAGACGCGCGCGGGGGTGCATCGGAAACACGATGGGGCCATCGAGCAGCGAAAGCGCGTCGATCAGGGACGCGAACGCGGCCGGGTCGTCCGTGTTCGCTGCGCGGTGGACCGTCGCGAGCGCGTAGCCTCCGCGCTCGAGGCCAAGCCGCGCGAGGACGTCCGATTGCGCCTCGGCGCGCTCTGCGTGCTGGAGGAGCGAGTCGTACATGATGTCGCCGGTCAGGTGCGCGCGCCCCGCCAGCCCTTCGCGGGCGAGGTGCTCGATCGCAGTCTGCGTCGGCGCGAAGAGCAGGTCCGCGACGTGGTCCACGACGATGCGATTCGTCTCTTCCGGCATCGAGCGGTCGAAGCTGCGAAGACCGGCCTCGACGTGCGCGAGGGGAATGTTGAGCTTCGCGGCAGCGAGCGCGCCCGCGAGCGTCGAGTTCGCGTCGCCGAAGACGACGACCCAGTCCGGCGCCTCCTTCTCCAGCACGGGCTCGAGTCGCTCCAGCATCTGCGCCGTCTGCCGTCCGTGCGACGCGGAGCCAACGCCGAGATGATGATCGGGCGCGGGGATATCCAGCTCGCGGAAAAAGACATCGGACAGCTCGGGGCTGTAGTGCTGGCCGGTGTGGACGAGGACTTCGCTATGGCTCTTGCGCAGCTCGCGCGAAAACGCCGCCGCCTTCACGAACTGCGGCCGCGCGCCGGCGACGGTGAGGACTTTCACTACTTCTCGGACAGCGTGCGCGCGGGCTGCGTATCGCGCAGATCGATGCGGGCGAGCGCGTGCAGACGCGCGACGAGCTCGTCGCGGCTCTCCGGTACGTCGCGGTGGAGCGCCTCGATACGGCCGATGATCTCCTCCGCGGAGACGGCGGGCGTCTCTTCGGCGAGGAAGACCTGCGGGTGCGTCGTGCCGAGGAAGTGTCCTCGCTTCGAGAGCGGCTCCTCCTGGAGCTGCTCCCCGGGACGCAGGCCCGAGTAGACGACCTGGATGTCCTTGCCGGGCTGGTAGCCGCGCAGGCGGATGAGCTTCTCGGCCAGGTCCGCGATCCGCACCTCCTCGCCTAGATCGAGGACGTAGACGCGTCCGCTCGATGGCAACGCGGCGGCCTGAATCAGGAGGCGCATCGCCGCCGGCGGTGACATGAAGTAGCGGGTGACCTCGGCGTGCGTGAGCAGCACGGGCCCGCCGCGCTCGATCTGGCGCAGGAACGCCGGGAGTACGCTGCCGCGGCTACCCATCACGTTGTGCAGGCGGACCGCGACGAAGTGCGTCTTCGTCTCGCGCGCGAGGCCGACGGCGAGCAGCTCGCCGATGCGCTTCGTCGCGCCGTAGACGCCGTCGATCTCCGCAGCCTTGTTCGTCGATACGAAGATGAAGCGCTCGGTGCCGGTCTCCGCAGCGGCGCGGCAGAGGTTCATCGTCCCACGCACGTTCACGTGGAACGCCGCAATCGGATGGTCCTCTACAACAGGAATGTGCTTGTAGGCCGCCATGTGGAACACGATGTGCGGGCGTGCCTGCTTGAACAGCCGCTCGACCTGCTGACGGTCCGTGATGTCGCGCACCCAGATGCGCGTCTCGACGCCCTCGGCCTGCAGCTCGCGCTGGAGGTCATACAGCCCGGTCTCGTTTGTATCGAGCAGGTGCAACGTCGATGGGCCGAGGGCGAGGAGCTGTTGCGCCAGCTCCTGTCCGAGATAGCCGGCGGCGCCGACGATGAGCACCGCCTTGTCGCCCACCATCGCCGCGCAGGCGGAGAGATCGATCTGGGACTCGTCGCGGCCAAGCAGGTCCTCGACAGTGATCTCGCGCAGTCGAGCCGGGCCGCCGGGCGTAACCATCTCGGGCAGACCGGGCACGGTACGCACCGCAACGTTCGACTCCTGGCAGATGCCGACGTACTCTCGCGTCGTCGCACCGCTGGCGGATGGAATCGCGAGCGCGACAACGTCGATCGCGCGGTCGCGCACGAGCGCCGGGATCTCGCTCCTACCCCCGAGGACTGCGAGCCCGTGGATGCGCATGCCGCGCTTCTGCGGGTCGTCATCGATGAAGCCGAGGGGCTTGTAGCCCCACTCCTGGTGCTGGAGGAACTCGCGCGCGAGCATCTGGCCGGTGCGTCCAGCGCCTGCGATAAGCACGCGCTGCGTAGCTCCGCCCCACCCCAGCAGCGGCGTTTGTGTGCGTAGGCGTGGCCACAGCTTCGCGACGCCCATCGAGAGGAAGATCAGCGCGGGCGACATCGCGGTGACGGTGAGCGGGATGTGGCGCGGACTGAGCAGCGCGTTGATCCCGATCAGAACGATTGAGACGAGGGCAACGGCGGCACCCAGGTTGACCACATCCGCGAAGCCGGCGTACTGCCAGGCTGTGCGGTAGATGCCGAAGAAGTAGTTCCCGACGATGTACGCCAGCACGATCGCGATGACGACCTGTCCGAAGAAGATCATCGATACGCGCGGGATGTCGCCGTCGAACTTCAGGGCGAGCGCGGCGGCGTAGCTGGCGCCGACGAGCAGCGCATCGAGAGCCAGGACCGGGAGGAGACGGAGCGCACGGCTGAAGGCCAGCCGCGGCGCGGTTTGGGGTCGCTGGGTGCGTACCTCGTCCGTCATGCGGCCGGGGTCTTCCTTCCTCCCTACCGGGCGCCTTTGCGGCTCAGCACAACCGGCAGAGTGCGGGCCAGGATGAGTAGGTCCCGCGCGAACGAGTGATCGTCGACGTATCTAAGATCGTAGTCCATCGTCTCTTCGTACGTCAATTCGCCGCGCCCGCTCACCTGCGCCAGCCCCGTAATGCCGGGACGAACGTTATGTCGGCGGTGGAACTCGGGCCGGTACTGCTCGACGAGCTCCGGCACCTCCGGTCGTGGCCCAACGACGGAGAGATCGCCCTTCAGGACGTTGATCAGGTTCGGCAGCTCGTCGAGGCTGGTCGAGCGCAAGATATGCCCGATGCGTGTGTACTGCTTGCCGCCGTAGAGCGGATCGAAGACGTAGGCGCTGAAATCGGAGACCTGCGGCACTGCCGGCGCTTCTTGTGGCGCGTCGCGCATCGTGCGGAACTTCAGGATGTTGAACGGGCGGCCGCCCATGCCGATGCGCTGCTGCCGGAAGAAGACCGGGCCGGGCGATTCGAGCTTGACGATGATCGCGATGATCGCCAGCAGCGGCGATACGGCGAGCAGCACCGCCGCCGCGACCAGCAGGTCGAAGACGCGCTTCATGAGACTACCGTCTCGTGTGCTCGATGATCTCGTGGACGGCGGCCGAAACGCGCTCGACGTCGTCGTCTCGCATGCGCGGGTAGAGCGGGAGCGAGACGAGGCCGTCGTAGATCTTTTCCGTGACCGGGAAGTCGCCCCGCTCGAGGCCGAGGTGCTCGTGGAAGTACGGATGGAAGTGGATCGGGATGAAGTGCAACGACGTGCCTATACCGCGCTCGCGCAGCTCCTCGATAAACTGCGCGCGGCTGATCGTCAGGCCCGACGTATCGATGCGGATCGCGTAGAGATGCCAGGCATGGACGCTATCGTTGCGGCGCGGCGGCAGGACGAGTTGCGGCAGATCGGCGAGCAGGCGGTCGTACTGCGCAACGATGGCCTCGCGGCGCGACTCGAACGCCGACAGCTTTTCGAGCTGGTGGATGCCGATCGCGGCCTGGATGTCGGTCATCGAGTAGTTGAACCCCGGCGCAAGGACCTGATACTCCGCCGAGCCGCCCTCGGAGTAGCGGTTCCACGCGTTCTTGCTGAGCCCGTGTAGCGAGAGCAGGCGCACCTCGTCGGCGAGCTCCTCGTCGTTCGTCGTGAGCATGCCGCCTTGGCCCGTCGTGATGTTCTTAATCGGATAGAAGCTGAAGACCGCGGCGTCGCTGATGGCGCCGATGGGCCGTTCTTTGTAGGAGGCCGAGAGAGCGTGCGCGGCGTCCTCGATCACGCGCGCGCCCCCGGCGCGGGCGATGTCGAGCAGCTCGTCCATGCGGCAGGGCTGGCCACCGTAGTGCATCGGGATGATCGCTTTCGTGCGCGTCGTCATGTTCGCGGCGACCTGCTCCGGATCGATGCAGTAGTCGTCCTCGCGCACGTCGACGAGGACCGGCTTGGCGCCCGCGTGAAGGATAACGTTCACCGTCGCGGCGAACGTGAGGGGCGTTGTGATCACCTCGTCGCCCGGACCGATCTTCGCGGCGAGCAGCGCGAGATGGAGGCCGGCGGTACAGGACGAAAGCGCCACGGCCTGCGAAGCGCCTGTGATGCGCCGGAAGCCTTCCTCGAACCGCGCGACCTTCGGGCCACTCGTGAGCCAGCCGGAGCGCAGCGTGTCCGCAACCTCATCGATCTCTTCCTGACCGATGTCCGGCTGCGCGAACGGCAAGAACGGCTCGACGGCGGCTGCCTTCTGCTGCGCCATTCCTAGATGTCCTTCCGGACCGCCGCGAGCAGGTGCGTGCGGAGGAACGGCAGCCGTTCCAGCCGGCGGCAGAGCGTGCGGCGGCCGCGCAGCAGCCGGACGAGCGGCGGCGCGAGCGTCACGCGCTGGATATCGAGCGGGTACGACTCGAACATGTGGCGCACTTCGCGCTCGGGGAGCGGACGCACGCGCGAGTTCGTCGGGTTCGCCTGGAAATCGTAGACAACAAGCAGCCCGCCGCGCCGCAGCACGCGCATCGCTTCAACCGCGCCACGACGGCGGGCGCGCAGATCGACGACGGAGCTGAACGACGTGAACGCGAACGCCAGATCGAACGAGTCGTCCTCGTACGGCAGACAGGCCATATCGGCGATCGAGATCGAGATGCCGGGCAGCGCCGTATGCGCCCGCGCGACGCGCTTCGGATCGACGTCGACGGCATCGAGCAGGCCCGGCTCCGCACCGAAGTAGACGAGCGTGCGCAGCAGGGAGCCGTCGCCGCAGCCCAGCTCAAGGATGCGCCGGCCCGGCAGGGTCTCGACGTCGTGGCGGCGCAGGAGATCGATGAGTGCGGCGTCGCGGGTGCGGTGGATGTAGCGTTCGGCCGGCGGCAGCTCGGTATAGAGGCCGGTCGACATGGGCCGCGCTATCACGGTCGCGTCGTGCGCGACAGCGGTCATGGCGCCTGCGCCTCCCTCGGCCGCGCGACGGGCTGGCCTAACGTGACCCTAACGATGCCGTTCATGAACCCCAGTCCGTACGCGAAGTGCATGCACGCGAAGGCGAGCGGCAGCCGGAACAAGTAGCGCCAGCCAGATCCTCTCGAGATCATGAAGGAGACAGCGAACGTCGCCAGCAGATACGCGCCGCCAAGCGCGAGGAGCGGCAGCATGAGCTTGCCGCCGAAGAGCGCCGTAATTGCCGCTGCGACGAGCGCAACGACAAACGCGGCCGGTACGAGCTGGCGCATCCGCGTTCGCGTGGGATGGCGCGAGAGCACAACGACCTTCGCTGTTCCATAGGTGAAATACTGCTTGGCCAGTTCGGCGAGCGAACGGCGCGCGTAGTAGGTCGAGCGAATGTTGGGCGTAAGCAGGATACGGCCGCCGGCGTCGCGAAGGCGCAGATGGAACTCGTCATCCTCACCACCCTCGATCTCCGCGAACGCCCCAATGCGATCGAAGACGTCGCGGCGGTAGGCCGGAAACGCGACGGTGTCGGTCCACTGCTCGCGGTGGCTGTAGCGGAACACCGCGTTGCCGACGCCAAACGGCGACGACACGGCGAGCGCGACGGCCTCGCCGTAAGGACCCTCCCCGAGCGTCTCGATCGGGCCGCCTACGACATCGGCGTCGGTGCGGTTGAGCGCTTCGACGCTCTCGCGGATGTAGTCGGGCGCGACAGCGGCGTGCGCATCGACTCGCACGATCACGTCTCCGCGCGCAAACGCGAGGCCGATATTGAGACCGCGCGCCGTGTGCTTGCCGCGGTTCTCGAGTACGCGCAGGCTGGGCACAGCTTCGCGCATCGATTCCACGAGCTCCTTCGAACCGTCGTCGGAGCCGCCGTCGACGACGAGCACCTCGAAGCGGTCGTGTGGGTAGTTCTGCGCCGCGAGGCTATGCAAGCAGCGCTCGATATAGCGACGCTCGTTCCGCATCGGAACGATGGCGGATACGAATGGCAGGGAGGTCTCGTTGGTCATTCGGGGTATCTAGCGCAGTTCCTGTCAGGCTGTCTCCTGCGGCGACTCTGCGAGAAGCCTGACCCGCAGCATTTGTGTGCCTTTAGGCTACCGTACCACGAGCCGCGCCTTCGGGAAAAGTCCGCAGCAGATGTTGGTAGAGGCGCTCCATTTGAGCCACGTTGTCCTGCCAGCGATAACGCTCCTGCACGAAAGCGCGTCCGGCACGGCCCATCTCCTGCCGGAGGGCCCGATCCCCGGCGAGACGGGCGATGGCCGACGCGAGCGCATCGGCGTTGGCGGGCGGGACGAGCAGGCCCGTCCTGCCGTCGCGGACGACGTCCGGGATGCCGTGGACGCGCGAGGCGACGACGGGAAGCTCCATCGCTGAGGCCTCGAGCGCGGCCACGCCGAAGCCCTCGGCTTTCGAAGGCATGACGAAGATGTCGAGTTCGGCGAGGACGCCCGGGACGGCGTCGTGCGGGACCTCTCCCCTGAACTCAACCTGCGAGGCGATACCGAGCCGCTGCGCCTGCGCCTCGAGCTTGGCGCGCAGCGGCCCGTCCCCCGCGAGGACGGTCCGGACGCTCACGCCGTTCTGCTGCAGACGCGCGGCGGCGTCGAGCAGCACGTCGAGACCCTTCTCTATCGATAGCCTGCCGACCGAGCCGATGACGACCTCGCCGTCGCGGACGGCGTCGCGCGCCGGCGGTTGGAACTGCTCGAGATCGACGCCGAAGGGCACCACCGTGACCGGCTTCTCGCGCGGCGTGTAGCGCAACGTCGCGCTCGCCAGGCTGAGGCCGGTCGCCGTGACGTGATCGGCGCCCGCAAGCGCGTGACGCGTGATGTAGAGATGGAACGGGCTCCACTCAGGCGCCTGGAGGATGTCGGTGCCCCAAACGGAGGAGAGCGTCGGCCGCACGCCGCAGCGCGCCGCGAGAAAGCCGTAGCTCGTCAAGTGCATCGCGTGGAGCAGGTCGGGCTGGAGCTCGTGGACGAGGCGCTGTACGCGCCCGGCGTGCAGGAGGTAGCGCGCGCGGCCGAGCCGCTCAAACCCTGCGACGTAGTGCACCCGCACGCCCTCGATCTCGGCGGCGCGGAAGGAGATGACGTGGACGTCCCAGCCGGCGCGCGCGAAGTGCTGCACCCAGCGCCTCGTGTGAATGTAGGGGGCATCCGCCAGATAGACGATGCGCATGCCCTCAGTTTACGCCCTCTGCGCAGCGCATCGCGAGCAGGCGTAAGATAAGGGCCGCCGCGTTCACTCTCGAAGATTAGCGCTCGACTTCGTCCGCGCGGCCGGCGAGCCGGTAGTACCAGGCCTCCATGCGCGCCATGTTCGTCTCGAGGATGCCGTAGTCCTCGACGAACGCGCGGTTGCGCTCGACAGCGTCGCGGCGCAGCTCGACGTCCTCGAGCGCGCGCACGAGCGCCGTGGCGAGCGCCGCCTCCTCGCGAACGGGGACGCGCAGCCCCTGTGTGCCGTCCTCGACAAGCTCTTCCTGCGACGGCAGGTCGGAGACGACGGGAAACGCGCCGCACGCCATCGCTTGCAGCAGCGCGACGGATGTGGCGTCGGAGCTCGGCACCGACACGAAGACCTCCGCGTCGAGCATGGCGTCGCGTAGCTGCTCCTGCGAGAGCTGCCCGGCGAACCGGACGGCATCGTCGAGACGGAGCGCGCGCGCGAGCGCCTCGAGCCGCGGTCGCAGCCTTCCGTCGCCCGCGATGACGAGCTGCGCGTTCGGCACGCGCTCGCGCACGCGGGGCATCGCGCGCAGGAGGACATCGATATTGTAGAGCGGCTTATCGAGCGAGCGCGTACTCAACACGACCGTCGCGCGCGTGCGATCGAGCGTTCGCGCGTTCACCGACGCACCGGGCGGCGGCAGGAAGTCACGCTCGACGCCGAGGACGATGTGTTGCGCCCGTGCGCGATCGAGTCCGAGCCGCACGACCATCTCGCGCAGCATGTGGCGGTTGTTCGCCGTGCCGAGATCGGCGTGATCGATGGCAAAGCGCGCAATCCGGCGGCTGAGCGGCGACCGCACCGGATCGACGAGGACGTCCGAACCCCACGCGGTTACAACGTAGGGGTGGAACGCGGCGCTCGTCCCGTAAAACCCGTGCTCGACGAGGTAGTGCGCGTGCAGGACGTCCGGCGCGATCTCCTCGACGGTCCGTCGCAGTCCGGCGCGTCGGTAGCGCACGAGCTGCACGAGACGCTGGATCCCGGGCGGGAGGCGTCGAGCCAGCCGGGGCGTTAGGCCGGGCCGCGCGGCCTCCCTCGGGAGGACGCCCCCGCCAGAGGCGGGGCGGAGGGCGCGCAGAGCGACGCCCTCCGGCGGCCCGGCCGACGGCGCGTAGTAGGAAAGCGCATGCACCTCATGCCCGCGACGGACGAAGTAAGCGAGCCACGACCGCGTGTGGACGCCCTCGAGGTCGCCGAGAACGCAGATGCGCAGGCGGTGCTCCGGCGAGACGGACTCGATCACGGCTGCACCGGCGCGAACCGCTCTCGCGCCGCATCGAGCACGCGCCGGACGTCGTCGCCGCGGACGATCACGGCCTCCCAGACCGACCCGCCGGAGAGCCGTCGATAGGCCGCCAACGAAAGCACGAAGTGGACCCCGTACGCGATCGACGACGCGATCGCGGCGCCGGTGACGTGGAACCGCGGGATCAGCGCCACGTCCGCGACGACCGTCACGACGAGCGCGGCGAACGTGATCATGCTGTTTGTGAACGGGCGTCCCTGGCTGAAGATGTAGCTCGTCAGCACCTTCGAACCCGCGAGCGCGACGGTTCCCGGCAGCAGCCACAACAGCGGCGCAACCGCGGAATCGAACTCGTCGCCGAACAGGCCGGGCACAAGCCACGGTGACACGACAGCGAGCGCCAGCGCCGCGATCGCGCTGATCAGCAGCGTGTTGCGGCAGACCAGCGGCGTCGTGCGGGCGGCCTCGGCGGCGTCGGCTGCGGTGAGGCGCGGCAGCAGCACGGCCGCGACAGCGTTCGCCAGAAACCAGATGCTCTGGCTCGTCGTGACGCTGACGGCGTAGATGCCGACGCCGGCCGCGCTCACGAACAGCAGCACGATGTACTGGTCGAGGCGGTAGTTGAGCAGCTGTACCAGGTTCCCGAGCTGGCCCTTCATCCCGAACTGCACCTGCTCGCGCATCGATTGCAGATCGAACGTGAAGAGCTCGCGCAGGCGCAGCGCCGCCGGGCCGAGCAGCGCGAGCGCCAGCAGCGTCGCGACGCCTGTAGCGGCGCACCAGGAGAGCAGTGCTCCCCTCGTGCTGATGTCCCCCGCGCTCATGCCGAACGCCAGCAGCGCGAACAGCACGAGCGGCTGCACGACGATCACGGCGTTCATCGCGAGGAAGCGGCTCTGTCCCTGCAGCACCGTCGTGAGGACGTTGTAGTTCAGAAACAATGGCACTGCGAACGCGAAGACCCAGTACGGCGCGCCTTCGTCGAGCAGCCTGTCGCCGATCGTAAGCCAGGCGAGCAGCACGAGCAGCGTGCTGACCGCCGCCGAGACGGCCATCACCTGCTGCGCGTTCGCGACGACGCGCGACACCGACGCCTCGCCCTTTCCGAGGTAGTACACCGCCGAGACGTTCAGCCCCAGGCTGAGCAGCGCCTGCGCGATCGATGCCGAGAGCAAGAACAGCGCGTAGACGCCCCGGCCGTCGGGCCCCAGCGCGCGCGCCAGCAGGACCGACACGCCGAACGCCAGCGCCGCGCTCACGACGTACGTCAGCAAGACGAGATTGACGTGGCCCAGGAAGCCGAGCCGTCGCTCTGGCTGCGCGGCGGCAGTCACGCTAGCAGCCTCCGATGCCCGCGCGCGGCGCGACATGGTCGGGCGTACGAACGCCGGCCAGCCGCTCGACCTCGTCGACCTCAGCAGCGAGGCGCGCCTCCCACGTCCAGAAGTTCGTCTCGGCGTAGCGACGCGCGCCCGCGGCGAGACGCTCGCGCAACGAGGCGTCGCGCGCCAGCTCGATCACCGCGCGCGAGATGCCCGCCGGATCGCCGTCCGGCAGCAGACGGCCCGTCTCACCGTCGCGAATCAGCTCGCCGGTGTCGCCGGCGTCGACGGTGACGATCGCGACGCCGCAGGTCATCGCTTCGAGCAGCGGGTTGCCGGCGTTCGACAGGTCCGCGGGCGCGAGAAAGACGTCCGACGCCTGCATATAGCGCACGACCCCCTCTTGCGGTACCGCGCCCGCGAAGCGCACGTGATCGATGACGCCCAGCTCGCGCGAGAGCGCTTCGAGCCGGTCGCGCTCTTCGCCGTCGCCCACGATGAGCAGCAGCGCGTTCGGCACGTCACGGACGATCTGCGGCAGCGCGGACACCGCGCGATCGACGCGCTTCCACGTCGCGAGGCGCGACGCAGTGATCATGACGAAACCCTCGCTCGGGATGTCGAGCGCCCGTCTCCGTTCGATGCGCTCCTCCGGCGTCGCGGGTCGCAGGCGATCGAGATCGAGGCCGTTACGCCAGAAGCGCACCTTGTCTTGCGACTGCGGGTTGAGACGCGCGAGCACCTCGTCGCCCTGCGTCCCGTCGTTTGTCATGATATAGAGGTCTGCGGGCAGACGCAGCGCGCGCACTTCCTCGTACTTGCGCAGCCGCGCCAGTGGCGAATCGAGCGCCGGCCGCATAACGGTGCCCTGAAAGCGGGCGACGACGGGCCCCCGCCAGCGGCGGCGCAGCCGCCGCGCCGCGAGCGCACCGTGCACCTCGTACGCGTACAGGACATCGACGGCTTCGCGATCGAGGACGCGCTCCGCTCGACGCGCCGCCAGCATCGGGAACAGCAGCGCGAAGCGCAGCTTTTGGTCGGCCTTGCTGACGGCGTCGGCCAGCGGCAGCCTCGACTCCTGAAGCGAGGGCAGATGGAAGCGCTCGTACGCGACCCCGGCGATCTCTGGCGGCGTCGCGGGCGGCGCGGCGCGTAGCCGCCCTCCGGGGAGGTGCGCGTTCGCACCGATGGTGGCTGTTACATATGTGACGCGATGGCCTCGTTCCGCGTAGGCGCGCAGGGTGCGCTCCAGCGTCGGCGCGCCGCCGCTGCCGGGGAGAGCCCAGACGTCCAGCGCGCAGACCATCAGCACGTGCATCGGTTTCGTCTCGGAGTGTAGCCCCCGCCTTGGGCCGGATCAAACGTTCTCGACACTCCCAGAATCGCTCTGCTACCATGTGGCGGCTCGGGGTGTAGCTCAGCCAGGTTAGAGCGCACGGTTCGGGACCGTGAGGTCGGCAGTTCAAATCTGCCCACCCCGACCATCTTCTCGTGGCGAAGCGAGTAGACCAATTACAGGGCCTTCAAGTAGGGTTCTTCCCTTATGGCACATACTCGCCACCGCGCCGACAAGTGCTCGGGATAATTTCACAGACTTTTCAACGAATATCCCTTGTAGGGGCGAAAAGTCGGCGCTACAATCCGTCGGACAAGAGGCCCTCGTGCCAGATCTTGAGGTGACTCCGCCATGTTTCAGAACGACGACAGGGTCCAGACCAGACGCCGCCAGGCCGATACTGCGATCCGCCTGGCGATGGCGAATCGCTGGGAGGAGGCCGTCAACGCCAACAAGTCGATCCTGACGCTCTTTCCCAACGACGCCGACTCGTACAACAGGCTGGGCAAGGCGTTGATGGAGCTCGGCCGCTACAGCGAAGCGAAGAAGTCGTACAAGAAGGCCGTCGATCTCGAGCCGACGAACCAGATCGCGCGCAAGAACCTGGAGCGGCTCGGCGTGCTGATCAAGAGCGGCGCCGGCCAGTCGACCACCACGCTCGTCGACCCCTCGCTGTTCATCGAAGAGATGGGCAAGACGGCCGTGACGACGCTGCAGGAAGTATCCAAGGACGTGCTGAACACGCTGGACGCCGGCGAAGGCGTGGACCTCCTACGAGAGGGCAAGGTCATCCGCGTAGCAACGCCGGGCGGCGACATCGTCGGCACGATCGAGCCCAAGCTCACGCTGCGGCTGAACAAGCTGCTCGACGGCGGCAACGAGTACGCTGTGGCAATCACCAGCCTTGCGGGCGGCGATTGCAAGATCATCATCCGCGAGACGTATCAGCACCCAAACCAGGTTGGGCGGCCCTCGTTCCCGGCAGCCGGCACGACAGAGACGCTGCGGCCCTACACTAAGGAGCGCCTGCTCCGCGTCCAGGCCGGCACGGAAGAGCGCGAGGAGCGCGAGGAGGGATCCGCTCTCGATGACGAGGAGGCGGACGATACCTGGGACGGCGATCGCGTCGTCCAGGAAGGGCACGTTCGCCTGAACGACGCCGCCGCGGCCGAAGACGTAGACGACGAGATCGAAGAGTAGTTCCGGACCAATCGAGCACAAGACAGCGGGCGGAGGCTTCTGGCCACCGCCCGCTGTCTTGTTTGTCCGATTAGAAGCGTCATTGGCGGGGGCGCGAGCCGCGGCGGTACCATGTTCGGCAGGAGCTTCCATGAACGAATCTAGGCCTCGTATCGGTGTCACCCGCTGGGAGACGTTCCCGGGCGGGCGCATCGAGAACTACTGGGAAGCCGTCGAGGCGGCCGGCGGGGAGCACATCGACCTGCGTGATCCCGCGTCCGGCTCCCGCGAGCTCGACGGCCTCGTGCTCACCGGTGGGCTGGACGTCGATCCAGCGCGCTACGGCGAGACGCCCCACCCTACCGTCAAGCGTTTCGACCCCGAGCGCGACGCCTTCGAGCTGCGACTGCTTTCGGAGGCGCTGGAGCGCGATCTGCCCATCTTCGCGATCTGCCGGGGACATCAGCTCCTGAACGTTGCGTTCGGCGGTACTCTCCTCCAGCACATCGAGGACAACAGCCACCGCGCGCAGTACGAGGTGGAGGGCTTCCCATCGCGCTGGCACACTGTGCGCGTCAAGCGCGCAACCAAGCTTTTCGAGCTGCTGGGCCGCGAAGAGATCACCGTGAACTCGCGCCACCACCAGGCCGTGACGCCGGACCGCCTCGCGACCGGCCTACGCGCAACCGCGATGTCTTCCGATGGCTTCGTCGAGGGTATCGAGAGCGCACAGCACCGGTGGGTACTCGGCGTGCAGTGGCACCCCGAGCGCCCTGAGGCCGAGCACAACTTCTTCGCACCGGAAAACGCGCGCCTGTTCGAGGCGCTCGTCGCCGAAGCACGCAAGGTAGGGACACGGACATGACCTCACCGAACATCACGCCTCGCATCCAGTTCGCAACGACGAGCGACGGCGTCCGCATCGCGTACGCCACGCTGGGCGAAGGCCCGCCCCTCGTCTACATGCCGGAGTGGGTGAGCCACATCGAGATCGAGATGAACGGGCTCTCCGGCCCCTACATCAGCCGGCTGGCACGGAATCACACCGTGCTGCTCTACGACGGCAGGGGTACCGGCCTCTCCGATCGCAATGCGAGCGACTTCTCGGTTGAATCGCGGCTGCGCGACTTGGACGCTGTCGTCGAACACGCGGGACTAGAAGAATTCGTGCTTTTCTCCGCGAGTCAGGCCAGCCCGGTTGGCATCACCTACGCGGCCCGCAACCTTGATCGCGTGCGCAAGCTCATCCTCTATAGTCCAATCGCCGGCACGGGAAGAGCCGATCACGGAGAGGAGAAGTCGCTCATTCGCGCCGTGCTGGACCTGATCCGGGCGGAGTGGGGTGTCGGCGCGCGAACGACTCTCGGCTTCGTCCATCCGGACGCCGATCCTCGCGAGATGGAGGAAGAGCTTACCTATCTTCGCGCCGCCTCGAACGGCGAGGTGGCCGCAGCCATCCTGGAGCAGAACTTCTTCCACACCGACGTGAGCGAAGAGCTGACGAAGATTACCGTGCCGACGCTCGTGCTACACCGGCGCGACGATCAGGCAGTTCCACTCGAGTCCGGCAGGCGCGCCGCATCGCTCCTGTCCGATGCGCGCTTCGTCCCGCTCGAGGGCGACCATCATCTGCCGTTCCGCGGCGACGCCGATTCCGTCCTGCGGGCCGTCGAGGAGTTTCTCGGCGTCGAGTCGCCGTCCGAGCCGGCCGCGCCGCCGCATACGCACGTACATGTCGGTGCTCCGCTGACGATCCTGTTCACCGACATGGAGGGATCCACGGCGCTCACCCGACGCCTCGGCGACGCGCAGGCCCAAACGCTCGTACGGCGTCACAACGACGTCGTGCGCGAGGCGCTGCGGTCGCACGGCGGCAGCGAGATCAAGCACACCGGCGACGGCATCATGGCGTCGTTCCAGGCCGCTTCCTCCGGCCTCGAATGCGCGATCGTGGTCCAGCGCGCGTTGCAGCGCCACCACCAGGACGATCCGGAAGGCCAGGTACGCGTTCGCATCGGCATAAACGTAGGCGAGCCCGTCGCGGAAGACGACGACCTCTTCGGCACCGCCGTCCAGCTCGCGCGCCGCGTCTGCGACGAGGCGCAGCCCGGCCAGATCGTCGTCTCGAACGTCGTCCGAGAGCTCGTCGCGGGCAAAGGCTTCCTTTTCTCCGACGCCGGCGAGGCGGCGCTGCGCGGGTTTGACGACCCGGTCCGCCTCTACGAGGTCCGCTGGCAGGAATAACCGCCTCGAACTGCGGTACCGGCCTATCGCCATGCGCCGCGTCGTTAGGTCCACATAGAGCCCCTCTATCACAATAGATTCAAAGCGCCCCTTCTAGTAAAATTGAGGTGGAGGCCGAAGCGTCATGACCACCGAAGGAATGAGCGGCACGACCATCCGCCCGATCAAAATCGAGGAGGAGATGCGCGCCTCGTACCTCGATTACGCCATGAGCGTCATCGTGGCCCGCGCACTCCCCAGCGTCCAGGACGGGTTGAAGCCGGTGCAACGCCGCATTCTATATGCGATGTCGGAGCTGGGATTGCGGGCGACCTCACGCCACAAAAAGAGCGCCGGTATCGTCGGCGAGGTCCTGAAGAACTTCCACCCGCACGGCGACTCCGCCGTCTACGACGCGATGGTGCGCATGGCGCAGGACTTCTCGCTGCGCTACCCGCTCGTCGATGGGCAAGGCAACTTCGGCAGCGTCGACAACGACCCACCGGCCGCCATGCGCTACACGGAAGTGAGGCTCTCCGCCTTCGCGGAGGAGATGCTCGCCGACATCGACAAGAACACCGTCGATTTCGTGCCCAACTACGACGACAGCACGCAGGAGCCCGTCGTGCTGCCGTCGCGCGTGCCGAACCTGCTGGTGAACGGAGCATCCGGCATCGCCGTCGGCATGGCGACCAGCCTTCCGCCGCACAACCTCAGTGAGATCTGCGACGCCATCGTGAAGCTGATCGAGGCGCCGGACACGACGACCGACGAGCTCGCCGAGATCGTCGTAGGCCCCGACTTCCCGACCGGCGGCATTATCTACCGCATGCGCTCGGAGCACGAGTACGACGCCGAGGGCAAACGGATGGACGTCTTGCGCGACGCGATCAAGCAGACCTATGGCGACGGCAAGGGCCGCATCATCGTTCAGGCGCGCACGATGATCGAGGAGTCGGCGCGCGGCGGACGAATGCAGATCATCGTCACCGAGCTGCCGTACCAGGTGAACAAGGCCGCCCTCATCGAGCGCATCGCGGGGCTTGTGCGCGACAAGAAGATGGACGGCATCAGTGACCTCCGGGACGAGTCGGACCGCCACGGCATGCGCATCGTCATCGAGCTGTCACGCACGGGACAGGCGCGCCAGGTGCTCAACCAGCTCTACAAGCACACGCCGATGCAGTCGACGTTCCCGGTGAACATGCTCGCGCTCGTCGACGGGCAGCCGCGCGTGATCAACCTGAAGACCGCCATCGAGCAGTACATCGGCTTCCGGCGCATCATCATCCGCCGCCGCACCGAGTTCGACCTGGAGAAAGCAAAGGACCGCCAGCACATCCTCGAAGGGCTGATCAAGGCCCTCGACAAGCTGGACGAGGTGATCAAGACGATCCGCGCCGCCAGCTCCGCGGACGACGCCAAGGACAAGCTCATGGAGCGGCCGTTCGGCCTGAGCGACCGCCAGGCCCAGGCCGTCCTCGATATGCAGCTCCGCCGCCTGGCCCGCCTGGAGCGCACCAAGATCGAGGACGAGTACAAGGAGATCACCAAGCTCATCGGCGAGCTCGAGGACCTCCTCGCCCACCCGAAGAAGATCGACGCGGTGATCACGAGCGACGCTCTCGAGCTGAAGGAAAAGTACGGCGACGAGCGGCGCACCCAGATCGTGGCCAAGGAAGCTGAGCAGTTCACGGACGAGGACCTGGTCGCCCACCAGGAGGTCGTCATCACGATCAGCAACCGCGGCTACATCAAGCGCCTCCCGCTCGAGACGTACCGCCCGCAGCGCCGCGGCGGCCGCGGCATCACCGGCATGATCACGCGCGAGGCGGACGCCGTGCACCGGCTCATCGTCGGCGACACCCACGACAGCCTGCTGTTCTTCACGGACCGCGGCCGCGTCTTCCAGATGCGCGCCTTCGATGTTCCGGACGCCTCGCGGCAGGCGAAGGGCATCCCGCTCATCAACCTGATCGACATCGATCAGCAGGAGCTCGTCACCGCTGTCGTCATGGCGCGCGACTTCAACAAAGACTGCATGGTCCTCGCGACGACGATGGGCGAGATCAAGAAGACGTCGCTCTCGGAGTTTGCCTCAGTGCGGCGCTCCGGACTGATCGCGATGAACCTCGAAAAGAGCGACGTCCTCATCTCGGCCAAGCTCGCGCACGAGACCGACGACGTGCTCATGGTCACGTCCGAAGGGCAATCGAACCGCTTCCCCGTGAAGGAGCTGCGCTCTGCCTCGCGCGCGAGCGGTGGCGTGCGCGGCATCCGGCTCGGCAAGGGCGCCTCGCTCGTCTCGGCCGACATCGCATCGCAGGGCGATCAGCTCTTCGTGCTGTCTGAGCTGGGCTACGGCAAGCGCACGCCGATCGAGGACTTTCCGAAACACCACCGCGGCGGAGGTGGCGTGATCTGCTTCAAGACGCGCGACACAACCGGCCCCGTTGTTGCGGCGCGCATGGTGAAGGACACGCAGGAGCTCATCGTCATCTCGCGCAGCGGCATCGTGCTGCGTACGCGGATGGACGGCATCTCGATTCAGGGCCGCCCGACGCAGGGCGTCTCGGTGATCACGATCGCGCCCGGCGATGGTGTCGCATCGGTGGCAACGATCGAGATGGCGCCGGACGGCGGCCCGGCGACAGCCGAAGGCCCCGAGCCTCCATCGGGCCCGTCAGACACCGAACGGCGCTCCGAGAACGGCCACCAGCCGCCGCTCCCGGGCGGGCCGGGCCGCAACGGCGAGAGCGCCGATGAGGACTCAGAACCCGCCGAGGAGCCCGACGAGAAGCCTTCAGCCAGCACTAAAGGCGCACCTGCTACCTCGAAGGCCCCGCAAGCCATCCGGCCCGCTCCAAAGGCCAGGCCGCCCGCGAAGCCGGCTGCCAAGGCGAAGGCTCCGGACAGGCCGGCAGCCAGAGCGCGCCAGGCCGCGAAGCCGGCCAGGCCCGCCTCAAAAAAAGTCGACGCGGACGCCGCTAACGTCCGCGAGACCACGCAGCCGCACGCAGACGACTCAGAAGCGCTGAGCCACACCGACAGCGCGCTAAAGAAGGCCCAGGACGTCCTCGACCGCGTCGTACAGCTCCCGCTCGACCCGCTCGCGAAGCGCGACCTCCCCCGCAGCGGCGACTCCTAGCTCCGGCATGGCCTCGATCCGCGACGCGACAGAAGACGACCTGCCTCGCATCGTCGAGCTCTTGGCGCAGCTCTCCCTCGAGGAGCCGCGCGAGGATCTCGGCCCGCCCCTACCGGAAACCTATCGTACGGCGTTCCGCGAGGTGCTCGCCGACGCGAAGCAGCGCCAGCTTGTGCTCGAGGACGGCGGGCGCATCGTCGGACTGACGACGCTGATCATCGTGCCGAACCTCTCGCACCAGGGGCGCCCCTGGGCGCAGGTCGAGAACGTCGTCGTCGACGAGGAGCAGCGCAGCTCGGGGTTCGGCGAGCAGCTCATGCGCCATACCATCGACCTCGCGCGCGACGCCGGCTGCTACAAGCTTGTCCTGACGAGCAACAAGGAACGCGCCGGCGCGCACCGCTTCTACAGCCGTATCGGCTTTCGCGCCACACACGAAGGATTTCGCTTCGGCCTCTAGCGGAGCCATCTTGACCGCCTTCAGAGCGGGCCGTAGAGTATGAGTAGTAGTGAGCAACCGCCAAACTCCCATACGGGAGGCGGGGGAACCAACGACCGGGTGAATCCTTCCGGAGCGAAGCGACGGAAGGACGGGTGAACCCTCCATCCGAACCCTACAGCTAACCTCGCAGGCGTCCGAGGGCCGATGAGCGTGTATGGGTCGGCCCTACCTCCTTGCCCCAAGCCGGAAGTCCGCGGTCGTTGCGGCGCGAGACCTCGCGCGCGCATTCAACCCCATCGACGGCATCCCCCACCCTATCCCCTGGCGCCGTAAGGTTGACGTCGCGGTCGATGAGGTCGCGACGCATGCGCAGGACCGCGCGATGCGCAATCTTTGGTGGGACGGCTTCTTCGCGGAGTGCGCGGAGATCATCTGGCTCCAGTACTTCTCGCTGTACGCGCTCGCTTTGGGCGCGCCGCTCGCGCTGATCGGCGTCCTCGCCGCGCTAACGAACCTGCTCGCCGCGGTATCGATGTTCCCCGGCTCGCTCCTTGCCGAGCGCACGCGCCAATATCGCTGGATCGTGCTGATCAACGGCGGCGTGCTGAGCCGCCTACCCTTCCTGCTGATGGCCGCCCTGCCCTGGATCACGACAGGCAACCCCGCGCTCGCCGTCATCGTCGTCGTTGCGGCGCTGCGCGGGTTCTTCGGCAGCGTCTCGATGCCGGCCTGGAGCGCCTACTGCGCCGATTTCGTTCCGGCGGGGCTGCGCGGGCGCTACTTCTCGTCGCGGAACATGGTCCGGCAGGTGGCGGACCTGATCGTCGCGCCTCTGGCGGGGATCCTGATCTACGTGTTCGGCGGCCTCTCCGGCTGGCAAGCGGCGTGGCTGATGGCGTTCACGCTCGGTATGGTCTCGACGGCGTTCTTCTGGCGCATCCCGGGCGAGCGCACGTTCGGCGCGCACGAACACAAGGAGACGGCGCGATCGGAACGCAAGCCGTCGCTCCTGCGCGACAAGCGCCTCGTCTGGTTCGTCGCAACGGCGGGCGTCTTCCAGCTCTCGGTCATGCTTGCGGGGCCGTTCTTCTCCGTCTACTTCGTGCGAAACCTTGGCGCATCGACGGTCTGGGTAGGCATCACGGCCGCGATGATGCCGCTCGCGGGGATGATCGCGCAGCCGCTGCTCGGCAAGCTCAACGATCGCTTCGGGCCCAAGTGGCTGCTGGTTGTGAGCGGGCTCTGCTTCCCGATCGCGCCGTGGGCGTGGATGCTCGCAACCGAGCCGTGGCACATCATGCTGATCAACCTCGTCGCGGGCGTCCTCTGGGGCGCGAACCTGCTCGCCACGTTCAACCTGCTGCTCGACATCGCACCGGCGGAGCGGCGCGCGAGCTACTCGGGGTTGCTGCAAGCGTCGGTGTTCTTCGCGAGCTTCGTGGGACCGCTACTCGGCGGCTTCCTGATCCCGGCGCTGGGGTTTAAGATGGTGTTCTTCTTCTCGGGCGCCGGGCGTTTCCTGGCGACGCTCGTCTTGTGGCGCATGGTCGAGATCGAGCCGGAGCAAACATCCACGATCGAACCGCTGCCGGAGCCTGCGCCTGCCGGCTAGCTACCTTCCGGCGCGGCCGTTGTACTCGATGAGCTTTCGCGGCGTCACGCGGATGCTGACGTTCTCGTCGAACGCCTGCGTGCGAGCGGCGTACGCCTTACCTAGCTCGTCGCCCAGGTAGCGCGTCGCCAGGCGCAGCCGTTGCTCGTTCGAGAACGCCGGCCCCACCTCGACAGTGCCGTGTGCCATCACGGCGTAGTACGGGATATCGCGCCGTTCGATGACCAGCGTAGCGTTCGGGTTCCCCTCAAGGTTCTTGTGCTTCTGCGAGCCGCGCCCCGTCGAGATAATGAAGACACCGTCCTCGTAGAGGTACCAGACGGGCGCGGCGTGCGGCCGCCCTTTGTGATCGACCGTCGCCAGCACGGCAACGTTGGGTTGGGCCAGGAAGTCCTGCAGGTCGTCCATGGATCCGTCCCTCCTCAAGTCGTCGGACGTCATCGATTGGGCCGGACAGACCTAAAGCTCTGTCCCTACGGAGTCTTGCTCAATACCCGCGCTTGGGATCCGCCAGGTTCATCAACGCCTCGCCCGCGAGATAGCGCCGCAGGTTCTCGCAGAAGATGGCAGTCGCGCGCTGATTATAGATCTCCGTGCCGCCCGAAATGTGCGGGCTCAGGACCACGTTCTCCAGGCCCCACAGCTCGCTCTCCGGCGGAAGCGGCTCCTGTTCGAACACGTCGAGCCCCGCTCCGCCGATCGAGCCGTCCTTCAGCGCGCGCACGAGCGCTTCCTCGTCGACAACGGCCCCGCGCGCGATGTTGATCAGCACAGCCGACGGCTTCATCGCGCGCAGCTCCGCCTCGCCGATCATGTGTCGCGTCTCGTCCGTGAGCGGGACGGACAGCACAACGTAGTCGCTCTCGCCGAGCAGACTGTGCAGGTCGGACGCGGGCACGAAGGCGTCGACGCGCTCGTCCGGCTGCGCTTCCGAGCGGCGCGTCGCGATCACGCGACAACCGAACGCCTTCGCGAGACGCGCCACTTCGCCGCCGATGTGCCCCAGGCCGACCACGCCGACCGTCTTTCCGTACAGCTCCTGCGGCATGTAGCGGATCCACTCGCGCCGGTCCTGCGCGCGTATGAACTTCTGCGCGCCCTTCGCGAACATCAGCATGACGGTGAGCACGAACTCTCCGATCGGCGTCGCGTGCAGCCCGCTTGCGCTCGTCAGCAGAAAGTCGCTCTCGACAAGGCCGCTGCGCGCGGCGCGGTCCATGCCCGCGCTCGTGAGCTGGATCCAGCGCAAACGAGGCGCAGCGGCGTGCAGCCTCTCGGGCGTCGGGTACATCTCGAGAAGCACCGGGCCCCAGAAGCCGAAGAGCACCTCCGCCCACGACATCGCCTCCTCCAGCTCGCGACGCGCCGTCTGCGCCTCGAGCTCGCTCGGATACTTGTGCTGTCCGCGGAAGAGCTGTCGCGCCGCCTGCCCGAGCGCGCGCACCTCGATGCGCGGATCGACAGCCTCGATCTGCTGCACCAGCTCCGGCTCCAGCGCGAACGTGAGCAAGACGTGGAGTTTCTCTTCGTTCATGACCAACTCGTTAGCCACAGAAACACAAAGAAGGACACTACTGGTCCCTGCGGATGGCGGAGCGCCCGGCGAGCATTCTGCGATTATCTGTGTCCATCTGTGGCCCTGGCCTTACTTTCCGTACGTCAGCCGCTCGATCAGCCACGCCGGCAGGCGCGTCGCCTCCATCGCGCGCTGCGTTGACTCGATGTCGTACTCCACACGATGGTACGTCACGGCGCGCGCGTCCGAGTCGTACAGCGCGTACGAGGCGCGCGGGTCGCCGTCGCGCGGCTGCCCGACGCCGCCCGGGTTGAAGATGAGCTTTCGTTCGCCCAGCTCGACGCCCTCGCCGTCTATCGCGGGACGCAGCGTTGGCACTGGCGCGGCCTGCTCGCAGACGAACGGCAGGTGTGAGTGCCCGACGATGCTGTACGGCGTCTCCTGCAGCTCGAACTGCGCCTGCGCCTGCTCGCTCGAGAGCAGGTACTCCCACTCCGGCCAGCGCAGGCTGCCGTGCACCAGCGTGAAGTTGCCCTCGACGACGACGAGCGGGAGCGCTTCGATAAACGCCCGCGACGCCGTCGAGAGCTGCTCCGCCGTCCAGCGGGCGGCCTGCGCAGCGGCCTCGTTGAATTCTTCGACGCCCATCTTGCCGCACGCCGCGAGGTCGTGGTTGCCCGCAACGGTGCGGTGTTCGTGCGAGCGCAGCAGCGAGATGCACTCGTTCGGGTACGGGCCGTAGCCCACCGTATCGCCCAGGCACCAGAGCGCGTCGACCGGCTCGGCGTGCGCAAGGACGGCCTCGAACGCGGCGAGGTTGGCGTGTATATCCGAGACGATCGCGATGCGCATGTCGCCACTCCGTCGCGGGATTCTAACACACGGCCGTTCGCGCCCCCTCCGATATACTCTCGCTATGAAGGTCTCCGATCTAGGCGAGTTCGGACTCATCGATAGGCTCGCGGACGTCCTCGCCGCCGGGGGCAGCGCCGTGCTAAGCGGCAGGCTCGCCGTCGGCATCGGCGACGACGCCGCGGTCTGGCGCGGCGAAGGCGAAGCGGTCGTCGCGACGACCGACACGCTCGTTGAGGGTGTCCACTTCCTCCCCGAGCACCTGCCCTGGCGCGACCTGGGCTGGAAGGCGCTCGCCGTGAACGTGAGCGACATCGCCGCGATGGGCGGCACCCCGGGCTTCGCACTCGTCACGCTCGCCTTGCGCGGCAGCGAGGAGGCCGAAAACCTCGATGCGTTGTACGCGGGCATCGCGGAGGCCGCCGGGGCATGGGAGGTCGCGGTCGCAGGGGGCGACATCGTGCGCGCGAACGAGGTGATGATTTCGATCGCGCTCATCGGCCATGCGGAGCTGGACGGATCGGGCGAGCCGCTGGTGCTGCGCCGCAACGCCGCCAGCGCAGGCGACGTCATCGCCGTGACAGGAGCGCTGGGCGGCGCAGCGGCGGGCCTACAGGCGCTGCGAGACGGCGCGCAGGACTCCGAGAACGCCCGCGCGCTGATCGAGCGGCACCTGCGGCCCGAGGCGCGCGTCGACGCCGGCCTGGCCGCGATCGCCGCGGGCCTCCGCTGCGCCATCGACGTAAGCGACGGGCTGCTCCAGGACATCGGCCACATTTGCAAGGCGAGCCGCGTTGGCGCCGTCGTCTGGCGCGACAAAGTGCCTATCGATCCCGCGCTGCGCGATTACGAGCCTGGCGCGGCCCTACGCTACGCCGTCGCCGGAGGCGAGGACTACGAGCTCGTCCTCGTAGGCGCGAGCGAGCAGATCGATGCGATCGCGCGCGCCGTCGACGTGCCGCTCACGGTCATCGGCGAGATGGTCATCGACAGCGACGCGCAGGCGAAACTTCTCGATGAGTCGGCGAAAGAGATCGACGTGCCGGCGGGCGGCTGGGACCACCTGCGCGAGGGCTAGTGTGAGCTGCGCCATCTTCGAAACGAAGAGCCCTGCGGAAACGAAGCGCATCGGCGCGCGGCTGGGACGTCTGGTGCAAGCCGGCGACGTGTTGCTCCTGCAAGGGGAGCTCGGTAGCGGCAAGACGATGTTCGCGCAGGGCGTCGGTCAGGGGCTGCGCGTGCGCGAGCCGGTGAAGAGCTCGTCGTTCGTGCTGATGAACGAGTACCACGGCCGCCTCACGTTCTACCACGCGGACCTCTACCGCCTCTCCGGTCCGCTGGAGGTGGCGGACCTCGCGCTGGAGGAGACCGCGGCGCCGGGCCTCCTCGCCGTCGAGTGGCCGGAGCGCGCGTGGGAGGAGCTGCCGCCGGAACACCTGCTGGTGCGCATCGAGGAGCAGGGCGCGAAGGGACGCCGGCTGACGGTCGCCCCGCACGGCAAACGCTACGAGGAGCTGGTCGCGTCGCTGCTGGCGAAGCCGCGGGATTCATCCCGCGGAGGGAGACCATGACTGAGCCCCTCGAGCTCTCCATCGATACCGCCTCGGATATGGCATCGATCGCGCTCTCACGCGAGGGGGCGCTCGTGGCGGAGCTGACGTGGCAGGCCGCCCGCGACCACACACGGCAGCTCCTCCCCGCCGTCGATGGCCTGCTGACGCGCCAGGGCGCGTCCAAGGACGCCCTGACCGCCGTCTTCGTCTCTATGGGCCCTGGCAGCTATGCCGGCGTCCGCTCGGGCGTGAGCGCGGCCAAGGGCCTCGCCTTTGGCCTGGACGTGCCCATCGTGGGCGTGGGACGGCTCGAGGTCGAGGCCTACGCCTTCGCCGCGGCCGGCGGCCCTGTCGCGGCCGTCCAACGCGCCGGGCGGAGCGAGCTGGCGTGGGCGGCATACGCCGGCGACCCGGACTGGCGTGAGATCGTCGCGCCGGGGCTGGCGACGGCGGACGCGCTGATCGACGCGCTGCCGGACGCCGCGCTCGTCACGGGCGAGATCGATGATGCGCTGGCGGAGCGACTCGTGTCGAACGGCCATCGCGTCGTGCGCGGCGCGGCAGCGATACGGAGAGCGGCCCTGCTCGCGGAGCTGGCGTGGCGTCGATTGCAGGCCGGGCGCGCGGATGATCCTAAGACGCTGGTGCCTCTATACTTACGGGAGCCCGCGATCGGGCCACAAAAATGACGATGGAACGAACCCTGATCCTAATCAAGCCCGATGCCGTGCAGCGCGGCCTGGCCGGCGAGATCCTCTCGCGGCTGGAGCGCCGCGGGCTGAAGATCGTCGGGCTGAAGCTGATCAGCATCGACGACCCGCTGGCGCGCCGCCACTACGCCGAGCACGAAGGCAAGCCGTTCCTCGAAGGCCTCGTCGGGTTCATCACGTCAAGCCCGGTCATCGCCGGCGTACTCGAGGGGCCGAACGCGGTCGAAGCCGCTCGCGCGACGATGGGCGCGACGGATCCCCAGAAGGCTGCGCCCGGTACGATCCGCGGCGACCTGGGCCTCTTCATCCAGAACAACCTGATCCACGGCTCGGACTCGACCGAGTCCGCGAAGCGTGAGATCGCGCTCTTCTTCTCGCCGGACGAGCTCGTCTCCTGGGACCGCAGCGTCGATAGCTGGATCCACGAGGGATAAAACTCGGTGGGGAAACCTTCGGGGTTTCCGCATCGCCCTACAGAGAAAGCGCGCTACGGAACGTGGTCGCGTGATCGTTCGGCTGTGGCGACCTGAGGGTCGCCGCTACGGCGTCAATCACTTCTCCGGAACGCTACTGAATGCGCACGACGGGCTTGGCCTGGCGCCAGAGCTCCTCGATCGCGTAGAAGGCGCGCTGCTCCGCCGAGAACAGGTGCACGATCACGTCGCCGTAGTCCAGGAGCATCCAGCCGGAGTCGGAATCCCCTTCGAGATGGTCCGCGCGTACGCCCTCCTCACGCAGGTCCTTCGCCAGGTTCTCGACCAGCGCGCGCATCTGGCGCGGGTTCTGCGCCGTGGAGATCACGAAGTAGTCGGCGAAATAGGCAACGCCGCGCAGATCGAGCAGGACAGTCTCCTCTGCCTGCCGGTCGGACAGGAGATCAACAATACGGCGCGCGAGGTCGGCGGAGTTCAGAGAGGGGTCGTCCCTGCGTTATGAAGCATTCGAGGCAGTATAGCATCGCTGGCGGGTGATCGCGCCCGCTTGCGATAATGAGGCGCTATGAGCCGTACGCGCGTCATCGTCGCCATGAGCGGCGGCGTCGATTCCGCCGTCGCAGCGGGCCTGCTCGCCCGCGAGGGCTACGACGTGGTCGGCATCACGATGCGGCTCTGGACGCACGAGGACCCGCTCGCGCCGCGCTACCGGCGACGCTGCTGCCCCGCCGAGGACATCGATGACGCCCGGGCCGCCGCCGGCGCGCTCGGCATCCCGCACTACGTCGTGAACATGGAGGACGAGTTCGGGCGCCGCGTCGTCGATTACTTCGTGGAGGAGTACCAGCGCGGCCGCACACCGAACCCCTGCCTGCCCTGCAACGAGCACATCAAGTTCCACGCCCTCATGGCACACGCCGAGGCGCTCGACGCCCCCTACCTCGCGACCGGCCACTACGCGCGCATCGAGCGCGACGCCGGCCGCTACCGCCTCTTCGCCGCGAACGACACGGAGAAAGACCAGTCGTACGTGCTGTACATGCTGGGGCAGCAAGAGCTTTCGCGCGTGCTGTTCCCGATCGCCGCCTACCGCAAAGACGAGATCCGCGCGCTCGCGCAGGACCTCGGCCTGCCGAATGCTGCAAAGCCGGACAGCGCGGACATCTGCTTCCTGCCCACGGAGGACTATCGCGACTTCATCGCGGAGCGCGTGCCACAGCGCGAAGGCGAGATCGTCGACAGCGACGGCAGCGTCGTCGGGCGGCATCGAGGCGTCGCCGGCTTCACGGTGGGCCAGCGGCGCGGCCTGGGCGTCGCGCTGGGCGAGAAGCGCTACGTGACGGCCATCGACCCGTCGCTGAACGTCATCACGATCGGCCGCGAGGGCGACCTGCTCGCGAGCGCGCTGACGGCGGAGTCGCTGCGCTGGGTGGCAGGCGCGCCGCCGGCGGACGAGTTCGAGGCCGGGGTGAAGATTCGCTATCGTGCGGCGTCCGAGCCGGCCACGGTGCGCATCGCGGGCGACCGCGCCGTCGTGCGTTTCGAGTTGCCCCTGCGTGCCGTCGCGCTGGGGCAGGCGGCCGTGTTCTACCGAAGCGGCGAAGTCCTCGGCGGGGGCATCATCGCGTCCAGCGGCCCGTAGCGCCGTGTCCAGCCGCGCCTGCGTCTCTTCTCAACCCATGTTATTATTCCTCTGGCAAGGGGGTGTGGTTTTGTTCCTTCTTATCGAAAGCATCCGCGACATCGTCATCATCGGCGCAGGCGTGCTGATGATTTTGACCTTCGCGGCCATGTTCGTCTTTACGATCGTCCTCGGCCTCTCCGTCCGGGCGCTGCTGGGCGTGGTCAAGACGCTCCTCCAGGAGGAGGTCAACCCCTTGCTCGACACGACGCGCTCGACGGTGAAGAAGGTCCAGGGTACCGCCACCTTCATCGGCGAGAACGCGGTCAAGCCCGTCGTGAAGGTGTACGGCACCGTCGCCGGCGCGAAACGGGCGGCAGGCGTCCTCGCCGGCCTACGAGAGCGGCGCAAGAAGCAGGAGTCTTAGCATGAGCGACGAAGAGGTCTTCGAGCCGGAAGATTCCTCCGCCGAAGAGGTCAGCGAGGCGGGAGAGGCTGCCGCCGAACAGGTAGGCGACGAGCCGGAGCGGCGCAACGGGCACGGGCCGGGGCTGCTGCTCGGCGTGATTCTCGGAACAGCAGCCGGCGCCGCGGCCGCGGCACTCCTTGCGCGCGGCAACCCGGGAGAGCCATCCGAGGGCGGGATCCTGCACACGATCCGCGCGCGCGTGCACGACGCGGCGGAAGAAGGCCGCGAGGCCGCGAGAGAGAGGGAAGCAGAGCTGATGTCGCGGTATGACGAGCTGACGCGCTAGAGAAAAGACGATTTCAAGGTTACCTTGGCGGCAAATTCTCCATGACAAGGAAAAGAGGGAGCGGCCTCATTCTCTATTTCATTTGCGGGGGACGAGTTCCACACCGGTCGGGTTGTCTGCCTCGTGAGAGCCGGTCTTAAGAGGTCCCGCCGGTTCATAGGCAGCGATGATGACGCCGGTAGTAGAGATCCTTGAGTCTGTGAGCCGAAACCCCTCGGCCCCCGTTCCATCCGCAAACAGCCGCTTGCCACTCCCCACCGTGACCGGAAATGTCCACACATGCATTGCGTCAATCAAGTGGTTTTTAAGCAAAGTCTGGATGAGATTGCCGCTGCCGTGCACCCACAAATCGGGGCCGTCCTCTCCCTTAAGTTTCTTGATCTCTGCCACGACATCGCCGGTAATGAGCGTGGAGTTATGCCATGAAAGCTCCATGGGCGTATGCGACACGACGTATTTTTTGATGCTGTTGAATTTGTCCGCCACCGTCAAATCCTGTTTTGCGTTTGGCCAGTGCGCTGCGAAGATATCGTAGGTTCGTCTCCCCAAAAGGAGTTCAAAGGGAATTTCCATGAACCCGCTGATAGTGTCACCCATCATGGCGTCCCAGTAATTGACCGACCAGCCGCCATATATAAACCTGCCCGATGTGTCTTCGTCGGGTCCGCCAGGCGCTTGTACCACGCCGTCCAATGTCACAAATTCAGTTAGGATAATATTTCTCACATTGTTCCCCTTGAAAAAGCGGGTGACAAACCCGCGCAGCGAGCGTGAGCCGGTTGCTTCAGTTCCTAGGTGGCGGAGAGGGTGGGATTCGAACCCACGAGAGCTTGCACTCTACGCGCTTTCCAGACGCGCCTGTTCGGCCACTCCAGCACCTCTCCGCGTGGGCCGTTGGGTGAGCTCCAGGCTGCCTGCGATTGGGCAACCTTGAACTCCAGCATCGAGCTATCAGCACCGGCGGCTCGAGACAACTACGACGTGGCGGAGAGGGTGGGATTCGAACCCACGGTCGCCTTACAACGACACCGCTTTTCGAGAGCGGCACCTTCAACCACTCGGACACCTCTCCGAGGGGCAGTATAGCAGCCGAACGAAGCGTGGCTTACTGGACCGGCGCGGAGGTTGGAACGGCGCCGGCGGCGGTAGGGGCATCGGTCGCGAAGACGCGGCTCGCGCGCACGATCGTCCGGTGGTCGTACTCGGCCGTGGAGGAGTTGAACGTACCTCCGCAGGTGATCAGCGTCACGACTTCGTTCGGCGTGGCGCTGACGATCTTGCGCAGTTCTTCCTCCGTCGGATCGGCGGTCACCTGGTACTGCTCAAACACGGAGTACGTGTAGACCGTGCCGTCCTCCAGTGCCACCTCGATGGTATCGCCGGGCGAGAGGTTGCCGATGTTGTAGAACACCGCCGGGCCATAGTTGATGTAATCGACGTGGCCGGAAAAGACCGCGTTGCTGCCGAAGCCCGGCCGAGCCGAGAAGTCGTACCATGCGACGTTTTCGGGACCGTCCGGCGTCTCCATCACGCGATTGCCGTCGACGCCGCGGATCTGGATCGGTGCGTCGACCTCGAACCTCGGGATCTTGATGCGCGCGATGGGCGCCTCGCTGGGGGGCGGGAGGGAGGTCGGTGTGGGCGCGACTGTGGGCTCGAGATGGAAGGCCACACCTGTGTCGATGGTGCTGTTGCCATTTTCGTCGCCCACGATGCCCATGAACGCGAGGGCGAAGAGCAGCCCGGCCGCCAGGAGCGCCGTGATGCCGGCGGCCATGATGGTGAGGGAGAGTCTGTTCCAGCGCGCGTCGCGCGGGGCCGTTGTCATGTCGGTTAACGTCCTCCTTGCCCCAGGGTGATTGAACGCTAACGAGGCGCTACTATATTCAAGGCGGGCACACCGTTGCGCCCGCCTGCTAGTCAGATCATAACAACGGCCTCCGTTGCAATCAAGGAGCCGATCCCAGCCATGCGCCCCCTCCTCGCCCTCGCCCTCACCCCGGTAGCCCTGGTGCTCGTCCTAAGCGCCTGTGGAGGCGGTGACGGCGGCGACAGCAAGGCCCCCGCCTATAGCGGCCCCACAAACGTCGTCGTCTTCAGCGCGAAGGAGGCGGACGGGACGTTCGCCCTCTACTCGATTACGCCGGAGACGGGGGCGGAGCCGGAGCGCCTGACTACGGAGCCGCAGGCCATCTCCTACCCCCGCTGGTCGCCCGATGGCGCCCGCATTGCTTACTTGACCGGAGCCGGCGCGACGGCGGCGCTTCGCGTCATCGAGCTGGCGTCAGGCAAGGTCTCGACCGCCGGCGATAACGCACCGCCTGGCGCCGCCGCGTCGTGGTCGCCCGACGGGAAGGAGCTGGCATACATCGATGCGGCGGGCGGCGGCTTAGTGCGCTTCTACGACGTCGCGAGCGGCGAGACCACGGCCAGCGAGAACATCCCCGGTACGGAGGTCGACTGGTCTTCGAGCGGCGATCTCGCTGTCGTGACGGACGGCAACCTCGTTCGCGTCGACCCGGACAGCGGCGACGGCGAGCTACTCGCAGGCGCAGCGGAGCCGATCTCGGGGCCGCGCTGGTCCCCGGACGGGACCACCGTCGCGTACTCGACCGGCGAGGACGCGCAGTTGTACGTCGTGCGGCCGGATAGCGAACCGGCGAACCTCGGTCGCGGATCGCAGCCGGCCTGGACGGCCGATAGCGCGCGCCTCGCGTTCGCGTACGAACCCCAGACCGGCGTCTCCGACATCTACACCGTCGCGGTCACTCCCGCCGGCGCACCAGCGCAGCTAACGACCTCGATCACGTTCGACCGGTGGCCGAGCTGGTCGCCAGACGGAACGCGTGTCGCCTACGTAGCGGCTGCGGACAACGTGACCGCCTTCGTGTGCATCGCGCAGTTCGCCGTGCCCGGCGGCGATTGCCTGCAGCTCCCGAACGGCTTGCTGCCGATGTCGCTGGAGTGGTCGCCGGAGTAAATGACACACGTTCGGGACACACGAAGGCGCCCCGACAGTTGTCGGGGCGCCTTGTTATTACGCGTAGCGGAGCCGGGTTACGGCAGCGTATCGATCAGTCCGGCTTCGAACTGGAGGACGAGTGCGGCGTCCACCGAATCGATGTCGCCGTCCTTGTCCGCGTCAGCGAGTTCCGGGCGCGGGATGAGGTCGGAGATGTCCGCGACATCCCAGAGAATCCAGAGCGCGTCGACGCTGTTGACCTCGCCGTTACCGTTCGCGTCGCCGTTCTGGCCCTCGCCGGGCGTCGGCGTGCGAGTAGGCGTGCGTGTCGGCGTCGCCGGAGGCGGCGTGTTGGTCCGCGTCGGGGTGTTCGTCGCGGACGTTGCGGACGCCGTCGGCGTCGGGCCGACTGTTGGCGTGTCGGTCGGCGTGCCTTCTGGAGCCGTGGGCGTCGCGGTAGGCGTGTCCCCCACTGGCGTAGTAGGCGTCGGCGTGTCCTCGACCACGGACCCGCAGACGATGGTCAGCGGGGTCGTCTTGGCCGGGATGTTCAATAGTCCGTCATCCGGCGACGTTTTGTAGCCCGAGGCGTTCCTGTTGTCGTTGGCGAACGGCACCAGGTTGATCACATTGGACGAACTCGTGCCGCCGCAGTTGAAGTCAAGCTCAAGCAGAACGCCACTAAACGTGCTTTCCGGGATCGGCGGGGTGAGACCCGTCGCATCGGCGTGGGTGATCAGTCCCTCCGTCCCGGTTGGCGCGCCGGGTGAGCGAAGCGGAAAGAAGCTGTCCGGCCACGTGACCTCGTCGCCGACGTTCGCCGTGGGCTTGTAGTTTCCTCCGCTTGCTACGAGCGAAGCGTAGTCGACCTCGGTCTGGATGCCGATGTAGCCCTCTGCCAGGCCGGTGCCGCTAATCTGAATGGTGAAGGCGCCGCTGAGCGGCACCGTGCACGTGCTACTAACGCACGCACCGCCCGTGCTCACGGTCATCGACATCGTCCCGTCGGTCGTTCGCGCGGACGTGACGGTCAGCTCGCGTACGACCACGGTCAACGTGAGCGCCAGCGCGAGCACGGCTGCCAAGCCCAGGAACAGATACTTTCCCTGTGCCATGTGGGTTCCTCCTCCTTGTTAACCTAGGTTTAGTCTCGTTTCCTTACGAACGCGCGTTTTATGCGCGTGAACACCCGTGGACACATTACCGCGTAGCGGTCCGGCGGCCTGGAGGCGGTCTACTGCTGAGTGAACCACCAGCCACCACAAACCCCCGCATATATTACTCGCGGACGAGAGTTCTCACAAGTGCCTCCGAAAGCGACGCCATCGCCTCGAACACGGACCCTCCCCCAGGCTGCGAGACGAACGGCGGCAGTCCGCCGATGAGGTCCGCTTCGAACTGGAGGATCAGCACGGCATCGATGGGGTCGATGTCGCCGTCCTGGTCCGTATCTGCCCCCTCAGGGCACGGCACGAAGTCGACGAGGCCGACGTAGTAGAAGAGGATCCAGAGCGAATCGAGGCTGTTCACCCGGCCGTCCTCGTTCACGTCGCCCACGGCACACGCCGGCGTCGGCGTGCTGGTGGGCGGCGCGTTCGTCGGCGTGGGCGTGCTCACGGGCGTCGGCGTGCGCGTCGGGGTATTCGTCGCGGCAGGGGGCACGGTGAACGTGGGCGTCGCCGTCGCTGACCGGGTGGGCGTCGCGGTCGCCGAGGGCGTCGGGGTGCTCGTGGGCGTGTTCGTCGAGGTCGGGCCACCCGTGTTCGTGGGCGAGGGTGTGTTGGTGTTGGTCGGCGTCGACGTGGGCGTGTTCGTGTTTGTCGGCGTTGGCGTCGGCGTATGCGTATTCGTCGGCGTCGGCGTGGGCGCGACGCAGTTCACCGTCACCGAGGTCGCCGGCGCGGAGAGGTAAACGCCGTCTACCGCCCTCTTATACCAGGAGCCGGGCCCTCCCTCATCGTTCGGGTCCATGGGAGAGAGGCCGATCACGATCGAACTCGCGCTGGCGCCGCAGTTGAGCGTGATCTCGATCAGGTTGCCAACGTGCTGGCTGGCGTCGAGGAAGGGTGGGAACACGCCCAGCGTTGCAGCCATGTGCTCGATCACCCCTTCGTTGCCCGTAGGGCTTGCCGGAAGGCGCCCCGTGTATTGCGTCGACTCGTCTGGCCAGACGACCTCGTCACTGACGCTGCCGTCCGGCTTGTACGTGAGGCCGGTGTACGTGAGCCTGGTCCGGACGGCAACATAGCCTTCCGGCGGCGGGCTGAACGCGTCGACGGCCAGGGTGAACGATGTGCCCGTGAGCACCAGGCACTTAGTGGGCCGGTTGGCGTCGTCACAGCTTACCTGGCCGCCCTTGAGCTGAAGCGCCATGTAATTTTCCGGCACAAGCGGCGTGTTGGTCGGCGTGGGCGTAATCGTGGGCGTGGGCGTGATGGTCGGCGTGGGCGTGATGGTCGGCGTGTTGACGGGTGGGCTGCCGCAGTTCACCGTGAGCGGCGTCGTCTTGGCGGCAATGTTGGTGCCGGTCGGTGGCTTGAAGCCGCTTGCGTTGCTGTCGGGGCCGGGACCCAGCGGCACGAGCGTCATGGCGCTGCTGGAAGCGGACGCTGAGCAATTGAAGTTCAGGATCAGGATGTCGCCCGCAAGGGTGCTCACCGGGAACGGAGGGAACAGGTTAGTGGCGTCCGCGTGGTTGACCAGGCCTTCCATTCCGGTCGGCACGCCGGGTGAACGCAACGGGAAGAAGCTCGGCGGCCAAACGACCTCGCCCGGGCCGGGCGTGCCGTCCACTGCAGCCGGCTTGTAGTTGCCCCCATGACCGACCAGATCCGAATAGACCAACTCCGTCTGGAAGCCGATGTAGCCCGCGTCGGGCGCGTCGGTGACGCGGACCAGCAGGCTGAAGGCGCCGCTGAGGGGGACCGCGCAGGAGGTAGGCGTGAACGCCGGCCCCGTACACGACGTGCCGGCGCCGGTCACGCGCATCGCCATCACGGCGTCGGTAGTGGCGGCAGAGCTGAAGCTCCGCTGGAGAACAACGGTGAGGCCAGCGGCGACGAGCACCGCAAGTGCCGCCAGCCCCACCAAACGAACCTTGGTTGTTCGCGCCATGCCTTCGCCTACCCTGCTCACCCCACGTCACGCTGCCCTATCTCGGACAGATCCCCACAAGCTAGGCCAGCGCGCCTTCCTTTCGCTCCCTCCGGGACAGGCCTTCGGCGGAGAGCCGTCCCTACCGCCTACTGGCGGCGTTGCATCCAAACGTAGCCGCCTGCGCCCGCGAGCGCGGCCACTGCGGCCAGCGCGGCGAGGGCGATCCAGAGGCCGGTATTGCTACCACCGTCGTCATCGTCCGTTCCGTTCTCCGTCTCCGCCGCGGCTGTCGCCGTAGCGCGTGCGACAGCTGTGGCCGTCGCCTGGGCGATGGCGGTCTGCGTAGGGCCGGCCGGCGTTGCGCCGGCTGCGGCAGTAGCCGCGACCGCGGTCGCTTGCGGCCCTCCCGCGGCTGCCGTTTCTTCCGCGCCGGGCGGCGGCTCGCCGCAGTAGATCAGCAGACTGTCGCTGGCGGGGACGTTGGTGGCGCCCGCTTCCTGCGGCAGCTTGAAGCCGGAGCCGAGCGGGTTGTCGACAGGCACGTACGCGGCGAGCTCAACATCGTTCCGGCTGTAGTCGTCTGTGCAGGTGAACGCCAGGACGACGATGGGGCCGGTGTAATCGCTGGCGACAAACGACGGCGGCGTGCCGGCGGTCATACCGTGGACCACCGTGTTCTCTTCGTCCTTAATTGAACGGACCGCAATGCCGGGGAAGCCGTCCTCCGTGACCACGATCTCGTCTTCCTCGTCGGCGGTGGCCGAGTACTCGAGCTCGTTGTACTGGACCTGGGTCTGGATGCCGATGTAGCCTGCGCCCGGCGCCTCAGCCACCTCCACGGTCAACGTGAACTCGCTGCCCGGGTTGACCACGCACGCGTCGGCCTGGCAGGCCACGCCGGGCCCGTCGGCGCTAAGCGAAAGCGCGCCGCCCTCGTCTTGCGCCTGGGCGCTGCCCGCCGAGACCATCAGGCCCAGCAGCAACGCCATGGCCGTGACCCGCGCGCCGGCCCCGCGCAGTACCCGTCGAAGACGAACATCCGCTTCCACCACGTCCCCCCTTCTCTCTCAGCCCCTAGCCGCGGTTCCGCCTCCAGGCCAGCGTTCCTGCGCTCGCAGCCACGCCTGCGGCCAGCAGAGAGCCGATCGCGATCCAGAGACCCGTACTGGTGTCGCCGTCGTTTCCGGCCATGCCCGTGCCGGGTACGCCTTGCGCCGCGAGCGTCGGCGTCGCGGCCGAGGGGGGTACCGGTATCGGCGTCGGCGGAACGCCACAGTGGACAAGCAGACTGTCGCCCGCAGGGACGTTGGTGGCCCCAGCGGCCAGCGGCAGCTTGAAGCCGGAGCCGAGCCCGTTGCTGACAGAGTGGGGCCCCAGCTCCACCTCGTTGCGCGAGTAGTCGTCCGTGCACGTCAGCGCGATCTGGATGGCCGGGCCAGTGTAGTGGCTCGTCGCAAAGCTGGGCGGCGTTCCCGAGGTCTGGCCGTGGTTCACAGTCAAAGCCAGGCCCGCGTAATTTGGCGTGCCCGGGTAGGAGCGGGCCGAAACGCCTGGGAAGCCATCCATGTTGATCAGCATCTCTTCTTCTGCATCGTCTGTCGGCGAGTAGATCAAGTTCTGATAGACAACCTGTGTCTGCACGCCGATATAGCCCTCGCTGGGCGCCCCATCGATCGTGACGGTGAGCGTGAAGTCGGTGCCGTTATCGACGATGCACTCGTCACCATCGCAATCGACGCCGGAGCCGTCGATGGCGATCGACATGGCGCCGTCCGCCTGGGCGTGAGCGGCGGCTGTGAGCATGAAGCTCAGCAGCAGCGCGAACACCGCGGCGGCAACGCCGATGACACCCAGTCGATTCCTTGAGAGTTGCTTCAGCACGTCCAATCCTCCTTACATGTGCCATGCTATCCTGGCGGCCCGCAGGGCGGACGCCCCGCGATGGCCCCATCGTGAGGCCATTTGCCGGCCGACCGCGTCCTGCGCGGCAGGCAGTTTGATGCCGGGTTCAGGTGGGGTCCCCCCGCCACCCTGCTTGGACATCGAATCACTATAATACTCTACCTGCCTAGAGGCGCAAGTCAGCGGGAGCGCGGCGCACGGCGTTGGAGGCCGGACAGGGGGAGGGGGGGGGGG
>JBBDXS010000003.1:80634-105021 GCA_040902195.1 Dehalococcoidia bacterium
GAGCCGCCCGCGTAAGCGGGCGGCTCCCATTCCTTCTCCCCCTCCACTCGATCCTTCGCTAGCAGCTCCCGCCGAATTGAAAGGCGGTATTGAAGATGTCGTTGAACAAGTCGATGCCGCCGTTGTCGTCTAGGTCATATATGGAGTCCCAGCCCGGGTCTCCAAGACTCATCCCGAAGCGGGCCGCCACGCCGAAGATGTCGTTGAACAAGTCGATCGTGCCGTTAAGGTCGAAGTCGGCGCACTTGGAGATGATAATTGACACGCTTTGAAGGGCCATCGGCAAGATCTTCTGCTGGTCAGCCGGGTTGTTCGGCGTATCGACCAGGAACGAGTCCGTCAATGACAGCACTGTGGCACCGAGCTGGGACTGAGGCGTGAGCCTGATCTTGACGAGCTTGCCTGTCCCGACCGCGCCGGACGGCGGCGGTGGCTGGACCGTATTGCAAGAGGCGTAGGCCTCCCCGGCTACCAACCCCGCGTTTGCATTCGGGCCGATAGCGCCGAGGCAGATAGGGCTGCGGCCCGTTGAGGAGATCCACTGATCGTACCATTCGAGGAACGAGACGCGGACCAGATCGTAGTCGGCGCTCAGCCGCACGTCGAAAGCGCTGGCGCCGGTGGCGTTATGGACGTTGGAGACCCAGATATAAAACTCCTGTGGCGTCCCATTGCGGGGCAAGAGCAGGGTCGTCTCCGCGGTAGCGCTCGTATCGGAGCGGCTGAGCAAGATTTTCGTGTGGCTCGCGCTTACCGGACGCGCATCTCCCGCCAGGGACCAGGCAACGACGGCTAGCATGGTCGCCAGTACAAGTACTCGTATTGCTGCCCAGGGGTCCCGTACGATTTGTATCACGTCCATTACCTCCAGCGAATCTCGCAAAGAATAAACAGCCTTCCTTGCCGTCTCTCCGTTAGCATGCTCCCGAATGTCGGCGCCCCTTGCCACAACGCCGTTCCGAATCCTCATGCGACGAGCACGATGGCGCCGGCCACGGCGGGCGCCAGCCAGCTTATGCCGGCGCCAGTGGCGTCTTTCCGCTTCGGTATTCCGATCTGCCGGGTCAGGGTTTCTCGCCTGGCCGGCCTGGACGTGAATCTGCGGCGTCTGCGTCATCGATGCTCCCGCGAGTGCGAGGAGGGCAGCGACCACGCCGAAGCCGAAGGGGCGGAGAATGCGGTGGGGCAAGCGAAAGTTCCTCCAATATGAAACGAGCGAACTGGGCTTTGTGTAACGTTCGCCGGGTGTATCCAGAAGTTCATGCTGGTTCCTTCCAAGCGCGGCGGCGTCCGTGCTGCTCGTCCCGGCGGCTTAGATCAAAGGTGGGGGAGCCACCAGGATTCCTCCTGGCGCTCCCCCACCTTAGGTTGGTCCGTTAGACCGGTTGGACTAGTTCCGCAACCGTTCGGTGGCTACGGTTCCTGTCTCCTCCTTACGCCTTCGCGTTAATCGGAAGCTGTGCTGGCCACGGGACCTTGCACGTGCTGCCGAAGCGACCAAAGACGAACTGAAGGTCCTTGATGTCAATGTCGTCGTCAGCCTGCGTTCCAGACGGCTCAAGGTTCATGAAATCCGTGTAGATCGTGCTGCCCTTGTTCACGCCCCAGCGGAACGCGATTGCCTGGGTGTCCAGTGCGTTGACTGCACAGTCAGGCGCCACGTCGCCCTCTAGGAAGCGAATGGTCACGTCAGCGTCCTCACAGGAGAACACTGGGATCGGGTGACCCTGGAGGTCAGCCAGCTCACAACCGACGTTGTTCAGTTGAATAACGTTACCGTTGTCCTGGTTCGGCCGGATGACGGAGTACTCGTCAGGCTGCGGCCGGACGACGATGTCCGCCAGGTGGCGGCCGTCCTTGGTGGTCGTGTCTGGGTACTCTGCCTTGCCCAAGGTGACACAACCGATGCGGGCCACGCCCTCAAGCTGCGAGGAGTCCTTGTCCTCGACAACACAGAGCATGGTAGCAGCGGCCGCGCCGGGCACGAGGTTGACACAGACCTTGTCCTCATCGAAGTGCACTTCGAACTCGAAAGCGCCGAGCTGCTGGCGATCGACAATCGTGTCGCCGTCGAAGTCATCACCCTTCGGCTCTGGAAGGTCCGGAATCGGAATGCTCAGCCGTTCCTGGATGGTCGCCGCGTTGGTGCCACCTCCGCAGGTAAGCGGCGGAATCTTGGCAATAGACTGACGGGTCAGGAACAGGTTGCACTGTGCACTTCCGGTCGAAGCGTTGGGAGCGCCCTTCGCCGCGCACAGCTTCTGCATCTGTGGGAAGTCCGGCGGCGTCACCGTCGGCGGTGGCGGCGTGTTCGTCGGAGTCTGGATGCAGTTAATGTCAATTGAGTCACTGACGGGGACAATCTTGCTGGGGGAACCATTGCTCACGTCGAGACCACTGGCGTTGTTATTCGCGACGGTGAACGGCACCAGGGTGATCGTGTGCGGGCCGCTATCCACCGCGGTGCAGTTGATCTCGAGCACCAGAATGCTGCCCAGCGTGGCGGCCTGCGGCCGTGGTGGCAGGACCTGGGACGACGATGCGTGGTTCACGATCCCTTCCTGGCCCGTCGGGGCCGCCGGCGAGCGCAGCTCCAGCACGCCATTACCCGGTCCCCACACGCTCTCGTCGGCCGCGGCGGCGGTCGGCTTGTACTTGAGGAGGCCGGCAGGGTACGTGACCTCCGTCTGGTATGCGGAGTAGCCCGGGGCGCTCGCGGTCACATTGACGGCGAGATTGAAGGTACCGCCCTTGATCACATCACACGCTGCCGCGTTGCAGGACCCGCCCACGGCGTCCGTCACCACCAACTCAACGCTTGCAGTGCCGACTGCCTCGGCCTGGTTGGAGAACGAGTGTCCCCACGCCATAACCAGCGCGAGAACCGCTACCGCGATCAGCGGCGCGGCGATTACAAACTTGCTTACTAGACTCTTACTCACCTTATGAAACCTCCTACCGAGAAGTAAACTCACTTCCCATTACGTGTGTTTCCGACCCTGATCTGCACATCCCCCCTTTCGAGCCCAGGCGAGGTACGGGCTAATACGCAGCGGCATAGAACCGATACGGCAACCTACCGAGCGGGGGATTCGGTAAGATGGCGCTATTGACGGGGAATCGTGGAATCTATTTCCACCAGCGAGTCCTGGTATATCACGCTTCTGCCTTCCTGTCAAGATACCCGGGAGAAAATTCCCCTTCTCATTACGCTTCCTTCAACGCAGGAAGCTCGCCGGCGTTCCACCGTGGCTAGCCGGGAGCCAGGGAGCGAAGAACAAGCGTTCCACTCCCAGGCTCCCGGGGCGAGTTCGTTTACGGGACGTAGCCGGTGCAAATCTGGCCGAAGTGTTCTGCGGCCTGGAAGATGTCGTTGAACAGCGAGATCTCGCCGCTCCCGTCAAAGTCGTAAAGGATGTCGTAGTCCGGGTCTCCGACCTCCGCGCCGAAGCGTTCGGCCACGCCGAAGATGTCGAAGAACAGGTCCACCTTCTTGTTGCCGTCCACATCGAAGCAGTCCGTGATCAGCGTGGTTTCGCTGGCCGTATTGCCGGCGGGGTCCTCGTCAGCGTCGGGTACCGTCGCAACCACCAAGTTCTTGACCGTGCTGTCCGCGAGGAGCGTGGGCGCCCGGACGTTCAGAGTAATGGTGACCTTGGCTTGCGAAGGCAGCGACGGGATGGTGCACACCACGACATGGGCAGGGCTTTCCAGGCACGCTGCCGAGGCCGGCGGACTGACCGACGCGTTTTGCAGCGTTACGTACTTCGGAATCGTCTTGACAACCGTCGAAGGCATCGTGTCGGTCACGACGACGTTGAAGGCATCGCCGCCACCGTTGTTCACCACGCTAATCGTATAGCTGTACTTCCCGAGGCGCTGCACCGGGTCCAGGCTGTCTGTCTTCGTCACTTTGATGCTCGGTGGCGGCGCGACGATGGGCGTGTTGGCGACATCCAGATTGTTGCCGGTGTTGACGAAGAGCTCGTTATCGGCGCTTACCGTCGCCCGGTTCTTGATCAGCAGGTCCTGCGTCACGACAGGCGTCGTCACCTTGATCGTGACTTGCTTTACCTCCTCGAACTGGAGCGTGCCCATGTTGCAGGTCACCACGCCGGCGACTGGGGCGCCACATTCCGGGCTGGCTGACACAAACGTCACCTGCGGCGGAAGCGTGTCCTGGATCACCACATTCAGCGCCTTGGCCGGGCCGATGTTCGTCACCTTTATCGTGTAGGTCACGCTTCCAGGGCTTCCGCCATTTACAAAGAGCGGCGAGGCCGTCTTGTCAATGATGACGTCCGTGCGCGCCGCCAGGACGACGGTCTCCTCCTTGTCCTTGTTGTTCCCCGTGTTCAGGAAGATCTCGGTCGCGGAAATGACCTGCGCGAAGTTACTGATAAGAATGTCGACGGGCGTGTCGGTCACCGTGACGGTGACCTTCACAAGGCGTTCGTCCGTGCCGCCTGGCTGGCCGTCGTTCGGCGTAAGGTCTCCCAATCCGCAGATGACGAGATTGAGGCCTGCATCGAAGCCGCAGACGGGAGCCGACTTCAACGTCGCCTCCGGCGGCAACTGGTCGAATAGGGCGCCATTTGTGCAGGTCTGCAAGCCCAGGTTACGAACGAACAGCGTGTAACTGAGCTGGCCTCCGGACGCGACGGGGTCGGGCGAGTCGCTCTTGTCGACGGTTATGTCGCAGAGGTCGCTCGGCACGGGCGTCGCGGTCGGCGTGCGCGTCGCCGTCGCGGTGTTCGTGGCCGTAGCGGTGTTCGTGGGCGTAGGCGTGTGCGTGGCCGTAGCGGTCGCCGTCTTCGTTGGCGTCGCCGTCGGCCCGACGCAGTTCACCGTCAGCGTGTACGGCTTTGACGAGACGTTCGCGCCACTCAAGAGCTTGAAGCCGGCGCCAAGCGGGTTGGTGCCGGTGACGAACGGCACCAGGCTGACGGTATTGCTGGTCGATGCCGTGGTGCAGTTGAGCACTATTTTGAACGCGTCTCCCGTGAAGGTGCTCGGTGTGAAAGGCGGCGACGCGCCGGCGGTTGCCCCGTGACTGACCACCCCCTCCAGACCGGTCGGGGCGGCCGGAGACCGCACGCCGATGCCGGGGAAGCCTCCACCGCTGATGATGATCTCATTCGGCACGGCCAGCACGGCTGGCTTGTAGACCAGGCTGCCGTAGTTGATCTGCGAGCTGATCCCGATGTAGCCGGCGTCCGGCGCGTTCATCACGCGAACGAACACGTTGAAGGACGTTCCGGCAGGTACGCTGCACTTCGTGGGTGTAAACGCGCTGTTGCATGAAGTCCCCGCACCGGTCACGCGCAGTGACATGTAGTTGTCTGTCGTGTCCGCCGACGTTGGGCGGGCGCCGTTGCCCCACAAAACCACCAATGCCAGTGCGACGAAGGATGCGGCGAGCACCCCCGCTAAGCTCAACAGCCGAATCTTGTGACCAAGCGTTCTTGCCTTCATGGACGCCCTCCTACCTCCCGGCCGCCTTGAACGGCGGGAGACGCCTTACGAGACTCCCGTGATACTGAAGAATGAGTGTCGCGTCGACACTGTCCACCCCACCACTGCCGTCGGCATCTGCTCCCCCGATGCACGGCAGACCTGTGATAAGACCAGCATTATACTGCAAGACCAGCAAGGCGTCGACACTATTTACCAAGACATCACAATTTGCGTCGCCCGTCGCGCCTACCAGCGCCGTGTCGCAGCCCGCGGCGTCGACGTCGTCGCTCAATGCGAGGCCCTCAGACGCGGTCCGTATCGCGACGCGCAGCGGACCTGGCAGAAGCAGATCGCCTGGCCCAGCGGCGATCAACGCCAGCGACGGTGATCCCGGGGCGAGCGAAACATACACCTGGTCGCTCTCATCGAATACGCCGTCCCCGCTCTCGCGCAGGCACATCGCATCGATGTCGTCGCCGGCCGTAAGGCCGAGCTGGGCTGCGGAGGCGAAGACCGAAGGCGGTGCGCCGCCGGAGGTGCGCAGCAGATCGCCCGCTGTGGCGCCGAACGCGGCAAGCGACGGCGATAGGCTGTCGAGCGAGAAGTAGACGGCGCCGTCCGGCACCCCATCGCCGTCCGGGTCGACAGCCGATGGGTCGTGCGTGTCGAGCGCGTCCAGGTTATCTCTCACGGTAGCCCCCTCCGTGAAGCCGAGGGGGAAGGCGGGCGTACACGCGCCAATCGGCCCGTTGCCATCGAAGAGAAGGCTGTTGCGATCGGCAAGCATTGAGGAGAAGACGTCCGGCTCCGGCTCCGGAGCGAGGCCCGGGCTCGCTGGGGGGCAGGCCACCTGACCGGCGACGGCGCTGCCGGCAGCGCCCTGGGCGTCCGGCCCAACCGAGAAGTTGAACAGCGCGCTGCCAGGCTCGCCCAGGTCCGCACCGTAAGATAGCGCATCAAGGTCGTCCTGGTCACCGTCAGAGGCATCGTCGCAGCCGTCAGCGGTCAGACCGAGGCCCTGGCAGGAGATGCGCAGGAACGGGAGCTGGCCCGCTCCCACGACGGCCTCCGCAGGCGAGAGCGCAAAGATGCCGGCAGGATGGAGGTGGCGCGGCCCATCTCGAGCGACGGAGTAGCTGGGCAGGATCGGCGGGAACGTCATCGCCATGTCGCGGATGCAGAAGGCTGCGTCCGGCACGGAGTTATCGGCGTTCAGGAGCGGGACGCAGGAGGGCTGGCCTGCCGGGGGCGCAAGCCCGTACTGAACGCCTACGGGCGGCCAGGCGTCGATCGGGCTCGGGACCCCGTTGTCGAGGGGGACCAGGAACAACGCACCTTCGTTATGTAATGCCAGCGGTCCGAACGGTATCGCCTCGGGGGCGGAAATGCCGACCCGGAGATCCAGGTAACTGGACGCGGGAAACTGCCCGCCAGGAGTCAGGGCGCGGACCTCGCCGAGCGAGGCGAGCTGCTGTCCGTACTCGGGAGCAAAGCCGACGGAGAGGGGGCCGAGGCGGCTGCCGCCGATCAGAGAGGCCTGGACGACCTCGAGATCGATCACGCTGCGGCCGTTCTCCATATGCGAAGCAGCCTTGTCGATCTGGATCCAGCCGGTGAGGGCGATGAAGTCGGCGCCGAATAGGCTTTCGACGCGTGCCGTTACGACGACGGGCAGCACAGCGCTGCCTGCTCCGGCGCTCGATCCGTTCGGGGCGGCGGCTGCCGCGTCCGTGGAGAAGGCAATCGCCCCCGCGAAGAGCACATACGCTCCGATCTTGGCCAGCAAGCGCATATCAAACAGGCGGGGGCTCACTGACTCGCGGGGTGGCTTGGCTTGGAGAGCAATCAGGTGCGGACATTGTACGCCGCGCCAGCTCGCGTGCCAAGCCCGTTGGAAGTTTGATCACGCGTCTGTTTCGCGCCGGTGTATCGCCAGGACCGATCCGGAGGCGAAGAGGAAGATTCCTGTCACGACAGCGCCCAGCACGAGGACGCTGAACAGCCACTCGCCCTCTGTTGCCGGCGCGCCGGTGCTGGGCAGGCCTTTCGGGCCGATGACGGTCGGGAGACCATGGCTGACGAATGTGGCGGTGGGTGCCGGCGCGGACGTACTGGTCGGCGGCACCGTGACCGACGTGGGCGTCGGAGCGACGGCTGTGCTCGTTGGCAGGCTGGTGGACGTCGGTGGTGGTACCAGGGTCGGCGTGTTGGTCGGAAACTCCTGGAGCGGGCCAATGGTCGGCGTGGGCGTGATGGTCGGTGTCGGCTGCGGGCTGCCGGTAGAGGTCGGCGTAGGCGTGCCGAGCTGCGCCGTCGGCGTAGGCGTCACGGTCGGGGTGTTGGCGAAGGTCGGCGTCGGGGTGACGGTAGCGGCTGGTGTGGATGTCACTTCCGCTGCCGTGGGCGTTGCAGTGACCGTGCCGGCCGCTGTCGGAGTCGGCGTCACGGTGGCCGCCGACGTCGGGGTCGGTGTCGGAGGCGTGCCCGTGACGGTCGGCGTGGGGGTCAGCGTCGGGGTCTGCAGGGGCGTTTGGGTCGGCGTCGGAGGTGTGCCCGTGACGGTTGGCGTGGGCGTGAAAGGCGTGCCTGTGGCCGTGGGCGTCTCCTTGCCCGGCGGGTCCTGCTGCGGGTGCGGGTTTTCACACGTCGAACCGGTGCGGCCGTAGACGGTCTCGAGGTCTTTGATGTCGATGTCGCCGTCGGGGTTCATCGCGGGCTCGAGGTCCAGGTTTGTGGAGTAGTGGTTCGAACCCTCGTTGAAGCCGTAGCGACCGGCGACCATCTGCTGGTCGACGACGTCGACGATGCAGTCGCCGCTGATGTCGCCTTCCAGCCTGCGGATGATGATGTGCGCGTCGCCGACGCTGTAGAGCGGAATGCCACCCCCCAGGACATCGGCCAGCTCGGTGCCGCCGGTGATGTCGTCCAGGAGCGTCTCGATGCCGTTCTGGTACGCCGGCCGCAGCTTCACTTCCGCGGACGGGCGCACGATGACCACAGCGAGCACACCGGAGCCGCTCGGGCCTGCCTGCGCGCCGGAGCTGACGCAGCCGAAATGGATGCGGTCTTCGCCCACGAGCTTGGTGCAGAACGTGCTGCGCCCGGTGCTCTTGAGGAACGGACCCTCGATCACGTCGATCGCGATCACGAGCGGGTCATAGCGCACCGTCAGCTCGAAGGCGCCGAGCGGCCGGTCTGCGGGAACGCCGACGACCTGCTCGTGAATCAAGATCGGGTCCCCACCGATGAAGATATTCGCGGCGCTCGGGTCTTTATAGATGCCCGTCTGTCCCTGCGGCGGCAGCTCTTCCGCCTCGGCCACCGAGATGCCGGCGAAGTCTTCGACGAAGCCGAGCGCACGCTGGACGAAGCTGCTGGAGCCACGACCACCGCCGCGGCCCGGGGTGTTCGTCGCCGTCGGGATGGCGGTCGATGTCGGCGCGGCCTGTACGAAGATCGAGGGGTCCTGCGTCGAAGGCGTGCCGAGCGACTGTGCGCTGATATTGGTGAGGATGACATCGCTGAGGTGCAATGGCGAGAGGCCGGGCGCGAGCCCCTGCATCGTCAGCTTCGCGATGACCCCCGAGCCGGTCGCGCCCGGAGACGTTGCTCCGAAGCTCTTGCATGTGTAGGCGACGCTCCCAACGTCCAAGATCGGCGGGGCACACACGACGGTGCGTCCCGTGCTGCCGAGGAAGGGCTGGAGTGTCATCGCAGTGAAGCCGGTGATGGACGGATTGTACGACACCGTGAACTGAAACCCGCCAAAGTCGCTCACGCCCTCCGCGATCACGTCATACGTGGCGAGGTTGCCAGGCGCGACGGTGTGCGACGATGGCGAGAGCTTCAGCGCAAGCGGGCCGGCAGCCGATATGCCCGCGCCTCCCGCGCCGGAGGCAAGGATCGCGACGCTGCCGTTCTGGACGCCCGAGACCGGGATTTCCTGCGGCGTGTCGTTGGTCGGGTCCCCGTCTTCCCGCAACGGATCGGCCGGCGTGTCGATGAGAATGATGTCCTGTAGTTGCAGCGGCGAAACGCCCAGCGCAGACAGCGCCTGGAACTTCATCTCAACGATCACGCCGCTCCCGCTGGGCCCGAGCGGCAGCGGGCTCAGCGTATTGCACGAAAACTGATAGAACCCGGCGGGCTGTGACGGCTCAGAGCATGCCACGATGCGCCCGGTGCTGCCGAGGAACGGCCCGGGGTCCGCGTCGTTTGGTGACGAGGCGCTGGGGTCGCGGTCGACAACCGCGATCAGGTTCGGGTTGTAAGCGATCGTGACCTGGAAGCCGCCCAGGTGCGAGACGTTGTCGATCCCCACCTGGACCAGCAGCTCATCGCCGGTCCCGATCGTCTGCGACGCAGGAACGACGCACAGCGTCACACCCGTGCTCGCGCCGCACTGCGGCTGCGGCGTCGCCGTGGCGACCGGGCCGACCGTGGCGGTCAGCGTGGGCGTCCTGGTCGGCGTCACGGTCGGCGTGCGAGTCGCTGTCGCCGTCGGACAGCCGCTCGTCGGACACGGCGTCGGCGATAGCGTCGGCGTGGGTGACAGCGTCTGCGTCGGCGTCAGCGTGATCGTCGGCGTGAGTGTCGGTTCCGGCGTCGGCGGCTCAACGACAAGCACCGACGCGCCGGTCAACGCCGGTGCCGGATACGGAACCCCGCCCAGGTCTTCAGGATCAAGGACCGTCAAGATCACCTCGCTCAGATTGAGTGTCGACAGGCCGTTTGCCTCGCCGTGCAGCGTGATAACGGCAAGCGTGCCAGAGCCCGTTGGTCCCGGCGGAAGCTGCCCCAGCGTATTGCACGAGAACTGATGGTAGCCCGCGGGCGCGGCGGCTTCACTGCAGGTTACGTTGCGCCCCGTGCTGCCAAGGAACGGCCCGGGGTCCGCGTCAGTCAGCGACGAGGGACTGGGGTCGGCGACCGACACGATCGCCGGGTTGAAGCCCAGGGTGAACTGAAACGCGCCGACGGTGAGCGGCTCCGGCGTCCCGGGCAAGAGGATTGCCGGGGCGTTCGCCACCTTCACCAGGACCTGAACCGTACTACCCCGGTTGATCGTCTCACTCACCGGCTCCAGGCAGACGGCGAAGGCGGATGTCGCGCCGCAGGGGCCGGGCGTTGCAGTTGCCGTCGCAGTCCCGGTGGCGGTCGGCGTGCGCGTGGCCGTCGCAGTGTTCGTCGGCGTTGCGGTCGGGCAGACGCCGGGGCACGGGGTATTGGTCGGCGTGGGCGTACGCGTGGCCGTGGCGGTCGGCGTGTTCGTGGGGGTATTCGTCGGCGTCGCCGTGGGACAACCCTCCGTCGGGCAGGGCGTCGGCGTCAACGTCGGCGTGCGAGTTGGGGTGAAGGTATGCGTCGGCGTGGCGGTCGGCACCAGGATCGCCACGGTCCCGTCCTGAACGCCGTTAACCGTGATCTGCCTCGGTGTGTTGTTCGTCGGATCGCCGTCTTCCTGGCCGGGATCGATGGGCGTGTCGATCAAGATGATGTTCTCGAGGTGCAGTGGCGAGATGCCCAAGACACTTGACTGGGCCTCGAACGTCACCTCCGCGATGACGCCGTTGCTGCTCGGGCCAAGCGGCAAAGCGCCCAGTGAGTTACAGGTGAACTGGTAGGAGCCCGGAGGTTGGCCAGGATCGAGGCAGCTCACGCTGCGTCCCGTGCTGCCCAAGAACGGGCCAGGATCCGCGTCCGTAGGCGAGAGCGGACTCGGATCTGCGTCAACAACCGAGATGAGCGCCGGGTTAAAGACCAGATCGAACTGGAAGCTGCCCAAATACGTCACGTTGTCGACGCTCACCCGAACTTGGAACTGGTTGCCCGCCGAGACGCTCTGAAACGGCGGCACGACGCAGAGCGTCACACCCGTGGCGGAGCCGCACTGCTGCGCGCCGGGCGTCGGCGTGCCAAACGACGTGGGCGTGCGGGTCGGTGTCGACGTGCGCGTCGGCGTCTCAGTAACCGGCCCCGGCGTGGGTGTGATGGTAGGCGTTGGACATACGCCGCCTCCCGAGACGGTTAACGAGCCCGTCTGCACTGTCGGCATGATGTCGGTACCCGAGCTCGAACTCAAGCCGGCGAGCGGAAGATCCAACGGACTCGTCCCGCCGCACGACGTCGAGAACGTTACCGTCGCGAGCAGCCCGCTGCCCGAGGCGCCGGCGCTACCGCCCAGCGTGAGACAACCATACTTGACGGAGTTCGGCTCCAGGACCGCCGGCAGGCAGATCACAGTGCGGCCGCTGCTGCCGAGAAACGGACCGTTAGCGACGGAGACATAGCCCACGATGCTGGGCTCGTACTGCAAGATGAACTCGTACGCGCCCAGGTCAGTAACGTCGTCGACGCGGATCTCCACTGTCGCGTTGCCGCCGGCACTGACCGTCTGGCTCGCGGGGCTGACGCGCATCACGGTGGCAGTCTGAGCTTGTGCCGTCGAAGGGGTGAAGGAGGGGGAAAGCAGCGTCATCGCCACGACTGCCGTGGCGACAAGCAAGAGCGGCAATACCAGCCGCATCCTTTCGGCCAGGAACTCCCGCGCTCCGGCGGAGGATCGATGCGTCACTTCTGTGCCCTCCTTGGGCAGACGCGAACCGATATAGGAGCGCTCTGGATGCGCGACTGTGACGTCAAACGCCTTCCTCTTATTCCAACGTCTCCACTTGGCAGACGTAACTGAGGGGCTAGCGTCCTTGCTTGCTCGTAGCCGGGCCGGGTGCGATCAGGCGGGGGTTTCGGAGGGAGCTAGGGGGCTTCTACCAGGCTCCCCCCATTCTGTCAACCAACGCCGGCCAGGTCCCTTGTAATGAGTCAAGCTCAGTATGGCCTGCCGGTGTTGTCTACCCGTAACCAGGTTGTCAAATGCCTGTTAAATGTCTACCGTTCGCGTGACGAAATGCACAAGGTGGAGTAGAATTAAGCTCGACAGTCTCCACGACCATGGAGAAGCCATGACCATCGAGCACATTGAGCCCATCCAGCTAGGCACCGATGTCGACGAGGAACTGAAGAGCAACCTGCTCCTCGGCTCGGTCGACCAGGTCCTGAACTGGGCGCGCAGTTCGTCGCTCTGGCCGGTCATGTTCGGACTGGCCTGCTGCGCCATCGAGATGATCGCGACAGCGACCCCGAGATACGACATCGCGCGCTTCGGCGCCGAGGTCTTCCGCGCTTCGCCCAGACAGGCGGACCTGATGATCGTGTCGGGAACGGTGACCTGGAAGATGTCGCCCTCTGTCCGGCGGGTCTACCTCCAGATGGCGGAGCCGCGCTGGGTGATCGCGTTCGGTGGCTGCGCAACGATGGGCGGCCCGTTCGCGTTCGGCTACAGCACGCTGCCCGGCGTGAACCTCGTCGTGCCGGTCGACGCGTACGTGCCGGGTTGTCCGCCGCGGCCGGAGTCGCTGCTCCAGGGGCTGATGCTGCTCCAGGACAAGATCCGCGCGGCAGGAACCTCGGGCGAACCCCGCGACCGCGTCGAGCCGACGGGCGATTTCAGCACGTACCTTCCGCCAACCGACCCCGTCCGCCTGGAGCTCGAATCGCTCTTCCCTCCGTTCACCAAGCGCCAGGCGCCCGCCCAAGCGTAGCTCACGTTGGCTCCCTTCAAGGCCGTATCTGGCCAGCCGATGATAGGAGTAGAAGCCCGGCCTACATGACAAAGGAGGCTTGCCATGCGGCGTACGCTTGTCTTTTTGCTGCTAGCTATCGCACTGCTCGCCGCGGCTTGTGGGGGCGGAAGCAAGTCGAGCGACAACAACGATGACGGGTCGAACACGATCCGCGACAACGGCGGCGTGTACGACGTCGACGGTGCCGCGCCGAGCGATGTCGACACAGCCACGTCTACTGACGATCTGTTCGCGAACATCAATCCGCTGAGCGCGGCGCTGGGCGGCCTCGATGCCTTTTCTGCCGCGTCGCCGAGCAACCTCGATCCTGCTTTGGCCGGTCTGTTGCTCGGCGAGAGCGATCTGCCGGAGGCGTTCGCATCCTACGGTGACTTTTCGTTCTCCGCCGGCGGCGGCTCGATGGCCGCGCGCATGTTCGCGACGGGCGATCCGAACAGCGACGACCCGGGCACGATCGTCATGTCGATGGTGGTGGAAGTACCGCCGGACGAGATCGATCAATTGACCGAGGCCTTGGATGCGAGCAGCCTGGAGAACGACATCTTCGGCGACGGCACGTTCGGCGACTTCGAAGTCGTCGATGCGTCAGACCTTGGCGACCAGGCGGTGGGCGTCCATCTGGAGATCGATCTCGGCGCCTTTATCGGCGCGCTTTCCGAGGCCTTCGGAGAGGAAGGCGAGGACGTTGCGCGCGAGGAGCTGCCGTTCGAGAGCGGCATCGCGCTCGACATGTACATGTTCGTGCGTGGCGACAAGATGCTTATGGTCAGCACCGTGTGGCCGAGCGACCAGAGCGCCCGCGCGGACGCGCACTCGCTTGCCGCGCTGCTCAGCGCGCGGACGACGTCGTAAGCGGCGTGTCGGGCGACACTACAGCAGCGTCCATCTCCGAACGGTGCCCCCTACACCCCGTTCCGGGGGTGCAGGGGTGGGAACCCCCTGCCGGGGGGCGCGGGGGGTGTCCCCCCCGACAACCAAACCTTCCTGGGCGGGCGGGTGGGCAGGACAAACAATGCGATCGCGGGGACGCTGCGATCGCCCGCTGCACGCAATTGGTTGCGTAGAAGACGCGACTACAAGAGACCTCACGACCTATGGCCGGCCTAGCTCCCGGCCTTACCTTCATTAGTAGCGAAACAACACCTTCCCGACGATCAGGTCTCGCGGCACGTCGCCGAAGAAGCGGCTGTCCGTGCTCTCGTCTGCGTTATCGCCGAGGAGCGTGTAGCGCCCGTCGTCGACGCGCTCGATGCGCTTGATCAGGTAGCGATCGGGCGCGCGCGGATCGCGCACGACGACAACGTCGCCGCGCTTGGGAACGAAGACCCAGTAGTTCGCCCGGCTGGCGACGACGCGATCGCCTTGCGCAATCGAGGGCTCCATACTGGCGCCCTCGATGCGATAGCGTGCGAACGGCAACAGCGCGCCGAGGCGGCGCAGCACGTTACGCCTGGATCACGAGCTCGCCGCCGACAGCCTGGCCGGACGGGATGCGCTGGCTCTTCGCGCCCTTCGCGTCCCAAAACGCCTCGGAGAACTTCTGCACTTCGGCGAGCAGGTCTTGCGCAGCCTGCATGTTCACTTCCTGTCGTGTCTTGGACGCGAGCTTCATGATGTTCCAGACGACGTTGTGCAGGTCCTTGTGCTTCTCCAGGTGCTCGGGCTTGAAGAAGTCGCCCCAGATGATGCGCACTTCGCGCTTCACCAGCTCGGCGTGCTCTTCCTTGACCGTGACATAGCGTGCGAGCGAGTTGACGTACTTGTCGCGGTCGGCCTTGCTCGGCGGGGCGCCGCCGGGCGCTTCGAGCGCCTCGATGAGCTGGTTCATGCGGATGCACGTCAGCGCACCGATCTGCGCGAGGTGCGGGTCGTAGATGCCGCACGGGATGTCGCAGTGCGCATGGGCAGTCTGGGGTTCGTTGATGCGGTCGAGCAGGCGCAGGGCGGAACGAACGACAACGTTCATGATGAGCTACCTCCATGTAGTAGTGGGGATGTGTTGCGGCGAGCAGTCTAACAGATGTCGCGGCGGATTTGTAGGGGGGCTCAGCTCCCATGTCGCGACTTCGCGACCCGTGCTACGGGTGCAGGGGGTGGGAACCCCCTGCCGGGGGGCGCGGGGGGTGTCCCCCCGATAACCAAACCTTCCTGGGCGGGCGGGTGGGAAGGACAAACAATACGATAGCGGGGACGGTGCGAATCGTTTGTCGCACAGGTGGTGATGTCGCGGCGGATTTGTAGGGGCGGGTTTCAAACCGCCCCTACATTGCGATCAATCAAACGTGTCCTCTAGGGGCAGACCTCCCCGACGGGGCCCTTCCCGCAGCCGAAGCGGAACGCGACGTCGAAGATGTCGTTGAACAGATCGACGGTGCCGTCGCCGTTGACGTCCCAGGGATACCAGGGGTCGGTGTTGGGCGTGTTCAGGAACGTGAGCGCGCACTCCTCCCCAGCGAGAGGCGCAGGGTACGTGCACACCTGTTTGGGTGTGACGGCGGTGTGCTCCGGCGCCGCCTGGCTCTCGACCACACGGTAATCGCCCGCCGTGAGCAGCAGCTTCACCGAGCCGGCCGCCGGGTCGTCGTCGTTGCAGACGCCGTCAGGCTGGCAGATGGCGTCGGTGTCAGGGAGCCCGGCGAAGTCGTTGTCGCAGACTTCGAAGAGGGCGACCTGGCTCGCGTTGCGCACCTCGAAGCAGGTCTTGGGAAGCGCGTACTGCCCCAGGTTGGTGATGTTGAGCGGAAGGACCTTGGCGGCCGCGGAACAGTTCGCGTCGTTGCAGTGCAACAGCTTCAGGTCGCCGTTGGAGGCGTCGTAGTAGCTGACCACCGGGTTGCCCGCGGCGTCCAGCGCCAACGACGTGTGCCAGCCCACGATGCCGGCGGTGTCGGGCGACGTGACGCTGTCTCCACCAGCCGTGCAGTTGGCGTCGTTGCAGTGCAGCACCTTCAGGTCGCCGTTCGTCTGGTCATAGTAGCTGACCACCGGGTTGCCGGCGCCGTCCAGCGCCAGCGACGTGTACAGACCGACGCTGGCAGTGCCGCCCGTGTCCGGCGAGGTAGGGGTCTCGACGCCGGCGCAGTTGACGTCGTTGCAGTGCAGCACCTTCAGGTCGTCGTTGGTGGCGTCCCGGTAGCTGACCACCGGATTGCCCGCGGCGTCCAGCGCCAGCGATGTGTAGACGCCTACCGAGCCGGCCGCGTCGGGCGAGGTGATGCTCTCGCCGCCGCCGGCGCAGTTCGCGTCGTCGCAGTGCAGCACCTTCAGGTCGCTGTTCGTGCGGTCCCAGTAGCTGACCACAGGCCTACCGCTCGCGTCCAGCGCGAGCGAGGTGTACTCGCCCACACTGCCGATGGTGTCCGGCGACGTGACGCTGTCGCCGGGGGAAGTGGCAGCACAGTTGGCGTCGTTGCAGTGGAGCACCTTTAGGTCGAAGTTGGTGGCGTCCCGGTAGCTGACCACCGGGAAGCCGCTCGCGTCCAGCGCGAGCGAGCTGTACTCGCCCACATTCCCGACGGTGTCGGGCACCCAGAGGCTCTCGCCGCCGGGAGCGCAGAAGGCGTCGTCGCAGTGCAGCACGTTCAGGTCGCCGTTGGTGGTGTCGTAGTAGCTGACCACCGGGCTGCCCGAAGCATCCAGCGCGAGCGAGGTGAACGTCCCAACGCTCCCCAGGATGACCGCGAAGCGGGTGCTCTCGCCGCCGCCCGCGCAGAAGGCGTCGTCGCAATGGAGCACCTTCAGGTCGCCGTTGGTGGCGTGATGGTAGCTGACCACGGGGTTGCCTGCGGCGTCCAGAGCCAGCGATGTGTCCAGGCCAACGCTGCCCGCCGTGTCGGGCGACGTAATGCTCTCGGCAGCCGCGGCCGGGCTCGCGCCGCCGGCCAGCGTAAACGCCAGCACCAGCGCCGCCAGCAGCGTCCAGCGCCAGGAGCGCCTCAGCTCCAGGGGGCCGGGAACGTTGATCGTGACCTGCGGGATCGTGACTTGCATGGGAGACCTCCTCTGCGAGTGCATGACGGGCGGCGCATGGCTACGTCGGGGTGCGCGTGCGGGGGCCGGCGATCGCGGGGCTGAGTCCTCGCCACCGGTTTCGAGTATGGCCTAGTATACAGCGGGACCGGCTCCTGCCATCTCGGGGCTGCTGCCACCTTCCTCTTCGCGCTCTTCCGTCCCTCCTCTATCTTCGATGGCATCATGACGAGCGCATACCTTCCGCCACCCGCTGCCCGCAAAAACAATCTTCGACGGTCGAATCGGGAAAATACGCCGCCCTTAGATTCAGAAACCCGTCGCGTTTTTTCCTTTTTCGCAAAACGAATCGTCCGCCGCGTATCATGTCGCCACAGGAGGCCCGCCATGCCAGACAGCTCCGTTGACTACACCACGAAGGGCCGCGTCGCGTTCGTGACGCTGAACCGGCCGGAGCGCCTGAACGCGATCGATCGGTCGCTGACGTCCGGCCTGGAGGAGAGCGTCGCGCGCGCCAACCGAGACGCCGGCGTGCGCGTGATCGTCCTGCGCGGCGCCGGGCGCGCGTTCAGCGCCGGCTACGACCTGCAGACCGCCCCCGAGAACGAGGAGCGCGCGCAGGAGCGCACGGGCGGCTGGGACCCCGTCGTGGACTTCCGCGGCATGTCGATGAACGTGCGCTCGTTCATGTGCCTGTGGGAATCGGCGAAGCCGGTGATCGCGCAGGTGCACGGCTGGTGCGTCGGCGGCGGCACGGACATGGCGTTGTGCTCCGACCTGATCTACATGGCGGAAGACGCGAAGATCGGCTATCCGCCCTCGCGCGTCTGGGGCACGCCGACGACGTGCATGTGGGTCTACCGCCTCGGGCTGGAGCACGCGAAGCGGATCATGCTCACCGGCGAGGCGCTCGACGGGATCGAAGCGCAGCGCCTCGGCCTCGTGTCAAAGGCTGTGCCCGCCGACCGGCTCGCGGAGGAAGTCGAGTCGTTCGCGGAGAAGCTCGCGACAACGCCGGCGAACCAGCTCGTGATGAACAAGCTGCTCGTGAACCAGGCGTACGAGAACATGGGGCTGCGCACAACGCAGATGCTCGGAACGTTCCTTGATGGCGTTGCGCGGCACACGCCGGAGGGCATCGCGTGGCGTGACGTGGCGATGCGCGAAGGCTTCCAGGAGGCGGTGCGGCAGCGCGACGAACCCTGGGGCGATTACAGCGCCCGCGAACGACCGACGTAGGGACGAGTTTCAAACCCGCGCCTACCACCGCTCCTGGTGCACCAGCTCCTCGAGCGGGGTGCGCGCGATGCCGCGATGGAGCGACTCCTCCGACTCGGGATAGCCGAACGAGATCACCATCGCGACGCGGTGCTCGGCCGGCAGACCCAGCGTCTTCGCGGCGCAGTCCTGGTCGTGCATAGCGACCGGACAGGACGTGATGCCCTCGTCCCAGGCAGCCAGCATCATGTTCTGGGCCGCGCGGCCGGCATCGAACGGGCCGCCTCCGGGCGTAAGCACGATGGCGATCGCGAGCGGCGCGTTCGGCACGTGCTTGGCGAACTGGCCGCACGCGGCGACTTCGCGCTTGCGCTCGTCGTCTCGCAAGACGACGAAGGCCCAGGGCTGGGTGTTCTTCGAGCTGCCGGACATCCGTCCAGCCTCGAGGATGCGCCTCAGCGACTCCTCCGGGATGGGCTGAGCAGTGTACGAGCGGCTATCGCGCTTCGTTCGGATACAACTGTAAACTTCCATTCCAGTCTCCCTTTCTGGGTCCGAAGCGACAGGTTCCTTCGCTTCGCTCGAGGACAGGCTCTTCAGGCTCCTCCCCACCGTCGCGCTCTAGCCACTCCTCCTTCGCTTCGCTCGAGGACAGGCCTCAGGATAACTAGGCAGAGCGGGGCGATTGTAGCACATCCGTACCAGAGGCCTATGGGAGAAGTGGCGGGCGGTCGAACATTGAGAAGAGAACATGGAGCCACACGAGACGGTCTCGGCAATCACGCCGCTCCTGCGTAATCGCGCCCTACGCGTCCTGCTGCTTGCCGGGCCCGGCATCACGGCGTCTGTCGCCGTACTTTCGGCGGCGTCCGGGGCGCCGCTGGCCGCAATCGTCGCGATCAACGTGGCGACGGGCCTGCTCATCTCGGGCGTTCTGTTCGTCGCCGCCAGCATGCAGGCGCATCGCGTGGCAGGGGACCGGGAATCGCTCGCGAAGGCCGCGGAAGAGGGCCAGTGGCGGGCTCGCATGCGCTCGCTGTCGATTCGGAACGAGGAAACCGGGCTGTATAGCGACTGGTACTTCCGCCTGCGCTTACAGGAGGAAATCGACCGGTCGGCCAGATACGAAGTGCCCTTTACGCTGGTGCTCGGCAAGCCGTCCTTCATCCACAACGAGCTCGATGCCCGGGCCACCTCCGGGCTCTTCTACGACCGCGTACGCAAGCTCGTCCGCCATACCGATCTGCCCGCCATCCTCAAGGACGGCACGCTCGCGATCCTGCTTCCCCACACGCGAGATGGCGCAGTGGTGCAGCAACGGCTCGAGAGCTCGCTGGCGTCCTCGAATCTGGAGACCGGGAGCGCATCGTACCCGGCGGCCGGCGCCGACGCGGAGGCTCTGCTCCTAGCTGCAACTCGCGACGCTAACCGCAACGGCTCCCCAGGCCAGACGCCTCCGCGCGTCGCCTCCTAGGACCTTCCACCAAGCAAAAACGCCGCTTCCTTAGCCCCTGCTATTTTAGTCTTGACATCGACAAACTATTAGCCTATGCTAATCCCACTCTTGAGCTTACGGTGTTTCTCGATCCGGTCGAGGCGCTGCCGCTGGCAATACGGATGGGGGTGCCCGTCCTCCTGAGTGAAGGCTCAGACGACCCAGGCTCCGGAATGGTACCGGAGCAATTTCAGCGGCTTATCGATTCGTTGGATACACACGACATTTAGCAGAACTTGAGGGGGGAAACTGGTATGGCGACTCCAACAACCACAATGGGCCGGCTGCTGGCCTGCATTCTGCTGCTGACCATGGCGGCGATCGCGGGCTCCTGCGGGGGCGACGGCGGAGGCGATACAAAGATCGTCATCGCTGTGCAGCCGACGAGCACAGCAAGTGAGTTGACGGACGACGCGGAAGAAATCGCGTCGTTTCTCGAGGACCAGATGGATGGCGTCGACGTGGAGATCATGTTCCCGACAAGCTACGCCGGAGTGATCGAGGCGCTGCGCTTCGGACATGCGGACGCCGCCTTCATGGGTGCGTGGCCAGCCGCCCTGGCAACGCAGGAGGCGGACGCCGAGGTAGCACTCGCAGAGATTCGCGAAGTGGCCATCGGGGACGAGATCCAGGAGCAGCCGTACTACTACTCGTACTGGGTCGTGATGCCTGACAGTCCATACGAGAGCCTGGAAGACCTAGCGGGAGCAGACGTTGCGTTCCCCAGCCAGCTCTCGACATCAGGGTATGTGGCCCCGATGGCGCGGATGGTGGAGTTGGGTCTGCTGGAAGAGGGCGCCCCGGATCCTGAGGACTACTTCGGGGAGGTGTTCTTCGCGGGCGGCTATGCCCAGGGCTGGGCCGCGCTTGAGGAGGGCCAGGTCGACGCGACGATTATCGCCGGGGACGTGCCGGAGGAGCTGTACCGCGAGGTGCTTGACAACACGCGCATCATCGAGGAGCAGGGCCCTGTGCCGTCCCACTCCGTTGTGTTCAGCAATGACCTCGAAGAGCCTGTGCGCACGGAGCTGAAGAACGCGCTGCTGGCCCTCGGTTCGGACGAGAACCGAGAACTGATGCGCACCTTCATCTCCGGTATCTTCCTGCGCTTTGAGGAAACAACGACCGACGAGCACCTTGGGAACCTGAGCACATACCTGACCCTGACGGGCCTTGAGTTCAGCGAGGGCAACACCGGCGCACAGCCCGACCCCGATCCCGATCCCGAGCCGGCCACAACCCCACAGCCCGACCCCGATCCTGATCCCGAGCCGGGCGCGGAGCTTACGCCGCCGGACGGGGCGGCCCAGGTGCTCGTTCAGTTGCTGGAATGGGAAGTCGATGCAGAAGTTGACACGGCATCAGCCGGCCAAGTGTATTTCCTCGCAGACAACGTCGGAGCGGAAACGCACGAACTGGTCGTCGTGAGGAGCGACCTCGAGCCAGGCGATCTGCCGGTCGTGGACGGGAAGGTGGACGAAGAAGCCGTCGACTTCAGGGGCGAAATCGAAGGGTTCGCCTCAGGGTCGCGGGCGTCCGGCGTATTCGATCTCGATCCGGGGACTTACGTGCTGTTCTGCAATATCGTCGAGGTGGAGGAGGACGGAGAGCTGGAGAGTCACTACGAGCAGGGGATGTTTACCTCGTTTCGCGTGGAGTAGAGGCGGAACAGCCGGTCGGATATCCCCATTTTAGTGTTGACAACGCACGGGCATTAGGTGACACTAATTACTGAGCCAGGGTAGACGGGGAGGCCTTCTATACAACATGGGCGAGCAGGCGCTGTGCAGCGGATCGCCGTCGGCGACGGCGAACGGCAGCAGGGAGGCCAGGGCCATCGAGGGCGCTCCCTTGCCAGCGCTTACGGCCCGGGGGCTGACCTTCTCGTATAACCGGAGGTCGGCCGCCCTTCTCGACGTGAGCCTTGAGGTACGACCTGCCGCGCTCACGATGATCCTGGGCCGAAGCGGGAGCGGCAAGACGACCCTGCTGCGCGTACTGCGCGGTCTGCTGCGCCCTCAGCAAGGAGACGTGCGGCTGACGGGCACGCCCGTCAACGGCACGAAGGCCGAAGCGCGTCTCGCGTATGTGCCGCAGACGCTGGGCCTCGTGCGGAGCATGACCGCCCTCGACAACACGCTCACCGGGGCGCTGGGACGTATCGGCACCGTGCGCTCGCTGCTGCGGCTCTTCCCGCGCGAGATCGTCGACGAGGCGAAGAACACATTGGTCAGCCTAGGGCTGGGCCACAAGATTAACGAGCGCGTGCATGCGTTGAGCGGTGGCGAGCGCCAGCGCGTCGCGATCGCACGGGCTCTCATGCAACACCCAGACGTGATCCTGGCTGACGAGTTCGTGTCTCAGCTAGACCCGATAACGGCGACCGAGACGCTGCAAGCAATGCGCAAGCTGGCCCACAGTGGCGTAACGCTTCTCATCACGACGCATGAGACAGACATCGTCGCTGAATACGCCGACCACGTCGTCGTCATGCGCGAGGGCGCGATCATCCACGACGGCCCGGCCGAAGACCTGACGGAGCCGGGCATGCTGGAGTTGCTGGCGTGAAGGCGAGCACCATCATGAGCCGCGCGGCATACGTGCTAATAGCGGCTGCGGCGATCGTCTCGATGGACCGCATGGGCCTGCTCGATATGGGCGAGTTGCGGCCTGCGGCTGGGCGGCTGTGGGACTTTGGCACGTCCCTTTTCCCGCCCGCAACGGATGTCCTGCCCACGCTGGTCAGCGCAATGTGGGAGACGATCCAGATCGCGTTCGTCGGAACGGTGCTCGGCTTCCTGCTCTCACTGCCGCTGGCCTTCCTCGCGACAAACACGCTCTTTGGGCCTATCGTTTCGGCGCCGGCGCGACTCGTGATCGGTGCGGTACGCACGGTGCCTTCTCTACTTTGGGGCGTCGTCTTCGTGGTCGGCTTCGGACTGGGGCCGGCAGCTGGGGCCTTGGGAGTTGCGCTCTATTCCGTGGGCTACCTCGGCAAGCTTCAGTACGAGGCGTTCGAAGCGGTCGACACGGAGGTGCTGGAGGCTGTCCGAGGCGTGGGAAGCAATCGTTTGCAGCTCTTCAACTACGCGGTGCTTCCTGAGGCTGCGAATGCTGTCATCAGCCAGCTTCTCTTCATGTTCGAGTACAACATCCGCGCCTCGTCGATTATGGGCTTCGTGGGCGCCGGCGGCATCGGCTATTACATGCTGGGCTACCTGCAACTCCTGCAGTACCAAGAGTTGCTCACAGCGCTACTCGTCACGTTTGTCGTAGTGATGACGATCGATATGGCCAGCATGCGCCTGCGAGCGTTGGTCCTGGCTCCGACAGGGCAGCGCACCCGGGCTCCCCTTCTGGCCGGCGTTCTTCCGTAGCCCGGAGCTAGCCGTCCGGCAGCAAACGGACGAAGACTTCGTTCGAGAGCAGCAGTCCGCGTTCGGTGAGCCGGAGCCGTTCGTCATTGAGCTCGACGAGGCCCAGCGCGATCGGTTCGGCGAGCTGATCGGCGAAGGCGTCCATCATCTCGATGCCATAGCGCTCGCGGAAGCGCTCGCGGCTGACGCCATCGAGGACTCGCAGGCCGAGGATTAACTCGTCGGACATCGCGAGTTGCGGCGTGATCTGCTCGCCCGCCACGAGGTGCTGCATGCGCGCCGCGCCGTCGTTTTCGTTCGCTTCGCGCCACGACTGATCGACGAGCGTCATGTGCTGCGTTGGCGCCGCGACGACCGCGAAGCGCACGCCATCGAGATAGGAGTGCGCGCCCGCGCCGAGACCGAGGTACTCGCGGTTCTGCCAGTACGTCAGGTTGTGCGCGCAACGGCGGCCCGCGCGCGCCCAGTTCGAAATCTCGTAATGCTCGTAGCCAGCGTCCGCGAGGCGCGCGCGCGTCCACTCGTAGTGCGACGCCTGGTTGTCCGGATCGGGAGCGGGCGTGCGCCCGCGATCGACGTCGCGCGCGAGCGGCGTGCCCTCCTCGACTGTCAGTGCGTACAGCGACAAGTGCTCCGGCCCGAGCGCGAGCGCCTCTTCGACGCTCTCCTGCCAGCGTTCGATCGGCTGCTCCGGCAGGCCGAACATCAGATCGAGGTTGACGTTCTCGAAGCCGGCCGCGCGCGCCGCGCGAAACGCCGCGCGCGCTTCGTCCGCGGAGTGGAGCCGGTCGATCGCGCGCAGCTCGTCATCGTGGAAGCTTTGCACGCCGATGCTCAGGCGATTGAAGCCTAGATCGAGCAGCCCGCCTAGGTACGCCTCATCGAGCGAATTGGGGTTCGCCTCCAGGGAGACCTCCGCGTCCGGCGCGATCTCGAACGCGGCGCGCAGACCGTTGAGGATCATCGAGAGCTCCTCGAGCGGCATCAGGCTGGGCGTGCCGCCGCCGAAGAAGACGGTCTCGAACGGACGGTCCGCCGTCGTGCGCTGCCAGAGCTGGGCCTCGTGCACGATCGTTTCGGTGTAGGAGGGGATCAGGTGCTCGTGGTTGGCGTAGGAGTTGAAATCGCAGTAGCTGCACTTCGCGGTGCAAAACGGGATGTGTACGTAGAGAGAGAGCGGATCAGCCATCGGTGGCATGGTAGCGAATCGAGAGGTGGGGGGGGGGGGGGG
>JBBDXS010000003.1:105031-183059 GCA_040902195.1 Dehalococcoidia bacterium
CAGCGTGCGCCACTCGACGCGGAGCCGGCGGACCTCCTCGTCGCTGGGAAAGCGGGCGGCGTAGCGTGCGCGCACGTAGGCGTCGCTGATGGCAAGCGGGAGCGCTGAACCAAAGTGCGCCTGAAGAGCCGGGCCAAACTCTCCCGGCGTGGCGGCAGGAGGACGCGCGAACCCGTCGTTCGCGGCCCGGCGCAGCATGGAAACGTAGAGCCTGCCGATGGCGTCTCGCGAGCGCGCACGGCCCGGGCCGCGCAGCCGATCGAGCGCGCCCGCGAGCAGATCGAGAAGGCCGCCGGCAGGCGAGTCCTCGGCTCGTCCGATCTCCTCGCTCCGTTCCGCGTCCTTGGAGCCGCCCGAGAACTTTCGAAACGAAAGCCAGGCGATAGCCAGCGCGGCGAGGACCGCCAACGCCGCCACGCCAGAACCGATCGCTAGCTCCCAGACCGAGGTCGCGCCCGAACTCTCCGGCTGTTCCCTGACGGGGGGCGTGTTCGACAGGTCGGGGAGGGCCCGATCGCCGCCGCCGCCGAGGAGATGAGCGAACAGCTCGAGTATGAACGTGGCGGCGATGATAAACGGAGTAAGGACGGCGACGGCTGCGATGGCAAGTGCGAAGAGCCCGAGCTTGATGCCGTCGAGCGTTTTTTCGGGCGACGGGAGACCGGCGGCGTTCGCCAGGACGGCTACGCCCGTAATCGCAAGCAACGGGCCGCCCGGCCAGGCCACCCACGCAAGGAGAAACGGGCGGCCCTTATCGACCTCGACCTGTTGCATGTGAACAAGCGCAAGCGTCGAGAGCGTCGAGAGCATGTACGGCACGGCGATCCAGCGCAGCGCCTGCGGGGCATCAGCCGCCGGGGCCAGCGCGGCGGCGCAGAGGACGACGACCAGGCCGGCGCTGGACTCGGCGTGCAACCGCGCCGCGGAGATGGGCTGCGCGCCTCGACCGATGCCAATCAGCAACGCCGCGACGAGCAGTATGACCTCGGTAACGCTGCCGGCGCGGCCCTCCAGCGCGACGCCGGGATTCGAGAGCAGATCGGCCAGCCAGCCGAGACGCCAGACGTACGGGTCTCCCACGAACTCGAGGCGCATAACGACGAGGAGGAGGAGCACGCTCGTAGCGACGCCGGCAAATCGAAGCCTGAGCAGCGAGGCGTTCGCACCGCGCAGCGTTCGCGCGAGGAGGTACGAGGGGACAACGATCGCCGCGGCCGCGGCGAACGACACCGCCTGGCCCTCTCCCATGCCGGCGACGAGCAGCGCCGTGCCGGCGTACACCGCGAGCGTGAGCGCGGCGAGCGACATGAGCTCCAGGCCGGCCAGCCGAACGCTCACGTTCGCGCCTCCGTCGCTTCGGGCATGACGGCATCGACTCGAAGCAGCGGGACGGCACCCAGCAGCTCTGTCCACGGCCCAACCGACGTCGCCAGGACGACGACGTGGTGGCCAAACGCGTGGAGCCGGCGCAGCACGGCGGCGAGCGGCTCGTCCGCGAGCGCGGTAACGACGGCCAGCGTGGCGCCGAAGGGCAAACGATGGCGCTCTTGTTCGAGCACGTCCGCAAGCGACGTCAGCGTCAGCGGGCCGATGCCGCCGAGCGCCTCGAGAACGCGGATCAGGTGGTCGGGCGTGCGCCCGGGCGGGATGCGGACCGGACGGTCGGATTCCGGGAAGCTGCCGTTCGCGAGCAGCCCGACCGCGTAACGCTGGTCGAAGGCCCAGCGCGCGACCGAGGCCGCCTGGACGATCCCCGCCTCAAGCAGGTCCGGCACATATCCCTGCCACGGGCGCTCCAACGTATCGACGTTCAGGGCGACGATCACGTGCGGAGTGGTAGAGGGCTCGTAGACACGCGACTGTAGCTGGCCGCGGCGCGCGGTCGCGTTCCAGTCGATTCGGCGGATCGAGTCGCCGGGCTGGTAGTCGCGAATGCCCGCGATACGGAGCGGATCGTCGAAGATCCACTGCCGCCCTTTGCGATCGCCGATGGGGCGCGCGGAGGGTAGGCCCAGGTCCGGCAGAGGAACGGTACGCGGATAGACGACGACGCCGGCGGTGCTCGGCTCTTCGCGCTCGCTGGTGAACAGGCCGAAGCCGTCCCCGGAGCGCAGCGTCGCCGGGCCGAGGCGGTAGTAGCCGCGTTGCGGGCAGGGCAGATCGAGCGTCCAGGATTTCCGCTCGCGCGGGCCAAGGTTGGTGGTCTTCGGGTAGGCCACGGCGCCGGACATGCTCGCCGGGGCCGAGTCTGCCAGCGCCTCCGGAAGCCAATCGCGCAGCTCGACGCGTGGGAGCGGCAGCAGCTTGCGGTTCGAGAGGCGGTACACGACCGTGAGGTGCTCGCCGGGGAAGGCGCGGTTCTCCGGCAACCGCCGCTCAAATTCCACGCCCGTCAGCGCGCGATCGGCCCAGAGGCGCGCCAGCGCCCCCGCGAGCAGCACAAAGAGGCCGAGCGAGAGCAGCGGCGGGTTACTCGCGAGGAAGCCCGCGCCCACGAGGACGGCGCCGAGCGGCAGCCACGCGTGGCGCAGGAGCACGTCAGTCCTCGACCGGCGCGGGGACCTCGTCGAGCAGCTCGTTGAGCACGTCGAGCGCATTGCGTCCGCGCAGACGGCTCTGCGAGCTGAGGACGAGACGGTGCGCGAGCACCGCGGGCGCGAGCGCCTTCACGTCGTCGGGGAGCACGTAGTCGCGCCCGCGGACCGCGGCGAGAGCGCGGGCGGCGCGAAACAGTGCGAGGCTCGCGCGCGGGCTGGCGCCGAGCTCGAGCGCGGGGTGGCTGCGCGTTGCGCGGACGATCGACGTCAGATAGCGCCGGACAGCCGGTACGCAGTGGATGGAGGCAACCAGAGCGCGCAGCCGGAGGAGCTCGGCGGCGCTCAAGACGGGCTGGAGCGCATCGAGCGGGTTTTCCATCTCGAAGCGGAGGAGGATGTTGTCTTCTTCGTCCTCCGTTGGATAGCCGACGGCGATGGTCATGAGAAAACGATCGAGTTGGGCCTCGGGCAACGGGAAGGTTCCTTCGAGCTCGATCGGATTCTGCGTCGCGAGGACGAGGAAGGGGCCGGGGAGCGGCATCGTCACGCCATCGACGGTGAGCTGACGCTCCTCCATCGCTTCGAGCAGCGCGCTCTGCGTACGCGGCGTCGCGCGGTTGATCTCGTCGGCGAGGACGATGTTGGCGATCACGGGCCCGGGCCGGAACGCGAACTCGCCGGACTTCTGATTGTAGTAGTGGATGCCGGTGACATCGGACGGCATCAGGTCGGGGGTGAACTGAATGCGCTTGAACGAACAGCCCATGCTGCGGGCGATGGACTTGGCGAGCATCGTCTTGCCGATGCCGGGAACGTCTTCGATGAGGACGTGACCGTCGGCGAAGAGGGCGACGAGGACGAGCTCGACGACGCTGTCGCGCCCAACGATGACCCGCCCGACGTTCTCGCGGACGCGCGCCGCGGCCTCTTCGATCGCGGCCGCGGCCTGCGTACGATCTTGCGCGGGCCTCTCGTCCTCCACAATGCGGCATGTTAGCACGGGGACGCCCGCGCCATCGTGTCGCGGGAGGCGCTGCTTGACCGCCCAAACGGCGCTTCGTTAGACTTTACAGGCGCTTCGTGCGGGCGATTAGCTCAGTGGCTAGAGCGTCCCGATTACATCGGGAAAGCCGCAGGATAGCGAGTGCACCACGTCTACATTCTGAAGAGCACCCAGACTGGGCGCTACTACATCGGTTGTACCGAGCGGCCCGAGAAGCGTCTCGGGGAACATAATGCAGGCAAGAGCGCTTCCACGAAGGCATATCGGCCGTGGGAGATGGTGCACAGAGAGGAATTCTCTACACTAATCGAGGCCCGTCGGCGTGAGCGCCACTTGAAAAGCATGAAGAACCGTGCTTATCTTGAGAGGGTTATCTTGGGCGATTAGCTCAGTGGCTAGAGCGTCCCGATTACATCGGGAAAGCCGCAGGATTAGCGAGAGGGTTATCGTGGGCGATTAGCTCAGTGGCTAGAGCGTCCCGATTACATCGGGAAAGCCGCAGGATTAGCGAGAGGGTTATCGTGGGCGATTAGCTCAGTGGCTAGAGCGCTTCCTTCACACGGAAGAAGTCGCAGGTTCGAGTCCTGCATCGCCCACCAGAAGTCCAATGTGCCGAAGTGGCGGAATGGTAGACGCGCTACGTTCAGGGCGTAGTGTCCGCAAGGGCGTGTGGGTTCAAATCCCACCTTCGGCACCAAACGAAATCGATGGGGCCCGGGGCGGCCGGGTCCCGCACGAATCGGGTACAATCAAGCGTCGTGCGCTCGTAGCTCAGCGGATAGAGCGCTGCCCTGCGGAGGCAGAGGTCGTGGGTTCAAATCCCGCCGGGCGCACCACTTCTTTCTCAGGCGATCGAGCGGTCGCCTAAGGCGACACGTCGTGGTTCAAATCCCGCCGGGCGCACCACACCTCCCTCGTCCCAGTGATCTAACGTCGTACATCTCGCACCTCCCTGCTAGGCTGTCGGCAAACGCTACGCAAGGAAAGGAGGCGTCGCTATGCGCGACTTCTTCGCGGACATCGACTGGAGCCGCTGGGCCGAGACCGCCTGGACGACAAGCGCGAGAGTCATCTTCATCATCGTCGGGACGTACATCGCGCTCGTCATTATCCGGCGCGCGCTGCGGCCGGCGATCCGCGCGGCCATCCGCGCGCGACAGCCGGGCGAGCCCACAGCCGAGATGGAGAACCGCGCCGAGACGCTTTCGCATGCGGCGGGGCGCACGATTACCGCGATCGCCGTCTTCCTCGCGTTGCTCACCGTCCTGCCGGAGTTCGGGATCAACATCGGCGCGTTGCTCGCGGGCGCGGGCATCGCAGGCGTGGCGCTGGGCTTCGGAGCGCAGAGCCTCGTGCGCGATGTGCTGAGCGGCGTCTTCGTCCTCGCCGAGAACCAGTACGCGAAGGGTGACACGGTAACCATCGCGGGCGTCACGGGCATCGTCGAGGACGTCAACCTGCGGCGCACGGTGCTGCGTTCGATCGACGGGACGGTCCACAGCGTGCCGAACGGCACGATCACGATCTCGAGCAATCTCACGCGCGTGCAGCCCGCCGCGAGCGTCATCGTGAGCGTGGCGTACCACGAGGACCTCGACCGCGTCTTCGCCGTGATCGATCGCGCCGGCGCCGATCTGGCGGCCGACCCGGCGTGGGCCGGCATGGTCGTCGACACGCCGAAGGCGCTCGGCGTCGAGGAGTTCGCCGACTCCGCGATCCGGGTCCTGGTCTTCGGCACGACGAAGCAGGACAAGCAATGGGACGTCATGCGCGAGCTGCGCAAGCGGCTCAAGCTGGCGTTCGACGCGGAGGGTATCGAGATCCCGTACCCGCACCGGACGCTGATGACGACGCCGGACGGCCTGCTGGTGAGGCAGACCGGGGATGGCGCAGCCGCAGTTTGACGCGCACGTGAGAGTGCGCGTATGCTGCAACCTGCGCCCGCACATCCTGTGACGCGACCGGAGGCAAACCATGCGCTTCTTTAGCTTCCATCTCATGCCCTATCCGAAGCTCCCAGCGGACTACGACGGCCCGGCATGGGTGACCTGCCCGAACGAGTTTTTCGACCCGAAGGTGGGGCACGAGGTCTACAACCGCTACCTCGATGAGCTGGTCTACGCGGACGAGCTTGGCTTCGACGGCGTCTGCGTCAACGAGCACCACCAGAACGCCTACGGAATCATGCCCTCGCCGAACCTGATGGCGTCGATCCTCGCGCGACAGACGAAGAACGTGAAGATCGCCGTCGTTGGAAACGCGCTGCCGCTCTACGATCCGCCGACGCGCGTCGCGGAAGAGTTCGCGATGATCGACAACATCTCGGGCGGGCGGCTGATCGCGGGCTTCGTCGTCGGCGGCGGGCCTGAGTACTACTCGTTCTCGATCAACCCCGCGCACGCTCGCGAGCGCTTTCAGGAAGCGCACGACATCATCATCAAGGCGTGGACGGAGCCGGGGCCGCAGGAGTACATCGGCAAGCACTACAAGCTGCGCTTCCTGAACACGTGGCCGAAGCCGATGCAGAAGCCGCACCCCGAGGTCTGGATCCCCGGCGTCGGATCGCTCGAGACGATGGAGTTCGTCGCGAAGCACCACTACGCCTACATGGGCATCCCCTATTTCCACATCGACGTTTTCGATCGCAGCTTCCGCCTGTTCCGTGAGGCCTGCGAGCGCGAGGGGTACACGTACGAGCCGAAGCAAGCGGGCTGGCTCGCGCCGATCTATGTCGCGGAGACCGACGAGCAGGCGCGCGCCGAGTACGAGGAGCACTTCTGGTACTTCGTGAAGCGACTGCTCCCCGGCATCAACATCCAGCCGCCGGGCTACACCTCGCTGCGCTCGATGGAGAACATCATGAAGGGCGCAGGCACGTTCGCGATCGGCCTGAACACGTGGGACCAGGTCGAGGAGGGTGTGTACGCGGTCGTCGGCTCGCCGGAGACGGTGTACAAGAAGCTCGAAGAGAACCTGAGACGCCTCGGCACCGGCAACCTGCTCGGCCTGTTCCAGCTCGGCACGCTGCCGGCGGACCTGACGAAACGCAACCTCGAGCTGTTCGCGCGTGAAGTGATGCCCAGGCTGCGCGAGCGCTTCCCCGAAGGCAAGGCGATGCTCGAAGCGAAGGAGGCGGTAGCATGACCGCCGCCGTCGTCGCGGAGGAGCTCGTCGAAACGCGCATCGGCAAGATCGAGGTGCGCAGGGGCGGATCCGGCAAGCCGATCGTGTACCTGCACTCCGCAGCGGGCGAGGGCGCGGGCCTTGCGTTCCTCGACGAACTAGCCAGCACACGAGAACTCTTCGCGCCGATGTTCCCCGGCTTTGGCCTATCCGAGGGCATCGAGCAGATCGATGATATGGAGGACGCCGTCTTCCACCTGCTCGACTTGTTCGACCGGCTTGGTTTGCGAGCACCGGACGTCATGGGCCTCTCGCTGGGCGGCTGGCTAGCGGCCGAGCTGGCCACGCGCTACCCGGACCGCCTCTCGAAGCTGATCCTCGCGAACCCCGCCGGTCTCTACATCGAAGGCGCGCCGATCAAGGACATCTTCGGCCGTAGCCCGAAAGAGATGGCGCAGGACCTGTTCGCTGATATGTCGCACCCAGCCGCGCAGATGATGCTGCGCATCAACGACGAGATGTCGAACGTTGCGGCGCTGGGCCAGGCGATCCCGTTCGAGCTGCTGAAGCCGCAGCTCCAGTCGATGGCGGCGACGGCGCGCGTCGGCTGGAACCCCTACCTGCACAATCCGAAGCTACGCAAGCGGCTCGCGCGGATCACCGCGCCGACGCTCGTCATTCGCGGCGAGAAGGACACGCTGATCCCGGCGCCGCACTGCGAGACGTACGCCCGCGAGATCCCGGGCGCGAAACTCGTCGAGATGTCCGGCGTCGCGCACATGGTCTCAATGGAACAACCGAAGGAGCTCGCGGCGCTCGTGAACGAGTTCCTCGGAAGCTGAACAGCCTGGCAATAATCGGTTGACGGGCCGCTTCCGCGATCTTGTATCATGGAAACCGCGCGTTCGCGCGATACGAGGTGGTGGTCGGCGCGCCGGCGGGAGCGCGATGACCTGCGCCGTCTGGAGCAACCATGTTCGGCCGAGCCGGGTCCCTCGCCCTTGCCCTGCTCGCCGGCCTGCTGATGCTGGCCGTCGCGTGTGGCGACGACAACGGCACGACATCGGGGGCGACCGCGACGGTATCGACCGATGAGGCCGGGACGCCGTCGCAGGATATACGCAACGAAGACCTGACCGCGCAGCCGGGCCTGAGCGACTTCCTGTCGACGTCCGGCGGCTCGGTCAATCCGGAGCGAATGTTGTACGCAGACCTGACAAACGACGCAGTCGACGAAGCCATCGTGCCGGTAGGATCCGGCGGCGAGGGCGGCGATATCGCCGTGTTCGTCTATGGCTACGAGTCGGGAGGCGTGACGGAGCTGCTGCGCGCGTTGCCGGAGGACCAGTCGACAATCGCCACGGAGCTACAAGACGGCGCGCTCGTCACGTCCGAGCCTGTGTACGCGGACGGCGACCCCTTCTGTTGCCCAAGCCAGCTTCGCGTGAAGACGTACGGTTGGGACGGCAGCGCGCTCGTCGTCGACGACGAAGAGCTGGAGCAAGAACCAACACCGAAAGGGATCGACTACTAGGCATGGCGACGCCTCTCGGGCACAGCATCGTCGGCTACGCCGTTGCCCGCGCGGCAGGCGTTCGTTCGCGCGGCGGCATCGCGCTCGCGATCGGCGCGGCGAACTTGCCGGACGTCGACTTCCTGGCGGGCTACATCTCGAACGGCGACGTGCTCTCGCTCCACCGCGAAGTGATTACGCACCGGCCGGTATTCCCCCTGCTCGCGGGCGGCCTTGCGGGGCTAGCGGCGACAGCGCTTGCGCTGGCGCGCGGCGAGCGGCCCGGCGTGGGCAACGTCGTGCGGCCGGCCGCCCTCGTGTCGGCGCTCGTGAGCACGCACGTGCTCATGGACCGGCTGCCGGTCCCGTATGATGTCTTACCAAAGCGCAACGGCTCGACAGCGGAGGTCTTCCTCACGGAGGCATGGAACGCCGTGGTCGATATGGCGACCTACGGCACCTTCGTCGTGCTCGCCCTCGAGCGCAACGGCAACGGCCGCAAAGCAGAGGCGTAGAGCAGCCCAGCAGGGGTTCCCTGGCCACATTACCGTTGTGGCCGCAGGCAGGCGGCGGACAGAGCTGAAGCTCTGTCCTACAGCGCCTCGCCTAATCAAACGTCCTACTTGTAGATCTGTCCGCCGTCCACGACGAGGACGTGGCCGGTAACCATGCGCGCGTCGTCCGAGCAGAGGAAGACGAGCGGACCGATCAGGTCGTCCGGCAACATCTCGCGGCGAAGCGCGCGCTCCTGCGCTATGCGCTGGTAGCGCTCCTCCGGCACGATCGTCATGTCGCTGCTGCGCACGAGGCCCGGCGCGAGCGCGTTCGCGCGCACGCCGAACGGCCCTGCCTCGCGCGCGATGGTCTTCGTGAGGTTCTCGAGGGCGGCCTTAGCGGCGCTGTAGTGCGCGCGGCCTTCCGGCGCGAGAAACGTGTTCACCGACCCCATGTTCACAATCGCGCCGCTCCGCTGCTCCTTCATCGCAGGCAGCACGGCGCGACAGGCGAGCTGCACGCCGGTCAGGTTGACACGCAGCACGAGGTCCCACTCCTCCGGCGGGATCTCGAGGAACGGCTTGCGTTCCAGCCTGGCGTAGACCGCCGCGCAGGTGACGAGGATGTCGATGCGTCCGAAGCGCTCCAGCGTCTGGCGCGCCATCGACTCCGTCGACTCGACGCTCGCGACGTCGGTGTGGAGCGCGAACGCCTCGCCGCCGGCGTCCTCGATCGCCGAGGCGACCTGTCGCGCGGGCTCGTCCGCGATGTCCGCGACCGCGACGCGCGCGCCTTCGCCAGCGAGGCCTTTTGCGAACGCGGCGCCGATCCCGAGCGCACCGCCCGTGACGATGGCGACCTTACCGGAGAGACGGTCCATGGGAGCAGTATAGAACCTGAGAACCTTAGAACCATGGGACCAAACTCAGCATGCGCCTGATTCCGCGGTTCCAAGGTTCCCTGGTTCTGCGGGGCTAGCCGCTTGCCCAGCCCTTCGCGCGTTCGACGGCACGTTGCCAGCCGGCGTACATCGCGTCGCGCTCGTCAGCCGCGATGCGCGGCTCGAACGTGCGGTCGGAGCGCCAGCGTTTCGCCACGTCGTCGAGGCCCTTCCACACGCCGACGCCCAGCCCGGCCAGGTACGCCGCGCCGAGCGCCGTCGTCTCGGCGACGGCGGAGCGAACGACGGGCCGGCCAATCACGTCGGCCTGGATCTGCATCAGCAGATCGTTGCGCGACGCGCCCCCGTCGGCACGCAGCGCGTCGAGATGCACGCCGGTCTCCGCCTCCATCGCGTCGAGCACGTCGCGCGTCTCGAACGCGATCGCCTCCAGCGTCGCACGGGCGATGTGCGCGCGCGTTGAGCCGCGCGTGAGACCGACGATCGTGCCGCGCGCGTAGGGGTCCCAGTGCGGCGCGCCCAGCCCAACGAACGCAGGCACGAGATACACGCCATCGCTCGTGTCGACGGACGCCGCGAGTTGCTCGACATCCTCCGCGCTCTCGATGAGCCCCAGGCCGTCGCGCAGCCACTGCACGGCAGCGCCTGTAACGAAGATGCTGCCCTCGACCGCGTACTGCAGCCGGCCGTCGAGCTTCGACGCGACGGTGGCGAGCAGCGTGCGCGGCGAAGGCGGCGTCTCGCCTGTGTGCATGAGCAAGAACGAGCCCGTGCCATACGTGTTCTTCGCGTCGCCCTGGCGAAAGCAGGCCTGGCCGAAGAGCGCCGCCTGCTGATCGCCCGCAACGCCCGCGATGGGGATCGACGCGCCCAGCAACGACGTGTCGGTCTCGGCGATCACGCCGCTAGATGCGACAACGTCGGGCAGCATCGAGCGTGGGATGTTGAAGATGCGCAGCAGCTCGTCGTCCCACGAGCCGTCGCGCAGGTTGAAGAACATCGTGCGCGAGGCGTTCGTCGCGTCGGTCGCGTGTACGCGGCCGCCCGTTAGGCGATAGATCAGCCAGCTATCGACGGTGCCGAACGCGAGCTCGCCCGCCTCGGCCTTCGCGCGCGCGCCGGGGACGTTCTCGAGCAGCCACTGCACTTTCGTCGCGGAGAAGTACGCATCGATAACGAGGCCGGTGCGCTCGCGGATGCGCTGCTCCAGTCCTTGAGCCCGCAGCTCGTCGCAGCGCTCCGCGGTGCGACGGCACTGCCAGACGATTGCGTTCGCTATGGGACGGCCCGTCGCGCGCTCCCAGACGACGGCGGTCTCGCGCTGGTTCGTGATGCCGATCGCCGCGATGTCGCCCGGCGCGACGCCGGACGTTGCGATCGCCTCCCGCGCGGACTCGAGCTGGGACGACCAGATCGCCTCGGGGTCGTGCTCGACCCAGCCGGGCTGCGGGTAGATCTGCGGGAACTCCCGCTGAGCCGTCGCGACGGCTAAGCCCTCCTCATCGTAGAGAACGGCGCGAGAGGAGGAGGTACCTTGATCGAGGGCGAGGACGTACTTCGGCATGTCGACGCGATTCTAGCATGGCCCGTCGCGCTTGAGCGCGCAGCACCGCCTCGATAGGATGGTGGCGCTGTGTCACTCGTTGCGCACGTCGCCGTGTTGGGGGTATTGCTGCTCGATCTCGCGTTGGGCGGCGCGGCCGTCGAGCGGCTGGGCGGCAGGATCGCGATGACGGGTTTCGAGTTTGCGATCATCCTGGGGTATGTCCTGTTCGTGCTCCAGTGGCTGCCCTGGCGGCGCGACGACGGCTAGGAGTACACGCATCAAGCCCTGAGTAGTTCGAAGCTCGAAGTTTTCTTCGCTCCGGCCGAACATAAGCAGTCAAGTTGACACCTCGTAAGTCGGCTGTTACCCTCGATTTCGTTCGACTGTGGATAGGGATGTCGCGGCCGAATCTAACGTAAGAACGGTCTGACGTTCCGGGCACGGCCCGCCACACGCGGCGGCACATGTGCTGAGGAGCCGGAGTCCCAGGGCCGCGGTCCGCCCCTGTAGGCGGACGACAATAACTGCCTAGCGACCGGTGGGGGCGCTGGCAAGGAAGGCCACGAGGGACGACCGATGAGGCTCGCCCCCGACCCCGTTCCGTCCCCGCCTAAGGCGGGACGATTCCTCTCCCGAAGCGTCAGGCCTCTGCTGCTCGTACGCCTTGTCGTGCTCGTCGCAGTGGTCGCGGCCGGGCTTACGGTTGGCTACCTGTTCGGCATGCCGGGCCGCAACGACGACGCCTCGGCGGAACGGCCCGCACTTCCGGAAGCAAACGCCCCTCTGGTTGTCTACACCGAGTTCGCATCCAGCGCGGACGCGCTCTGGGTCGCCGATCCGGACGACCCGAGCGACCGCACACAGCTCGCGCTGGTGCCGCACGCCGCGAACTACGGCATCGTCGCGAGCCTGTCGCCCGACGCCCCGCGCGTCGCCTACACCGTGCTGCCAACCTCGGCCGCCGATCCCGCGCCCGACGTGCCGGCGCAGCTCTGGGTGCTCGATCTGGCGTCGGCCGACGCGAGCCTCGTCGCGGACGGCATCGATCTGCTCGTCGCGCCCGTGTGGTCACCGAGCGGCGACGCTGTTGTCGTGCGGCGCAGCACGTGGAGCGATGACGTCGGCGGCCATTTCGAGCTGCTGCGCGTCGCGCTCGATGGCACGTCGAACACCCTCGTCTCGTCCAGCGACGGCCTGTTCCCGATCGACTTCACGCCGGACGGCGGCGCCGTTTACTACGCTTCGATCGGCGCTGGCGGTACCGATCTGCTGCGCGCGTCGCTCGCAGGCGCGGCAGCCGCGAGTGAGACCGTCGCGCACCTAAGCGACGGCTTCGCGCGCGATTGGGAGCTTTCGCCGGACGGCTCGGCACTCGCGTACCTGGTCGACGGCCCGGCGGGCATCGCCTTCGAGGCGAAGATCCTCGATCTCGGGTCGGGTGCTGCGGGCCAGGCGATCGCGGGCGAACCTCTCGAGGCGTTCAGCCCGGCGTGGACGCCGGACGGAACGCTGACCCTCGGACGGACCGAAGGCGCGGCGCAGGTCGAAGGCGGCGCGGCGTTGTCGCTGCCTAAGCCGAACGGCGGGTTCGACGCGCCGCTGTCGTGGTCGCCGGACGGCGCGCACCTCGCGTTGCGCGCGTTCGAGGGCGCGTCGGTCTCCGAGCCGGGGGCGAGCCGCGTCGTCATCGCGAACGGCAGCACGCGACACGTCCTGGCGGACACCGGCGACCTCACGGTGCTCGGCTGGCTGAAGGTGTCGCCGTGAGCTGGCGTTTCGTGCTGCTGGCCGCGTTCGTGATGGCGCTCTACGCCGGAGCGGCAGCCTCGCCGGCGCCGCGCGCGGAGGGCTGCGCGTTTTCGACTGTGCCGACGGCGTACGAGGCGAACCGGGACCGCGTGGCGTACCTGCGCGGGCTGGAGCTGGCCGGCTACAACATGATCCTCCCCTCAGACAACTTCTTCGGCACGCCGAACATCGAGATCGGCGCGCGCGACAACCGTCGTACTGCGGACGATCCGTACATTCCCCCGGTGTTGCTGAAGGCCACGGGCTACGTCGAGAGCGCGATGACGCAAGCGGCGTCCAGCGTGCCGTTCGGCGCGGTCGGCCCGGCGCTGATCTCGTTCGATTGCGGGCACGGCATCATGCAGATCACGAGCGGCATGACGAGCGGACAGGACGGCGGCTGGCCATCGAAGAACCAGGCGCTCGTGGCGACGCATTATCTCTACAACATCGGTCGCGGCGCCGCGATCCTGGCCGACAAGTGGAACGCGGCTCCCGGCTTCCGGCCCATCGCGGGGACGGACACGGACAGCGACCCGAAGATCGTCGAGAACTGGTACTTCGCGCTCTGGGGATACAACGGCTTTACGGGGCCCGGGGCGAACCGGAGCAACCACCCATCGGACCCGATCTACGCCGACTGGCCGCGCACGCCCTTTAGCTGCAACTCCGGCGACAGCAACGGCCACAGTTACGGCAACTACCCCTACCAGGAAATCGTCTACGGCTGCGCCTCGCGGCCACCGTCCGTGGAGGGCACGCCGCTCTGGACCGCGCCGCCCCTCCCGTTCTCGCTGCCTAACCTGACCAGTACGAAATGGGCCGACCCGCTCAGCCTCGATAACTGGAACGCGTGCTCGGGCGGCAGCTTCAACTGCGCAGCGATGGACATCCCTTCGCCGCGTCCGCGGCACTACGACGATACGCCGCGGCCGTCGGACGACCTCGCCGCGTACTTGCTCGGCTCGCCGCAGCTTTCCGTGAGCCGAGCGACGTTGGACGTGGGATCGAACACGATCACGATCTCGAACACAGGACAGGGCATCCTTTCCTGGCGCGCAAAGCCGGGCCAGGCGTGGGTCAGCGTGAACAAGCAGGGCGGCGTCGCGCTGTCGAACGACGTGCCGTGCGCCGACGGCGCTCCGTGCACGCGCAGCCCATCGCTCACGATCAACGTCGGGGACGGTCACAACACCGGGTGGGTCGACATCGAATCGCTGACCACGGCACAGACGATACGGATCACGCTCGCCAACAACATCTATGATGTCAACTGCGACGGTCAGACGAACCCGATCGATGCGACGTTCATCCTGCAATACAACGCATCGTTGGTCATGGTGCTTCCCTGCTCTGACAATGCCGATGTGAACCGCGACGGCCACATCGATGCGGTCGACGCAGCACTACTGCTGCAATACAATGCCGGCCTGATCGGCGAACTCTAGCGAGGGCTGTGATATACTTTCCGGCAGGAGCGGCCCCTGATGCTTGGGCACCTCATCGGTTCCATCCGCCGCAACCACGCCCTCGAGCACGCGACCATCTCGGTGCTGGCGAGCAAGCTTGGCGACGAGGCTCTGCTCGTTGGCCGGGCGACGCGTAACGGCTTCTATCTGTACGGCGATCTGACGTCCGAGAGCGTGCTGGAGAGCACGCGCGAAGCGCTGGGGCGTTTGCGCGGCGGCGAGTCGAACCTGGCGGTCTCGCCCATGTGCGGGACGAACCTGGCCGTCGCGGGCGTGCTCGCGGGCCTCTCGTCGCTGCTGGCGCTGGGCAATCGCAGCAGGCGGGAACGTATCCCCAACGTCCTGCTCGCGTCGATGACGGCTGTGCTTGTCGCGCAGCCTTTGGGACGCCTGGTACAGCAGCACTTCACGACCGACTCCGACCTCTCCGATACGGAGCTGGTGGGCATCCGGCAGGGCGGCAGAGGCCCCGGGCGCTTCCACAAGGTCGAGACCGCGCGCACCGCGCCCTGAGACCGATCCCACGTCCCCGTAGCTCAACCGGATAGAGCAGCGGACTTCTAATCCGCAGGTTGCAGGTTCGAGTCCTGCCGGGGACGCCAGACACCCAACTTCGTATCTGAAGTTGACGGAAGAGCACCCTCCGATGGCCCATCGCGCCACGCCGTGACCAGCGGATTCGTCCAGCGTTTCCGGACGGTCACAACCAATCCCCTCGTCGTTTGCCCGACCAGCACTGACTGCGAAAGGAGGCAGTGGAACAATGGTCGCACGACGGAGGTGGAATCAGGTGGACAAGTCATCGGTCACACTCGCACGGCTCAGAGAAGCTTACGCCGTGTACAACCAAGTGGTGGGTAAGTCGCCCAGAACCATCCACTGGTACAACCAAAAGCTACAGCTTGTTGAGCGGTTCCTCGGGGAGGGCTGCGACCTGGGCGACTTCACACTGGAATCGGCGCGTGCATATATCGCCGACTTGCAGAACCGCCGGGTACGGTACCAGAACAACGGCTACGTGAAGGACAAGAGCGGCGCGTTGTCGAGCGCCTATATCCAGGGCTTTGCCCGCGCTCTGCGGGCGTTCTCAACATGGCTAAATCAGGAGGGCTATACCGAGACGAACGTCCTGCAGCCACTGAAGCCTCCTTGCATCCAGCGCAAGGTCGTCCAGCCACTGACGGACGAGGACGTCCGTCAGATTCTCGGACGCCTCGACCAGAACGACCCCTACGGAGCCCGTGCCTACGCGATGATCTGGACGCTGCTCGACACCGGCCTCAGGGCTTCCGAGCTCTGCGGCCTGCGCGTCGATAACACGCACATCGAGAAGCAGGGTTTCCTCAAGGTGCTCGGCAAGGGCAATAAAGAGCGGCTCGTGCCCATCGGAGCGCGCACGATGTCCGTTCTGCTCCGTTGGCGCGACGTGTTCAGGCCGATGTACGACGAGCTAGACAGCCCTTACTTTTTCCTCGGCCGAGACGGCGGGCTGATGACCACGATGGCCCTCCAGGAAGTCGTAAAGCGCGCCGGCCGGAACGCGGGCGTCCCACGCCTGCACTGCCACTTGCTCCGGCACACCTTTGCAACGAACTACCTAGTCATGGAAGTCGGCGACCCGCTCCGGCTCCAGCAGATCCTGGGCCACACGTCGCTGGAAATGGTCCGGCACTACGTGGCGATGGCCAGCATAGAGCAGAGCTTGTTAGAGAAAAGGCCTTCGCCAATGGATTTGTTCGATAGAGCCCGGCCTTCCGACAGAACCGCCTACCTCGGAAGAACTCTCAAGTAGAATTCTTTGGAACGCCCGTAGTCATCGCACAATGCCCTGTCGACATGGTGGCCCCTAAACGGGCCTATGCTCCAAGCCGCAACGTCGCTTATCCATGCGGTCAGCTCCAAGGGGTCAACCAGGGCCATTCGCGGCTGATATCTTGCAGCAAGCTGCCTGGCTGATCGGGAGAACTTGGACGTCGTGACCATTACGCCGTAGTCGGCATTCTGATCGATCACGGTAAACATGAATTCTTTCAACTGAGAGAGCCTGACCGGTTCGGAGCGATGTCGCTTGCATTCCACGAACGTGACAATTGGTAGCTCCGAACCTCTCTGGATCACAATTACATCTTTGCCGTCATCCCAACTGGCCGGCGTCAGAACGACGTCGTAGCCCAAGCTTCGAAGCAAGGAGGCCACGAGCGCCTCGAACTTGCGGGGGTTGGTCTCCGGTAAGTGGTCAGGCCGGCGTGACAGATACCTGACTACTTCGGGCTGAATTAGAGTCTCACTATCCGCGAGCGACTTAACAAGTGCCGCGTCTGATTGAATGCTAGCTGTGTCGTCCCAAACCAATTGAATGTCCTGCGTCTTCAACATGGTCGTCAACCAGCAGTAGGAAAAGCGGAAGATATCATAGTCCGAAAGATCTGGCGCTCTTATGAATGCCGTGCCACACGATCTTGTAGACGGGTCCCCGAACATGATCGCGTCGAGGTCAAGTTCTATCGTACGTTTACGTACATCAACGAGCGAAGGAAGGCCGTCGCTAAGGTCTTCGCTATCAGCTGTTCTATAGTCCAATTCAAATGCTGCCTGTCGCATTCGTTCCCAGTCGTCAGAGCAGTCCTTTTCCTCTGGGCCGGTCACCTCGAGGGTTAGAACATAAGGGGGCTTGCTTCTCGCTGACTCTTGGTCGGGAAACAGAAGAACGTCATCCCAGAAGTAGCGCAGGCTCAGTTCGTCTTCGACCGAGGGCCATGGCTGGCCAGGAGTCCGAACCAGTCGCCATAGAGCGACGGATCGGAGCCGCTTCGCCCTCCGCCACCAGGGGCGACCAGGACTCTCTCGCGCCGCCGTAAAGTCGAGACGACGAGATTGGCCGCGCAATAGCCGCCCAGGGAGGGGTTTCATGGAGGTCCTCCGGGGAGGAGCGGGCCCGGCCAGCCTTCCGAGTGAGCTACCTAAGGCTCGCCGGAAGGACTAACGGTTTGTAGTCCGCCGCCATCAGCAGTTCGTCGACTTCTTCGACTGCGAGGCCGAGACCAAATGCGCCGAGGAGAATCACGGCGTCCCGGCTCGGGTTCTCGCGCTCTCCAGAGAGGAGTCTCGACAAGTAGCTCTCGTCGAGCCAGGCGTCCCGGGCGATCTGCGACTGTCGCTTGCCGCGCAGTTTCGCTCGGTCGCCGTACCTCTGTAGGAGAGCCGTCAACGTTCCGTTAGCGACTCGCTGAACGCGGGTAGGGTCGAGTGTTCTCATGGTCAACCTCCAAATCTACACACTCATCGAAGGCTGACCTGTTCGACCCGTTGGACTAGGGCCCGCCCCTCCTTTCGCGCACCATTCTGGATCGACGAGTGCCAGCGCGTCAATGCCCGCCAGGCAATGCCTTCACACCAGCATCAGGTTTACGATCCGCGGTGAGAGGAGTCGACGGTTGAGCGGGATGAGACAAGCGGTTCAGGTGCTGCCCCTCCCCTGTAAGGAGGTGATGTAGCGATGAGTGAACAGACAACCGAGTTTCCGGAACCAGAGTTGCCGGAAGATCCCGAGGCACGTCGCGAGTTAGCCGGCAGTTCGTTGGCCTGATATCGATGTACGTCGAAGATGGCGAGCGAGCGTACCGAGCTATCCGTCAGACACTGCCGCAATTGCGTGAACTGCTCGACTAGACCGAATCGCACCCAACCTACTCTAACCGTCACTCCTCCTGCCCCATTGATCCGCTCCGATCTACTTCGATACTCAATGCCCGTCTTGACAGGCATTCGACCATGCACCTGTAGAATTAGCCCCTGTAGGGTCGGCCTGTACCCTCCCAACGGCAAGGGGAGCAGTAGGCGACGATGTTTGTCCATCCCGCCGGCGCAAGCGACGCCCGCGGCAAAGCGGCCGCCACGGCGCTCATAGGCCGACCCGGCGTACACCATGCGTACCGTTACTTACACTGTACTGATAACGAAACATCCGAAGGGCTTCGTGGCGACCTGTCCAGCCCTCAACGATTGCACCACGCTCGGCAAAAGCCGGGCCGGTGCGTATAAGGCGATCAAGGACCTCATCAGGCGTCGCCTCATCAAGCTCATCGAAAGCGAGCAGCAACCTCCGACCGACCCAGTCGTCTCCGTCAAACACCTGCGTATCGACCTTCTCGAGATCCACAAGGAATTGGACCTGCGATGAGCAGGTGTAGGCCACAGGTGTTGGCCAAAGGGGTTGGCTTTCAGCGGCCAACACCAAGCGCCTCAAGCCCACGGGCATCGAGCCCTTGGCCTGAGCAAGGGGGAAGCGTCAAAACCCTCATACAGCGGACTCTGTCTCGACCGCGCAATAGCGCCGTCAGTCCACCGCAATCGGGTTTCAACCGTCGTCGGCTCGCTCCACTGGGTGGTTCCGCGAACCCGACCACCCCCGCCTCCGCCGGTCTTCGTCGCTTTGCGACTCGCCCGGTTCCCTCGGGGCTTCGCCCTTCGGCGGACGCGGCGGGCTCGCACGTGCCTGCGGCACTTACTCACCCGCTCGCTAGGCGGAGGTGGTCGGCTTACGCCGACGACGTGGGGCGCTCGGCATTCCCCCTTGAACCTCCTTCCTTCGCGCCCAAGGGATTGCCCGCTACGCGGGCTCAGATTTCGTGGAACGGCTCATCAGCCGCCTTGAGGTCGATCGACCGCTCTACGGCGTCTTGGCGGCCCTGGAGGGGCTTTTGAAAAGCGCTACGCCAATAACAACAGTGACCACAACGCGACTGCCACGCTATCGGCGGGCCAGCTCCCCGCCTGCGATGCAGCTCACGGCTCGTGACATTCGAATTGTGCGCTGGGTCTACGAGATGCGGTTCATGACCCGCGAGCAGATCCAGCGTTTGGAGTTCTCGCCGTCAACTGCCTCCTATTGCAAGCGGCGGCTGGCCCTGCTCTTTCACAACGGCTACCTCGACCGGAAGTTCATTCCCGCGCCGGGCAGCTTTGGTTCCACGCGGGCGATCTATTGTCTCGACAGCAAGGGTGCACAACTTCTTGCATACGAGCTCAAGACCGACATCGACTGGCGTCCGCGTCACGCCGAGCGAGAGCTGTACTTCCTACAGCACGCCCTGGCTAGCAACGACTTTCGCCTCTGTGCTACCATCGCCTCTCGGCGTCTCGGGCTCGCGCTCGACTGGACGGACGAGCGGACCCTGCGGCGGAAGGAGATGAAGGACTACGTGGCGGACCCACGGCATGGAGGCCAAAAGCTGGCGGTCATCCCCGACGGCTACTTCACACTGTCCGATCGCGACAAGAACTTAGCTTTTGCGCTCGAACTCGACCGCTCGACGGTCGAGGAGAAGCCCTTCAAGGCTAAGGTGCGGGCCTACGGCGAGTGGAAACTCACGGGCGCCTACCAAAGGCGCTTCGGCACGGACAGCCTGCGCATCCTCTTTGTCATCGCCTCCAATCATCGGGACCGCCACCGCCTCGAGCGCGCCAAGCGCTGGTGTGAAGCCGAAGGCGGGCGGTCTCTCTTCTGGTTTGCCGACTCCGCAGACATCAACGAAGCTACGATTTTCAACGAGCCGATCTGGCAGATCGCAGGACGCGAGGGCAGCTTCACACTGCTCCAATAGGAGGCGGCTATGATCTGGTGGTTTACCTCGACACGACACGATCTCGCCATCAAGTCTTGGGTCCGGCAGTGGGTCGGCGGCACGATGCTAGATCGCTGGCTCCAGATTTCCGTTCCGGGCTTCGTCTGGTTCACTCTGTGGTTTTACCTTGCCCTGGCACTCTACAGCGGGTCGGGAGACAACGGCAGTGGCGGCATTTTCTTCTTCCTCTTCATCGGAACCTTCCCTTGGTGGTTCTGGATCGCTGACATGATCATCGACCACTTCCACGTCCAGGCCGACTTGCAGAGGTACGCCTCATCGGAGGATGTCATCATGGCCACACGCTGCGAGTACCAAGGTGGCCACCCGCAACTTCCTCACGGGCGGTTTGCCTACCTCTTGCTCGAAGGAACGCGCGAAGACCCGAACATCACACTGGGCTTTCCGGCTCCGCCCGGTCAAACGCCGGACCACTTCAGTATGCCTTTGCTCGATCTTGTGACGCTGGGTCAGAACTCCCAACAGCACGATTCGCCTGCAGGTGATGCCGTGGCCAGCATGATCGGCGAGATGGCCAAGAACGCCTCGCTCAAAGAAGCTGCAGGCAAGTTCCTGCGGCCTGAAAGAATCACGCTGGCGGTGCAGTATCAAGGAGTAGCCGGAAGGAAACACGAAGTCGAAGTCACGAACTTCTTCCACGGCAACGGAGAGATTCGCAACTGGCGCAACTACTTAATCTGCGCACAGGCGGAGGCCGACACAGGCATCGTGCCCTTCGGTCCGTGGAAGAGCCTCAAGCCAGGATTGCCAACAGTCGAGGAGGTGCCAAGTGACTATTCTCGGGACGGAGGTCAACGACCGCCAAGACGTAGTGCTTTCGCCCGAAGGTAGACGTCAGGGCACCTACGTCCTCGGCATCAACGGTACAGGCAAGAGCACGCTTTTGCTCAACATGGCGCTGCAAGACATCGCGGCCGGCGATGGTCTCTGCCTGCTCGATCCCCACGGCGACCTCGTCGAGGACGTGCTCGCGCGGATCCCGCCCAGCCGCGCCGATGATGTCATCCTCTTCGATCCAGCAGACATCGATTACCCCTTAGGCGTCAATCTCTTCGAGTGCTCGGACCGCAACGATCCACGACTAGTCGATCGCGTCTGTTCGGAGATCGTGCTCACGTTCAAGAAGCTCTTTCCAGACTCCTGGGGACCGCGCATGGAAGACCTCATGCGCCACTCGGTGCTGACATTGCTGGCGACGCCCGACTGCACACTGCTCGACATGCTTCCGCTGCTAACGGACCCCGACGCCCGGCAGACGTATGTCCGAAGGACGGAAGACCCAGTCATCCGCCACTACTGGGAGCAAGCCTTCCCCGACAACAAACGTGGCCAGGGCGAGTGGGTCAGCTCCAGCTTGAACAAGATCGGCCGCTTCTTGACCAACCCGGTCATCCGCAACATCGTCTCTCAGCCGAAGAGCTCGTTCGACCTCCGAACGCTCATGGATCAGGGCAAAGTCTTGCTAGTTAACTTGTCGAAGGGTCAGCTCGGTGAAGACAACTCGGCGCTCTTGGGCTCTGTTATCGTCGGCAAGATCCTCATCGCCGCGCTCTCGCGGGCCGAGATGCCTATCGAGCAGCGCCGGCCGTTCCACCTCATCGTTGACGAGTATCACTCGTTCGCGACGGAATCGTTCCCGACGCTACAGAGTGAAGGACGCAAGTTCGGCACCGATACGATCGTTGCCCACCAATACCGAGACCAGCTCGATCAGCTAAACCGAGGCTCGACGTTGAACGTCGGCAACTTCATCTTGTTCCGCGTCACTGGACGCGACGCCGACGAGCTGTCCACGCAGTTCGACAACACACCGCCCGAGCCGGACCCAGCTCTGAAGGCTGTGCCCTACCGGGCCGGCCGGGAGGGGATCTATCGGTCAGGTACCGACAAGGCGCTTGTGAAGGGCAGCAGCCGCAGCTACGGTGACGTGTCCAACGAGACCGCCAACTACTTGGCGAACACGCCGAACTACAAGGCGTATTGCAAGCTGATCGAAGGAACCGAACTGACGGAGTACCACATCGAGACTCACCGATGCGAGCTCTCGAAGAACGCGGACATTGCGGAAATGGTGCAGAAGCAGTCGCAGCGCCTAGCCAAGCCGCGAAGCGAGGTCGAAGCGTTCGTCGCCCAACGCTTCGCCACGGTGCTAGGTCGTAACGGCCGCAAGGACGGCGCGCTCTACGAAGCGTAGCCCGCCAGACCTATAGCACGATGAGCCATCTTGTAAGCGCGCCCGGCGTGCTCTATAGTGGCGCGCTATATGAGGAACGCTGCAGAGTTAGAGAACGATCGGAACCCGTTTCTCACAGGGTCCGATCCTCACAGAGACTTCTTTCCATACGAGACGATCAACTATTCCGCGCGAGTTGAAGTATTGGACCGGAGCTGGGCCGCCGCGCGAGAAACGCGACGCCAACTGATTCGGTTCCGCGAGGACGGAACGGCAACCTTCTTACACTCTGTCTGGGGAGACGGCGTTCTATTCGCCAACTACAGCGCACCGTCCATGCGCATCATCGACGCAATCCCCACGCGCAAGGGCTACGTCGTTGTGCTCGGCCTTCCTAGGACCTTCTATGCAGGGGAGAAGTTCGAAGTCGCTATCGAGCGCAAGATCGTAGGGCCCTTTTTTGACGAGCTCAACTATTGGGAATCAATACTGCGTGCACCAACGCAATCCTTGAGTTTGGATGTCATCGCACCGCGCGGCGCGAAGTTCCGTGCACCGGAAGTAATACTGCCACCGCGACGGGAGTTCGACGCCGCGATTCGTGGCAAGACGTTTCAACTAAGAATCAAGAAGCCCGCCGCTCACGAGCCTTATCGCCTCTCATGGCTTAAGAGCTGAAGAGATCCGGGTTACTTCCGTGGCTTACGTCGACTTCCGCCGCTACCACCACCGCTGCCGCCTCCGCTTCCAGCCATTTCAACACTCCTTACAGCTCGATCCTAACTGACGCCTGGCACTGTAGGGTATATACCGTATACTTGTCAACCTCTTCGGCCCTTGTAGGGATCCCTGCTTCGCAATTCGGCATCCCTCAGGTATTCCATGACGGCCTTCCGCGTCGTGACCCAGTTGCGTCCGATCTTCCGGGCTCTCAGCTTGCCCTGTCGAGCCAGGAGACCAAGGTGCTTAAGACTGAGCCCACTAGCGGCCGCCGCCTCGGAGAGCGAGATGAGCTCCTCGCGGTCCAACGGCCTCCCGGCCCCTTAGAGGGCCTAGAGCAGACTATACGCCAACCTAGGCCCATGGCAACGAGACGGCCCATAGTCACGGGCCACTCTGAAATAGCCTCCCGGCAGGGGCGGGCGCGCAGCTTATAACGGCGGTGCGGCTGTCCCGTGTTGCCGCGGGCTTGGGCTCGAGAGTCGCGTTGCGGAGGAGGAACGGATAACCACCGGACTATGGGCTTGCCGACCCCGTACCAAGTAATGTAAGATATCCTTACCACCAGTAAGGAGGGCCGAGATGGCCGCGCCAAGTGCCAATTCCGTCTGCGAAGAACTTCTCATCATCCATCGGGAGTTCCAGGAGACCCTCGGGGAGGCCCACAATAGCCTCTCCGACGGCTGCCGACCACTCAATGACCTACCCGGCTTCGATAGCACACTCATCCCTTTGGTCATCCGGACATTGGCCCGACGCCTCGGCATCACGCTCCCTCCGAAGGCAAAGATTACCAATCTCTACATCTCCAACGACGGGCGCCAGCGGCTTACGGTGCGCGAGATCGCAGATGGCTTCTGCAGGAAGTACGGAGGATACTTTAGTGGCTGATCGAGAAGAGACGCGGAAGATAATCGCATCGAGGATCCGCGAGGCCCGTCGCTTGGCCGGCCTGAGCCAGGCACAGGCTGCTGGCATTCTCGGTATCCACCGTCCTTCGCTGAGTCAAGCGGAGGCCGGTCGGCGCAATTTAACGGCCGATGAACTCACACGCCTGGCTCAAGCTTACGACGTTACAGTTTCTTGGCTGGCAGGAAGCGATACTGAAACACTGAATCCTCATGATGACCGCATACAGCTCGCAGCGCGTGAGCTTAGCAAGCTCCGCCCGGAGGATGTACAGAGGCTGCTGTCCCTACTATCCGCGATGAGACAAGAAACTCCGTCATGACCTATCGAAGATCATTCGATGCTCTAAGAGCCATTGAGCTGGCAGCGGAAGTGCGTGATGACGCAGGCCTCGACTTCGTCTCTCCGATTTCGATCTTCGACCTCTGCGAGGTTCTAAACGTCTCTGTCCGTTTCATCGATACCAAGAGTGCCGAGGCCATCTACTGCGCCGGACCAGGCCTGGCTCCAACGATCATTGTCTCGGCACTCCGCCCGCCTCAACGTCGATTCTTCAATTGCGCACACGAACTCGGCCACCATTTCCTCGAGCACGGCTTCACCGTTGACGAGTTCCAATCAGGTGCTACCCAACCCACGAACGAGCTCCTCGCAGATACTTTCGCTGCACATCTGCTCATGCCGCGGCTCGGCCTAGCAAACGCATTTGTGGTCCGAGGTTGGGACATCAAAGAGCCAACGCCCTTTCAGCTACTGGTTGTGGCATCGCACTTCGCCATTGGTATGGACACCTTGATAACTCATCTCGAACGAGGCCTCAACCTCCTTACTTCGCCGCAAGCTGATCGCCTCCGCAAAGTCCGGCTCCCCGTTCTACGCGCGGAAATTCTCGATAGAGCAGAAGCTGCCCGCCTCGTGGTCGTCGACAAGGATTACTCGCTCCCCTCCGTGGACGTCGACGTTGGCGACTTGATTTTGGCCGCACCTGGTAACGCGACTTGCAATGGTCCGTCAATCAGGCACGAAGGCAGCTGCAATACGGGTTCGATCTTCCGAGCGATTGCCCCCGGCACTTCCGACATTGCCTCATCTGTCCATGGCTTGCCATTGATCGCCCGGGTATCGAGAAAGCCATACATCGGCCTCGCGAAGTATCGGTTCTTGGAGGAATAGTGCAATGGCTGCTATAGAAGGTACCTTCTTTCACGCGACTGGCGGCAACCTATCTGTGGCCTGGAGTCGAGCAGTCACCGAAACTCGGAAGCGAACTCGTAGAGAAGTCAGTCCCCTGCTCTTCTCATTCGGTGGCCTGGACCAGGAGGCACCTGAAGAGCTTGCTGCGATTCGCACGCTCCTAGACGAGTGCCTCGGCCAGTCAGACATGCAAAGCGTGCAAACGGTCGCGAATACCATCTTTCCTCAGGGCATCTGGCAGTTTCACAGAAACGATCGCCATGCTTTTTTCAACGCTTACCTGGACAGCCTGCCTGACTATGTCGGCATGGCACCCTCCAAGAACAGCCGTGGTCTCTACTTCGCACGGTTGATCGCCTACGGCATTGATCCTAGGACCGGGCGTGGCGACCTCACACATTTAAACCAGTTGGAGTTCATTATTCAGCACTGTAACCGCGGCGTGCGACGCTCAATGTTTCAGGCAGCTCTCTTCGATCCCTCCCGCGACCAGACGGCCAGCGCGCAGCTGGGATTCCCTTGCCTACAGCACGTGACGTTCGTACCAGATTTCCACTCGCAAGCTCTAACGACCAACGCCTTCTACGCCACTCAGCAGCTCTATGAGCGGGCCTATGGCAACCTCCTCGGCTTGGCTCGTCTCACCAAGTTCATGGCAAAAGAAACCGACCTTCGACCAGCAGAAGTTAACTGTTATGTAGCTATCGAGAAAATGGATAGAAGGCTCAAGACTGGCCGCGCGCTCGATCGCTTGCTTGGCGCCGTCGAAGAAGCAGCCTCCTCGGAGAAATGACATGGAAATAGTTGGCCACGGACTAGATATCGTCGAACTGTCGAGGATCGACCACTTGGAAAAGGAGCATGGCGGCGATTTCCTGCTTGGTTGGTTTACGGAGCATGAGATCTCGCATGCTCCGCCAGTAAATCGAGGCGCCTACTTCGCAGGTCAAATCGCGGCCAAGGAGGCCATAGTCAAGGCAATCGGAACTGGCCTAGTTGGCGAAATGGCATGGACCGAGATAGAGGTCAACAGGGCGCAATCTGGCGGGCCGCTCGTCGTTCTCACGGGTTCGGTCCTAGAGATGGCTATAGCCCACGGCGTGGAGAGCTGCCTATTGACGATCAGCCACGGCGGTAACATGGCGATCGCAAGCGCACTCGCGCTCGGAAGGCACCGGGGGCCACGAGGCCGCTCGTTGCCCGATGGCCATTGACCAGTTCTGCTGTGTAGCCTAGGTTAGGTGAAGAGCCAGATGAGCACTTCCACAATGCAGTCTCCAGCCGAGCCCGACAACGGGGCCATAGACGTTGGACCTGGCTTTCTAACCAGGGTAGAGATCGAGAAGCATTGGACACGGCTCTTTCCATCCACCGAAGACTCAGACGTGCCTCCCCCTCTTGGTCGACTTAAGCCCGCGTCGGTCGACTTACACCTGGGCGCCGAGTACTTCGTGACTTCCGAAAGGGCTCCGCGGCGGCTGTCGCAGCAGGATGACTACGTCAAGATCCCGCACGGTGAGTTTGCTCTTCTCACGACTCATGAGGTCGTAAGCGTCCCCAGCAACGTTCTCGCGCTGATAAGTACGCGAGTTAAACTAAAGCGGACCGGACTGATTAACATTTCTGGATTTCACGTTGATCCAGGCTTCACCGGTCAAATTTTCTTCTCGGTCTACAACGCCGGTCCTACGGATCTGATGTTGAAATGGAAGGAGCGAGCTTTCACGATTTTCTTCGCTTCGCTAATAGGGCCTACGATCCCTTACGATGGCCAGTACCAGAACCAGCGAGGCCTGCCGCCAGACCTTGTATCGGGACTCGGCGGTCCTCCGCTTAACCTCGTCAAGCTTGACCAGCGGATAGACAACCTCGAGGCTCGGTTCATTTCGAGGCTCGGCCTATATGGCGGCCTCGCCTCCGTAGTCTTCTCCGTCCTTCTAGTTCTACTGGGCACAGGCGTGGGTGCGGGCCTGCAGTGGTTTTTCACGCGATGACCTCAAACGCCCCGCCTCTGCGCCTCCTGCGGATCGAACTGCTGCGCGGATGTCCATTGACATGTGTGCACTGCTCCGCCGAGGCAGGCCCGGGAAGACGTGAAGCAATGAGGCTGGAGCAGGTCATCGGCCTGCTTTCGGACGCCCGCGAGCTAGGAGCCGACCGTGTGATCTTTACAGGCGGCGAACCGTTGGAATTTTTGGAACTCGAGGAGTGCCTAGGGTTTGCGCGCAAACTAGGGTTGGACGCGACACTATTCACCACTGGCATATCCAGACGTTCAGGGACTCCCGGAGTTGACCGCGCGTTCCTGGCGGCGATTCAGCCCTTGACTAATAGTTTTGTACTTTCGCTCTATTCACACAGGCCGGAAGTGCATGATCGAGTAACCGCTAACCGAGGAAGCTGGAGCCAGACAATGGAAGCGGCTCTACATCTCGCGCAGCTTGGTTCCTCTGTGCACTTCACCTTCCTGCCTCTGACGCAAAACTACAGCGATCTCATGGAAGTGGCTCGTCTTGCCCGAACGGTTGGCGCGGTTGAGCTTAGAATCATCAAGCTGGTCGCTCAGGGGCGAGCGGCCCGAAACTCACAGCTCACCACGCCTGCGCCTGCGGCCGTGGCCTTGTCGATAGCTGAGGCCAAACGGGTGGCGTACCCAACGAGGATTCGCGTCGGCGGTGCTGCAGCATTGTATGGCTTCGATACGGCTTGTGAAGCACCAGTCGGCGAGCTATTCGTGGGCGTGGACGGCTGGATTAGCCCGTGTCCGGCGCACTCACCTGCAGAAGCCGACCCCGACTCGAACTGCTTCAACGTTGGCCTCCAGCGCGTATGGGAGCACTCGCGAATCCTACGTGAAGTCCGCCGAGCACAAGCGAACGGTTTCCGTTGCGCAGATAGTTGCGTTGCACGAAGCGCCTTAACGCCACATCCCGACAAATCTCCTTCCAACAGTTTGCTGAGAGGCGCCGCGTTCAGCACTAGGTCCCCGCAGTGGCACGATTCCTGAGCGCGTCCGTCATACCTGTCTGAAACTCGCGCTTCCGGCCTCGCGCCGGATGTCGAACCGCGTCATGCTCTAGCCCAATCGTCCGCAACGCGTCCTCAGCACGACGACCAACAGCGATCAATCGCGATTCCGGAAACATCTCCATGAGCGCTTCCAACCACGGCGTCCCAATGCTCACCTCGTGAACCTTAACCGGCGCATTCGCTTCATTCCCGTTGTTGACCGGGTGAAATGGGACCGCGTTCCAAGTTAGGGGCATGGCCTCATCTTTGAGTATTTCGCTCAAGCAAGACCACAGCGCCGTCGCCGTTGCTTCTCTCCAAAACGTCGCTGACGAGCATGCGTCGTAACCAGATGACGATCCGAACGCCCTCCAGGGATCGCCCCAGTCATCCAGCAGGATTGAGAGCGAGCAAAATGCGACACCCGAAGTTGCAGCTCCACGGTAACCGGGCGCCTCGCCGACCAGGAGAAAACGGCTAACCTTCGGATCCTTTGTAGAAAGAAACCGCTCCAGATTGCGAGCGGCCGTTGGGCAATCATAGGGATTGCGAAAGCCGATCGGCAGATCTGCATCCACCAGAGACGCGACGAATTGCTTGATGGAACGTCGCATCACTTGAGAGTTTGATCGGTCTCTGCATTTAGCGCAAGCTCGGGCGACTGTTCAATGAATCGAACGCCTGAGCTAGCCTAACGCGACATGCGTTACGTCGCACAATGTGTGCATCCGCGACACGAATTACACTTGCGACGGCTACTCCTCGTCGCTTCAGTCGAGTCACTGCTGATCCGTCGACAGGCTTGCGCCACAGCCGGGTCGCTGGAGCATCTACGGAACCGCTGTCGATTCGCCCGCTGGAGAAGGCTCTGGAATTCCCAACGGAGTAGCTGCCGCTTGACCAGGCGTTGACGTAGCTTTCGTCGACGGCGAAGGCGTCGCATCAACAGCCTGGCACTGCGAAGCACTCGAGCCAACGGACAATAGTGCCACGCTCTGGACTCGTTTGAAGCCTGGATCAGAGAAGAACACTTCCACGTGGTATCCGCATTCTCCGCCACTTAACTGGGCACCGCAGACTTCCATCGTTCGGTCCAATTTGCCGGGCTCTCCCTGGAGGCTCCCCAAAAACTGGACGGTCTGACCGGAAGTTCCAAGAGCGATGGCGTACGCGTCCATACCGTCTGGAATGCTGTTTCTCGGAACTCCAACCGTCACACAGGTTCCTTGATCGTCAAAGGGCGTCGCAGACGCAGCAGGCACTTCGGTCGCGGTATTTTCGGGTGTTGAACCATCGCTCTGACCTGGATCGTCTGCCCTGCCCACCCCTTCTGGCGTTCCCTCAGCCGGATTCGTGGAGTGTTGTTGCCCTGGCGTCGGCATTTTGCCAGCCTCTGGCTGGTGAATACCGGCGCTGTAAAACGCTACCGCAATGGCAATTCCTGAGCCCGCTAGAGCCAGACCCGCGATGACAATTGCAGCACATGCCTTCCTCCTGGCCCCGTCCAATGACGCATTCATAGACGTTTCTGCCGCACTGGTTCGCGAACGCGTAACCACGAGGCACACAGCGACGAGAAGCGGAGGTGTTGCTACGAAATTCAACGCCGCTAGGGCGACAGTTGCTTGGATCGGCGGTGGTAGCCATACCCCCAGGACAACGAGGCCACCAGTCGGCGCGAAAACTGCCACCAAAGCTAGCGTACGCCCAAGCCAAGAAAGCCTTTGACCTAAACGCGAAAGGATTGCGACGAGCTTTTCGCTTCGGAGAACTAGACGGGCACCTTCATATACGGCGCCTTGAACAAGCTCCCATATTGTTTCCTTGCCCTCAACTGATTCGTCACAGGTGGTCAACCGTAAGGCTCCCCCACCTCCTAGTGGCGCTCGCGCCAAATCCCCTTGGCACGGCTATGCAAGGCGTTCTCGGCGGGGGTTCATGCGGGGAGACCCACTGACCAGGCTAGTCCAAGCTGCCCTCAGTGAATCACATTCAGTCTTTCACTTTGTTCCAGAATTGTCAAGTTGATCTTGACGAGACGTTGCAGTTGACAAGCGCCAGTATAATCATCATAGCGCTAGCTCCTTCAAACAATTGACACAACAGGTGCTCTGCAGCGTTGTTTATTGGGTTCGTCTGACCACGGACCAAGGGAGGAGGTTCATGCGCACAGCCACATCGACGAGGTCGGTGACCGAAGCGGATCGGCGATTTTGGTGCATCGTCAGAATTCTCCGCGAACTCGCGGAAATTAGCCGCGCCGAGCTTTCCAGGCGAGCCGGAATTCAACCAGGCTATCTGCTCCACGGCGAGCACGGTCATCGTCCTACGCCTACACGAGAGATCGCACTTTCGATCGCAGACGCTTTGAATTTAGAAGAAGCCGAACGAAACAACCTCCTGTTAGCCGGCGGGCTAGCGCCCACGCAAACGTTCTTTCGCCGGCTGGCCGACGAGGCTCTCGATTCGGATCAAGAATGGTGGCAAGTCGTCGAGAGGTCCACCCTGCCCACCGATGAATTCGCGGCTTGGTTCTTTGACTCCATCTCCCGCGAACTTCACCGGCGCCGAGTTACGAACTTCGCGCTTGACTCCAGTCAATCCTAGGAAGGCTCCAGCGCCGCGCCCGAGCCTTCCTCCTCCTTACCCCTTCAAATGCAACGACACACATCGTCGACCAGCGGCAACCTTGAGACGTCGCACAATATCTGATGGACGACGCGCTTTCTTAGCCTCAACTAGGCACGACAAGATTTCCTTGTCAGCAAGCCATTCGGCCCATAGGCGTGCTAGCAACGGTCTATAGGCTCGAAAGCACCCCCTCTTGTCAAGGGGTCTATAATTGACGTAGACAGCACTCTATGGCGGTAAAGAGTTGGACGGCCGAGCACGGCCCAAATGACAAGACCGACGTTGTCCTTCACACACAGGAAGGGCAAGTTACGAAGTTTGCCGTGCAATATCTCGCCTTCTTCGAACAATGGACGCCGATCGTCCGTTACGATACGGCTCACGGCGAGCCGCACCGAGACGTGATGCATCCAGATGGGACGCACGATACCTTGTCCCTCCGCCGCTACGCCTTCGAAGCGGCCTTCGAGTTGGCTCTCAGCGACATAGACAACAACTGGTTGGCGTATAGAGAACGATATGAAAGAGAACGCAACAATGCATGAACACGAACTCGTCAGGCGTAATCACCGCCTGTTCTCAATCTTCATGAGGCAAGCCTTCCGCGATCCGGCTCTGGTCAACGCGGTGCCGGATAAGGCCGACATCATCCTGTTCCCCGACAACGATCCGGAATTGCTAGAGGAAAACCTCAAGTTGTTTCGCAAAGCCCAGGACGACGGCCGGCACCCGCTCGCCGTCCAGATCCGTCTCGTCCCGGAGACCCACACTATCCTGATGCCCCAGGTGAAGGTTCTCTCGTCTCCCGATCTCGCCTCGCTCGGTGCGGCTCAACGCACCAAGTGACAGATGAGAGCTTCGTACTCCACCACCGTCACCGCCAAGGGCCAGATCACCATTCCAAAGTCCATCCGTGAACGGCTTGGCATCCGCCGCGGGACGGGTTCATTGGCAGAGTCCGCACCGAGCCGTCCCGGCGACCATAAACGGTCTCCCTCCTAAGACTCCTCCCATTTATCCGTCTCCGGTCCGCCCTGTCTGAAGGGCTTCTCCCCTCTTTCCGCAAGGGTCGAGATAAACGAGCTCGCGCTCGCCCCTGCACAAATTCACCCCTACTCTTTCGCTTCTTCTAAGCGGTGTCAGGAGACACACGCGAAATTCAATTCTGGACGTGAAAGGAGAAGCCATGGGTGACGCATCTGCGGAGTACAGCATCAGTCAGGTTATCGAGGTGCACGGCGACGAGCTGCTCGACGAAGCCATGTCGGAGCTACAGGCATTCCTCGCCGCGCTTGGTGTCAGCGTGCCGAGCGAACGAATTGACGGAGACTTCGACATCGACGCGACTCAAGTCGAAGTGAGCGTCATCGCAACGGATGCCAACGGACGCCGCGTAGTAGTGAACGGCCGGCCGGTAGGCATCACGGTGCTGCGTTTCGACATCGCCCAGCTCGCCGAACGCTTCACTGACTGCGACATCGGCTGGTAGCCGGTCGGAAAGGAATTGCCATGCAGCTACTGACTAACGAGTTACGCCAGAAGCTCCCACTCTTGTATGCAGCGGAACACGACGTAGACCCGCAGATTATCTGCAAGTTCTTCACACCCGACAGCAACTGGACGTGGTACGCCATCGAGTTTGACGGCAACGACACGTTTTTTGGATTCGTCGAAGGCTTGGAGAACGAACTCGGCTACTTCAGTCTCTCTGAGCTTGAGAGCGCTCGGGGCCCGCTCGGACTAGCGATTGAGAGAGACCTCTACTTTGACCCCTGTCGGTTGTCGCAGGTGAAAGCCAAAGCAGAGAGGAGGTGAAGAAGATGCCAGAGCAGAACAACAATCAGCAGCAGAACGGCGACGGTAAGTCATGGGCACAGTGGAAGCGTGAGCTTTCCGACGCCATCGAGGAGCTGGACAAGGCGTGCGCGAAGGCACGTCAGACCATCTATCAACTGCGGCCATTGGTGCGGCCAAGGCCCTGGACGGAGCCAGCAACTACTCCGCCTCGTGCGGAGAGCTAGAGGAAAGAGGGCGCAGACTGCCCGCTGCAAAGGGGTACCTGGTGGCAAGAACCCGAAGGTATGCAACGGCAGCTGCGCCCTACGCCCGACAAGATACCACACTCGGAGAAGCCTCATGTTGGACAGAGCGATTGAGCAGAGTTGGAGCATCGTCAAGGAGAGCTATCCCAACGCCGTTGTCTTCCAGGAATCCGACGGGTTGTACTTTGTGCGCGGCGCTGACACCGCTGTCCTGGCGAAAGAGTTCGGCATCGAGTCGAGCAGCCGCTGGTACGCCTTCGCCGATGCGCAAGCCATTGCTTACATGCAGGCATTGGCAGAACGTGGTTACGCTGTTGCCCGGACGACGAGCAGCGGCGTCGCGTTGGTGAAACTACGAGGGGACCAACGCTGTGAGATCATCAAGCAGCGCACTAAGGGGCGGTTCCGTGCATTGAGCCCGACGCTGTTGGTCGAAGCACGAGAAATAGAGTATGAGACGGGCGACGCGTGGATGAAGCGCCACGGTTACGAAGCGTTGTTCGAGCAATTTCAGACCTGGTTCAAGAACCAGGACTGGCGCTCGTTTCGTTCCTATGGTGAAGTCTACGTCTACCAAGTTGGTGACTGGTATGAGGTCGATGAGGAGCTCTCGTCGATGCTCGAAAGCCACATCCTTCTCGCGGCGAAGGCTGCTCTCGCCACAGACAGCAAACTGCCCTGCAAAGTAGTGGAGCCTCGCTCGCGTCGGAACCGCGACGGAGGCACGACGCGAGTCCCCTCGGCCGCGCAACCGCTGGTTAGGCTTGGCCAAGCGCGCTTCGAGGACTGGTAGCAGTTTCCTGTCAAGCCCCCAAACTGGTTGACTTAGCAGCAACAAACAGAAGTCGGCCCGCGCGCCGGTAGTACAATCGCGCTCACTACCCAACAGAAGGAGGAGTGAGTGGATGAGATCAAGTGGCTACTGGCGTTCCGCTACGCGGACATGAGGAGAGCCGGCGACGCTTATAGAGTCTGCAGGGACCTAGTCTTCGACCTGGACATCGACGCAAGCGCGTATCGCATTCAGTTGAACACTGTTCCACACGTCGTCGTCATCGGCGATGGCGAGTTGCTGCCAAGCTTGCGCCAGATGGTAGAGCGCGCATGTGTCTACGGCGTAGAAGCAGAGTTGCCGGAGGACATCGTGAGCGCCTTGTTCGAGCGTCGAACAGTCGGCAAGATTCCGGGTGCGTTTTGGGAACGTCGCAGTCAGTAACCAGTCGGGGCAGAGTCTCCTATTCCTCTGCCCCTACTCTCTCCTAAACTTGCCGCTCGGCCATCAGAGTTGATGCACTTTCACTAACTGTTGACAAAAGTGAGCCATTTCTGCTTATACTGTAGGAAAGTGCTCCAAGTGTTTCGTGGCGGCGTATGTATGAACCATTCTTCGGCCTAAAAGAGAAACCGTTCCGCATCTCGCCCGACCCGCGATTCTTGTACCTGGCACCGCAGCACCGTGAGGTGCTCTCGAAATGCCAGTACATGATCAGCAACAAGGTCGGGCCGGTTTACGTGTTTGGGCCCATTGGCTCTGGTAAGACCTCGATCGCTCGACGCATCTACCAGGAGCTTGCTGACGACCCGACATACCGTGTCGCCATGCTGCTCAGTCCTAACCTCAAGTCACCCAACGCCTTCCTGCGCACCATCATGGACGAGTTCGGGGTGAAGACCGCGCGGGCTTACGACCGCTCGCTGTCCAACTTCAGCAAGTTCCTCATTGAGGAGTTCGAAGCCAACCGGACGCCCGTCCTGCTCATTGACGAGGCTCAGCATTTGAGAAGAGACATCCTGGAGCTCATCAAGTTCCTGCTCAACTACGAAACCAACACGCAGAAGCTCCTGCAGATTGTCCTGTTCGGACAGAGCGAGCTCGCCTCGAATATCGGAAAGTACCCAGAGCTTAAGAGCCGGATGTTTCCGAGCGCACTCGCCGCTCTGAACGCGGAAGACACGGCGGACATGCTCGCCTGGCGTTTTCGCACAGCCGGCGGCGACAGGCATCCCTTCACTCCGCAAGCCGTGGCCGAAATCTTTCGCCGATCCCTTGGCGTGCCGAGAGAAGTCTGCCGCATCTGCGACATGACGCTGCTTGCCGCGTTCAATCGCAAGTTAGAGAAGATCGATCACGCGTTGGTGGCTGAAGTCGCAAAGGACCTCGGCCTCCTACAGCAGGAGCCAGAGGAGGTCAGCCGTGCCTAAGGGAATGTTCACGGAGCTGATGGAGACCTCTGAGGCGCAAGATAAGCAGACCGTCATCAAGAAAAAGCCGGTCGCACCACCACCAGGTCCCCCACCACAAGATGATCTTCTGCCAGGAGAAATCGAGGAGATGTCGGTTGGTTATACTGCACACACCTATCGCTTCACGGACGCTGAGATGCGTTGGCTCCGCCGCTTCTGCTTGAGATCCTCTGAGCAACTCGACAAGAAAATCACGCACAACGCTCTAATCCGTGTTCTCTTACGGCTCGCCAACGATGAATGGAACAGCGACCCGAATCGGAACCGGCTCCGCGATCTACTCTCCCGACTCCAGAGCTAAGCAGTATCCCCACAAATGCAACCGCGGTTGCACTGCTGTCACAGCAATGCTTGCAATCGTTGCTGACGTTTACAGCATTGCTTCTATTGCCATCGTTTCCATACCAGCCAGCGCATCAATGGTTGCTGTCCTGGTAATGCAGTTATGGCAGTTGACAGTCCTGAGACGATAGCAGGGTATGAAAGACTTGGTTGTTCGACGACGTAATCGGCTCAAACATCACTACACGCTCGTCTCAAACGTCCTGCTCTTCGGCTACCGAGACCTGACCGATGCCGAGAAGCTGACGTATGCGGCCATCGACAGCTTCGACTGGCCCGATGAGAAAGGGGAGAGGAAGGGCTACGCCTACCCGTCCGTCGAGACGCTGGCTGACAGACGTGGCGTGGATCGACGCACCGTTTTCCGACACATGAGCTCCCTTGAAAGTGTCGGCTTGCTCAAGCGAGAGGTTCGGCCGGGGAGACCGAACTTGCTCTGGATCGAAGAGCCGTCGGAAGAGGAGTCAGAGAAGTACTTATCCACAGTTTCTATGGGGCGTGACACGGATGTCACGGGTGGGGGTGACACAGATGTCACACCTTACAAGAAAGAAGAAGGAGAAAAAAACAAAACCGTTAACGGAGAGCACAGCTCTTTGAGGAGAAGGAAGCGACTATCGGCTGAACAGCTTGCCAAGAGAGAGTGGCTAGCAGGGGAGATGCTTAAGGTCCTCAAAGACGAGCACAGCCTCGGCTTCTATCGGCTAGTCGCGGCGACCGTACCTGAGCACCGAGTATTTGGAGCACTTAGCGAGGTGAAGTTAGCTATCGCTGAGCGACGCATAAGAACCACCAGCGGCGCACTCTTCGTATCCTTGATCCGGCTCCACAACGGGAGGTCGTGGGACAATCTCGGCGCAAAGCGAGTCCGGGATCAGCCGCGGTGACGGTATCCTAAGTAGCTGAGTTTCCCAGGCACCTTCAGCGACTCAATAAAGTCGAGCATTCGTGCCCGAGTCTCGCTCAGTTCAGACTCAACCGAGGGGAAACGCGCTGCAAGAAACCCATAGAGAAGGGCCGCGGCACGAGTCGCATAGATATTTGGATGCATTCCCTTGGAGAAGCCATACCCTCCACTGGCGTCTTGCTCCTCCTGAAGAAACTGAACGAGCGGTGCTGGCGGTCTGCTCTCCGCCACCATGTCATTCAGCGCTCCCAACATTCGAGCTACGTCATACCACGCCTGCGTGTCGAGTATGTTCGCCGCAGATCCGCCAGGTTTCGCAGGACAAGCCTGCTTTGCGTTCTTGCTCACATTCTGGAAGGACGCCAAGATCCCCTGTTTGGTGGAGGCAAAACCGTTAAGATCTGCTTCCAAGAAGAAGGGCAAATGCGGGCTAATCAGGTGGCGAGTGGCCCTTCCATCGGCCAGAGCATCAAGCTCGTGGTCCATCTTTGGAACGTACCTTGCCACAACAAAGGTATCGCCTTCACTCCTCATGATACTCGTACAGTTCTTGATTTCCCATTCAGCCAAACGTTTGAGATCCGTGCGCGAGACCGGCTGCTCCAAGTCATCTAGAATAGTAACGCCGGCGTCCGTGGTCACCGTACCAACGGGATACTCGCCCGGCATTTCCATAAACGCTCCGCTATCGTCGCGGCAGCTCCGAGTGAAGTCACACCAAGCATCTACTTTGCGCTTACCGCCCAGTAAATCCTTCGCTCGCCCAGCGCCAAGCTTTTCATGTGCTCCCTCGTCATCGTAGTGGATCCCAGCCGCGACAATTAGTATTGAGCGGGCAGCCCACCCTCCAAACATCATGGGAGGTTGGCGCAAAGACGGCCGAAATGCGCCGTTAGTTTCATCCCAGTGCCGCCGCACGACATCAACGAGTTTGCCGGCGCTGCAACCTCCAGGGAGGTCAGAGTCCAACACTTGCGAGGCCTGCAAGGCCAGCGCGGTAGCGCCCATCGTGTCGGATTCGACCCATTCTCGCATCAGCGTCAGAAATCGCTTCGTTGCGGCGGGCGTTTGGTCTGCGTCCGGCAATACAAGAGTTCGCTCTAGAGAGTCAATTTCGGAAGCCACCCTCCACTTGCCTTTGGAATCTGCAAAAAGCTCTTCGTCCTGGCGGGCGCGCTGTTGATTGGCCAAGCGACGCAGGCAAAGGACGATGGTGAAGACGGCCAGGATCAGTAGCCAGGCAGCTGAGAGCAGTCCGAAGACCGTTAGGCTATCCATTCAACAACGGGAGGATCCTTCCCGCCTCCAATGCCGTCATCTGAGAGTTGACTTGTCGAGTTTGCCAGCGCCTCGAGCCATGCGCCTTCCTAGGACCTACCACGGGACAATTCCATCGTATTCGATGAGCCCGGATCGCTGTCAAGACTCATCAGGTTCGGCCTCTTTCGCTTGATTCGCGGTTGCGTCTACTGGCTTAGGCGCCTCACTGTTAGCATCAGCCGCGAAGGAGTCCCTCTCCTCAAGGCGTTTCACGGCCGTCTCAACCCGCGCCAAAGCGTCGTCATACCAGTCCGTCAACTTCGCGCTCGCGCGAGATAGAGTGTCGGACATCAACCTAGCGTTTACCTCAAACTCACGAAGATATCTTCGATACTCGGTGGCTTCGTCGCCTTGGCTTGCCAAGCTACGCTTCTCACGATGCAGGTGCAAGCCAACAACGCTGCCGATCGAGACCGCCTGTCTACGACTATTTCTATTCGTTCCAACGGCTGAGTTGATCCTGTTGCCGAGTGAGTCGAGCTTCGTCTGAAATTGCCGCATAAGCGATCTCCGCGCCGCCTCCTCTCCGGATTGGAAGAGATCCGCTAGCGCAAACACAAGGAAACTCGCCGCGAAGGTGAACAGAACGCTTGTCGCCAAGGCAACGCTCTCAGGTCCGGGTTGATGCTTGAAGTGGCCGACGAGAAGCACGGAGACAGCGCCGCCATTGAGGAGGGCAGCGACAAGCAAGAGCCCGGCGGAACGCCACGTCATCGCGTGCTCCTATGCCTTCATGCGAAGCCATGCCGGGCCCCGCCAATCAATACTACTACCAGAACGTGGGGGTTAAATATACGTCGAGGAATTCGTGAAGGTCAACAGTATTATGTCGACGGCAACAATGTCGCGGAGAACTAGGGGGAATCGGGCTGACTGCCGAACTCGTTTCCCCCGGGAACTTTCTGCTTGATCAGCGCGTTACCGGCGTTCACTCACAAACCAAAACCTCGCTGCAGCATCCGGTATCGCCTCATGGACAGACCGCAATGCACGGACAAGGTTTCGCATATCTCTCCAGTCGGCGGACTCAGCGCACTCAAGGTCAGCGATCTGCTCGCGAATAGCTTGAGCAATGTCAAAGAACGAAAGCTCGACCCCTCGACCCGCTTGATAACCCCAAGCTAGGGCACCAAGCTCACTCGACGACGCCGACGAGTTCCTACAGCGTCGCAAGAATGGTACCAAGGTGGTTGCAACGAAGTCGGGCGCAGCGTCGGTGGCATAGGTTTGCGCAGCAGCTACCATGAAACCTCCATCTCCCAAATCAGCTATACATGGTGGCAACCCTTCGGAAATACAATATATTGGGGTAATTCTTTTGTCAATAGGAGTATACTGTTGTCATTTTCTGGGGGCAATCACCAGACGCGCTGGTGGCGGCCCCCATCCAACAGCATAGAGGCGACCACAGGATTCCTAGTCCCGTGGTCGAAGGCGCTAGGGGCAATCAGGAAGGAGCCTCGGTCACGCTCGGTTGGACATCGGAAGAGCCTAGCTAGGCAGCAAAACGCGTGAGCACCAAACAAGCATTTTGGCCGCCGAAACCGAAGCTGTTCTTCAACACGACACGAACGGGCAAGGATCTGGCCTTGTTCGGGACGTAATCGAGGTCACACTGCGGATCCGGCTTTTCGAAATTGATCGTCGGCGGGACGACGTCGCTCTTTAAAGCCATCACAGCGGCAATGGTTTCGATTGCTCCTGTCGCGCCTAGCGCGTGACCCATCATAGACTTCAGAGATGATATTGGAACACGCGCAGCGCGCTCCCCGAACGCCGATTTGATCGCTCTAGTTTCGGCCACATCATTATGGGGAGTGGAGGTACCATGGGCGCTGATGTAATCGACATCTGCTGCGTCAATACTAGCGTCTCCCAGTGCGTGCTCAATGCATCTGGCAGCCTCCGTTCCGTTTCGTTCGGGGATAACTAAGTGGTGTGCATCGCACGTTTGAGCATAGCCCGAAATCTCGGCGAGAATCGGGGCGCCGCGCGACAGCGCGTGTTCGAGTTCCTCGATTGCCAGCATGGCCGCTCCTTCAGCGAGCACAAACCCATCGCGACCAGAATCAAACGGCCGGCTTGCGCGCTCAGGCTGGCCATTTCTTGTGGACAGTGCACGGAGAAGGCAGAACCCGATCATGCCGGAGAATGTCACTCCAGCTTCGGTGCCGCCGGCCAGGACAACGTCCGCTTCGTCATGCCGAATGAGACGCACTGCTTCACCAATCGCTTGGGTCGAGGAGACACATGCGGCAACTAAGGTCATGACCGGCCCTTTTGCGCCGGTCAGGATTGCTAGGTTGGAGGCTGCCGCATCGGGTAATAACTTGAGCAAAGCGAGTCGGTCACTTGTATCCCAGACCTTGTCAATGAATATCTGTGGGTAATTCCCTATGACGCCAAGACCACCTCCGCCATTGCCTAGCACGATGCCTAGCCGTTCAGGTTGAACTGCACCTATTGCACCTGAATGATGCAGGGCTTCGTTCGCCGAGGCGATCGCGAACTGCGTGAATCGGTCCGTTCGCCCGATCAACTTTTCGCTCATATGGCGCTGCGGCTGGAAGCCTCGCACTTCGCCAGCAATCCGACTAGGTAAATTGGATGCGTCGAAGGCAGCTATCTGTCGAACAGCAGAACGCCCGGCGACGCATGATGCCCAAAACGCATCCACGTCGCACCCGAGGGGAGATATGACACCCATTCCCGTGATTACTACTCGTCGCCTGGTCATTACCGTAGTGGCAAGACTCTCTCAACGCCGACAGAGGTACGCAACAATCCTGTCTACCGTTGCGAAGTCTTCAAAGTTGATGTCCTGAGACGGCATACTGATGTCAAGTTGGCGCTCTATCGCCATAGCTATCTCCAGGGCATCGAGCGAATCAAGGCCGAGGTTTTCAGACCCGTCCTGGTTTAGATCGAAGAGCAGCATGTTGTCCGGTACGTCTGCGGGCAAGAGAGCGCCCTCTTTGAGTCTACTAATCTCTTGCTTCAAGAAGACTCGGATTTCGCTGTCGCGGGTGGTATTCATTCTCCCGTCAATCGGTTCCAGCTGCCGACCAGGAACCCAAGTGCCCTCAGTGGCGTCGAAAAAGCCGAAGTCGGCCTTTCAGCTTAGAGAGCTCTTCGGGAACCTGTCAAGCTTCGCTTGACAGGTTCGAAAGCGAGATGCTAGGATCCGTCCACCCCAGGCGCGACTCGCTTGCGTTTCGGTCCCTCCTAGATTGTGGTGGTGGCACTTGTCAAACCAAGCTCTTCAGGCTCTTGACCGTTCGAAAAGCCCGTCGTCTCGTGCAGGCTTAGATCCATGGACGCAATAGGGTCGCCTCCCGAGGAGTCAGACGGCGACGCGCTCGTGGCGAACGAGGTGTCCGGATTGGCTCGACCTGGTCGCGAAGAGGTGTCGAAGTCGAATGACTTGCAGGATTGGCAAGAGGGTTCATGCCACGTACCGGAAGCAATTAGCGGACGCTGGGCTTATCTGAGACCTTACCGTGACTCAGACTTTCCCTACTTCTATGCGTGGCGCACGGATCTACGGGAGTACGGGCTCTGGAAGTCCAAGGTTGCTCCGACGGAGGAGGAGTACGCCGCAGAGCTCGCTACGCTCCGGTCGCGTTCCGTAGTTCTCACCGTGATTGATCGAGTATCGAGCAAACCAATTGGCCTCGCTCAGGCCTACGACTTCAGTATGGAGGACGGCTGGACATCGTGCTTGGGCTATATTGAACCGGCCTTTAGGGTTCGCGGTCATGGCGCGGAGGCCGGGTTACTCTTTGCTGATTACCTGTTCAGTTCCTTCCCAATTCGAAAGGTATATGCTGACGTCTTGGAGTTCAATGGGTCGGTCCTGCGCACGCTTCAGGGCATAGGGTTTGTTGTTGAGGGCAGACGATCCGAGCACGGCTTCTTCCAAGGCAAGTATTGGGATCTATTCCATTTGGCGCTTACAAGAACGCGCTGGAACGACGTGCGTAATCGACGATTTCGGAACCTGGTTACGCTGCCGTTCGGATTTGAGCAGGACGGGGTGGATGACACGTCATGGCAGCCGCGCTCCTGACCCTAGCGTCATTGGCCCTAGGGGCAGTTTTCCTATCGTCAGCAGTCTGGAAGGCGATGCACCCGAATGCCTTTCGGCGGTCACTAACAGCCTACGGGCTGAGGGGAATCTCACTGTTGGCCGTGGGTGTTCCAGCTATCGAAGCAATCGTGGCAATGGGTCTACTGGCGGGACCGTGGCGTCAGGAGAGCGCCGCAATCGCGGCTGCTCTGCTCGCGGCCTTCACCGGGGTCATGGCTTATGTGCTAGTTACAAAAGGGGCGGTGCCATGCGGGTGCGGTGGCCTGCTTGGATCCGAACCCGTTGGTTGGAGCAGCGTTTTGCGCAATTTCATGTTGTTGGGTACTGCGTTCTCACTAATGCTCTTGGCCGGGCCGGTACACCTTGCAGGGTTGAATTCCGTCGTTGAGGATCCCTCTTCCGTGGCGAGTATGGTCTGGACGGCTGGAGGCGTCGTGATCCTTGGCGCGTCTGTAGCGGTTGGCACTCTTCAATCAGAGAGGGGACGTGGAATTCACCAGCATCAGCTTCGAAAGGAAGTCGTACATGAACGCTTTACAGCCGAGCGGAACTGACCACTCACCGAGATCGAGTAGGAGAACGTTTCTTACTCGCAGTCTATATTGGCTGGCCGGGATTGCATCGTTTGTGATGCTCGGCAGGAAGATCACGGTTCCAGTATCGACCGCGTCAGCGCTACCGGCCGAGCTGCAGCCGGGGGTCGCAGAACTAATAGGGGGAACTTTTCTAGAGCACGCGGCCGGGCTTCCCGATCCAAGTGAGCGTGCCTCGACCCTGAAGATGGTCCTAGATGGCGCGAGGAGTGGGGTACAGGGTCTTTTGGCCGAAGCAGAGGCTCTCATGCGAGCAGCTGTCGCGGACGATCCGCAGAGCCGAACTGCTCATGCAGGACTCGCACGCGTCCTGCAAGAGCGCTATCGGACAGAAGGTGCGTCTAACCTGATCGAGGAGGCAGTCAGCGAAGCGACCACCGCCGATCGGATTGGTGCCTTGAATGGTCAGGTAAGATACGGATACTACATAGGTCATACGGCGGATCAGCTGCCGGACAGATCGCTGTTTGACGCCTACTTTGACGAGATACTCCCAGAATTCGAGTCGTATACCACGTTGCTAGGGTACGGAGTTGGCCTCCGACTACTCGGAGACTCCCTAGCGGAGGAGGTTCTACGTTCCGCGCACGAATTGCGGCCGCGCGGGCATTCTGATCCGGCAGTGGAGGTTGCCCTATTTCTGCTCAGCCAGGATCGCGTCCAAGATGCCCTCGCTGCGGTTTCGACTCCGAATATTGGTGATATCGAGATGCGGAGCGACTTCGTCCACCTGGTTCGCGGGGTTGCCCTTGAAAGACTTGGACAGGTCGATGCGGCTCGGGAGGAGTATGCGGTCTACGCTCCTAAGACGGTCGGCCGTCCCGTTCCGCCCGAGTTGTTGATTGAAGGAAGCGACGCACAGCGAATCTTGCTTCCCGTGGCGGGAGGAGCCTGTGCGCACACCGGCGATGAAGCGATTGCGAAGCTAGCACGGATCATAACGGCCGAAGCCGGGTCGGAAAGCATTGGATCAATGAGGGCTGTTGGCTGGACGGTGCGCACAAGGGTATTTCGAGGAGCGCCCTGCTGTGGTGGCATCCAAAACGGCGGAGATTGTGTTGCGGACAAGTACTGGACCGTGATGACACAGTCGGGGCAATTCCCCTATTGGGTCGAGCCACCTTCCAACACGGCCCGTAGTCAAGCAGATGCCACGTACCTGGGGCTGATACCCGATCCGACATCGGGGCAATGTGTCAATGGAACCACCGTATCCAACCGCTGCGAGGGATATTGCGACCCGCCATGGTACGTGGACGGAGCCTTTCAGGGTGGCCCGGTGTACTTCTACGGGGGCGTCTCGTCATGTCAGGGATCTCAGTTCGAGTGTGCGGCTGTGCTTGGTACAACATGTAGCGACGGCCTCTTTCCTAACAACTGCTTCAGTAGGGACGGGCCGTGCTAGAAGGCTAGTAACACCATAGTTGCCAAGGCCTTTGCGCTCATGTGGTTTGGTGGGGCCACAGGCCATTGCAGTTCGTCAAGCATCACGGAGCGGTTGGCCTCCAAGCTATGTCGGCAACCGGATCTGCGGATTCCGGCTGCTCCACGACTTGAAGGCTGTTGGCCTCCAGTACGAAGACCCGTCTGGTGTCGTTATCTATATACGCGATGGCCTTCCCGGAGGGCGCCCAGAGTACGCGGTACGCGACCACGTCATCAACCTGGCGCAGATCATCTCCTGATGGAGATACCACCCATAGGCCGGCTGGGTTGGCGTATTTGGCGGAAGAGATTAGGTTGATGAGAATGCGTGTGCCGTCTGGAGACCATTGCGCTGACTGTGCGGGCAGAAACTGCGCCTGGTACTGCATTACCGAGACCGCTTGACGGCCAACCAAGCTGACGACGGCATAACCTTGGGTAGTTGGCTCCTCTTCGCCCACCGGACCCTCAGACTGAGCGAAATAGACCACGAGTTCGTCTGTCGTTGGAGACCATGCCGGGGCGTCAACATAGACAGCATCTGGCAAGCCTAGATCAGCGGGGGACAAAGAGTTCGTCGTCTGACTGCTTAGGTCGTATATTTCGATGTTGCCAGCAGACCCGTAGGCTATCATGCTCCCGTCTGGGGACCAGGATGACGGCCAAGTCATGGGGCTTTGGCCAACTACCTGATAGTCTGAGCCGTCTGCACTGATAAGCGTGAGCGAGCCACCGTACGGCGGTTCGTCCAGGAGACCGGTCGACGCATGGCTTGCTGTGGCCAGACGTGACCCGTCGGGTGACCAACGAGGCCACCCCTCTATGCGGTCGGATGTCTCAGTGAGCTGACGCAGCTGAACTTCGGCATCCACTAAGAAGACATCCCCGCCGCTGACGAAAGCCAGGCTAGAGCCGTCATGGCTCCATTGAAGATCCGAGACCATCGCTGGCAACGTTGGCAACGCCGATCCCTCAACTCTACCGCCTGCTACGAACGTCAAGATGGGGTTGCCACTCTCAGGTTGGATTGTCAGGGCCTCGGCCCTGCGGGTAACCGAGCCTCCACCTTTTAGGCCGTTGAGAACCAGGAGGATCGCCCCCGACGCGAAAGCCAGGACCAGAACGGCGGCAATGGACACAACCCACTGGCGACGGTGCATACGCGGGCGCTGGGCAGTCGAACGAGAAGTAACTCGCGCCCAGACGCGTCGGCGCGCATCGTTGGGTTCCTCTCCGAGAGCAGCCCGCAACCTATTGGCGAGAGTCAGGAGGCTTTGATCTCGTACGATTACGCTTGCTCGATGGGTTGCCCCATCGAGGCTGCTAGCGATGATGTCCGCCTGTCTCTGCTCTTCGTTCATTCGAACTTGACACCATCCTCTTCTGCGGTTTCTCGAAGCGCTCGGAGCGCGCGATAGAGTAGCATCTTAACTGCAGACTCCCTCTTCCCGACCACTTCAGCGATCTCCCTTGTGGTTAATTCGCCGGCGAACTTCAGGGTCACCACGTTCTTCTGGGCTGGCGTCAAGTGCTCAACAAGCCGCCACAGCGATTCTCTCAGGTCAACGCGACTAAGCTCTTCGGCGGCCGCTGGGTCTGATTTCCCAACATGGTCAATGGATCGGACAGAGCGGTGCGAACGATAGTAATTGACAACCTCGTTGTGAGCGATACGAAACAGCCACGCCCTAAACGACGCCGTGCGTCGACTTTCAAGCGAACGCAAGACTTTGAAAAATGTCTCCGCCGTGACATCTTCCGCTGCCGCCATGCTTGGCACACGTGACCTGACGTATCGAAAGACCGCCGAAAAGTTACTATCGTACAACGCGGCGAAGTCATCATCGGCTGTTACCGAAGGAACATCTTGCCTCGAGTCGTGAACGGACCGCCCAAACACTACTTGTCGCAATATCTCCCTGCCCAATAGACGGTTCAGGCACCAGAATGGTAACGTCGTAAGCGGGTTCCTTTCAAGGCGATCTTCGATCTACATGATTACGCTACGGAGCCCTTGCGGTCATGCGTGACGGTCAACTAAAATCCCCTCGTCATCCCGCGTCGGGTGACGACGAGAAGACTCGGCGCGCGATGAGCCCTCCAGGGCGCACTTTCCGAATCTGGAGCGTTCTCGTAGAACGGGCCGAGTACCTGCGAGCCTTCTAATCCGCAGGTTGCAGGTTCGAGTCCTGCCGGGGACGCCAGACACTCAATTTCGTATCTGAAATTGACGGAACGCCGCCCTCCGAAGGCTCTTCGCGTGGCTCGATGACCAGCGGATTCGTCCAGCGTTTCCGTGCGGTCAAAACCAGTCCCCTCGTCGTTTGCCCGACCAGCACTGACTGCGAAAGGAGGCAGTGGAACAATGGTCGCACGACGGAGGTGGTAGCACGTGTACAAGTCAGTGGTCACGCTGGAACGGCTCAAAGAGGCCTACGCGGTCTACAACCAAGTGGTAGGCAAGTCGCCCAGGACCATCCAGTGGTACAACCAGAAGCTCGAGCTCTTCGAGCGCTTCCTGGGCGACGGCTGCGAGCTAGCTGATTTCACGCTGGAGTCGGCCCGGGCCTACATCGCAGACCTGCAGAACCGGCGGGCCAGGTACGAGCGAAACGGGTACGTCAAGGACAAGAGCGGCACGTTGTCGAGCGCCTACATCCAGGGCTTCGCGCGCGCATTGCGGGCGTTCTCGACCTGGCTCAACCAGGAGGGCTACACCGACACCAACGTCCTACAGCCGCTCAAGCCGCCGCGCATCCAGCGCAAGGTGATCCAGCCGCTCACAGACGAGGAGGTCGGACGCATCCTCGGACGGCTTAAGCAGAACGACCCCTATGCTGCCCGCGCTTACGCCATGATCTGGACGTTGCTCGACACCGGCCTCAGGGCCTCCGAGCTCTGTGGCCTCCGCGTCGAAGACATGCACATCGAGAAGCAGGGGTTCCTGAAAGTGTTAGGCAAGGGCAACAAGGAGCGTCTCGTGCCGATCGGCACGCGGACGATGTCGGTCTTGCTCCGCTGGCGCGACGTGTTTCGGCCGATGTACGACGAGCTGGACAGCCCCTACCTCTTCCTGGCCCGGGAGGGCCGGTCACTGACGACGACCGCCCTACAGGAGGTGGTCAAGCGTGCTGGTAGGAATTCAGGCGTCCCGCGCGTGCACTGCCACCTCCTCCGCCACACGTTCGCAACGAACTGCTTGGTGAAGGAAGTAGGGGACCCGCTCCGCCTGCAACAGATTTTAGGACACGAAACTCTTGAGATGGTTCGCCACTACGTGGCCATGGCTAGCGTCGAGCAGAGCCTGCTGGAGAGGCGAGCGTCACCAATGGACTTGTTCGCAAAAACCATGCCGGGGCGTGACGAACGCGCACGACCACCTGAACTTGCCGGAACAGAAGCCAATGCTGGTGCAGCTGCCCCAACGTGATCGATGTCTACGATACGAGAAACGCCAACCAGATACCCGCGAGCAAGACAATAACCAGCAAGACAACGAACGCAACCACCCACAGCCGAACGCTGGGATGCAGAAGCAGTGGAATGAGGTCCTCCGCTGGAGGACCAACACCGACCCGATTCGAAATACGCCAACTCCACGGCATCGTTGGACCTGTTTTAGCGCCCGTTACTCCAGCGTGCGGATTACCGCACCGAGACGCTCAGCTGCACCTCGGAAGGCACTCGGATCCCGCGCCAAGGCAATTCGAATGTACTTCGCACCTTGCCACCGATGATCCCAGAAGAAATTGTAGCCCGAAAGCACATGTACACCATTCTCCTCCAACCTGTTCACGAGCTCTGCGGCTGACGTCTTGGCATGAATCTTCGCCCAGGAAAGACTCATGAATGGTTCCTCGACGGGCTGGAGAAAAGTCCCATCAAGCTCTTCGTAAAGCTTCTTGCGATTCGCCGCTATCTGACCTCGGACATGCCGCAGGTCGTCGCCAATCGAGTCGTCAATAAAGCTCGTGAGGAGTGATAATGTGAACGGTGAAACGTGAAGAATGAAGTCGGTATGAATCTTTGACAGACGACTAGCGATGCCGGTACTGGCCGCCAGGATTCCGATCTTCAACTCATGAGTCGGCCATGTCTTTCCCGTGTCTTCAATTACTACGTACTCGATTCCCGCATCGTTTAGAAGGCTGTATTGATCCCACTCAAAAGACTCGTCGAAGAATCTGAATGAGCAGTCGATGACTAGAAGGGTCCTATTTCTTCGACTAAAGTCTAGTAGCAGCTCAAAATTCTGTCTTGATATCGTCGTACCCGTCGGGTTGTTCGGCGCCACTATCGCAATCGCGCGCGTCGATACGTTCTTCAACGCGTCAGGGAAGGCATCCGACGCCAAAGAGCGATCAGGTAAGCTGTGTAGCGCTACCCCGTGCCGCTTATAAATGTCGGCTAGGTTGTCGAATGCCGGCTCGATGAGCGTGAGATCGAGGTGGTGCAACCTCAAGTAGTTGGCCACAATCTCAATGGCCATTGACGCGGAATGACAGAGAAGATACTTGGTGTGTTCACCGTCCACTGACTGCTTAGCCAGGCCGTAGAAGCTCTGAAGGAAGGCCGCCTCGAGATCCTGCTGATGCTCCCTCGAGACTGACAAGAACCGTTGGCTCAGGCTTTTGATTATCGCCAACTGCCTGTCGGACCAGAGCTGATGCACGTGGCCGTCGGTCAGATTGAAGGGCTCCGGCAATGCCGGCAGCTCTTGCTCTGTGAGGTTCCTTCTGCGCCGAGCCAACATACCATACGGATCCCGCCGACCAGCGCCCGTTATTCTATTCTTCATTGGCCGCCACCTTCTCTAAAGAATAGCACCGAGAAGGCGATATTAACAAGCAGCAGATTCATTGCTGCAGCGCCAGCACCAAATGAGGCGAATTCTACCGACGATGCAGCGCCGCGAGCGGTGGATATCCACATGAACAACAGTATCACTCCGAACGCCAATAGGCCTGGAGCATCTACCACCGCAAAGAACTTCCGATAGTCCTCCTTGACTGCATCTTTTACAACGTTGAGCTTCGGAATCGTCTCGCTTGAGAGGACGTATGCCAGCAGAAGATCGATGAGTGCTAGCCACGCAACAATTGATGCTTCGGCTGTAACCCTCAGTATTCCCGATTCTGCGTCCGTCGCGAAGAGGACGTAGACGCCGACAGTTACGCCACCAGTCCCTATGACAAAAAACTGGGTCACTATGCTGATCGGCCCAGCCCGACCCGGACCGTCCGCGTACGCTCTTGGGAACTTGTATAGATGAAAGAGAAAGCAATACAGTAGAGACCAAAGAGAAGCCGCAAGTTCCCAAGTCTCGACATATGGACGTGGTCCGTCTACGCCGATGAAGCCGTTGAGTTTGTTGTTGATACTCTGCGAAATTGACAAGTCCATAGCTGTTCCTAGGGGCAGGACTAGAACGAGTGCCACCCCAAGCGCGATCATCGCCACGGTAAACCAGTCGATCGGCTTCTTTCCTGCGGGGTTGTTGCTGACGCTAGACCCCAAGACCTAGCTCCGCCATAGCCTACGCCTCCTCGCTGATCAAACCATCATGTACCACTCGGTAGCCACCCGTTCCGCTGACCAACCATTGGTTGGCCCTATTGACCGTACCCTCACTGATTTCTAGGATATGTTGAGTTTTTGTCTGCGTTTCTCCCGCCAGCAGAAGGCGCGCAGCGGCCCACCTGTTAGCTCCCATCTTTATCTCGTGCGCGGTAAAAACGTCGCGGAGAAACCGGAGCAGCAACTCTCTGTCGCTTGACGCAAACGCCAGTGCATCAAGCAGCGAACGGACACGCGCGGTTCGGAGCTCTTTCTCGATCCGATGCACCGGCTCCGGCAACTGGCATGCCTCCCATACCTCAAGGCCGCACCGCCCTGACACCCTAAGGGCGCGTGGCCAGTCCCTACTGGGACGCACTATGGCAAAGACAAGCTATCGGGTCAAGTCGACGGCCGGCGGGGGAGGGGCGGGCCCGGCCAGCCTTCCGAGTGAGCTATCTAAGGCTCGCCGGAAGGACTAACGGTTTGTAGTCCGCCGCCATCAGCAGTTCGTCGACTTCCTCCACCGCCAGCCCCAACCCGAATGAACCGAGCAGAATGAGGGCAGCGCGGCTTGGATTGACTCGCTCTCCTGAGAGAAGTCGTGACAGGTAGCTCTCATCGAGCCACGCGTCCCGGGCAATCTGCGACTGTCGCTTGCCGCGCAGTTTCGCCCGATCGCCGTACCTCTGCAGGAGAACTGTCAGACTTCCCTCAGTGACTCGCTGAACGCGGACAGGGTTCGAGTCCTGCCGAGGACGCCAGACTCCCCCTCGGTCCGCACCCCGCTACGCCTGGGCCCCATTCGCGCCGATACTACCTCTGGGCGTAGCTTCGCCCTGTGAGGCCTCATGGATCGCCAGAAGCTATCGAAAGTTGTCCTGGACCATATCCGGGAGCGGGAGCGCGAGAGCACCAACTGGAGCAAGTTCCAGCACCGGTTCTCCCTGTCTCTTGACCGGTTCGGCGCACTCTCCTTCTGGGAGAGGGGCGTCATCGCAGGAACCGCCCTGGTTGTCGTGATGGCGGTCCCGGCGGTGATTTTCGCCTTTTCGTCTGGGGGCGGCAGCAACGACGCGCCAGCGAGCGCAACCGTCTCGCGGCGCACACCTGTCGTAAGCGAGTTCCCGACCTCTACGCCTATCACGAGCGGGCCCACGCCGAAGCCGATCGCCATTGGCGGCTCGCGGCCGACGGCGACGCCGGAGCCAAGTTCCAACCGCGAAGACTGCGCCGCGATCGAGGGCACCGCGTACCAGAGCGACGAAGAGCGCCAATGGTACGAGGACAACTGCGACGAAAGGGAGCCACCATCGACTGACGAGCCAGAAGGCGGCAACCCACCACCGCCGACCGCACAACCGCCAACGCAGCCACCGCCACCGACCCAACCCCCGGCGAACCAGGGTCTCACCGCGGGCGAGGCCGCCGCAATGGGGGCGCAGTTCCTCGGCGTGAGCAGCGGCTCGTGCAGCGCCAGCCACGCCGGTTCGTACTGGAGCGTCAACTGCGGGTCGACACGGGTGTGCGTCTTCGAGAACCCCGTCCTCGTCGACTACTGCTAGCCAATACGAGACGCTTCGCAGCCGGATCGCGATGGGCCTTCGGGGATTCCTCTAGGCCCGTCGGGGAACCCCCGATACCGCCCCTCCTCCTCTTGATACGACAATGAGTGAAGGGCGATTGCGCCTCAATCGGCCACATTCTAGAGGAGGCTCCGTGCTCGGCAAGGGAATGCGCATCGGCTTTCTGCTCGCCGCGATGGTCGCGACGCTCGTGGTAGCGCGCGACGCCGCCGCCGAGGGCGAAGTTGTTGCTGCCGGCTCCGCGATCGTCGACCTCGACGGCGGAGGCGCGGTGAACGTCGTCGTTCAGGGCGTCGACGCACCTGGCCTCGGCGCCTGGTCGATCAACGTGACCTACGACGACGAGGTGGTAGCCGCGGTCGGCTGCGACCCGCAGAACGGGAGCGTCTGCAACCCGGCGTTCTCGCCGGACACCGTTCGCATCAGCGGCGCGAACGCCAACGGTATCGAAGGCGACGTGACGCTCGGAACGATCTCCTTCCGCTGTGTCGCCGAGGGCACGAGCCCGCTAAGCGTGGCGATCAACATCCTGGCCGACTCGACAATCGGCAGTCCGCAGGACATTGAGGCCGCAACGCAGAACGGCGGCATTACTTGCCAGGACGCTGTCAATCCCACCGCGACGCCAACGCCTCCGGCGGCGACGGGCACACAGGCGCCGATCGCGACATCGACGCCGTCCGCCGGTAGCTTTCCGATAGCAGGCGGCGGCCCGGGGTTCGGCAAGACAGACCCCATGACGTGGATCATCGCTGCGTTCGCCGGTGCGGGCCTCGCCTGGCTAAGCGCCGCCGTGGCCGGCGTGCGTCTTATGAACGACGGGCCGGGCCGCGCGCCTACACAATCGACGCCGCAGCCGCCCCGGGTGCCGCCATTTCAGGTAGCGCTGCGGCCGCGCTCCGCGGCCCGGCGCTCGCGCCTCCTCCCGACCCAACGCACGCCTATCCCGCCGCACAGACCGGACTGGGCAACGCAGGCACGCGACAGGCTGGATGACATAGGCAAGCCGAGGCGTCCTCGCGACGATGACGCGTTCTCCGATCCTCGAAGAGATTCCTAGCTGATCTAGCGCCCCTACGGAGGCGGCGTCACCACCGGCGGCTGCGTGTTCGTCGGTGGGGGCGGCTGCGTCGGCGGCACCGCCGTCGGCGGGGGCGGTGGCGGGTTCGTCGGCGGAGGTGGCGGCTGTGTCGGCAATGGCGTCGACGTCACAGGTATCGGGGGGAGCGTCGGCGTGAGCGTGGGCGTAGACGTGCGCGTCGGCGAAGGGGTGCGCGTAATCGTGCCGGTCACCGTCGGCGTAGCGGTGCCCTTGCTCCCTCCATCACCGCCACCGAACGCGCCAGCGCTGCAAAGCGCGGCAAGCACAATGACCACAACCAGCATTGCGCCGAGGAGCATTGCGAGAAGCGGGCCGCGCGCGTCGCCACTCGCGAAGAGCCCGTTGACCCAACCACCAAAGCCGCCGCCACCACTTCCGTATGTCGTGGGCGGCGGCGCGATCGGAGCGGGCGGAGGCAAGACGGCCGCGCCCGTGCGCTGCGTTGTGGGTGACGGTGGAGGGGCAGGACGCGGCTGGGGAGAAGTCATCGCTGCCGCGGCGACGGGGCCGAACGCACCGCCGGCCAGCTCCTCCAGCCGCGCGAGCATGGCCTCCCTCCAGCCACGAGGCGCCTCGACAGGCTGGAGGGCGGCGTACACGTTCGCCGCCGGCGGGTAGCTCATCCGCGTCCGGCGGCAGATCTGGCAGGTCTGAAGGTGCTTCAGGACGCGCCGGCGCACGGGCACGGACCATGCCTCCTCACCGACGAGGAAGTCCAGGTCGACGCAGGCGCGACGTCCGCGATGCGTCAGCAGAAGAGCTGAGAACGAGTCCTCGAGCCCCTGCTGCAACCGCACGAGACGCTGCCGGACCGTCTCCGGCCTGGTACGCAGGACAGCGGCAATCTCTTCGTCGCTCAGCCCCTGCCGCACCTGGAGATCGAGCGGCTCCAGCTCCTCGGGGCGAGCGGCGCTGGCGACCAGCCAGACCACTCGCGCCAATTCGGGCGCTTCGCTGGCGACAGCCGGGTCGGCCGCCCACACGGGATCGGGCGTATCGAACGCCTCCTGTGTGCTTTCGGGTTGCGGACCGCGCCGGCGTCGCAGGCGGTCCGATATGTCGCGATGCGCCGCGGCGAAGAGCTGCACCTCGAACGATGGGTAGGCCTCGCCGGCCTGGAGCTCCTGATAGACCGCGAGGTAGCTTGCCTGCACAGCCAGCGCCGCTTCTTCGCGGTCGCGCAGGACGCGCAAAGCGAAGTCGTACACACGGCCGAAGGAGTCGTTGTAGAGCTGTTGAAAAGACGAGCCGCCGCCGGAACCGCCTGTCCGGCCAGCGTCCCCGATGTGGCCGCCTCCCGCGTCAATGCCACCCACGCCCAAGAGCGAGCTTCCTTTCTCTACTCCTCCGCAGTCTCCTAGTGTACACATTGCGCCGTCTGATGCCAGACCCACCCGGCGCGTCTGATATACTCGCCCCGCTCATGAAGGCAGGCAAGCTCCCGCCCGCGCTCCTCGAGCGCCTACTGGCGCGTCTTCCGTCCGATCCTCGCCTGCTCTTGGGCCCGGGAATCGGTCGCGACGCCGCCGCGATCGAACTCGGCAACGGGCGCGTGCTCGTCGCGAAGACGGACCCCGTCACGTTCGCAACGGACCAGATCGGGCGTTATGTCGTACACGTGAACGCCAATGACGTCGCCTGCCTCGGCGCGCAGCCGCTCTGGTTCCTCGCCACCGCCCTGCTGCCGGAGAGCGCCTCGCCCGACCTAGCGGAGGAGATCTTCGAGCAGATCCGGGCGACCTGCGAAGAGCTCGGCATCGTGCCAGTCGGCGGCCATACCGAGATCACGCTCGGTCTCGATAGGCCCATCATCGCCGGCACGATGCTCGGCGAAGTGGAAGCGGACGGCCTGGTCCGGCCGGACGCGGCGCGTGAAGGGGACCACATCGTGCTCACGAAGAGCATCGCGATCGAGGGCACGGCGCTGCTCGCGCGAGACGCGCCGGACGCGCTGCGCGCGCGTGGCGTGGCCCACGACATAATCGATGCGGCGGCGCAGTTATTGTCGCGTCCCGGCATCAGCGTCGTGCGCGAGGCGCTCGCCGCCTGCGCGACAGGCCGCGTACACGCGCTGCACGATCCAACGGAGGGCGGCCTCGCGACGGCGCTGGCGGAGCTCGGCAAGGCGTGCGGCGCATCGGTACTCGTCCGGCGCGAGGATGTGCCGGTGCTTGACGAAACGGCATCGATCTGCGAAACGCTCGGCCTCGATCCGCTCGGGCTGCTGGCGTCCGGCGCGCTGCTGATCGTGACGCCGGAGGACGCGTGCGAGGGCATGTGTGCCGCCGTGCACAAAGAAGGCAGCGGCGCGGTTTGCATTGGCGAGGTGGCCCCGCCAGGGGGAGACGTTATAATAGACGAACGAAGCCGGGCACCGCTTCCTCGATTTGAGCGGGACGAGTTGGCGCGGTTTCTGGATTCCATCTAACACATCATTTGCAAGGGGTGGGGAAACACATGACAGACGCGAAGGCAATGACGATCGGGCAGCTACGGCAGTCGGGGTACCAGGTTGCCTCCATCAAGGAGGAGATGCGCCGTAACCTGATCGGGAAGATCCAGCGCAAGGAGCCGGTCCTGCCGGGCATTGTCGGCTATGAGGAGTCCGTCTTCCCGCAGCTCGAGAACGCGATCCTTTCCGGGCAAGACATCATCTTCCTTGGCGAGCGCGGCCAGGCGAAGTCGCGCATGATCCGCGCGATGATCAGCCTGCTCGATGAAGAAGTCCCGATCATCGTGGACTGCGAGATCAACGACAACCCGTACGAGCCGATCTGCAAGCGCTGTCGCGACCTGGTTCTCGAGCACGGCGAGGACACCCCAATCGAGTGGCTTTCGCGCGACCGTCGCTACGGCGAGAAGCTCGCGACGCCGGACAGCACGATCGCCGACTTGATCGGCGAAGTCGACCCGATCAAAGTCGCGGAGGGCCGCTACCTGAGCGATGAGCTAACGATCCACTACGGGCTCGTCCCGCGCACGAACCGCGGCATCTTTTGCATCAACGAGCTGCCGGACCTTGCGGAGCGCATCCAGGTCGGCTTGCTCAACATCATGGAAGAACGCGACGTACAGATCCGCGGCTTCCGCATCCGCCTGCCGCTGGACGTCTTCCTCGTCGCGAGCGCGAATCCGGAGGACTACACGAACCGCGGACGGATCATCACGCCACTGCGCGATCGATACGGCGCGCAAATCCGCACGCACTACCCGCGTACGGTCGCGCACGAGATCGACATCATGGACCAGGAGCACACGCGCTTCGACGATGACTATCAGGTCACCGTTCCGCCCTACATGAAGGAGATCGTCGCCGAGATTACGCGTCTCGCGCGGCGCAGTCCGGACATCAACCAGCGCTCCGGCGTCTCCGTCCGCGCATCGATCGCCGACTACGAGAGCCTGCTTGCGAACGCGCTGCGCCGGGCGATCCGTCTGAACGAGAAGGAAGTCGTGCCGCGCGTGAGCGACCTATCGTTCGTGATTCCAACGCTGAGCGGCAAGATCGAGTTCGACACCGTCGAGGACGGCAAGGAGGACTCGATCATCGAGAAGCTCGTCCAGGGCGCCGTCGTCGCCGTCTTCAACCGCCACTACAACGTCGTCGACCTCGAGGACGTCGTAGGGCAATTCAAGGCAGGCCTTTCAGCGGAAGTCTCGGACCTGCTGCCTTCGAAGGACTACGTGAAGCTCGTCAAGCAGGTCGAAGGCCTCGACCGCGCCGTCGCCAAGCTGGAGCCAGGCGAGAGCCTCGCGGTGATCGCCTCCGGCGTCGAGTTCATCCTCGAAGGCCTGCACCTGAACAAGCGGCTGAACAAGGACCGCGTCGGCGGCCGCACGCAGTACCGCGGCTAGCGCGCCGGACATGCCTCCTCGTCGTTACGCGCTCGTTGGGTGCGGAGTTCGCGGCATCAGCATGTACGCCCGGCCGATCGCCAAGTACTATGGCGACGTCGCTCACCTCGTCGCCGTCTGCGATAGCAATCGCGCGCGCATGGCCGCCTGTCTCGCGGCGTGCGAGACCGAGCTGCCAACATACACAAGCCTGGACGACATGCTGCGCGAAACTCATCCCGACGCGCTCATCGTCTGCACGCCCGATTACACGCACCACGACTTCATTATCAAGGCGCTCGAGTCCGGCGCGGACGCCATCACCGAAAAGCCGATGACGATCGACAGCGAGAAGTGCCGCGCCATTCTCGCCGCCGAGCAGCGTACGGGCCGTCGCGTCATCGTCACGTTCAACTATCGCTATTCCCCGCAGCACCAGCAGATCAGGCGGCTGCTCAAGGAAGGCGCCATCGGGCGGGTCCTGTCCGTGGACTTCCACTGGCCGCTGGACTACATCCACGGCGCCGACTTCTTCCGGCGCTGGCATCGCAAGATGGAAAACTCCGGCGGCCTGCTGGTGCACAAGGCCACCCATCACTTCGACCTCGTCAACTGGTGGATCGAATCGGAGCCGGAGGAGGTGTTCGCGCACGGCAGGCGCGCCTTCTACGGCCCGACCCGCGAAGAGCGCGGCGAGCGCTGCCACGGCTGCGACCACGCCGGAACGTGCGAGTTCTTCTTCGATATGGAGCGCGTCGAGTACATGAAGACGCTCTACCTGAACGCGGAGAGCGAAGACGGCTACTACCGGGACACGTGCGTCTTTTCAGACGAGATCGACATCCTCGACACGATGTCTCTCAGCGTTCGCTATACCAGTGGCGCCATTTTGACGTACTCGATGACCGCGTACGCGCCCTGGGAGGGCTATACGCTGGCGTTCAACGGCACGGAGGGCCGCCTGGAAGTCCTCTTCGTAGAGCGCGCACCGGGGCGGGAGCCGGGAGTTGAGATGTCCCTCCACGGCCTGCGTACGCCCGCCCGGGTCATCGAGCCCGAGACCGGGCCCGGCGAACACTACGGCGGCGATCGCCTCCTCCGCGACCACCTTTTTCGCGGCGTCGACTCCGACCCGCTCGGCCTCGCGGCAGGCTCCCGCGCCGGCGCGATGTCGATCCTCACCGGTATCGCCGCCAACCGGAGCATCGCGCTGGGCCGTCCCGTGAAGATCGACGAGCTGCTGGGGTCCTAATGGGCAAGTTGGTAAGCATTGTCCTTGGCGCCTGTGCGTTCGTCATAGGCGTAGTAGCGGGCTTTGTTGGGATCTGGGACGCAGCCTTCTCAGGCGTTCTTGCCGGGATTATTTTGGTCCTCCTTGGACTGGGCGACGCTACGAACACCTCACGAAGGGTTCTATATCGGACGAGGAGCGCCACGAAGACGGAGGTTGTCGTCGCATCTACGGCGCTGCTGGCTGTGATGACAGCACTTGGGAGCCTCTACATGGGTTGGACGATGAGCGCGGCTTTCTCCATCATGCCGCTCGTTCTAATCGCCGTGTGGGCAATCGTCTACCGACGGCCGACAGGCAAGAAGGGTCGCAGGCCAAAGGGCTATAATGCCTAGCGTACGAGACGGATAGAGAAGGGAACGGCTTGTGTTCGCGTATCGCTACTCGGAATGGGACGGCTCGCAGGAGATCCCACCTCTCGATCCGGACGATCTTCTCGAATCGCTGACCGATGACTTGATGAACTTCGGGGACCTGCAGCACGCGCTGCGGAACCTGATGCAGCGCGGCATGCGCAATCCGATGGGCCAGCGCATGCAGGGCCTGCGCGATCTTCTTCAGCAGCTCCGCCAGCAACGCCGCCAGACCCTCGATAAGTTCAACCTCGGCTCCGCATTCGAGGACATCGAGAACAAGCTCGAAGAGATCCTCGACCTGGAGCGCAACACGCTCGACAGGCGCCTGCAGGAAGCAATGGAGCAGCAGGATGGCGATCAGCCGTCGCCGGACGCCGGCGAGGCGTCCGACTCAGGCGAGAGCGGCTCGCAGGAGCAGGCGGCGGCGCAGCAAGGCCAGCCTTCGCCGGCCGGGCAGCAGACGCCGTCGTCGCGCGGCCAGCAGTCGCAGTCCGGCGACCCCTCTGCGCAGTCGCAGTCCGGCCCGTCTTCGAGCGGCGATCAAGCCGAGTTCGCGAAGATGCTCAGCAACATCGCGGAACGAAAGCGGCAGTTCCTCGAAGCGCTGCCGGAGGACGTGCCTGGCAAGATCAAGGACCTCCAGGAATACGAGTTCATGGACCCGGAGGCGCAGCACCGCTTCCAGGAGCTCATGGAACAGTTGAAGAAGGCGATGACGGAAACCTTCTTCAAGGACATGTACCAGCAGATCGACAACATGTCCCCCGAGGACATGGAGCGCATGAAGAACATGGTGCGCGACCTGAACGAGATGCTCTCGGAGAAAATGGCCGGGGGCGAGCCCGACTTTGAATCGTTCATGGAGAAGTACGGCGATCTGTTCGGCCCGAACCCGCCGCAGTCGCTCGACGAGCTGATCGCGCAGATGCAGCAGCAGGTCGCCAACATGCAGAACCTGCTCGATAGCCTGCCCGGGGATATGCGGCAGCAGCTCCAGGACTTGCTCGGCGACAAGATCGGCGACCCCGAGCTGCAGGCTGAGCTCTCGGAGCTGAGCGGCAACCTCGAGCTGATGTTCCCGATGCGCGACTTGCGCAATCAGTACCCCTTCCGCGGCGACGAGGAGCTCGATCTCGAACAGGCGATGCAGCTCATGGACCGCATGCAGTCAATGGACGAGTTGGAGCGCCAGCTCGAGCGCACGCAGTACGGCGGCGACATGGACGAGATCGACGAGGAGAAGCTACGCGAGATCCTCGGCGAGGAAGCAGCGGCAACGCTGGACCAGCTCAAGCAGTTCCTCGAGATCCTGGAGGAGGCCGGCTACATCCGGCGCAAGGGCAACACGTGGGAGCTGACGCCGCAGGGCACGCGCAAGATCGGGCAGAAGGCGCTCTCCGAGATCTACACGACGCTCAAGAAGGACAGCTTCGGCAAGCACAGCACGAAGAGCACCGGCACGGGCACGGAGCGCGCCGACGACACGAAGGCGTACGAGTTCGGCGATCCGTTCCACCTCGCGCTCGACAAGACGCTGATGAACGCCATCCAACGCGAGGGGCCCGGCGTTCCCATCGAGCTGCATCCGAGCGACTTCGAAACCTACCGTTCCGAGCAGGTCACGCAGACCGCGACCGTCATGATGGTCGACCTCTCGTGGTCGATGGCGCTGCGAGGCAGCTTCCAGGCGGCGAAGAAGGTAGCGCTGGCGCTCAACAACCTGATCCGCACGCAGTTCACGCGCGACAGCCTCTACATCATCGGCTTCTCCGCCTACGCGCGGGAGCTGAAGGCGGAAGAGTTGCCGTACGTGCGCTGGGACGAATCTGTCCTCGGCACGAACATGCACCACGCCTTCATGCTCGCCGAGCAGCTTCTCGCCAAGCACAAGAGCGGCACGCGCCAGATCATCATGATCTCGGACGGCGAACCGACAGCGCACCTGGAGCGGGGTCGGTCGTATTTCGCCTACCCGCCCAGCCCGATCACGATCCGCGAGACGCTGAAGGAAGTGAAGCGCTGCACCAAGAAGGACATCACGATCAACACCTTCATGCTCGATCGCAACTACTACCTGAAGGAGTTCGTGAACCAGGTGGCGAAGATCAACAAGGGCCGCGTCTTCTACACCACCCCTGACAAGCTCGGCCAGTACATCCTGGTCGACTACGTCAAGAACAAGCGCAAGACGATCCAGGGCTAGGCCGGCCGCGCTTCGATCAATCGATAATGCCCCGCAAGATTGACCCGTTGGGGCGCATGGCCATGCGCCCCAACGATATCATGCGCTCCATGCGTTACGACCCGTTCACGCACAACCGGCGTTCGATCCGCCTTCCCGGATACGATTACACGGCCGCCGGGTCGTATTTCGTGACGATAAACGCCACACGCGCGCACGGCCTCCTCTTCGGCACGGTTGTTGATGGCGAGGTGGTCCTGAACGAATACGGCGTGTTTGTGCGGGACGAATGGGAGCGGTCGGCCAGAATACGGCCCGAACTTGAACTCGGCGCCTACGTCGTGATGCCGAATCACCTGCACGGGATCGTGACGTTGGTTGGGGATCGCTTTGTAGGGGCGCATGGCCATGCGCCCCTACACGCGCCGTCCCTCCACCGCCCACCTCGATCGATCGGGGCGTTCGTGGCCCGTTTCAAGGGCGCCGTAACTCGCCGTATCAACGCGCTGCGGGAGACGGAAGGCACTCCCGTGTGGCAGCGCAACTACTACGAACACGTTGTCCGGGACGACGAAGACCTCTCGCGCATCCGGGCATACATCGAGGACAATCCGCGAAATTGGGAGGACGACGAGTATTACAGGTAGGGGCGCATGTTGCGTAGGGGCGGGTTTCAAACCCGCCCCTACGTTGCCCCCGCGCCACCCCGGGCCCGATCAATCGATAACCACCTCGCAAGGTCGATCCGTTGGGGGCGCATGGCCGTGCGCCCCTACATTGCCCCCCGCACCGCCAACGCCTCGATCAACCGGCACGACCGCTCGGGATCGATCTGTAGGGGCGCATGGCCATGCGCCCCTACGTTGCGCCTAGCTCCCCTCGATCCAGGCCCCTTCGTAGAGCTGGAAGAGCACGCCGCCGGAGTCGCGTGGGTGCACGTAGACTTCTTTGTACTTGTCGTAGTTGCGCCCGCCAAACGGCTCGTGGCCGGCCGACTTGAGGGCCTCGATGGCGCGGTCGACGCTCTCGACCTCGAAGGTGACGTGGTGGAGGCCGGGGCCGCGATCGCGCAGGAAACGCACGAGGAAGCTGTCGTCGCCGGACGGCTCGAGGATTTCCCACTGTGGGCCCCCACCCGGCAGGTCGAGCGTCGCGCCATTGTAGCCGGCCCCCGGGTTCTCCCAGCGACCCGCCAGCTTCATCCCGAACAGGTCGGTAAGCATCGGCAGGCGGTCGTCCAGCTTCGGAACGACCATACAGACGTGATCGATGCGCTTGATTCCCAGATTCATCGCTTCCTCCTCGCAGACTCGGGGAAGGGCCCCTGGGAGTATACGCGTTGGAAATTATTACGAATAGGAAAATTGGATACTTATCTTACCGATTACGCTTGACAAGCCCGGCTCCCGTGGTAGAATTGTTCCCGTAATCACAATCGCGGGCGTTCAGGGAGGTCGCCCGCCCCTCCCGCAGCGAAGCGGGACTGCCTAATCCGGTCCCGGACCGGGGGACCCACATCTTGGGGTGAATCTCGCGCGATGCGAGTAGGGCTTTCCGCCTTTCGGCCCGAACCCGTCAGCTAACCCCGGAGGCAGTACGAAGGGCTCCGTACGGCACATGGCTGCAGTAAGGAGGATCCCTCATGGTAAGCGTAACACTGCCCAGAAACTGTCCCCGATGTCGAGGCTCGATGATCCCTGAGCGCGACTGGTACGGCGAGTACTCGACGTGCCTGTGCTGCGGGTACGTCTTCGAGGCCGTCTCGAGCCCGCCGATCGATCTCCTCGAGGAGGAAGAGAACGGCCACCGGCAGCGCCGCCGGCAGCCCTCGCACGGCAAGATCCGCCTGTAGCCTTCGGCACGCAGGCCGACCATGCGGCGAAGCGCCGGTTCCCCGCCCGGCGCCTCGCCGCACTTTGCTTCCCCTAGCCCTTCACACCTAGGCATTCAGCCAACCTTTGGCCGGGCACACGATTTAGGGGATTTCCCCTAAGGCCCCCTAGGGTATTCCCTTATATGCCCGCCCCTAAGGCTCGGCGTACACTCCTGCAGCAAGGAGGCGAATCGAGCGATGGACAGCCACACCCGCACCCGCACCCGCACCCGCACCTGCACCCACCGCTGGGTCCTTGGAGAGCCTGAGCGCGGCGGTATCCAGGGCACCTGCCGTCGCTGCGGGGCCCAGCGGACCTACCCGTCCGGCCTGGAGCCAATCGAGGAAGAAGCAGGCCCCGACTTCGTCGTCGAGGACTTCGGCCTCGACCTGGCAGAGATGGCGAGCGAGCTCGCCCCCACTCGAGGACACGCACTGGTATAGCCGGACAGATGTTCGGCGTGACCTGTTGTTCGGAACGTTAGGTTATGTTAGCGTCGCCCCTGAGGGACTGCGGGGTGGCCAAGCGAAGGAGCGAAAAGGATGGAGCCTACTACCCCCGCCCGCCCGAACGTCATACGCGCCAAGGACGCCACCATGCGTCCCGGCTGGAGCCGGACCACAGGGCAGCGAATCCGCGTCCTCATCGCCGATGACCATGCGATCCTTCGCCAGGCGCTGCGCCAGCTCTTGGAGCAGCACGCCGAGGTCGAGGTTGTGGGTGACGCGTCCAACGGCCGCGAGGCCATCTCGGCCACCGAGAAGCTGATGCCTGACGTGGTGCTGATGGACATGGTGATGCCCGGCCTCACCGGTCTCGAGGCGACCCGCCAGATCCGCAAGCGCTTTCCAAAAACACGCGTACTCATCCTGACCGGCTACATGGAGGACGAGCAGATCATCGGCGCGCTGCGCGCCGGCGCCTCGGGCTACGTCGTGAAGCGGTCCGACACGGAGGAGCTCCTGCTCGGCATCCAGGCCGTGCATCGCGGCAATACCTACTTCAGCTCGGCCATCTCCGATGGCGATGCCGTCAACCAGTACATGTGGCAGGCCAAGAAGGAAGACGGCAAGGTCGGCTACGAACTGCTGACCTCTCGCGAGCGCGAGGTGCTCCAGCTCATCGCCGAAGGCTACTCGAACCAGCGCATTGCGCAGGAGCTGTTCATCAGCGTCAAGACCGTGGAGGCCCACAAGGCCCACATCATGAGCAAGCTCCACGCGCGGAACCGCACCGACCTGATCCGCTATGCCCTACGCAAGGGCCTCGTCGGCATGGACGCCCCACCGGACGTCCGCGAGGACGAGCAGGACACCCGCCAGGCCGTCTAGGCCACAGCTGACAGCTTCGATATGGAGAGCACAGAGAGCATTGCTATGGCTTCGATTACCCCAAGTCCGCCCACGATCCTTGGCCCTTCGTCGCTGCGTGTAGTCTACCTCCAGCGACTCCAGCGCCTGCTCCGGCTGCGGCGCGAGCACGAGCAGGAACTGAACCAGCAGGGCCTCCGGCTGCTAGACCGCTCGCTCTTCGCCGCCTACTGCGCCTGCCGCGACGCGGGCGCCGAGGAGGAAGCGCGCGCCATCTTGCGCCGAGAAGGCATCCACATGGCGCCGCCCGAACGCGAGCTGCGATCGGCGAGCTGACATGACGCAGACGATCCTCGCCGTCGACGACGAGCCCAGCATCCGCCGCCTCCTGCGCATCTCGCTCGAGATGCAGGGCTACCGAGTCCTGGAGGCGGCGGACGGGGTAACCGCGCTCCGGCTGGCGCGCCAGGAGCGGCCGGACCTGGCCATCATCGACGTGGCCCTGCCCCGGCTGAGCGGCCTCGACGTCTGCCGCCTCCTCCACGAGGACCCGCTCACCAATCGAACGGCCGTGCTCCTGCTCTCAGGCCTGCTCCCGCCTCTCGAATCCGAGAGCCTGACACGAGCCGGGGCTCGCGCCTGGCTGGCCAAGCCCTTCACGCCTACAGACCTCCTAGAGCGCGTACAATCGATTCTGAGCGCTCCTACGCCTCTTCCTACGGGCTGAATTGCCATCCGGCCTCTCTCGGCGCCGCCCTTCTTAGCCGATAACTGATACACGAACCAGAGACGGGAGACCTCCGAACCGGCTTCCTTCTCTACGTAGAACTTCGGACTCCGGCGCCGAGTTATCCGGGCGCTGAGGAGGCAAGGAGAGGCCGATGCTCGTTCTTACACGCAAGATAGACCAGGGAATCGTTATCGCTGGCAACATCTATATCAAGGTGCTCGGGGTGGAACGCGATCGCGTCAAGATAGGCATCTCGGCGCCGTTGGACATTGCCGTCCTACGTCAGGAGCTGATCGAGCGCGAAGGGGCTGCGAACGGCGAGCCGGCCGACACGAAGGAGAACGGCCAGCCAAAGTTCGTGGCGCACAAGGAGCAGAAGCGGGACGCTAGCTAGCCGACAACTGTAAGCGCTGGTCGCGGACGAGCCGTCCGCACCGTTTTACCGCCGCCCTCGATGACTTTGAGAGGCGGCGGTTCTGTATTCCTGAGCTGGAACAGCGCAGAAGGCACCTCAACCGGGCCGTCGAAGGCCATGGACTGGCGGGCGGCCCACCAGAGCGCAGCGACACGCGTCCAGCGCTGCCCATTCGTGAGCGAGAGGCTGCCGGACGCAACAGAGCTCAGGAACGCGCTCGCCTCCTCGTCGATGGGGTCGACGTCCGCGAGCCTGTGTTCGCGGTCGCCGGCAAACGCGCTGAGGTCGTGCTCGCCACCAATGACCCGGACGGCGCCGGTCGAGTCGAGGTCGTCGAGGATGATCGTGCGGCCGGGCGCCGCCGCGACCAGCTGCCGTCCGCCTTCGGCCTCCGCGAGGCTGATCGTGCACTGGACGACGGTGCCTGCGGCGTACTGGAGTGTCAGGAAGGCTGTACAGACTTCGCCGAGGTCGTCCCGCCGGACGGCGGCGGCGGTCACGCTGCGAGGCTCATCGTTGAGGAGCGCGTCGCACACGGCGAGCTGCTCCGTCGCAAGCTCATCGATGCGCTCCTGGCTAGCGGGCTCTGCCAGGCAGAGCAGACGCAGGTAGAGCGGCCTCCAGAACGGCTCCTGCCCTTCGAGGAGGCGGCGCAGAAACGGGAAGCCCATGCGGTACTGAAACGGCTCCACGAAGCGCAGGAGCCGCCGCTTGCGTCCCGCGAGCAGCGTGAGCCGGGCGGCCTGCCAGGGGCTGAGCAGGAACGGCGCCGCGTACAAGACGTGGACGCCGGCCTGAAGCGCCTCCTTCGCGCGCGAGAACGGGTCGTGCGCGCCGGCGACGAGCACGAGGGCATCGATGCCGCCGGGCAGCTCCTCGGGCGCGGGCACGAGGTCAGCGCGCGTGCGCAAGGCCGAGGCCCAGCGACTGGCAGCCTCGCCCTCGCCTATGATGGCAACGCGGAGACGTCGTTCGCTCATGACTAGACGATAACGCCGCTGGGCGCGAAAGGCCTTCGGGGAACTCCCTTGGGCGGAGCGAGGGGCTCCTGATTTATGCGGCGTCTTTGAGCTCGCCGCCGAGGGCGGTGCGGAGCCGGCGAATGGCGCGGTGCCGGAGCTGGGAAGCTCGCGATTCAGAGATGCCGAGCGCCTTGCCGATGCTCTTCAGAGAGTGAGCCCGCATGTAGTACAGGTGCACGATGGTCCGCTCGCGCTCGGGAAGCAGCTCGACCGCTTCCTGGAGCATCTGCCGGACCATCGTATCTTGCGCCATGGAGTCGGGGTCGATGCTGGGGTCTCCGTCCGCCATTTCCCAAAGCTTCTCAGTGTTGCCGCTGACGGCCGTGTCGGCCAGTCCGTCCAGCGAGACGACGCGAATGCTGCTGGTGCGTAGGGTGTTGAGGAAATCTCTGTGGGAGAGGCCCATCTGCTTCGCCACCTCCGCCTTCGTCGGCGAGCGGCCGAGCGTGGTATGGAGCTGGGCGCTGGCGGAGTCCATATCGCTCGAAAACTTCTGGAGCGAACGCGGGAGCGGATGGGCGGCGCGCAAGGCGTCCAGAATCGCGCCTCGGATGCGTGGGAGCGCGTATGTAGAAAACTTAGCGCCCCGGTTCGGGTCGAACGAGTGATAAGCCTCGATGAGGCCCTGGACGCCGCAGCTCACCATGTCCTCATACTGGAGGATCCCTGCGCCCGCGGAGCCAACGGTGATGCGGTTCACAGCGTGCCGCACGAGCGGCATGTAATCGCGTACGATCTGGTCGAGCTCTTCTTCGTTTGCTATGCGGCGCAGGCGACCGCGTTGCCTTTGCTGCTTCGAGGTCGGTTGCCTCGCTTGCGCATGCGCCGATTCTATCCCGGTTTTAGCAGGCGCTGGTTCAGCCTTGACCGTCGTTCGCCTCGCTTGCGCACCCGCAGGTTGAGCCCCAGATCTGGCGGTCGCTCGCCTCGTTTGCGCACGCGCTGATGTTGCCCCAGCTTTGGCAGTTGCCAAACGAACACCTCGATAAAGATTCAGACGCCACCACGCGCGTGTGGCGCGGTGGCGAGCGGGATTGCTGTGGACAGTATCGGGGTGTGGCGGCTCGGCACCTATGCGGAAAACCCCGCAGGCCGCGTGATAAATGTGCTTGATGTTGTCTAGGGAAACTCCGTAGGGGGACGCAAACAAAACGAAACGCCGGCCCCGTGTGCGCGTGGCCGGCGTTCGCCGCCTAATGAGGTTGGGTGCTACTTCTTTGAGGCGTCCCAGCGTTCGTTATGCGTCAGCTCTTCGACAGGCCTGCGAGCGGCCGGGCCGTACTTGCCGATCGGATGGCCGACCGGGATGAGCGCGACCGTCTCAACGTTGTCCGGGATGCCGAGGAGCTGCTTGACGTCGTTCTCGTGGAGCTTGTGGAGCGTCGTCAGCGACGCGCCGAGACCGAGGCCTCGGGCCGCGAGCAGGAGGTTTTGGACCGCGGGGAAGATCGAGCCGTAGTACCCGCCCGTCATAGGGCCCGCGGCGGGCGGCCCGCTGCGCGCACAGACCAGAATGAAGACCGGTACCTCCGCCAGGTGGAGGGCCAGATGCTCGGCGGAGCCATAGACGCGCTTGAACTGCGCACCAAAGCCCTGCTTCTGCGCGTCCGGTATCTGGCCATACGTGCTGTTCCAGGCGTCCAGGTACCACTCGGCGATCTTCCGCTTCGAATCGCCATCGCGGATGACGATGAACGCCCAGGGCTGAGTGTTGCCGCCGCTCGGCGCCCTGATGGCGGCATCGAGAAGTTTATGCACCAGCTCATCGGAGACCGGGTCCGGCTTCAGGCGCCGGATCGCCTTCTGTGTGTACATCGCTTCGAACAGGCCGATTTCAGCCATGATTCCTCCTACTCTTGCACGTTCGGCACGAGGCGCAGCAGCTTCGATGTCTCGGACGCCGGACACCAGACCGTTCCCTGCGCGTCCACGACCAGCGTAAGACAGCCGGCGTTCGCGCTGGCGATGGTGTACTCGCGGAACGTTTCGCTCGCCGGATCGAAACGAGCGATCTTGTTCGCGCCGGTCTCGCTGATCCAGACCGACCCGTCCGGAGCGATGGCGAGGCCGTCCGGCCGCGCGTTGGGTGAAGGCAGGTCGTACTCCGCGAACGAGGCTGCGCTCGGGCTGTAACGGCCGAGCTTGCCCGCGGTGTTCTCGCTGAACCAGACGTTCCCCTGCGCATCGATCGCGATACGGCGCGCGCCCTGGCCCGGCGTCGGTGGATCGAACTCCTGCGGCGGCCCTCCGGACGTATAGCTGCCGATCTTGTTGCCGAGCGCCTCCGCCCACCAAACGACGCCCTGCGCGTCGACGGCGATGCCGTACGGCTGCGAACCGAACGCCGGTACGGCGATCTCCTGGACCGAGCGCGTAGCCGGATCGAGCCGGGCTATCGCGTTGCCGCGCGACTCCGTAAACCAAACGCTACCATCCGGGGCGAAGGCGATCGAATGGGGCCCGGTGTTCGGCGAAGGGATGGCGAACTCTTCGAACTGCTGCGTGAGCCGGTCGAAGCGCGCAATCTTGCTCACGCCGATGTAGGTGATCCAGACGCCCTGGTCCGGGCCGATCGCGATGCCGTGCGGCTGGGCGCCCACAGTCGGCACATCCCACTCGATGAACTCCTCGGAGCGTGGATTGAACATCGCGATCTTGTTCGCGGCGAGCTCGGTGAACCAGAGGCGGCCCTCTTCGTCGACGGCGATGGAGTGTGGGACAGAATCGCGGGTGGGCACATCGAACTCTGTGACGCCCTCCGCGGTGGGCGGCCGAGGCGTATCGGCGGCCTGCGATGCTGTCGCTGTCGGTGCGGTCCCAGGCGTGCCGTTCGGCTTGTCAGGGTCGCTACCGCCGCCGCAGGCGATGAGGAGCGCCAGCAGCGCAGCAAGCAGGGCGAGAAGCAGCCCTGCTCGCGTCACGGGACGAAGCGTTCCGGCGTGAGGACTATCAGGACGCGCCGCTGCTGGCGCAAGGCTTCCGCGAAGTTGTCCGGCGCCTCTCGATTTGACATGTTGCGCATGATCGCTGCTGTGCCGTCGACGATATCGTCTTCCTCCACGCGCGCCTTGCCGTAGACCGTGACGTATGGCCGCCCCCCCTCCTGCACGATGCAGACGCAGACGTTTGGGTTGCGACGGACGTTGTGGTACTTGGCGCGGTCCTTCGTCGTCGAAATGAGAATGTTGCCGTCGACGTACGCGTAGTTGATCGGCGTGACCTGCGGGCTGCCATCGCGCTTGAGCGTCGCCATGTAGCCGAGGTTCTCGCCGGTGATGATCGCCTCTTGCTCTGGAGTAGCAGCCACTGGTTAGAGCTTGAGCGCCAGCAGCTCGCGCGTGAGCTTGCCACCCTGCTGCACGTGGACTCGCACATCGAGCAGGCGCACCTTGAGCGGCCTGCCGCCGTTCTGATGGATGTAGATCTCGTCGCCCTTCTGGAAGCGGTAGTCGCTGGTAAACGCGACCAGCAGCGCCTCCTTCTTGGCAGTGAACGGATCGGACTCGTAGATCTCCGTCTCCACGGGCTCCTCCCCTGGCGTGCGCCCCATAGTAGCAGGCTTCGGTCGGGCGGATCGAGCAGCGGGAAGGCTCCTAAGGGGAATAGAGGGGCTTCCCCTATTCCAGGCGATCATGCCGGCGGCCGATAATTGCAACGAATACACCAGGCCGCATTCATGCGGACTGATCGTGATTCGCTATAGCTAGAGAGGAGCCAACATGGCTGATTACGCGGACCCTCAACTCGTACACAACCTGGACAACGCGCTCGAGCAACTGGAGAGCTCGCTGGCGGAAGCCGGCCGCTCCCTCGGCGCATTGCGCCACAATGTGACGCAGCTCGCCTCGCTCGTCGAGGTCGTCCGTGAGATGGAAGACATGATGAACAAGGCGCGCGCTAACCTCGGGATGGAAAGCATCGCGACGAGCACCCAGCCGGCCCTTCGACCGATGCCGCAGCAGGAGCCGTTTCTCCCGCCGTTGCCGGAGCCGATCGCGGCCCTGCCGGAGATCGAGGAATTGCCGGCTCCCGAGCCGCAGCCCGACCCGATCGAGGTCCAGATCGAGCCCGAGTCGCAGCAGGCGATTCCGGCCTCCGTTGCTGAGAGCGCGGCCGGCGAGATGACCTCGCACTGCCTGCGACTGGGCGTCGCCAGCAAGGCGGGCTCGCTCGACCTGAAGGCCGTCGATGGCTCCGTTAACGAGAACCCCGCCGTTGTCGACGTAGCGCTGCTCGATTACGACGGTCGCAAGGCGACCCTGAAGCTCTGGATAAACGGCGCAGCCGACCCCGTCGGCGTGCGCGACGCGCTGCTCGGCAGCCTGCGCCGCCGGCTCGGCGACGAGAGCGACGCTGAGGTCCAGATTGAGTTCGAAGGCGCGGCCTAGCGCCCTCCCCTTTCGCCAGTCCTAGACTCGAAGTCTGCAGCAAGGCGGTGTCCCCAGGGACACCGCCTTCGTATATATTCCGCTGGCATGCTTCAAGCGAAGCGGAAGCCGATGTTCTGGCGAGGCGGTTAGCGGCCGGGTATGTAACTCTTGCTTTTGGACGGGCGCGTGGGGTCTAAGCGGAGGCGGCGGCGTCTTCGCGGGCGGCGGCCTCGACAGCGAGGCGCTCCTCCGCCTTGAAGAAGAGCTCTTCTTGCGTATCGCCGTCGCCCGGCGTGGTCGCCGTAGCGCAAGAGAGGTTGACGTGGAGGTCGTCCAGCTCCGCGTTGGGGACCTGGACGTCCTTCAGGCCGGCGGTGAGGCGCGTGAGTGCAAGCGCCGCCGCGCCGGCGTCGGCCTCGACGAGGATGGCGGCGAAGCCGTCGTCCTGGTAGGCGCCGAGGAAGTCGGTGTCGCGCATCGTGGTCTCCAAGACACCTCCGACCTGGCGCAAGAGGCGCTCGGCCAGGAAGCGGCCGAAGCGCTCGCGGAGGGCGCGGAAGTTGTCGACGCGCAGCAGCATTATGGAAAGCGGGCGCTTGTGGCGGTGGGCCCGGTGGATCTCGAGGCTGAGCTGCTCCTCGAAGCGCTGCTGGTCGTACACCCAGCGGACGGCGTCGATCTCGCCCCGTCGGCGACCCGACGCCTTCTCGCGCAGGTTCCTGAGGGCCACGGCCAGCTGGTAGCCGAGCTGCTCGGCCAGCGCGAGCGGCGCGGGCGTTTCGTCCGGCATCAGGAGCATCAGCAGGCCCAGGCTTTCGCCGTCCCAATGGAGAGGCGCCAGCCAGACCTTTGCCACGCCCAGGCCGCGCTGGGCGCTCTGGAGGGCTTCCGCCTCCATCTCCAGCGGCAGCGCGTTGCCGAGCTCCCGGACGGAGACGGCGTGGCCGTCACGAAGGGCGTTCGAGACGGCCAGCAGAGCCTTCGGCTCGAACTTGAGGGTCGTGAGGTTGGTCCCGAGGTCCTGGTTGAGCTTCACAAGGCTCCGCACGCTGGCGCTCGAGGCGGGCCTGACGCCTTCTAGCTCCCCAGTAGCGTCCGAGACGTACAGGAGGCTGTAGAGGGCGCCCAGGCCGCGCTCAGCGGCCGTGCCGGCGGCATCGGCTAGCCAGCTCAGGTTCATGGCGCTGTGAACGCCCAGAAGCGGCTCGATAAGAGGCGGAATGGCCTCGGCATCCGGCCGGACGGGCGGGGATTCGTCCACGATTATGCTCTCCTTCACCTACGTTTGGCGCTGCTGGCGCTCCAGAAGCTGGATCAAGCTCGTCAGGGCTGAGGCCATCTGGGCCACCGTCCCGTCGAGGCGGCTGATCGACAGCTCGATCTCGTCCAGGCTGGTCGTCGGCGCCGGCGCCGTCTCGTCAAGCAGCGTCCGGAGCATCTGGTGGAGCTGCTCCTGCTGGACGCGCAGTGCCTCCTGCTGCTCGCTGAGGCGCTCGCTCTGACGGCGGACGTCCGACATCGGACCGTTCTCGGCGGCGAAGGGTTGAGGTGAGGCGATGCGCCTCGCCAGCTCCTCGACACTGAGGGCGGCCCTGCTCGCCGCCTCGGACGCCTTCGACGCTTGCCCAAACATCCGCCAGGAGCCCACCACGGCGGTGATCGAAAGCAGCAAGGCGGCGCCGAGACCGATGCACACACCGGCTATGGCCGCCGCGAATTCGAACGTATCGCTCACAGTCGCGTCGCGCTCCTTCGTTTGTTCCTTCTAGGTTCCCTCCTATATGGAACGAAATTGGGCGTCCTATATGATGGTCGGTCACAGGCAATTTGGCTAAATGGTCAAATAAGTAGAACGCCTGCTCTACGACGAAGCTGAGCGAACTCCAGCAGAGCACCCTGGGTACGGCCTCTAAGTATAGCCGCAACGTCTGCTACGATGGCCTCGATGGCTCTCAGACGCGCTCTCGCGACGCTTGGCCTGCTGGCGCTGCCCCCGGTAGGCGTCGCGTACGCCTTCGAGCGGGTTGTGCGGCGGAACGCCTTTCGCACCGGGCCGCACTACGAGGGGCTGCCGGAGAAGACCGGCGTGCCTTTCGAGCGAGCGCACTTCTGGTCTTCCGACGGCGAGGAGCTGGAGGGCTGGCTCTTCGAGGGCGGTGACCTCCCGGTCACTATCTTGTTCATGCACGGCACAAACTATAACGCCAGCGACATGTGGGCGACGGAAGAGCGCGCCGCCCAGTTCGGTTCGTTCTTGCGCGCTATCGGCTGCCGGTTCTTCGTGTTCGACTACCGCGGCTACGGCAGCAGCGACGGGCAGGCGTCGGAGCACGGTACGTACCTCGATGCGCAGGCGGCGCTCGGTTATCTGCGCAGCCGGCGGGAGATCGACACCTCCCACGTCGTGTTCTACGGGTTCTCGCTGGGCACCGGCGTCGCGACGGAGCTGGCCGCGCGCGAGGCGTGTGCGGGGCTGATCCTGCGCGCGCCTTACACCTCGTTCCGCGACCTGATCCTGGAGCGCTATCCGCGGCTGCGCGCGCCGCTCGCGCTTGCGCCCTGGCTGCCGCGCACGCGCTACGACTCGGCGGCGAAGATCGCGCGCATCCGCGCACCGCTGCTGGTCATGCACGGCGACGCGGACGCGACGATCCCGTTCTCGATGGGCCGCCGGCTCTACGAGCTGGCGAACGAGCCAAAGACGTTCGTCACGATGCCGGGGGCGGCACACCAGGACTTCCCGCTGGACGTGATGGCGCCGGCGATACGGACCTTCCTGGAGGGGCTGGCCGCGACGGAGGACCCGCACGAGAAGGCGCTGTAGCCGCCTCGAGACGAACGAGAACGAAGGCCCCCGAGATCCGGGGGCCTTCGTATGTCTTTCCAGCTGGCGTGCGCTATGCGCGCTCGCGTAGGCGCAGCGTGCCGAACGTGGCCATGGAGACCAGGCCGAGAGCGGCCAGGCCGACGATGATCCACGTGATGCCGTTGCTGCTGTCGCTGCCTGTGCCGGTGACCGGCGGGCCAGACACAACAAGCGTCGGCTCCGGGCCGCAGGTAAACGTACCGTCGACGGTTTCGGCGTCGATCGGCTGCGGGCCGCCCGAGCTGCCGAGCGTGCCGTCCGCGAACGTGAACGGGTCTACTTCCAGCGGACTCTCGCCGAGAGCGTCACCACACTCGAACGTGATGGTGCCGAGGACGCTGTCGCCTTCGAGACCTTCAGCGACGGCGCCGGTGATGCGTACCTGGTCGTCAGCGAACTCGGCGTTGCAGACGCCGCCGTGGGTGGCGCTACAGGCCGTTGCGGTGACGACGCTGGGGTCGTACGTGACGTCAACCGTCCACGCGCCCAGTCCCGGCGCCGTGATGTCAAGGGCGCTCAGTTCGACGATGCCGTCTTCCCCGACGGCGGCCGAGCCCGAGCCGATCTGCACGCTGCCTGAGGCCGCGAACGCCTGCGAGGCGAGCAGCAGACCACCCACGGCGACGAACGCCGCGACGGCTGTGCCTAGCGCCAGTTTCTTGATTCCTTTCATTCTGCAGCCTCCTTAGCTGTTACTCTCTGCACCCGCAGGCGCACTGCTTACTACCAGGTCAATAGCCCTACCAGAGCCGCTGCGCTGCTCCCACCTGCGCCTGGAGGCGGAAGGGTGGGGATCAGGTTGGCGGCGAACTGGAGGATGAGCGCTGCGTCGACCGCGTCGATCTCGCCGTTGAGGTCCACGTCAGCGTTGTTCTCGAACGGCAAGTCATCGATCAGGCCCGCGACGAGCTGCAGGATCAGCGCCGAGTCGACTGCGTTCACGCGGTCGTCGCCGTTCACGTCGCCGAGCGGCGGCTTGACCGGGCCGGGCGTGTTTGTCGCGACAACCGGCGTATTCGTGCGCGTCGCGGTCGGCGGCACGGCGGTGTTCGTCGGTGTGTTGGTCGGGGGAGCCGCCGTCACCGTCCCAGTCGAGGTCGCGGTGGCGGTCTCGGTCGCAGTTGCGGTCGCGGTCGCGGTCGCTGTGGCGGTCGCGGCCGGCGTGCTGGTCGGAGCCGTCGTGCTGGTCGGTCCCGCGGTATTCGCTGGTCCGGGCGTACTCGTCGGCACGGCGCAGGCCTGCGTTGTGCCGGCGAACGCCAGGTTCTTGGCAAACTCCGACGTGTCGCCGAGCGCATTCGTCTGTGTCGCCGTCACCGAGCCGGCCGGCGTGTTGCACAGCTTCACAGACCAGTCGCCGTCGCCGTCGACCGTGGTTTCGATGATGAACGTCTTGCCCTCGCCGCTCGGGTCGCCATCATCGTCGTCCTGGTCGGCCGGGCTATTGTCCGCCACGAACACCTCAATCGTGCAGTTCGCGCAGCCCACACCGAAGAGCGTGCCGTCCTGGAAGAGCGAGAGCGTCGGCCGCTTCAGACACTGGTTCGGGTCCGTGCCATCGTCGGAACACTCCGTCACGTCATCGTCCGTACCGTCGTCGTCCAGGTCGATGCCCAGGTCGACATTGTCGAAGATGCTGTTGCGCGTAATCGTATTGCCGTCGGCCTCCGGGTCAGGATCGAGCGTCGCGTTGTCGGTCTCGATGATCGTGACCCCCGTACCGGACTCGTTCTCCGTAATCACGTTGTTCGGGCCGACGACGATGCCGGAGGCGCTATCGATCAGGATACCGCCGTTATCGTTGTTCTCGATCACGTTGTCGCGGATCACGCTGCGGTCGCCGCCAATCGTGCCGAACACCCCGCAGCAGATGTAGATGCCGTCCTCATCGCTGTCCGAGATGTCGTTGCCGCTGATGGTCGCGATGGTGACGCTATCGGCCACGCAGTCGTCGTCGCCACTGAACGGGTTGCCGCAGGCGAAGATGACCACACCGCTGCCGCCGCCGGAGCCGCCGGCGCCGAAGCCGCTGATGACGCCGGTGTTGTCCTGGATATCGATCGTGTTCTGGCTACAGCACATGAAGCCGCCCGGCCCGAAAATGAAGATGCCGTCGCCAGCACCGCCGTCATCAGTGTCGCCGGTGATGTCATCGTTTTCGCTGACCTCAACCGTGTTCGTGTTGTCGTCGTCGCAGCAGACCAGAACACTGACCGTCACGCCGTTGTTGATCCCGGAGATGTCGTTGTTGCCGCTGACGGTCACGCTTGTGTCGTTGTTCTCGCTGCCCGTCATGCTGCCGTCAGGGCTCAAATCAAGGTTTGCGCCGGCCAGGGCCTCAACCAACACAGCGGAGTTCTCATTGGAGAAGTCATTAGAGGTGATGTTGTTGTTGTCGCTCACGCTGACGGTGCTGCTGTTGTTGTCGCTGTCCCCTCCGTCCACGCCATCGGCGTCAGCAGTACCGGCCTCGGAAAAGATCCGCACACCTTCAAGGCTCAGGCCAGAGATATTCCGGTTGCCGTCCACATTGACGGTACTCGTATTGTCGTTTGCTTCTACGTCGGCGTCGCCGTCGTTCTCGCCGGCCTCGCTAAAGATAGCGACTCCGGAGCCGCCGTTCCCGATGATGTCGCGGTTGCCGCTGACGCTGACGATGCTGTCGTTCCCATCGCCGCAGCAGACGTCGCTGTCCGCGACCACGCCCGAGCCGCCGCCGATGATGTCGTCGTTGCCATCCACAGTCACGGTGCTCGTGCTGTCGCTGTTGCCACAGCAGACGTCTGTTTCCACATCCACGCCATCGCCGGAGCTAGTGGTCGTGATGTCGGCGTTGTTGTCGACGTGCACAGCGACCGTGTGGTCCGAGCCGTCTCCGGCGAATGCCTGGACGTCTACTGCATCGTCTGCGCCGTAGAGGTCGCCGTTACCGGTCACGTTCACCAAAACGTCGTTGCCGTCGCTGTCGTCCGTGTCGCCGAACGCGTCAGCGTCGATCTCGACGCCGGCGTCGCTGACGCCGGTGGACTCGATCTCATCGTTGTTGTTCACGTTCACCGTGACGCTGTTGTTGTCGCCATCGAAGCCGTCGGCGCCCGCCGCCGCGAAGATATCGACGCCGTCCGCATCGCCGGCGATCGCGCCGTTGCCGCTCACACTGGCGGTGCTCTCGTTGCCGTCGGCGTCGCCGAGGTTGCTACCCGTCTGGCTATCGATCTCCACACCTTCACTGTTGGTGCCGGTGATCGTAAGGTTGTTGTCCACGTTGACGAAGCTGTCGTTGTTGCTGGAGGCGCCCATGTCGCTGCCGCCGCCGCTGAAGATGTCCACGGCGTCTTCCGTGCCGAGGATGTCATCGTTGCCGCTGACGCTGATGTCGCTCACGTTGTTGTTGCCGCAGCAACCGGTGCTGTCGATCTGCACCGCGTCGCTGCTTCCGAACAGGTCGGCATCACCGGTGAGGTCGCCGTTTCCATCGACCGTGATGTTGCGCGCGCCGTCGCTGCTTCCGCAGCAGGCGTCCACGAAGATATCGACCGCCTTGTCGGCGTCGCCCGTGATCGGGCCGTTGCCGTCGATGCTGATGTTCACGTCGAAGTTATCCGTAGCGTCTGTAGGACCGTCCCCATTGATACCGATGTCGATCCCTTCGTCGCCGCCGTGAATCGACGTGTTTCCATCGATGTTCACGTTGACCGTGTCGTTGATGGCGTCGCAGCCGCCGTTATCGATGCAGTACTCGATGTCGATGGCGTCCTCGCCGCCGCCGCCGATGTCAAAGTCACCGCTCTCGATATCGCCGTTGTCGTTGATGTTAATCGTGACGACGCTGCTGAGGTCACCCTCAAGGTCGATGTCGACGCCCTCGCCGGAGTCGTCGTTGTCCGCGTCTCCCTGGATGAGCAAGTTGTCGTTGATGTTGATCGTGGTGTTGGTCATCGGGGACCCGTTCTGCGCGAACACGATAGCGTCGTCGTTCGCCTGGACGGAACTGTTCGTGAGCGAGAAGTTGGTGAGGGTATCGAACGACCGTACCAGGATGCCGTTGTCGCCGATGTCCCGGATGTCCACGCCGCTAATCGTAATGGCGTCCAGCGTGTCGCCGGCGCCGCTGATGTCAATGCCGTCATCGCAGAAGTTGATGATCTGGAACTTATTGCCGCCGGCGCCCAGGAGCTGGAAGGCATCGGCGTTGAAGCCCACCCTCAGGCCGTCATCGCACCCGAGGAGGTTCTGGCCGTCCAGTACCACGCCACGATTGAGGGCGCTGATGATCAGGTCCTCATCGATCCGGGGCAATTCGGTTAGCAGCTTGATTGTGGCCGGGCTGGCGAACGTGAAGAGGCTCACCTCGAAGGTGATTGTGTCGCTGGCCGTCGTTTCGTTTGCCTCCTCGATCGCGGCGCGCAGCGTGCACTCGCCCGGCGTCGCGGTCTCGCAGTCGCCGTCGCCGGCGTCATCGTCGGCGGCGTCGCCAATGCTGTTGACGGTGAAGCCCGCCGCCCGCGCGGTGTCCGGGGAAGCGGAGAGCACCCCGAAGACGACCGCCACGAGGGCGGCGACTGCGAGGAGCTTAAGAATCAAGGGGCGTGCCTCGAGGGGCGTTCGACTTCCTGTCGTGTTTACCATCTTCATCCTCCGTGCGTGGGTCGCATCCTACAAGGGGAGCCCCGGCCCGGGGTTGGTCCCCCTCTACCCTTCCTAGGTATCGGGCCAATTGCAACATACGGGCGATCTTGTGTCAACCCTTCTGCCGCTCATGAGCAGTCTACGGCCAGGCTGTGTCAGGCTCTATCAGGGTTATCCCCTACCTTTCTTTCCATCGACCGACGGCGCCTATCCCTGAAGCCGCCAGGCGGCGAACTCTTGGCGGCGCTGGACCGGCGATCATCCTGGGGCCAAGGCTTCAGCCTGGCCTTCGGAACTGTGCTTCGCGGCCATTTATGCGGTTCGGAAAACGTGCTGTACGGCCAACTTGTGCGGGGGAGTTCGTTTGGTAAAGAGGGCTGTTTTTTGTCTACGCTGATGCGCGTTTGCAGCATGCCGAGAGCCCCCGGTTGCAGGGCGGCGAGCTGCCGCTCGTAAGGGCGGCCCGATGGCCGCCCCTACGTTTCGCTCGCTATGCCAAGAGCCCCCGATTGCTCGGGGGCTCTCGATCATGCGTTCTTACGTTGTCTCTAGGAGCGGCGGGTGCTCACGCGCAGCGCGGTAACGCTGGTGACCGCGAAGAGCCCGGCGCCGATGAGGGCCACGATGACCCACGACATGCCGGAGCCGTCGCTGCCGATGCCTGTACCGGTGTTAGAGATGCCACCGGCCGGGAGCGTCGGAGTGGCGGTATCCGCCGGACCTGCCGTCGGCTCGACTTCACAGGCGAACGAGCCGTTGTTGATGGTGGCGGGCTCGATGGGAGCCAGCACGCCGGGCTCGGCGTCGACGAACACATCAAGCGCCATCGTCAGGTCTGTGGTGTCCTCTGCATCTGCACAATCGAACGTGATGGTGCCGAGGAGCGTATCGCCGTCCAGGCCGTTCGGGTCGGCGCCCACAAAGCGAACGCTGGTCGCGGTGAAGTCCGGGTTGCAGAGGCCTTCCTCTGCGTCGCAGCTGTCGACCGTAACAACCGCGGGGTCGTAGGTGATGTCGACGGTCCAGGCGCCGAGGCCCTCACCATCAACGTTTGCACTCAGCTCGACGGTACCCGAACCGCCCGGTTCGGCAGAGCCGTCACTGATGCTTATCGAGCCGCTGCTGGCGAACACGGCGCTGACCACGAAGCCGGCAACTGCCAGCAGTGCGGCGGCGACCGCTACGCCCAGTCCTAGTCTCTTGATTCCTTTCATCTCGAGTCTTCCTTTCCTGAGTAGTTACGTTGCTTCCCACTTCATACGAGGGCCAGCCGGTGCGGATGCACC
>JBBDXS010000004.1:0-55832 GCA_040902195.1 Dehalococcoidia bacterium
TCGGTCGGCGTATCGGTAGGCGTGTCGGTTGGTGTGTTGGTAGGCGTATCGGTCGCGGTCGCCGTCGGCGTATCGGTTGGCGTGTCGGTGATCGTCGGCGTGGGCGTGGCGGTCGCAGGCTCTTCCTCGACGCCGATGGCTATCGATGGCTCGGGGCTAGTGTAGCGTCGCACGAGGAGGTCGTCGACGGACCCGGCAACTTGCGCAAACGTCCAGGCGACGTCTCCGGCGTTTTGGTGATCTGTTGAGTCGGCGCACGTCACGTCCGGCGTCTCGGAAGGCTTGCGCGGCGTCGCGTCGATCCAGCCCGTGAGGTTCGTCGAGCCGGCGCCCCAGATCGCGAAGGCCTGGCGGTGCGTCGACCCATCGAGCGCCAGCTCGCCGCCCGCGCCGGCGCAGATGCCTGTGTCGGTCCGGGTGTCCTTCTGTACCGCGGGGCTACTGTACGGGGCGACATCGCAGCCGTCGCTGCTTGCCTGAACGAAGGCGTAGTAGTTGTCGCTGCTCGTGCCGTCGCCCGAGTAGCGCGCCATCGGCCCCTGCGTCACGTCCGGCGCATAGCAGTTCGTGTAGCGCACGAGCTGCTCGATGTAGACGTCACGCTCGCCGAACGTACCGAGACGTAGCCCACCCGTCGCGCCGGCGCCGGTATCGAAGTCGACACGCTGATCGATCGAGTTCCACGTGAAGCCCGTGTACGTCCCCGTGCCGATCCAGTCGTCCTGACGGCCGACGGCGTACTGCGCCAGCGTGTCGCTCGACCAGTCGTTGTAGTGCAGGTAGACCTGGCTGCGGTTCGACGGCGCCGCGGTCGCGCCAGCGTTGTCGTAATAGAGGTAGTAGTTGTCGTCGCTCGAACTGGCGGCGATACCAGCCTGGAGCTTGAACCACAGCTCGGTCAGCGCCGAGTTGCAGCTGTAAAGATCGCGGTCCAGCTCATCCCATGCTGCGCCGTTCCAGCGCACGACGCGAAGGTCGTCGCAGTCGCTCTGGAGCCGGCCTGCCGTGACGAGCGCGGCCGTGTCGACGGTAGCGGACGCCGAGTAGCCACCGTAGCCGTTGAACGGGTCGTTCGCGCCGGTGGTAACGGTGAGCTGCACGCGGTGTGCGTACGAGACGTCCCACCATGAGCCCGACGGCGCTGCGGCGAGCGACGGCTCGCTGCCGCCCGAGCTCACGACCGCCAGGATGGCGAGGACAGCGAGCGCGAGGACCACAAGCGGCAGCAGGCGCGCTCGCCCCCATTCGGAGCCGGCCACCGCTCTCGTCCGCGCGATCCGTGTCGCTAGTCTGCTGCCGATACCGATGTTTCCCACCCCGCTGTACGCCGGCCTGGCCCGACACGCCTGCGGACCCTACCGGTTTCGCGAAGAATTGCCCTATCTACCTAAAAGGCAGGCGGGCCCTGTCGTGTTGCATACGGGCGGGGATGAACAAAGCCACCTGGGAACCAGCTCCCCAAGCGGCTCGACCGACTCAAAGCGGCTATGCCAGCCCCTTGGAGTCTGTTCTGTATGTACTCGATCTGGAATAAGCCGTCAAGGGCGGCCGCCCGGCTCAGATTCTGGCCCGGCCGCTAGGACGTGTGGAAGCGGTAGCCGACGTTCCGGACCGTCTCGATGAAGGAGTGGTGAGGGTCCTCGATCTTGCTACGTAAGCGCCGGATGTGGACATCCACCGTCCGGGCCCCGCCGTAGAAATCGTAGCCCCAGACACGGTTAAGGAGCGTCTCTCGAGTGCAGACCTTGCCCTCGTTCTGGGCCAGGAAGCGCAGCAGTTCGTACTCCTTGAACGTCAGGTCGACAGGCCTGCTCCCCACGTAGACTTTGTAGCTCGCCTGATCGATGGTGAGGTCGCCCGAGTGGAAGAGGTGCGCTTCTTCGTCGCCGTCGCGACGGGCTACGGCGCGCCGGATGCGCGCGGCCAGCTCCTCGGCGCGGAAGGGGAACACCGCGAAGTCGTCGAGCGCCGGCTCGCCCTGGACGGCCTCGATCTGCTCCGGCCGGACGATAGCGATGACGGCCGTCCGCTCGGGCATCGAATCGCTGCGGAGATCCTGGCGGAGCGCCGCGCCATCGAGGAGGTTGAGCAAGACGGCATCGATCAGCTCGCCGCTACGGAGGCGTTCGTCCGCCTCGGCCGCCGGGCACGGCGATACGCGGATGCCCGCGCGGGCAAGCTCGGTGGTGAGGATCTGCAGCTCCTCTGTCGCTTCGACGAGCAGGACCTCGTTCATGAGCGCTAGTATAGCGAACGAAGGAATCTAGCCCGTCTAACGGAGGCGTTGCTATACTGCGGTTCGGGCCAGCGTAGCTCAGTGGTAGAGCAGTCGATTCGTAATCGACAGGTCGACGGTTCAAGTCCGTCCGCTGGCTCCAATATGCCCTCCAAGCGTCCTTTCTCGAAAGGACGCTTAGCTATGCGGCCTTGCGCTCCGCCGCTGGCTCGGTGTGCGACGCGTGCTCGGGTTGGGCCTGCGGGAGCAGCCGCCGATCGCGCGTACGCGGGTCGAGGGCGTCGCGCAGGCCGTCGCCGACGGAGCTGAAGCTCATCATCGTCAGCGCGATCGCCATGCAGGACGAGACGGCGAGGTACGGCGCGACCTGCATCGTGCTGAAGGAGTCGGTCACGAGCCGGCCCCAGCTCGGCGCGGGCGGCGGCAGGCCGAGGCCGATGAACGCGAGCGCGGCCTCCGCGAAGATCGCCGACGGCACCCCGAACGTTGCCGCGACGATCACGGGCCCGAGCAGGTTCGGCACGAGGTGGTGTCGCGCGATGCGCCAGTCGCTCGCGCCGAGCGCGCGGGCTGCCAGCACGAACTCCTCCTCTCGCAGCGCGAGCACCTGCGCGCGCACCAGACGCGCGATCGTCGTCCAGCTCACCAGCCCGATCGCGAGCACAAGCATCGAGACGCTGGCGCCGAAGATGCTAATGAGCAAGATGATCATCAGCAAGTCTGGGAACGCGTAGGCGACGTCCGTCGCGCGCATCAGCAGCGCGTCGGTCTTGCGCCCGCCCAGCCCTGCAACGAGCCCGACGGCCATTCCCAACGCGAGCGCGACGGCCTGCGTAAAGAACCCTACGGCCAGCGAGACGCGCGCGCCGTGCAAGAGCCGGCTGTACTCATCGCGGCCAAGCTGGTCCGTCCCCAACCAGAACCGCCAGCTCGGGCCCTGGAGTGGCGCGTCGAGGTGCTGGACCGTCGGGCCGCCGCGGTCGAGCCACGGCGCGAACAGCGCAAGCGCGCTTAGCAAGAGAATGATGCCGAGTCCCGCGACGGCGGCCCTGTTCCGTGAGAAGCGGTACCAGCCGCCGGCCCAGGCGCCTCGTGCGGGAGCGGCGACGGCGTCGATGCTAGCCATAGCTGTCGTAGCGGATGCGCGGGTTCACGATCGCGTACAGCACATCGACGGCGAGGTTGGCGACCACCACGACGAACGTGTAGAAGAGCGTCGTGCCCATGATTACACCGTAGTCGCGCGAACTGACGCTCGTGACGAACGTGCGGCCGACGCCCGGGATCGCGAACAGCTCCTCAACGATGAACGAGCCCGTCACCAGCATCGCGGCGAGCGGCCCGACGATCGTGAGTACCGGAATGAGCGCGTTACGCAACATATGTCGTAGCACGACGACGTTCTCGCGCAGCCCTTTCGCGCGCGCGGTGCGCACGTAGTCCTGATCGAGTACGTCGAGCATGCTGGCGCGCGTGACGCGCGCGATGTACGCGGCGGGTAGGGCGCTCAGCGCGAGGACTGGCATGATCGCCTGCTCCGGCGTGCCCCAGCCACCCGAGGGCAACCAGTGCAGGTTTGCCGTGAACAGCACGAGCAGCAGCATGCCGAAGATGAAGCTCGGCACGCTGGCCGCCGCCGTCGAGAAGACCACGGTCGCGTAATCGATTGCGCTGTTGCGCCAGAGCGCTGCCGCGACGCCGAGCGTCACACCCACCACGACGCTCAGCGCGAGGGCGAGCAGCCCCAGCGTCCCTGAGACGCGGATCCCGTCCGCGAGGATGTCGCTCACCGGGCGGTTGTGGCTCCGAAACGAAACGCCCAGGTCGCCCCTCGCCAGCCCGAGGAGGTAGTCGCCGAATTGCACGGGCAGCGGCCTATCGAGGCCGTAGGCGTGGTCGACGTTCTCGACCGCCTGCGGTGGCAACTGCTTCGAGCGGTCCCACGGCCCGCCCGGCACGGCGTGCATCAATGCGAATGTGATCGCCGCAACGGCGAGTAGCACCGGCACGGTCCACAACAGTCGCTGGAAGACGTAGGCGGCCATCGCCTCTCCTTGCAGCCACGCCCCGATGCGAAGTCGGGGCGTGACGAGAGTATTACTGAACGCTCCGTACGAAGCGCATTGCTACGGCTTCGACGCCGGCGGCACCGAGTCGCCCATCTGCAGGATGCGCACGTTCGTCGTGAACCAGTCGCCCGGCGCGGCGTCGAGCGCTGTCGTAGCGAGACCCGCGACGTTTGCCTTCACGAGATAGTTCGTGTCGGGATGGAACACCGGCGTGACGGCCTGGTCCTTGAGGATCAGCTTGTGCGCCCGATCGTAGAGCGCCAGCCGCTCCTCGCGGTCCTGCTCCGTCGCAGCCTGCGCGAACAGCTCATCGACCTGCGGGTTGCTGTAACCGAGCACGTTGAAGCCGCCCTCGGTGCCGAACTGCTGCGGCAGCCAGTTGTCGGGGTCAGCGTAGTCCGCGAACCAGCTCGACCATGTCACCTGGAAGTCGCCGACCTGATAGCGGTCGTAGAACGCCGATTCGTCTAGCGTCTCGATCTGCATGTCGATGCCGAGGTTGACGCGGAGCTGCTCCTGCAGGAACTCCGCGGTCGTGCGGTTCGTCTCGTCATCGACGATCGTCATCGTGAATGTCGGGAAGCCGTCGCCGTCCGGGAAGCCGGCATCCGTGAGCAGCGTGCGCGCGGCCTCCGGGTCGTAGCCCAAGCCCTGTCCTGCCGACGGGTCGCCGCCGGGCATGTTCGCCGGTAGCCAGCTCGTCGTCGGCGTGCCGACGCCGCCGCGCACGACGCTCACGTACGCGTCGCGGTCGATGGCGCGGCTGATCGCCTGGCGCACCGTCGGGTCGTCGAACGGCGCCTCCTGTGTGTTGTACTGGATGGCGTACGTTTCGAGCTGCGGGAAGCGCACCTGTTCCGCGTCGCCCTCGAAGCGCGAGGCGTCGGGCGCGGGGATCGACGTCATGTCGATCTCGTCGTTCTGGTATGCGACCAGCGCGGCGCTGTCGTCCGGGATGATCTTGTAGACGAGCGTCTGGAGCGTCGGCTCGTCGCCGCCCCAGTAGCTGGCGTTCGCTTCGAGCGTGATCTGATCGCCCTCGGCGTAGCCGGCCAGCACGAACGGCCCGTCGCCGACGAAGTTCGACGGCGCGGTCCAGTCGTCCGGGTGCGCCTCGATGACATCCTGGCGCAGCGGCACGGCCGGCCAGAGCGCGAGCAGCTCCGGCAGCGTGGGCTTCGGCTCCGCCAGCGTGATCTGCAGCGTGTCGTCATCGATCGCCGTCACGCCGACGCCGTCTGCGCTGCCGCCCTCGTCGTAAGCAAACTCCGCGGCGCCGCTGATCGAGGTGTAAAAGTCGAAGTAGTAGCCCTGCGCGCCCGCAGCCGGGTCGAAGAGGCGCTGGAACGCGTAGACGAAGTCGTTCGCCGTGACGGGCACGCCGTCGCTCCAGGTGGCGTCCGGGCGCAGGTTGATCGTGTACGTCAGCCCATCGGCCGCGATGCCGCCGTTCTCGATCGTCGGCACCTCCGCGGCGACGGCGGGCAGTACGTTGAGGTTCTGATCGTACGTGAAGAGCCCCCGATAGAGCTGCTTCACGATGCTGATCTCTTCCGCGAACGCGGCGAGCTGCGGGTCGAGCGTCGACGGGTCGCCGGCAATGCGCACGCGCAACTCCTGGTTAGGCGACAGCTCGTTCGTGACGCTGCCATCGCTACCGCCACCGCAGGCCAGACCAGCCGTTACGGCCGCGAGTGCCATCGCGAGAGCAAGGGGCCGCAGCCAAGTTATCGATAGACGCATGAGGTGCCTCCCGTCGAAAGTCATCCTTCGTTATGGAGCGCAATGCTCCACAGCTATGTTCGACTGGAGCTGTAGATTCCCGATTCGGAAGAACCCCTAAGGCAGTTGACGGGACTGTGGTATCGTCTTGGAATGTTTGGTGAACGAGAACTGATCGTCGACCTCGTCGTGATCATCGCGGCGGCGGCCGGGGGCGGTGTGCTCGCGAGCTTGCTGCGGCTTCCGGTGATCCTCGGCTATCTCGTCGCAGGGCTGATCGTTGGGCACTACATCCCGGGACTCGACATCGAGGTCGCTCGCGTACAGGACATAGCCGAGCTTGGCGTGGCGCTCCTGCTCTTCACACTCGGCGTCCAGTTCTCCTTCGCAGAGCTGCGCGATGTCCGCTCGATCGCAGCCGCGGGCGGGCTCCTTCAGATCGTGTTCACGATCGGGCTCGGGACGGTGATTGGCCTTGCTGTCGGCTTCGAGCCGTCCGGCGCAGTGTTGCTCGGCGCCGTGATGGCCTTGAGCAGCACGATGGTCGCGCTCAAGCTGCTGGATGCGCGCGGGGAGGTGCGGACGCTCCATGGCCGCGCGGCGATCGGCATCCTCCTCGTGCAGGACCTCGCCGTAGGGCCGCTGGCGCTGCTCATTCCCGCTGCTGCGGGAGGTGAGGGAGCCGCGCTGGCAGGCGAGCTCGGCCTGGCGATAGGTAAGGCAGCGCTGCTGCTGGTGGTCGCCTACATTCTTGGCACGCGCATCGTGCCGTGGCTCCTGCAGCGCGTCGCCGAAGCAGGACTGCGCGAAGTGTTCTTGCTTACGGTACTAACGCTGGGCCTGGGGCTGGCCGCCGGCAGCTTCGCGCTTGGACTGGGCGTTGCGTTCGGCGCATTCCTCGCAGGCCTTGTCGTATCGGAGTCCGAGTTCAGCTACCGGACGCTGGCGGACCTCCTGCCGTTGCGCGACGTCTTCGCGACGATCTTCTTCGTGTCGATGGGCATGCTCATCGAGCCGGAGGTGCTCCTCGATCACCCTGGTATCGTGCTGGCCGTCGTCGCCGGGTTGGTTGCGGGAAAACTTGTGCTGACCGCGGTCCCCGTGGCCCTGCTCGGATATCCTCCTCGTACCGCGGCGCTTGTGGGCTTCGCGCTAGCGCAGGGAGGAGAGTTCTCCTTCGTGCTCGCCGGCGTCGGGCTGGACGAACGGCTGATCTCTTCCAGCGAACACTCGGCGATTCTCATGGGCACGCTGATTAGCATCGTGTTAAGCCCGCTGCTCTTGACAGGCGGACCGCGGCTCGTGTCGTGGGTGGCGGCCACACCGGCGGGCGGCGTGGTGTTCGGCGACCCAGTGGTAATCGACGTGCCCGCGCCCGAGGACTTGCGCCGCCATGTCGTTGTGTGCGGCTACGGACGCGTCGGCCGCGAGCTGGTTCGTGAGGTGACGAGACGTGAGTTTCCCTGCGTGGTTGTCGAGGACAACCCGTACGTCAGCAGAACGTTGCGTAGCATGGAGATGCCAAACGTCAATGGCGATGCGACGAGCGAGCCCGTCCTCCAGGCCTGTCGTCTGGAGCATGCGCGTCTCCTTGCCGTGACGTTTGCCGACCCGGCCGGCGCTACGCTCATCCTGGCCTACGCCAAGCGGGTCAATCCGCAGATCGATGTCATCGTGCGCGGCCGGTCGGAGGAAGACTACCGGGTGCTCCTCGAGGCGGGCGCGGCGGAGGTCGTACAACCTGAGTTTGAGGCAGGGCTTGAGTTCGTCCGGCACACGCTGCACCGCTACGGCGTCGACAGGACGCAGATCCAGGCGCTGCTCCAGCGGCGCCGTCGCGATGTCTATCAGCGCTAGCGCGCGGTCCAGCCGCCATCGACGATGAGCGGCGTGCCCGTGACGAATGACGACTCGTCGGAGGCGAGAAAGAGCGCCGCTTTCGCGATCTCCTCGGGCTTGCCCATGCGCCGGAGCGGCGTCTGCTCCTCAAGCTGCTGACGAATGGCTTCGGCGCTTTGGATTACGGCCGTCATCGGCGTCTCGATCCAGCCGGGGCAGATGCAATTGACGCGGACACCTCGCGGGCCGTACATGATCGCGAAGTTCCTCGTCAGCCCGACGACGCCATGCTTCGCCGCCACGTACGGGTCTTGCATCCCGATGCCGATGATGCCCAGCATCGAAGCCATGTTTACGATGACGCCCGAGCCCTGCTGTACCATCTGCTCGGTCGCCAGCCGGCAGCCGTAGTACACGCCCGAGAGGTTCACGGCGATGGTCGTGTCCCAGTCCTTCTGGGAGACGCCGGCGTTATTGACCATGATGTCCAGCTTGCCGAACGCCTCCACCGCGGCCTCGACGGCTTGCTTGACGTCAGCTTCCTTGGCGACGTCGCAGCGCTGGAATCGCGCCTCGCCGCCTGCTGCGACGACCGCCTCAGCGACGGCCTTGCCGGACTCCTCGTCCAGCTCCGCGAGAAGCAGCCTGGCCCCCTCCCGGGCAAACTCGAGGGCGATAGCCCGTCCAATACCGGAACCTGCGCCGGTAATCAGCGCAGCTTTGTCTTGAAGTCGCATGAGGCCCTCCTGTGATAGCTGGAGCCAGCATACTGGGTTACTCCAAATGGCGCACCCGCGCTAAGGGATACCTCGCATGCAGCCGAACATACACGTGGAATGCTAGAGCAAGACGGTGGCCCCGCAACGGTCATGGATCAGACTCACGACAAGGGTGGCACTCCCATCGCTGACAACGACGCGCTGTCTGCGATCCCGGCCGCTCCGAAGACGGTCGAGGAGACGGGACTGCCGGAGGCTTTCCTCCGCGAGCTCGTCCTCAAAGTCATCTGGATACACGACAGAGCGACCATGCGCGAGCTTTCGGCGCGGCTGGGCCTGCGCGTCAGCGTCATAGAGGAGACGCTGGCCGGCCTCCGGCGCGAGCAGCTCTGCGATCTAGACGTCGGCGGCGTGCACACAGCCGACACCGCAATGCGCTATCGCCTTACTGAGCGCGGCAAGCACGCCGTGCTCGACGCCCTACAGCGCTGCCGGTACGCCGGCGTCGCGCCGGTGCCACTACGCGAGTATGGCGAGATGGTGAAGGCGCAGAAGGAGTGCTTCCAGCGGCCGGCGCTGGCAGCCGTCCGTCAGGCGCTCTCGCACCTCTGCCTCGACGATGAGCTCGTCGGACTATTGGGACAGGCCTTCTTCTCGCGCCTCACGCTGATGGTGTACGGCGCGTCGGGCAACGGCAAGACGGACATCATCCGATCGCTGGCGCGTGTCGTGGGCGGCAACGTCATCATTCCGCACACGGTGTTCGTGCAGGGCCAGATCATCCGCATCTTCGATGCCGAGGCCCACGAGCCGCTGGCCCTGCCGAACGGCGACACGCAGATCGGTGAAAACGCGCGCTACGACCGCCGCTGGTTGCCGGTCAAGCGCCCCGCCGTGATTACCGGCGGCGACATGGGCTCCGAAGCGCTCGAGATGACGTACGACACGACGATGGGCGTCTACAACGCTCCGCTCTCGATAGCCGCGCAGGGCGGTGTGCTCATGATCGACGACCTGGGCCGCCAGCGCATCTCACACGAAGAGATTCTCAATCGCTGGGTCATCATGATGGAGCACGGGTACGACTCCTTCGCGCTCAATACGGGCGAGCTGATCCGCCTCCCCCTCGACGTGACGCTCGTGTTTTCGACGAACCTTACGATAAGTGACCTCATGGACGAGGCGTTCTTGCGCCGTATCGCCTACAAGATTCAGGTGCCTAGCCCGGACCGGGCCAGGCTCACCGAGATCGCGCATCGCTTCTGCGAGAGCGCCCAGCTCTCGTGGTCGGAGGAAGGCATTCGCTACTTGGTCGACCGTCTCTTCGCGCCGGGGATGCCAGAGCCGAGGGGCTGCTTCCCGCGCGACATCGCCACGATCATCATGGACGAGGCCGAGTTCCTCGGCCATGCGGCTGCCCTCTCCCGCCAGGCGACCGATACCGCCATCCAGGTCTATCTCGGCCAGGAGAACCTCCCCGACGTTCGCGCCGCCTAGCTTCCCCAGGTTGACTTTCCGTAACCCGCTTGCGACACTGCCAGCTACCATCCGTTCGATGAACGGCAATTGATGGTGAGTAGGGCGCCGCCGGCGAAGCGTTTTCCCGCGAGCGCTCCGCAAGGAACTCCTCTCTAGCCGGATACACGGTTGTCATACTCACCTCCTCAGTGCGTTTTTCATCGAGCGGGACTGTTGCTCGGGGGAAACGACGTGGGAGCAATCGAAGGCGGGCTGAGCTGGGGGAGGCCACTGGTGCTGGGGCGGCTGGTCCTGGCTGCACGACGCCTGCTGAGCTGGCAGTTCCTCGCGTTCCTCAGTCTCCTCACCGGCGTCTACATCTTCGTTGCCGTCATCACCCTTACCGGCGAACCCGGCGTCTTCACGTCGCCCGACGAGACGGGCAACTACATCATTACGGAAGCTTTCGGGGATACCGGAAAGCTCTACTACGAGCGCGACTATTTCGCCGAAGACGACCTCGGGCTGGCGCACCCGCGTTCGTTGCTGCGCTATAACGATCGAGTCGTCCTACCGAACTCGCAGGGCCTGCCGTTGTTCTACGGCGCCGGCTACGCCGTCTTCGGCAGCAATGTGACGCTTGTCGCGCTGCTGCTCGCACCGCTCTGCCTCTTCTTCCTGTATGAGACCGCCGCGTTGCTCATGAAGCGACGCTCGCTGCTGATGGCGATTGCGTTCTTCGGGCTAGGACCGTTGCTTTACTGGTTCAGCCGTCCGTACTGGAACTCGCTTGGCGCGACGACGTTCTTCGCCGGTGGTATCTATTGCGCGACGCGTTACTACTACAGCTCGCGGCGCGCCGACCTTCTCTGGGCCGCCGCGCTGTTCAGCATCTCGATGCTGTTCCGCTATGAGTACGTCGCGTTCGTGCCGCCGTTCATGGCGATCGTCGCGCTCCAGAAGCACGGCGTCGCACGCTGGCGACACGCCGCGCGCGAGCTGGCGCTGTTCGGCGGCGTCACGATCGCGCTCTTCTTGCTGCCTCTCATCGCGATGAGCCTCTACATCTTCCACGAGCCGATCGTGTTCCCGACGGCATTGCTTGGCGAGAGCGTCACGAACGATTCAGGTACGCACGGCGTGATGGGAGTGATCAGTCTCGCATGGAGCGCTGTCCTCCCCGAGGGCTTCGACCCGTTGTTGGTCGGCCGAAACTTGCTGCGTTTTACGTTCGTGTTGACGCCGGGGCTCACGTTGCTGTCGCTCGCCGGCTTGGCGCTCGCGCTGCGCAGCCGCGCGCTACGCCTCGCGCAGATCGCACCGCTGGGCGCGCTGCTAGTGTACTACGTCTTCTTCGTCGGCAGCGTTGACTCGACGTATCTTGCAAGCGGCTGGGACATCAGCTTCGAGGCATCGATCGTCCGCTACTGGCTGCTGCTCTACGTTGTCATGTACTTCTTCGCCGTCTACTTCCTGTTAGGCGTGCCTGCCTTGCTCCGCACCATATGGCCGAGCGTCTCGCCGCGCTTCGCCGCCGCGGCGCCGTACGCGCTCGGCTTTGTGCTCGCCGCATCGACGCTGCCCGTCGTCTGGTACGGCTGGCAGGGCTCGCTCGACTACGTCTACGATGGCCGTGAGATCGGCGAGAACTGGCACGACCTGGTTGTCGGCGAAACCGAGCCGAACGCAGTGGTCTACACCAGTGGAGACCTGACGAAATACTTTGCGAGCGAGCGCAACGTGATGATCTTGCCGGAAGCGGCGGCCGACGACGAGGTGCTGGCGGCGGCGTTGGCGTTCAACATGGGGCGTGTCATGCGCTACCGTCCGGTGTACTTCATCGATCTCGGCGCGGCGCTGCGGGACGGCAACGTCTATCTGCCGCAGTTGCGACAGGCGATGGCGGAGCGAGGCCTCTCCCTGGAGCCGGTCGAGTTCTTCGAGCGCGTCAACCGTGTCGTGCGCGACGACCCCGCGGAGCGGTAGACGGAGATCTTGCGGCCCCACCTGCTGCAGGGACGGGCCTGGACGCTGCCACGCCAGGCGGCCGCGGCGCGCGCGCTCGGACTGCTGCTGATAATCGCGGGCTTCGTCGCTTTTGCGGTCTATGTGGCGTGGGGCGAATCGCTCGACGACGCAGCGATCTCTTTCGCCTACTCGAAGAACCTCGTGCACGGCCACGGGCTGGTGCTCAGCCCCGGCGCCGATCCCGTTGAGGCGTATTCGAATTTCCTTTGGGTGATGGCGATGGTGCCGGTCGTCGCCGCCGGCATTGATGCGCTGATCGCCGCGAAAGTTGTCGGGCTCGCGCTATCGGTTGCCGTGATCGTGTTGCTCGCAGGCATTCCGTCTCGGGCGCGCGGCGACGAGCAGGGCTGGTTCGATCTGCTCGCCCCAACGCTCACGGCACTCTCGTTGCCCTTCGCGCTCTGGTCCGTCTCCGGCATGGAAAACGCGCTCGAGTCGTTCCTGCTTGTCCTCGCCGTTGCGCTGACGGTACGCGAGGTGCGCCATCCCGGTGCGCTTCCCTGGTCGTCCCTCGCGCTGTTCGGCGTCGCCATTACGCGGCCCGAGGGTGTGATCTTTTTCGTCGCGGCCTGCGGCCATCGAGCGCTCCTTGTGCTGCTCGGTCGCCGTGAATGGAAGCAGGACGCGCGCTGGCTTGCAGCGTACATCGCTCCGCTGCTGCTCTATCACGTCTGGCACTACGCATACTTCGGCGAGCTTGTCCCTAACACATACTTCGCGAAGGCCGAGCATCGCGAGATTGGCGATCTCTTCAGCTACATGCGCGATCCTGACGACCCCGGCTTCGCCTACGTGCGGTCGTTCGTGGGCGATTACTGGTTGTTGCCGGTACTGTTCCTGTTGCCGCTCTGTCTCATCGGCCGAAGAGGACTCTCGACGTACAGTCTTCCACTGCTGATGGTGCTCGCCGGCGCTACCTCCGCGCTGTTCGTCGGCGGCGACTGGATGGAGTACCACCGATTCATGAGCCCTCTTGTTCCGCTCATCTTCCTCTGCGCGCAGGAGGGGCTGCGCGCCGGGGTACGCCCGATCGAGAGCGTCCTTGGCAGCGTCGGCATACCTTCGATCGCGTCGTCGTCGGCGGCTGCGGCGCTCGCGGCAGCGCTCGTCGCGACGATGGCGATCGGGAACACGCAGGAAGTCGATCGTGCGCACGACCGCCCGTTTGGCGCACCCTACGCCGGCATCAAGCAGCACGCGGACGCGATGGAACAGCTCGCTGCCCGCCTCCATCTCGAGGACGCCACGGTGCTCACGCCCGACATCGGCGCCGTCGCCTATACCACCGACCTCGAGATCGTCGACCTCGCGGGTCTCGGCGACGCCTACATCGCGCGGCACCACAGCATTCCGGAGATCGCCCACTACGTGTTCGTCGAGCGCAGGCCGGACATCATCTCGCTACACGGCGTCTGGGTGAACAGCTCGCAGCTCGATAACGATCCGCGCCTCTGGACCGACTACGTCCCGCAATTGATCCGGACCGATGCTGCCGGCGGCCTCATCAGGGGTACGTTCGTCCGGCGCGACCTCGTCCTGTTCGACGGCTCCTGTCCCGACGCTATTCCGTGGGACCAGGCGGCGTCGCTACCGCAGGGCGTCGCGACCGTCAGCGGCGCTGTTGTCGGTGACCTGCGCCCTGTGGGCCCCGCCGATCCCGCGGTGTTCTACCTCGGCGCTGCGCAAGGCCTGCCTATCGTCATCTCCGCTGCCGATCGACTAAACTTCCCGGTCCCGCCGCATTACGCCTACCTGGGCCAGGATGTCTGCGCCACCGGTAATGTCGGGATGTTCCAGGGCAAGGCCGCGGTCTACATCCAGGCGCCCAGCAATGTGCTGATCAGCAGCGCATCGCAGGAAGTGGAAGAGCAGGCGCTGGGCCTCGCTGGAGGCTGGGTGGCCGCGCCGCCCGGCGCGGAGGAGCCGCTGCAGCCCGTCGCCGACGTTGTCGACCAGACGCTCCCGCGCGCCGAGCTGATCAGCCGCCTCGCCGCGCTCAAGTACACGGAGGTGCTCCTGGAGCCCGGCAGCCCGGCCGATTTGACCTTCCGCTCCGTGACCCGCCTGGAAGCGCGGGACTTCCACCCGAGCGACGGCGCGCCGCCGCTCGCTCTGCGAACCCTCACCGAGGGCCTCCGTTGGGGCTGGGGATTCGGATCCGGCCAGGTTGCGCGCGTCGGCGCGGTGCAGTTCACCGTCCCGCAGGACATTGCCGCGAGCCCCGGCACGCTGGATTTCGAGATCGCCATCGAGCCGTCGGTTGCGGTCGACGCGGATCAAAGCGTGACGATGGTCCTCTCCTACGTCACCATCGACGACTCGCAGGCGGAGATCATCAACGCCGTCTCCGCCATCCCGCTCCCGGCTGGCACCGCACCGGGCACACGAGTCGCCCTGCTGCGCACGCCGAGCACGCTCTTCGCTCCGGGCGATACCTACCAGCTCAGTGTGTGGCGTCTGACGCGCGACGAGGCCGACAACTACCCCGGGAACGTCTGGTTCCTGGGGCTCCGGATCTTGTATCTGCCCGCCGAGGTGGAACTCGTGCCCGGCGCCGGGCTCTTGCGCTACCCGCTGCGCTAGCATGCCCGAGGCGCAAGCGGCCATAGCGCGTCGAGGTCGCTCGCTAGAGCCGGTCGAGTCCTATGCCCTGCTGAACCGCATCGTGCGTGATGGCGAGCCTGCCCAGAAGGCCTCGCCCTAGGCGCGCGTTATACTTGCAGCAGCCGAAGCACGGGGGCGTGTCTGATTCCTGTTCCTCTCCGATTCGTTTTTCTCTGGTCAATTGTGCTGCTCGTAGCGCTTGTTAGCGGGCGGGCTCCGCCATCCGCAAGCGCGGCCGCTCAGCAGCTCTTGCGTGGCAGCTATCTACAGCAGGTGACAACCACGTCTGCAATCGTCGTTTGGACGACGGCGAAAGATGGCCTCAGCGAGGTGACGTACAATACCGGCGCGTCGCCGCCAAGCACGGCGGCCGCCACCTCAACCCTGTTCACTGAGCCAGCTATCGGAGGACAGCAGGAACGCAGCTACTACGTCCACGTCGCGCAGCTAACTGGACTCCAGCCGGGCACGAGCTACAGCTACACAATCAGTACTGGAGGCACACTTCTCGCTCCTAACGTCTCCTTTCGTACCGACAGCGGTCCGCAGGACACGACGTTGTCGTTCGCCGTCGTTGGAGACAGTGGAACCCTGGGACCGAACCAGACCGGCATACGCGACGCCATGCTCGGCCGGGATTACGAAATGGTTCTGCATACCGGGGATCTCGCCTACACCCATGGAACGTACAGTGAGTTGGACCAGTCGTTCTTCCCTCCTTATGGCCAAATCATGCGGAGAGTTCCCTTCTATCCGGCCATGGGCAACCACGACTATGAGACGCTCAATGGACAGCCGTACAGAGACGTCTTCTATCTCCCGGAGAACGCACCAGCGCAGCATCGAGAGTCCTACTACTCGTTCGACTACGGTCCGGTGCATTTTGTCTCGCTCGACACCGAGATCCTGGGAGGCTATCGCGGCGGACTTGCCGAAGCGAGCGATCAGCTCGCCTGGCTGGACAATGACCTTGCTTCGACATCCCAGCCCTGGAAGGTGGTCTTCTTGCACAGGCCATCCTATCCCTCCAGCAACATACCCGTGTACCCCAATCCGATCGCGGTCACGCCCATCCTTCAGCAGCGCGGTGTCGACATCGTCTTTTCCGGCCACGATCACTTGTACGCGCGGACGCTGCCGATGATAGATGGCGCTCCGGAGCTCATCGGCAACGGCGGCGTAATCTACCCAACCACGGGTGGTGGCGGCGGTGGCAAGCACTTATGTGAGCCACGCCCGTACACCGCGATCTGTCTCCGCATGTATCACTTCTTGCACGTCACCGTTGAGAACGACTGTGTGCTTTCGTACGACGCCATCACGTTCAGTAGCGGCGTCATCGATCACTTCGAGCTGAATCGTTGCGATCCTGACAGCGATAGCGATGGCTTCTTGGATGGAGAAGAAGTCGCAGCCGGGTCGGACCCATTGGATCCGGCGAGTACGCCTCTGCCTACCGCAACACCAACGCCGACGCCAAGCGGTGCCACCGGCGACGCCAACTGCGATGCCACGGTAAGCAGCATCGACGCCGCGTTGTTGCTGCAGTGGAGCGCGGGGCTGCTGCCGGCCGTGCCCTGTGAGCTGCTCGCCGACGTCAACAGCGACGGTGAAGTCACGGCCATCGATGCGGCGCTCATCCTTCAGTACGTCGCCGGCCTCCTCTCGCACCTGCCGCTGTGATTCGATTAGTGCGTTTACCGGAGAGCTACCGTCCGGTGTACTTCATCGATCTCGGCGCGGCGCTCCGGGACGGCAGCGTCTATCTGCCGCAGTTGCGACAGGCGATGGCGGAGCGAGGCCTCGCCCTGGAGCCGGTCGAGTCCTACGGCCTGCTGAACCGCATCGTGCGCGACGACTAGACCGCAGAACGGCGAATGTTCCCTTACTCCACTCGGTGATAGTGCCGCGTGTCGCTGCGGTATTCGACGATACAAACGTGTTCCGCATCGGCTGCTCCGGCGGGCAACCCCGCAGCGCCGACTCGAGGCACATAAACATCGTCGTACGCCACATTCATGGCGGCTCGTTTTCGATTCCCATTCGTATCGCGAACGGGGCTGTCGAGGATGTAGATCGAGCTTCTCGGTGGCAACTCGCCACAGAGGGCCGGGACCTCATGGAACAGATTGCCGTAGAGGAACGCTTGGTTCTCGATGCCGAGCTGCCGGTCTCGGGCCTGTGTAGCGGCGAGGGCCGTGAGGAATGCCACGGCTGCTACGGTGATAGCCCATCGAACAGGCACACTTCGTGGAGCGACCCGTGTTGCTGCGTGGACGACGATAACAACAACCAGTCCCGAGAAGAACCCAGACGCAACATACGTATAGCGCGGCGAGATGACTCCCTCAAAGAATACATATGGACTGAGAGCGACGACCGACAGCGCACACAGTCCCGCAACCAGGCGGTTCCTCGATAGTAGAGAGGTGGCCGTTATCACCAGGAATGCGCCAGCGCCAATCGTTCTGATGCCATCCGCCCAACTCTCTTGCTGCATATACGGGAAGCACATCCAGCGCACGTAGTGCCAGCCATTCGCGAAGGCGTGCCAGCCGAGCTTGTAAAGCCCTGCGCCTTCGCCAGCTCGGTACTCGTTCACGTAGAGAAAAAGGACATAGGCACCGGTGAGCACTGCGAACGGGGCCAGTGCCCAAACCTGTCGGAAGAAGTCACGCATGGTAGCTCGCGACTGGCCAACCACGAACGTGACGATACCCAGGGCGAGCACGGTCGACATGGTCGATTCCTTCGTCAGCAACGCGAAGAGGAGGGCAGCGAATGCAGCTATGTAGTACGCGCGTCTGTCTCTGGGGCGGTCGGAAGTGAGGAAACTGGCGTAGCAGACCAATGTAAGTAGATAGAACGTCGCCGCCAGCAGTTCCGTAGCTGACGAGATCCAGCTAACGGCCAAGTCGTACGTTGGCAGAGCCGTGAATAGGAGGGCGGCCAAGATTCCCGTTACACGGGACCTTGTAAGCTGTGCAATCAGGATGGCTAGCAGGATGGCATTGAGAGAATGGATCACGATGTTCGTTACGTGCCATGGTGTCGGATCAAGTTCGAATACGCGCCACCCCACGAAGAAATACAGATCGATGAATGGGCGCCAGAACGGCGTCGCTTGCTCAAAGGGCGTATGGTCAGGGAAGGAGAAGGCCCTTCTAAAGTAGTCTTGCGTACTGTCATTCGAGGCCGCGTTAAACCACGCGAAGTCATCAAGGATGAAGAAGGTGTCTCGGATAGGCCAATAGATTGCGAAGCAGGCGATGAACAACCCCAACACTCCAATGAGGAAGCCCAGGCTGTTGACGCCATCGCCCAGATAGGGGCGACTTGAAGGGTCGTGCGCATCGCTCAGTTCGGTAACGTCGCGTTCCACCATCACCGTACTACTCTCGCGGCCAGAAATTACCACAGCCCGTAACGCTCAAGGCAGGCACCGGGGGGACTGACTCAATGCAGAAGAAAGTGGTGCCGAGGGGCGGACTTGAACCGCCGACACCTGCATTTTCAGTGCAGTGCTCTACCAGGCTGAGCTACCTCGGCACAAAAGCCATTCTAACGAGGGCGCTTCCGGAGCGGCAAGCGCGCCGTAGCCCGAAGCTGCGCGCGTCGCTATACTAGCGCCGATGTCTACGCTCCTGATCGCCTCGCTTGAGCCCCGGGAAGGGCGCACGACCGTCGCGGCCGGTCTCGGCGCGCTGCTCGCGGACGGGGGCCGCAGCGTGCGCTTGCTCCGTCTTCGCGCGGCGGCCGGCGCCGACGCGCCGGCCGAGGACGACGCGCGCGCGCTGGCAGTCGTACCCGGCTGCGACGCCCCGCAGGGCGCCGTCACCGAGCAGGACGCGCTGGCGCAAGCGAAGGACGGCGTCTCGATCGTCGAGGCGGCGGCCGGCATGCCCGGCGACCTCGTGTCGCGACTGAGCGCGCGCGTCGTACTCGTCAGCGCGCGTGCGGACGAAGCGCGGCAGGCCGACCTCGCGTCCGCGGCGTCCGCGTTGGGCGCCGCGTTCCTCGGCGCTGTCGTGACACGACAGCAGCCGCGGCGGCTCCTGCCCGTGCGCGCGGCGCTCGAATCCCGTGGCGTGCGCTGCCTGGCCGTATTGCCCGAGGACCGCCAGCTTGCCGGCCCTACGGTCCGCGAAATGGCCGAGGCGCTTCACGCCTCGCGTCTCGTCGATCGCGGCGACGAAGACGAGGCGGTCGAGTACGTCATGCTCGGCCCGATCTCCGCCGACCCGGGACAGCCGTACTTCCTCGACCACGCGCACAAGGCCGTGATCAACCGTTTCGATAAGATGGACCTGCACCTCGCGGCGCTCGCGACAGACCCGGCCTGCCTCATTCTCACGGGCGGCCGTCCGCCGAGCCCCTACCTCATCGACCGGGTACAAGGCAGCGAGGCCGATGTAACGGTCCTCAGCGTGCCCGACAACACTGTGCGCACCATCGAGGTGCTGGACGACATGTTGGGCCGCACGCGCTTCTCCGGGCGGCGCAAGGTCGATCGCGCAGCCGCGCTCATGCGCGAGCACGCGGACAAAGACGCCCTCATCCAGGCGACTAACTAGCTGACTTCGGTCGGGTCGTAGGAAGACTGCGAGGTCGTGCCGGCGGCGCGCTTTGGCTTCCCCTTGGACGCCTCGCTCGCTCCGTCAGTGGGTAGCTCCGTCTGCTGTTGCAGTACGGGTGGTGGCGCCGATGCCGTCGCGCCGCTACGGATCGATTGTGGCCCCTGCGCTCCGCAGTACGGGCAGATCGCCCACTCGAGCTCGAGCGTGCGGCCGCAGCCGAGGCAGGGCTCGCGCAGCACGGTACGGCAGTGCGGGCAGAGCAGGAAGTCATCGCGCGCAACGCGGTCGCAGCGGGAGCACGCCCGCTGCTCGGGCAGCTCGCGCAGGAGCGCCTCCGTCTCCAGGCGGCGCTCGTACGTCTCCGTCAGCGTCTCGTTGGGGCGGAGGATGAGGTAGAGGACCAGGCCGAGGATGTTGAACAGAACGACCATGCCCACGGCGAATGCCTGCGCCCAGCCATCGTGTGTGCGCTGCTTGATGTCGCGGTACGCCCAGACACCCATGCCAAGGAGCAGGATCACCGCGTACGCGATGAGCACCGCTCCCAGAAGGCTGAGGAGGAATTGCGAGGTATCCGACATAACGTCCCTGTTTCTGGCCACCAGCCTCTGCGTGGCGCGCTCCTGCGATTATATCACGCGCCTACTCGTTTGGCAGGACACCAGCTCGCCCTGAGGGTGACGTTAGATTGCCTACGGAGGCAGGTGGTCGATGAGGCCTGCCTCGAGCTGGAGGATGAGCGCCGCATCGATGGCGTCGATCGAACCGCTTTCGTCCACGTCGGCAGCCCCGGCGCAGGGTAGGGGTAGGAAGAGCCCCGCCGTGAACTGGAGCACGAAGGCGGCATCGATACTATTGACGACGCCGTCGCAGTTCACGTCGCCGACGAGCCCGGCCCCGGGTGTGGCAGTCGCCGTCGAGCCGGGTGTCGGCGTGGCCGGCGAGCCCTCCGGCGCCAGGTACGACACGACGTTGCCGCTATACTCCGCGACGTAGATCATCCCGTTCGGCGCGACCACGACGTCGAGCGGCGCAGCGAAGGCGCTGGACAACGGTGTCGGGTTGTCCAGGTACGACTCGCCGCCATCGGCCAGACGCAGCCGGCTGATCCGCCCCGATGACCACTCCGCGTAAATGAGGTCCCCCTGCATCTGGCCACCAAAAGCATCGGACGTGTACTCGGCCAACCCGTCACACGAGCAGTGGTTCGGCAGGATGACGAGCGGCGCTGTGTAGAACTCGCTGCTCGGTTCCGAAGGCGGGTGATATGTGCACTGGCGCGGATCGGTCCGGCCGCGGTTGCGGTTCGGGAAGCCGTAGTAATCGCCCTCGACGACCAGGTTCAGCTTGTCCGACGTGCTCGTGGGGCCGCCCTGCGTCGCGCACGTCAGCGACGTCTGCTGCCCCATTGCACCGTTGTCCGTCGCGTACATGTGGCCGTTCGTGTGCAGCACCAGATCGTAGGGATTGCGCATGCCTGGCGCGTACACCGATACGTCGCCGCTTACCTGGTCAACGTTGAAGTCTGCCGGCGGACCGGGCGGGTCGTACGTGATCGCGCCGTCGAATCCGGGCGCGTGGATATCGGCCGAGAGGATCGCGGCGGAAAGCGGCGTCTCGTGGAAGTAGGGAATCGGGAGGCCGCCATCGCTCGCGGAGCCCTGGGCGATGAAGAGCTTGCCACTCGCATCGAACGCGATACCGTTCGTCATATGGTTGTACGTGATTTGCCCGGTGGGGTTTTGATTCGACGTCGGAAGGCCTGTCACCACCGGGACGCGCGTCCAGTCCGGCCCCGTAAACTTGCTGACCGCTCCATTGAAGCCAAGTGTCGCGCCGGGGTCCTGGTGCGAAGCGTAGATCGTCACAGGGGATGCCGGCGAGGTCGGATCGAACGCGATGCCGAGCACCCAGCTCAGATCTGTCGCGATCGTCTCATCGTCGACCACACCGACGCTGTCGGCCGTTAGCGTCAGCGCGTGGATGTCGGTGGTCGTCGCGACGTAGAGCCGGCCGTCCGGCCCGAACGCCAGCGATGTCGGCTCCGCTATCGAGGCGGGCAGCTCGCCATACGTGAACGAAACCGGAACGACGCCCGCGTCCGCATTCGGGGAGAGCGCCGCGACAAGCAGCGCGCCGATCGCTGAGGCGAAAATGAGCGGAGTCGAGGCGAGGCGCAAGGACACGTTGACCTATTGTAGCGGACGCATCGGAGAGCGGAAGGCTATGGCACGGCCGTGCAGTTCGCGCCGAACTGGAACGCCACGCCGAAGATGTCGGTGAACAGATCTATCATGCCGTCCGGCGGCCCCATATGCCACACGTCTGCTCCCGGCGGCGCCGCGGAGCGGTCCAGCGACGCGTCGTAGCCGTCCGGTTCGTCAGGCCCCATGGCGTCCGCGTCGTCACCATAGGCGAATGCAACCTCGAAGATGTCGATGAACAGATCGATCTCCTTGTCGCCATTCGTGTCGTAGAAGTCGTTCGGGTCGAGCGGATTGCGCTGTCCGCCAAACTCAGCGTCGCTACCCAGCTCTTGGATGTCCGAGCAGCCGTCCCCGTCTGTGTCCGCGCTGTTTAAGAGCGTCGCCGCGCGCGCGTCGATCCGAGGCGTAGTGCGATAGGTATTCGCATCCGCGTCGTTGAGGCTGTCGACGACGAGCTTGCCGGTCGATTTCATCCAGCCCTCGATCTGGTCCGCCGTCAGGGCAGGATTCGCGCTCCTGATGAGCGCGGCGACGGCAGCCGCGTGGGGTGCGGCCTGCGACGTGCCGTAGTAGGTCACGGTGCCGCCGCTGTAGCTCGTCGAGGTGATGGCGGCGCCCGGCGCGAGCAGGTCCAGCGCCGCACTGGAGTCCGACCAGCACGCGACCTCGTCCGCGGCGGTCGTCGTGTCGACACACGGAAAGGCTGGAAGACTTACGGTCCCGACGTTGGCGTCGTAGGCGGCGCCCACGGTGACGGCGGCATCGATGCAGGCGGGTATGGTGAACGAGGCTTTTGTGCCGTGGTTGCCCGCCGAGATGAACGTCAGCACGCCCGCGCTGCGCAGCGTCCCGATCGCGCTGGCCAGCGCGGTCGATGGGCAGTTGAGAGTACTTTGCAGGCTCATGTTCACGAAGTCGACCTCAGGGTGGTTCGTGATGATGTCATCCAGCGCCAGCGCCCAGTCGGAGAAGAAGCCAAGCCCCGACGCGTTCAGGATCTTGTACGACGCGATCGTAGCGTCCGGCGCGATGCCCTTCGGTGCGATTGTCCCGTTGCTCGTGATGATGCCGCTGACGTTGGTGCCGTGGCCATTGTCGTCCTCGGCCACATGCGCGCCGCCCGGGCAACCCCCTGCGATGAGATAGCACTTCTCGTACGCAATGTCGTCGGAGAGGTCCGGATGGTCGGTGTCGATGCCGCTGTCGAGCACCGCGACGGTTACGCCGTTGCCCGTCACGCCTGCGCTGTGCACTTCCGGCGCGTGGATCAAAGGCCCGCTCTGGTTCGTCCCGGCGGAACCGACGCCGTCAATCTCGATCGATGCCACATCCGGGTTCGCAGCCAGCGCCGCCAGTCCCTCGCGCGTGATGGTCCCGGCAAGCGCGGGGATCGACGCGTACTGACGCGTCACGATGAGGTCGCTTCGCGGCACCGACGCTTCGATGCGCCCCCGCTGCGCGGCGATCTGCGGCCGTGCAGCCACGATGCCCTGTATGCCCTGATCGCGCGTCGGTGGCGGCGCAAAGTTGACGATGACGCGCGCGGTGTTCGCGCTGGTGAGCGCTTGCGAGACCTCCGGCCGCACGTTGGCTCGCCCGGGCGTGGCGTCGACATTACCGCCGCCGGGGAGTCCGCTGGTCGACACGATGGTAAGCGCTGCAACGAACGTGAAAAGGGCGAAATAGATGCGCACGGTAGCGGAGTGTCTCCTAGCGGGCTGGTCGCCGCCATCTTACCACCATACGCACCAGGAGGCACTTGTCGCCGGACAGAGCGCACCCGTCGGTGAGGACCTTCTGAGGGCCCTCCGCTGCGTCTTCGATAGAGCGGTTGGGCTTCCTTCGAACAGGCTACGTACAATCGTGGCCGAACTGCATGGCAGCACCCAGGATGTCGTTGAAGAGGTCGATTGTTCCGTCCGGCCTCACGACGTCCCAGGGGTTTGGGCCCACCCTGCCGCCGCGGTCAAAGGCTGCGTGGTACGACCAGTCGTCGACTGGCGGCTGGCCGGCTTCGGTGAGCGCCTGCTCTTCGGTTGGCGGCGAGGATCGCTTCGTCCCGAAACGTGCTGCTATGCCGAAGATGTCGCCGAAGAGATCGATCGAGCCGTTCCGCTCCCACGGCGCCGGGTTGTCGTAGCGCCGCGTCCAGACATCGAAGAAGTCCCAGTGATTGAGGGCGTTGCGCCGGCCGCCGAGCGCCTCATTCGCGCCTGCCTCGTTTCCGTTCGTGCAGCCGTCACCGTCGGCGTCCACGTCCATGATCGCCGCATCATCGCTTGGATCGAACGGATCGCCCACCGCGTAATCGAGTCCGTCCGGCGCGCCGCCTCCATCTGTGTCGGCGACGAAGCGGTCGGTGCCGGCGGTGAGTGCCTCCTCGAAATCGAACAGGCCGTCGCCGTCGGAGTCAGGGCCGACCTCTACTTCGGCCGTTGTGCTCAGGCCGGCCGGATCGGTCACCGTCAGATCGAAGGCGAGGAAGTGCAGCTCGTCTCCTTGATCGGGCGTGATCAGCGTGCCGGAGGTGCCCATCGTCTCGAGGAACGGGTGCGTGTGGCAGGAGCCGTTCAGCACCGGTTCGCAGTGGCGCAGACCGATCGCCCAGTGGAGCGCCGCCGGCGCCTGGGTCCCCGTCTCCGGGTCGTGACCGTAGCCCGAGAACGTCAGGACGTCCCATGCGTCGTAGGCGTAGCCGGTGTACGGCAGCGCGATCCCAGCTTGAGGCGGCTCGTTGCCCACGACGATCGTCACGCTGTCCGAATCGACGCCGCCCAGCCCGTCGGAGACGGTCAGCGTAGCCGTCCACGTCCCGTTCGTCGTATAGGTATGCGATGGGTTTTCCTCCGTCGAAACGCCGCCGTCGCCGAACGTCCACGAATACGTGAGACTGTCGCCGTCGGGATCCATCGTGCCCGCGCTCGAGAACGTCACGTCGAGATCGGTGAGCCCTCCAATCGGCGATGCGGACACCTGCGCGACGGGCGCGCGGTTGCCTTCTTCGTAGCGCAGACGGCGGATCTCGCCGACGCCGACGTTGCTATTCCGCGGCCACGTGAGGTAGTAAACATCTCCGTCTGGGCCCACTTCGAAATCGACCGGGTAGCCGGCGGACGTGAGAACGGTCTGAAAGCTTTCGGTGATCGGATCGTTGGCCGCGTCGAAGCGCAGCGAGTACATCTCGTCCTTCACGTAATCGGCGAAGAAGTAGCTGCCGCTCAGGCCAGCCGGATAATTGCTTCCCTCCGCGAATGTCCCGCCGATGACCGCGGCTGAGTACTGAGTTACCCGCGAGTACGCGTAGACCGGGTGCTCGACGGGCGTCTGGCTCCCGTACATCGACTGACAGATCGGCAGATTGAGCTGCACCGGATGCTGGCTGTACCCTTCGTAACACGGCCAACCATAGTTGCCTCCCGCCTGCGCCACGTCGATTTCCTCCCAGTAGTTCGAGCCCACTTCGCCTACAAACGGTATGCTCGTACCGGGCCGGATGCTGAAGCGAAATGGCTGGCGGAAGCCGTAGGCGTAGACCTTCGAGCGATTGTCTGAGGCGTTGCCTGTGTAGAACGGGTTGTCCGTTAGCCCCTGGCCGTTCGCCGGGTTGATGCGCAACAGCTTGCCTGCTAGCCCGTCGATGTTCTGGACACGGGTCATCAACTCCACCGGATCGGTGGCCAAGAACGCGGCGTCGCCCGTCGCCACGAAAAGCGAGCCGTCGGAGGCGAAGCGGAGCCCGCCTCCGGTGTGGCTCAACCCGTTTGCGGGCAGGCAGTCCGCTGTGATCGGGAAGAAGTCGCAGGACGGCGTCGCGGGCGTCGTGACGACTGACCCAAGGAGCACCAGCTCGCTTCCGGGCTGCGCGACGTTGCCGTCCGCCGTCACGCGGATCAGACGCCCGACTTTGGGGCCCTGCGGATCGGCCGCGTTCGTTTCGCGTGTGTAGAAGAGGTACACGTAGTGGTTGGTCGCGAAGTCAGGATCGAGCGCCAGGCCGACGAGACCTCGTTCGCCGTTCGAATTTGTCGGCACGGTGTAGAAGGACGTGCCGAGGAGCACTCCGCCTTCGATGATGCGCACGGCTCCGTTCAGCGTCGCGACAAAGACCCGCCCGTCCGGTGCGAACGCGAAGTCCATCGGCTCAGGGATGTCCTCGTAGACCGTCTCTCCCGCGAAGCCGCCGCTCGACGTCGCATGCGCCGGCGCGCCGTCGTCTCGTAGCGTCCCGAACGATGCCAACGCGACGAGCAATAGCACGCTCGCATACAACAGGAGGTAGGGAGAAAGAGATAGAACTCTGCGCATCATCCTTGGCTCGCGTGGGAAGGCGGGGCGTTCCTTGGAGCCAAGCATAGCACAGGGCCCGGCCGCGGCCGGGCGCTGTGGAGCAGTCAGCGTGGCATGTTACGGCGCTGCCTCGCAGCTATGCCCGAACTGGTTCGCCACTCCGAAGACGTCCGTGAACAGATCGATCGTCCCGTCCGGGGCGCCGAGGTCCCATGGGTCACCCACCGTCGAAGGTGCTGAGCGATCCAGTGCCGTCGAGTAACCGGGGTCGCTTGGCGCCAGGCCGAACGCTCCCGCCACGCCAAAGATGTCGATGAACAGATCGATCACCTTGTCGCCGTTCGTATCGAAGAAGTCCCATGGGTTCTGACTGTCGCGCCGCCCGCCCAGCTCCTCGCTGGCCCGCAGCTCCTCCATGCTAGTGCAGCCGTCGCTGTCAATGTCGTAGCTTTCGTCCTCGCATGGGTCGCTGCGATAGTCGCGTAGCTCGACCAGGTTCGAGAACCCGTCCTCGTCACAGTCGTCGTCGTCGTCGGGAACGGTGTCGCCGTCGGTGTCGGGGTTGTCGGGCTGTGTGATGTACTCGTAGGTGAAGTTGTCGTAGATGGTGATGTTGTCCGCGAAGTCCGGCAGACCATCGCCGTCCGAGTCGTCGCAGATCAGTCCGATCAGGATGTCTGTGGCCGGCAGGGTGAACGAACCGGTATTGTTAGTGGCGCAGCCAAACGCCGATGCTGTCACGCGATAAGAGCCGCTGGCAGATCCAATGTTCCAGCCGAATGCACCATCGATCGTGCTGCCCCGCGGATTAGCGCTTGGCGTCAGCTCGCCGGAGCTCACGTTCGTCCACGTCCCGCTGACATTTCGCTGTAGTGTCAGGTTTGCAAAGGGCATGGGTATGCCCGAACCGGCATCGACGACGGTGCCTCGGATGTCGGTCAAATTAAGCCACGATACGAGGTAGTACCAGACCAGCGTGTTCGTACCGTTGTGCCAACACTCCATGCCCTGCAGGGCAGGGGAGGGCTCCTGCGTGTACGACAATGGTGGTGGGACGAAGCCGCGTTCCTCGTCACCCCAAGTGTAGTGGAAAAACAGCGAGTGGTAGTGCGGCTCTCCTGGCTGGCACTCCCATCGCACGTGCTGCCCCGCAATGAGCGTGATCGGCGTGAATATGGGTACTCCCGTTGTGCATTCGATCGTGAGGGAATCGGACAGCGCTATTACAGCGGCCGAGGGGGACGGCTTCAGGCCGGACGCATTTGTATTGCTTGCCTCGAACGGCACAAGCTCTATGGTCTGGGTCGAGATCGTGCCCGTGCACTCCAAGTCGAGCTCCAACAACACGCCGGCGTAGCTGCTGACAGGGAAGGTTGGAGGCGTCGTGGCGGAGGCGTGATTGATTAGCCCTTCCGTGCCCGTTGGGCTCGCAGGCGAACGCAACGGAAATGCCGAGTCTGGCCAGAGGATCTCTGCTCCGGCGTTCGCTCCCGGATGATACGTGAGGCCGTCATAGTCGATCTCTGTCTGGAAGCTGACGTACCCTCCGATGGGGGCCTTCGCTAGGTCCACGAACAGCGAGAACGAGTTACCCGCGCCTACGTCGCATGTCGTCGGTGTCGTAGGGCTGTCGCAGAAGCCCCCGGCGACGCGAAACTGCATCGCCGCCGTGCTCGCCAGAGCGTTCGGTGCGTTGCCCCGAGCGAACAGAACCAGAACCGCCACCAACGCGAACCCGAAGACGATGCGAAGCACTCGGTTCATACCACTCACTCCCCGCCGTGGCCCAAGGGTTCGGGGCCCCTAAGCCGGGCATCTATCGCCAGTGGTGGGGTCTAGTATAGGTGCGCCGGAAAAGATGTCAAGCTGAGGGTACGAGAGGGGAGAAACTACTCATCGCCGGCCTACTGCGATGCCGGTCGGACGCGGGACATCGGAGAGCACCTGACGGCTGTGGCCCGCCGCCTCCGCTCGCCCGACGAGGCCCTGCTCCTCGAAGTCGTACATGATCCGCTCGGCGCGCGGATAGCCGATGCGCAGCCGTCGCCGGGGGAGCGACGTGCTGATGCCCTGGTGCTACGCCACTCTCCGCCTACGGCGGTCCCGAGCAGTCGTGCCCGAACTGGAACGCCACGCCGAAGATGTCCGTGAACAAATCGATCGTGCCGCTGGGCGGCCCCATGTCCCATACGTCCATGCCCGGCGGCGGGGCCGATCGGTCGAGCGCCGGGTCGTACCCGTCGGGCTCCCCGGGCGGGTCGCTATCAGCGTCGTCTCCGAAGGCATTGGCCACACCGAAGATGTCGATGAAGAGATCGACTACGCCGTTGCCGTCAATGTCATAGAAGTCCCAGGGGTTGCTGGGGCTGCGCTGGCCGCCCAGCTCCTGGTTCGGGCCCATCTCCTGCTGGTTCGAGCAGCCGTCGCGGTCGCTGTCGAAGTCCGACGAGTCGTACGCGCCGTTCCCGCCGATGTCGATGTACAGCGGGTTGGAGAAGGCCATGGTCGTGACGCCGTCCTCGCCCAGGTTACCGTCGGTCAGGTCCGTCAGGGTCGGGTTCGCGGCCGTGTCGAGATCGTTCGGGACGATCGGGAAGATCGGCTTGGAAACGCCATCGCTGCCCCGCACCAGTACGACGACCCAGGTGTCCTGCGCCAGACCCGTGAGGGCCAGGGGCACGGTCGCCTCGAAGTGTTCGGCGCCCGGGATGGACGGGAAGTCGTCGACCGTCGTGATCGTGAAGTCGGCGCCGGCCGACTTCACGAAGTCGGGCGCCACGTGGTACTCCGGCGGCGTCAGCGGGTCGTTATCGAAGTCATCTACTGTCGGCACGGTGTTCACGTAAAACTCGACGGTATCGAACTCGGCCCAGATCGGGCTCTGGATGTCGACGGTGATCGTAGCGTTGCCGTCCGTCGTCTCGATCAGCGTCGCGTCACTGTGGCCGAGGCCACCCGCTTCGCCGGTTGAAGTCGCCTCGCTGGTCACCCGGATGAACGGCCCGTTGGTGCCAGTCGCCTTACCGGCGTTGACGTTGGCGGCGAGCGTATCGGCGATGTCGTCGAGCCCGCCCGGGTCGTCCGTCGGTGAGGCGACCATGGTGCGCGGGAAGCCCGCCGCGTCGAGGACGCGCTTGTGCGTGTCGGAGTCGGCGACGCTGGAGCGGAGGATGCCCTGGTTCAGCAGGTTGAACCAGTCGCCCATGCTCCGGCCGACGAAGCGGTCGAGCGTCTCACTGCGACCGGCGCCCTGCCAGCTCTCCAGCGCGGTGAAGCTGTCGTCGAAGAGGTTGGCGATGGCAGGATCCAGCCGCTTGCTCGCATTGTCGGCGAAATCTTGCGGCGGTATGTAGGCGGTATCCACCGCCAGCCCGCCGAGATCGAAGAAGGTATCGACGTGGTTGATCTGCACCGTGTCCACGCCGGGGTCGGCGAGCAGGTTATCGAAGATCTCTGACGGCGACATCACGTAGTTCCCGAAGCTGGGGAAGTCCTGTCCTGCCGGCGGCGGGACAGGCGGGACGCCCTCGCTTGCCCAGTCCAGCGCGCCACCGTTCGCCTTGGTGAGGTCGAGGGTCATGGGCCAGGCGATGAAGTGGCCGTAGTCCGGCGTGGTGTTCTCGTTGCTCACCCTGGCGGACACCAGGTCGTCAACGCCCAGGGAGGAGATCACCGGGCTGATGTCGGTACGGTGCTCGTGGTCCGACGGCGTAAAGAAGTCCACGCCGTCGGCCAGGATCGAGATGACGCGCTCCTCGAGCGTTGTTGCGCTATCCGGGCTGTGGATCTGATGGATGTGGAAGTCGCCGGAGATGAACCCGGTGCTGTCGATCACAGGCGCGATCTGGGCGTTGACCGTCGTCAGGTTGCCCGCCGTGAGCGTGACGTCCTGCTCGAAGATCGAGTACTCCGTGCCGTGCGAGACAACGACGTGGTAGTCGCCGGGCTCTAGGAACACCTCACCGGTATCGCCCGAGTCGTCGGCGAAGAGCACGGTCGCCAGGCCGTAGCGCATGGAATCCCTGGAGTCGCCTAGCGGCGAGTTGAAGAGCTTGGTGTTGACCTGAATGAGGCCCAGGACCGTCTGGGAGTTACCTGGGTCCGGGTACTGGTCGAAGCCGAGGACGGAGACCTTGCCCGCGATGGGGTTGGTGCCGCTCTCATCGACGATGGTGAGCTGCAGCCGTCCCGCCTCCGGAATTGTGAAGTCCTGGTCCGTGGTGCTGCTGGCGGTGATCGTCACACTCGCCGGGTCCGGGGTGGCGGGCATGTGCCCGTTCATGTGCGTCTGCACGGTGTAGTTGCCAGCCGGCAGCGTGCCGGAGTAGTTGCCGCTTGCGTCCGTTCGGTAGTAAGCGACGACGTTCTTCGCGCTGCCCGGGCCGTCACCAACGACGCCCAGCACCGTCACCTCCGCGCCTTCGATCGGAGATCCGCCGCGAGTCACTGTGCCGCTCAGCGTGCCCGTGGTGTAGCCGAGGAGCTGGTTGCGGGTATCGATGATCGAGCCGATGTCGTCGGCGATGGCGAAGTAGCGGGTGACTGTCTGCGAGCCGCCGCTGGGCGGAATGGCATAGTTCGCAGGCGCAACACCTACCAGGGCGAGCGCGGCGCTCACGCCCAACACCGGGATGTTGACGCCGCCGGTGCTGAAGGCAGTCGAGCCCGGGATGTCGTGGATATAGCCGTAGGCGACGCCGCCCGCGCCGTCCACCCCACCCCAGGAAACGAAGTTGCACCGCGCGCAGGCCGTGGTGACGAGTGGCTCGCCGAAGCCGTAGCCCGGCAGGAACGTCTCCACGTCGCCGGAGGCGGCGAGGAACTCCGTGAAGAACGTGTCGATTTCGCTGCCACCGGTGTTCGTGATGGTGGTTTCGACCTCGACGAAGGTGTCGCCCGCGGCGAGGGAGTAGTCGGTGCTGCAGGTTACCGGCAGGTCGGTATCGTCGAACGCCGCCGGGAACGGGAAGCCGAAGCCGGCGATCTGCGAACTAGGGTTGATGAAATCGAGCAGGTCGTCCACGCCGGTCGCGCGGATCACGGCGGGCTGGCCGTTGGAGCCATCGTTAATGACGTTGACCTTGGTGTAGTGGCAGGTGTTCTCCAGGTTGACGCCGAAGGCCCACTCCTCGAAGCTGTCGCGCTCCGGGTCGCCGGCCTCCCGCACCAAGTCGGCGTCGATGATCTGGCCGCCGAACTGGCCGACGCTGAGCAGGTTACGCTGGGGCGCCTGGATGACCACCTGGACCTCGCCGTTGGCGAGGTAGTAGTCGCCCAGCCGTCCGCGGCTCACGTCGCCGCCGATGAGGTCGCCGCTGGCGCTGATGAGGTGTGCGGCGGCGTTGGGGATCGGCGTCGGCGACGGGGTGGCGGTCGCGGTTGGCGTCGGCCCGCCGGCCTCTACTGGGTCGGGCCTGGGCTGGCCGGAGGAGAGCGCAACCATCGCGGCGAGCAGGCCGCCTAGCGCCAGCGTAACACCGATGATGAGGAGCCTTCGCGATCGCGCGTTCATGGGTCACCTCGCATGCAGGCCGACAGGCGGCCACCGGTACCGCCTCGCGGGCCGGCGGGAAACGCGCCGACGAGGGCCGCTAAACCGCTGTGGTCCGTGCTTCCACGGAAGGGCGGTCTGGGGCGGTTCAGGAGTCTCGCGCGGTTCCCACCAGTCGTTGGTGCCGAGTATACCCCCCGCCCGAGGCATTGTAAACCTGGGTAAACATGCCGGTTCGCGCGCGCCGCGATTCTAGTCTCTAGCGTGCCTACTCGTCTTCGTCGCTGCCGCCGCCCACGGGGCGCGGGACGGTTGCCAGCACCTGACGGCTCTGTCCCGCCGCCTCGGACGGACCGACGATGCCCTGCGCCTCCAGCTCGTCCATGATGCGCGCGGCGCGCGGATAGCCGATACGCAGCCTTCGCTGGAGGAGCGACGTGCTGACGCGCTGGTGCTCGTGCGCCAGGTTGATGGCCTTCTGCAGCATCGGGTCGTCGCTCTCCGCCGCCTCGGCAACCGCCTCCTGCTGCTGCCGAGCCTCCTCGAGCAGGTCGTCGAACACTTCGACGTCGATCTCCTGGAAGCGGTCCTGCGTCCAGAAGTCTACGAGCTGCTCGATCTCTTGATCGGACACGTAGACGCCCTGGATGCGCCGTGGCTTCGCGGCGTCCGTGGGTAGGTACAGCATGTCGCCGCGGCCGAGCAGCTTCTCGGCGCCCGCCGTGTCGAGGATCGTGCGCGAGTCGACTTGCGAGCTCATCGCGAACGCGATGCGCGTCGGGAAGTTCGCCTTGATCAGCCCCGTGACGACATCGACCGACGGCCGTTGTGTCGCGACGATCAGGTGGATGCCCGTCGCGCGCGCGAGCTGCGCCAGACGGCAGATCTGTCGCTCGACCTCGTACGGCGCCGCCATCATCAGGTCTGCCAGCTCATCGATAACGACGACCCAGTAGGGCAGGGGCGTCGGGCAGCGCGGGTGCTTGTTGTACATCTCCAGGTTGCGCACACCGAGCGAAGCGAAGCGCCGGTAGCGGGCCTCCATCTCGTGGATGACCGCTTGTAACGTTCCGACGACCTGGTCCACGTCCGTGATGATCGATGAGAAGGCTAGGTGCGGGATCTTCGCGAACGCTGTCAACTCGACACGCTTCGGGTCGATCATGATGAAGCGCACTTCCTCCGGCGATGCGTGCATCAGCAGGCAGGCAATCACGGCGTTGATACACACGCTCTTGCCACTCCCGGTCGAGCCGGCGATGAGCAAGTGCGGCATCTTCGCCAGGTCGGCGACGATCGGCTCACCGGAGACGCTCTTGCCCAGCGCCAGCGACAGCCTCGAGCGCAGCGACACGCGTTTGAATTGCGCCGACTCGACGACGCTCCGGAGCGTCACGAGCGCCGCGTTGTTGTTCGGCACTTCGAGGCCCACGAAGGGCTTGCCCGGCACGGGCGATTCAATGCGGAGTGACGGCGCCGCGAGCGCCAGCGCGAGGTCGTTCGAGAGCGTGGTGATCTGATTCACGCGCACGCGCGTGCGCGAGACCTCCTCGGTGTGCGTCTTCGGCGTGCCGTCCTTGTTCAGAATGGGCCGCCCTGTCGGGTCGCGCTCCTGCACCTGGCGCGTCTTGACTTCCCAGCCCGGCTCCAGGCCGAACTGCGTCACCGTTGGCCCCTCGTTTACCTGGACGACGCGCGCGTCCACGCCGAACGACGCGAGCGCGTCGATAATCAGACGCGCGCGCGCGGCGTTGTCGGCCTGGCCCTCCTGCGGCATGACGTCCACAAGGACCTCCAGCGGCGGCAACTGCCAGCCGTCGTGCGCCTTGCGCCGCTTGCGAGGCCGCGGCTCTTCGGCCTCCGCTTCCTCGTCTTCGTCCTCGAGGTCGTCTTCGAACTCCTCGTCGTCCACCTCGCCGTCGAGCGCGAGGCGCGCCTGCTCGCCGACGTCGGGCGGCGCGTCCTCCTCGTCTTCGTACTCCTCTTCGTCCTCGTCGTATTCTTCTTCTTCTTCCTCCTCGTCCTCGTCCTGGGCCGAGATCATGGTCTCAAGCGGGACCTTCTCGGTACCCTTCGGCGGCGTGCGTGTCGGGAAAATGAGGTTCGTGAGCGCCGCTGCTGAGTGCCACGCGCGAGCCGGTAGTCCCCAGCTCCAGACCGTGCGCGCGCCCTGCCCGGCGGCCGAAGCCGTTGTAAGTGCGCCTTCCGGGGTCAGCACGGCGAACGCGGCGATGCCCGTTGCGAGCCAGACCAGAACGCCGATAGGGTTGCCGGCCATGAGATGTCCCAGGTCGCCGCCCGCCGTCACCTCGTCGAGCGTTACTCCGCCGAGCTGCCAGTCGGGCCGGAAGAAGCCGAGCAGCCCGGCAAGGAAGGTCGCCGTAAGTGCGCCGACCGCCCACGGACGCCAGACGGAGAAGATCACGTCGAGCTGGCGCCGCACGGTCGCGAGTCCGAGGAATGCGAGCAGCGCGATGAAGAAGAAGACGTTCAGCCCGAACGTGCGCACGATGGCGTCGCGGAAATCCGTGACGCCGCGCGTGGCGGGCACAAGGAACGGGATCGCGACCAGCGCGAGGACGAGCAAAAGAATGCCGGCAGCTTCGAGACGGAAGAGGAAGTCCCCGATCGAAGAGAACGGAGATTCACCGGCGCGGCGGCGTCCGGCTGTTGGGCGGGAACGAGCTCGTGCTCTAGCCATCGGCATCCTTGCGCCCCGCGCACCGGCTAGCCAACGACCGGCTGCGGAGCCAGCGCCCGTCCCACCCCACATGTCGGGCGCACGTCCTCCTCAGGACTCTCGGAGTATAGCAGCCCGAACGCGAGTGCGGCTACTCCCAGGTTAAAAGAGTAGGCGGGTGAGCCGTTAGCTTACCCGCCTACGGTGCAATGTTGGCTTGGCTCGCTACTGCAGCGGGTAGACCTGGCCTCCCGTTGTGATGTCCATCTCGAATTCCTCGGCCAGGTCTTCGTGATCGCACGTGCGCAGGAGCATGTCGTACGTTGATGCGGGAATCGTAAACGTCCGGGACTGGCCCGGATCGATGAACTCTTCGTCGCCCAGCTGGTCCTGTCCCCAGTTCTCCGCCTCCGATGGCGAGAGGTACGCGTAGCAGACCTCAGTGCTCGTCGTGTTCTCCACGGTGAAATCGACGAGCGGGTGTGCTCCGCCGACGTAGATCGAGCTCGAGGCCTGTGAGTCGCCTTCGACGCTGAGCACCAGTTCGTACAGGCCGTCGATCAGGCCGCTGTCGTTGAAATTGCAGACCCACCAATTGCCCACGTCGCCACCGACCCAGATGTCGTCCGTGATGCTGCCCGCCTCATCGAGCTCGCCGTTGACGAACCAGAGTGCCTCCCACGAAACGCTGTCGAGCATGCCTTCGTAGTCCCAGAACGCGCAGACAGACGTTGCTCCGGATGGCAACGTCGGAACGATCTCGGTCGGCAGGTTGTCCTCCGTTACGTCGGTAGAGAACTCGAGATTGTAAAAGAGAACGTTAGCGGTATCGAAGGCCTCCGGCGTCTCCAACGTGACCGGCTGCTCGAACGGCGAGACGTAGACGGTCCCAGACTCCGCTGCGTCGATCAGGTCCTGAGCCAGCGCGACAGGACGCAGGCCGTTGATGAACCCGCCCAGCGGAACGCACGTGTCCAAGCCGTCCACGACGGTGTCGCGGTTCGTATCGACGACCGTGCGGCAGTCGACTGGCTGGACTTCTTCGCTCGAGCCGGCGATGGTCGGCACGCCGATGATCTCGCCGCGGGCGTTCACGGCCAGCCCGCCCGAGTTGCCCCCGGCAATGGTCGAGTCGGTCTTAATCCAGGCGCGGTCCGCGATGTCGCGCTGCGATGTGAAGCCGCTGACCGCGCCCTCGGTAAACGTAATCGTCTCGCCCCCGATACCCGGGAAGCCGAGGATGCGGATGTGCTCGCCGATCTCGACTGCGTCCGAGTCCCCGATCGGCACCGCCGGCAGATCGAGCGTGGCGTCGGCGCCATCGAGGTCGCTCACGACGCGGATCACAGCGAGATCGAGCACGTAGTCCACGGCCGCGATCTCCGCGATGTATGAAGGCGTTGGCGGCAGGTTGGGGTCCTCCGTGACCGCCACACCTAAGTCGGCGTATTCATCGGCCCGATTGTCGACCACGTGGGCGTTGGTCAGAATCAAGCCCTCATCCGAAATGACCGTTCCGGAACCCGACCATACAGGGTCGCTGGCGTCGTCCAGCGCTACGATCTGGACCACGCTGCGGGCCAGGTCGCCCGCGCTCGCTGTCGGTGGTGCAGGCGGCGTCGCCGTCGTATCAGGCTTGTCGCTACCCCCGCCGCCGCAGGCCGCTCCGGCTACCGCGGCTGCCATGAGTGCAAAGACCAGGAAACGGCGCATGTGGGCTCCCTCCTACCGTGCGCGAAGTCCGTTGCCGCAATACTACACCTCGGGTGCGGTAGGGAAAACCGCCCAAGGCGGCCTCCAGGTATCGCCGAAGGCTAGACCTCGACAGACACCGGCAGTACCATCGGCCGGCGGCGCGTCTCCGTATAGAGGAACTGGGCGATAGCGTCCTTCACCTTCGTGTTCACGACTCCCCACTCAGCGATGTGGTCCGCGCCCTCCAGCGAAGCGACGACCATCTCACTCGTCCGCCGCATCAGGTCCTCCGACTCCTCGATGTCCACGAAACCACGCGAGACGATCTCCGGCTCGCCCACGAGACGCCCGGTGCTCTTCTCGATGGCCAGGATCACCACAACCATGCCGTCGGTCGCCAGGTGGTGCCGGTCGCGCAGGATCACATGGTCGATGTCTCCCACGCCCAGGCCGTCGACATAGACGTAGTCGGCGGAGATGTGACCCGCGAGGCGCGCGCTCTGCTCGTCGAGCTCGAGCACATCGCCATCCGTCATGATGAAGGCGTTCTTGTCGGACATGCCCAGCGTCTTCGCCAGCTCGACGTGGAGCGCCATGTGCCGGTACTCGCCGTGGATCGGCACGAAGTAGCGCGGCCGCACGAGCGAGTGGACGATCTTGAGCTCTTCTTGCGCCGCGTGGCCCCGTACGTGCACGTTCGCGATGCGGTTGTAGAGCACGCTGGCGCCGAGGCGAAACAGGTTGTCGACCGTGCGATAGACGAGCGATTCGTTGCCGGGCACGGCGCTCGCCGAGTAGACCACGATGTCGCCCGGCACGATCTTCACGTGCTGGTGGTCCTGGTTCGCCATGCGCGTCAGCGCCGACGTCGGCTCGCCCTGGCTACCCGTCGTGACGATGGCGAGCTGCTGGTGCGGGATGTTGTCGAGCTCGCGCGCGTTTACCATCATGCCCTTGGGCGCCTTCAAGTACCCCAGGTCGAACGCCATCTGCACGTTTTGCTCCATGCTGCGTCCGGTAACGAACACGCGCCGGCCCGTCGCCTGCGCTCCATCGATGACTTGCTGAATGCGCGCAATGAGCGACGCGAACGTCGTAACGATGACGCGCCCTTCCGCTGTCGACATGATGTTGCGCAGCGCCTCGCCGACGAGCTGCTCCGACGGCGTGTAGCCGGGGATCTCCGCGTACGTCGAGTCGGCCAGCAGGAGCAGTACGCCCTCCTTGCCGTACGCCGCGAGCTTCGGCAGGTCCGTCGATTGCGACATGACGGGCGTATGGTCCAGCTTGAAGTCGCCCGTGTGGATGACAATGCCGACCGGCGTCCTGATCGCGAGGCCCGTCGAGTCGGGCACGCTGTGCGCGACGCTGAACGGCTCGACGGTGAACGGCCCTTCCTTGACAGCGTCGCCGGGGTTGATGATGTTGACCTGCGCGTTCTTGATCTTCGCTTCCTTGAGCTTGACCTTAACGAGACCCGCCGTAAGCGGCGAGCAGTACACCGGCACGTTGATCTGGTGCAGGATGTACGGCAACGCGCCGATGTGGTCCTCGTGTCCGTGCGTCAGGAAGATCGCGCGAAGATGCTTGCGGCCTTCCGTAACGTAGCTGATGTCCGGGATGACGAGATCGATCCCGAGCATCTCTTCCTCCGGGAACATGAGCCCGGCGTCGACGGCGATGATCGCGTCCCCGTACTCGAGGAGCATCATATTCTTGCCGATCTCGCCGAGTCCGCCTAGCGGGATGACCCGCAGTTTTCTTTTGCCGGTAGCTTTGTTGGTAGCCATGTGTGTTCTCGCGGCCACACGGCCGCAGATCTCCTTTACAGCAACTGCATTTGTACTGCCGCGGGCTCCTCGGGCGCTTCGTCCTTGGCCTCTTCTTTCGCGAGCACTTCGTTCAGGATACCCGGTAGCTTCTTGAAGTCGTCCATGATCGTGCGCCGCAGACTGCCCTGGTGGAGCGCCGCCGCAGGATGGTACATCGGTACGACGAGCAGGCCATCGATGCGGCGCGGCTGGCCGTGGATGCGGCTGATCGCCTGGCCGGGGAAGTAGCGCGTCATCGAGAACCGTCCCAGCGTGACGACGACCTTCGGGTCGATGATCGCGAGCTGCCGGTCGAGCCACGGCGTGCACGCTTCGATTTCGCCCGGCAACGGATCGCGGTTGCCGGGCGGCCGGCACTTGACCACGTTACAGATGAACACGTCCTTTCGATTGAGCCCGATCGCCGCCAGCAGCTCATCGAGGAACTTGCCCGCCGCCCCCACGAAAGGACGTCCCTGCTGGTCCTCGTAAAAGCCCGGGCCTTCGCCGATGAAGACGATGTCGGCGTTCGGGTTGCCTTCGCCCGGGACGGCCCGGCCGCGCGTTTTGCTCAGCTCGCACCTCGGGCAGACGCCGATCTGCTCCGCTAGGGCTCGTAGTGCGGTGGCTTGCTCGTCCATGCGCCCACCCCTTCTATGATGCTGACGGTTCCTTCCTCAGCGCGCCGGCGATCATCGACAGCGCGAAGTACACGACGACGACCGCGAAGACGCGCTGCAGCACGATGGCGTCGAGCGCGTCCGCGGCGAACGCTCCGGCGAAACCCGCGATGACGGCCGGCGGCGCCACTCGTGTCGCCACCTGCACATCGACGTTGCCACGACGATAGTGCGCAAAGGTAGCCACGATCCCCGTCGCGATGATCGCCGCGAGCGATGCGCCCTGCGCCAGGTGCTGGTCCGTGTCCAGCAGGATCACCATCGCCGGGACGTAGATCGCGCCTCCGCCGATGCCGAGCAGCCCTCCGGCGAAGCCGCCGGCCACTCCGATGAGCAGCTCCCAGAGGACCTCCACTAGGCGAAAAACATCCGTATGCCTACCGTCAGCAGGAATACGCCGAACGTCAGTTGCAGTGCCCGAGGCGCCAGCCGCGACATCGCGACGGCGCCGGCGTACGATCCGAACGCGCTACCCACCGCCAGCCACAACGCCAGATGCCAGTCGACGTTGTCGTTGATCCAGTACCCGATGAGCCCCGCCGTGCCAACGAAGATGACGATGGCGAGCGACGTGCCGTGCGCGCGATGCTGCGGCAGTCCCTGGAGCCGCCGTAGGAGCGGCACCATGATTGTGCCGCCACCAACCCCCGTTAGCCCGCTGAAGAAGCCGCCGGTGAGCCCTGTGGCAACCGCTCTGGCTCGGACGCGCGATGGGGAACCAATCGTCATGCTTGGGAACGATGATATCAGCCGCCGTCGGAGGGGTCAAAAGCCGCATCATTGCGTCGAGCGGGGGATGAGCGGGTTATTCTCGACGACCTTGGCCAGGAGGATGCCGACGAAGTAGAGGACGATGATCGGCCCCGCCACGAGCGATTGCGTGATCGGGTCCACCGAAGGCGTGACGACCGCCGCGAGCACGAACGCGAGGATGATCGCATAGCGCCACCAGCCGAGCAGCTTGCGCGACGTGACGACGCCGATCTTCGCCATGCCCATCACCACAAGTGGCAGCTCGAAGACCAGGCCCGTGACGAGCATCATGCTCGTGACGAAATCGAAGTACTTGCGCGCGCTAATCACCGGCTGCCCAAGACCGCTCGGAGGATTGAGCAGGAACCGCAACGCCGGTGGCAATTCAACGTAATACGCGAATGCGCAGCCCCCGATGAAGGCCCCGGTTGCGCCGATCACGATGGGATACAGCCAGCGCCGCTCGCTCTTCGTCAGCCCGGGCGAAACGAACGCCAGGAGCTGATAGATGATCACCGGCATCGCGATCGTTATTCCAAGCAGCAGCGACACGCGGAAGTACGTTGTCCAGCCTTCGAGGGGATCGAAGAACGCGAGGTCGAAGTTCTGGCGCTCCCGCTCGGCCGGTCGCTTGAGGTAGTCGATCGCCCAAGCACTGAGCGGATAGAACGACACGCTCACGCCCACGACGAGCGCACCCGCGCACACCATGAGGCGGTAACGCAACTCCTGCAGGTGCTCGAGGATCGTGAGAACCCTCGCCTCGCTCGGGTTGGGCCGGCGATCGGGCGTGGGCGACGGCTCGGGAGGCGCTTCGACGGGCGGCTGGACGGCCATGGGAGCTCGGGGTTAGGAGGCGGGCGCCCGCTCTGAGGGCTCCTTCGCCTCTTCCAGGGCGGCAGTGGCGTCGCGGGCTGCGGCTTCGAGCCCGGTGCTAACGGGCTTGGTCGTCTCGCTTAGCCCCTGGCCGACGTCCTTCCAGTCGCCCTTGATATCCGCGTATTCCTTCTCCAGATCGCTCATCGTCTCGGTGAGCTCTTGCGAAATCTGTGTGCCGAACTTGCGCACGGTGCGGAGCATGTGGGCCAGCTCGACGGCCATCTCAGGCAGGCGCCTTGGCCCCACGACGATCAGGAGGATCACCAGGATCACCAATAGTTCCAAGGGGCCGACGCCGAAAACTTCCATGGCTCTCTTCTATAAAAGTAGCACGCCGCTCCCGGTCCTGCGGATCGCGGGCAGCGGCGACGCTGACTGGGCCGGGACGCCTACTCGTCCTCGATGCCCAGGTCTTTCAAGTAATCCACGGCGTCCTGCACCGTGACAATCTTCTCCGCATCTTCGTCGGAGATCTCCAGCGTTCTGCCGTCTTTGCTGAACTCCTCCTCCATCGACATGATCAGCTCGACCAGGTCGAGAGAGTCTGCGTTCAGATCGTCGACGAACGACGCGTTGGGGGCCACCTGCTCCTCGTCGACGCCGAGTTGCTCTACGATCAGCCGGCGTACCCGTTCAAAGGTCGTTGCCACCTACTCACCCCCTTTCGAGGCCGGACGGCCTGCGAGATTCTCTGTTCGTTGCCGTTCGATGGATCCGAGGACGCCGTTGATGAACTTCGATGAGTTCTCGCTGCCGAAGCTCTTCGCAAGCTCGACGGCCTCGTTGATGATTGCTTTCACAGGCGTCCCATTATCTCCCAGCATTTCGCATATCGCAAGCCGCAGGATGTTGCGGTCCACCGGCGAAAGTTGCTCCACCGGCCAGGCCGGCGCAGTCTCCGCAATCAGCCGGTCAAGTTCATCTTGCTGTGCCCGTACCCTCTCGATCAAGTCCTGCGCGAAAGCCGCGGCGTCTTTCGGTACGTGGTGCTCCGAGACGATCCTCTCCAGCGCCCTGGCCGGCTCGTGGTTCGAGCTGTCCGCCTCGTAGAGCGACTGGAGCGCAGCGACGCGCGCGCGGTGCCGCCCGCCGGAGGCCATTAGTGCATCACCAGGCCGCCGTCGACGGTCAGCACGGTTCCCGTTACGTAGGCTGCCTCCTCGGACGCGAGAAAGACGGCGGCCGGCGCAACGTCTTCCGGCGTGCCCGCGCGCGCCATAGGCACCACCATGAGCATGGCCCCCTTCTGCGCGTCCGTCAGTCCCTCCGTCATCTCCGTATCGACGAAGCCCGGCGCGATCGCGTTCGCCGTGATGTTGCGTGACGCCATCTCCTTAGCCACCGACTTCGTGAACGCGATGAGGCCGGCCTTTGCGGCGGCGTAGTTCGATTGCCCCGGGTTCCCCACGACACCCGCAACGCTAGCGATGTTGATGATCCGTCCCCAGCGCTGCCGCATCATCGGCCGCAGCGCCGCCTTCGTGCACAGGAAGGCCCCGCGCAGATCGACGGCCATGACGCGGTCCCACGCCTCTTCGGACATGCGCAGCACCAGGTCGTCGCGCGTCAGGCCCGCGTTGTTAACGAGTATGTGCAGCCCGTCGAAGGCGGCGACGGTCTCATCGATGAGGCGTTTCGCGACATCCGTCTCCGCCACGTCGCCCTGAATCGCGATAGCTTCGCTCCCGCACGCCCGGACCTGTTCGACGGTCTCGTTCGCTGCCCTCTCGTTCGAGACGTAGTTGACAGCGATCTTCGCGCCGTTGCCCGCCAACGCAAGCGAAATCGCCCGGCCGATGCCACGCGATCCGCCCGTTACAAGCGCAACCTTCCCTGTCAAGTCGAACATGGCGTCCCTCATAATGCTGTTCGGGATCGGCCGCGTCAAGGCGGCGCAGGCGGGGGCGATGCTTGCGAGCTAGCGCCCTTCATGTCGGAAACGTTTCGCACGGCGAACCCGCGGTCGATGCGGCGCGCCAGGCCCGTCAGCGCGCGGCCCGGTCCGAACTCGATCAGCGCGCCGACCCCCTGCGTGCGCAGGTACTCCATCGAGCGCTGCCACTGCACGGGGCGCGTCAGTTGCTGTACAAGCTCGTCGCGCAGCGGCTCCGCCGTCGTGATCGGCTCTCCCGTCGTGTTCGCCACGATCGGCACCGCCGGGGCGCGCAGCGGCGTGTCCGCAACGGCGCGCGCCATGCCTTCGGCAGCCTGCTGCATCATCGATGTGTGGAACGCGCCGCTGACCTTCAGCCGCACCCCCCGCTGCGCGCCCCGCTCGAGTGCAAGCGCCATCGCGGCGGTCACTGCCTCCTCGGTCCCGCCGATGACCGTCTGGCCCGGCGCGTTCAGGTTGCACACCTCCGCGCCCGCTTCCGAGCAGATCGCGGTGATGCGCTCCTCGTCGAGGCCGATGATCGCGGCCATCGCGCCGGGACTGCTCGCCGCCGCCTCCTTCATCAGCCGCCCTCGTTCTCGCACGAGACGCAGCCCGTTGTCGAGATCGAGCGCGCCCGCGGCGACGAGCGCCGTGTACTCGCCAAGGCTATGTCCTGCGACGAACGACGGCGGATCGGGCGGGAGGCCGCCCAGCTCTCGAGCTGCCTCCAGCGCGGCCAGGCTCGCGGTGAAGAGGGCGGGTTGTGCGTTGTGGGTGTTCTGGAGATCGTCCTCCGGCCCCTCGAAGCAGAGGCGCGTGACGGACATGCCAAGGACGCTATCGGCGGTATCGAAGATGCGGCGCGCGGCGTCGGAGCCTTCGTAGAGGTCGCGCCCCATGCCAACTTCCTGCGCGCCCTGTCCCGGAAACAACCAGGCGGCGCGCGCGTCAGCCACCGGCGAGACTCGGGCTGTAGCGAATCGCTACGCTATTCTGGCAGCTCAGGCTTGGCGATGACAACGGCCTCGCGTCCCTTGTAGTAGCCGCAGGTCGGGCAGACCGTGTGGGGCAGGCGCGGGCTGTGGCAGTGCGAGCACTCCGACAGCTTGACCGCAGGCTTGCGCATGTGACTGCGTCGCGCGCCTTTGGCTGAAGCGGGCGACTTTTTCTTTGGTACTGGAGGCACGTCTATGTCCCTTTCAATTCGCTCGAAAGCTCGCCTAAGGCGGCCCAGCGTTCGTCGGCTTCCGGCTCGCAGCCGCACAGCCCATCGTTCAGGTCTTTGCCGCAGCGAGGGCAGAGGCCCAGGCAGTCCGGCCGGCAGAGCGACTGGAGCGGCACGGTGGCAGACCAGTACTGGCGCACCGCCTCGTCCAGCGAGAGCATTTGCTCCCCGTCGATCCGGAACGCCTCCACGTCCTCGGGCGGCGGCAGCGCTGCTCCCGTGCGGGGGTCCGCGCTGGCGAAGAACTCCTCCTCGAAGTCCAACTCCAGCGGCACCTCAGTGTCGCGCAGGCAGCGGCTGCACTGATCCTGCTCGACACCCCGCAGGCCGGCCGTCACGAGGACTCCCGGTTGGGTGCGCAGCATCGTAACATGTCCGGTCATCCGGCGCGAGCCACCGTCGACGGGTACGTCGTCGTTGATATCGTACTCACGTTTCGCTCCGACCTCCTCCTTGAGCAGGCCCGAGACGTTGAACAACAGAGAGGACATGGCGCCTTCAGGATATGAGCGGCTTCTCGCCGCCGTCAAATCACGCTCTGGGGCAAAGAAAAGCGACACAGTTGACATAGCTTCCTTGCGCCCCCGCGCGAACCGAACCTATAATCCCCAACGAGTGCGGGTTCGGCGTCTTGCTGTCCAACATTGTCTTCCATCGCCCCGTTTCGGCTGGGAATCGAGCTTTTCGAAGGCTCTCTTCCGGTCGCCGTGAGGGGTTCTGGAGCCCGTTCCGATTCCGAGGAAATCCCTTGACCTCTATCTCCGAACTCTTTGCGTTGCAGGAGCTGGATCTCGCCATCGCGGCCGACCGCGCTGCGATCGAGGACATCGCGGCGCGACTCGATGAGCCAGAAGAGCTAGTCGAAGCGCGACAGCTTCTCGTGCAGGGAAAGGAAGAGCTTCGCGAAGCGGAGCACCAGTTCAAAGAGAGCGAGTTTGCGGCTGACGAGCTGAAGCGCAAGATCGAGCCGGTCGAGAAGAAGCTCTACCAGGGCAGCGTGACCAACCCGAAGGAGCTCGCGGACCTGCAGGCGGACGTCGACAGCCTGCGCCGCCGTCGCAGCGAGCTGGAGGACAAGGCGCTTGCCGCGATGGACGCGCTGGAGCAGGCACAGCAGCGCGTCGCGGAGGCCGATCGCACGTTGGGCGAGCTGGCCGAGCAGCACGGTGTCGAGCGCGAGGACATGGGCGCGCGTACCGGCGAGCTAGAGGCGGAGCTCTCCAAGCTCCTGCCGGAGCGCGAGGCCGCGGCGGGCGAGATCGACCCGTCGTTCCTGCGCCTCTACGAAATCTTGCGCGCAAACAAGGGCGGCCGCGCCGTTGGGAAGGTCGTCGGCGGCGCGTGTCAGGGCTGCCGCATCTCGCTGCCGATGAACGTCACGCAGCGCGCGCGCGCCGGCAGCGACATCGTGCAGTGCCCAAGCTGCGAGCGCATCCTCTACGTGATCTAGCATGAAGGCCGTCGGCTTTTTCCGCGAACCGAAGGCCGGCAGCAAGGGTGCCCCCCTCTCTGCGCAGAACAAAGCGTTCCTCGAGTTCTGCGAGCGGCAGGGCTACGACGTCGCGGTGACGTTCGTCGAGACGGCGGAGACGGACGGGCATCGCAACGGTTTCCGCCAGCTCGTCGACTACCTCAAGCGCAAAGATAAGGGCTTCGTCGTCGTCGTCGCGCGGTCGCTCGAGGGCATGGGCGACGACAACTCGGTATCCATGCGCCGCTACTTTCAGATGGAGGGTCTCGGCGCGCAGGTCGCGTTCATGGAGGGCCCGCCCGATCCGCTCGCGGAGCTGGTGAAGCAGTGGGCACAGCCGTCAGAGCGCGAGCTGCTCGGGGAGCGCGTGCGCGCCGCGATGCGCCGCAAGGCCGTGCGCGGCGAGGTGCTCGGCCGGCCGCCGTACGGCTACAAGGTCGGCATGCGCCGCCGCCTCGAGCTGGTCCAGGACGAGGCGGTCGTCGTGCGCTACATCTTCCGCCTCTACCTGCACGAGGGGTTGGGCATCCGCCTCATCGCCCGCCGCCTCAACGAGGAGGAGTACCACACGCGTCGAGGCGGCAACTGGAGCATGGTCAGCATCCGCGACATCCTGCGCAACCGCGTCTATCTCGGTACCTATTCTCGTTTTGGCGTGCGTGTGCCGGGCAGCCACCCCGCGCTGGTCACGCCGGACGACTTCCGGGCCGTGCAGGACCGGCTGAACGCCCGCCGCAACAACTTCGCGAAACGCCAGCCTTCGACGTTCTTGCTTGCGGGGCTCGTGCAGTGCGGCCACTGCGGCAACAAGATGATCGGCGTGAGCCGCCGCCAGAGCTGGCGGCGTCGCAGCGGCAGCGAGGGCCAGGCCTCATACCGCTACTACCAGTGCGAATCGCGCACGAACCAAAGTATGTGCGACTACCACACGCAGCGCGCCGACGAGCTGGAGGAGCAGGTTCGCACGCTGCTCGCCGGCCTCGATGGCGCCGCGCTGCTGCCGCAGGCCGGCAATCAAGAGGAGGTCCTCGCGGAGTGGACGCAGCGCCTGGAGCGGCTGCGCGGCCGCCTGCGCCAGCTGGATAAGCGGCTCGAAGAACAGCTCTCGGCCGCGGCCAAGAGCCGGATCACGCGCGAGCAGCTCCACAAGCTGAGTATCACGACCGCGGGCGAACGGCTGCGTACCGAGGAGGAGCTGGAGGACACGGAGCGGCGCATCCAGGACCAGACCGATGCGAGCGAGCGCACACGCGGCCGGCAGAAGGCGCTCGCCATCCTGCTCGACGGCTGGGATGAGCAGCCCGTCGAGGAGAAGCAGCAGCACCTGCGCGAGATGCTCGACCGCGTCGTCGTCCGTGACGAAGGCATCGAGCTTGTCCTGCGGCCGTAACTCGCGGTCATCCTGAGGGGAGTGGGGTAGAGCGCAAGGGGCGGGGAGCCCGAAGGACCTCAGACTACTTCTTTAGCCGGGTACGCCTCCGGCACTAGATTGAGCGGAACAGTCCATCTGCAGGAGCCAACGCCATCGCCATCCGAAAAGTCATCGCATACACTGACGGCGCCTCGCGCGGCAACCCCGGCCCGTCTTCCTACGGCGCCGTCGTCTACGACGAGAACATGAACGAGTTGCACCGCACGCACCGCGCGCTGGGTCATGGCACCAACAACCAGGCCGAGTACGCGGGCGCCATCGCCGCGCTCGAGGCGGCGCTGGCCCTCGGCGCGACGGACGTCGAGCTGCGCATGGACTCCGAGCTCATCGTGCGACAGCTCGCCGGGCGCTATCGCGTGAAGAACCCCGGCCTGCAGCCGCTCTACAAGCGCGTCCTCGTGTTGCGCTCGCAGTTCGATCGCGTCCAGATAGAGCACGTCCCGCGCGCGCAGAACAAAGTCGCTGACGCCCTCGCGAACGAGGCGCTGGACGGGGCGCCCGCGCCCTAGCCCCGTCCCCGGGGTCGCGGGGCGTGGGTCGCGGAGCGATTTTCTGCGCACTTTTATTTTTTCCTGCTCGGTTTTGAATCTGAATCGTCTGATTTATCGAATAATTTCGTGAAGAGACGTCTCGTTTAGGGGCTGGCCCTGCGGGGCGGGCGGCTCGCGAGCCGCCGCTACACGGCTTCGCCAGTCCACTTGCTACAATGATTACCGGAGCCAGGAGGCCGGGTGGCCGCCCCGACTTCGGTCGGGGAGGAACGTCCGAGCTCCTCCGAGCAGGGTGCCGGGTAACACCCGGGCGGGGCGACCCGACGGAAAGTGCCACAGAAACATACCGCCCCGACTCGTCGGGGTAAGGGTGAAATGGTGCGGTAAGAGCGCACCGGTCCTCTCGGTAACGGGAGGGCCGGGCAAACCCCACCCGGAGCAAGGCCAAATAGGAGGACTCTCGCCTCGGCGAGAAGGGGCGCTCGGCCCCGTCCTCGGGTAGGCCGCTCGAGTCCGCCGGTAACGACGGACCTAGATAGATGGCCACCGCCCCGACCTGTCGGGGCACAGAACTCGGCGTACAGGCCACCTGGCTCCACTAGCCGAGTAGAAAGCGCAACTGCGCGCGCAGTTCGCCGGGCAGCGGCTCGCCAAGCAGGGCGTGTCCCGCCGCGCGCAAGAACAGCGCCGACACCGACTGCAGACGCCGCAGCTTATCGATCGCTTCCATCTCCACCTCCGCATCCCGCACCAGCTCCGCCCACTCCGCTTCGGACGCGTGGGCGATCGTGTACGCCTGGTAACCGAGCAGCCCGCGCCGCCGCACTTCCTCGATCTGTTCGCGAACCATCGACGCGCCGATAGCACCGTACGTCTGGATCGCTGGGAGCACCGGCTTGTTATCGAACGGCTTACCGTCGAGCGCCGACGCGAACGCGTCGCGGACAGACTGGCCGAACGCGCCCGGGTACACCATCGGCATCCAGCCCGCGATGTGCTCCGCGAGGACTCGCTGATAGGGGAGGGACGTGCGCTTGCCGCGCGTATCGACGCAGGCGTACAGCTCGGCGCGCGGCTGCAGCCGCCGGAACTCCGCGACGAGCCGCCGCATCGGCGTCGCGTCGAGCGCCTCCCACTCGACCTCCGCGTTTACGACCGCGAAGCGCGCGCCCGCCGCGATGTCGTCCGCGAGCCGGCGCGCCTCGGTCTCCGGCTGGTGCGGGTAGACGTAGCGTTCCGTGGCCCAGGCGACACCCGCGCGCGCGAACGCCTCGCGGGCCGACGTGTATCCCCACTTCACGATCACGCCGTCGAGCCGCGCCCGCCGCACCCGTTCCACGCAGGCATCGATAGGCCCGCTGCCGTACTGGTTCCACCACGCCCATCGACTCGCCGCGAACACCACAGGCCTAGCGTCGTCCCGCCGGTGAATAGGTGCCATGGCTTGGTGGCACATCTGAGGGCTCGGGCATTTGTAGAGAGCTTGCACGGGACGGAGAGATTCTTCGCCCTCCCATCCCCGCGCGGACGTGGCTGCCTCCGTGGGGGCTCGTCGATGGCCCGGCCCCGCGGGGCTCGGAATGACGGAGCGGCCCGTGGCACCTACGGCGGTATAATCGAGTCGATGTCCCCATCTCGCGCCGCTACGGCCTCGTGGCTCGATTCCGTCTCGGACGCGCGTGTCGTCGCGGGGACGCCGGGTGCGATAGCCGCCGTCTGCCACGACAGCCGTCGCGTCGTGCCGGGGGCGCTCTTCGTCGCCGTGCCTGGCTTCGACGTCGACGGCCACGATTACATCGCGGCTGCTCTCGCGCGCGGCGCCACGACGGTCCTCATCCAGCGCGACCACGAAGAGACCTGGGGCTCGGTCAGCGCGGAGGGCACGTTCGCGATCGTCTCTGTGCCGGACACGCGACGGGCGCTCGCGCAGGCGGCCGCAGCGTTCTACGGCCACCCGGCGAAGAAATTGGGCGTCATCGGCGTCACGGGCACGGACGGCAAGACGACGACCGTCCATCTCATCGCGCACGTCCTCGAGTCGGCCGGGCGGCCCGCCGGCTACATGAGCAGCGTCTACTTCCGCAGCGGCCCGGTGCTGGAGCCCAACGCCTCGCACATGACGACGCTGGAGTCGCCGGAGGTGCAGCGCATGCTCGCGGGCATGGTCGATACGGGCATGCGCTACGCCGTCATCGAGGCGTCCTCGCACGGCCTCTCGCTTCATCGCGTCGATGAGTGCGACTTCGACGTCGCGGTGTTCACCACGCTCAGCAGCGACCACCTCGATTTCCACAAGACGCGTGACGAGTACCGCAACGCGAAGGGCCGTCTCTTCCAGATGCTGGACGAATCGTCCGCGAAGGACGGTGTTGCGAAGACAGCCGTACTGAACGCTGACGACGAGACGTCGGCGTACTACCGGACGCTGACGCGCGCGCCTGTCGTCACCTACGGCATCGATGCGTCCGCGGACGTGCGCGCGGAAGACATCGCGAGCGAGGGCTGGTCGACGCGATTCCGTCTCGTCACGTCGCACGGCGGTGTCGACGTGCTGGCGCCGCTTGCCGGCCGCTACAACGTGCACAACTGCCTCGCCGCCGCGGCGACGGCGCTCTCGCAAGGCGTAACGCTCGACGAGATCGCACGCGCGCTGGAGTCGTTTCCCGGCATCCCGGGACGTCTCCAGCGCGTCGATGCCGGCCAGCCGTTCGAGGTGGTGATCGACATCGCTTCCACGCCCGAGGCGTTACGCCGCGTCCTCGATACGCTGCGGCCGCTCACGCAAGGCAAGCTGATCGCCGTGTTCGGCGCGGCGGGCGAGCGCGACCCGGGCCGTCGCGACGGCATGGGCCGCGTCGCAGGCGAGCTGGCCGGCTTCGTCGTGCTCACGAACGAGGACCCGCGCCGCGAGGACGCAGACGCCATCATCGAGGCGATCGCGTCGGGCCTACGGCAGGCGGGACGCACAGAAGGCGAAGACTTTGTGCGCATGCCCGACCGCCGCGAGGCGCTCCGCTACGCCTTCGAGCGCGCGCGGCCCGGCGATACCGTCCTGCTCGCCGGTAAGGCGAACGAGCCGTCGATCGTCATCGGCACCGAGCACCACCCCTGGGACGAGGCGGCGGTCGCGGCGGAGTTGCTGAAGGAGCGGTAGATATGGGTATCTTTTCAGTCGAGATCCAGATCGGCGACCCGCAGGGCAAGCGCTTCGAGCCTGCGAAGGCGTTGGTGGACACGGGATCGAGTTACTCTGCGTTCCCGGTCGAGCAGTTGCGCAGGCTCGGTGTGGAGCCAAGCGATCGCCAGCAATTCCTGTTAGCCGACGGTCGCATCGTAGAGAGTGCGATTGGGGAGACGCGCATCAAGATCGATGGCCGAATGCGCACGACCGTCGTGGTATTTTCGGACGAAGGTACGCAGCCGCTGATCGGCGCCGTGACGTTAGAAGAGTTCGGCCTGGCCGTCGATCCAATAGGGCAGAAGCTCATGCCGGTACCCGGCTACAGGCTAGGAAGGAAGCCGCTATGAACCCCGAAGACCCGCGCGCGCTGATCGAGTACGACCGCGCGCATGTGCTGCACCCGCAGTACCACGCCAGCGACCACACCGACCCCATCGTCTACGTCCGCGGCGAAGGCGCCGTCCTCTGGGACGTGAACGGCAACGAGTACATCGATGCGCTCTCCGCGCTGTGGAACGTCGCGCTTGGATACGGACGCAAAGAGCTGGCCGACGCGGCCGCGCAGCAGATGCGCGAGCTCGCCTTCAGCAACGCCTACGTCGGCTACTCCAACGTCCCGTCGATCCGCCTTGCCGAGCGGCTGATGCAGCTCGTCTATCCGAACATGGAGGCCGTCTTCTTCGCGAACAGCGGCTCGGAAGCGGTCGAGGTGGCGCTGAAGATTGCGCGTTACTACTGGTTCCTTCAGGGCAAGACCGAGAAGGTGAAGATCATCGCGCGCAAGGAGGCCTACCACGGCGGCACGCTCGGCTCGACCGCCGCGACGGGGCTGCCGCCGTTTCACAAAGGCTTCGGCCCGCTCGCGCCGGGCTTCGTCCGCGTCGAGACGTGCTATCCCTATCGACACGTCGGCGGCAGCGAGGGCTGCGATCTCTCCTGCGTCGATGCCGTCGAGCAGGCGATCCTGAGCGAGGGCGTGGACACCGTCGCCGCCGTGATCGCGGAGCCGGTGCACGGCGCGGGCGGTGTCATCGTGCCGGGCGAGCGCTACTGGCCGCGCCTGCGCGAGGTCTGCGACAAGCACGGCGTCCTGCTCATCGCCGATGAGGTGATCACGGGCTTCGGGCGCACGGGTAAGTGGTTCGCCCTCGAGCACTGGGGCGTCCAGCCCGACATCATGACGGTCGCCAAGGCGATCACAAGCGCGTACGTGCCGCTCTCGGCCGCGATCTACACGGGCGTGATCCACGAAACGATCCAGCAAGCGCCGGCCGACGCGAAGTTCATGCACGGCTATACGAACGCCGGCCATCCGACCGCCTGCGCCGTCGCGCTGCGCAACCTCCAGATCATGGAGGAGGAGGGCCTCATAGAGCGCGCGGCCGAGCTGGGCGAGCGGCTCCTCGGCGGCCTGCGAGGGCTTGCGGACCACCCCCACGTCGGCGACGTCCGGGGCCTGGGGCTCATCGCCGGGGTTGAGCTTGTGGCCGATAAGAAGACGAAGGCCCCTTTCGAGGTCTCGGAGGGCGTGGGCGGGAGGTTGTTGAAGGAGCTCCGCAAGCGCGGTATCATCACACGCATCAAGGGTGACAGCATCCTATTTGCGCCGCCGTTTGTTACGGAACCCCAACAGATAGACCAAATTGTGGAAGCCACAGGGGAGTCCATTAAGGCCGTTGTTGGGGTATAATTCGGACATGCTAGGGAAGCATATCCTCGCTCGCGAGCGCTCGAATCCGTGGTGGTGGCTGCCGGAGCGGGGTCTGGCGCGCTCGATTCTCGAAATCCTTCTTATCGTTCCGGCATATGCGCTTTATCAGTTGGTGCGCGGCACCGTCCACGATCGTGTCCCGGAAGCCGTCGATCGGGCCACGAAGCTTGTCGCTATCGAGCAAACGCTGGGTATCTTCCGCGAAGCCGAGCTGCAGAGCCGGATCATGACGTGGGAGATCGCGGTGCGCATCGTGAACGCTGTCTACGTCTGGGGTCACCTGCCGCTGATCATCCTGATCGGTATCTGGCTGCTCGCGTTCCATCATCAGCGTTACGCGCTCTTCCGCAATGCGTTCCTGATCTCGGGCGCGATCGCGCTCGTGCTGTTCTGGCTGATCCCGACGGCGCCGCCGCACTACCTGCAGTACTGGGGCTTTGTCGATACCGCCGTTTCGTCAGGGTCGTATTACATCTTCCAACCCCCGGCCCTGGTCAACCAGTACGCCGCGATGCCGAGCCTGCACTTTGGCTGGAACTTGCTTGCCTCGGTAGCGATCTTCTCGACCGTCCAGTCGCGCTTGCGATATCTCGCGCTCCTGATGCCAGTCGTGAATCTCGGCGGCATCGTCCTGACGGGCAATCACTTCTTCCTCGATGCCGCGGCCGGTGGTGCGGTGGCGATGCTGGGCCTCTGGATCGCGATGCAGTTGCGCAACCGGCTCCCGCGCACGAAGCCCTTCACCATCCTCGCGTAGTACGTCGATCGATTCCTGCCGCTACCATAGGGCGGGAGGTCCCATGCGCCCTCTCGATGTGCGTTCGCTCACGCGCCATACGCCTCTCCTGCTGCTCGCGGGAACGCTGCTCATTCTTGGCGTTGTCGCTGCCTGCGCGCCGTCGATCGACCAGAAGAACGCCGTCCACATTCTCACGTACGACGGCACGGTCGACCCGGTCATGCTTGGCTACATCGATCGCGGTCTCGACGAGGCGGAAGGCACCGATGCGCGCGCTGTCGTCCTCCGGCTCGATACGCCGGGCGGCCTGGTCAGCTCGATGGAAGACATCGTCAAGCGGATCAACAAGTCCGGTGTGCCGGTCATCGTGTACATCTCGCCTTCGGGCGCGCAGGCCGCCTCCGCCGGCACGTTCATCACGTACGCCGCCCACATCGCCGCGATGGCGCCGCAGACGCGCATCGGCGCGGCGAGCCCGGTTGCCAGCGGCGGCCAGGACCTAGACGAGACGCTCAAGGATAAGGCGACAAACGATCTCGTCGCGCTCATCACGGGCCTCGCCGAGGCGCGAGGCCGGAACGCGGAATGGGCGGAAGACGCCGTGCGCAACGCCATCGCCGCGAACGACCGCGAGGCGGTCGAGCTAAACGTGGTCGACTTCCAGGCGAACACGCTCGACTCTGTCCTGCGCCAGGCCAACGGACGCACGGTCACCGTCGGCGAGGAGCAGCGCCGCGTGACACTCGATCTGGCGAGCGCGCCGGTCGTCTATAACAACCGCACGTTCATCGAACGCTTCCTCGCGATCATCAGCGATCCGAACATCGCGTTCCTGCTGCTCAGCCTCGGTGCGCTTGGCCTCCTCGTCGAGATCCTGCATCCGGGCTTCGTCGCGCCCGGCGTGTTCGGCGCGATCGCGCTCGTGCTCGCGTTCTTCTCGCTCGGGACGCTGCCAACGAACTGGGCCGCCGTCGCCCTGATCGGACTCGCGTTTGCGCTGTTTGTCGCGGAGGTGTTCGTAACGGGATTCGGGGCCTTAGGAATCGGCGGGGCGATCGCGCTGATCTTCGGCGGATTGCTCCTTACCAGCAGCAGCAACCCGGACTTCCAGGTCAATCGATGGCTGATCTACTCGCTCGCGGGTAGCGTGGCGGGGTTCTTCATGATGGTCATGAGCGCCATGATTCGCACGAGACGCCTGCCGGCGTATATGGGCGCGCAGACCCTGGTGGGCCGCTGGGCTATCGCGCGGACTGCGCTGGACCCCGAAGGTCTCGTATTCTTTGAGGGCGCTCGCTGGCGCGCAACGGCGGAGGACGCGCCGGTACCCGAGGGCGAGCGCGTCCGTGTCATACAGGTGAACGGTCTCCGGCTCACGGTGCGGCGCGAGCCGCCACCCGACGAGTCGCAAGGAAAGGAAGCCTAACCGATGGAACGATTCGCGCGAGCTCTTCTGATTGCATTCGCGGTCCTGCTGTTGATCCCGCCGTGGGGGTTCATCACGTACTTTTACTCCGTGAAGATCGTGCAGGAGTACGAACGAGGCGTCATCTTCCGTCTCGGGCGGCTGGTTGGCGCGCGCGGGCCGGGGCTGTTCTTCATTCTGCCCGTCGTCGAGCGAATGGTGAAGGTTGACCTGCGCACGGTTACGATGGACGTGCCGAGCCAGGAAGCGATCACCAAGGACAACGTGACGGTGAAGGTGAACGCCGTCGTCTATTTCCACGTCCTGAACCCCGAAGACGCTGTCGTGAAGGTGATGGACCACATCCGCGCCACGTCGCAGATCTCACAGACGACGTTGCGCAGCGTGCTCGGTCAGTCGCTCCTCGACGAGCTGCTCTCCGAACGGGAGCAGATCAACCAGAGCCTCCAGAAGATCATCGACGAGCAGACGGAGCCGTGGGGCGTCAAGGTCACGGTCGTCGAGGTGAAGGACGTCGAGCTGCCGCAGGGTATGCAGCGCGCGATGGCCCGTCAGGCCGAGGCCGAGCGCGAACGCCGCGCGAAGATCATCAACGCTGAGGGTGAGTTCCAGGCCGCCCAGCGCCTTTCGGAGGCGGGCCGCGTGATCGCGAGCCAGCCGGGCACGATGCAACTGCGTGTGCTTCAGACGTTGGCGGAGATCTCGACAGAGAAGAACAGCACGATCATCTTCCCTGTGCCCGTGGACCTCATCGCGCAATTCATGCCCAACGTGCAGGCAGCGGAAGCCGCGCGTATCGCGGAGACCGGCGGGCCGAGCGCGGGCGCCACGCCGCCGACGCCACCGACTACGGGGCCGACGTAGAGGCGGGAGGCTAGAGGCTAGAGGCTGGAGGCGGGAGGCGGGACGCGGGAAACGAGATGCTGGCTCCTGACCCCTGACCCTGACCCTGGGGAGGCGGGGTTAGGGCAGCGCGCCGAGCACGCCCGCGACGTACTGCAAGATGATCGCCGCGTCGATCACCGTAACGACGCCGTCGCTATCGACGTCGCCGCTGGCATGGCAGGCCGGCGGCGCGATCTTTGCCGAGTCCGTCTGCAGGAGCAGCAGCACATCGATGGAGTCGGCCCGCCCGCTGCAGTCGACGTCGCCCCGCGGGACGGCGGGCGTCGCTGGCGGCGATGCGGGTCCGGGACAACTCGTGTTCGCGATCGGCGCTGTCGCCGATTCCTTCTCGTAGTGCGTCTTCCCGTTGCGCGAGAGCCCGCCGTCCGCGCCGACGGTCCAGCCACAGACCTGCAGGCCGACGATCGCCGAGCCGGCGCCGTCTTTGCGGATCTGAATGTGTACGTGGCGGCCCGTCGCGCAGGGCGGGCCGACGCCGCCCGCGCACTGGCTGTAGCACGACGGGTTCCCTAGGCCGGTCTCGTAGCCGACTTGCGCGCCGGCCGTGGCGACGGCCGACGGCACGTTCGCGAGGTGCGTGACGTAGCTGCTCCAGCCGCCACCGTGGTCAATCACCAGCCCCACCGGCTCGTGTGGCTGCGGCGCGCCTCGATAGCTGACCTGCGTGACGGTGCCGGGCGCGACGGGCCGGACCGTGTGCGTCAGATCGACGGGGTCGCCGCAGTTCGGCGCGATCTGCGGCTGGAAGTCGAGCGCGTAGTCGACGTGGAAGGCCCGGGTGTAACGCCAGCCGTCGGTACCGGCCCACGGCCAGCGAAAGGCTGGCTGCGTGCCGGCGCTGCTTGTCTGCGAAGTGAGAAGGAACGCCAGAAGCGCGACCGCCGCGGCGATGGCTAGAGCAGGGCCCCGCGTTCGCACTGCGCACCTCGACAGCCCCCGCCGCCGGACGCTCGCTTAGCATAACGGGCGGGTAGGGGCGCTCGTCAAGAGTGTCGGCCGGAAGCGCGAAGTCTGTAGGCTATAGGTGCGAAATCAGCCCGGCGGCGTATTGCAGGATCAAAGCCGCATCGATCGCGTTCACGACGCCATCGTGGTTCACGTCAGCGGACTGGTTCACTGAGGGAACCATCCCGGCGGCGAACTGAAGAGCCATTGCCGCGTCTATGGCATCGGACGTGCCGTTGCCGTCCGCGTCGCCTGGCGCCGCCAGCGGAGTACGTGTTGGTGTCGACGGGGGGTGCGGAGACGTCGGTGTTTGCGTCGCTGTACTCACGGGCACGGCGGTCGTGGCCGGCGTATGGGTTGGCGTTTGGCCGCCGGGAATCGGCGTGAATGTAGGAGTAGAAATGGGCGTAACTGTTGGTGTCGGAGTTAACGGCTCGACCGCTTGTCCTCCCGACAAGGCAATCGCCACGACATCGGTCGACTGCTCAACCCACGGATTAGTGAGCGGACCCTCCTTGATGTAGAACCGGCCATCGCTCCGCACCTCGCCGGCCCGGTCGCCTGAGAGGCAGATGGCAACGACGTCGGTCGACTGCTCAACCCACGGGTTAGTGAGCGGACCTTCCTTGATGTAGAACCGGCCGTCGCTCCGTACCTCGCCGGCCCGGTCGCCGGACAGCGCGATGGCAACGAC
>JBBDXS010000004.1:55932-182996 GCA_040902195.1 Dehalococcoidia bacterium
GTCGGTCGACTGCTCAATCCACGGGTTAGTGAGCGGACCTTCCTTGATGTAGAACCGGCCGTCGCTCCGTACCTCGCCGGCCCGGTCGCCGGACAGCGCGATGGCAACGACGTCGGTCGACTGCTCAATCCACGGGTTAGTGAGCGGACCTTCCTTGATGTAGAACAGGCCGTCGCTCCGCACTTCGCCGGCGCGCTGCGGAAGTTGCAGATCGGAAGTACAGGACTGGCCGAGGCTGCGAGGCGTGGGCGGCGGCGTTGCGCCGGGCGGTACGGCGGGGCAGTTTGTATTGCTGATCGGGGCTGCCCCGGAGAGGCTAGGGTAGTACGTCTGGCCGTCTCTCGAGATACCTTCATCGGATCCGATTGTCCAGCCGCAAATTGTGGCCTGTAGGATTCCTGATCCCGCACCGTTCTTTCGCAGTTGAAAGTGAACATGACGCCCGCTAGCGCAGGGCAATCCGACGCCATTGGCGCACTCCGTGTAACAGGATGGATTGCCCAGATCAGTTGCATAGTCAACCTGGGCACCTATCGTTGCGACGCTGGGAGGTATGTTAGCGAGATGCGTGTAGTAGCTGGTCCATCCCTCACCATGATAGATGACGAGTGATACTGGTACAGCCGGCTGGGGTGCGCCTCGATTGGTTATGCCGACGACCTGACCCGGTGCCGCTGGCCGGATCGTGTGAGACGTGTCGACGGGGTTTGCGCAGCCTGACGAGATCTGCGGTTGGAGATCCACAGCGTAATCGTTGTGAAAGCCCTGCGTATAGCGCCATCCCTCTGAGCTTGCCCAGGGCCAGACGAATGACGGCGCGGCCTCGGCGGCTCTCTGTGGGACCATGATCAACAGTGCTGCCGCTACTGCAGCGGTCAAGCCGAGAAGAACAATACCAGCCTTCCGCACGCGGCACGCACCTCCATGCGTTTCGGGGAACTGCTAGGCTTGGCGTCTACTATAGCGGGCTGTTGGGGCAGGTCAAGTCTGTGACTGGCACAGGCTGTGCCACTTCTGCACCGTCTCTACAGAACTTCCCCCGATTCGACGCGCACATGGGAGCCGTCGGTGCGGCGGATGATCAGCGCTCCGTCGGAGTCCGCGTCGACCGCCGTGCCCTCCTCGATGGCGCCGCCCGCGCGCTGGATGCGCACCGGCTGCCCCAGCGTCTCGAGGCGCTGCTTCCAGTCCATCGAGACCACTTCGCCGCGGCGCAGCGCCTTGTAGAGCGTTGTGTAGTTGTTCAGCGTCGCGGCGAGCACCTCCTCGCGGGAGACGTCGCGGCCGAGCTCGCTGCGCAGCGATGTCGCGATGTCACGGATCTCCTCGTGCTCGGAGACATTGATGTTCACGTTGATGCCGATGCCGTGGACCGCATAGAGCACCCGGCCGTCGTCGCTCACCTCTGATTCGAGAAGGATGCCGCAGACCTTCTTGCCATCGATGCGTACGTCGTTCGGCCACTTGATGCGGGGGAAGAGACCTGTCGTCTCCTCGATGGCGAGGCTGACGGAGAGCGGGGCGATGACGGCGAGGTAGCGCAGCTGCGCGAGCGTCGGGCGCAGCACGAGCGTGAAGTACAGGTTGACCCCGGCCGGCGAGACCCACGAGCGCTGCATGCGCCCGCGGCCCGCCGTCTGCTCCTCCGCCAGCACGATCGCGCCCTCGGCAGCGCCGGCCTGCGCCTGCTCGCGCGCGACGCGCATCGTCGTATCGACGGACTCCAGGTACGTGACGGAGCGCCCGATGACGTCGGTGCGCAGGAGCGATTGGAGGAGGTCGAGATCGAACGCCATCGCGAAGCGATCATGCCACAGGGCTCGAAAAACCGCCATACGTCGTAGGGACAGACCTTCAGGTCTGTCCGGCCCCGTTCGAGACGGTTCGATCTTAGAGGCAGCCGGTTTGCAACCAGCGGACGAGGATTCGGTAGGGGACAAAAGCGCCAGTCCTTCCGGCGAGCCGGAAGGACTGGCTGTGAAGTTGCTCCGGCCATAGGCCGTGACCCTTTAGGAGGTGCTCACCTCCAAGCGGTGCTCAGACGACGTATGACCGTCGCAACGTTTATCATGCATCCGCATCACCTCCTTTCCTGCTAACGATGCTAGCAGAGGGCGCGGGAAGGAATCAAGTGGGGGGAGGCTCTTACGCCTTCTTGCGAAGCGCCCGGGCGATGTCGCGGTCGGCGTCACGCTTGGCGATCACCGCTCGCTTGTCATAACGCTTACGACCGCGCACGAGCCCGAGCTCCACCTTCGCTAGACCGTCCTTGAGATAGAGGCTGAGCGGCACGAGGGTCATCCCCTCTTGCTCGACGGAGCGAGTCAGCTCGCGGATCTGCGTCTTGCGCAGGAGGAGCTTTCGCTTGCGGGTCGCCTCGTGGCCCGCGGGGCCGGCGGCGGTGTACTGGGCGATGTGCGCGTTGAGGAGCCACAGCTCGCCGTGCTCGGGGCGGGCGTAGGCCTCGGTGAGATTGACGCGCCCCTGGCGGATCGACTTGATCTCGCTACCCAGCAAGGCGAGGCCTGCCTCGATCTTCTTGACGACCTCGTAGTTGTGGAGGGCTTTGCGGTTGGCGGCCACCTGTTGGATGGCCATGGCAACGAAGCTCCGTTACCGCGCGGCGGCGGCCGGCGCGGGCTGAGCGCTCGCCGACACGTCGCGGAGGTGCTCGATGGCGCGGAAGATCTGGCCGTCCTGGAGCGGATCGTACTGCGGGTCGAATGGCCCCGGCGTCACCTCGATGTCGGGCGTGATACCGACGCCGTCGATCTGGACGTCCTTCGGCGTGAGCCACTTACGAATCGTGACGAACAACGCGCCGCCGTCGTCGAGCTGCTGAGACACGTTCACCGTCCCCTTACCGAAGCTCTGCTTGCCGATGATGGTGGCGCGCCCGTTGTCGCGCAGCGCCGCGGCGAGCACCTCGGAGCCGCTGGCGCTGAACTGGTCCATCAAGATCACGATCGGGATGGTCAGCGCTGGGCCGCCGGCGCGGGCGTTGTGTGTCATGCGGTTGTCGTCGCGATCGACTTCCGTCAGCACGAGTCCGCCGTCGAGAAACAGGTCGGCCGTCTCCACGGTCTCGCGTAGCAGGCCGCCGGGGTTGCCACGCAGGTCGATTATCAAGCCTTGCTTCGTGCTCTGCGCTTCGGCAACCACTGCCTCGACTTCCTCCGGCGTCCGGTCGGCGAACTCCGCGATGCGCATGTACTGGATGTCTGTGACCTGGTTGCCGGCGGCGTCCTTCAGTTCGCCGCCGGGAGGCGTCTTGGTTACGCTTTCGAGCTTGATCTCGTCGCGGATGATCGAGAGGTCCTCGGTCGTGCCGTCGAGATGTTTGACGGTTAGCGTTACGGTGCTGCCCTTTGGCCCGCGAATGTGGAGCACCGCCTGGTCGGGGGTCCAGCCGTCGGTCGAGTCGCCATCGACGGCGAGGATGACGTCGCCCGATTTGATGCCGGCCGCTTCCGCGGGGGAACCGTCGAACGGCCGCACGATGACGATCTGGTTGTTTTGGTCCTCCTGCACCGACGCGCCGATGCCCTCGAAGCTGCCGCGCAGCCGCTCCGACGCCTCGAAGTAGGTGGCCGGGTCGATGTAGTACGTGCCGGCGTCGGCGAGGCTATCGAGCATGCCGCGGATCGCAGCTTCGTAGAGCTGCTGCTCGTCCAGGTTGTCGCGCTCGATGTAGTCGTTCAGCAGCGCGTCTACGATGTCCTTGAGCGTGCTGAAGTCGACATCGCCGTTGCTGTTGACGACGGGGCCGGGGTCTTCGATTCCCTGAGCGCTGGATGCCTGCCCGCGATCGTCGTTAGCTACCCAGCCGAGCGTAAACGTCAGCGCGAGTAGCAGGGCCCCAAGCAGGGCAACAATCGTCCAGGCGGCCGCGCGATGCGTCTGTTGCAAGGTGCTCCTTAGATTGAACGTGCGCGGCGCGCGCCGCGACAGTTCAGTCTAACATGGCCCTCTGGGGCGAACAACGATGCTGGCGAGGCTAGTCGAGCTGGCTGGAGAGCGCGCGCGGCTGCCTGGTTGGCGACGTAGCCTTCGCCTTGAACATGCGCGTGTCGGCGCGCTGCAGCAGCTCGGAGACGGTGCGCGCGTCATCCGGGCAGCAGGCCACGCCGAAGGAGGCGCTGATCGGCAGGCTCTCGCTAAGGGGCCCGGCGTTCGTGCGGCCGGAGGCGATCGCGTGGGCCAGCTTCTCCGCCGTCGCCTCAGCCGACGCGCGCGGCGTATCGGGCAGGATGATCGCGAACTCGTCGCCGCCGTAGCGTGCCGGGATGTCGGACGCTCGCACCTGGTTCTTGATGACCTGGCCCATCAGCGCGAGCAGCTTATCGCCCATGAGGTGCCCGTACGTGTCGTTCACGTCCTTGAAGTTATCGAGGTCGAGCAGGATGATGGAGACGGGACGCCCGTAGCGCTGCGCCCGCTCGACTTCATGGCTGAGTTGCTCGTAGAAGTAGCGGTGGTTATACAGGTCGGTCAGCGAATCGCGATACGCCAGGTTTCGCAAACGCTGGCTCAGCTCTTCCAGGTGCGACGAATACGCTCGCTCGATGCGGACGTTGCGTCCGCGCGCGTAGGTAGCGAGGAGCAGGCCGCCGGCCCCCACGAGCATGATGCCTGTAGTCACGCCGATCTCGTGCACCTGGGTGCTAACCCAGGCATCGCCCGAGAGGGTCCAGACGATCACCGCGGCTACCAGTGGCACCATCAGCCACACGAGCGGCCACGAGCTAGAAGTCTTGATTGGACGGACGGCGAGGTCCGGCTGGACCTGCTGGGCCGTCGACGAGGAGTCAGCGGTAGGGAGGAGAGGAGCCTTGGCCATCACCGAGCTACCCAACACCGTCCGTCCTTTCTCAATGAAGGACGTGTCTTCGGTAGCGCGGCTGCCGTAGTCCGAGATGGACTGTAGGCCCTTGCGCTTTGCGCCCCGCCCTTTCGAGCGGTTTGCCCTTATCGGAACACGATCTCTGATTCCAGTATCGGCGCTCCGGTAGGATTCCTTAGGGGCTCCCTAGGGGAAATTCCCATCTTCCGGGGGCCATTCCTAGCTAGAAAACCCCCTCGTCCTTCATCGCCCGCAGCGACGCCCTCAACGCCTCGATTGTCCTGTCCACGTCCGAATCGCCGTGGACCGCCGAGACGAGGCCACCGGTGCCCATCAAGTCGACCCCCTCGTTCAGCATCGAGCGGCGAAGCGCCCAGATCGCGTCGGTCCCCATGCGAGGCATGCGGTCGCCGGGCTCGCCCTGCCAGTCCCAGGCAAGGCCGTCCTTGGGGCGGGGGCACTCCGCTCCGAGGATGAGGTGAAACATCGAGGCGTCGCCGTAGGCGCAGCCCGCGATGCCGGCCTCGCCGATCGCGGCGTTTAGCTCGCGCACGAGGCGGGCGTTCGCCGCGTTCGCGCGACGGTTCGGCTCGCCTGTCGCGACGGCCTCGAGTGCGGCGTTACCGGCGGCCGCGGAGAGCGGGTTGGCGTTGAAGGTGCCGGGGTGGGGGATGCGGCCCGAGAAGTCGCTGCGCTCGCCCGTACCGAACTCGATCTGCGAGACGATCTCGCGCTTGCCCGCGACGGCGCCGCCGGGCAGCCCGCCCGCGAGGACCTTCGCCAGCGTCGTCATATCCGGCGTGATGCCGGTCGCGGCCTGGACGCCGCCGGGCGAGACGCGGAAGCCGGTCACGACCTCATCGAAGATCAAGACCGCTCCCGTCTCGCGCGTGGTCTCACGCAGGACAGGCAGTAGCGAGGGATCGAGCGGCACCGTCCCGTACGACGCGCCCGTCGGCTCGATGATCACCGCCGCGACCTCCTCCTCGCGCAGCGTGCGGCGCAGCGCGTCCGGGTCGTTCTGCGGGATGACGACGACGTTGGCCAGCGTCTCGTCCGGCACGCCCAGCGCGTGGGGGTGCACGCCCTCCCGGTCCGGCGCGCCGACCATGTTGTCGTTCCAGCCGTGGAAGTGCTGGCGAAAGCGCACGAGCGTCTTCCGCTTCGTATACGCGCGCGCGAGGCGCACCGCCATCATCGTTGCTTCGGTGCCGGAGCTCGTGAAGCGCACCACCTCGGCGCTTGGGATGAGCTGCTGGACGCGTTCCGCCCAGCGGACCTCCAGCTCGTGCGACGCGCCGTAGTGCGTCCCGCGCTCGAGCTGCGCGCGCACGGCCTCGGTCACGCTCGGATAGTTGTGGCCCAGCAGCAGCGCGCCGTGGCCCATCACGTAATCGATGATCTCGTTGCCATCGACATCGCGCTTGCGCGAGCCTTCGGCCCGCTCGACGTAGAGCGGGAAGGGGAGGAAGTAGCGGATATCGTGCGTGACGCCGTCGGGGAAGACACGCGCCGCGCGCTCGTGTAGGGCGCGTGATGTCGGGTGCAGCTCCTCGAAGCGCTCCAGGATCGTCATACGCCCCTCCCGGCGACGAGCGGCAGGTCCAGCATCGTTATCAGGCCCGGCGCGTGCTCGACGACACGCGGGACGGCGTTCACGATGACCGACGCCGTCGCGCTATCGCCCGGCACGCCCGGCTCGATGACCATGCGCACGGGCGGCGTCCCCTCGATCTCGATCTCGTCGCGCGGCCGCTCCGCCCCGGCCGACATGTGCACCGTGGCCTCGATGACCGTCCGCCCGCCCGATTTGCCGATGCACGTCTGATGCATGCCGGCGGCGTGCGGCCCGGTCGTAACGAATGGCTCGATCTTCTCGTCCAGCGAATCGAGGCGCCAGCCCAGCGCCTCGGCGATGAGCCAGCACGACTCCTGCAGTCCGACATGGCCGAAACGTCCCGTTGCCACGCGCTTCTCGAACTCCTCGACGGCAAGGCCGACGCCGACCTTACGCTGGAGCTGCTCGCGTCGCGTCGATACGTCGACGACGCGCGTGAGGCGCACGCGCTCGACGCGCTGGCAGACGCCGCTCAGCGCGACGACCAGCGTGTCCATGACAAAGCCAGGATTGATGCCCGTGCCCAGGAGCGTCACGCCGTGCGCCTTCGCCTCCGCATCGAGCTGCTTCGCCAGCTCGGGATGGCGCTGCCACGGATACGAGAGCTCCTCGCACGTCGAGACGACGTTCGCGCCGGCGCGAGCGCACAACAGAAGCTGAGGCATGACGTCCGGCAGCCACGAGCCCGTCGCGTGCAGGACGACCTGCGGCTGCACGCTCGCGAGCGCTTGCTCCGCGTCCGCGCTGATCGCCGGGCCGCCTTCGCCCGCGCCGAGCACCTCGAACAGCGGCCGGCCCGCGATGTCCGGCGCCGCATCGACCGCGCCTGCCAGCTCGATGCCGTCCCGCTCCGCGGCGAGGCGTCCGATGCCGGCGCCGATCGCTCCAACGCCGAACAGCAGTGCGCGCGTCTTCACGAGACGTCCTCTCGTGGTGGCGGGACCTCGTAGGGACAGACCTTTAGGCCTGCCCTCGAGCGAAGCGAAGGGTCTGTCCGGCCCTCTCCGACGAGCATCACGGCCCGACATCCTCTCGAATGAAGGACGACAGCAAGTCCTGAGCGTCGTCCTTCAGCTTGCCTTCCGGATGCAGCTCCAGACAGCGGCGCAACGACGCCTCCGCCTTGCGGTAGAGCTCCTCCGGATCGAATCCCTCCTGCGGCTTGCGCTTCATGCGATGCGCGACGAACTCGTAGCACCAGCCGAGCGTGTAGTGTACGGCCGGATCGTCCGGCGCGAGCTCCCGTGCGCGCTCGAGCGCCGCGAGGCCCTCGGCGAAGCGGCCGAGGCGCTGCACCAGCGTCGAGCCGGCGTACGAGTGCGCGTCCGCGTAGTCCGGCGCGATCTCGAGCGCGCGTTGCGCCTCGGCCAGCGCGCCGTCGATGTCGTTCTGCGCGTGACGGGCCATCGCCGCGCGCAGGTGCTCTCGCGCTGCGTCCGGGATCGAGGACATCGTGGCTACCGGCACAGCGTCGCGACGTATCGAAGCTGGGGCATGAGGCATGATAGGCGCAGGGGCGGACTATCCGCTAGCCGCGCTTGCGCTTCGATCAGCCTCCAGCACCAGGCACTCCACTTCGTCGCCCGCCTCGATCGCCGCTACGTCCTCAGGCACGACGGCGAGCGCGTTCGCGAGCGCCATCGAGGTGAGGATGCCGGAGCCCTGCGGCCCCGTTAGCGACACGTAGTACCGCCCGTCGCGCTGCGAGAGGACCGCGCGCGCGTAGACGCGTCGCCTGTCGCCGTTCTCGATGCGCTCCTCGGCGATGGCGTGGACGCGCGGGCGCTCCCAGCCCGTCTTGCCCAGCATTTTGTAAATCGCGGGCCGTCCGAACAGCTCGAAGGTGATCATCGAGCTGACGGGGTTGCCCGGCAGGCCGATGTGCGGCACGCGACGGTCGCCGATAGGGAACGCGCCGAACGCGAGCGGCTTGCCGGGCCGCATGCGCACGGTCCAAAAGTCGATCTCGCCCTCGCGCGCGAGTACGTCCTTGACGACGTCGTAGTCGCCGCGCGAGACGCCGGCGGACGTGATCAGCATGTCGGCGTCGAGCCCTTCGCGGAGTTTCGCCGTGAGCGCCTCGACAGTGTCGGCCGCGATGCCGAGGCGCTTCGGCACGCCGCCGGCCTCCGTCACCATCGCCGAGACGCTGTAGGCGTTGCTGTCGTAGATCTTGCCCGGCTGCGGCGCATCGCCGGGCTGGAGCAGCTCGTCGCCCGTCGAGAGGATCGCGACGACCGGCCGCCGGTACACGCGTACCGTCGCTTTGCCAAGCGACGCCAGCACGCCGATCTGCGCCGGTCCGAGCACCGCGCCCTCGCGTAGGACGAGGTCGCCCTTCCGCATGTCCTCGCCCGCGCTGCGGATGTTCGCGCCGGGCTGCGCCGCCTTCAGTACACGCACCCCGGACGCCGCCTTCGCGAACGTGCCGAACTCGCGGCCGGACGGCTCGTCCGTCTCCTCGAACGGCACGATGCTGTCGGCGCCGCGCGGGATGGGCGCGCCGGTCATGATGCGCACCGCCGTGCCCGGCGTCACTTCGCCCTCGAAGACGTAGCCGGCCGCCAGCTCGCCTGAGACGCGCAGCGTCTTCGGCGCGCTCTCGCTCGCGCCCGACGTGTCGGCGGCGCGCACGGCGTAACCGTCCATCGCGGTGTTATCGAGCGGCGGGATATCGATCGGAGACGTGACGTCCACGGCGAGGACCTGGCCCAGCGCGTCGAGCGCAGGTTTCTCCTCCGGCTCGAGGCGGCTGAAGTAGGAGAGGATGCGCTCCAGCGCCTCCTCAACGGAAATCATGGATTGCATTGCGCAGAACCTCAGAACCTCCGAACCGGAACTGTGACCGGAAACCACAGAGCCTCGGAACGGCTGAACCCGGAACCATAGAACCTGGAACCGTAACCTGGAGCCATTGAACCATAGAACCGGACGGACGTGGCGCTGGAGGACATGGACAGCCTCCCATCGAAGGGACTATAGTTCAGTGCCTCGCCTTAAAACGCTATGGACACGCCATCTGCCCAAGAACGAGGAACTGCTCTTGAGGAGCGACTCCTACGGCTGTTTGAGAGCCAGGGCTATCAGGCTTCACAAAACGTCCGACTGCTTGGCCGTTCCGGCGTCGTTCATCAAATCGATGTATATGCCCACCTCACAGGCCCTCTGCACACTTCCAAGCTAATCGTAGAAGCTAAGTCGCAAGACGCCGCTGTGGACAAAGATCGCGTTATGAAGCTCATCCAAATCGTGGGTGATCTGGGTGCTGACCGCGGAATCCTAGTTACAACGAGTCATTTCACGACCTCTGCGATTAGAACTGCCGAAGGCCACGGCATCGACTTGTGGGATCACGAGAAGCTCGCGCAACTCCTCGGCGAAATCGAAGTCTCTTCTGTGGTCGATGGGCTACCGAGGAATGTTGAGACTAACCGCCGTGCCCTCCAGCCGCAAGTGCCGGTCGAGGCCATTTGTGAACGCCTGAGACAGAACGTTCGTAAGAGGGCCCGAGGATTCATGGGGATCGGCAGAGTGGACGAGGATCTGTATTTCTGCCGGTTAACCTACTACCCGTATTACAATGTCGAGCTTGAACGGCAGCAACAGGAAAGCCAACGACGAGCGATCCTGAAGAAGGAAACCGTACACACCATCTCGACTTTCACGGTTTCAGTCGACGCCTTTACCGGCTGTCTCGTTCAGCAGGCGAAGTCCGGCGTGTCCTACGAATTTGCCTTCACGGGCGACTTGACAAAGGATGAGGTCAGACTGTTGCGGGCTGCTGGCAAGGGCCAATTCAGCAATTCGGCTCTCGCGTTCCTCGGTTTATCCGACGCGAGACTCAGGAAGTCAATTAGCCGCCTCATAACTAGCGGTTGCCTAACTCAGACGAACGCCAGACCCCGCACGTATCGAGTCGTCAAACCGATCCCCGATCTGGCAACGCTTGTTCCCATCACGAAAGAGCGAGACGCTACTCAGGGGTCGTCGCCAGGAGCAATTGTGTCGCCACTCAGAGAAGCCGTCGCGGTGATGCACGCTTTAGAATCGTATTGGGATTTCACCACGGCCCGGTCGGTGTTGTTGGTCTATTATCCCTTCATCCTGGCGGAGTATCGTACGCCGAACGGAAAACGGCGACCTCAGCTAATCGATGCGATCACAGGCGAAGTCAACACGGCTCTGAGCGGCTTTGTGCGGGGCCTCGAAATCCAGATGAAGCCAGCTAGCAAAGACATTCGGTTCGAAGAGTGATCCACGCCGGGCGACGAGTGTAGCGCGACCGCTTGGTTCGGTGGTTCCGAGGTTCCGTGGTCCCCCGGGCGTCAGCCTAGATCAACAGCCAGGCAGGTCGTGGTTCGTCGCACGCCCTCGACGCGCTGGATGCCGTCCGTGATGCAGTTGCCCAGCTTGTCCGAGTCGGCTGCCTCCAGTTGCACAATGACGTCGTACTGCCCCATCACGGTGTCCACGGAGAGCACCTTCGCGTCGGGATGGCTGAGCTTTAGCACCGCCTTGCCCAGGCTCTTCGTCTTGCCGACTTCGCCTTCGATGAGCACGTATCCTCGCACGGTCATGATCGAGACCTCCTCGTAGAATTCGTGATGTTGTGGAGCAATCCTAGCGATCAGCGTGTGAAGGAGACAAGGCGCTCCAATCGCGGTGTGGCCGGACGAGGGCCTGGATTTTTCGTCCTTCCTAAGGAAGGACTCAGCATGACAGGGAGGTTTGACCCGTCGATGAATGTCCGCCCATAATGCGAGTGCCATGCCTACCGAAGCCCTCGATCTGGACACCTTCGTTCGGAACGCCGAAGAGCAACTGGAGAAAGTGGAGGACCTTGCGGCGCTCGAAGCGTGGCGCGTCGCCTATCTGGGGCGCAAGGGCAGGCTCACCGCCATTCTTCGCAGTCTGAGCGAACTGGAGGAGGAGGAGCGCAAGCGCGTCGGCGCTGAGGCGAACCGCGTTAAGCAGTATTTCGCCTCCGCTCATCTTTCGGCGCGCGGACGTCTAACTGCCAAGGGGACGGTTACTCAAGCGCCCCTCGATGTCACGCTGCCCGGCCGACCGAAGCGTGTGGGCCGGCTCCACCCCGTCACGCAGGTGCAACGGCAGATCCTCGACTGCTTCGTTTCGATGGGATTCTCCGTCGTCGAGGGGCCGGAGGTGGAGCTCGATCGCTACAACTTCCAGGCGCTGCGCATCCCGCCGGACCACCCTGCGCGCGACATGCAGGACACGCTCTACATCGATTACCAGCAGAACGGCGAGTACCCGCTGCTGCTGCGCACGCACACCTCGCCCAATCAAGCGCGCTTCATGGAAGAGCACGAGCCGCCGATCCGCATCGTCGTGCCGGGGCGCGTCTACCGCAACGAGGCGACCGACGCCAGCCGCGAGTGGATGTTCACGCAAGTCGAGCTCCTGGCAGTCGATGAGGGGATCAGCATGGCCGACCTGAAGGGCGCCTTGTTCGAGTTCGCCAAGCGCCTCTTCGGCCAGGACCGCAAGGTGCGCTTTCGCTGCGACTACTTCCCCTTCGTCGAACCGGGCGTCGACATGGCAATCGATTGCTTCATTTGCGGTGGGAAGGGCTGCAAGACGTGCCGCGGCGAGGGCTGGATCGAGGTGCTCGGCGCGGGCATGGTGCATCCGGAGATCCTCACGAACATGGGCTACGACGCTGATCGCTACACCGGCTTCGCCGCGGGCATCGGCGTCGAGCGCATCGCGCTGCTGCTCTACGGCGTCGAGGACATCCGCAACTTCTACGCAAACGACGTCCGATTTCTGGAGCAGTTCTGAGCAGCCGTGCGCGTATCACTTAAGTGGCTTGCCGACTACGTCGACATCACGCTGCCTCCGAAGGAGCTGGCGCACAAGCTCACGATGGCCGGCCTCGAGGTCGAGCACGTCGAGCAGGCCGGCGGCGACTGGGACGAAGAACTCGTCGTCGTTGGCCTCGTCATCGCGGTCGAGCCGCATCCCGACGCCGACCGCCTGCGCCTCGCTACTGTCGATTACGGCGGCGAGGCGCCGCAGACCGTCGTGTGCGGCGCACCGAACGTCGCGGCGGGGCAGAAGGTCGCGTTCGCGCGCGCGGGCGCGAGTCTGATCGATGGGCACACGGGCAAGGCAGCTGTGCTTAAGCCAGCCAAGATCCGGGGCGTCGAATCCGCCGGAATGGTCTGCTCGGAGCGCGAGCTAGGGCTCTCCGAGGAGCACGAGGGCATCCTCGAGCTGGCGGAAGACGCGCCGGCCGGCACGCCGCTGTCGCGCTACCTGGGCGACGTGCTCCTGCATATCGATCTCAAGCCGAACCGCGGCGACTGCCTCTCGATGGCCGGCGTGGCGCGCGAGGTGGCTGCGCTTACGGAACAGACCGTCCGCATGCCCGAGCACACGTTCGACGAAGCGGACGAGCCGGCTAAGGCGAAGGCGAAGATCGAGATCGCCGATCCCGATCTCTGCTTCCGCTACGTCGGCGCGGTGATCGAGGGCGTGAGGCTCGGCGCGTCGCCGCGCTGGATGCAGGAGCGGCTGATCGCGGGCGGCATGCGTCCGATCAACAACGTCGTCGACATCACAAACTACGTCATGCTGGAGCTGGGCCAGCCGCTCCACGCGTTCGACTTCGCCGCCGTGCGCAAGGGCACGATCATCGTGCGGCGCGCGCGGCCGGGCGAGAAGCTCACTACGCTCGACGGCGTCGAGCGCGAGCTGACCGAAGACACGCTGGTCATCGCGGACGCCGAGCGCGCTATCGCGATCGCGGGGGTCATGGGCGGTCTCGAGTCCGAGATCACAGACAAGACGCAGACGATCCTGCTCGAGTCGGCGACCTTCCATCCGGTGAGCGTCCGGCGCACGGCGACGCGCCTCAAGAATCGAACCGAGGCGTCGTCGCGGTTCGACAAGGGTCTCAACCCGGAGCTGGCGATGCTCGCCGCGCAGCGCGCGACGAAGCTGCTCGTCGAGCTCGCGGGCGGCCGCGCCCTGCACGGCTTCGCCGACGCGTATCCGGAGCATTCGCTGGAGGTGCACATCGACGTGTCGCGGCGGCGGCTCGAGCAAGTCCTCGGCATCGATCTCGAGACGTCGCGGGTGCGCCACGCGCTCACGTCGCTGGGCTTCGGCTGCATCTGGGAGCCGCCCGATCGCTATCGCGTGCGCGTGCCGTACTGGCGCATGGACGTGCGCATCCCCGACGACGTGGCGGAGGAGATCGCGCGCATCGTCGGCTACGATCAGATCCCGACGAAGGGACTCGGCGGCGAGATCCCGCCCGCGATCCCGCAGCCGCTTCGCGACCTACGCGAGCGCATGCGCGACGCGCTCGTCGCGGCGGGCATGCAAGAGATCGTGACGTACTCGCTGACGACGCTCCAGGCGCTGCAGCAGGTCGTGCCGCCGGAGGAGCTGGCGACGTACCCTCCCCTGCGCGTCGTGCATCCCGTCAGCGCAGAGTACGAGTACCTCCGTCCCGTCCTGCGCGCCAGCGCGCTCCAGGCGCTCGCGGCCAACGTGCGCCGCAAGGAGGGAGAGCTGGCGCTGTTCGAGGCGGCGCGCGCGTACGTCACCGATCCCGAAGGACAGCAGCCGGTCGAGCAGGAGCATATCGTGGGCGTCGTGACGGGACAGCGCGAGGACCGCTGGGGACGCCCGTCCGGCGAGGACATCGATTTCTACGACGCAAAGGGCTACGTCGAGGCGGCGCTAGGCGCGCTCGAGCTGAAGCCGTCGTTTCGAGCAGCTACCGGGTTCGGCTTCGTGCCGGGACGTGTGGGCGAGATCCTGCTCGATGGGCGCAAGGCCGGCACGATCGGGCAGGTACACCCATCGGTCGCGCAGCACTTCGACATCGATCAGGACGCCTATCTGTTCGAGCTGGTGCTCGACGACGTGCTGCCGTCGCTACCGGAACGGCCTGCGTACGAGCTGGTCACGCGCTTCCCGCCGGTGATCCAGGACATCGCGCTGATCGTCGATAAGCAAACGGCGGCCGGCGACATGCAGCGCCTGATCGCGGAGCACGTGCTTGTGCGGCGCGCTCAGGTCTTCGATGTCTACGAAGGCGACCGCATCGCGGCGGGGAAGAAATCGCTGGCGTTCTCGCTGACGTACCAGTCGCCGGACCACACGTTGACGGACGAAGAGGTCGCAAAGGCGCAGGCCGCCATCATCGCGCGGCTGAAGAACGAGCTCGGCGCGGAGCTGCGCGGGTAGGAGTTACGCGTATGCCGGTCGCGCGAAGACACGTCGCGCGACCCAGGTCGTGCCGGCGCCGGTGAGCAGTACTACTGTCCACGCTCCGAAGAATGCACTCGAAGCCTGGAGGCCCCAGATCGCGTACCAAATTATTGGGAACCCTGGGGGAGAGTTTTCCGTGAGCGCCCGAGAAGCGAGGACAATGCCTGAGGTAGCAGCGAACAGCGCGCCAAGGACCATGCCGCCTATAGGAAAAAGACGGTGCGCTGGCCACGACGCACCTAGTGCGAAGACGAAGACTGTTCCCGTCAGAAACGCGACCCAGCCGCGGAGCGCGCCTGGAGTGGCGATCGCAAGTAGCGCGCCAGCCGTCGCGTAGAGGACGATGAGCACCGCAAGCGTTCGTGGGTTCATGGGGCGATTGTATCACAGCGGTGTGGGTCGGCCTCGCGAGCCGGCCGCCCCACCGCTCCGTCCGCGATCGAGGCGTGTTGGCTGCTGGCCACCCGCCCCAGCGACGTCCTTGTCGAGGGGGCTTTGCCCCCTCGAGCTCCCCGGGGTGCTTCCGATCAGGCTCGCGATCAATGCGCGGCCTGCTGGCCGTCGTAACGTCGAGGGCCGAGCCAAAGCTCGGCCCCTACGGTTGCCAGATCGACCCGTTATCGAATGAGATATCGTGCGGACGAGCTAAAGCTCGGCCCCTACAGTCGCCAGATCGAGCCGTTATCGAATGGGCAATGCGTGGCGACCCTTCGCTCCGCTCAAGGGCAGGCTCTGAAGGTCGCCGCTACTGGGCCAGCGCCGCTTTCGCCTTCGAGGCGATCGCGGAGAAGGTGGCCGCGTCGCGCACGGCGATGTCGGCGAGCACCTTGCGGTCGATGGCGATGTTGGCCTTGTTCAGGCCGTTGATGAGCTGGCCGTACGTGAGGTCATTCAGGCGGGCAGCCGCGTTGATGCGCATGATCCAGAGCCGCCGGAACTGGCTCTTGCGGTCGCGCCGGTCCCGGTACGCGTAGTCGAGCGCGTGCATGACGGACTCTTGGGCGCGGCGGAACAGCTTGTGACGAACGCCGCGATGGCCCTTCGCCAGATCGAGGATCTTCTTGTGGCGCTTTCGCGCGGTGACGCCGCGCTTCACTCGTGGCATCGATGGGCTCCTTAGCCGTAGGGAAGCAGGCGGCTCATGCGGCGGCGTACCGTCGGGCTCACCACCAGCATCTCGTCGAAGAGGCCTGTGCTGCGGCGGTGTTTCTTCCGCCGGAAGTTATTGACGTTGGCCTTGCGGCGCATAATCTTGCCCGTCCCGCTCAGTTGCAGGCGGGCCTTTGCGCCCTTGTGTGTCTTTTGCTTCGGCACGCTATCCCTCCGCGGCCACGGTCTGCTTCGGCGCTTCGCTCGTCTCTTCCTGCTTCGCCGCTTTACGCTGCGCGTCCTTCGCGCTTGTCTTCTCGGGGCGCGCTCGCAACGCGTTCGGGCCCGGGCCCAGGATCATGTTCATGAAGCGCCCTTCCATGGTCGGCGGCTTCTCTACGACGGCAATGTCCTGGAGCTGCGTCTTGATCGAGTTGAGCAGCTCCTGGCCGATCTCCGGGTGGATGATCTCGCGGCCCCGGAACATCACCGACAGCTTAACTTTGTCGCCCTCACGCAGGAACTTCTCGGCGCGCCGCGCCTTGAGGTCCATATCGTGCTGGCCGATCTTGACCTTGAACCGCACCTCGCGCAGCTCGCCGTGGTGCTGGTGCTTGGTCCCGCGATCGCGCTTCGCCTGCTCGTACATGAACTTGCCGTAGTCGAGCAGACGGCAGACAGGCGGGTTATTGTTCGGCGCGACTTCGACGAGGTCCAGCTCGCGTTCACGAGCCATCTGGAGCGCCTCGCCAACCGGGAGCACGCCGAGGCGTTCTCCGTCGTCCCCGATCAACAAGACTTCGCGGGCGCGAATTCGCTCGTTTCGCCTGAGCTCGCGGCTTATTCCCGCACCCTCGCGTACATCCGTGTGGCTGTCGTCATACCTGTCAGGGGAAAACTATACCCAATTGAACGTGATGGCGTCAACGGGAGGCTAACTACAGCAGCACAAGCAGGGGCGTGCCCTGGTCGACGCGCTGGCCGGTCGTCACGTAGACAGCCTTCACCGTGCCCGCCCGCCGCGCGTTCAGGTCGTTCTGCATCTTCATCGCCTCGATAACCATCACGACCTGTCCCGACTCGACCTCGTCGCCCGGCTGGACGCGGACGTCCTGGATCACTCCCGCCATGGGCGAGGCGAGGACCCACTCGCCCGTGTCCGGTATCGCCGCGACGCTCTGCGGCCCGCCCGCCCGCCGGCCGCGCGCCGGGTCCGGGAGGCCCACGGCGTACATCCGGGGTCCGATGACGATGTGGAAGCCGTTCGGTGTCTCCTCCGCGAAGATATCGACGGGCCGCTTGTCGAGCAGGACGGAGTAGCGCGCCGTATCGCCGACGCGTTCCATCTGGAGCGGGTGCCACTTGTCGCCGAGGCGCACACGATAGGCGCCCTCCTGCTCCTCCACTTCGAGCTCGTGCTCCTGATCGTTGAGGGTTAGTTTGTACGTCGCCATCCACGCCTCTGTGCGGACGACCGCGTCTCGATCACGCGTGCGCGGCCCGACGAGCGCCAGCCGCCATCCGTGCCGCCGCTGTTCGTTTCGATCGCGAGCGGCCGGCGGCGCTTGAGGTGCGCGAGAACGGCCGCGAACATGAGCGCGCCTGCTTCGTCCGGGCCGCCGTCCGGCGAGTCCATCGTGAACTCACGCTCTAGGAAACCGGTGTCAAACGCGCCTGCGCGGAAGCGCTTGTCGTTCAGGAGCTGGAGGTGGAACGGTACGTTCGTCTGGATGCCGACGACGACGTACTCGCGGAGGACGCGCAACATCCTATCGATCGCGGCGTCTCGCGTGGACCCCCAGCAGATCACCTTGGCCAGCATCGGGTCGTAGTGGTAAGGGATCTCGCTGCCGCTGTAGAGCGAGCTATCGACGCGTACGCCCGGCCCGGAGGGCTCCTCGACCCAGTCGACGCGCCCCAGGGACGGCATGAAGTTGTTGTACGGGTCCTCCGCCGAGATGCGGCACTCGATGGCGTGGCCGGTGGGATGGATGTCTTCCTGCCGGAACGAGAGCGGCTCGCCCGCCGCGACGCGGATCTGCTCCGCGACGAGGTCGAGCCCGGTGCAGAGCTCCGTGACCGGATGCTCCACCTGCAAGCGCGCGTTCACTTCCAGGAAGTAGAACTGTCCGCTTTGGTCGAGCAGGAACTCGACGGTGCCGGCGTTGCGATAGTCTGACGCCTGCGCCGCCGCGATCGCGGCCGCCAGCATCTTCTGCCGGAGGGTGTCATCGATGGCGACGGAGGGCGACTCCTCGATCAGCTTCTGGTGGCGGCGCTGGATCGAGCACTCGCGCTCGCCCAGCGCGACGGTGGTACCGTGATCGTCCGCGATGATTTGCACCTCGACGTGGCGCGCCGGCGAGAGGTACTTCTCGACGAAGACGCCGCCGTGCCCGAACGCGGACGCCGCCTCGCTCGATGCGGCACGCATTGCGTCCTCCATCTCGTCCGCGCTGTTCACGAGCCGGATGCCCTTGCCGCCGCCGCCCGCGGCCGCCTTGATCATGACCGGATAGCCGATCTCGCCGGCGACGCGCATCGCTTCCTCGGTCTCGACCTCTTCGTCCGTGCCGGGGACGATAGGCACGGAGGCGGCGCGCATGATCTTGCGTGCGGTTACTTTGTCGCCCAGCCTGCGCATCGCGCCCGGCGAGGGGCCGATGAAGACCTTCTTCGCCTTCTTCACGGCCTCGGCGAACTCGGCGTTCTCGGAGAGAAAGCCGTAGCCGGGATGGACGGCGTCCGCCTTCGATTCCTTCATCACGGAGATGATCTTCTCGCCGTTGAGGTAGCTCTCGCGCGGCGGCCCCGGACCGAGCAGGTACGCCTCGTCCGCGTAGCGAACGTGCAGCGCGTTGCGGTCGACGTCGGAGTAGACGGCAACGGTGGCGATGCCGAGCTCGCGGCAGGTGCGCATCACCCGCAAGGCGATCTCGCCTCGGTTGGCGACAAGGATCTTCTTGAACACGGCCATGCGGACGGTAGCATGAGCCGCCGAAGGGCGGCAAGAACGCTCGTTCCGCCGGCCCCGGGCCCGTACGGCATAACTGCGGGCCTGTACGGCATAATGGTCGTGTTGTCTGCCGACAAAGGAGCTGAGCGGTGAACATCCCTCCCCGCACACGAGGCCGCAACCAACAGCGCGCGACGCACTCGCTGTTGTCGAAGGAGTTCCTGCTCCCGGCGCAGGCGTTTATCCACGCGGAGTCCATCAGCGGCCTGGCGCTGATCGTGGCCGCGGCTTGCGCGCTGACGTGGGCGAACTTACCCTTTGGCGACGATACGTACGGCCGCTTCTGGCACGCGACGGTAACGCTCGACTTCGGCGTCGTGACGTTTGAGGAAACGCTGCAGCACTGGGTGAACGACGGGCTGATGGCGGTCTTCTTCTTCGTCGTGGGCCTGGAGATCAAGCGAGAGCTGCTGCTGGGCGAACTGTCCGGCCGCGCCCGCGCGATGCTGCCCGCCGCCGCCGCGCTCGGTGGCATGCTGGTCCCGGCGCTGATCTATCTGGGCTTCAATCCGAGCGGCCCCGAACGCGATGGCTGGGGCATCGTCATCGCGACGGACATCGCGTTCGCTCTCGGCGTGCTGGCGCTGCTCTCGCGCTATGTGCCCCACCAGGCGCGCGTGCTCTTGCTCGCAATCGCCATCTTCGACGACCTGGCGGCGATCGCCGTGATCGCGGTCTTCTTCACCGACAGCATCTCTTGGCAGGCGGTCGGCGTGGCGCTGGGGATCGTCGCGCTGCTCTTTGTGCTGCGCCACGCCGTGCTCGACAACCTTGTGCTCTTCGGCGTCATCGCGTTGGTGCTCTGGGCTGCCGTCCAGCAGTCCGGCGTCCACGCGACCGTTGCCGGCGTGTTGCTGGCCGCGCTTGTGCCGTCCAGGGCGTTGTCGAGCCAGCGCGACTTTCTTCAATCAGGGGGCGAGCTGATGGCGAGGTTCGGGCGGGCCGTCCAGAACGACGAGCCGGACGAAGCCGACATGCTGCTCGGTCAGCTCGAGGAGGCCGCGCGCGATACCGAAGCGCCGTTGGAGCGGCTCGAGCGGTTGCTGCACCCGCTGAGCAGCTTCGTGGTGATCCCCATCTTCGCTCTTGCCAACGCGGGTATCGACATTGGCGGTGGCACGTTCGGCGACGTGTTCACAACATCGATCGGACTCGGGGTGCTGCTCGGCCTCATCGTTGGGAAGCCGGTGGGCATCGCTATTGCGACGCTGATCGCCACGCGGGCAGGACTGGGACGGCTACCTGAGGGCGTCAGCATGCGAGATGTCATCGGCGTCGGCCTGCTGGCGGGCATCGGATTCACGGTGTCGATCTTCATTACGGGTCTTGCAATCGACACTCCGGAGCACGTCAATCTCGCGAAGGCGGCGATCTTCGTTGCGTTCCTCGCGTCTTCGGCTATGGGCCTCCTGTTCTTCCGGCTGACGTCGCGTTCGAAGTGATCGCTAATTGCGCTCGGCGATTTCGTCCTTGAGCTGATCGATGAGCTGGAAGAGCGGCAGCGCTCCCAGGTCCGAGCCGTCGCGCCGGCGTACCGCAACCGCGTTCGCTTCCTGCTCCCGATCGCCGACGACGAGCATGTAGGGGATCTTTTGGAGCTGCGCGTCGCGGATCTTGGCCTGCATCCGTTCGCCCCGCTCATCGATCTCCACGCGCAGCCCTTCCGCCTGCAAGTCATCGACGACGCGGTGCGCGTACTCGACGTGGCGGTCCGCAATCGGGATGACGACGGCCTGTACCGGCGCGAGCCAGAGCGGGAATGCGCCGGCGTACAGCTCGATCAGGTAGGCCATCATGCGCTCCATCGTGCTGATGACGCCCCTGTGGATGATCACGGGCGTGTGCTCCGCGCCGTCCTCGCCGATGTAGCGAAGGTCGAAGCGCGTTGGCAGGTGGAAGTCGATCTGGATCGTCGAGATCGTCTCCTCGCGCCCGAGGAGGTCGCGGAGCTGGATGTCGAGCTTGGGGCCGTAGAATGCAGCCTCGCCGGGCGCTTCGATGAACGGCAGCTTGAGATCGATCATCGCCTCGTGCAGGACGCGCTCGGCCATCTCCCACATCTCATCGTTTTGAGCGTACTTCTCGGTGTTCTCCGGATCGCGCAGCGAGAGCTGGTACGAGTATTCGGTGATGCCCAGCGTCGCGTACGCCTGCTCGACCAGCCGCATCACGTTTGAGAACTCGGACTTCACTTGTTCCGGCGTGCAGAAGATATGCGCGTCGTTCAGCGCCATCGCGCGGACACGGCTCAGCCCACCGACAACGCCCGATCGTTCGTAGCGGTACTGGTTTGCCAGCTCCGCGATGCGCACCGGCAGCTCGCGGTAGCTGTGTAGCTTGCTCTGGTAAATGATGATGTGGTGCGGGCAGAGCATCGGGCGGAGTACCATCTCCTCGTGTTCGAGCTGCATCGGCGGGAACATGTCGTCACGGAAGTGTTCCCAGTGGCCGGAGATCTCGTAGATCTCGCGCTTGGCGAGGTGCGGCGTATACACGTGCTGGTAGCCGCCCTGCCGTTCGAGGCCGGTAATGAACTCCTCGAGCAGACGGCGTACCGTCGCGCCCTTGGGCAGCCACAACGGCAGCCCCGCGCCGACGAGTTCGTGCGTGGTGAACAGCTCGAGCTCGCGGCCGAGGCGGCGGTGGTCGCGCCGCTGCGCCTCTTCCACCCGCGCGAGGTAGTCGTCCAGCTCCTCTTGCGTCTCGAAGAGCGCTCCGTAGATGCGCTGGAGCATGGGCTTGTGCTCGTCGCCGCGCCAGTAGGCGCCGGCGATGCTGGTCAACTTGAATGCGCCAACCTGCCCCGTCCGTTCGACGTGGGGGCCCTCGCAGAGGTCCGTGAAACCGCCGTGCGTGTAGAGGCTGACCCGCGCGTCCTCAATGCCGTCGATGAGCTCCAGCTTGTAGGGCTGTTGGGCGAACCGCGACCGCGCCTTGTCCTTATCGATCTCCTCGTGCTCGAACGCGAGGTTGGACTTGATCGACTTGCGCATGCGCTTTTCGATGGGGCCTAGATCTTCCTGGGTGATCGGCCGCGGCAGATCGAAGTCGTAGTAAAACCCGTTGTCGATCGGCGGCCCGATCGCAAAGCCGGCGCCCGGAAACATCTCGAGCACGGCCTCGGCCATGATGTGCGCGGCCGAGTGCCGCATGCGGTACAGCCGGTCTTCCCTGGACATGTCTTTCATCCCTGTTGCCCTCCAACTCGCTGGGCCATCCTGCGCGTGATCGTCCACGACAGAAAACCGAGAGCGATAATTATCGTTCCCAGCAGGATCGCTGCGTACCAATGCGAGGTCGCAAGCGCCCAGACGAAAACCCCGAGTACGGCCACACGTGCGACGGCATGCGTCAGCGTGACCGTCAACGGAAGGCTCCTAGGGCGCAGATTGACCTGTCGCTCTCGGCTGAACTGGTAGCCTGGCACAAAATACCAACCGATGATTGCCAGCAACGTGTTCATCCAACTCCAATTACAGAAAAGGCCTCCCATCCTCAAGGGACGGGAGGCCCGCGGTTCCACCCTAGTTCGGCGCCCGCGCCATTCCGCCAGCCTAAAGGCTGGCCTTCGGATGAAGGCGAGGGCGCCCTTCGTTCGGCCGCTAACGGGTGCCTCCGGGAGCGCCTACGTCTGTCAGGCTAAAGCCTGACCCACAGAGTTCGGGCTCCGGCTCCGAGGTGGTATTCGCGATCTCGACCGTCAAGGAGCTTTCAGCCGCTGGCTCCCGTCTCTGCGACGCCTTCGATCGTTACTCGTCCTCTTCGTCGCCTATATTTAATTGAGCGCATCGTACCAGAGAAATGACCGAGCGATCAACGAACCGCCATGCCTCCTGAGGCTTCCAGTTGCCGCCCGCGGCGCATTTGTTATCATAGACGGGTGATCGCGGTTGGGTGGTTAGCTCAGCTGGCTAGAGCGCTGCGTTGACATCGCAGAGGTCACTGGTTCAAGTCCAGTACCGCCCACCACTCTTCTTTATGCCATCCTGATCGTGAGGCAGCGGACGCCGGTCCGCTGCCTCGTAGTGCCGGGCACGGTTGCCGCCCGAAAATCCTTCGTGTTATACTCCCGCCACCTTGGGCCGCTAGCTCAATTTGGCAGAGCAGCTGACTCTTAATCAGCGGGTTGCAGGTTCGAGTCCTGCGCGGCTCACCAAGAAGGGAATATAGGATGGGGGCTGGAGGCAACGAACGCGCCGCGTGCTCCATCGGGAGTAAGGCCGCGTCTTTCCGGCTCCCTTCGCGCGCCGAAGGGGAAGTGTCGGAATTGGCAGACGAGCATGATTTAGGATCATGTGCCGCAAGGCGTAGGAGTTCGAGTCTCCTCTTCCCCACCAATGCACGCAAGCGTCCGGCTGCTTGGTGGCGGCTGACCAGCGCGACGAATCGACAACCATAATGCCGCCACTGCTCCAGGTACGTGACCTCAAGACCTACTTCTTTACCGATGACGGTGTCGTGAAGGCTGTCGACGGCGTCTCCTGGGACGTGGAGGCGGGCGAGACGCTCGGTCTTGTGGGCGAGAGCGGATGCGGCAAGAGCGTCACTGCGCTGTCTGTCCTGCGTCTGATCGCGTCGCCGCCGGGCAAGATCGTTGGCGGCGAGGTGCTCTTCGACGGCGAAGACCTCCTCAAGCTCGACGACGACGAGATCCGCCACATCCGCGGCAACAAGATCGCGATGGTCTTCCAGGAGCCGATGACGTCGCTCAATCCCGTGCTCACCATCGGCCGCCAGCTCACCGAGGCGCTCGAGCTGCACCTCAAGATGGACACCAACTCTGCGCGACAGCGCGCGATCCAGCTTCTGGAGATGGTGGGCATCCCGGAGGCTGCCGGGCGCATAAACGACTATCCGCACCAGTTCTCGGGCGGCATGCGCCAGCGCGTGATGATCGCGATGGCGCTCTCGTGCAACCCGAAGCTTCTGCTGGCGGACGAGCCGACGACGGCGCTTGACGTGACGATCCAGGCGCAGGTGCTCGAGATCCTCGCGCGCCTGAGCCGCGAGTTGGGCACCGCGGTCGTCATCATTACGCACAACCTGGGCGTTGTCGCGCGATACGCAGACCGCGTAAACGTGATGTACGCCGGCAAGATCGTCGAGATGGCGACAGCGAAAGAGCTGTATCAGAACCCGCGTCACCCGTACACGGTCGGTCTGCTCAAGTCGGTGCCGAGGCTGGACCAGGCGCGCAAGACCAAGCTCGAGGTTATCGAGGGCGTGCCGCCGGACTTGATGAACGTCGGGAAGGGCTGCTCGTTCTATCCCCGCTGCACGTTCCGCGTGGAGCGGTGCGCGGAGGAGGCGCCGCCGCTGCTGCCCGCCGGCGAAAAGCACACCGTGGCCTGCTGGGAGTGGAAGACGGTGGCGGCGACCGTGGACGGTGCGAGGTCGACAAATGGTAGCTGAGCCGCAGGTCGAGGGCACACAAGGATTCATTGCTCAGGGCGACATCCTGATCGAGGTGAGCAACCTTAAGGTCTACTTCCCCGTAAGCGCGGGGTTGATCTTCCAGCGCAAGATCGCCGACGTGAAGGCCGTCGATGGCGTCTCGTTCCACATCCGCAAGGGCGAGACGCTCGGTCTCGTGGGCGAGAGCGGCTGCGGCAAGTCCACCACCGGCCGCGCCGTTCTCCAGCTCTACCGGCCGACCGAAGGCGAGGTGAAGTTCGGCGAGACCGAGCTCACCGAACTCCGCGGCAACGACCTGCGGCGCATGCGGCGGAAGATGCAGATGATCTTCCAGGACCCGTACGCCTCGCTCAACCCGCGTATGTCCGTCGGCGCCATCGTCGGCGAGCCGCTCGCGATCCACGGGCTGGCGCACGGCCAGGCGCGCAAAGAGCGCGTCGCGGAGCTGATGCGCATCGTCGGGCTGAACCCGTACTACATCGGCCGCTTCCCGCACGAGTTCTCGGGCGGCCAGCGACAGCGCATCGGTGTTGCGCGCGCGCTGGCGGTCGAGCCTGAGTTCATCGTCTGCGACGAGCCCGTGTCCGCACTCGACGTGTCGATCCAGGCGCAGATCATCAACCTGCTCGAGGACCTGCAGGACCAGTTCGGCCTGACGTACCTCTTTATCGCGCACGACCTCTCGGTGGTCCGTCACATCAGCGACCGCATTGCTGTGATGTACCTCGGCAAGCTGATGGAGCTGACCGGGCGGGACGAGCTCTACGAAAACCCGCTCCATCCTTACACGAAGGCGCTGCTCTCCGCTGTGCCCGTGCCCGACCCGCAGGTCGAGGCGACGCGCGAGCGGATCATCCTCACCGGGGACGTTCCGAGCCCGCTGCGGCCGCCCCCGGGCTGTGTGTTTCACACGCGCTGCCCGATCGCGATCGATGAGTGCCGGCAGGTCATCCCGGAGTGGCGAGAGCTCTCGAAAGACCACTGGGTCGCCTGCCACCGCGTATAGGAAACGGGGAACAAGGAATTAGGAACAAGGAAAGGCCCTCGCCAATAGCGAGGGCCTTGATGCTTGCTGCCTTCTTCGAGGGCGTTAGCCCATCGTGCCGGCTTTGGCAAGGCCGACAACGTGTCCCTCCGGGTCCGCGAACATCGCGATCTCCGGGCCACCCGGAACTTCCATCGGCGGCATAATCGTCTTGCCGCCCATGCTCTCGGCCTTGCTCAGCGTCGCCTGCAGGTCAGCGACCTCGACGTAGAACGTGAGGTGGCCGCTGCCGCCCTGCATGTCGGAAGCGATGCCGCCACCGATGCCCGTTTGCGCCGCATCGACCATGCCGTAGTTCATCGGGTTGTTGGCGTCGATGTTCCAGCCGAAGAGGCTGCCGAAGAACTCCTGGAGTTTTTTCCCGTCCTTGCCGATGACCTCGAAGTGTACGACTTTGTTTGCCATGGTGTGACTCCCTTCTCTTGTTAACTCTAGAACTGGAGCAGTTGGACGTAGTTGCCTTCCGGGTCCTTGACGGTGGCGACTTTGATGCCGCCCTGCTCGTTGACCTCCTCGACGAACTCTACGCCCGCCGCCTTTAGCCGCGCGCTGTCACCCTCGATATCGTCTGAAGCGAAGCCGACGAGGATGCGCATCGGTTCCTTGGCGTGGCCGCGCACTTCGCTGTGGGTACCGAGGGCAGCCACCGGTGCGTTTGGATCGCCCAGCAGCACAAACTCGTCGGACTCGACGTTGGCCGGCAGGCCGAGGACGTCGCGGTAGAACGGCAGCAGGTTGTTGAGGTCCTCGCTCCAGATCGATGCGACTCGAAGTCCTTTGATCATGATGCCTCCTAGAAGGGTAGGCCCTTTAGCCCCTGCACGCCCTTCAGCGCCGCGATCTCGCCGGCGTGCGCTGGCAGGTGCGTGCCGAGAATGTTGACCACAACCCACTCAACCGTTTGCTCTCCGAAAGGCCCGCTGACCTTGCGCTGCATGTCTTCGTCGCTCAGACCGGCCAGATAGCTATCGACCGATTGCTGCACAGCCTTGCCGTACTCATGAAACTCCTGCAATTTCATGGCGAGCCCCTGCTTCCAGTCACCCGCCAGGGACGGGGACTCAGCCGGGAAGGCGACGCCGGTCTTCGCCTGCCAGCCCTCGGTGATGTAGATCGGCGGTTTACCGGCGAGCATGCCGTTTGTAATGGCGTCCTGCGAGAACAAGGCGTGTGCGTAGATCGCCGCGATCGAATCGACCGATGCACCGGGGAGTGTTTTGTGAGCCACCTCTTCCGTACAGTCGCCCATAACGGCGCCGAGTGTCCCGTGCCAGAATCCAAGCTGCTGCCGCACAGCATTTTGGGCGTTCATCGATTCCTCCTTGAACTAGACGAAAGAATTGCCAGACCCAAGAGTCCATAGTATGGAGCAACAGCGGCTTTCGTGTCAACAGCATATATGATAGTCTTGGCCGAGAGGGAGTCGGCGAACATGGCGCGCTCGTATGACCAGCTCTGTCCTATCGCCCGGACGCTCGATCTCATCGGCGAGCGCTGGACGATGCTCGTCCTGCGACAGCTCTACTTCGGCGACACCAAGTTCTCGCAGCTGCTCCAGAACCTGCCGGGCATTCCGGCTACCGTGCTTTCGGACCGGCTGAAGAAGCTCGAGGAGCACGGCCTGACCGAGCGCGCCGTCTACAGCCAGCACCCCCTGCGCGCGGAATACCGCCTGACAGCGAAGGGCGAGTCGCTGCAGCCCGTCTTAGGGGCGCTGGCAGCGTGGGGGATGGAGCATTGCCTCTCCGATCGCGATGTACGCGTCATGAGGCGGGCTCTTCCGGGAGAGGTGCTCACGGCGCTCGGTCTCGACGGCTAACGCCGCTCGCTAGCCTGCTCACCTGACACCCGTGCTACCATGAAGCCGCCGTGTCCTTCCTCGGAAGGGCGCGTCGTGTTGTTATGGACAGAACTCAAATCCGCTACCTCTACGTCCATCCTTCCCCGGAAGGGCTATCGCTGTTCGCCCATGGATAGGGCCCGAATCCGCAACTTCTGCATCATTGCCCACATCGACCACGGCAAGTCGACGCTGGCCGACCGCTTTCTCGAAATCACCGGCCTCATCGGATCGGGCCGTGGAGAGCGGGTCGAGCAGGTCCTCGACTCGATGGAGCTCGAGCGCGAGAAGGGCGTGACGATCAAGGCGAAGGCGGTCCGGCTGCCGTATCGCGCGGACGACGGCATCGATTATGAACTGAACCTGATCGATACGCCGGGCCACGTCGATTTCTCCTACGAGGTATCGCGCGCGCTGGCCGCCTGCGAGGGCGCGATCCTCGTCGTCGATGCGACGCAGGGCATCCAGGCGCAGACCGTCGCGAACGTCTACGTTGCGCTCGAGCACAACCTGACGATCGTCCCAGTCGTAAACAAGATCGACCTCCCGAGCGCCGACCCGGAGGGCGTCGCGGCGGAGATCGCCGAGATGATCGGCTTCCGCCGCGATGAGGTGCTCACTGCATCTGCCAAGGAGGGTACCGGCACCCGCGAGATCCTCGAGGCCTGTGTACAGCGCGTCCCGGCGCCCGGTGGCGACGAGCGCGCTCCCCTGCGCGCGCTCGTCTTCGACTCGAAGTACGACTCCTATAAGGGCGTGATCGCCTACATTCGCGTCGTGGACGGAGCAGTGGAGGCTGGTCACCAACTGCATCTGATGGCGACCGACCGCGACGTCGACGTGCTCGAAGTGGGCGCGTTCAGGCCGGGCATGGTCGTGGAGCCGCGCCTCTCGACGGGCGAGGTCGGCTACGTCGCGACCGGCCTGAAGGACGTGCGCGACTGCCGCGTCGGCGACACGCTGACCGATGCGATGAACCCCGCGAAAGAGCAGCTACCCGGCTACAACCAGGCCAAACCGATGGTCTTCGCCGGGCTCTTCCCGACGCAGCCCAACGACTACGCCGCCCTCCGCGAGGCGCTCGAGCGCCTCCAGCTCGAGGACGCATCGTTGGTCTACCAACCGGAGTCGAGCGTCGCGCTGGGGCCGGGCTATCGCTGCGGCTTCCTGGGCCTGCTGCACATGGAGATCGTCCAGGAGCGCCTCGAGCGCGAGTACGGCCTCGATCTGCTGATGACGGCGCCCAGCGTTGAGTATCAGGTGCGCCGAACGAACGGCGAGGAAATCGTGATCGATAACCCGGCTGACCTGCCGCCGCCGAACGAGGTGTTGGAGATCCGCGAGCCGTGGATGAGGATCTCCGTGGTCTGTCCGCACCGCTACATCGGTTCGGTGATGGACGTCGTGACGACGCGCCGCGGCGAGTTCCAGAAGATGGACTATTTACAGGGCGCCGCGCGCGAGGAGCAGTCGCGCGATAAGGAGGCGTACGGCGAAGGGCGCGTGATCATCGAGTACCTGATCCCGCTGTCCGAGATCCTGATCGACTTCTACGATCAGCTCAAGTCCGTTACGCAGGGCTACGCGAGCCTCGACTATCACTTCTCGCATTACACGGCAGCGAAGCTCGTCAAGCTCGACATCCTGGTCAACGGCGCGCCCGTCGACGCGCTCTCGCTCATCACGCACGGCGAGAAGGCGGCGCAGCAGGGCAGGGCGCTGGTGCAGAAGCTGCGCAGCCTGATCCCGCGCCAGATGTTCGATGTGCCGATCCAGGCCGCGATTGGCGGCCGTATCGTCTCGCGTGAGACGGTGCGCGCCATGCGCAAGAACGTCCTCGCGAAATGCTACGGCGGCGACGTCACGCGCAAGCGCAAGCTCCTCGAGAAACAGAAAGAGGGGAAGAAGCGCATGAAGCGCGTCGGCAACGTTGAGATACCGCAGGAGGCGTTCCTCGCGGTCCTCCGCCTCGACAAGTAGGGGCGGACCAAAAACTAATCTGCCGGCGCGGCATCGATGACTTCGCTCGTAGGCGAGACGAGCTCCCGCTCCGACGACGGCCCTTCCCCGCGCAGCACCGCTGCGATGCCCACCACGATCAGCGCAAACCCGCCGATGACGTTCGCGCCGACGTGCTCGTCCAGCACCGCCCAGCCCAGCAGCAGCCCTACGATCGGGATGACGTACGTCACGAGCGACGCACGCACGCTGCCGGTGTTGTCGACGAGCCAGAGGTAGACCCATTGCGACACGCCGCTGCCGACCAGCCCGAGCACGAGCAGCGCGGCCCACGCCTTCAGACTCAGCGCACCGTAGTCCGGCACGCCCTCGACCGGGAGCGTGACCAGCAGGGCCACCAGCGTGCCGAGCGAGAGCTGGAGGCCCGTCAGCGTGACCGGATCGTGTGACCGGAGCAGCGTGCGGGCGAAGACGCCCATCGCGCCGTAGCAGCCGGCGGCGCCCACGACGGCGAGTTGTCCCACAACGCTGCTGTCCGTGAGGTCGACGATGTCGCGCCCGGCGAGCACGGCAACGCCGGCCAGCCCCGCGATCAGTCCGATGACGCGGCTCATCGTGAACTCCTCCTCCGCCAGGACAACGGCCGCGAAGAGGGCCGTGAAGAGCGGCATCGTCGAGTTGAGGACGGAGGTTACGCCGCTATCGATATGCGTTTCGGCCCACGCGATTAACGCGAAGGGGATGACGTTGCTGAAGATGGCGAAGACGGTCACCTTGGCAAAAAACGACGGCTGTCGGGGAATCGTACGGTGGTTGAAAAACAGGAAGGACATCATGACGAACGCGCCAAGGAACATGCGCGCGGTCACCAGCTCAAGCGGCGAGATGTCGTCCAGGATGACCTTGATGAACAGGAACGACATGCCCCAGGTGCAGCCCAGGACGACCAGCACCGCGTTCGGATGTGGCTTCATGCCGGCATCTTACGCCGTGCGGTAGCGCAGCGCAGAGAACGCCATCGTCAGCGTGACCGCGCCGAGTCCGAGGATCGAGCCGAACGCGGCGGCCAGCGAGCCCAGGCTCCAGCCTTCGAGGATGAGGTGGCGCATGCCTTGCAGGACGTACGTCACGGGGTTGATCGTCGCGAGGAACTCCAGCCAGTTCGCGAAGATCTCCTTCGGCGCGAAGGCTGGCGAGAGGAAAAGCAGCGGGAAGAAGACCAGGAAGCTTGCCTGGGCCGCCTGCGCGCTTCCCGTCCGCAGCGCTATCGCAAGACCGAAGCCCGAGTACGACAGACCGAACGTGCCCGCCATGATCAGAATCACGATCATTCCCAGCGGCCCCGATGCCATGCCCGAGCCGGCCGCGAGCCCGCCGATCATGATGATGAGCGTCAGGAACATCGCGCGCGTGCTGTCGGACGCGAGGCGGCCCAGCACGAGCGATAGGCGCGGTGTCGGCGTGAGCAGCAGCTTATCGAAGTAGCCGCGCTCGATGTCGGTCACCGTAGCGAGCCCGGCGCTGCCCGCTACGCCGGCGACGGCCTGCAAGATCGCGACGGGCATCTGGAAGCCTAGGAAGTTCGTCACGCCGAAGGCACGCCCGGCGACGCTCCCGATGGCGCCGACGGTGACGGCGAAGAAGAAGACGGGGATGAAGATGTTCGTCAGCTCAATCGCCGGCTGGCGGAAGGCCTCGCGCAGGCCGCGCATCATGAGATGATAGGTGTCGATTGCGATTCGCATCGCTGCCTCCTCTGTTTAGTCGGATCGCTCTTCAATGTGCTGTCCCGTCTTGCGCAGGAAGACGTCATCGAGCGTCGGGTGCGCCAACGACACCTCGTCGACGTGGACCGACGCCTCTTCCAGCACGAGGATGATGCGCGCCATCGCGCGCCGGCCGTCGCGTACGTAGACGACGACGGTGTCGTCCACCGTCCGCACGTCTTCGACGCCTTCGATCGCGCGCGCGACATCCCTGGCGCGCATGCGTTCCTCGCCGCTCTCGATGCGCACGGTGATCACGTCGGCGCCGATGTCCGCCTTGAGCGCGGCCGGCGAGCCCTGCGCCACAATGCGTCCCAGGTTCATGATCGCCACGTCGTCCGCGAGGCGGTCAGCTTCCTCCAGGTACTGCGTCGTGAGAAAGAACGTCACGCCTTCCTCCTGATTGAGCTGCCGCACGTAGCGCCAGATCGATTCGCGCGAGATCGGGTCGAGCCCCGTCGTTGGCTCATCGAGGAAGACGATCTTTGGCTCGTGCAGCAGCGACGCCGCAAGGTCAAGCCGGCGCTTCATCCCGCCCGAGTACGTTTTGATCGGCCGGTCCGCCGCGTCCAAGATGTCGACGACCTCGAGCAAGTGCGCGGCGCGCGTGCGCGCGTGGGCGCTCTCGAGTCTATAGAGATGTCCTTGCAGGTGGAGCAGCTCGCGGCCCGTCTGCAGGTCATCGAGGCCCGCCTCCTGCAACGCCACGCCGATACGCCGTCGCACGTCGCCCGCCTGCCGGACGACATCGAAGCCGGCGACCTCGGCGCGCCCGCCGGTGGGACGGAGCAGCGTCGTGAGCATGCGCACGGTGGTTGTCTTGCCGGAGCCGTTCGGGCCGAGGAAGCCGAAGATCTGCCCGTCGGGAATGTCGAGGTCGATGCCGTCGACAGCCTTGATCTCGGGCGTGTAGTGCTTAACGAGGCCTTCGGCGAGGATGGCGCTCACGGCGCTGCCTTTCTTCGGTACGGCTGGGGAACGCTGTTGCAGTCTACCCGCGCGCGAGCAACGGTTCTAGTCTGGCGCAGATAGCTTGTGTGACCTGCGTCACACTATGCGTCGCGTCGACGACCAGCCATCGCTCCGGCTCTGCGGCCGCGAGCGCAAGGTAGCCGTCGCGGACGCGCTCGTGGAACGACAGCTCCTCGCGCCCGAAGCGGTCCGACTGGCCGTCGGCGCCGGTGCGCTCGAGGCCGGTCGCGGGCGGCAGGTCGAGCAGCACGGTGAGGTCCGGGACGAGGTCGCGCGTCGCGGCGGCGTTCACCTGCTCGATGATGGCGAGGTCGACGCCGCGTCCGTAACCCTGATACGCGCGGGTCGAGTCGGCGAAGCGGTCGCAGAGCACGATCTCGGCGCGGTCCAGCGCCGGCGCGATGACCTGCGCGACCAGCTCGGCGCGCGCGGCGACGAACAGCAGCGTCTCGCTCAGCGCGTCGAGCGCGAGCGGGCCGTGTGCCGACAGATCGAGGAGCACCTCGCGTAACCGCTCGCCGAGCGGCGTGCCACCCGGCTCGCGGGTGCAGACGACCTGACGTCCTGCGCGCTCCAGCTCGCGCGCGAGCGCATCGAGCTGGACGGACTTGCCGGCGCCCTCGCCGCCTTCGAGCGTGAGGAAGAGGCCCTTGTGCTGCGCGCGATGTGCTGGCGCCGCTCCAGCCAAGCTAGCCCTCGAACGGGGGGCTGCCGTCGTCGTCGCGGTAGATGCGCACACGACGGTGGGGCTCGCGGCCAAAGCTGCGCGAGCCGACGTTGAAGCGCTGGGCGAGCTCGTGTTGGAGCCGGCGGATGTAGGAGTTCTGCGGAGTGAGCTCGACCGATGATTGTCCGTTCGTCACGCCCAGCGCCGCCTCTTCCGCCTCCCCGAGCGCGCTGGCGAGCGGATCGCTGGTCTGTCCGGCGTCCTGGACGGAGAGCAGGCACTGCTCCATCTGCGCGACGGTGTTGGCCTTGAGCACGTAGATCGGCACGCCGCGCGCCTCGGCTTCACGCAGCGCGGGCAGCTTGCGGCGGTAGTAGTTGCGCAGCGTGATCACCATCTCGGCATCGCCGAGGTGCTCAGCTAGCGTGGCAGCGACACCGGTCTGGCGGACCGCCTGCTCCAGCCGCCGCCGTGAGATGCCGAACGGGTAGATGTGTCGCGGCGGCACGGACGGCTCCGGCCCGCGCCGCTCGAGCCCGCGCTTCTCTTGCACTAGCTCCCTTGTGGTCACCGTACGCACCGAGCCGTCCTCGTCCAGCTCGCGTACCTCCGGCGGCTCCTGGTAGCCGCGCAGCAGAGCGTCGACGGTGCTCGCGACGTCGCCGTGGATCGCGACGCGTTCCCAGCTCTGGATCTCGACCAGCACGTCGAACGTGGGCGGCGCGCGCCGCTCAAGCACGCTCTTCTGTGTGCCGCGATGCCGCGCCGTTTCGTCCGAGAGCGTGACGGACTGGATGCCGCCGATCAGGTCGGAGAGCGTGGGGTTCATCATCAAGTTCTGCAGCTCGTTGCCGTGCGCCGTCGCGACGAGCTGCACGCCGCGCTCCGCGATCGTGCGCGCGGCCGTCGCCTCGAGCTCGGTGCCGATCTCGTCGATGACGATGACCTCCGGCATGTGGTTCTCGACGGCCTCGATCATCACGGCGTGCTGGAGCGCCGGTGTTGGCACCTGCATCCGCCGCGCGCGGCCGATGGCGGGATGGGGGATGTCGCCGTCGCCGGCGATCTCGTTCGACGTGTCGACGATGATCACGCGCTTGTTCATCTCGTCCGCGAGGACGCGCGCGACTTCGCGCAGCATGGTTGTCTTGCCGACGCCCGGCCTGCCGAGCAGGAGGATACTCTTGCCGGTCTTCACAAGGTCCTCGATGATCCGGATCGTCCCGAAGACGGCGCGGCCGACGCGACAGGTCAGCCCCACGATGCGCCCGCGCCGGTTGCGGATGCACGAGATGCGGTGTAGCGTCCGCTCGATGCCCGCGCGGTTGTCGTCTCCGAAGTCGCCGATGTGGTCAACGACGTACTCGATGTCCGCCTCGCTCACATCGACTTCGCTGAGCGTGACTTCGCGGTGCGGGAAGCGCGCCTCCGGCGGGCGTCCGAAGTCGAGCACGACTTCGAGCAGCTCGTGAAGGTCCTCGGTGTCGCGCAACGGCTTGATGATGTGGGGCGGCAGCGCTTCCAGGATGATGTCCAGGTCGTCGGTTATCAGCTTCTGGTACGGTTCCATGCTATGCGGGCGTCGCGGGCGCCAGCTCCGGCACCGGCACCGGCCGGACCGTGCGTCGCGCCAGCACGACGAACTCCTCTCGCTCTTCAAACCCCTGCGCCAGCAGGCGCTCGCGCAGCGCCGATGCGAACGACGGTACGAGCGTGAGCAGCGTCGACTGCTCTTTGAGCCGCTCCAACGCCGCGTCGATGAGCGCGTCCAGCAGCTCCGCGCGCGCCGGTTCGGCCATGACCTCGAAGCGACCGGCCTCACCCGGCGCGGCGGTGCGCAGCCAGCCTACAATGCGCCCGTCCTCCTCGATCACGCGCTGGTGCGTCCCCTTAGGCGCGATACGCTCGCGCGCGGCCTGCCACTCGCGGAACGTCGCCGCCTCCATGCGGCGGACCGGCTCCGGTGTCCACGTGTTGTAGAGGCGGAAGGTAGGGTAGGCGTCCGCGCGGCCCCAGCGTCGAAGACGATGCGCTTCGTCTGGCACCGACACCTCGCGCGGGCCCTTCGTGGCGAGCAGGTACTCCGTGACGTACGCCGCGAAACCGGTCGATGTCGCGGACCGAACAACATCGCTGTCCGCCGCAACGCGGAGGAAGATCTTCTCCGCGCCCGCGCGTCCAGCGTCCTCAACGACGCGCTCGAGCAGCTCCATGAGCACCTGCGGCTCGTCTTCGGCGGCATCGATCACGTAGTCGAGCTCCCAGGCCGTCTTCGCGCCGCGCGTGCGTGCCGAGACGAGGCCGCGCAGGCGCGCGCCTTTGACGCTGATCCACGTGTGCCGTCCCGTGGCAAAGGAGAACCACTGCTCCAGCGCGCGCTCGAGCGGGTGTCGTGAGCCGCCGCTGCCGGCGCGGTCGCGCGTGACGGCTTCGTTCGGGTAGACGCGCCCATCGTAGGCCACGAGGGCGACCAGATCAGTCGGGCGGACGGTGCGCGCGCTCGTCATGTGCGGACCGGGCGATAGCTCCTCTCGCGCGCGGCGCTGTCGTCATGCGATCGGCGGCCGGCGAGCCTCAGGAAGAATTCGTGGAATCTTGTGTCGCCGGTCAACTCGGGATGGAACGACGTGGCAAGTAATATGCCCTGCTGCGCCGCGACGACCGTGCCGTCGCTGAGCGACGCCAGCGTCTCTACGCGCGGGCCAACGTCCTCGATGATCGGTGCGCGGATGAAGACCGCGCGAAACGGCGGCGCACCCAGCGCCGGGACGTCGAGCTCCGCTTCGAAGCTATCGACCTGCCGGCCGAAGGCGTTTCGCCGCACGCCGATGTCCATCAGCCGTAACCCCTCGCGATCGAGATCGCCCGCGCGCTCCGCGAGCAGGATCGCGCCGGCGCAGGTGCCCCAGATCGCCATGCCTTCGTTCGCGCGGCGGCGGACCGGCTCGAGCAGCTCCCACTCGTGTATGAGGCGCGCGATGGTTGTGCTCTCGCCGCCCGGGATGATCAGGCCGTCGAGGCCTTCGAGTTGATCGGGCAGGCGCACTTCTGCGGCGTCTACATCGAGCCGCCGCAAGACAGCGATGTGCTCTAGGAAATCGCCCTGCAGGGCAAGCACGCCAATGCGTGGTCTCATCGCTACCAGCCGCGGCCGGCCATCAGCTCCTCTTGCGGGATCTCGCTCAGGTCCAGGCCGTGCATCGGTTCGCCCAGGCCTCGCGAGACCTCCGCGATGATCTTTGCGTCCTGGTAGTGCGTGACCGCCTGAACGATCGCGTGCGCAACCTTCGCCGGCTGCTCCGACTTGAAGATCCCGGAGCCGACGAACACGCCGTCCGCGCCGAGCTGCATCATCAGCGCTGCGTCTGCCGGCGTCGCGACGCCGCCCGCGGCGAAGTTCACGACGGGTAGCTTGCCGAGCTCCTTCGTCTCCTTGAGCAGCTCGTACGGCGCGCCGAGGGCCTTGGCCTCCGACATCAGCTCGTCGTCCGGCATCGTCTGGAGCTTGCGGATCTCGTCCCAGACCGAACGCATGTGCCGCACGGCCTCGACGATGTTGCCGGTGCCCGCCTCGCCCTTCGTGCGGATCATCGCCGCGCCTTCGCCGACGCGCCGTAGCGCCTCGCCGAGGTCGCGACAGCCGCAGACGAAGGGGACGTTGAAGGCGTGCTTGTTCACGTGGTGCTTCTCGTCCGCGGGCGTGAGCACCTCGGACTCATCGATGTAATCGACACCGAGCGCTTCCAGCACCTGCGCTTCTACGAAATGGCCGATTCGCGCCTTCGCCATGACCGGAATCGTGACCGTATCGATGATCCGCAGGATGACCTCCGGATCGGACATGCGCGCCACACCGCCGTGCGCACGAATGTCGGCCGGGACGCGCTCGAGCGCCATAACGGCGCACGCGCCGGCTTCCTGCGCGATAGCTGCCTGCTCCGGCGTGACGACGTCCATAATGACGCCGCCCTTGAGCATCTGGGCCAGGCCGGCCTTGACGCGCCAGGTGCCGGCTTCGCCGTTCGGGGAGACGCCGTCTCCGTTCTTTCCTGCCATGGTCCACTCCTATCGATGCGGGACGCGGCCGAGCGCATGTTCGCTCACTCCCATTCTAGCCCGGCCCCGCTCAGGCCGACAAGGATTTGAGCGGGATCGCTTGCTCCAAAAAACACAGGCCGCCTATAATAGCTGGCTGGTCATCCCGCAGCAGCTATCCCTACTTGAGGTCGGTGACGTTTGCCATCTGAGTCCCTCGAACGCTTTAGCTCGATCATGGTACCTGTAGACGGTACCCACGCCAGCATCGAAGCCGTCGCTCTCGCCTGCGATCTCGCCCGCAAGAACAAGGGCAAGGTCTTCGTGGTGAATGTCATCGAGGTTGAGCGGACGCTGCCCCTGGAAGCCCAGATGGAATCGGAGGAGACCGAGGGGGATGCGGTCCTTGCCCGGGCCGAGGAAGCGGCCAAGAAGGCCGGCTATCAGGTGACCGGCGAGATCCTCCACGCTCGCGAGGCCGGACCGGCAATCGTCGACGAGGCGATCGAACGCGGGATCGACCTGGCCATTCTCGGCACGGAGTATCGCGTTCCGTTCGGCCAGTTCGAGCTGGGAAAGGTCATTCAATACGTGCTCAAGAACGCCCCGTGCGAAGTCTGGATCTGCCGGCACCCGACGGAGTAGCTGGATGAAGGTCGTCATCATGGGGTGCGGACGGGCAGGCTCGGAGCTGGCGATCATGCTCGAGCGCGAAGGACACGACATCACGATTCTCGACGTCAACGCCTACCAGTTCGAGCGCTTTCTACCGAAGACGTTCCACGGGCGTCGCATCACCGGAAACGGTATCGATGAGGATGTGTTGCGCCGCGCCGGCATCGAGAGCGCGGACGCGTTCGTCGCGGTCACATCCGGCGACAACCGCAACGCGATGGCCAGCCAGATCGCCCAGCACATCTTCGGCGTGGAGCGCGTCGTCTGCCGGATCTATGACCCGATCCGGGAGCAGATGTACAAAGAGCTCGGGCTACGCACCATCTCGCCGACTAAAGTCGGCGCCAAGCTGCTCTACGACGCGGTGAACGCGTCGAACGGTGGTGGCGAGAGCGGAGTGCCGTAGGTGTATATCGTCGTCATGGGCGGCGGCAAAGTCGGGTTCTATCTGGCCAAGGAGCTGGTCGAGTCGAACCACGAGGTCTTCGTCATCGAGCGCGACTCCGCCAAGACGTCCGAGATCGCCGAGACGCTGGGCGAGATCGTCATGCGCGGTGATGGCTGCGAGGCCGCGATTCAGGAGCAGGCCGGCGTCGGACGCGCCGACATGTTCCTCGCACTGACGGGAGACGATGAAGACAACCTTGTCGCCTGCCAGGTCGCCCGACACGTCTTTAAGGTGCCGCGGACCGTTGCGCGGATCAACAACCCGAAGAATGAGCACATCTTCCGCGAGCTTGGTATCGACTTCACGGTGAGCGCAACGAGCGTCGTGCTCTCGCAGATCGAGCAGCAGTTGCCGTCGCATCCACTCATCCCGATCCTCACGCTGCGCCGCGGCTTCGAGATCGTTGAGGTGCGTATCCCCGCCGGCGCCGCGGTCGAGGGCAAGCCCCTGAGGGACGTGCTGCTGCCGCACCAGGCGCTGGTCTGGGGCATCGTCGATACTGATGGCAACCCCAAGGCGCCTACGGCCGATACTGTGCTGCACGCGGGCGACGAGGTAGTCGCCGTAACGCTTCAGGAGAGCGAGGAAGCGCTGCGTACCGCGCTGACCTCTCCCCCAGTCGACCGCTGATCGGACATGAAGCTCGCGTATCTGGGACCTCCCGGCACCTTCAGCGAGGTGGCGGCGTCGCGCTACGACGCGTCCGCTGAGCTCCGTCCGTACACAAGCGAAGCTGCCGTCGCGGCCGCAGTCGAGTCCGGCGAGGCGGACGAAGGCGTCCTCGCGATCGAGAACAGCCTCGAGGGCTCCGTCACGCGCTCGATCGATGTGCTCCTGCACGATTCGTCACTCTCTATCCGTCACGAGCTCGTGCTGAACATCGAGCACTGTCTCATCGTCAAGCCGGGCACGAAGCGTGGCGAGATCGTGGTGATCCGTTCGCACCCGCAGTCGCTCAACCAGTGCCGTAAGTACATCGAGGCGAACTTCCCGAATGCGCGGCAGGAGGCATCGCTTTCGAACGCCGCCGCTGTCGAGGAACTCCTGCGCATCGAGGGCGGCGCCGCGATCGGGCCGGCGCGCGCAGCCGAGTTGCACGGCGCGGAAGTCCTCGAGCGCGGCGTACAGGACAGCGCGCATAACAAGACGCGCTTCGTCGTCGTCGCGGCGCACGACAGCGAACCGACGGGCCACGACAAGACATCGATCGCGTTCGCCGTCGCGCACGACCAGCCCGGCACGCTCATCGACGCGCTGCACGAGTTCGCTGACCGGCGCATCAACCTCACGAAGATCGAATCGCGCCCGTCCCGCGAGGAGCTGGGGATCTACATCTTTCTCATCGATATGGAGGGACACCGCACGGACGCCCCCGTCGCCGATGCGCTTGCCGCCGTGCAGCGCAAGGCTTCGTTCTTCCGCATCATGGGCTCGTACCCGCGTAGCGACGATGCCCGAGATCCCTGACCTCGAAGCGATCCGCGGCTTTCTGAACGATCGTCTCCCCGGCGCGCGCATCGAGCAGGCCGACGTGCGTATCCCGGTCGTCTTCCGCGTCCCGAAGGACGACTTCGTCCGCACGATGGAGGGCAACGTCTTCGGCCAGACCGAACGGTACGGCAAGTTCCTGCTGTTCGGGCTGACGAGCGGTCATCGCTTGGTGATCAACGCGATGCTGACCGGCCGGTTTCAGTACGTCCAGCCGGACGCGAAAAAGCGCGCGAAGACCTGCCTCGTGCTCGCGCTCAAGAACGGGTGGGAGCTGCGCTACTGGGACGACAGGCTGATGGGCAAGATTTACCTCGTACCGGAAGACCACCTCTCCGATGTGCCGCAGTTCTCCGACATGGGGCCGGACGCGCTCGCGGTTTCGCAAGAGGAATTCGCACAGCGCATCCGCAAGTTCACCGGCATGATCAAGAATATCCTCGTCAACCATAAGTTCGTCGCCGGCATCGGCAACGCCTACGCCGACGAGATCCTGTTCGCGGCGAAGGTCCATCCTTATCGCAAGCGTACGACGCTTGAGGAGGAAGACATCGCGCGGCTGTACAAGGCGATGCACAAGGTCTTCGACTGGGCGACACCGATTGTGGCGAAACAAATGCAGGACGAGCTGAACTACGAGGAGCGGCGCGGCTTCCTGAAGGTCCACCGGAAGGGCGGGGAGCCCTGTCCGGTTTGCGGGACGCGTATCTCGGAGATCACAGCGGGCCAGCGCATCACGGACTTCTGCCGCAACTGCCAGCCCGGCTAAGAGGCGAACGGACGGTTACGCGGCGTGACGCTCGCGCTCGTCGCGGACGCGCCAGCGGCCTACGACAGCCTCGAGGTCGGCGACCCAGGCGGCGAACTCTTCCATCTGCGGCGCGAGCGAGGCAAGTACCTGCTGCGCCTCGGCGGACGTGCGTTGGATCTTGTCTAGCTGTGCCCGCAACTCGTTGACGCGCGACGTGATATCAGCGCCGTCGGCGCGTGCCTGCGCGGGCGCGATGCTTGGCGTGGTCATCGGCGGTTCCTCCTTTCGCACTTCGCGTGCGACGGGTGCTTGGCGTTCGAGGATCGGCGTAGGCTCTTGCGGTGATGGTTCGGGGATGGGTGGCTCCCAGGCCTCAAGCGGCTCCGGCTCGTCGTCCATCGGCGGCGCCAGGTCTTCCTCGTCCTGGTAGCCGGCTTTCGGATCGCCGAGTAGTGCGCCCCAACCCGGGCCTGCACGGAGCGCCTGACGCCGCTGGTCGAAATCCGTGTTCGCGCCGTTCGACGGCACGGCTGCCGGCTGTTCGCTGCGCTCGCGAGGAGCCGGCTGCTTCTCCGGCTGGGCCTGCGGGCGGCCCAACGGGCGCGTCGAGAAACGTAGCGGCGCCTGCGGCTCGTCCATGATGGGACGCGGGGCGGCGCGCTTCAGCGCCTCCAGGGCGTGTTTTACCTCGTTCACATCGACGCGATAGGTCTGGCGGCGGAAGTGGTGGTCGCACAGCTCCTGGCCCTGCTCGGTCCAGAGGATAGGGATGATCTGCTCCGCGGCCGCGCTCTGTGCGTTGACGAACATCTCCTGCATAACGATGAGCGGCCGTCCGTGTCGCTCCAGCGTCTCTACGTCGAAGGCGATGGCGACCTTCGCTACGACCACCGCGCGGTCGGCCTCCTCGCTCCAGTTCGGCGAGTCGAGCGCCTGCGCGAGGTGGTAGCACGGCGCCAGCCAGTACTCGTTACGAACAAGGTAGTCCGTCCACGGACTGCTCGGCCGTCGCGAGGCGCCGCGCGCCTGCTCATCGGCGAGCTCGTGAAAGAAGAGACCCAGCGTGAGCACCGCGCGCTCGCGCATGTCGAGAGTGGCGAGCTCCGATAGCCGTAGCGCGAAGCCGAGGCGGCGGCGTAGCCTGTCGTTTAGCGAAGGGTGGTCGCGTTCCAGCGCACGCAGTGATGGGTCGACCCAGCCGTCGGACCTGCCAGGCGAGCGTCGCAGCTGGCCAAGCGATGCCGAGAGCGCCGGAATCAGTTGCTGAAAGACAGCAGCGTTGGACGGCGGTTGTTCTTCCATTCACTGATAGCTTCGGCAGCGTTCGAGTAAACCTGTTGGCCGATGACCGAGAGAAAGGAAATGCCCGCGCTTGCGGGCGAATTGGCGCCATTTCGGGCGTCCGGCTTTAGGAATAGCCGTCGGTATCCTCCCAGCCGGGGAGGAACTTGCGCCAGCCGTCGTAGCCGTTGCCGTTCAGGTGCCTGTAGACGACGTAGTAGCTGTTTACCTTCGGGGCAAACGGCTCGTGGAGGAGGGCCATACGCGCCTCCTGCGGGGTGCGGCCGGCCTTGCGGTGGTTGCACGTCTTGCAGGCCGAAACCAGGTTCTCCCAGTCGTGGGGCCCGCCGCGGTGTCGCGGCATAACGTGGTCCAGCGTGAGGTCCTTTGTCTGCCTTCCGCAGTAGAGGCAGGTGTACCGGTCGCGGTTGAAGACTTCACGGCGAGAGAGGCGCATCACCGGCCGGGGGCGTCGTATCAGGTAGACCATCCGGATCACGGAGGGCAGAGGGAACAGATAGCTTGACGTGCGGATGCCGCCCTCCCCGTGCTCCAACACCTCCGCCTTCCCTCGGTCGACGAGCGTGAAGGCGCGCCGGGCGTTGCAGACGTTGAGCGGCTGGTAGTTCTGATTCAGCACCAGTACCGCGCTATCGATCATTGCTTCTCCGCCTGCGGCAATTCTGGGTATGATACCAAATCGATTGTGAGCTCAGCAACGAATCTGGAGCCACCTGCCGGCATCGCCCGTGAAGCGTTCGACGTGGTCGTCGTCGGGGGCGGTATCGCAGGGCTGTCCGCCGCGCTTACGGCGGCTCAGGCGGGCGCGCAGACCGTCCTGCTGGAGAAGGCCCCCAGGCCGGAGCGGGGCGGCAACACGCGCTTCGCCGACGCGCAGGTCCGCTTCCCACACGAGGCCGACCGCTACGGCGCTCGCACCTACACGCCCGATGAGTTTCGCGACGACCTTATGCGTCTGTCTCGCGGACGCGCCAATCGAGAGCTGATCGACGTCATGGTGCGCGATGCCGCCGAGGCCGTCGAGTGGCTGACGGCGCACGGTGTCGAGTGGGACGAAGGCTTCCCTCACACGGCGGGCTATCGTCGCCGCCCGGCGCAAGGCGGGCAGGGGCTGGTCGATACGCTGTTCGCGCGCGCCGAGGCGGCCGGCGTGGCGGTCCGCTACGACGCGGCCGCGCGAGAGCTGGTGCAGGACGTCGTGGGTCGCGTCGCCGGCGTGCGCGCGCTGACGTCCGGCGGCTTCGTCGACGTGCTTGCGCGCGGCGGCGTCGTGCTCGCGTGCGGCGGCTTCCAGGCGAACGTCCATATGCGCGTCGCGCACCTCGGCCGCTACGCCGACGGGCTTATCTTACGCGGCTCGCGTCACAACACGGGCGAAGGACTACAGATGGCGCTCGATATCGGCGCGCAGGCGGCGGGGCAGTGGGGCGACTACCACTCGGCGGTGATCGACGCGCGCTCGCCGAAGGTGGAGTGCGGTGTGACGGCGCTGTACAACTTCCAGATGGGCATCATCGTCAATGCGCAGGGCCGGCGCTTCCTCGATGAGGGCGAAGACTTTCGCGACAACACGTACGTGAAGTTCGGCAAGGCGATCGTCGAACAGGCGGACGGCCTCGCGTTCTGCGTCTTCGACGAACAGATGTATCGCCGCCCGGAGTTCCAGCGCGCCTGGTACCCCGTCGCGGACCCGATCGTCGCCGGCTCGATCGCGGAGCTGGCGCGCGCGCTCGAAATCGCCGGGGACGCGCTCGAGGAAACCGTGCGCGACTACAACGCATCGGTGCAGCCGGGCGCGCTCGACCTCGACCGCCTCGACGGCAAGCGCGCGGACTGCACGCCGCCGAAGAGCAACTGGGCGATGCCGATCGAGGAGCCGCCGTTCGTCGCCGTGCCGGTCACGGGCGGGATCACGTTCACGTTCGGCGGCCTCAAGATCGATACCACCGCGCGCGTCATCGATACGGCCGGGCGCGTGATCGACGGCCTCTACGCGGCGGGCGAGACGATCGGAGAGATCTTCTACTACAACTATCCGGGCGCGACGTCCGTCCTGCGTGGCTGCGTTTTCGGACGCATCGCCGGCGCGCATGCAGCGGGGCGGGCGCGCTCGTGACCGCTATGCTGCTCGACGACGTGATGCCGGAGTACGACTTCTTGGAGCGGCACGAGAAGCGCGTCGCCGCCCCGAAAGACGCCGTGCGCCGCGCTATCGATTCGTCGCGGTCGCCACGCACGCCGGCACGCCTGCTCTTTGCGCTGCGACGCATCCCCGTCCCGAAGGGGACGCTACGCGAGTGGGCGACCTCGATGGGGTTCCTCGTGCTCGCCGAGACGGATGACGAGTTGGTGCTCGGACAGATCGGCCGCTTCTGGGCGCTCAACGAGCGCACCGCGCTCGTCTCCCCCAAGACGGTGGATGAGTTCCTGCGCTTCGATGACGCGCGGTACGCGAAGGCAGCGATGACGGTCCGCGTCGAGATGCTCGATTCGGGCGAGACGCGGCTCTACACGGAGACGCGCGTGCGGGCGCTCGGCCCCGGCGCGCGGCGGCGCTTCCGCCTGTACTGGCTGCTCATTCGCCCGTTCAGCGGCCTGCTGCGCCACGAGATGCTGCGCGGCATCGCGAAGGAGGCGCGGCGGATCGCAGAGGGGTAGGCTTTACGGGAAGATGCCGCGCACTTCTGTCGCCTCGACGACGCGGCTGACGGCGAGCGTGTAGGCCGCGTCGCGCAGCGTACCGCCGTCGCGCGCCTGCAGGGCGGCCACGTCCTGGTAGGAGGCTCTGATCACCTGGCCGAGCCGCTGGTTCACCGAGTCCTCATCCCAGAAGAACGATTGCAGGTCCTGCACCCACTCGAAGTACGAGACGATGACGCCGCCGGAGTTCGCGACGATGTCCGGGATGACCGGGATGCCGCGCTCGGTCAGCACGCGGTCCGCCTCTGCCGTCGTCGGGCCGTTCGCCGCTTCGATGACCATCTTCGCGCGGATGCGGTCCGCGTTGTCCCCACAGATCTGCCCCTCGAGCGCGGCCGGAATGAGAATATCGACCGGCAGCTCGAGCAGCTCCTCGTTTGTGATGTGCGCGCCGGCGTGGTCGTCGGGTAGAAATCCGGCCTCGTGCTTGTGCGCCAGCAGCGCATCGATGTCGCCGAGGCCGTCCTCGCTGTAGATGCCGCCCTTGGAGTCGCTCAGCGCGACGATCTTCGCGCCGGCGTCATCGAGCAGCTTCGCCGTCACACTGCCCACTTTGCCGAAGCCCTGGACCGCGACGCGCGCGCCCTTGAGCTCCATACCGTGGCCGCGACAGGATTCCTCCGCGACGTAGAGGATCCCGCGGCCCGTCGCGTCGCGCCGGCCGGCGCTGCCGCCGATCGAGATCGGTTTGCCCGTGACCGCCGCCGGCACGGAGTGGCCGTGCAGGATGCTATACGTGTCCATGATCCACGCCATGATCTGCTCGTCCGTGCCGAGGTCCGGCGCCGGCACGTCCTTGTCCGGCCCGATCAGCATGTCGATCTCCGACGCGAACCGCCGCGTCAGCCGCTCGAGCTCGCCCTGGCTCAGCTCGCCCGGCTCGACGACGACACCGCCCTTCGCCCCGCCGTACGGCAGCTGCGCGATCGCGCTCTTCCACGTCATCCACATCGAGAGCGCGCGCACCTCGTCGAGCGAGACGTGCCTGCTGTAGCGCAGGCCGCCCTTCACCGGGCCGCGCGCCTCGTTGTGGTGGACGCGATAGCCGGAGAAGACGCGCAGCGAGCCGTCGTCCATCTTCACAGGGAAGTTGACCGTCAGCTCGCGCTTGCAACTGCGCAGCACATCGCGCATCCCATCGCTGAGATGCAACCGTTCCGCCGCCGCATCGAGTTGCGCGAGCGCCGTTACGTACGGATTTTCCGCAGGCGCGTTAGCGGCGGGCGCCTGAGCCATCAGGCGCTCTTCGCCACTACAGGGGACGAGGAGAACGCGTAGCCGTTCTCCTCGTCGTGGTCCACGATCACGTGGGCGCCCTCGTCGATCTCTCCGGCCAGGATCCGACGTGCCAGCGCGTTTTCGATCTGCTTCTCCACCACGCGGCGGAGCGGTCGCGCGCCGTACGCCGGTTCGTAGCCCTCTTTCACCAGCGCCTTGCGGGCCGCGTCCGTCACCTCGATGGTGACGTGGCGGTCGCTCAGGCGCTCTTCGACTTCCTCGATGAGCAGCTTGGCGATCTCGTCGAGCTGCGCCTCACCGAGCGGCTCGAAGATGATCACTTCGTCCACGCGGTTGAGGAACTCCGGACGGAAGAACCGCCGGAGCGCATCCTCGATCGTTTTGCGGACTTGCTGCCGCTCGTTCTCCGACGTCGCGCGCGCCGCCGGTACGAAGCCGAACGTGCCCTTCGACTCGGAACTCGTTCCCAGGTTCGACGTCATGATCACGACGGTGTTCCGGAAGTTTACCGTGCGGCCGTGGCCGTCGGTCAGGCGTCCGTCCTCCATGATCTGGAGCAGGACGTTGAGCACCTCCGGATGCGCCTTCTCGATCTCGTCGAAGAGGATCACGCGGTACCCACGCCGGCGCACAGCCTCGGTCAGGCCGCCCGCCTCGTCGTAGCCGACGTAGCCGGGTGGCGCGCCGATCAGCCGCGCGACGGTGTGCCGCTCGCCGTACTCCGACATGTCGATGCGCACCATCGCTTCCTCGTCGTCGAACATGTACTCCGCAAGCGCCTTCGCCAACTCCGTCTTACCCACGCCTGTCGGGCCCAGGAAGATGAAGCTGCCGATCGGCCGGCGCGGGTCCTTCAGCCCAGCGCGCGCCCGCCGCAACGCCTCCGACACGGCGCGCACGGCCTCTTCCTGGCCGACGACGCGTTCGTGCAGGCGCTCCTCCATGTGCAGGAGCTTCTCGGCCTCCGCTTCGAGCATGCGCGACACGGGGATGCCCGTCATCGTCGCGATCAGCTCGGCGATGTTGCTCTCGTCCACCTTGAGCGTGATCTTTTCCTCCTGCTCCCACTGCGCGCGGCGCGTGTCGTACTGCTCCTGGATTTCGAGGACCTCCTGCTTGATGCGGGCGGCCTCCTCGTAGTTCTGACGCTGCGCCGCCGCCTCGGTCTGTTCGGACAGCTCATCGAGGCGCTGTTTCAGGTCGCGCAGTTCGGGCGTCATGCTCTGCGCTTCGATCACCTTCTTCGACGCAGCTTCGTCGATCAGGTCGATCGCCTTGTCCGGCAAGAAGCGCTCGGTCAGGTAGCGGTCCGAGAGCTTCGCGGCCGCTCCGAGCGCGGCGTCCGTGATCTCGACCTTGTGGTGCTGTTCGTAACGCGGACGCAGCCCCTTCAAGATCTCGATCGTCTCCTCCACGCTGGGCTGGTCGACCCAGACCGGAGAGAAGCGCCGCTCGAGCGCCTTGTCCTTCTCGATGTAGCGCCGGTACTCATCGGGCGTTGTCGCGCCGACGACGCGGAGCTCGCCGCGCGCCAGCGCCGGCTTCATCATTGTCGACGCGTCGATCGAGCCTTCAGCGCCGCCGGCGCCCACGACCTGGTGCAGCTCATCGATGAAGATGATGATCTCGCCCGCACCGCGACGGATCTCATCGATGACGGACTTCAGGCGCTCCTCGAACTCGCCGCGGAACTTCGAGCCCGCGACGAGCGCGCCCATGTCGAGCGCGAGCAGCCGTTTGCCCTTCACGTTCTCCGGCACGTCGCCCGCGACGATCTTTTGTGCGAGGCCTTCCGCGATGGCCGTCTTACCCACGCCCGGCTCGCCGATGATCACCGGGTTGTTCTTCGTGCGGCGGTTGAGGATCTGCATCACGCGCTTGACTTCGATCTCGCGCCCGATGACGGGGTCCAGCTTGCCCTGCCGCGCCGCCTCCGTCAGGTCGACGGAGTACTTCTCCAGCGCGCCGTAGCGGCTCTCCGCCGTCGGCGTGTCGACGCGCGCGCCGCCGCGCACGTCCTGGAGCGCCTGGTACAGCCGCTCCTTGTCGACGCCGAACTCGGCGAGAATGCGCGAGGCCTCGCCGTCGCGCTCGTCCGCGATGGCGATCAGGATGTGCTCGACGGAGACGTACTCATCCTTGAGGCGCTCTGCCTCGGCGTTCGCCGTCTCCAGCATCTTCACGATGCGTGGCGTCGTGTAGATCTGCACGACGTCGTACGCGAGCCGCGGCGCCTTCGACAGCGACGCGGCGACGCGATCGCGCACCTGCGCGACATCGACGCTGAGCCGCTCGAAGACCTGCGCAGCCAGCCCGTCCGGGTGCTGCAGCAGCGCGAGGAGCACGTGCTCCACGTCCCACTGGCTGTGGCGCTGCTGTCGCACCAGCTCCTGGCTGGCCGCCAGCACCTCCTGCGCCTGTTGTGTGAACCTATCTTGTCTCATCATGATCGTGTTACCTCTTGCTTTCGACTGTCTTTTCTTCTGAGTTGTTCAATCCATTCCTTGACAAAGGAGGGGAGCGGCTGTCTGTGTATCTTCCGTCCGGAATCCATTGCGTAGACCCACGACGGAGAGCCGAGTGTGGCGAAGACCTGCCCGAGAGCGGCCTCAGTACATTCGACTGAATGCCACTGCCCATGACCAAGCTGAGAGGTCGAACCGGGGGCAAAGACGATACGCTGTGCATCGGCGTATTCCAACCCCGCCTCAATAATCGCGATCGGATGCCGCCCTTCGTTTGCAACATGCACGTGGAGGCGCGCTTCCCTACTATCGTCACGCCGGGCATCCCAGCGGCGCTCATCTACAGCTACGATGGAGAAGTCGGAAGTCTCCTGCGAGTACACTTCTCTGCCCAGCGTCACCTTGACTTTCGGCCTGTCGCGGAGCGTGGTGTTTATGATGGTCCAACCCCCATTTGCCGCGGCGATAGCCAAGCCTACGACGGCAATTGCTAGAGTTGCATCGATCATCCGTTAATCCGTTCCCTCATCCGTTGCCAGACCAACGCTCGCCCCGAACTTCTCGCTGTGCGAAGCTGAGGGATTCATCCCGCAGACGTGATCTCTCTCCTGTGCCTGTTGTGTGAACCTATCTTGTCTCATCATGATTTCGTTACCTCTTGTGATCGAGTAGTTCGGTGTTCGCTGAGCTTCTCGTCTTTGTGAACGATTACTCTTCCGTCCAGAGCTTCCACGTGCTCCTGGTACTTGTCGTTGATCCTGTCAATTCGTCGAGACTTGCGGACGATCGTACCGTCGCCACCTGCAATCACGCCTTGTCTCGTTTGTTCGCTCCACTTCTTTTCCCCGGCACGCTTCTCGTCAATATTCACGAACTCGTGAATCGTTATGGAAGTGGCGTCTGTTGCGTGAATGGCGCGATCCCACGATCCGCAATTGGGGCAGGGCTCCGAACCTCCGCTCCCTTGGTGCACGTCCGTGACGTCGACGCCGCATTCTAGACAACCGACGACGGTGGTCCTATCTTCCGCTTCGCTCACGGCTGCGTCATCTCGTTCATTTGTTGCTCTGCGCGTTCGATGGCTTCGTCGACCTTGAAACTCTCTCGGAAGGATCGCGCCTCTGGTAAGGATCGGAGGTCCTCGATCGCGGTCTTCAGGTGCGCGAACCAACGCTCTAATAGCGGTAGGCTTGTTCCGCTCACTGGCCCGCTGCACATGTCCTCCGTTGAATGCAGCATCTGGTAGAGAAAATCGATCTCGTCGTAGAGTTTCCATGGAAGGAACTGACCGAGTTCGTATCGAGTTGACCTCCACGTTTCAGAGGAGAACTTCAATACGTTTACGCCTTGATACAAGACTCCGGCTACACATGCTCCGTTTTGCATGAGCTCGCTGATTAGTGCCCTTACCACGCCGACGCGGTGCCGTGATATTTCGCGATCGGCCAGCCATTTCTGTCCTGCGAACGTCACTCCCGCCCCTACAAATACGCCGGTGATTGCCAGAGCACCTCCTATTGCTAGCTCAGCCATCCGTCTATCTCCACTCCCATCCGCTGACGGACCACGTTGTCGGCGTCAGCAGAGCGCCTCCTCTGTCGATACGGCGCGACGCGAAACGTCGCCAGACTTCTTGTAGACGGTCACCTCGTCGACCGCGCGACCGGTGCCAGCAGACCCCCGAACACAGGTCTCGCACTGGAACTGGTAGAACGAAGTGCGCAAACCGGAGTCGCCGATTTCCGTTTCCAGGAGATCTCCTCCGATGCACGACAACGGCTCCCAGACGAGTCCCCCGCCTTGCTCTCCTCTCGGCAGCGCTTGCCACGCTACGTCATAAGCCTCGTCCCGAGAGGACACCGCATCATCTTGTCCAGCGCAAGCAAGTAGCAAGCCAATCGCAACGATCGGCAATGCCCAGAACATCCGGCGCATACCATTCAGCGCCGCGATTCGGTCAGTAGGACCCAAGTCGGCTCCTCCAAGTGGTGTCGACAAGTTTCACTCTCGCGGCGCCGGCAGCCGCCGGTCCCGCATGCGCTGCATCTCGCGCCGGAGCGATTCCATCTCCTCTTCCATCTGCAGCAGCCGCTCCCGCATGCGGAAGATCACGTCGACGCCGGCGAGATTGACGCCCAGGTCGTGGACCAGGCCCTGGATCTCGCGCAGCCGCGCGATGTCCGCGGGCGAGTAGAGCCGCCGCTGTCCGCGCGATCGAGACGGCTTCAGCAGCCCGGCCCGCTCGTAGTAGCGCAGCGTCTGCTGGTGCATGCCGACCAGGCGCGCCGCGACGCTGATCACGTAACACGCCTCGTCCTCGGTTAGCTCTTCTTCGTATGCCATCTCGTACTTGCCTTAACCACCCTGATTCCTTGTTCCTGCTTCCTGGTTCCTTAACCCACGCAGCTCCTCGAAGAGCTCCCTCTCGCGGTCGTCGAGCTTCTCCGGCAGCTTCACGTTGACGCGCGCGAACAGGTTGCCGCGCCCCTCGCCCTTCAGCCGCGGCATGCCGAGGCCGGCGAGGCGGAACTGCTTGCCGTTCTGTGTGAGCGCCGGCACCTTGAGCATCACTTTGCTGGTGAGCGTCGGCACTTCGATCTCCGTGCCGAGCACGGCGTCCGTGAGCGGCACGTCGACGTTCGTGTACAGGTCGGCGCCCTTGCGCTCGAAGCGCGGGTGCGCGCGCACCGAGACGACCAGCGTGATATCGGCGCCCGTGCCGTCGCCGCCGACGCGCACGCGCGAGCCGCGGTCGACGCCGGCCGGGATCTTCACCTCGATCCGGCGTGGCGTGATCGTCACGCCGGTCCCCTGGCAGACGTGGCAGACCGCGCTCGCGACCTGGCCCGTGCCACCGCAGGTCGCGCAGGGCTCTTGCGCCGCGAGCTGTAGCGTGCGCGCCGTGCCCTGAAACGCCTCCTCGAGCGTGATCTCGATCGGCTGCTCTACGACCTGGCGTCGCGGCGCGCCGCGTCCTCGATTGCCGAACAGCCCCTCGAAGACGCCGCCGAGATCGCTCAGGTCGCCGAACTCGAAGCGCACGCCCTCGCCGGAGGCGGTGCGGAACGACCGGCCGCCGGCCTGCCGCTGCATCTCCTCGATCTGGTCGGCGTGCTCCCACTGGTCGCCGTGCTTGTCGTACTTCTTCCGCTTTTCGGCGTCCGCGAGCACCTCGTTCGCGGCGTTGATCTCCTTGAAGCGCGCCTCCGATGACTTGTCGCCGGGATTGACGTCCGGGTGGTGCTCCCGGGCGAGCTTGCGGTAGGCCTGCCGGATATCCTTCTGGGACGCGTTTTTCGCTACGCCCAGGATGGAGTAGAAGTCTTTCTTTGCCATGACACCCTCAGTATAGGAGAATCGGCGGCAGGGAGGCAAGGCGTAGACGCAGGAAACTTGATAGAAGTATTAGCAGGAAGAGTGATAGGCGTGGCGGCTTACCGAAGGCCCGCCTGTGGCTACTCGATCTCCGCCGCCTCGCGCGCCAGCGAAGCCGCCTCCTCCGCCGAGAGCTCTCGCAGCGGCGGGCGGACGAAGGTCTGCGGCAGCCCTGCGACGAGGTGCAGCAGGCGCTTGATCGCCGCGTGCTGCGGATAGCGCGCGAAGAGCGCACACACGCGGTCGACGTCCGCCTGCGCGGCAGCCACGTCGCCGCCGGTCTCGTGGGCGCGAAAGACCCACGCGACGAGGTCCGGGAAGATGTTCGCGGAGGCGGAGATCGCGCCGGCCACGCCCGCCGCGACGGCCTCGCTCAGGTTGCCGTCGTTGCCGTTGTAGATCGCGAGCTGCGGATAGCGCTCGATGTAGCGCCGCGTCCGCTCGATGTCGCCGCTGGTGTCCTTGATGCCGAGGAGCCGGTCGGCGTGGCGTTCGAGCAGCGCATCGACCAGCGCGTCGCTGATCTCGACGGCGGACGTGCCGGGGATGTTGTACAGGATCACCCTTCGTTCCGCAGGCAGCGCGTCGAGGACGGCCGCGTAATACGCCGTTAGCCCCTCGATTGGCACGTCCTTGAAGAAGAACGGCGGGACGATCAGCAGCGCGTCGACGCCGCGCTCGATCGCGTAGCGCGACAGTTCGATCGTGTCGGGCAGGGCGGCGCAGCCTGTGCCGGCGAAGATGCGCAGGCGCCCGCGATGGACGACAACGGCATCGATCAGCTCCTTGCGCTCCGCCACGGAGAGCGAGACTCCTTCGCCGTTCGTGCCGAGCGTCAGCACGCCGTCGGCGCCGCGATGCTCCAGGTACGTCAGGTGCTGCGGAACGAAATCGAGCATGAGGCGGGCGCCGCCCTCAGAGAGAGGCGTGACGGCGGCGGGGACGATGCGTGGCAGCTCCGGCATGACGCTGGAGTGTAGTCACACGGAGCGGGCGCGGGCAAAAGCCCCGCCGCTTGACAGCACCCCCAGCAGGTGACAAGATTTGGCCCCTACCGGCCTGCCTGGTGGCAACACGGCGGATGCACGCGGCACCTCGTCGCTCGGAGGGAGCGCCTATGACGGTCGCGACGGTCTGATCGAGATCTCTCTCAACAAACCCTAGTCAACAAGGAGGTGCGCTCATGCGCTCGAACCACACGTTCCGGCTCTTCGCACTATTGGTAGCCATCGTCGCCGTCGGGGCGATCTTCTTTGCCCTGAACAGGGGTTCGGTCGGCGGCCCGCGCGTTTCCGCGCTGCCCTCGGAGCCGTGTCTTGACCTCGACAGAGATGGCACGGTGACGACGACTGACCTCGAAATCATTGCGACATACGTCAATACCGCCGTCTCCGATGAAGTGACCGCGGCGCTTGACTTCGATGATAGTGGCTATGTCGACGGAGTCGACATCCAGATGGTGTCAGACGCTGTCGATACGACGACGAGCTGCCAGGACGACCGTATCTGGCCGAAGGGCGTCACGCCCACGCCGACGCTTACTCCCACTCCGACACCGCCTACCTACTGCGCGAATGTCGATCGCCTCGGCGCGATAGATGAGGTTGACGTGAACATTGTGGTGAGCTGGTACATGACTCCCGCAGCGGACGCGCCACCGCAGGTCAACTTCGATGGTGACGACATGATTCTCGTCAACGACATCCTCGCTGTCGTAAGCCAGGTCGGCCGCGAGCCGGTGCACTGTACCGGCGCCGGCGCCGGCTTCAAGCCGACTCCGACGCCGACCTTTACGCCGTCGCCGACCCTTACGCTGACTCCGACCCCGCCGCCGTACTGCGCCGACGTCGACCGCAACGATCACGTGGAACAGCTCGACATCGATATCGTGACGAGCTGGTACTACACTGATCGACCGCCGGCTCCCGCGCAGGTCGATCTCGATAACGACGGTCGCATCCGCGTCAACGACATTCTCGCTGTCGTAAGCCAGGTCGGCCGCGATCCGGTGAACTGCGATGCGCCGCCCGGAGCGGACTTCAAGCCGACTCCGACGCCGACCCACACGCCGACGGTGACGAAGACGCCCACACCTACCAAGACGCCCACGAAGACGCCCACGTTCACGCCGACGTTCACGCCGGCACCCATCCCGTGCGGCGAGATCAACGGCGATGGCGTAGTAACACTCACCGATACCTACATCGTCATGAGCTACTACATGCAGAGCACGTTCCCGGCGACCGTGGATCTCAACCACGACGGCTACGTCACGGTGGCCGACATCTTGGCCGTGAACAACCAGATGAACCGCGTCACGAACTGCCAGACCAGCCCAACCGGCTTCCGGAACTGTTCGTGGGACGTCAACCGCGACGGCATCGTGAATATCACTGACATCACGTACGCCGTGGACGACGTGCAGAACCCGCCGCCGGACCATTACGGAAGCGACGTGGACGGCGACAGCGATACCGATATCAACGATGTGGCTCTCGTTGTGAGCCACTTCAATTACGACTGCGATCCGGCACATTAGGGCCACGTAGTACGTGCAAGAGAGGGCAGGCCGGGCCTGCCCTCTCTTGCTTCTGGACGCTTGACCAGCAGCGTGCCTCTGTAGTACATTAGTGTACGAAGTACACTAATTAGGAGCACTCGTGCGCCACGACTTCATCATCGTCGGGTCAGGCATCGCCGGGCTCTACGCCGCGCTCCTGGCCCGCGAGCGCGGCTCGGTGCTCATCCTCACCAAAGGCTCCATCGAAGAGTGCAACACGCGCTACGCGCAGGGCGGCATCGCGGCCGCCGTCGGCCCGGACGATACGCCCGAGCTCCATCTCAAGGACACGATCGAGGCCGGCGCTGGCCTGGTCGATGAGGAGGCGGCGCGTATCCTCGTCAGCGAGGCGGCGGAGCGCATCAGCGACCTCGTGCGCTTCGGCGTGCCATTCGACAGCGCCGGCGGCGCGGTCGCTCTCGGGCGCGAGGGCGCGCACAGCCGCTCGCGCATCCTCCACGCAGGCGGCGACGCGACCGGCGCGCACATCGAGCTTTCGCTCTCGTCGCTCGCGCGCATGTCGGGCGTCGAGATCAAGGAGTTCTGCCAGGTCGAGGATGTGGTTATCGAACACGGCCGCGCCGTCGCCGTAACGACGCTCGATACGGACTCGAACACGAGCGAGACGTTCGAGGCGCGCGCGATCGTCCTCGCGACGGGCGGGACGGGGCAGCTTTATCGCGCCAGCACGAACCCGGACGTCGCTACCGGCGACGGCGTCGCGGTCGCCTACCGCGCCGGCGCCGAGATCATGGACATGGAGTTCGTCCAATTCCACCCGACCGCGCTACGCATGCCGGGCGTGGCTGTCTTCCTCATCTCCGAGGCCGTGCGCGGGGAGGGCGCCGTGCTGATCGACGAGGACGGCCGTCGCTTCATGCCCGAGTACGACGAGCGCGCGGAGCTTGCGCCGCGCGATATCGTCGCGCGCGCGATCCATAGCGAGATGACGCGCTCCGGAAGGGACCGCGTTTTCCTCGACGTGACGCATCTGCCCGCCGAGCGCGTGACCGCGCGCTTTCCGCAGATTTACGCCTACTGCCTGGAGCACGGTCTCGACATTACGAAGGAGCCGATCCCCGTCTCGCCTGCCGCGCACTACATGATGGGCGGCGTGCGCACGAACGTGTGGGGCGAGACGACGCTGCCGGGCCTCTACGCCTGCGGCGAGTGCGCCTGCACCGGCGTCCACGGCGCGAATCGCCTCGCGTCGAACTCGCTCCTCGAGACCGTCGTCTTCGCGCGCCGTGTCGTCGAGCGCGCGGCGGAGTGCGGTGAGGCGCCCGGCGCGGCATCGCTATCGCCGGACGCGGTCGCGCTCAGCGATGGACGTCTCGCCGAGGCCGGGAGCGTCTCGCGGCCCGATCTGCAGTCGCTGATGTGGGAGCGCGTCGGTATCGTGCGCGACGGCGAGTCGCTACACGGCGCATGCGAGACGATGGCGTCGTGGGACGCCGTCGCTCCGGCTCCCTCCGACCGGCCGTCGCACGAGCTGGCGAACCTGCTGCTCTGCGGCCGCCTCGCCGCGGAGGCCGCGTTGCGACGGGAGGAGAGCCGCGGCGCGCATTATCGCACAGACTTCCCGCAGCCGCGCGACGAGTGGCGTCGTCACATCGTGTTTCGCAAGCATGCCTAGCCTCGAGCCGCTCGACCCCGTCTACCTGCACCGGATCGTCCTCGCAGCGCTCGAGGAAGACGGCGCGCGTAACGATGTCACGACGTGCGCTCTCGTCGCGCCGGACCAGCGCGGACGCGGCGCCGTGCTCTGCAACGCGACGGGTGTCATCGCAGGGCTGCCTCTTGCGCAAGCGACGTTCGCAGCGCTCGATCCGCAGGTGCGCTTCGAGGCGCTCGTCGTGGACGGCGCGGCGGTCGCAGCGGGCGACATCGTCGCGCGCGTGGAAGGGCCGCTCGCGCCGGTCCTCAGCGGCGAGCGTGTCGCGCTCAATTTCCTCCAGCGCCTCTCGGGCATCGCGACGCTGACGCAGCGCTTCGTCGATGCTGTCGCGGGGTTGCCGGTGCGCATCCTCGATACGCGCAAGACGACGCCCGGCCTACGGCCGCTCGAGCGCTACGCCGTGCGCGCCGGCGGCGGCGAGAACCATCGCTACAACCTGAGCGACGCCGTGCTGATCAAAGACAACCACATCGCTGCCTCGCGCACGCGCGGCCTAACCATCGAGCAGATCGTTTCGACTGCGGGCGCGGCGGCGCCTGCCGGTATGACCGTCGAGATCGAGGCGTCCACGGTCGATGAGGCGCGCGAGGCGATCGATGCCGGCGCGGACATCGTCCTGCTCGACAACATGGCCATAGACGATATGCGCCGGGCGGTCGCGCTGCGAGTGGGCAACGTGCGATTCGAGGCGTCCGGCGGCGTCACGCTCGACACTGTGCGCGCGATCGCGGAGACCGGCGTCGATCGCATCTCGGTCGGCGCGCTGACGCACTCGGCCGTCGCGCTCGACCTCAGCCTGGAACTCGAACCCTAGCGCCGCCGCTGCTACGATGGGCGGCATGCAGCTCGTCATCATCTCCGGCCCTCCGAACGCCGGCAAGTCCGCCAGCGCCGAGGCGCTCTGCCAGCGCTACGACCGCATGCTGCACATCGATGTCGCGGCGTTGCGCGACTTCCTGCGCATGGGACGCCTGCGTCCGTGGGACGAGTCGGCGGAAGGTCGGCAGCAACGGCGGCTGCTGATCGGCTCGGCGTGCGATATGGCGCGCCGCTTCCTCGATGCGGGCTACGGCGTCGTGATCGATGACGTCGTTACGGAACAAGAAGAGCCAGCCTATCGCGAGGAGCTATCGACGTGCGCCGTGCCCGTGCACTACGTCGTGCTGCTGCCGCCGCTCGCGGTGCTGCTCGAACGCGAGCGATTGCGCCCGACGGAGTGGCACCGCGCCGGACGGCTCGAGCGGGTGTACGAACGCTTCGCGGCGCGGCGCGACGCGAACGTGATCGATCCCGGCGATCTCGCCCCCGATCTCGTTGCCGACCGCGTGATGGCGCTGGCAGCCGAGGGCCGCGCGCTGATGCATCGTGCAGACGCCTGAGCCCGTCGCCCGGCGTCGCTCCTGGGCGCCGCTGGCGATGGCGCTCTGGATGGCCGTCCTGGTCCTGTTCCTCTTCTCCGCGATGATGGCTGCGTTCTACGATCGTTTTCCCTCCGACGAGTACATCGCGCACCGGATCCAGGACATCGATGCGTCCGGGTTCGCTGGCTATATGGACGTTGTCAACGTGCTCGGCGTGTCGTGGCTGTTCGTTCCGCTGACGGCTGCCGTCGCGATGCTCCTGATTGCGCGTAACGGTTGGGTCGAAGGGGCGCTCGTGCTGCTCACATTCTTCCCGCGCTGGCTCAACGGCATCGTCAAGGACACTGTCGACCGGCCACGCCCGTCGCCGGAGCTGCTCCACGCCACGAGCGAGCACTCCGGAGCGAGCTTCCCCAGCGGCCACACCACCGGCACCGCTGTGCTGTTCGCGCTGCTGTTCCTGGTGATGCCGCTGCTCGTGCCGTGGAGGCCGCTGCGCTGGCTGCTCCAGGCAGCCTGCCTCCTCTTCGTCATCTCGGCCGGGCCGGCGCGCATTTATGCCGGCGCACACTGGCCGTCCGATGCGCTGGGCGCCTACTTGCTGGCGCTCCTCTTCGTTATTCCAGCGCTGGCCGTATTCGCGGCGCTTGGGAGTAGGGGTAATCCCCGATAGCGCCGCGCGGTGTCGATGTTAGACTTGCACCAAAGGGTCGATACTCAATAAGGGCTATGGCCCGCGGAAGGAGGCGCAAGCGTGAACTGGCTCGATGCCGTGATTATCGTTCTCGTGCTGTGGTTTACCTTCGCCGCGTTCCAGGCCGGCTTCATCCGCGAGTCAGTGACCGTCGTTGCGGCCGTGATCGGCGTTGCGCTGGCGGGGCTGTTCTACAAGGACCTCGCGGACGACGTCCTGCTCTTCATCGATAACGGCCAGCTCGCGAACATCGTCGCCTTCGTCATCATCTTCTCCGCGGCGGCGCTCGCCGGGCAGATGATGGCCCTCGTCCTCAAGCCGACGGTGAACGTGCTCCAGCTCGGCATCTTCGATCAGCTACTGGGCGCAGGCTTCGGCATAGCGAAGGCGATCGTCTTCATCCAGGTCTTCGTGATCCTGTTCGTGACGTACCCGCGCTGGGGCCTCGAAAACGACATCGACCACTCGCTGTTCGGGTCGCTCGTCATCGAGAAGACGGCCGTGCTCGTCCATCTCCTGCCCGCCGAGTTCGAAGGCGGCGTGGACGACTTCAACCGCGGCACGGAGATCTAGGCGCTAGCTACCCCAACATCGCGACCACGCGACGAACCTCCGCGCTAGCGGTGGTTGTACAACTCGACCCGCCAACGCCACTCGTCCTTCGCGTCCGAGTTCCACCACGAGAGCAAGATCCCCACGTCGCCGCCGGGCAGCATAACGGGCGTGCCGTTGAGCGTCTCGTCCGGCCAGATGTCCTGCCTCACGATGCGATCGCCGCGCCGCTCCAGCAGCGCCATCGGCGACCACTCGGTCCGCGCGAGGTTCTCGCCCAAAGCGATCAGGACGCCGGTGTCATCGCGGACCTCTACCCTAAGCACCGGCGGTGGGGAATGAACGACTAGCTGGTCGGTCGGATCGATACGTCCCCGACCAAACGAAAGACCCGGTGCGCCGGCTTCGGGATACCAGAGGTCCCAAATCTCCACGATCGCACCTCCTCGAAATGGGCTACCCCCTTAGCCGCTGGCGGTACTGGATCGCCTCCGCCACGTGCGGAGAGCAGATCGGCTCCGACCCCGCCATGTCCGCGATCGTCCGCGCCAGCTTGAGCACGCGATGGAACGCGCGCGCCGAAAGCGATAGCTGCGTCATCGCCAGGCGCAGGAGCGATTGCGCCTGCTCATCCAGCACCGACTGGCAGTACTGCCGCACTTCCGTCGGCGTCATCTCGGCGTTGCACAGTAATCGCGTCTCCGCGAAGCGGCGCCCCTGCACCTCGCGCACGCGCGCGACACGCTCGCGGATCGTCTCGGACAACTCGCCGATCGAATTCGCCGCCAGCTTCTCGTACTCGACGCGCGGCACCTCGACGAAAATATCGATGCGGTCCAGCAGAGGCCCCGAGATGCGCTTCTGGTAGCGGCTCACAGTCGATTCGTTGCACGTGCATTCGCGCTGCGTGTCGCCATAATAGCCGCACGGGCAGGGGTTCATTGCGCCAACGAGCATGAAGTTCGCAGGGTAGGTGATCGTTGCCTGCGCCCGCGCGATCGTGACGACGCGGTCCTCGACCGGCTGTCGGAGCACCTCGAGGACCTGCTGCGGGAACTCCGGCAGTTCGTCGAGGAACAGCACGCCGCGATGGCTCAGGCTGATCTCGCCCGGCCGCGGCATGCGGCCTCCGCCGACGAGACCCGCGTGACTAATCGTGTGATGAGGCGCGCGGAACGGGCGCTGCATGATCATCGGCGTCTCCGAGGGGAGGAGGCCGCTCACGCTGTAGATCTTCGTGACGTCCAGCGCTTCGGTGGATGTCATGTCGGGCAGGATCGATGGCAGCGCGCGCGCCAGCAGCGTCTTGCCCGCGCCCGGCGGCCCGATCATCAGCACGTTGTGGCCGCCCGCCGCCGCCACCTCCAGCGCGCGCTTCACGTGTTCCTGCCCGCGCACCTCGGCGAAGTCGCTGCCCTCCCAGAGGCGCGTCGCGGCGGGCAGGCCGTTGCGCACGAACGGCTCGATGCGCTGCTCGCCGCTCAGGTGCGCCATCAGCTGGACGAGCGTCCGCACCGGGATCACGCGCATGCCGTCGATGAGCGACGCCTCCGCCGCATCCGCCTCCGGCACGTAGGCCGTCTCGATGCCGCGCTCCCTGGCGAGGCCGACCATCGGCAGCACGCCGTGCGCATGGCGCACCTGGCCGTCGAGCGCTAGTTCGCCTACGAACACCGACTTCTCGACGTCCGCCACCACCTGCTGTGACGCCATCAACACGCCCAGCGCGATCGCGAGATCGTACGATGGGCCCTCCTTGCGCAGGTCCGCCGGCGCGAGGTTAACGATGAGGCGCTTGATCGGGAACTGGAAGCCGGAGTTCTTGATCGCCGAGTGGACGCGCTCGCGCGCCTCCTGCACAGCCGTGTCGCCCAGGCCGACGACCTGGAACGTCACCTTGCCCCGCCCAACGTCGACCTCGACCTCGACGAGCTGGCCGTCCAGTCCGAGGACGGCGCACGACAGTACCTTCGCCAGGGGCATCCTTACCCTCCGGAGCTTGCCACTCAGGTGGGGAGAGTATGCCCGAAGCCGGCGCGGCGAGGCAAGCGGGGGCGCGGGTACACGAAGTGCGGGATCAGTCGTCCGACGCCCGCGACCGGACGATCAGGCTGCCCAGGATGAGGAGCGTGGCAAGTGGGTAGAAGACGCGGACGCTCATGTAGGGCCGGTATACACGAGGCACAGAACGCGCGCGCGTGACAAGCAGTCGCCTGAGACACGGGGCTTCAGATGCAGTTTGGTCGCCTCGCGCGGCTGTGCTGGATGCTGACGGTAGTGCCCGGCGCATTTGCCGAGTATGTAAATGCGAGGCGATTCCTCGGCTGGGTTACACCACTGGAGGACTGTCCTTATGCCGGCTGGCAAGGGATACGACATCTTCCCGCGAACATTCAAGGCCCGCCTGCTTCTGGCGATAGCGTTCTTGGGCGGCCTCGGCTTAGTCGTAGGTTGGCTGTTCCTCCCCCTTCTTGTGATCTCCAGGATGTTCGAAGATCCCCCATGCAGCGGCTCTGACCAGCAAGGCTGCTTAGAGGCTCAGATCGAGCTCTCGCCCTTCGCGCAGCCCTCTTGTGAGGGAAGCGGACGCCGCGTCTGCTTCGTGCCTCTGGGTCAGGTCGACCCAGACCTGGTGCGCAACTTGGTTGCGTACTACCGGGACGAGTACGGGCTCGAAATCGGAGTGCTCACGCCCAGCGCCATCCCTGCGGACACGATCAATCCTGACCGCAAGCAGATAGATGGGGAGTCGCTGGCCGACTTCCTAGGCGCGCTATTCCCGGCTGACTTCTACGACCCCAACGTAGCCCTCATCGGCCTCACCCCGTTGGACCTCTACGCCGAAGATAGGGACTGGAGGTTCCAACTGGGCAACGCGCAATGGGGGACGCAGTCCCGCGCCGTTGTTTCCACGTACCGCATGCACCTCGGGGCCTTTCGCCTTGTGGACGATGAACGCGTCTTCACGCGGACCCGCAAGTTGGTTACCAAATACGTAGGCTTCATGCATTACGGCCTTTCCGCAAGTGAGGACCCGACAAGCCCCATGTACGGCAGCATCTTGAGCGTGTCGGATCTTGACACGATGGGGGAACCGCTTAGCGTAGCGACTGGCCATTAGCCCAGACGGTTCTGGGGCCGGCCCCCAAGGACCCCGTCTGTAGTGTGACTGGGCGCCGCGCTGTGCTGCCTGCGGCAAGAAGCTTTCCGAGGCGGTGAACCATCCAGGCGTGTTAGACATGCGGCAGGAACTCCGTGCACTTCGTGCCCTCCGTCTACCGGACCTCGTGCCCACCGTGGCCTCCAGAACAGGAGGCCTTTTTCTTGCGCGGCGCCACATCAGGCGCGGCGAGGCAAGCGAGGCCGAAATCGGCCCCACATTTCCTGTAACCCTTTTCCGCCTTTCTCCGTTATAGGACTGCAGAAGAGGCGAAGCGAGCGGGGCGCCGACCTTCTTCTTCTTGAGAGACGCCTCGACTTGTCGGGGCGTCCCTCTCTGTGTTTTTTGCGGCAAACACTACTTGACACCTTCGCGCTGCCGCTGATATCGTGACAGCACAATCGAATACGCAAAAGGCCGCGAACAGGACGAGTAGGCCGTCGAAGCGGGGCTGTCCTTCCCCAAAAGGGAAGGACGCAGAGAGCCGGAGTAGGTGAGAGCCGGCGCCAGCGCAACGGCCGAATGGACCTGGGAGCTGCGGACCGAACGGTCGCCGAGGCCAAGTAGGCTCCGCCGGAAGGGGCACCGTTAGCAGAGCCCAGGGTATCTCCCTCACCACGGGACGTGCCTGACAAGAGTTGTCCCCGGCGGGCCGGGGACAAGTAGGGTGGCACCGCGAACCCCTTCGCCCCTATTGCAGGGCCGAAGGGTTTTTTTATTGCCAGCGAACGGAGGATGTCATGTCCCCAGCCAGGAAGCGCATTCTTACCGGCGTCCGGCCGACAGGCGCCATGCACCTCGGTCACTATGCGGGCGCGCTCGAAAACTGGGTCCGCCTTCAGGACGAGTACGAGTGCTTCTTCCTGATCGCGGACTATCAGGTCTCGGACTACGCGGACGACATCGATACCGTGCGCGCCGCGGTCCACGAGATCGCCTGCGACTGGCTCGCGGTCGGCCTCGATCCCGCGAAGAGCCACTTTGTGATCGAGAGCCTCGTGCCGGAGCACGCCGAGCTCACGCTGTGGCTGAGCTGGTGGGTGCCGCTCGCGCGTCTCCAGCGCAACCCGACGCTCAAGGCGGAGATGGACGACCTCGGGTCGAAGTCCGTGCCGGTCGCGTTCTTCAACTACCCGGTGATGCAGGTCGCGAACATCCTCATGCCCAAGGCGCACCTTGTGCCCGTGGGCGAGGACCAGCTCCCGCACATCGAGATGACACGTGAGATCGCGCGGCGCTTCAATCGCCTGTTCGGCGACGTCTTCCCTGAGCCCGACGCGCTTGTCGGCCGTGTGCCGCGCCTCGTTGGCACGGACGGCGACGCGAAGATGAGCAAGTCCCGCAACAACGCGATCTACCTCAAAGACGACGAAGCAACCGTGACGAAGAAGGTAATGAGCATGTTCACCGACCCGACGCGGCTTCGCGCGACCGATCCCGGCCACATCGAAGGCAACCCGGTCTTCATGTACCACGATGCCTTCAACCCGAATACGGCCGAGGTGCAGGACCTCAAGGAACGCTATGTCGCAGGCAAGGTGGGCGACGTTGAGGTCAAACAGAAGCTGATCGCCGCGCTCAACGCCTTCCTCGATCCCATTCGCGAGCGTCGCGCGCACTACGCGGCGCACCCGGAGATCGCGCGGGACGCGCTCGCGTCCGGCACAGCCTTCGGCAAGAAGACCGCCGAGGCGACGATGGCCGAAGTGCGAGGAGCGCTGCGGCTCAACTACCTGGACGGTTCCGAATCATGAACTACATTCCATCACTCGAAGGAGCAAAGGCGCTCGCCTCTCAGGGCAACGTTGTGCCCATCTATCGAGAGGTGCCTGCCGATCTCGAGACGCCCGTCTCTGCGTTCCTGAAGGTCGCGCGCGGAAAGCATTCGTTCCTGCTCGAAAGCGTCGAGGGCGGCGAGCAAGTCGCGCGCTACAGCTTTATCGGCACCGAGCCCTATCGCGTGCTGCGCAGCGGCTCGCACGCGGAGCGCAACGAGGAGCCCGGCGATCCGCTCGTGCAGATCGAACAGGAGCTGGCGCGCTTCCGTGTCGCGCCGGTGCCCGGCCTCCCCCGATTCCACGGCGGCGCGGTCGGCTACATGGGGTACGAGGTCGCGCGCCATTACGAAGAGCTCCCCGTGCCGGACGCCGATCCGCAGGGCTTTCCGGAAGCGGTGTTCATGTTCAACGACACGCTGCTCGTGTTCGACCACGTGCAACAAAACATCAAGGTCGTGAGCCACGCCCGGCTCGACGGAGATATCGACGCCTCGTACCGGCAGGCGACCTCGAAGATCGAGGAGCTTGTCGAGCGCCTCTCCAAACCGCTCGCTCGCTTGCCGTACGATTCGGACGTGTCGAATGGCAGCGGGGAGGTGACTTCCAACCACACGCGCGAGGCCTTCATGGAGAAAGTCGAGCGCGCGAAGGAGTACATCCGCAGTGGCGATACGTATCAGATCCAGGTGTCGCAACGGTTCCGGCGCGAGACCAGCGCGCACCCCTTCGAGATCTATCGCGCGCTACGTACGGTCAACCCGTCGCCCTATATGTACTACCTGGAGCTGGACGATGTGCACGTCGTCGGCGCATCACCGGAGATGCTCGTACGCATCGAAGACGGCGTCATCGAGACGCATCCGATCGCGGGCACGCGGCGTCGTGGCCGCGACGAGGAAGACGAGCTGCGTATGGCGGAAGAGCTGCAGAGCTCCGAGAAGGAACGCGCCGAGCACATCATGCTCGTCGATCTGGCGCGCAACGACCTCGGCCGCGTGTGCCAGCCGGGGACGGTACAGGTGACGTCGCTTATGGATATCGAGCGGTACTCGCACGTCATGCACATGGTCTCGCACGTGACGGGCAGGCTCACGCCGGGCACGACGATGTACGACGCCGTACGCGCGTACTTTCCGCACGGCACCGTTACCGGCGCCCCCAAGATCCGCACGATGGAGATCATCGCCGAGCTCGAGCAGGAGCGGCGTGGTGGCTACGGCGGTTGCGTCGGCTACTTCGACATGTCGGGCAACTGCGATACGGCGCTCGCGATCCGTACGATCTGGATGAAGGGAGGCGTCGCCTACGTGCAGGCCGCCGGCGGCGTCGTGTTCGACAGCACACCGGAGGAGGAGTATCTCGAGTCGGGGAACAAGGCGCGCGCGATGCTAAGCGCGATCGACCGCGCGGAGGAGAACCAACGCGCCGCTCCGAAGGGAAGCCTGGGGTACTAGCGATGCCCGAGATTTTCTCGCTGGCGTTGTTCGAGCGCGTGAGCCGCGTGCTCGTCGCGCGCCGCAAGGCAGACCGGCCGCCCTTCGCGGACGAGTGGCTCCTACCCGGCGCGATCGTCGAGAACGACGCTGCTGCGGAGGAAGCGCTCGCCGGCCATCTCTATCGCGAGCTCGGTATCGAGGCCGAGGACGTCGACTTCGCGGAGACGCTCTATCTCGAGGACGAGGCGACGGGCCGCCGCTGCGTTGCGAACGTGTTTCGCGTGCCAAAGACGCCCGGCGAGCTGCGCTTTCGCGCCGCCGGCGACTACGACGACGTGCGCTGGCTGACCAACGAGGAGCTCGCGGGCGTCGCGATGCCCGCCGTGCTGCGCGACTGGCTGCTGGGCGCTCGATTGCCCGCGCAGTCCGTTCGGCCGCAGCCCCTCCCCGCGATCGCGGAGCCGCCCGACAACCGGGCGGCGTGGAACAGCATCTCGCGCCCGTACCAGGACCGCTATCTCCTGCCCACGGACCGTCTCGTCTGGGGCCCGCGCGCGCCGGATGAGAGCGAGCTACAGCTTCTGGGCAAGGTCTCCGGCAAACGCGTGATCGTGCTCGGCTGCGGCGGCGGGCAGGACTGCATCGTGCTCGCGAAGGGGGGCGCGCAAGTCACCGGCATCGATCTGTCCGACCGCCAGATCGAGTACGGCCGCCGCCTCGCGGAGCGCGAGGGCGTGATCGTCACGCTGGTCCAGGGCAACGCGGAGGAGCTGCATGGCATTGAGGACGAAAGCTACGAGCTCGCCGTCTCCGTTCAGACGCTGAACTACGTCGAGCACGTCGACCTCGCGTTTGCCGAGGCGCATCGTGTGCTGAAGCCGGGCTCGCCGTTCGTGTTCAGCGTCCACCACCCGTTCGACGCGACGCTCGAGGACCAGCCGCCGTACGGCGTCGCGAAGAGCTACTGGCAGCCCGCACTCGACTGGCACTGGGACTTCCCGGAGGCGAAGGTCTCCGCGCGCATGCGTTCGTGGTATCGGCCCGTGAGCGAGTGGTTCTCGCTCCTTACGGACGCCGGGTTCCATGTCGAGCGCGTGCTCGAGCCGAAGCCCGTCGCCGACACGCGAGAGCCCTGGCGCAACTTGGGCGCGCCGTCGAGCAAAGCGGAGCTGATACCGGACACGCTGATCCTGAAAGCAATAAGGTTATGATCCTCCTGCTCGATAACTACGACAGCTTTACCTACAACCTCTACCAGTACCTCTCCGAGCTGGGGGCTGACGTGCGCGTGCTACGCAACGACCAGGCGACCGTGGCCGAGATCGAATCGATGGCGCCGGAACGCATCGTCATCTCGCCGGGGCCGGGCACGCCCAAGGACGCCGGCATCAGCGTTGAGTTGATCGAGCGCTTGGCCGGCAAGCTCCCGATATTCGGCGTCTGTCTCGGTCACCAGTGCATCGGCGAGGCGTTTGGCGCCGTCGTCGCGGGCGCCGGCGAGATCATGCACGGCAAGAGCAGCACGATCGAGCACGACGGCAAGGGCGTCTTTCGCGGCCTGCCCAACCCGATCGAGGCGATTCGCTACCACTCGCTCGCCATCCAGCCTGACAGCGTACCGGAGGCCCTGGAGGTCTCGGCGTGGAGCGACAGCGGCGTGATTATGGGCGTCCGTCACCGCGAGTACGCCATCGAGGGCGTCCAGTTCCACCCCGAGAGCATCATGACCGCGGACGGGAAGGTTATACTAAAGAACTTCCTGGAGATGTGGTGACATATAGACATAGATATGATACTATACCATCGGAGGGTGCAGATATGAACAAGAAGCTGATGGTGTATATGGACGAGGACATGCATGAAGATCTCCGCCAGTTGGCCTTCGAGAAGAAGACCACCATGGCGGCCCTCGTGCGCTATGCTCTCGACAAAGCCTTCGAGGATGACCTCGACCGCATTGGCGCTGAGCGAGCCCTTGAGGAAGCAGCACGTCATCCAGAAGACGTTATGACTCTGGAGCAGTACGCGGAGAAGCGGGGGATTGAGCTACCGAGTCGATCTAACGCCGCGAGCAAGTCGCGATCTCGCAAAGTTGCCGAAGGACGTGGCAGCTACGGCCCTCGCGCGTCTCGCGGCCTTAACCGATGATCCGAGACCTCGGCAATCGACAAAGCTCAGAAGTGTCCCTCCCCGGTGGCGTCTTCGGTTCGGATCGTATCGCGCGATCTATGGGATTGCCGACAGGGACCGGACGGTACTCGTCTTTCGCATCGTTCGTCGATCCGAAGATACGTACGACTGATTCGACGGTAGAAGCATGATCCGTGACGCCATCGCCACGCTTGTGGACGGGATCGACCTCTCGGAGGAGGAGACGTCCGCGTGCATGCAGGAGATCATGTCCGGCGAGGCGACGCCCGCGCAGCTGGCGGCCTTCCTCGTCGCGCTGCGGCTCAAGGGCGAGACGGTCGATGAGATCGCGGGCCTCGCGCGCGTTATGCGCGAAAGGGCGCTCCGAGTCGATGTCCCAGGCCCGCTCCTCGATACCTGCGGCACCGGCGGCGACGCGTCAGGTACGTTCAACGCCAGCACGGCGGCCGCCTTCGTCGCGGCGGGCGCCGGCGCGCGCGTCGCGAAGCACGGCAATCGCGCGATGAGCAGCGCCTGCGGCAGCGCCGACGTGCTCGAGGCGCTCGGCGTGAAGATCGATCTCGGACCGGAGGGCGTCGCGGCATGTATCGAGCAGGCAGGGATAGGCTTCATGTTCGCGCAGACGTTCCATCCCGCGATGAAGCACGCCGCGCTCGCACGACGTGAGATAGGCGTGCGCACGGTGTTCAACATCCTCGGGCCGCTGACGAACCCGGCCGGCGCGCAGTCGCAGGTCCTCGGCGTGGGCGATCCGTCGCTCGCCGAGAAGCTCGCCGAGGTGCTCGGGCGGCTCGGCACGAAGCACGCGCTCGTCGTCCACGGCGAGGACGGCCTCGATGAGGTCAGCGCCAGCGCGACGACGGTCGTCTACGAACTCAAGGACGGCCACGTGACCGTCTCGCGCGTCGAGCCACGCGAGCTAGGCCTGGCGCTGCATCCTATCGACGACGTGCGCGGCGGCTCCGCCGAGGAGAACGCGCTCGCGCTGCGCCGCGTGCTCGATGGCGAAGGCGCTGCGCTGCGCGACTTCACGCTGCTCAACGCGGCCGCCGCGCTCATCGCGGGTGACCTCGCGCGCGATTTCAAGGAAGGCATCGCCCTCGCTGGGAAATCGATCGACTCCGGCGCCGCAAAAAACAAGCTCGAGGCGCTCGTGCAAGTCTCGAACGCTTCGCCCGCAGGTCAGGCTTGAGCCTGACGGAGATGAAAATCCATGGCTGACACAATCGAGACCGGCACGATCCTGGACCGTATCGTCTTCGACAAGCGCGAGGAGCTCGAGCGGCGCAAGCAGCAGGAACCCATCGATGCGCTGAAGCGGCGCATCGCCGCGCTGGACGAACAGTGGAGCCTGACGCGAGCGATCCTCGAGGGGCCGCGCGGCCCGCACGCCGGTGGCAAGCGCATCCAGCTCATCGCCGAGATCAAGAAAGCGTCGCCGTCGAAGGGCCGGCTCGTCTCCGTGCTGGAGCACCGCGCCATGGCGCGCACCTACACGATCGGCGGCGCGGCGGGCATCTCGGTCGTGACGGAGCACAAGCACTTCCAGGGCGAGGTCCAGTGGCTGCTCGATTGCCGCGACAGCATGAAGGGCTACTACCCCGGCGGCCGCCCGTCGATGCTGCGCAAGGACTTTCTGTTCGATCCGTACCACTTGTGGGAGGCGCGCGGCTACGGCGCCGATGCCGTCTTGCTCATCGTCGCTATCCTCGAAGACGCGCAGCTCCGCGACCTCATCGCGCAGGCGCGCGAGCTGGAGATGGACGCGCTCGTCGAGGTGCACGACGAGGCGCAGGTCGAGCGCGCGCTGGCGGCCGGCGCCGAGCTGATCGGCATCAACAACCGCGACCTGCGCACGTTCGATGTCGATCTCGCGACGACCGAGCGCCTGCGCCCGCTCATTCCGAACGACAAGTGCGTCGTAAGCGAGAGCGGCATCCTCAACAAGGACGACGTTGAGCGGCTCGCGAACTGCGGCGTGCACGCAGTGCTCGTCGGCGAGGCGCTCATCACGTCCAACGACGTGCGCGAAAAGATGCGCGAGTTCTTGCTATGACACGCGTGAAGATCTGCGGCTGCATGCGCATCGATGACGCGCTGGCGGCGAAGGACGCCGGCGCCGACTTCGTCGGCCTCATGTTCGCGCCGAACAGCCGCCGCCGCCTCGATATCGAGGAGGCGCAGGCGATAGTCGCCGCGCTCGGCAGGCCGCTGCGCGAGATCGAGCAGCCCGAGCCGCCGCCGCTCTACCACGGCCCCGAGGGCGACGCCGTCGAGTGGTTCCGTCACGGCGCGGAGGCGCTCGACCGGCTGCTCGCGCGCAAGCGGCCGCTCACGGTCGGTGTGTTCGAGGACCAGTCGATGGAAGAGGTCAACACGATCGCGGACGACGCCGGTCTCGATCTGGTGCAGCTCTCCGGACGCGAGTCGTGGGCCGACTGCCTGATGGCCAATCGACAGGTGATCAAGGCTGTCGAGGCGCGAGCGGGAGTTTCGGACCCGCTCGATGGTATCGAGGCGGGCACGGCGATCGCCTGTCTGCTCGATACGAGCCGCGGCCGGGGCGTCGAGCTTGACCGCGATGTCGCCGCCGATGTTGCGGCGCGCGTGCCGGTGTGGCTGGCGGGCGGCCTCACGCCGGAGGGCGTCGGTGATATCATTCGTCGCATGCGGCCCTGGGCGGTGGACGTATCGAGTGGTGTGGAGACGGGCGGAGAGAAGGACGCGGACAAGATCCGCGCGTTCATACAAGCGGCCAGGATGGCCGGTGTTCCCGAAAGGAGCAGGTAATGCCCGAGCAACAGATCGAGATCAACACGCCGGCGGAGAAGGTCTTCAACTACCTCGCTGACATCAGCAAGCACGGGGAATGGGGCAACCCCTCGCAGAAGCTCCAGGTGGAGAAGACATCCGAGGGGCCGGTCGGGCAGGGTTCGACGTTTAAGTCGGTCGGCCAGCAATTCGGTCAGCAGAACGACACCGTCACGATCACGGAGTACGTACCGGGCCAGCGCGTCGTCTACGAGTCCCAGGGCAAGGCGGGTCATATCCGCCACACGTTCGAGCTGTCGCCGTCCGGCGGCGCTACGCAGGTGACGAAGCGGTTCGATGTCGTCAAGGCGGGCTTTCCGTTCGTGATCTTCCAGCCGATCGTCAAGACGTTCATCCTGCCCGGTGCGCTGCAGAGCGACCTCCAGCGCATCAAGGCGAAGATGGAGGGCAGTTAGGCCCTGCCAAACTGTTCGCGCTATGACTCTGCGAAATGAAGCAAAGCCTCGTAGGGACAGACCTTCAGGTCTGTCCGGCCCCGGCAATGACGCTGGGATTGGCCGGCCGCGCCGTAGGGACAGACCTTCAGGTCTGTCCGGCCCTTACGATCACGCCGCGAATCGTCCTTCGGCGCTAGGGCCTGAGCGCCGCTCGTCGCCCCGTATGCAAGGCTTCGATTACATGGGTCCGTACGCCTACAGCGTGACGATCACAACCGCGAAACGGCAAAAGGCGTTCGTATCACAGGCGATTGTAGCTGAGGTCCACGAAGCATTGACCGAAGCGGCGGCGCTCCACGATTTCGAGATCCGAGCCTACTGCTTCATGCCCGACCACCTGCACCTGCTGATGGAAGGCTCTGAGGGCTCTTCGCTGATCCGCATGGTCAAGCGCTTCAAACAGCTTTCCGCTCATCGGTATCGAAACTGGGTTGGCCGGAGTTTGTGGCAGCGCAGCTACTACGATCATCTCCTTGGGTCTGACGAGGAAGCTGGGCGGGCGGCGGGTTACATCTGGGACAATCCCGTTGTTGCCGGCCTGGTCGACGATCGCAGCGAGCATCCATTCAGCGGGCCACGCGAGGCGATGGGGCCGGACAGACCTGAAGGTCTGTCCCTACAGCGCTTTCGCAACGCGGCCGGTGTTCTTCACAAGGTTGCTGGAGGATCGGGCACTGCCGCCGATGTCTTCCCCGACGCGCGAGGGCGTTTCGGCCCGTTCGGGGGCAAGTTTGTGCCCGAGACGTTGTCGGGCGCTCTCGACGAGCTCGAGCGCGCGTTCGCCGCGGCGCAGGACGACCCGGCGTTTCACGCCGAGCTCGACGCGCTGCTGCACGACTTCGTCGGCCGCCCGACGCCGCTCTACTTCGCGCGCAACCTCTCCGCGCGCATCGCCGGGACGACGGCCGGCGACACGCCGCGCGTGCGCGTCTACCTCAAGCGAGAGGACCTCGCACACACGGGCGCGCACAAGATCAACAACGCCGTCGGCCAGGCGCTGCTGGCGCGGCGTCTCGGCAAGCAACGCATTATCGCGGAGACGGGGGCGGGCCAGCACGGCGTCGCGACGGCGACGGTCTGCGCCATGTTCGGCCTCGAGTGCATCGTCTACATGGGCGAGGAGGATGTGCGGCGGCAGGCGCTCAACGTCTTTCGCATGAAGCTGCTCGGCGGCGAAGTGCGCGTCGTGACGAGTGGCAGCCGCACGCTCAAGGACGCGATCAACGAAGCGATCCGCGACTGGGTCACCAATGTCGAGACGACGCACTACCTGCTCGGCAGCGCGGTCGGGCCGCACCCGTATCCGCTTTTGGTGCGCGAGTTCCAGTCCGTGATCGGCACGGAGGCGCGAGAGCAGGTCCTCGCGGTCGAGGGGCGGTTGCCAGACTACGCGGTCGCGTGCGTCGGCGGCGGCTCGAACGCCATCGGACTGTTCCATCCCTTCTACCACGACGCGTCGGTGCGCTTCATCGGCGTCGAGGCCGCCGGCGAGGGCGTCGAGAGCGGCCACCACGCCGCGACGCTCGTCGGCGGCAAGCCCGGCGTGCTGCACGGCTCGTACTCGTATCTTCTGCAGGACGAGAACGGTCAGGTCGAAGAGACGCACAGCATCTCGGCCGGGCTGGACTACCCCGGCGTCGGCCCCGAGCACGCTTTCTACAAAGAGAGCGGCCGCGCGCAGTACGTCGCCGCTACCGACGCGGAGGCGCTCGATGGCTTCCGGCTCCTGAGCGAAACGGAGGGCATCATCCCCGCGCTCGAGCCGTCGCACGCCATCGCTTACGTCGCGAAGATCGCGCCGGAGCTGCCGGACGGGACGGTCGTGCTGCTTGGCCTCTCGGGGCGTGGCGACAAGGACATGGACACCGTCGCCAGGGCGCTCGGCGTCGACCTTAGCTAGCGCATCCGCACGGCGTTCGGTCCGGCGCACGTCACCCGTTCCGTGGTTCTATGGTTCGAGGTGGAGCCGTTCAGTACACTTGCGAGGAACCAGAGGGAGGCCGTCATCGAACCTGAGTCTCGCTACTACACATCGCAGCGGCTGAAGCTGCACTACGCGGTCTGGGGCGACGGATCGAAGCCGCCGCTGGTGCTCATCCACGGAGGCCGCGACCACGCGCGCAACTGGGACGCCGTCGCAGACGCGCTGGCCGACCGCTATACGCTCTACGCCGCCGACCTACGCGGCCACGGCGATAGCGCCTGGGCTATCGGCTCGCAGTACAGCATGCCCGAGTTCACGCTCGACATCGAGACCCTCGTCGAGGAGATCGGCGCGCCGGTCGAGCTCATCGGCCATTCGCTCGGCGGCGCCATCGCGCTCCAGTACGCGGGCACGTGCCCCGACAAAGTCACGAAGGTCGTCGCCGTCGAGGGCTGGGGCCCGCGGGTCATCGAGCGGCGTCCGGCGCAGCTCCGCATGCGCGAGTGGATCGCGCACTCGCACCAGCTCGAGCAGCGCCAGCCGCGCCGCTACCCGGACATCGATTCGGCGGTCAAGCGAATGGAAGAAGAGAACCCCCACCTCTCCCACGAGATGGCGCGCCATCTCACGGTCCACGGCGCGAACCAGAACGAGGACGGCACGTACACCTGGAAGTTCGATAACTTTGTGCGCATTCACTCGCCGTACGAGTTCAACATCGAGGACGCCCGCGCGATCTGGAACCAGATCCGCTGTCCGGTGCTCCTCGTGCGCGGCACCGAAAGCTGGGCGAGCGACCCCGAGGAGGACGGCCGCGCCAGCGCCTTCCACGATTCGCAGGTCGTCACGGTCCCGGACGCCGGCCACTGGGTCCACCACGACAAGCTCGCTGAGTTCATCGCGGTCACTCGCCGCTTCCTGTTGGGCGAGTAGGATATGGACATTAACGGCGAGAGCCCACGCTGCTAGCCCGGGGTTCGTTCGTGTGAGAGACATGGCGCGCCCGCTCCCCGACCACTACGAAACCCTCGGCGTCCCCCCGGGCGCATCGGCAGGCGAGATCGACGATGCTTACCGGCGCCTGGCCTCCGCGTCTGCGCCCGGCGTCGCCGCCGGGGAGAGCCTCCAGGACGTCCGCGCCGCCTACAACGTCCTCTCCAACAGCCAGCTGCGCGCGCTCTACGATATGCGGCGCGAGGCGCTCCTCGGCACGCCGGCCGCGCCGCCCCGGCCCCCCGCGGGCTCCGTTGGTGTGACAGGAAAACCCTGGGGCATCCCGGCCATCCTCGTCGTGCTCGCGATTCCGGTCCTGCTGTGGAGTTCGGGCCTGATCTACACGATCATTGAAGGCCAGCCGGATGACCTCACCAACAGCGAAGTCATCATCAACCTGATCTTCAGCATCCTCGTCCTGGACGGGATCTTCGTCGTAGGGCCGATCGCGTTTTGCTTTTGGCGCTATCGGCGAGGTTGGGGCGATCTCGGCCTCCGCCCATTCGATGGCAGCTACTGGTGGGTACCGCCCGTCGCAGCGGCGACGGCCTACGTCGGCACGATTGCGTATAACGCGGTCCTCTACGCGCTTGGCGCAAGGCCCGAGCAGGACACAACGCAGCTCTTCGATAGCGCTACCGTTCTCCCACTGACCTTCTTCGCGATCGTGATCGTCGCGCCCCTGGCCGAGGAGATCTTCTTCCGGGGCTTCGTCTTCGCCGGGCTGCTCCGCCCCTTCGGCGTGGCCGGCGCGTTGGTCGCGAGCGGCCTGCTGTTCGCCATGTTCCACGTGCAGGACGGCGGCTCGGCGCTGCTCGTCCCGGCCTTCGCGGCGATCGGCGCCGGCTTCGCGTGGATCTACTACAAGACCGGCTCGCTCTGGCCTAGCATCGCGACGCACTTCCTGTTCAACCTCACAAGCTTCCTCTTGCTCGCGCTCTCTACCGCGCTGGGGAACAACTGATGAGCGAACGACTGCAAAGCCGCACCGAGCAGGCGATCCGCCGCGCGGCCGGCGAGGGTAGGGTGGCGCTCATCTGCTATCTCACGGCTGGCTACCCCACGCCGGAGGAGACGGTCGGTCTTGTCCGCGCCCTCGTCGATGGCGGCGCGGACGCCATCGAGCTGGGGATCCCGTTTTCGGACCCGATGGCCGACGGCGCGACGATCCAGAAGTCGAGCTACCAGGCGCTGAAGGCGGGCACGACGCCCCGCCGCTGCCTCGAGCTGGTCCGCGAGCTTCGCGCCGGCGGGGTTGTCATTCCCGTAATCGTTATGACATACTTCAATCCTATCCTCGCCTACGGGCAGGATGGGTTTGTCCGCGATGCCGCGGCGGCCGGCGTCGATGGGTTGATCCCTGTCGACGTCCCCGCAGACGAAGGGCAGGAGCTCGCGGAGCGCTGCCGGAGCGCCGGGTTGGACTACGTCCCACTCGTCGCGCCGACATCGAACGACGAGCGACTCGCCGCGGCGGCCCGGCTCGCATCCGGCTTCGTCTACTGTGTGAGCGTTGCCGGCGTAACCGGCGCCCGCGAGGCGCTGCCGCAGGAGCTGGCAGCGTTCCTATCGCGGGTGCGGCGGCAGACAGACCTGCCGCTGGGCGTAGGCTTTGGGATCTCCCGTAGGGAGCACATCGAAAGCCTGCGCGGACAAGCGGACGCTGCTATCGTAGGCAGTGCGATCGTCGACGTTATCGAGGCTGCGCCTCGAAACGAACGGGAGGCTAAGGTAAGAGAGTATGTGGAGGTGCTCACCGGCCAAAGGAAGGCTAGGGTCTAGCGCCGTGGTGCGCGACGCGCACACGTCCGAGGGGTATCCTAGCCCCGCGGCCGGCGCCGATGGCCCTCGTTTTCCGGCCGGCGTCTTTGGCCGCTAGGCCCGGCGCCGCAGAGAGGGAGCTCGGCCGGTATGAGTATGCGCTGTCGAGGTATCCGCGGGGCGACGACTGTCGATGAGAACGTCCCCGACGCGATCCTCGAAGCCACAACGGAACTTCTAACCGAGTTAGTGCAGGCGAACAGCCTCGACATTGAGGACATCGCCAGCGCCATCTTCAGCACCACGACCGATCTCGACGCTGAGTTCCCCGCTGTCGCCGCGAATAGGATGGGCTGGACCGACGTTGCCCTCCTTTGCGGCCACGAAATGCAGGTGCCGGGCAGCCTGCAGCGTTGCCTGAGGGTCTTGCTGCACGTCAACACAGAAAAGTCACAGCACGAGATCGTGCATGTGTACCTGCGGGGGGCGAAGGTCCTGCGCCCCGACCGCAACGTTAATCGAGAATAGTCAGCGGAGGCATCATCATGATGGTCATCATGAGTAGCGGACATACCCAGGAAGATATGGATGGGATTATGGCCCGTCTGCACGAGGTCGGCCTAAACGGCCACCCGATCATCGGCGTCGAACGCACGGTGATCGCGGTCGTTGGACGGATCTACCCGGAGCTAGCCGATGAGCTGGAGACGATGCCCGGCGTCGCAAGCACGGTCAAGATCAGCACGCCCTACAAGCTCGCAAGCCGCCAGACCAAGGCCGACGACACGATCGTCCGCATCGGCGACGTCGAAGTCGGCGGCGGGACGACGGTCATGATCGCCGGCCCCTGCGCGGTCGAGACCGAGGAACAGATCTTCGAGACGGCCCGTGCCGTGAAGGCTGCCGGCGCGCATCTCATGCGCGGGGGCGCCTTCAAGCCGCGCACGTCGCCCTACAGCTTCCGTGGCCTCCAGCTGGAGGGCCTGAAGCTGCTCGCGGCGGCGCGCAAGGAAACAGGCCTCTGTTTCACCACTGAGGTCATGTCGGAGCAGGATGTCGATGCTGTCGCTCAGTACGCGGACATCCTGCAGATCGGCGCGCGCAACGCTCAGAACTTCATTCTGCTCGAGGAGGTCGGCCGCACCGGCAAGCCGGTGCTCCTCAAGCGCGGCCTCGCCTCGACGATAGAGGACTGGCTGCTCGCGGCCGAGTACATCCTCAACACCGGCAACCACAACGTCATGCTCTGCGAGCGCGGCATCCGCACGTTCGAGCAGGCAACGCGAAACACCTTCGATATCAACGCCATCCCGCTCATCAAGCAGATCAGCCACCTGCCCATCATCGGCGACCCAAGCCACGGGACGGGCAAGTGGTCCCTCGTGTCGCCGGTCGCGCTGGCCAGCATCGCCGCCGGCGCCGACGGTGTGATCGTAGAAGTACATCCCAACCCGGACCACGCCCTCTCGGACGGCGCGCAGTCGCTCAACTTCCCCAGGTTCCAGGAGCTGATGCGCACCGCCGCCGTCGTCGCTGAGGCCGTCGGCCGCCCGCTCTTTCGCGCCGCGAAGGAGCCCGCCCGCGCGTAGCGAAGCGGTCGCTAGTAGCTGGGCGCTAGTCGCTGGGACGGTGGTTGCTGATTGGCGGCCTGGTATCGGAAAACGGCACGTAAGCGAGAGAGAAGGCGTCCAGTCGGGCGCCTTCTCTGCGTAACGTAGGGGCGGCCGTCTGGCCGCCCTGGCGAGCGCAGCTCGCCGCCGTTACGGCCAAAGCGCGGAGGAGTAGTGTAATTCCGGCCGCTCGCTGCTACCCTAGTCGCCATGGGCAAGCGAGGGCGGCCGCCGTATCCCGACATCCTCACTCCGCGCGAATGGGAAGTGCTCGGCCATATCCGTGATGGCCTCACGAACGAGGAGATCGCCGCGCGCCTCGGAATCAGCATCGATGGCGTGAAGTTCCACGTAGCGGAGATCCTGAGCAAGCTCGGTGTGTCGAACCGGCACGAAGCCGCCGCGTGGCAACCCAAGGCGGCGCGAGGGCGGTTAGGCGTCGCGGCGCCGCTCGGCCTGCTGTCGCGCATGCGGTTCGCCTCGTTGGGCGCGGTCTCGGCTGGCGTCGCGAGCACGCTGGTTGTCGCCGCGCTCGTGGCGCTGGCGGTCCTCGGCGTGCTCGTTTCGCGCTCACGAGGTGACGAAGGCACTGCCGTGCAGGCCTTCTCGACACCCACGCCTTCGCTCCTCGCAGGCGCTTCGACCGCAGCGCCCTACCCCTCGTGGGCCTGGACTGCGGGTTGGCATGTTGATAAAGGAACCGGATGGCTTGCTGGCACTGCGTGCTCGTCGGACACAGTTTCCGACTGCATCGGCGTCATCGAGAAGACCCAGGACGCCGGCGAGACGTGGACGGAGCAATACCGCGGTCCGCTGCAGATCTATGATGTACAGTTCGCGGACGCGCAGCACGGCTGGGCTTTAGGATCGCCACTCGAGTGTGGCAACTACGGTGAATGCAGCAGCACACTACTGACTACTACGGATGGCGGCGCGGATTGGGCGAAGGTCTACACGTCAGAGCAACATGTCGCGGGGCTATCCGTGACCGAGAGTGACAGCTGGTTGCTCACTCAAGCCGCTGAATGTCTCAACGGGAACTGCGATCCCCAACTCCTTCGCAGCAGGGACGGCGGGCTCACGTGGACGACTAGCACGTTGCCCGTCGATGGATACTCTCTCAGCCTATCCCGTCCGACTACGAACGATGCCTGGATCTCCAGCGGGTCTGAGGTCGCCGTAACGCACGACGGAGGCCAGACGTGGACACGCCTGGAAGGCCCGGCTCTGACAAACGAAGCGTATCCATCGTCGATCTTCTTTCTGCCCTCCGGCCAAGGTTGGCTCCTTCTCGGCGGGGGTCTTGCCGCGGGCACCCAGCCGAAGGAACTCTTCGCCACAGACGATGGTGGGCTAACGTGGCGTACCGTGAGCGGAAGTCTTGGCGTCCCTGGTCAGCCTCAGCGAACCCTCGAGCCGAACGAGCTTACATGGGGCGGCTACATCGACGACATCTACTTCACGTCTTCACAGGCCGGCTGGCTCACGTTAGACCGCGGCGGGCTTTTTCATTCAACGGATGGGGGCGCAACGTGGCAGTCGTTGGGTTATTTCGACTTCGGCGGCACACTCCAATTCATCGACCAACGTCATGGATGGCTGATACGTCGCGTCAGTCCGCAGACCACAACCGACGGCCAGACGTGGACACCCATCAAGACGCCGCGGCCGCTCCCATAGCCCCGCAACCCGGCAACCACCAAACCAGCGACGAGCGACCAGCAACCAGCGACCAGAATCCCAGTCTGCTATGCTGCGCTCGAGATGACGGCCTACGACATCGAGGCGCAGGAGAACGCATTCCAGTTTAAGCTGCCCGTCTTCGAGGGGCCGCTCGATCTGCTGCTCTACCTCATCGAACGCGAGGAGCTGGAGATCACCGCCGTCTCGCTCGTCCAGGTTACCGATCAGTACCTCTCCTACCTTCGCGCCGGCGAGAAGATCGACGCTGCGCAACTCGCGGAGTTCATCGCTGTCGCGGCCCGGCTGCTGCTCCTCAAATCGAGAGCGCTCCTGCCGCGTCCGCTCCCCGACATTGAGGAAGAGGAGGACCTCGGCGAAGACCTGGTGCGCCGCCTGAAGGAGTACCGCGCCTTCCGCGAGGTCGCCCAGTCGCTTCGCGAGATCGAGGAGCAGGGTCTGCGCGCCTACCCGCGTTCGGCTCCCGTGCGCGAAGGCATCCCGCTTCCCACCGGCCTCGACGGCGTCACGCTCGATTCGCTGACGAAGATCGTGCAGGATGTGCTCGCGCGGCGTCCGGAGGAGCAAGTCCAGGAGATCATCGAGCGGCGCATCGTCACGATCGAAGAGAAGGTCGACGAGCTCAGCCGCCAGCTAGAGACGCACCGTCGCGTGAGCTTCCGCACGTTCATCTCGTCTTGCCGCTCGCGGATCGAGGTCATCATCGCGTTTCTCGCCGTCCTCGAGGTGATCAAGGCGCTTCGCGTACGCGCCGAGCAGGACGCCCTCTTCGGCGACATCGCGCTCGTGGCGATCAGGGCAGGGGATCTCCCGAAGGTGGAGGAAGTCGAAGAGGTAGCGGACTAAGCGGCGCGCGTGCCCTCTCCGTCGGCGAGCATTGTGCGGTTGCGGCCGGCAGACTTCGCCTTGTACATCGCGCGGTCGGCGGCGCGCAGCAGGCAGGGCGCGCTCTCCATCGAGCTCGCCTCCCACTCCGCGACGCCCAGGCTCGCCGTAATCTGGAGCAAATCGTTCGCCTGGATCGGAGACTGGCTGCGCGCCAGTCGCTCGCGGAAGCGCTCAGCAAAGCTCGTCGCGTGCTCAAGGGTCGTGTTCGGCAAGATGAAGACGAATTCGTCGCCGCCGTAGCGGCCGACCACGTCAACCTCCCGGCAGCTCTCGCGCGCCAACCAGGCTACGAAGCGCAGGACTTCGTCGCCCGCGGAGTGGCTGTACGTGTCGTTGATCAACTTCAGCTCGTCCACGTCCGTCATCACGAGGCTGACCGGCTGGCCGTAACGGCGCGCGCGGGCCACCTCCGCCTCCAGCGTCTCGTCGATGAAGCGCCGGTTCGTGATGCCGGTCAGCGCGTCGGTGCGAGCGAGACGGTGCTGGATACCCATGCTCTCCTGGAGCTGCTCGTTCAGCCGCCGGTGCTGCTCGCGCGATTTCGCCAGCTCCTGGTAGAGGCGGATCGCCTTCACGGCGAATGCGACCTGCGCGGAGAGGCCTTCGAGCAGCTCGACCTCGCGCGGCGGGAAATCGAGCGGCCGGTGCGAAGCGAAGTACAGCACGCCGAGGGTCTCGTCCTTCACGAGTAGCGGGAACATAGCCGTCGAGCGGATCAGCGTGCGTACGAAAAACTGGCGGCCGCGCTCCGGGATGCGCTCGTCGTTCTGCACGTCCGGCATCAGCATCAGCTTGCGCGTGCGAAAGACGGCATCGCGTACGGGGTCCTGTTTGGTCGCGCCCGCGTTCCAGCGGCTGCGCAGCTCCTCGGTGCCGGGGCGTAGCGTGTTCGTGCTCCGCATCGTGACCTGGCCCTCGGCATCCATGATGTCGATCGAGACATAGTCGATGCCCGTAATTCTCGCGCTCGCGCTGCCGATGCTGGTCAGCACGGTCTCGAGGTCCTCAGACTCCGAGAGCACACGCGCGATGTTCGCGAGGGCATTCAGCTCGTTCCGCTGGCGCTCCGCGCGGGTCGCGTCGAGGCGTCGCTCCAGCAGCAGCGCGAGTGTGGGCAGCACCGACTCGATAAACGCGATGCGATGCGCACCGATGCCCCGCTGCCACGAGCCGGTAGCGACGAGCATGTCACCGGCGCCCGTGAGCGGGATCTTCGCCGCGATGTACTGGCAGGACTTTCGAGATGATGCGCTGCGGAAGTGCAGCACGCGGCCCTCGTCGGCGTCGAACGAGCAAGGATGGCCCCGTGACGTCAGGTCATGGTGGATCAACCAGCAGGCTATGTCCGAGAACGGCAGTTCGGCGGACGTGCCGAAGGAACGGAACCCGGCGTCGTGGCCATAGACGAGGTGGACGTTCTCTGCCCCGAGAGACTCAGCGAGAATGGGCAACGCCCGCTCGACAGCATCCTCGGGTGCGAGTACCGCATTAGCCAGGGCGGCCACGTCTCTTGTCTTGCTTATCCAACGCAAGGCACGGATACCCCTTTCGGGCTCATGTATTAAGGGTCGGCTACTAGGGAGAGAGGCTTAAGGGTGTCGAGAGGCCTGCGCTCGGTAACGCTCGAGTCCCGTATCTAGCGTCAGGCCAGCAGCCAAACCCACGAGAGCCCCAATTGCGTCGACGGCAAGGTCCGTCTCCGAGGCCGTTCGATTCCGGACGAAGGCCTGGTGAAGCTCATCCGTCACGCCGTAGAGCACCGTTAGGGCAAACGCGACGGCGAGCACAAGGGCCAGGCCCTCCCGGTCGAGAGCTGAGCCGCCCGATCGCAGCGCCCGGTAGAGAAGCATCGCCAGCGCGCCGTACACGACAAGGTGTCCCAGATACGAGCGCATCCCGCCCGAGTGCTGGCCGAGAGGAGTCGATTGCTGCGAGAGGTAGAAGATCAGGCCCATCCAGCCCGCCACGAGACCCACGTGCAGTAGCTGGCGCGCTCTCGGCGAGAGCGGCCACGTCTTGAGCCGGATCCGGCCCCGTGTTAGCATTCCGGACAGAAACAACTCGTTACACTCAAACGGAGGGGGTCGGGCCCCCTCTCTCACCTTCTAACGGGTTCGAGGCGAGAACGTGTCCGCCATGAACAAGCGCGAGCGTGTCGAGGCCGCCCTTGAGGGCAGGGAGGTTGACCGGCCGCCCTACGGCTTCTGGGGCCACGACTTCATTCGCGAGTGGAGCGCGATCGATCTCGCCGCCGCCATGGTCGAGCCCGCCCGCGAGTTCGCGTACGACTACGTCAAAGTGAACCCCCGCGCCACGTACTTCGATGAGGCCTGGGGCGCCAGGCACCGCCCCTCCGGCGATGCGATACGGCACCCTGAGAACGACGCGTGGCCGCTCCACGAGCCAGAGGACCTGGCGGAGGTGCGGCCCGTCGCTCCGGACGCCGGCGCCTTCGGGGAGCAGCTCGAGGCGCTCCGGCTTCTCGGCCGCGAGTTCGCGGGAGAGGTGCCGTTTGTACAAACGGTGTTTTCGCCGCTCTCGGTCGTCGGCCGCATGGCGAACGGCCGCGAACCCGTCCAGCGCTGGATGACACAGTCGCCCGACGCGCTGCACGCCGCGCTCGCCGCCGTGGCCGAGACGCTGGCCGCGTACTCGCAGGCCTGCCTCGCCGCCGGCGCCGGCGGCATCTTTTTTGCCACGACGGAGTGGGCGACATACGACGTACTGACGGACGACCTGTACGATACGTTCGGCCGCACCTACGACCTGCGTGTGCTGGAGGCCGTCGAAGGCGCGCCGTTCAACATCCTGCACGTCTGCCGCCCGAACAACATGCTCGGCCGGCTGTTCGATTACCCCGTCTCCGCGTTCAACTGGGCGATGCATGCGCCCGGCAACATGTCGCTCGCTGATGCGAAGCCACGCACGGACAAAACGCTCATGGGCGGCGTCGACGAGCGCCACGCGCTGCTCGATGGCTCGCCGGACGCCGCGCGCGAGCAGGTGCGCGAGGCGCTGAGCCAGACCGGCGGCGTGCGCTTCATGCTTGCTCCGGGCTGCTCGATCTCGCCGCAGACGCCACCGGAGAACATCCGCGCTGCCATCGAGGCCGTCGAGCAGGGCACATGAGCACCGAGCTCGCTCGCGAGGAGCTGGCGCGCGCGGCGCCGGGCCGTCCTACCGCCGTCACCATCGGCAAGTTCGATGGCGTGCACCGCGGGCATCGCTACCTCGTCGGCCATCTGCTAGACCGCGCGCGCGAGCATGGTCTCGCGGCCGTGGTCGTCACGCTCCATCCGCACCCAATCACTGTGCTCCGTCCCGGCACGCCGATCACGTACCTCTGCTCGCTCGAGGAGCGTGTCTCGCTCCTGCACGCCCTGGGCGTCGAGAGCGTCGGCGTGCTCTCGTTCACATCGGAGTTGGCGCAGCTCTCCTATCGTGACTTCGCGGACCTCCTCGTCGATCAGCTCGACCTGAAATTGCTCCTGATCGGCCCGGACTTCGCGCTCGGCCGCGATCGAGAAGGCAATATCGATCGCTTGCGGGCCTACGGCCGCGAACGTGGCTTCGAGGTCGAGGAGATGCCGTTGCTCAGCGAGGATGACGCGAAGGTCGGCTCCGGCGCCGTCCGCGATGCGCTCGCCCGCGGCGACATGGAAAACGTCGCATCCTTGTTGGGCCGTCCGTTCGCGCTGCGCGGGCCCGTCGTCCGCGGCGAGGAGCGCGGCCGCACGATCGGTTTCCCGACGGCGAACATCGCCGTCGCGCCGGACCTTGCGATGCCCAAGTTCGGCGTCTACGTGACGCGGGCCTACCTGGGCGAGACGACCTACGGCTCCGTCACGAACGTAGGGCAGCGTCCCACGTTCGGCGGCGAGCGCCCCACGATCGAGACGCACCTGTTCGACTTCGACCGCGACATCTACGAGCGCGAGCTGCGCATCGAGCTGCTGCATCGCGTGCGAGGCGAGCAGCGCTTCTCCGGCGTCGATGAGCTCGTCGCGCAGATCAAACGCGATGTAGACGTGGCACGTGACTACCTCCGGGAGCGCGCCCCGTGACGAAGCGCGACGCCCTCACGCCGGAGCAGCGTCACGTAGTGTCGCGCGGCGTCATCGAGATCATCCCGGAGGAGGACTTTATCGAGGCGCTGCGCTCCGGACGTAAGCTCCGCCTCAAGCTCGGCCTCGATCCGAGCAAGCCCGATCTCCACATCGGCCACGCGGTGCTGCTGCGCAAGCTGCGGCTGCTGCAGGACATGGGCCATCAGGTCGTCCTCATCGTCGGCGACTGGACCGCGCGCATCGGCGACCCGAGCGGCCAGTCGATCATGCGCCCCATGATCACGCCCGAGGAGGTCGCCGCGAACGCCGAGACGTACATGCGCCAGTTCTTCCACGTCGTCGATCAGGAGCGGACGGAGGTGCGCTGGCAGAGCGAGTGGTTCGGCAAGACGTTCCAGCTCGATGACCTGATGCGTCTCGCCGCGCGCTTCACCGTCGCGCAGATGCTCCAGCGCGAGGACTTTCGCACGCGCTACGAGGCGCACCAGCCGCTCGGCGTGCACGAGTTGCTCTACCCCATGCTCCAGGCCTACGACTCCGTCGCCATCGAGGCCGACGTGGAGTTCGGCGGCAGCGACCAGCTCTTCAACCTGCTCGTCGGCCGCGAGCTACAGCAGGACCTGGGTCAGCAGCCGCAGTCGTGCTTCATCATGAAGCTCCTCGTCGGTACAGACGGCTCGCAGAAGATGAGCAAGTCGCTCGGCAACACGGTCGACTTCGAAGATCCGCCGAACGAGAAGTACGGCAAGATCATGTCGATCCCGGACTCGGCGCTGATGGACTACCTCGGGCTGGCGACGGACATCCCGGACGAAGAGCTGGCGCTCATCCGCAAGCAGCTCGACGATCGCGCGGTCAACCCCATGGAGATCAAGAAGCGCCTCGCCCGCGAGATCGTCGCGCAGTTCCACGGCGAGGCCGCCGCGCAAGAGGCTGAAGGCGAGTTCGCGATGACGTATCGCGATCATCAGGACGGCGAGTACATCTTCCTGCCCGAAGGGACGGTCGATGTCGTAATTGGAGGGCAAGCGAACGAAGTAAACCTCGCCAAGCTCCTCGTTGAGGCTGCACTCGCGTCGAGTGCAACGGATGCTCGGCGCCTCATTAGACAGGGTGCCGTACAACTCTTCGGCGAGGGTTCGGGCATTCCACCTTGGGAGACGTCGGTGCGTGTTGTGAGCCCGAAGCGAATCGATAGTCCGACTCTTAGCGTTAAGCCGGGTGACGTGCTGCGCGTCGGCAAGCACCGCTTCCTCCGCATCGTAGACTCCGAATCGACACCAACCTCGTAGGGACAGAGCTTGAGCTCTGTCCTCGACCCCTCGATGTGCAGAGGGCCGAGCTAAAGCTCGGCCCCTACAGGTCTTGCGTAGGCCACGCCGCGTCGGCAAGCACCGCTTCCTCCGCATCATGGGCCCCGAATCGACACCAACCTCGTAGGGACAGAGCTTGAGCTCTGTCCTCGACCCCTCGATGTGCAGAGGGCCGAGCTAAAGCTCGGCCCCTACAGGTCTTGCGTAGGCCACGCCGCGTCGGCAAGCACCGCTTCCTCTGCACATTGTCATCCTGAGCGAAGCGAAGGATCTGGCGCCTCGCTGAGGCGTCTCTATCTATCCCGCCTCCCGCATCCCGCCTCCCGCTTCCAAACCTTATGTCCCTAACCTTGCTATTCGCTATTGCCGGCACCGCCGTGGTACGCTGAACGTACGGACACGAGCGATTGAGTAGAGGGGGAGGCTTATGGATTCTGATTTTCGAATCGATATCAGCGAAGTCCTGAAGGCCATCGATGGCGGTGAGATCATCGCACTCTACTTCCCCCTCCTCCGCAAGACCCTCCTCATGGACACCCGCAGCAGCTCCATCGACGGCCCGATGATCAAGGTCGTGCCGATGGCGTCTTCGCCCGAGGAGCGCTTCCGCGAGCTCGTGCGCATGCGCCCGCGCTTCCCCAAGCCCGAGAGCATCAGCATCATCCCGTGGCCGAAGTACGCCAACCGCCTCGTCGAGACCGGCGTCTGGGACCGCATCGTCCGGCGCTACATCGAGATCGGCCCGCCCGAGATCGTGCGGCAGGCGAACGTCTGCTTGGAAGAGATCCACTCGGCGGAACGAGAGGAAGTGCGCAAGGCGATCACCGGCGACGGCTACGAGACGCTCTGGGACGCCTCTGGCAGCCACGCCGCCGCCCTCGATGACGACGACGAGCAGCAGGCCTAGCGGTCAGTCGAACAACGGAAAACGGGCGTCCACTCGGACGCCCGTTTTGTTTTGCCGGTAGCGGCGACCTTCAGAGCCTGCCCTCGAGCGACGCGAAGCGTCGTCACGGCGAAACGAAGAGGCCTTCGGCGCTTGCCTCCTACGGCGACCCTGCGGCCGCCTCAGCGCTTGCGAGCACCTTCTGCGCTACGTGCTGCGGCACCTCCTCGTAGTGACTGAGCTCCGTCGTGAAGTAGGCGCGCCCCTGCGTCATCGAGCGCAGGTCTGTCGCGTAGTGCTGGATCTCGGCCATCGGCGCCTGTGCTTCGATCAGCGTCAGGCCGCCGCCCTGCGGTGTCATGCCCAGCACCTTGCCACGCTTGGTGTTGAGGTCGCTCAGCACGTCGCCGGTGTGCGAGTCCGGCGACATGATGTGGACGTCCATCACGGGCTCCAGCAGGACCGGGTGCGCATCCTGCGCGCCTTGCTTGAGCGCCTGCGCCCCCGCGATCTTGAACGCCATCTCTGACGAGTCGACCGCGTGCTCCTTACCGTCGTAGAGCGTGACTTTCACGTCGACGAGCGGGAAGCGCGAGACGGCGCCCTCGCTCATCGCTTCGTGCACGCCCTTCTCGACTGCCGGGATGTACTGCCTCGGCACTGAGCCGCCGACCACCTCGTTTCCGAACTGGAAGCCCGACCCGCGCGGCAGCGGCTCGATGCGGATGGCGACGCGGGCGTACTGTCCGTGGCCGCCCGTCTGCTTCTTGTGCGTGTAATCGGACTTAGCGGTAGCCGTCACGGTCGCCTTGTAGGGCACCTTGGGCGTGACCATCTCTACCTCAACGCCGAACTTGCGCTTCATTTTCTCCGCCGCGACCTCGATGTGCGATTCGCCCAGACCGGAGAGGATCGTCTCGTGCGTGTCGTTCTCGCGGCGCAGATGCAGGCTCGGGTCCTCCTCAGCGATGCGCTGGAGCGCCGGGCCGAGCTTATCGAGGTCGGCCTTCGTTTTCGGGAAGATGGCCAGGCTGTACGACGGGGTAGGGAAGTGGATCGCGTCCAGCACAATGGGCTTCTCGCGCGTCGTGAGCGTGTGCCCCGTGGCCGTCTCGGCGAGCTTGGCGACCGCGCCGATGTCGCCCGCGACGAGCTTCGGTGTCGATTCCTGCGTCTTGCCCCGGAGGTGGAAGAGCTGCGCGATGCGCTCGTCCACCTTTCGGTTCGCGTCCCACACGTGCGAGTCGGCCGAGAGCGTCCCGGAGATCACGCGCAGGTACGTCAGCTTTCCGACGTACTGGTCGGCGCTCGTCTTGAACGCGAGGACGGCCAGCGGTCCGGACGGGTCGGCCGTAAGCTTGACCTCGTTGTCGCTGCCGTCCTGCGCCGTAATCTCGGCGCGGTCCGCGGGCGACGGGCCGGCGTCGACGATGGCGTCCAGGAGGCGCGGCACGGCGATGTTCTTCGTGGCTGAGCCAACCAGGACCGGCACGATACCACCGGCGCAGACGCCGGAGCGCAGGCCGTGCCGCAACTCGTCCGCGCTCAGCTCCTCACCTTCGAGGAACTTGCTGAGCAGCGCGTCGTCGTTCTCCGCGATAGCCTCGATGAGCTGCTCGCGGTATGTTTGCACGTCGGCTCCCATCGATTCCGGGATCGAGCCCGCCTCTGCTTTCTCGCCGAGGAACGCCTGCATCTCCAACAGGTCGACAACGCCCTGGAACGAGTCCTGCGATCCGATCGGTAGCTGGAGCGGAACGCAGCGTTTGCCGTAACGCTCCCGCAGCTGCGAGACCGCGTTCTCGAAGTTCGCGTTCTCGCGATCGATCCGGTTCACGAACGCGATGCGCGGCAGCGACTCCTCGTCAGCGTAGCCCCACGCCAGTTCCGTCCCAACCTCGACGCCGGAGACGGCATCGATCACGATCAGCGCGGCGTCGGCGGCGCGAACCCCCTCCTTCACCTCGCCCTGGAAGTCGGCGTAGCCGGGCGTATCGATCAGGTTGATCTTGTGCCCCTTCCACTCGCAGGGCAGCAGCGACAGCCCGATGCTGATCTGGCGCTTCTTTTCGTCGTCCTCGTAGTCGCTCGTCGTGGTCCCTTCATCGACCCGCCCCAGCCGGTTGATGGCGCTGGCGGCGAAAAGCGCGGCTTCCGACAGCGACGTCTTTCCCGTCCCGCCGTGGCCGAGCACGACGACGTTGCGGATTTTCTCTGTCTGGTACTCCTTCATGCGCCGCTGACTCCTCAGGTGGGATGGGAAAGCCCGACCAGGGGCGAGCAGAAACGGATTGTAGCGTAGGCCCAGGAAGGCGGGCAAGAAGTCGAGCCTTTGGCGGCGCGCGCCCTTGGCTGGTACGCTTGGCCCGCTATGCCCGCCACGATCGATGACGCGCTGGAGATCCTCGAGGGCACCGGACCCGAGTTCGGAGGCGGCCTCTCCAACCACGGGCCCATGGCCGCCGAGGCGCTCCTCGCGCTCGGCCGCGACGATGTCGTCGTGTCCTGGACCGAGAACTACAAGCGCCGCCTTCGCGACCATCCCCAGTCGCGCAACCCGATCGATGCCGTCTCCTGGCGCGAGGCCCTCGGTGACGGCGCGCGCGCCGGCGATTGGATCGTCTTCTTCGAGCGGCAGCTCGCCGAGGCGGCGTGGCGCGACGTACTCAACATCTGGGTCCCTCGTCTAGCGCCGGGCCTCATCGCCGCCGCCACGCACGGCGTCATCCGCACCGGCCACGCCGTGCGCTCCGTTGGCGCGGGCGAGACGCCTGCGCGCCTGCACGAGCTGGCTGAAGGTCTCGGCTATTGGGCTGCGCGCTATCGCACGCTGCCGGAGGCTTCGCCGGACGCGACGGGTGCGCGGCTGCCATCGGAGGTGCTGGCGTCGCTCGAGACCGTGCCCGAGTCGGGAAGCCGGCGCGTCGGGCTCATCACCGAGGGCCTCGCGCTGCTCGAAGAGCTGCCGTCGTTCGCGAACGCGGCGGCGCTTGTCGACACCTCGGGCGACGCATCGCGCTTCATCTCCGACCTGACGGAGACGTTCGCCGGCGTCTACCTCGCGAACGCTGCCGGCACGAGCCGCGTGATCACGTTCATTCACTCCGTCACCGGCCCGAGCGCCGTGCGCCTGATGGCGCCCTACCTGAACGACGATGCCCTCCGCGTCTCATTGCGCTACGGGTGGCAGGCGGCCGCGGCGCTCTACGCCGCCTTCGGCGAGACCCCGAGCGGCCCGTTGAACGAACCGGCGAGCGACGCACAGGACCTCATCGATCGCGCAGTGGCCAGCAGCGACGAGCACGCCATCAAGTTCACGGAGGCCTGCCTGCGCGAGCACGCGCTGAACCCCAAGCCGGTCTACCTCGCCGCGGCGCGACACGCCTCGGGCGTGCTCGGAGGGCGGCCGTAGCATGCCAGACAATGCGCACGCCGGACACGAGCAGCTCGTTCCCGTCGCGCCGGAGTTCTTCGTTCGCGATGTCGATGCATCGATCCGCTTCTACGTCGATGGCCTCGGCTTCCGGCTTCTCCGCCGCGATGGCGACTTCGCCGTCCTCGGCCTCGGCGATGCGCACGTCCTCCTTGCGGGGCCAAGCATTGGCGCCGGCCTCAAGGCGTGGCTCGCATCTGGCCCGCGAGGTGTCGGACTGAACATCCGCATTATGGTCGACGATATCGACGCGATGTACGCGCGCGTGAAGGCGGCCGGCGCGCCGGTCGTCGATGACATCAAGGACCAGTACTACGGCCTGCGTGACTTCATGGCCGCCGACCCCGACGGCTTCGTCCTGCGCTTCGCCGCACCGATCGCGTAGCGATCGAAAACTACGCGCCCGCCTGCGCCGCGATCAATCCCATGTTCCTTGTTCCCCGTTCCGCGTTCCTAAATATAGACCGGGTGCACCTTGCGATGGCGCTCCGCCGCGCCCGACGTGTACGCCGCTTCGCCGACGGCCTTCGCGACTTTCTGGAACACCGTCCGGTTGAAGACCGAGGGGATGATGTACTCCTCGGTCAGCTCGGCCTTGTGCACCGAGTCGGCGATCGCGTGCGCCGCGGCGACCTTCATCTCCTCGTTGATATCCCAGGCCCGCGCGTCGAGGACGCCCCGGAAGAGTCCCGGAAAGCAGAGCACGTTGTTGATCTGGTTCGGGAAGTCAGAGCGGCCGGTTGCCATCACGCGCACGTGCGGCTGCGCCAGCTCCGGCCGGATCTCCGGGTCCGGGTTCGCGAGGGCGAACACGATGGCGTCCTTCGCCATCTTCTTCACGTCGTCTTCCGAGAGCACGTTCGGCCCCGACACGCCCAGGAACAAGTCCGCGCCTTCGATCACGTCGCTCAGCGAACCCTGCTTGTTGCCGGAGTTCGTGTTCTCCGCGAACCACTGCTTGATGGGGTTCATCCCCTCCTTGCGACCGCGGTAAATCGCGCCCTTGCTGTCGACGCCGACGATGTGCTTGACGCCCACCGACATGAAGATTTTCGCGCACGCGATGCCCGCCGCGCCCACGCCCGAGATGACGACGTGCAGGTCGCCCATGTCCTTCTTCACGATCTTGATCGCGTTGAACAGCGACGCCAGCACGACAACGGCCGTTCCGTGCTGGTCGTCGTGGAAGACCGGGATGTCCAATTCCTTCTTCAGCCGCCCTTCGATCTCGAAGCAGCGCGGCGCGGAGATGTCTTCCAAATTGATGCCCCCGAAGCCGGGGGCGATGTATTTCACTGTCTTGATGATCTCTTCGGTGTCCTTCGTGGCGAGGCAGATCGGCCAGGCGTCCACTTGGCCGAACTCCTTGAACAGCATCGCCTTGCCTTCCATCACCGGCATCGCCGCCAGCGGGCCTATGTCGCCCAACCCCAGTACCGCCGTACCGTCTGTCACCACGGCGACGGCGTTCTTCTTTACCGTCAGGCTCCACGCCGCTTCCGGCTCGCGCGCGATGGTCATGCAGACCCGCGCCACGCCTGGTGTGTACACCTTCGAGAGGTCGGCGCGGCTCGCAACCGGCACCTTGTTGTGGATCTCGATCTTCCCGCCCACGTGCGCCAGCAGCACCGGGTCCGAGACGCTGCGGATCTGAACGCCCTTCAGCTTACGCATGGAGTCCAAAATACAGCGCCCATGCTCATTGTCACGCGCGCCGATCGAGATGTCCCGGACGATCTTCGCTGCATCCGTCCGGACGATGTCTACAGCCCCGATGTTGCCTCCCGCCTCGCCGATCGTCGAGGCGATGGCACCCAGCATGCCGGGCTTGTTCTGGTACTGGGCGCGCACCATGATGGTGTAGCCGGCACTGGGGGTAAACCCCTTCGCCGCGCCGTTCCGTCGAGCCATTGAACGCACTCCTTCTGGGCGGGATGAAAGCGGCTGCATTATAGCGATTCGGCGCTTGAGGCCAAGCCGAAGGCCTCCGTGCTAAACTAGAACTGAGGCCCGGCTGCATGCCGGGCTGGATGATATGCCAAAGGTAACGATCCGGCCGCTAGGTGTCGATCTCGAGGTGCCGGAAGGCGCGACGATCATGATCGCTGCGCAAGACCAGGGCTATTACTGGCCGACCACTTGCGGCGGGGAAGGGCGCTGTACCACCTGCGCCTGCACGATCGTCAGCGGCATGGAGAACCTCTCGCCGCGTGGCCGCTCCGAGACGAAAGTGCTCGTTGAGGAGCGCGGCCAGCACGTGCTGGAGCTGCCGGTGCGGCTCGCCTGCCAGGTGCAGGCCTACGGCGATGTCGTCCTCGAAAAGCCCGGCGTCCGGCCGCCGAGCGGGCTGCGCGCCTCCGCTCTGGCGAAGGACTAACGAATGGCGTACGTGATCATGGAGCCCTGCATCACCGTCAAGGACGCTACCTGCGTGGACGTCTGCCCGGTCGATTGCATCCACACGAGCGACGACGATCAGCAGTATTACATCGACCCCGACATCTGTATCGACTGCGAAGCCTGTGTGTTTGTCTGCCCGGTTGACGCCATCGCCTACGAGGAAGACGTCCCGGAAGAGCAAAAGCGCTTTATCCAGATCAACCGCGACTACTTCGCTGCCAAGACCGACGAAGAGCGCCGCGCCTTTCGCACGCGTACGGAACGCGCCCCCGACTGAGCGCCGCTCGGATCGTGCTGTACAATGGCCCCGACCCTCGGGGCCTTTCGATTGCTGACCAGGAGGACACTCGCACATGCTCGCACTGGACGACATCCGCATCCTGGACCTGTCGCGCCTTGCGCCGGGCCCGTTCTGCACCATGCTGCTCGGCGATCTCGGCGCCGACGTGCTCCTCATCGAGCCGCCCTCCGACAGCAAAGCCGGCGCCGGTGCGGGCTTTCGCGGCGGCGAGGCGCTCGATGCCCTCCGGCGCAACAAGCGCAGCATCGTCCTCAACCTGCGCGACGACGACGCCCGCGAGGTCTTCTACAAGCTGGCCGAAAGCGCCGACGTCGTCCTCGAGGGCTTCCGGCCGGGCGTCGTGAAGCGCCTCGGCGTCGATTACGAGACGCTAAGCAAGAAGAACGAGCGCATCGTCTACTGCTCGCTCTCCGGCTTCGGACAGACGGGTCCGTACGCGAACCTGGTCGGCCACGACATCAACTACATCTCGATTGGCGGGGCGCTGGGCATGATCGGTTGGCCCGACGAGCCTCCCTCCATTCCGATGAACGTCATCGCCGACTTCGCGGGCGGCGGCCTCCACGCCGCCTACGCGATCCTCGCGGCGCTCCACGCGCGCGACCGCACCGGCCGCGGCCAGTACGTCGACATCGCGATGTCCGACGGCGTCATGTACCTGCTCGCACAGACGATCAGCGGCTACCTCTCGGGTGGCCGCGTGCCCGGCCGCGGCGACACGGTCCTCAACGGCGCCGTTCCCGCGTACAACGTCTATCAATGCAAGGACGGCGGTTGGATCAGCATCGGCAGCCTGGAGCCGCACTTCTGGGCGAACCTGTGCAACGTCATGGCTCGAGAGGACTTTATCCCCCATCAGTACGACGGCGACAAGCGCGACGAGATCTTCGCGCACTTCCGCGGGCAGTTCATGACCAGGACCCGCGACGAGTGGTTCGAAGTGCTCAAGCAGACCGACATCTGCGCCGCCCCCGTCTACGCCCTCGACGAGGCGCTCGCCGATCCGCACAACGTTGCGCGCGGCATGGTCGTCGATGTCGCCGCGCCGGAGGGCGGCACCATGCGACAGGTCGGTATCGGCACCAAGCTCTCCGAGACGCCCGGCCAGATCCGCTCGGTCGGGCCGGTGGCCGGCCAGCACACAGACGACGTCCTCTCGTCCCTCGGCTTCGACGCCACCCGCATCGCCTCGTTGCGGGAACGCGGCGTCGTCGCGTAGGGGAGGCCTTCAGGCCTCCCGCAACGTCCCTGCGTCGTTGACGCGGCTCGCCGTCACCCGCCCGCCGGCGTCGCCCCCACCTCCGCGGCGCGCTCGATGCCGTCCGCCTCCGCTCGATCGGCGCGTAGCCAGAAAAGGTACGCTATCGGCGCTGTCGCCACAACGAAACCGGCCGATGTGAAGAACACCGCCTCCAGCGACACGTGGTCCGCGATCAAGCCGAGGCCGGGCTGGAAGCAGGCGATGACGATGCCGAACAGGAGCTGCCGGATCGAGAGGATCGTCGCGCGCTGCGAGCTCGGGATGCGCACGTTCAGGTAGTCGGACACGATCGGCAGCATCATGTACGACATCAGCGTGATCGGCGCCAACGCGGCGAACGCGAACACCGAGTCCCACGCGCCGATCACCGCATACGAGACGCCGATCACAGCCATCGCCGCGACGAGCGCTGTGCGCATGCCGAACGCTCCGACCGCGCGATAGGCCAGCACCGCCCCAAGAATGCCCCCGAGACGGACCGGCGACTGCGCCACGCCCAGCATCTGCGTGCTCACGTCGTGCGCATGGAGGAACGGCTGCGCGAAGATGAACGACGCGTTCGTCGACGCCATCAGCACGGCTGAGAGCACCAGCATCGTTCGCACCGCGGGCAGCCGCCACGCCGTCCGCGCGCTCTCAGCGATCAGTGTGCGGTAGCCCAGCCGCACCTCATCGTGCGCCAGCTCCGGCTCCTTCATCGTCGCCGCCATGAGGAGCGCCATGAACGCGATGGCGGAGCTCAGCAGGATCGGGAAAGCCAGGTCTGTTGCCGCCGCGATGGGCGCGCCAGCCAGCATGCCCGCCAGCGTCCCCAGCGAGAAGATCCCCCAACCCACGCCGGCGACGCGCTGGTAGTCGCGCTCGCGGCCCACCGCCTTCAGGCTCTCGAACACCAGCGCCGAGTCCGCGCCGGACTGAAAGGTCAGCCCGAAGCCCCAGGCGACGTACGAGACGAGCACGATCCAGTAGTTCGTCGCCAGGCCGAACACAAGGATCGCCGTCGTTGTGCTCGCCGCGGAGAGCATCAGCGATGTCCGCCGCCCAAAGCGGTCTGCCACCGCGCCCGTCGGCACTTCCGCCAGGACGATTACTAACCAGAAGAGCGCCTCCAGCCCGCTCACCTGCGTGAGCGAGAAGCCGCGCATGTCCGTCAGGTAGAGCACCCAGATCGGCCACCAGAGCTGAAACGACTGCAGGAACTGGAAGGCGTACGACTTCCAGATGTTCGCCTCGTAGGCGCGCTGCTCCTCAACCGTTAGGCTATTCATGACATACGTGTTCAGCGCGAGATCGGCTCATCATACACACAGGCCGGACTCGTCGCCCGGCCTGTCGAGTCCGTCTAGCGTTTCGCTCTACGAGCCCAGGCTGTTCCCGATGTCGATCAGCTTGCTGATGGCCTCCGCAGGGGCGTCGAATACGAAGATGCCCGGAGCGAACACGGAGTCCGATGTGACCAGTAAGCCCAGCACGATCGCCCAGATCGCGAAGCCCGCCAGGTTGGCGACCAGCACGCGTGCCGGGTCTGCTGGAGTCACGCTCTGCACCGCGATGGTCGTCAGTCCGAAGTACAGCGCGACCGAAGCAAGCGCTATCCCGAAGTCGAGGCCGGGAATGAACATGACCACGGAGATCACCAACGGGATCGAGGCCATCCCCATCGTCCGCAGCATCTGCTGCCAGTCTGCGTCCTCGCGGAAGAGCTGCGTCAGTATCACCCATGTCACGAGCAGCCAGACAATCCAGAGCGCGATGGAGAACAGGCTGCCGAGGATCACAGACTTCATGAAGAGTTCGCCCTTGTCTTCGTAGTCTTGTATCCACCACCAGAGCCAGCCGCCGAGGCCGGCCAGGACGGTAGACACCACCGCGACGAGCACGGCCGGCAGCGTCGCCGACGGGTCCTGACGCACCTCATCGAAGACGCTCGTATCCAGCCGCACGAGGCGCAGCAGCCTGTCCGCCAGAATACCGGCGTCCATGCTGCGGGGTTCCATCGGCATCATAGGCACCACTCCTTTGGCGTGGCCGCCCGTAGAGCGGCCTGATGGCCAGATAGCGACAGTATAGGCGGGCCGGCGCCAGAGCGGAACGCGCCTTGGCGTAGAGCGAATTATGGTGAGTTGTTGGCTTAGAGCGGGCGTTTCGCGGGCATGCCGGGGCGTCTCGGGAAGCGCTCCGGCGTCGGCAAGTCTTTATCGACGAGGATCACGAACTGCGCCGGCTGCGCGAGCGGTAGCGCGTCAACAGCCCGGATCGATCCCTTCAGGGTCTCGAGCGCCACTCGGGCTTCCTCGACCTCGTTCGCCGCCTCTTTGCCCTTGGGCGCGATCACGATGCCGCCCATGTGCACGAACGGCAGCGTCAGCTCGAGTAGCGTCCGTAGCGGCGCGAGCGCCTTCGCTGCCGCCACGTCGTACTGCTCGCGCAGCCGTTCGTCGTGGCCCAGCTCTTCCGCTCGCCTCGTCAGCACGAGGACATCGTCGAAGCCCAGCTCGGGTAGCAGAGCACTGAGGTACTCCGACTTGCGCTGCTTCGCCTCGACTAGCGTGAGCTGTAGGCTTGGCTCGAGGATCTTGAGCGGGATCCCGGGGACGCCCGTGCCGCTCCCCACGTCGATGAGCGACTTGTCCTTGAGCGAAATGCCGTGTTCGTTTAGGACCGCGACCAACGCGGCCGACTCGAGGAAATGGCGTCGCTGGATGCCCTCGATGTCTTTGACTGAGGTCAGGCTGACGCGTTCCGCCCAGTCAACCAGGACGTCGTGGAACGTCTGGAAGCGTTCGATCTGTTCCTGCGTAAGGTCCAGCCCTAGCTCGCGGGCGCCCTCAACAAGAATGGGAAGCATACCTACTCTCCACCTCCGACAAAACGGCCGCGTAGACCGCTATGAAGTCGTTTCGTCATCCCTGCGCCCACCAGTACGCCCAGGGTGATCTTCGGTTCTGGCCTTATCCGGGTGAGCCGTAACAACTGTTACGGGTACCCAGCACCGCGGGGGCAAGCAGAAGGAGCGGTCCACCGCTCCCACGTTGTCCCACACATCTTCGGCTCGGGCGCCCTTAGATTTGGCGTCCTTGCCGGATGCTCGGCCTCCGACATGTTACCTGAGCGGATGCTTAGATGGAAGAGCGAAAATGGTCTAGTCGAACGTGAGTACGGTGCGAGCCACCTCGCCCGCCTTCATCGCGCGGAACGCCTCGTTCACGTCCTCCAGCCGCCCGCGACGCGTGATCATCTCATCGAGATGCAGGCGGCCCTGGAGGTAGAACTCGATGTAGCGCGGCATATCGACGCGGAAGCGGTTCGATCCCATCGAGCTGCCCTGGATCTTGCGCTCCGACAGGAAGTAGCGCCCCTCGATCTCGATCTTCTCACCTACCGGAATCATGCCGATGATCGTCGCGACCCCGCCCGACGCAAGCGACGAGAACGCCTGCTCCGCCGCCGACTTCAACCCGATCGCCTCGAACGCGTAGTCGACGCCGCCGCCGGTGAGCTCGCGCACGGCCTTCGCCGCGTCGCGCGATGAGCCGTCGACGATGTGTGTTGCGCCCAGCTCCTTCGCTAGCGCCAGCTTGCTCTCGATCAGGTCGACCGCGATGATCATCCGCGCTCCAGCGATCCGCGCGCCCTGGATCGCGGCCAGTCCGACGCCGCCCGCGCCGAACACGGCCACCGTCGAGCCCGGCTCGACCTTCGCCGTGTTGAGCGCCGCGCCGACGCCTGTCATCACCCCGCAACCGATCAGCGCCGCCCGATCGAGTGGCATGTCTTGGCGGATCTTTACCACGGCGTTCTCGTGCAGGAGCATCCGCTCCGCAAAGCTCGAGATGTTGAGGAACTGCCAGACGGGCGAGCCGTCTTTCGCGTACGTGATCTTCGGTGGGTCTGCCTCCGTGCGCTTCGTGTCGGGGCTGACGCACAGGTTCGGGTGCCCCGTTGTGCACTTCTCGCACGTCCCGCAGAATACCGACAGGCAGGCGATTACGTGGTCGCCCGGCTGCACGTAGCGCACCTGCTCGCCAACCTCTTCCACGATGCCCGCCGCCTCGTGCCCCAGCACCGCCGGCGCCGGGTGCGGGTACAGCCCGTCGACAAAGTGGAGGTCGCTGTGGCAGACGCCGGACGCTGCCGTCCGCACGATGATCTCGCGCGGCATCGGCTTGTCCAGCTCGATCTCCTCGATCGTGAGCGGCTCGTGTGGTCCGTGAAAGACAGCACCCTTCATGGCAGATCTCCTTTTCTAGCGTGCCCGGATTTAACCGCTGGACATCCGTCCATGTCAACGTGAGTCCACGAAGGCGGGAGTGCAAAGCGCTGCAACCCCGGAGCCTGCCCTCGAGCGAAGCGAAGGGCCGGGGTCTGGGGCCTGTCCTAGAGCGAAGCGAAGGAGTGTCCCCAGAATCCAACCTCTCTGGGTGGGTGGGAAAGATCGACTTCCCGTCATGAGGCCGCTCCGTGGTGAGCCTCAAGGGTTCCGCGGCGGTCTGCTTCGCTCAGCGCGCTGCTGGCATCTCCCCATACATCCCGTACGCCCGCCGAATATCGAACTCGTAGATCAGCCGCTGCTCCTCCACCATGATGCGCAGGAACTCCTCTGGAGTCTTCTCGCTGCCCATCCAGGTGAGATTTCCGGGCGTAGCCGGTGGCGGCATCCCTTCCTGCAGCACGCGGAACAAACGCAGGTTGAGCTCCGGCGCGTCCGAGCCGTCGAGAATCGTGACGGAGCACTCCAGCCCGAGCCAGCGCCACGCCGGATCGAACACGAACAGCGTCGATCGGTTGTCGCGGCGCAGGTGCTTCGTGCGCACTCGCGCCTGCGTCCCGGAGCTCCAGAGCTTGCCATCGACAAGCGCCACGCCCACTCTCGTGACGTGTGGCGTGCCATCCGCGCGCAGCGTGATCATCGCCGCCGAGCGGTTCTGTCCAAGGAAAGCCTGGATGGCTGTGTCCATGAAATCCCTGACGGTGGGCGCATCGCGACGCGTCCCTCCGGCAGATGGAGCCTACTCCTCCGGCGCCGCGATGCGCAGCGTGTCGTCCTTGTCTGCCAGCAGCTGCGCTTCCGCCTGCACGCGCACGGGCAGCCCCCAGATCTTGATGAACCCCACCGCCGCCGACGCGTCGAACTCGTCGCCCTTCTCGTACGTCGCCAGTGCCGCCGTATAGAGGCTGCGTGGCGACTTCGAGCCGGCCGCCGTCGCCGAGCCCTTGTGCAGCCGCATGCGCACCGTGCCCGTCACGTGGCGCTGGCTCGATTGCACGTAGTGCGCCAGGTCCTGGTGGTGCGCCGTGAACCAGAGGCCGTTGTAGATCAAGTCCGCGTACTCCTGCGCGATCGAACCCTTCAGCCGTAGCTGCTGCTTCGAGAGCGTCAGCGCCTCCAGCGCCTCGTGCGCGCGGAGCAGCGTCATCGCCGCGGGCGCTTCGTAGACCTCGCGCGACTTAATGCCCACGAGCCGGTCCTCCACGTGATCGATCCGCCCGACGCCGTGTTCGCCCGCGAGCTCGTTCAGGCGCGTGACGAGCGACACACCATCGACATTCTTGCCGTCGAGCGAGACCGGCAGCCCGCGCTCGAAGCCGATCTCGACGTAGGCCGCCTTGTCCGGCGCGTCCGCGATCGACTTCGTCCAGCCGAAGGCGTCCTCCGGCGGCTCCGTCCACGGGTCCTCCAGGGGCCCGGACTCGATCGCGCGGCCCCACAGGTTCTCGTCCAGCGAGTAGGGGCTCTTCTTCGTCGCCTCGACAGGGATGTTGTGCTTCTGCGCGTACTCGATCTCGTCCTCGCGCGTCTTCATCTCCCACTCACGCAGCGGCGCGACGATGCGCAGTTCCGGCGCGAGGGCCTGTATGCTCACGTCGAAGCGCACCTGGTCGTTGCCCTTGCCCGTGCAGCCGTGCGCGACGGCCTGCGCGCCTTCCTCGCGCGCCACGTCGACCATCAGCTTCGCGATGAGCGGCCGCGCGAGCGCCGTCGCGAGCGGATAGCGGCCCTGGTAGAGCGCGCCCGCGGCGAGCGCCGGGAAGGCGAAGTAACGGATGAAGTCCTCACGCGCGTCGATCAGCCGGTACGCCGCCGCGCCCGCGGCGTGAGCGCGCTCCTCGATCGCCTTGCCCTCGCGGTCGAGGCCGACGTCTACCGTCAGCGCGATCACCTCGTAGCCGCGCTCGGCCTGCAGCCAGCGCACCGCAACGGACGTATCGAGCCCGCCCGAAAACGCCAGGACAACTTTCTCAGCCATGTACTCCTCTACGTCATCCTGAGCGCAGCGAAGGATCTCGCAACTGTGTCACCAAAGAGATCCCGTCCGAGACGGCGCTGCGTTCCTGGCCCCAGCCCCCTAAACCCTCGCTGCCTACTTCGCCGCCGCGCCGCCGACCTCGGCCAGCACGCCTTCGAGGATCGCCAGTCCTTCGTCCAGCTCCTCGCGCGACACCGTCAGCGCCGGACAGATGCGCACTGCGTCCGGCCGCACGTTGTTCACAATCAGCCCGCGTTCGAGGCACATCATCACCACGTCCTGCGCGACCTCGCGCGAGAGCGCGACGGCCCACAGCAGCCCCTTCCCGCGCGCGCCCGTGACGATGTCGAGCCGGTCTTCCATGCCGTGCAGGCGCTGCTCGATGTACTCGGCGTCCGCGGCGGCCTTCTGCGGGAGGTTTTGCTCGTGCACGTAGCGCACGACTTCGTAGCCGACGCGCGTCGCGAGTGGGTTGCCCCCATAGGTCGAGCCGTGGTCGCCCGGCGTAAAGACAGAGCAGTGCTCCTTCGACAGCACAGCCGCGAGCGGCACGCCCGACGCGATCCCCTTCGCGAGCGTTATCACGTCCGGCTCGATGCCGTAGAGTTGGAACGCGAACATTGCGCCGCAGCGCCCGATGCCCGTCTGCACCTCATCGAGGACCAGCAAGATGTGCTGTTCGTCGCACCAGCGCCGCACGTTCGAGAGGTAGTCGTCGTCCGGGACGTTGACGCCGCCCTCGCCCTGGATCGGCTCGAGCATGACCGCGCACGTCCGCTCCGATGTTGCCTGCTTGATCGCATCGATGTCGTTGAACGGCACGTGCACGAAGCCCTCGGGGAGCGGCTTGAACGGGTCCTTGTAGCGCGCCGTGCCGCTCGCCGTGATCGTCGTCAGCGTGCGGCCATGGAAGCTATCGTTCGCGCAGATGATCTCGAACGCGCCGCTGCGCTGCTCCAGCCCCCACTTCCGCGCGAGCTTGATCGCGGCCTCGTTCGCCTCCGCGCCGCTGTTCGCGAAATAGACGCGGTCGAGCCCCGAGAGCTGCGTCAGCAGCTCGCCGAGCTGGAGCTGGGGGATCGTGTACATCAGGTTCGAGGTGATGATCAGCGTCTTCGCCTGGTCGTTCAGCGCCTCGACGACGACCGGGTGGCTGTGCCCGAGGCTCGTCACCGCGGTCGCCCCGAAGAAGTCGAGGTACGCCTTGCCGCCCTCGTCCCAGAGGCGAGACCCCTCGCCGCGCACCATCACGACGGGCAGCCTGCGCCCCGTCTTCATGAACACGCGCGATTCCACGTCCTTCCAGTCGGTCATGTGACGGAGGATAGCACGGCAGGGGAGGGGGAGGTAACGAACGCTAGGGCGGCGGTATCGGCAGGAGCAGTAGCCGCCCGATCTCTTCGACGACGGCGTAGTCTCCTCCCGACGATGGCGATAGCGAGCGGATGGTGTCCCCCTCGTAAAGGCGTGTGCGCGCGCCTTCACCCGCCAGCCAGACGCTGCCCCCGCGGTCGTAGCAAATGAGGCGGTCGTCGGGCAGGAACTGGAGCCCAGACTCCGCAGGCGGATCCTCGAGCGCATCCCCTCCAGGTCCGGCGACGCGATAGCGGTCTTCGCCGCTCGCCGCGTAGACGACCGCGATGCAGACCGGTGCGTCGCCGCAAGAGGCCTCGGGCGTCGCCTCCGTCAGGAAGGCGATCAGCGACCCGTCGGGCGACCACGCGCCCGCCCAGCCGGGCGACGCCACGACCAGGTATGACGCGCCGCTAGCGATGTCGTAGGTGTAGAGGGTCGGCGGGGGCGGCTGGTCGGCGCCGTTGTCCTGCTGGTACAGGAACGCCGAGCTGTCGGGCGACCACGCAAGAACGCGTCCGAGCCATTGCGTGCCGGGCGGCGATTCGATGTTGGCTCGAACGTGGTTCACGCGGTCGTACACGGCGATGTCCATGAAGCCGTCGGCCGCCAGCCACCGCTGGTCCTGCGAGTAGTAGTACCCGGTACCGAAGACATCCTCGGACGGGTCCAGGTTTCCCGGGTCGGCGTTGAGCGTTGCGGCATTGGCGAGGTCGCCGCTCTCGACGTTTAGCGTCAGCGGTGCCTCGCAGGGTGCTCCACAATGCTGCGCGAACGCGATCGTCTTGTCGTCGAGCCAGTCCTGCATCGTCTTCCCGGCGATGCCGGTCGAAAGGTATGCCCGATCACCCGGCAGCAGATCGATCAGTCCCGTGCCGTCCGCACCCACGACCCAGATCGTGTCCAGAGCGCCTTGTTCGCCGTTCGGATACACGAACTCGTGTGAGCCCACGAACGCGATGCGCGCGCCGTCCGGTGACCAGCGCGGATCGCGGATCGCAGTGCCGTACTCGCCGTCGGCTGTCAGCAGGAGCTGCGGGTCGAAGGCTGGGGCGTCGGCGCGGAAGAGTTGCGCGCCGACGATGTAAGCGACAGAGCTTCCGCTCGGTGACCAATCGACGCCGCCCGGCAGCCCTTCGCCCAGCACGATCGGCTCGACGGGCGCAGCGACGTTGGGCGGCACGACCGACGTAGAGCCCTCCCCACCCTCCGTCCGCAGTAGCCCCCACAGCAGCACGCCGATCCCCGCCGCCACCGCGATCGCCGCGAGGCCGGCGACGGCGAACGAGGCCTTCTTGCCCAGCAGTCCTGCCGGCGCCAGCGCCGCGAGCCACCAGCGCCGCCGCTCCGGCTCGATGGCCGCCGCCTCCTCTCGAGAGGCTACGCCCAGCTTGCTCAGGATCTCCGAGACGTGGTACTTCGCGCCCGCCAGGCTGATCCCCAGACGCTCCGCAATTTCCTCGTTCGACAGCCCCTCGCGCAGCAGCGCGTGCACCTCCCACTCGCGAGGCGTCAGCACGTCAGGGTAGGGTGGCCGTCCTCGTCTGCCCATGCCCCGAGGATAGCCCCGCCAGGCCGGAATTACACTAGTCTTCGCCACCGCTGCCCCAACAGAAACGCCCGTACGCCGCCGACGTTTGTATTGGTAGAGCCCACCGAGATCTCGAAGGAGGATATACGTGAAACGAGCTCTGATTGGTACATTCGCTGCGGTTGCGCTTCTGGGAGGCGTCTTCGGCGGGGTCGCCTTCGCCGGGCAAGGCGAAGGCCACACGCCTGTCGTCGTCTGCCACTGGGTGCCCGCCGCGCCCGCAGGCGCCCACTCCATCGCCGGTCCCGAGGACGGCAGCTACCTCGTCATCGTCGTCGACGACGATGCTGCCAACGGCAACAAGAACCTCCGCGCCCACGCCCACCACGAGCACGACATCATCGCGCCCGAAGGTGGCGCCTGTGGCGCCCCCGACGACGGCCCCATCGACTAACAAGCGAGCGGTCTAACAACGCAAGAGAAGGGCCGGAAGGCCCTTCTCTTTGCGTGCGGCGCTACTGCTCGGCGAACGGAGGGAACTGGAACGATAGCGTCGGCGGATTATCGGGCGACGCGCCCTCGCCGCCGCCGCTTCCCTACCCGAAATCTGTGCAAATCTCTCGCCGCCGCGACAGCCGTGGGGGAGTTAGTTCAGGCCGCTGGGGAGGCCCTGCAGCACGCGCAGCACACAGATTTCCCCGAAGTGCGCGTGGCCGTGCGTCAGGCACACCTGCCCGAGCGCCTGCTGCTTCGGGATCTCGCCGAACGGGCGAACGGTCACCGTCTCATCGAGCGCCGAGCCGGCGAGCGATGCGAGGTAGCCGTCCGTCGATTGCCAGACGGCCTGCTGGTACGCCATCCAGTCATCGAGCGGCGGCAGGCGCATCGCTTGCGCATCCTCCGTCGAGAGGCCGGTGCCCTGCGCGACCTTATCGAGGCCGAACTTCTCGTGGTAGCCGCCCTCGATCCAGACGGTAGGCTTACGTTCCTGCAGAATGAACTGCACGATGTTGTCCTCGGTGCGCACGTAGTGCCACAGCGTGTTGCCGATGTGGTTCGCAGCACTGCCGGGCGGCACGAAGTGGAGCTGCTCCGGCGTCAGATCTTGCACCGACGCATCGAGCGAACGGTGGAGATTGCGAAACGAAGCGCGCAGAAACTCAGCGATTGTGGTCATTCATCCTCTCCCGTGACTGCGGGCCCGTAGCTGCAGACCTTCGGGCCTGCCCCCAACCGCAACGGCATCCGTTTATCTGTTCCCCTTCTGTTGACAGACTATCCGTTGACCAACCGGCGCGCATGTAGGGGCGGACCCATGTGTCCGCCCAGGTTACGCAACCACAGGCGCGCCCTTCAGCTCCGCGACAAGCTCCGCGGCCATCTCGTAGCGGTCGAACGAAGGGATCAGGTACACGCCCTGGATCCCGCCGCGCGCCGCCGCGATCAGCTCGCGCGCGATCTTCGCGCCTTCCGCTTGCCCGTCGCGACCGGCCTCGCGCATGCGCTGCCGAATCGCGTCCGGCACAATGACGCCCGCGAGCTCGTTGTGGATGAACTCCGCGTGTCGCTCGTTGTGTAGCGGCATCACGCCGAGCAAGATCGGCACCTTGAACTTCGCTGCCTTTTCGAGGAAGCGCTCGACGGCCTCGATGTCGTAGACGGCCTGCGTAGAAACGAAGTCCGCGCCCGCCTCGACTTTGCGCCGCAGCAGCTTGATCTCCGCTTCGAGCGACGCCGCGTTCGGGTTCGCCGCCGCGCCGGCGAAGAACGATGTCGGCTGCGCCATCGGGTTGCCGGCCCAATCGATGCCTTCGTTCAACCCCTTGATGATCCGCAGCAGCCCGACCGGAGTGACGTCCCACACGCCGACGGCGCGCGCGTAGCCGGGCCCGGTCGGCGCGTCGCCGCGTAGACAAAGCACGTTGCGTAGCCCCAGCACGTGCGCGCCGATCAGGTCCGACTGCAGCGCGAGCGCGTTGCGGTCGCGCGTCGTGACGTGGACGATCGTGTCGAGCCCCAGCTGCTGGTGGAAGATCACCGCCATGGCGATAGGGCTCATGCGCACGCGCGCCATCGGGCTATCGCCGACGTTGATCGCGTCGATGCCGGCGACCTTCAGCCGCGCGGCGCCGCGCAGCGCCCGGCGCGGGTTCAGCCCGCGCGGCGGGTCGATCTCCGCGGTTACGACGAAGCGTCCCGCTGCGAGCTTCTCGCGCAGCGTCGCCTCCTCCGGCTCTACGTCAGATACGTCGGCCGGCAGCCAGACATCGTCGGGCGTCGAGACGCTCACGGCCGGCGCTCCACCTTCTCCGGCGGGCGCTGTCGCCCGCAGCGCTGCGTGCATCGCCGCGATGTGCTCCGGCGTCGTGCCACAGCACCCGCCGATGATCACGCAGCCCGCGCCGGCAAGCCTCGGCACATAGTCTGCGAAGACGCTGGGGGTGACGGGGTAGGCCACCTCGCGCTCGACGACGCGCGGGTGCCCCGCGTTCGGCTGCGCCGCGAGCCGCACCTTCGTTGCGCGCGCCATCTCCTCGATGATCTCGAGCGCCGCTTGCGGGCCCGGCACGCAGTTCACGCCGACGATGTCTGCGCCCGCGTTGTGCAGCTCGCGCGCGACGTCGGCGGGCTCCTCGCCGGTCCAGGTGCGTCCGTCGCGCTGGAAGGTGAGCTGCGCAAGGACTGGGATGTCCTTCGCCACCTCGCGTACCGCCGCGACGGCCTCGCGCGCTTCGGCCAGGGTCGGGAAGGTCTCCAGAATGATCAAGTCGACGCCTGAAGTCACCAGGACCTGCGCCTGCTCGGCGAACGCCTTGTGCGCGGCCTGCAGCGTCACGTCGCCGCCCGAGGCGAGCCCGACGCCTATCGGTCCCATGGTACCCGCCACGAAGGCCTGGCGTCCGCATTCGCGCGTCGCCTCCTGCGCCAGCGCGACACCTCGCTCGTTGATCGCCCGCGCCTCATCGAGTAGGCCGAACGAGCGCAGCCGCGCCCGGTTCGCCCCGAACGTATTCGTCGAGACGATCTCGGCGCCCGCCGTCAGGTAGTCCTGATGGACGGCGAGCACCAGCTCAGGGCTCGAGAGGTTCTGCTCGTCCAGACACGCCGAGCCGGGCACGCCGCGGTCGTGCAGCAGCGTCCCCATCGCGCCGTCGGCGAGTAGGACGCGGCGTTCCAGCGCGTCGAGAAACGGATTCGCCATCGATTCGCTCCTTGACGTGCAGTATATCAGCGCCTAGCTTCGCCGCCCCTCGGGAAAACCCCTACGCGCAGCATCTGCTGTCATCCTGAGGCGGTCCGCGCAGCGGGCAAGCCGAAGGACCTTAGTCCTCGATGTGGCGAAACCTGTAGGGGAGGCCTTGAGGACCTCCCGCAGCATCGCGATGTGGCGAGACCCGTAGGGACAGACCTTCAGGTCTGTCCGGCCCTTTCGATAACGGTGGAACCTAGTCCGCGCGTGGTAGGGGAGGCCTTGAGGCCTCCCGCAACGTCGCGATTCGCCGCAGACCCCGCCGCTCGCCGCCGCCTACCTCCGCGCGGCGGCCTTCCGCGTCGTCGTCTTGCGGCGCACCGCCGTCTTTGCGCGCGCTGCCGGGCGCCTGCCCGCGCTTGATGCCTCCGCCTTCACCCCACCACTCCGTGGGACAGGCTTTAGCCTGTCGGGTCCGGCCGCGGCCTTCGGCTTCTTCTTCGATGCGTCGCGCATCGCCTTTTCCAGCAGCTTGTAGTCCGCGTCCGAGATGCGATGCAGGTTGCCCTGGAACGCCATGCCCCAGCTCTTCATCGCGCCCTTGCGGGTCATCTCGAGCAGCCCCACGTAGTCGGGCACGCTCAGCCGCTGCCCTTCATCGAGCACGATCTCCGGCTTCGTTTTCACGCGGAACGGATAGTCCTCGCCGGGCTTCTTCTCGCTCGAGAAGATCTTCTTGTGGTCCTCGAACGCGTCAGACGTCACGGTTGCCAGACCGCCGAACTGCTTGACGCCGGTCAGGTAGAAGATCAGCTTGTCGCCGGGCTCCATCGTGCTCGTCTCGCTCCGGCGCGTGCTCTTGAAGCCGAACAGGTCGAACCCGCGCTTGATCGCGATCTCGAAGTTCTCCGGCCCGCCGACGACGATCCAGTACGTGGGCATGATGTTGTCCTCCTAGGCTTTTATTGTCGCGCCGGTTCCGCTTGCAACGATCGATTATAGCAGTGTTGGAATACCAAACGGCCCGGAGTTCTCACTCCGGACCGTACCAGCGACTAGCGACTAGCGACCAGCGGCCTAGTGGCAGGCGTGCGCTTGTTCTTTGCCCGCCGCATCCGCCGTGTCGAAGCTCGTGCCGCAGGCGCAGCTCTTGACGGCGTTCGGGTTGAAGATAGTGAAGCCGCTCTTCATGATGTCTTCGACGTAGTCGATCTCCGCGCCCTTGAGCAGCGGCGCGCTCTCGGGGTCGATCAGGAGCTTCACGCCGGCGTACTCGATGACGAAGTCGTCTTCCTCCACGTCCTGCGCAATCGCCATCCCGTACTGGTAGCCGGAGCAGCCGCCGCCAGCGACGAACACGCGCAGCGCGCCCTGCTCGACGCCCTTCTCCAGGAGAAGGCCCTTGACCTTCTCAGCGGCCTTGTCTGTGATGTTGACCATACTCTCGGTGACCATGTTCGACCCCTTTCGCGCTAAGGCGAACTATTTCTACAGTAGCTGCTTATTATACCAGGGCCTGGGACCCTGACAAGCGAATCGCGCTATCTGTCCCGTTCCGCTCCCGGACCCTGTACGCGCACGAGGCCTCTGTTCCCGGCTCCACATAGCTAACATCGGCTCCTAACAGGAGCGAGAGCAGTCGCTGGTCGTGGGCACAGGCGTGGCCCTGGCGATCGCTGGCCCTCGGACAGGGGCAGGCATGGCCGATCAGCAGGAACGCCCCGTCCTCCCGCTCGACATCGAACGCGATGCCCTCCTCCGAGAGCGCCTCGGTCGTGACACGAATACGCTCCTCCAGCGACGAGCCGTGCACGCGCGGCCCGATACGCTGTGCCAGCCGGTGCGCCATCCGCTCGAAGACAAGTCCGGCCAGCTCCTCGCCGTTGCGGCCCGACGTCTCGTCGGACGTGAGCGCCACGATCTCTTCGATCAGCCGGTTCGTCAGCCGGACGTAGTGCTTGGGGAAGAGGTCCTCGCCGCTCTCGCTCAGCGAGAAGAGGTAGTGCGGCCGGCCCGTCTTGCGTCGCACCTGCGCCACGTCGACGTGCCCGTCGCGCGAGAGGATGTCGAGGTGCCGCCGGACCGTCGCCGGCGCGAGGCCCAACTCCTTCGAGAGGTCGTCGACGGTCGCCTGCCGCCGCCGCAGGATGCCCAGGATCGTCTGCCGAGTCGTCTCCACTCGTTCAGGGTAGCGTGCTACCGCTAGACCCGCAATCGATGCTTATTATGCTTTTAAGGTACCTGGTGGCGGCTACCTCAGGAGCCTCGGCGCTTCGCATGTTACGATACAGCCATGACCGACCGTCGCGTCTACGTCGATCACGCAGCCACGACGCCCACCGACCCCCGCGTCGTCGGGGCGATGCTGCCGTACCTGACCGACGGCTGGGGCAACCCGTCCAGCATCTACTACGAGGCGCGGGAGGCGCGCAAGGGGCTCGATACCGCCCGCCGCGCCGTCGCCGAGGTGCTCGGCGCGCGCTCGCAGGACATCGTCTTCACGAGCGGCGGTACTGAAGCCGATAACCTCGCGCTGCGCGGCGTCGCCTACGGCGCCAGACGGCGCGGCAACCACATCATCACCACGGCCGTCGAGCACCACGCTGTCCTCCACAGCGCCGAGCGCCTCGAGCAGGAGGGCTTTCGCGTCACGTACCTCCCCGTCGATCGAGAGGGCTTTGTCGACCTCGCTGCGCTGGCCGGCGCGCTCGATGACGAGACGACGCTCGTCTCCATCATGTACGCCAACAACGAGGTCGGTACCATCCAGCCCATCGCGGAGGCAGTGCGCATCGTGAAGGAGCGCGACGCGCACATCGTCTTCCACACCGACGCCGTGCAGGCCGCGGGCTACCTCGATCTCAACGTCGACCGCCTCGGCGTCGATCTCATGTCGCTCGCCGGGCACAAGATCTACGGCCCGAAAGCCACCGGCGTCCTCTACGTTCGCTCGCGCACGCCGTTCGTGTCGCAGATGCTGGGCGGCTCGCAGGAGAAGAACCGTCGTGCCGGCACCGAGAGCGTCGCGCTCGCCGCCGGCATGTCGGCGGCGCTCCGGCTCGCCGGGGAGGAGCGCGCGCCGCGGTCTGCGCACGTCCGCGCCCTGCGCGATCGATTGTTCGCTGAGCTGCCGAAGCGCGTACCACGTATGCACGTCACCGGCCCGCTCGATCTCGATCGTCGCATCCCGTCGAGCTTCTCGTGCTGCTTCGAGCGCGTTGAGGGCGAGTCCGTCCTGCTCCAACTCGATCTCAAGGGCGTCAGCGCGAGCAGCGGCTCCGCCTGCACGACGGCGTCGCTCGAGCCGTCACACGTCCTGCTCGCGATGAAGGTGCCGCACGAGCTCGCGCGCGGCAGCCTGCGCGTCACGTTCGGCACGGGCAACACGATGGCGGACGTAGACTACCTGCTCGACGTGATACCGGAGTCCGTCGAACGGCTACGCAGCCTCTCGCCCCAGCACCGCCCCGCCCGCGTCACGTAGCGCCCGCGCGACCCAGTAGCCCGACCACCTTGCTTTTTCTGTCATCCTGAGGGGAGGGTGGTAGAGGCAGAGGGGTGGGGAGCCCGAAGGACCTCAGTCCTCGACGTGGCGAGACTCGTAGGGACAGACCTTGAGGTCTGTCCGGCCCCATCGATTACGTGGCTTCTTCTGTCGTCTTGTCCCAGAGTCGCCTCAGGCGACAGGCCGTCCGCGTAGCGAACAAGCCGAAGGACCTCAGTCCTCGACGTGGCGAGACCCGTAGGGACAGACCTTAGAGGTCTGTCCGGCCCCATCGATTACGTAGCTTCCATTGTCATCCTGTGGCGAGACCCGTAGGGGCGCACGGGTGTGCGCCCTTCGTCGCAACCGCCGCCAGCGCTTCCCAACGTTCGACGACTTCCGTGGTCTCGCTTCTCGCTTCCCGCGTTCGGCTCCCGCTCACCCCGCGCGCGGTCCCGCCAGCGTCGTCGGCAGCTCTCCCGCCGCTGGCTTGCGCAGAAACAACGTAATGTTCTTCGAGTACAGCCGCCCCCGCCGGTCGACGACCTGGAACCCCGCGTCCTCCGCTACTTGCGTGATCAGGTGCCTCGTGTAAAGCGTCCAGTGCACGCTGCGGCCCTTCTTGAACGGCAGGTTCATGTACCAGTGCCAGAAGCGGTTGAGATCGTAGACCATGTTGATCGCGATCAGCGGCAAGTACTGGCAGTTCGGCACGACGAGCAGCACCTCGCCGCCGTGGCGTAGCGTGCGCAGGCATTCGCGCAGGACGAAGTGCGGGTTGCGGAAGTGCTCGAGCGCATTATCGCAGTGGATGAACTCGAGCTGCCCGTCGTCGAACGGCAACCCTCCGTCCGCGTTGTGCAGCAGGTCGGGCTTGTAATCCGGGTTCACATCAATACCAAAGCAGCCGGGGTACTTCTGGTCCGGCTTCCCACAGCCGATATCGACGCGCCGCACCGCGCGGAGCTCGGTCTTCGCTTCAGACGCCTCGACCAACCCCTGGTTCCTCGCTCTAACGAGTGCGCCGCACGATCAGGTCCGCGATCAACGCTATCGCGCCGATCTGGACGCCTGTCATGACTATCAGCACAGACGACGTCGTGACGTGCCAGTCGTAGCGAACGATATCGACGACCGCCTTCGCCGAACCGGCCGCGAGAAACAGTAGCGCGACGGGCAACAGCACGCGCAGCGGGTCGACGTACATGACCATGCGCACGATCGCGAGTAGCATGTTGTACGTGTCGCCGAACGGTCTGAACTTGGAGGCGCCGGTGCGCCGCGCGCTGTAAGCGATCGGCACGAACGCGATGCGTCCCCGGTGCGAAAGCGACGCCAGCGTCAGCGTGGTCGAGTTGGAGAAGCCGTCCGGGATCAGCGCCCGATAGCGCAGCGCGGCTTCGCGCGTGAGCACGCGCATCCCCGAGTTCATGTCGCCCACCTTCTGCCCGCTCAGGAACGCCGCGAACATGCGCAGCGTCCGCTTCGCCAGCACGCGCAACGGGCGCATGCTGCCTTGCTCGCTCTGCCGGTCCCCGACGACCTGCTCGTAACCGCTCTCCTTGCAGAACGATACGAGTCGCGGCAGCTCCTCGGTTGGGTAGGTGCCGTCGCCATCGATGAGGCAAATGTACTCGCCGCGCGCCTTCGCGAAGCCGGTCTTGATCGCTGCGCCCTGGCCCAGGTTTACGGGATGGGCGATCACCGTCGCGCCTGCCGCGCGCGCCTCGTCTGCCGTCCGATCGGAGGAGCCGTCATCGACGACGAGCACTTCAATCGATGCGCTGCCGAACGCCTGCCGGATGTGCGATACCGCATCGCGGATGGCGGCCTCTTCGTTGTACGCGGGCACGATGACGGAAACGGCGACCGGTGCGTCAGGCTGTCCGCCGGTCCCGCTTGCTTCTCGTAAGGCTGCGCCAGCTTCGACGATGGCTAATTCTCCTTCGCGATTAAGTTCTGTGGCATGGTATGGTCAGCCCGGGAACGCTGTCAACGAGCGTTGATCACGAGGAGCGCATGTCGTTCATCTCTCGCAACAAGGCGGCGATCGCGCGCTACAGCATCGGTCTGGCCGTGATCGTGCTCACGTTCTACTTCCTGGGCCGCAATCTCGCATCGAACTGGAATGACCTGCGCTCCGAGGAGCTCGATATCCAACCGGCGCTCCTCGTTCTGTCCGGCTGTTTTCTCGCCGGCGATATCATGATGCGCTCGATCGTCTGGTGGGACCTCACCGGCTATTTCGCCGGCGACGCGCGGCCGCCGTATCCGCGAATGGCGAAGGTGTTCCTCTATTCGTGGATCGGGCGCTATGTCCCCGGCAAAGTCGCGTACCTCGTCGGGCGCTTCTATCTCGGCCGGGCCGCCGGCGTCCCGTCGCGCGCGCTGGTCGGCGGCATCGCGTACGAGAACGTCCTGGTCCTCATCATGGCGATGGTGCTGTCGGCGCTCCTCCTCGTCCCGTCGCTAGCCGTCGAGTCCGAAAGTTTCTGGCCCTACCTCGCGCTGCCGGCCGCCGCAATTGGTGGCGTAGCGCTATTGCACCCTGCCGTGCTCAGCCGCGTCCTGCGCCTCGCGATGCGCCTTACCGGCCGTGATCTGCCCGACAGCGACTGGATCCTCCCCGCGCGTCGCATGGCGAGAACGCTCGCGCTCAGCGCCATCGTCTTCTCCCTCAGCGGCGTCGGGTTCTATCTTATGGTCGCGTCGCTCACGAATTATCCGGCACGCTACCTCCCGCTCGCCGCCGGAGCGATGACGCTCGGCGCCGTCGTCGGATCGATAAGCATCATTACGCCTGCGGGCCTCGGCGTGCGCGAAGGCGTTCTCGTGGGCATCTTGCAGTTCACGATGCCGCGAGAGCTGGCCGTGCTCGTCGCCGTCGTCGCGCGAGTCTGGGCGACGGTCGTCGATCTCGCGCTCGTCGGCCTCTGCTTCGCGTTCGATTACGTCTCGGGCGATCGGCTGCTGTTCGCCGCGTTCCGCTCGCGCAGCGACGACGGCTTGGAAATCGAGACGGCCCCCGCGCTGGAGAGCTAGCCGCGCTCCTGAAGCCAGCGCCACTCCGCCTCGACGCCATCGCGCAACGAGACCTTCGGCGCGAAGCCGATCGCCGCGCGCGCGAGGGAGTTGTCGCCCCAGGTATCCTTCGCGTCGCCCCGCGCCGCTTCCTCGTGCGCGATGCGCAGCGAACGGCCCGTCACGTCCTCGATCATCGAGAGGAGGTCGCGCAGCGCGATGCGCGAGCCGCCGCAAATGTTCAGGACACGCTCATTGTTGTCGCGCTCCGCCGTGAGCACGTGCGCCTCGACAACGTCGCTGGCGTATGTGAAGTCGCGTGTCTGCGTTCCGTCCCCGTACACGGTGACGGGCGTGCCGGCGCGCGCCGCCATGAGGAAGCGGCGGATCGCCATGTCAGGGCGCTGTCGCGGGCCGTACACCGTGAAGAGCCGTAGCGATACCGCCGGTACGCCGTAGCTCTGCGCGTAAAGCGAACAAAGGTGTTCCGCAGCGAGCTTCGTTACGCCGTACGGCGACACGGGCAGTGGCAGCGCCTGCTCGGTCACCGGCAGCGACTCCGCGTTGCCGTATACCGAAGACGATGATGCGTACACGAACCGCTTGATGCTGCTCGTCTTCGCCGCCTCGAGCAGCCGCTGCGTGATCGAGATGTTGTTGCGCACGTAGTCTGCGAAGCGTTCGCCCCAGCTCGGCCGGACGCCCGCCTGCGCCGCGAGGTGGAAGACGTAATCGGCGCCATCGAGAGCCAGATCGATCTCTCCCAGGTCTTGCTCGATCAGCCGGAAGCGATCGTGCGCGCGCGCGGCAGCGACGTTCGCCTCCTTGTCCGCGCGTTCGTAGTAGTCCGTGAAGCAATCGACGCCCGTAACGTCGTGGCCAATCTCGAGCAGCCGCTCCACGAGATGCGATCCGATGAAGCCCGCCGCGCCTGTTACGATGCTTTGCGTCACCGCGTAGATTCCTTCTGCGCCTGTGCTTCCTGCGCGATGTCCTGCAGCTCCTGTAGCGTTGTCGGCTGGAGCGTGTCCTTCGTGTAATCAGCCAGATACAGCTCTCGCTCTGGATAGAACCCTACCAGCTCGGCGTCCGCATCTGTTAGCGTTTGCTGCGCCCAGACGATAGTACCGTCCAGGCTCGGACTGTTCGCCCAGAACACGCTCCCGTAGCACCACCAATCCCTGCACGGCGCCACGAACACAAGCGCGTTGTCGAGGTCCATCTCGTCCGCCCTGTCGAGCAGCCGCCGGTCGGTAGAGTTGAACCCGTCGAGCATCGAGATGCGCTGCGGCATGTACTCAATGTTCGACCAGAGGTTGCGCTGCTCCAGCATCCAACCGTGCGCGCTCGACGCCGTCAGCCCCGCGACGAGCCCGAAGATCGCTAGCCCCGCCACGGCCGTTCCCGATGTCTGCGGCCGCCAGTCGAGCCGCGCCGCCAGCCAGTCGGCCGCGCCGCCCGCCCGCTCGACGAGCATCGTCGCCCCTCGGGCGCTCAGCAACATGAGGAACGGCATCGTCTCGTACCAAAAGCGCGGCCCGTGCATCACCGCCGGGTTCTTGTAGAAGATGTTCGCCGAGGCCAGCGCCAGGAACGCCGCGCCCAGGAAGTAGTCCCATCGATTGCGCGTCCCCAGCAAGAAGGGCAGTGCCGCGAAGAGGAGGCCGATCGCGGCGGGCCAGCCGTTCGCGACGAGCAGCATCAGCGCGAGGAGGAGCTGCTGGTTCTGGAGCCCGTTCGTCACGCTGTGCCCCCCGCTAAAGCCAAACCACTGCGAGGTATCCCCCAGCGTGAGCGTCTGCGGGCTGGCCAGAAAGTCCCCCGTCGTTGCCTGGTTGTACGCGAAGTATGCCAGCAGCATGACCAGCCCGCCCGCCGCCAGCGCCAGGTCCTCGCGAAAGACCTTCGCGCGATCGTCGCCGGCCCGCCACAGCTCGTACAGCATCAACGCCCCTAGGATCGGAACGAACGCCGTCGCCACCAGCGGACGCATGTTGAACAGCAGGCCCACGAAGATCCCGGCGAAGAACATCGAGAGCGCGCGCCGCTTGCTTGGACGTCTGAGCAAGAAGAGGCACATCAGGACCACGAACACCGCCGTGTTGTGCGACATATAGTCGCTCGCCGTCATCTGGAAGAACGGCGAGAAGAAGAGCAGGAGCGCGGCCAGCAGTCCCGTGGCCACGCCGTACACGTGGACGCCGAGCCGGTAGATCAGGAAAAGAGACGCCGCGCCCAGGATCGGCGGTACCAGCCAGATGGCGCCCAGCCGTTCTCCGATCGCCAGGAACAGCGGGTGGCCGAACGGGTACTGCGAGAACCAGCGCCCGTCGACGATGTGCAGGAAGGGCGGTTTGAAGAACACGAAGCTTGGCGCCACCGGCGGCGGATCAGCCGTCACGTGGAACGAGGCGAATGTCTTCGCCTGGAAGATATACGCGACCGAGTCCGGCACGTGCGGTATTGCGTCCGCCACGACGTAGTTGATGTACCAGAGCAGTACAAGCGTCGATCCCACAACGATGCCTATCAGCGCGTCCGAAGACTCCGCTACCGTCCTGCCCGCGTCGCGCAAGTAGGTATCGAGCCGTGCCTGGCGTACTGCGAGCGCGATCGCAATTGCCCCCGCGATCACCACCAGCGCGAGCGGGTAGGGGCGCAAGACCATCGCGGCGATCGATTTGATCGTCTCGCGCCGCTCAAGCGCCAGTCGCTGGCCGGCGAACTCCCTCGTCGTGCTCCCGCCCTCAGAGATCGTGACGCGGCTGTCGAAACGCCGGTACGGCCAGATCTTCAGCGTGATCGAGTCACCGTCCTCCTGCCAGAGGCGGACCGTCGCGATCGTCGCGTTCCGCAGCTCGAGATCGACGGCGTACGCGCCCCAATCGAAGGCGTCGGTCGTCAGAAAACCTGCGCTGGACGTGCCGTAGACGCCCGAGTCCGTGCTCCACTCTCCGGTGGTGGTGCTCCACCTGTCCGACGGCGCGCCGTCAAAGGCCTCGTCGAGCACGACATCGCCCCTTGCGAGGTCAGTCACGCGTACCGAGCCGATGCCGGACGGGCTTGGTAGCGACGGCACCTGATCGCCCGGCAGCGAGATCGCGATGCCTCCGGCTCCCGCCGCATCGTACGGTGTGTCCGCGATCAGCCTGCCGTCGACGTAGGCGCGATATCCGGCGTCGTCCGTCTCGATGCGCAGATGCGTCGTCGCGCCGCCCCGGCTCCAGACGTACAGTCCGGCGAGCGCGATGTTGACACCGATGATGAGCCAGAACGTGAGGGAGCGCCAGGGCCGAGCGCCGCGCACGCCGCTCGCGAGATCCGACGCCGCCCGCCCGGCGCGGCTGGTCGCGGCTCCGCGACCGCTCATCGTCCGCGCGCTCAGTCGCCCCGGCGAGGCCGGCCGATGCCGAAGTACGTGAAGCCGGCGCGCGCTGCCGCGTCGCCGTCGAGCGCGTTGCGCCCGTCGATCAGGACGCCGGAGCGCATCGCGCCGCGTAAGCGTGTGAGATCGAGGTCTCGGAACTCGCTGTGCTCCGCCGCCACGATCAGCGCGTCGCAGCCGTTCGCGGCCGCATATGCGTCGGCCGCCAGCTCGACGGCTCCGTCGATGTGGTCGCTCGTGCTGCTGTCCGCGTGCGGATCGAACGCGCGGACGCGCGCTCCCGCCGCGACGAGCCGCTCGACGACGGCCAGCGCCGGCGAGCTTCGCAGATCGAACGTATCGCCCTTGAAGCTCAGTCCGAGCACAGCCACTGACAGGCCGTCGACGCGCCCGAAGACCTCCTCGAGAAAGGCGAGGACGTGGCCGGGCTGATACTCGTTTACCTCGCGCACTGCTTTCAGCAGCGCCGCGTCATAGCCCAGCCGCTCCGCGCTCGAGATCAGCGCGCGCATGTCCTTCGGAAGACAGCTCCCACCGAAGCCGATCCCTGGCGAGAGGTACGCGTCCGGCCCGATGCGCCGGTCCATCTTCAGCGCGTCGGACACCAGCGAGACGTCCGCGCCGGCGCGCTCGCAGATGTTTGCGATCTCGTTGATGAAGCTCACGCTCGTCGCAAGGAACGCATTCGCGGCATACTTGATCAGCTCCGCGGTCGGCAGATCGGTGAGGATGATCGGCGCGCTCATGTTTGCGTAGAGCTTCGCCGCTTCCTTCGCTGCGGCCTCGCTCTCCGCGCCGATCACGACGCGCTCCGGGCGCAAGAAGTCATCGACGGCGTGGCCTTCGCGCAGGAACTCTGGGTTAGAGATCACGTCGAACTCGAGGTCCGGGTTCTCGGAACGCACACGCTCCGCAACCCAGCGGTTCGTGCCGACGGGCACGGTGCTGCGCGTAAACACGAGCGCCTGCGGCGACAGTAGCGGGGCGATGTCGTGGATTGCTGCCGCGAGGGACGTCAGGTTCGCCTCGCCGTTGCTCTGCGCCGGCGTATCGACGGAGAGCAGAATGTAGCGGGCGCCCGGGATCGTCTCTTCAAACGAGGTCGTGAACGAGAGCCGCCCCGCGTCCACGTGCCGTCGCAGGAGGTCGTCCAGCCCCGGCTCGAAGAACGGCGCCTTGCCGCGGCTTAGCTCCGCGACACGCGCCTCGTTGACGTCGACGGCGCGTACGGTGTGACCCATCTCGGCGAGGCAAGCCGCCGTGACCGCCCCGGACCGCCCCGCGCCGACGACGGAGACCTTTGCAATCTCCCCCACACTCCCCATCCGAGCATTTCCCATGCCTACCCGGCGCTTGTGACGTGCATATACATGTGCCATTCTAGGGTACTTCTTCGGCGTTCTGCCAACGCAAGCGTGGGCAAGCATGCACAGGATGACCCTAACCACCACAAACGGGCGCCTCGCCCGGGGCGTTTCATGAACCGCCCCTGGCCCTTGGAAAGGTTCTTAGGCCGGGCGGCCCCGTTCGTCGCCCTGGCCGGAATTCTGGCGCTAGCCGCTACGGTTCGCATGTACGACCTTGTGGCGAACCCACCAGGCTTCTTTGCCGACGAAGCTTCCTTCGGATACAACGCCTACACCATCCTCCATTCGGCTCGAGACGAACACGGCTCCCTAACGCCGCTCTTCTTTCGTGCTTTTGGCGAGTATAAGCTCCCGGTCTATGTCTACTCCCAGGTACCGCTCATCGCCGTCCTGGGTCTCTCGGAGCTCTCGGTGCGCCTCACCACCGCCATCTACGGGACGCTCACCGTTTTTGCTCTCTACCTGTTCGTCGCCGAGCTCTTCCGAGATCGCCTCCTCGCGCTCGCGGCGGCCGCCACGCTGGCGGTCCTTCCCTGGCATGTCTTCTATAGTCGCACCGGCCTCGGCGACATTACCACCCATCTCTTCTTCCTGTTGATCGGGCTCTACTTCTTCATCGTTGGGGCCAAGCGCCCCGCGTGGTGGCTCGCGTCCGGACTCGCGTTCATGCTCGCGCTCTTGTCCTACCGCGCCGCATGGGTGCTCCTTCCCCCTCTGTTCGTGTTGCTTGCCGCGCTCTACTGGAAGGAACTCTGGCAGCATCGTCGGTACGCCCTCTCGGGGCTTGCCTTCGTTCTCGTGGCCGGACTTGCTATTGGCTGGCACCTTCTCTCCGTGGATACGGATCGCGCCCAGGACCAGTGGATCTTCTCGCTCGACCTCGATCTGCTCGAAACGCTCAAGCAGCTCTTTCGCCAGTACGGCGCCCACTTCACACCCGGCTTTCTCTTCGCAGAGGAACGCCCGAACCTCCGACACGCTATTCCCGGGCAGGGCTGGCTATGGTGGTGGCAGGCGCCTTGCATCGTTGTCGGCGCCCTCGCGTTGCTTTGGCGTCCGGCGCGGCCCAAGGTCCTCGTGCTGGCCCTCCTCGCCCTCTATCCCCTGGCCGCTGCCGTTACCAAAAGCAGCCCGGAGAGCAATCGCGCGATCATTGGCTCCGCTGTCTTCTCGGTCCTGACCGCATACGGCGTCGTTTCCGGCACGCGCCTGATCGCTTCCTGGCGTCCGGCCAGCGCCCCATGGCTCGGGCGCTCACTCGCGGCCGCTGGCGTCGTTGGCGTGCTGGTCGTTTCCTCGGTTGGGTTCGTGTCGTTCATGCGCACCTACCACGGTCCATACCAGGAGAGCGCGGCCGATCGCCGTGGATGGCAGTATGGAGCACGAGCCATCATGGAGCGCTTTCTTGCTGAAGAGGACCGCTACGATCAACTCATCATGGACGGCCACGGCGCCTTCAACGAGCCGCACATCTTCTTCGAGTTCTACGCTCCTGGAGACTGCGAGCCGTGCACTCTAGGTAAGTGGGACAGCTTCGGCAATCCGGACAAGTACGATCCTAGCAAGCGGCAGTTCTTTGCCCTGCAGCCCGAGAGTATGGTGCTCGACTATCAGTACGACGTGAAGGGCCGGCTCTATTACCCGAATGGAGAGCTCGCGTTCATCTTCGCCGAGATCATCGGCAGAGGTCGCTAACAACCCCGCGTGACAGCGCCGGCCCCCCGGCTCCTAAGAAGCTTTGAGCAGGGTGAAGGGTAGGGAGCTCTGCTTGAGGTGCGCGTCGACGACGCTGTCCGGATCGATGCCTGCTTCTTCGAGACGGCAGCTTCCCCACGACCAGTAGCAGGTGCCATCGTCGTCCCAGACCAGCAGCTTGTCGCCGGTGATCTCCTGGAGCTGGCGGAACTTGTAGATCAGCAGCCCCGTCTCTGGCTGGCGGCGGTTCGTGCAGCACCAGTTCCACGCGATGTGCCCGTCGCGCACGAGGCCGCGGCTGGGCGTATCGAGAATGCCCTTGGCCACCTCCGGCGCGAAGCCGAACTCGAGCAGGAACTCCCCATCCGCCTGGTGGCGCACGGCGACATAGCGCTCCGTAGATTCGACGTGAAGCTGAGGCAGCGAACAGCCAATCCGCGCTAGGGAGGTCACGCAGCGCTCGACCTCGCTGTCGTCGAGAGGCTTTAGGGTGGTCCAGGCGAGTTCCCAGTGGTGCATAGGCTAGCTGCGACTCCTTGCAACTACGTCTTCTCGCACGATAATCATGTGTCAAGTATCGGTAGAAAATGCATACACTTTAGCTGTAGGGGCCGGACCCCATTGACACCAGCCGCAGTCGCGTCCTATACTAGTTGCAACTGATTGCAGGAGCGGCCAATTGAGCTGTGAAGTAGAAACCGTCCAGGTTCTCCGTCAGACCGGCCACAAGGCCACGCCTCAGCGCCTCATGATCCTCTCGGCTCTACGCCACGCCGAAGGCCATCTGACGGCGGCCGAGATCTTCGACCACGTCAAACTCGACTACCCCTACGTCGACATCTCTACCGTCTACCGGACGGTGACCGTCCTCAAGGACCTCCGGCTCGTCTCCGAGACCGACATGGGTACGGGAGAAACGACATACGAGTGGGTGCGCGCCCATCGCCACCACCACCTCATCTGCCGTAGCTGCGACAGCGTCGCCTCGCTCGACCACCGGTACCTCGAGGACCTCGGCGCCGAAATTCTGGACGAGACCGGCTTCAAGCCCGACCTCGATCACTTTGCCATCTTCGGCGCCTGCAAAGACTGCCAGGCGCGTGCCGACGTAGTCAGTAGGTAGGGAGTCGTAGCCGTGGATATCGTGCTGCTGGCCCTTGGCGTTGGAGGCACCGCGGGTGTCCTTGGCGGCGCGTTTGCCTTGGGTGTCCGCCACGGCATCGACTGGGACCACATCGCCGCCATCACCGACATCACAAGCACGACCACCAGCGCGTCCGAACCGCACGAAGGCTGGCTCACTAACGAGCCCGGTGTCTTGCTTACGGACGAGCGCGATCACGTCGCTGCGGAGCTCGCGCGTCGCAAGCCCATCGCCGGCGGCGCGACAGGTGTGCTATCGCTGCGCGCGTCGGTGGGAGCCGCCCTGACCAGTCAGGAGCCGCGCGCCGTCGCTCAGCGCCGCGCAATGTTCCTCGCGAGCCTCTACGCGATCGGCCACGGCACCGTCGTGACCCTGCTCGGGCTCCTGGCGATCCTCGCGTCGGGCTTCCTGCCCGCGTGGGTAGACGGCGTGATGGAGCGCGTCGTCGGCGTGACGCTCGTGCTCCTTGCCGCGTACCTCTTCTACTCGCTCTACCAGTACTTTCGCGGAGGCGCGGAGTTCCACATTCGCAGCCGCTGGATGCTTCTCTTTGCCGGCGTGCGCAATATCGGGAACTGGTTCTGGGCGAAGGTGCGCGGCAAGCACGAACACACACACGTCCACGGCGTCGAGCAGTACGGCGCTCGGACCGCGTACACGATCGGTCTCGTCCACGGCATCGGCGCGGAGACAGGGACGCAGGTCCTCATCATCGCGACGGCGGTCGGTGCCGGTTCAAAGGTGATGGGCATCGTCGCGTTGTTCTCCTTCGTAGCCGGCCTCTTGGTATCGAACTCGTTCGTGACGGTCGCCACCGCGGCCGGCTTCGTCTCCGCGCGCCGCCGCCAGTACGTCTACGTGGCGGCCGGCCTGCTCGCGGCCGTCTTTAGCCTCATCGTCGGTGTCATCTTTCTGATGCAGGCCGGCGGCATCTTGCCCGACCTTGGACAGTACGTGAGCTGGCTCGGCGGCCCCGACAGCTAGTGGGGGCTGATAGCTGAGCGCTGAGCGCTGAGCGCTGAGCGCTGACCGCTGACCGCTGAGTGCTGACCGCTGATAGCTGACCGCTATGCGCCGTAGATCCCCTTTTCGCTCCCCGGGATCACGAACGCGCCGCAGACCTTCTCGTAGAACGGCCGCGCCTCGCCCACGCCGCCGATGATCGCGTAGGCGTAGCCCAGCTCCGACATCGACCGCAGGCACGCGAACAGCAGCGCCGCGCCCGCGCCGTTGCCGCGCAGGTCCTCGCGCACACCCGTCGGGCCGAAGTAGCCTCGACGCGTGCACTCGTAGACCGCGAAGCCCACGATGTCGCGTTCGTGCGTCGCGACGTACGCCGCGATCGGCTGCCGCGAGAACGCGACGTCCGCCTCATCCGCCCAGCGCGCGCCGAACGTCGACTCCACGAACGAGCGGAACGGCGTCCGCTCCCACGGTTCGGCGCGCCGGATGCGGACCTTCGCAACGTCCGCGCGGTGGAAGTACGGCGCCGGCTCCGGCAGGTCGTACAGCCGCACGAGCATGTCCGGCATCGCTACGCCTCTACCGCGTTCCGCTCTTCGAGGAGTAGCGAGACCGCGCTGAGCCATCCCGCTGCGCCGTCACTTAGAATCGGATCAAACTCAAAGTCGTAACTGTGTCCGCTCGCCTGGATTAGGAGCGTGTGGGGCGCGCCCCACCGGATCGGCTCCCCGATATCGACGCTTTCGATCTCATCCAACTGGATGGTTTGACTGAGGAAGCCCACTGGGTATGGGATCCTGCTGCGAATCCATTCGATGCGGCTTGTGGTGAGGAAAGCACGACCATTTCCATACCTTGACCACTTCCGATCAACCATTAGCCTTGCAAACTGTTCTCGAACCACGCGCTCGGCTGGTTCGAGTGCCGGCTCACGATGCTTAGCGATCAATAGCCAGGATAGGCCCAAGCCAAACACCAGGCTCGGCACGATAACAATTACCGCCAACGCCCACGCAGGCATCGCTAGCGCAGCGTGCCCGATCGATACGCCTCGCGCACCTCGCGATAGGTGATCGTCCTGATGCCCAGCTTGTCGATCTCCTCCGCCATCGAGCGGTCGCGGAACATCTCGTAGTCGTGCGCGCGCAGGTCCGCGTTGTCGCCGAGCGCCTCCGTCTCTTCGGAAGCCTTCGCCGGGTGCACGAGAAAGTGCGTCACGCCCGGCCGCAGCGTCGAGAACCGTTCGAGGTAGAACTCGCGCGACTTGCCCATCGTGTCCGTGATCACGTGATCGAGCACCGGGAAGCCCGCGTCGTCCAGCCGCCGCAGCTGCGGCTCGAGCCCGTCCCAGAACGCCGAGAAGCCTGTCGACTTCAGCCGCTCCGGGTTCGGCCGGAAGATGAACAACGGGATGCCGTACTCCAGCCCTAACGACACGTACGCCTCGATGAACTTCGGTTGCAGCACGGTGCCCATGTGCGTATCGAGGTGCGTCACGTCGATGCCCAGCGCCAGCGCGCTCTCGATTTGCGCGCGCAGCTCCAGCGCCGCTTCCTCCGCCGGGACGTTATCGATCACCTCCTGCGACGTGCGCCACAGCCCGCCGTCCGCGTCGCGCAGGTGCGGCCCGTCCGCGCGGTCGGTCAGCGGCCGCCAGCGATAGGGCGTGTACTCGCAGCACAGCGTCATGTGGATGCCCAGGTCCGCGTCCGGGTGCTCTTGCGCCCATAGCGCCGGCTCGCGCGCCCACGGCGACGGCACCAGCACCGACCCCGACGTCAGGCTGCCATGCGGCGCCAGGCACTCGAACACCGCCGCGTTCGACGCGTGGGTGCTCCCCACGTCGTCCGCGTTGAGGATGAGGACCCTTTCCTCCGCGCCATAACCCAATCGTTCTGCTAAGTTCACGGCGGGAGCATAACACGTGAGACCCATCCCCTGGCCCTTTCCATGTGAGGCTACGAGGGAAGGGGAACGATGGGTGCCCTCACTCCGGCCTGCGGCCATCCCTCTCCTTCTGAGGGGATCGGACGCGGGATGGGGGGATTCGTCCGCGGGATGAATTCCGCGGCTTCGCAGATCGACGAATGCTTGCATGGCGGGCGGATCTATTGTTTGTCATCTTTTTGTTGCGAGATCCAACTCCCCGCGTACCGTCGTTTTCGCTTTAGATTCGTTGGTTTCGTAATTTCGCCCTTTTTCGGTCTACTCCGATGCGCAGTTGCAATTCGCGGACACACTCGCGCGGGGCGATTATGACAGGCAGGACGAGGAGATGCGAGGCGTTCGTGTCACCCCGGGAGTCCGCTCACGGTATCGGGGGAGGGGTTTGTAGGGGAACTTCGGAGGCTCTACCGACGCCCCGGCGTCCAGACGCACTGCCACGTCTTGCAGCGCACGCCAGACGACTCGCCGTATTCCATATGGCCGCCACAAGCCGGGCAACGCCACCCACCCTGAATGATCGTGCGCCAGAACCCGAACAAGGAGTCCCACTCCCTTCGGTTGCTATCGTCCCTCGCGGCAATAGCGGCATCGAGATACTTCCCGGCCAGGGCAACATCTACCGTCTTAGACAGCCCAAGCGTCGCGAACGCGTCGCGCGCCTGCTGGATCTCGTAGTGCAGATCGTCGGGCATGGGCATGGGCCTCTCGTGCATTATCGCACAAATGGCGGAGCCGTGGGGGCTGGGAGGGCCTAGTAGGGACAGACCTTTAGGTCTGTCCGGCCCCGGCGACACCGTCGCAATTCCTAGCTCCCCTCTCCCGTCGGGCGAGGGATCGGGGGTGAGGGCACAAAAATGGCGGAGCCGTGGGGAGGGGGTCCGTTCCACTGAGACGGTGGGTAGCGACGCGCGTGTAAGAGCCGTGTTCAACCCGGGGAGTCCAAGGCCATCGAACCACGATTCTCTCAATAGGCTAGAATCCCTGAAGGTGCGCGCCAAGTCGCGCCCAGTTGCAAGTGGAGACGGAAAAAGTGGCCGAGACGCACATCGAATATTCGCTACACCCCGAGTTGCTCAGCAGGCAACTGGGAAGAGACATGTACAAGGCGCCCGAGGCCTTGAAGCAATTGATTGCGAACGCCTTGGACGCTGATAGCTCACGTGTCGACGTCACCATCTACTACAACGATATGGAAACTCCGTCGCGAGTTGTTATCTCAGACGATGGCCGGGGAATCCCACCCGCCGACATGCTTCCTTCCTTTGGAAAGGTAGGGATACACGCTCAACGGCCTGGCGCTAAGCGGGAGGCCATCGGCACTCGCGGTATTGGGCGCTTCGCAGTGTATTCCCTCGCGGCTGAGACGCGGTGGTCAACGGTTTCAGATGTAGATGGGGAAAGGACCCAACTCACTTGGACCATGACGCTTGGAGATACAGGTATTCGCATTCATCAAGAAGAAGTTTCGGATTTGGCGTGTGGCACAACCATCGATATGACGCTCCTTCAAACGCAAGACGCCGTCGCCCTCTTTTCCTCACCACAGCGAGTTCGGCGGGCCCTCTTCAATTCGTTCGCGGGGTATGTGTCCCGTTACGAAAAGGATGTCGAGCTCTGGATCGCTGGCGAGCAGCTACTACTCGACGACTTCGTCGACGAGCGCGTCACCGAGAGCATCGGCGGACATGACGATGTCCCAGAGGCTGAGCTTCATCATATGGTGCTCGGCTCCCAGGTCGAACAGATTGCACCAAGCGTCCTCGTGTTTGCAACTCATGGCACGACTGTCATTCACGAAGTCCTCGGCGATGAAGGAATACCAAACCGAAAGTACTTAGGCTTAATTGACTCGCCGTACCTGTCAGATCTTACGAACACAAGCAAGTCCGACTTGGCGGACTTCGATCCTCAATTTCAGGCTCTAAAGGAGGAAGCAAAGCAGTCGGCAAGGGGCTTCATTGCCGAGCGTCAAGGTGAATTGGCGCAGGACTTTCTCGAACATGCACGAAAGCAGGAATTCTACCCTTACAGAGAGCCGCCAAAGACGCCCGTCGACACGTATCGCCGTCAGTTGTACGACGGACTTCTCCTTACGCTTGAGGAGACCATTCATATTGGCAAGGCGTCTCTTCCGCATCAGAAGCTGATCTTCGCTCTAACTCGGCAACTCATGCAGAGCGAGGATCTTGCCTCGGTACTTACGAACGTCCTCGGCCTAACAGGAGATGAGGTCTCGCGCTTTGCCTCTCTCTTGCGCCGCACGTCGCTAAGTTCGATAATCGCCGTCGCGGATCTCCTTGTAGCGAGGCTGCAGTTCCTCGAAGAGCTCAATGTGCTTTTATACGGCGAGCCCGCTAAGTGGGTCAGGGAACGAAGTCAGCTGCACAAGATCCTTGAAGGGCACACTTGGTTGTTCGGCGAAGAGTACCACCTAATGGGCTCGGACAAGCGCATGGACACTCTAATGCGTGATATTCCTGCGAAGCTCGGACTAGTCGAGAACGACGACGAGCAAGATATTCCCGTTGACCCAAGTCTTCGAGATGTCCCCGACTTGTTTCTGTCGCGAACCAAGTGGCATGAAGGGGCCAAGTATCATCAACATCTCGTAATCGAGCTCAAACGCCCGTCGGTGAGAATCACCCTGGGGCATGTGGAGCAGGCCACCCGGTATGCTACGAAGATCGTCAATAGTCCCATTTGGAGCCAGAAGGCGGACAAGCATCGATTCACATTCGTCGTGGTGTCAGCCGATATCACGGCCTCGGTCAAGATCCGCTATCAGGCAGACTCAGAACCTGGATTGGTCTCAAGACTTAGTCTTGATCATCCCACGGAATTATGGGCTCTCCGGTGGTCAGACTACCTCGATCTCAGGCGCGAGGAGTTGAAGTTCCTCGAAGAGCAGATAGAAATCACGGCAGATCCGGAACTCCTCGAATACCTCAAACGCCGCGTAGGCGACCTGCTGCCTCCCGAGTTGCCGTCCTAGTTCGCCACGTCGTGCCACCACTCCCTTCGCGCTCTCCCGCCGCTAGCCCCATCATGTTGGAGAGCCATTATGCTCGCCGCAGGCGTGCCACCACCCCCTTCGCGCTCTCCCGCCTCCGCCCCATAATCGACGCCGAAGGACCCTGCCATGCAAGGGCAACGGCCAGGCGCCAGACGGAAGTGTGATCTACGTCACCAGGAAGATCTCCGCATAAATCGACGTTCGCGGATTCAGAAAAGGCCCGGATTTTTTATTTTTGATCACAAATTCGCCCCGTCGTATCTGCGGACTTCGCCGGGAAAGGGATCTAGCATCCACCCGCTACGCTCATATAGACTTGTGCTGCAACATCGATTCCACCAAGGAGGGCACGCCACATGACCATCGCTGACGAAGTCGACCGCCTGATCGAGGAGCGGAGCCTCCTCAAGCACCCGTTCTACCAGGCCTGGCAGCGCGGCGAGCTCGACCTCGACACGCTGCGCCACTATTGCGCCGAGTACTACCACCACGTCCTCGCCTTCCCGCAGTACGTCAGCGCCGCCCACGCTGTTTGCCCGGACCAGAACGACCGCCAGGAACTCCTTGAGAACCTGATCAAGGAGGAGCGCGGCGAAGGCAACCACCCGGAGCTTTGGCTGCGCTTCGGCGATGCGCTCGGCATCTCGCGCGGCGACGTCATCACGAGCGAGCACCTGCCCGAGACGCTCAAGCTCGTCGACACGTACCGCGACGTGACGAAGAACGCCTCGTTCGCCGAAGCGGCGACGGCGCTCTACTGTTACGAATCGCAGGTCCCCGAGATCGCGAAGACGAAGATCGCCGGGCTGAAGGAGTTCTACGGCATCGACGACAAGCGCGGCCTGGAGTTCTTCGAAGTACACATCGGCGCGGACGAGTGGCACGCCGAGGTCGGCCGCGGCTTCATCGATCGCTACGGTGAAGAAGACCGCGAGGCCGTCCTCTCGACGGCGCAGCGCTGCCTCGACGCGCTCTGGGGCTTCCTGGACGGCGTCGAGAGGACGCGCGTCGCCACCGGGGCCGCCGTGTGACGAAACCGCTGGAGCTGTTCTTCCTAGGCTCTGGCAGTGGCTTCGCGAACGGGGGGCGGTTCTACAGCAGCTTTCTGCTGAACGGTCGTTACCTCTTCGACGCGGGCCCGGCGACGGTACCCGTGCTGAAGAAGCACGGCATCGTCCCAGGCGATATCGATGTGGTCTTCATCAGCCACTTTCACGGCGATCACTTCTTCGGCCTGCCGATGCTGATCCTCGACTACGTCGTCGCCGCGCCCCGCGATCGCGAGCTGACGATCGTGGGGCCGCCGGGCATCGAAGGGAAGCTGCGGGCGCTGATGGAGATCGGCCTCGCAGGCACCGCGAGACGCCCGTGGCCGTTTACCGTGCGCTACGTAGACGCGCAGGACGGTGCGGAAGGCGAAGCCGCCGGCTTGCGCTACGTCGCGCGTCGCGTCACGCACGTCGACGAGCTCGAGTGCTTCGGCTACCGCGTCGAAGTGAACGGCCGCGCGCTGGCGTACTCGGGCGACACGGGGCTATGCGACGCGTTGGTGTCGTTAGGGGAGGGCGCCGACGTGCTCGTGCTGGAGTGCTCGAACTGGGAGTCGCCGCCCCGGCACCACATGTGCCCCGACGACATCCGCGAGCTGCGCCGGCGGCTGGGTCCCACGCCGGCGTTCGTGCTCACGCACCTCGACGCCGGCGCACCCGACCTTGGCATCGAGAACGCGGTGCTGGCAGAAGACTTCGCGCGGTTCGAGTACTAATCGAGCAGCTTCTCCCTCACCCCCGGCCCCTCTCCCTCGCGAGGGAGAGGGGAGCTAGGCTTCGAGGCGTCCATGTTGAGCGGGGACGAATCGCAACGCTCGCTTACTAGTCGAGCAGTTTGGAGATTGCCTCTGCTGCGGCGAGCAACTGCGGCGTCTTCGCCTGCAGCTTCGCGTCGATCTGGCGCTGCTCCCACGGGTTGAAGCGACCCGGATGCCCGTAGTCGGTCTGCTCGCATGTCGCCTTGCCGGCCGGCAGCTCGAACGCGAGCATGCGGCGGACCATCGCATGCGGCGTCCCGTGCGAGTCGTCGTAGGGCGGCTTCGTCTCCTCGGTGTAGCGAATCTGGGCGGTCGTAGCAGCCATCGCGTCCCTCCTTCGAAGCTGGCTTATCGTGCCGCGCCCGGGTCCGGTACGGCAAGCCCCGTTTGGATTTCGACAGCCGCCGCTGTTAGAATGGCCTTGGATTGTGAAAGTCTTCCCCAAAGCTTCGGCCGGCGCTATGCTAGGCCCAGAATCGGACGGGTAGGGAGCGCGCACATGTACGGCCTCGGACTCGCCAAGGGCATGATGGTGACGCTGAAGTACCTTTTCCGGCGTCCCTACACCGTGCAGTACCCGGAGGAAGTCCGCAACATCCCTGTTGGCGCCCGTACGAACCTGGTGTGGTTCGAGGAACGGTGCACCGGCTGCTCGACGTGCGCACAGGCCTGTCCCGATGGCTGCATCCTCGTCGCTACGTCGCCCGCGGAGGACGGATCACTGCACATCGACCGCTACGAGATCGACTTCCGCATCTGTATGTACTGCGGCCTCTGCACA
>JBBDXS010000005.1:0-6730 GCA_040902195.1 Dehalococcoidia bacterium
CCCCCCCCCCCCCCCCCCCCCCCCCCCCCCCCCCCCCCCCCCCCCCCGCCCTCCCCCAGCGCCACCCATCCCTTCGCGCTATCCCTCCCCCGCCCTACCATCGATGCGGAGGGCTCTGCCATGCTCCGTCATCGCATCCGTTTATCCGCTCAGTATCAGTTGCCAGCCGTCAACCGCCCGTTGTCACCGGCGCCGGCCTCGGTCGCCTCCCGCCTCGCCGGCCCGAAGCCGACGACGCGCCGCCGTGCAAGACAACCTTGGAGGATCGAATCGGAAAAATCAGATGTGGGTCAGAAGTGGAGTTTTTCCTTTTTTCGAAAAACGAATCGCGCGACGGCGCTACTTCGCAGCCCCGTCCAGCAGCGCCGACAGCACCGCCGCCGTATCCGACAGGTCCTCGAACGCCGCGTCCGCGCCCGCCTCGCGCAACTCTTCTACCGAGAGCGGCCCCGTCGCCACGCCCAGCACGCGCACCCCATTCGACCGCGCCGCCGCAATGTCGAGCAGCGTATCGCCGATCACCCACACGTCGGCCGCGCCCGCGCCGTTGGCCAGCCGCGCGATCGCCACGCCCACCATCTCGCCGCGGTCCTCAGCGTCGTCGGCGAACCCGCCTTCCGCGAAGAACGAATCGATGCCCAGGTGCCCCAGCTTCATGAACGCCGCCCGCCGGAAGTTGCCCGTCGCCAGCCCCAGCCGCACGCGCTCGCGAGCCGTCAGCGCCGCGAGCAGCTCCGCCACGCCGGGCAGCACGCGTCCGTCCGCCTCGCGCAGCGTCTGCGGCAAAATGCCGAAGTAGACCTCCTGGAAGCGCGCCAGCTCGCCGGCGAAGGCGTCCGGTCCGCGCAGCAGGCCGTGGTCCTCCATCGCCGAACGCAGGATCTGCTGATCGGTGCGCCCGGAGAACTCCGTGCGACGGAAGCCGTCCTCGATGCCGTACAGCTTCTCGAACGCGAGCCGCATGCCCCGGCTGCCGGCGCCGCCCGAGTTGATCAGCGTCATATCGACGTCGAACAGGAGAACGTGGGTCACGTGAGGATTGTAGCGAGGCCCGTCGCGGTGGGCGAATCTAGCTCGAACGCGCCCGGAACGCGTTCACCGCGTCCTGCACGGCATCGATCTCCGTCACGCCGCCCGAAAGCAGCCCTTCCAGGAACGTCTCGCGACGCTCCAGCTCCGACTCCAGCGTCTCGCACTCCATCCCGAGCCGCTGCGCCAGCGCCAACCGCTGCTCCGGCGTATCGAGGACCGAAAACGTGTCGTTGCGTTCGTCCCACGACGCGATGCGCTGCTCCGCGTAGCCGCCTTCGCCCGGGCCGAACAGCCCGACGTCGCGTACGCGGCGCAGCGTCCGCCCCTCGCGATGCGCGATCGCGAGCGGCACAACGAACGTCAGGTACGCGATGTGCTCTCGCCCCACGCCGTTGTCGTCGACAAGCTGCTCTACTACGCCCTCGACCGTGTCGGCGTGCACCGTCGTGCACATCGAGTACCCCTCGGCAAGCAGCTCGAACGCGCGAACAACGTAGGGGCCCCAGGAGTACACGGGGAGGTGATCGCTCATCTCGTTGATCAGCATGTAGGTCGGATAGTCGTCGCTCGGCGGCGGCAGCGCGAACGTCTCGCCCCAGCCGCGCGTGAAGTAGACCGCCGTCTCGGGCCGCGTAAACGCGAGGAGCGCCGTGAGGATCGTCGTCTTGCCAGCCCCAGGCGGGTCGGCTGCAAAGCAAAACGAGGCGCCCCGCTCCAACCCGAGCCAGAACGCTGCGGCCAGGCGGGGCGGAATCGTCCCGGCCTGCATGATCTCGGTGACGGACAGCGGCTGGGGCTGGTCCCAGCCGTGCCATCCCCACCAGCTCTCGGGTTGGTTGACGGCGCGCATGTGTACAGCCATCATAGCAGCGGAGTTGAGGGCGTAGGGCCGCACGGCTATGCGCCCACGTGCAGAGGAGATCAACTATGGCAACGATGCGCGCAGCAGTGCTGACCGGCCCGCAACAGTTCGAGGTGCAGGAAGCGGAGACGCCCGTGCCGCCGCCGGGCTATGTACTGGTGCGCATCCGCAACTGCGGCGTCTGCGGCAGCGACCTTCATTTCTATCGCGGCGAGTTCCCGCACCCACCGGCGTTTCGCATGGGGCACGAGACCTCGGGCGAGATCGCGCAGATCGGCGAAGGCGTCTCGGGACTCAGCGTCGGCCAGCCGGTCGCGATCGAGCCCGTCGAGGTGTGCCGCACGTGCCTCTACTGCACGACGGGCCGCGAGCAGCTCTGCCCCGACCGCAAGTTCCTCGGCACGATGCTGCCCGGCGCGTTCGCGGACTACATCTCGACACCTGCCTACACGGCCCATCCCGTCCCGGACAACGTCGACTACGAGGTCGGCGCGCTCGTGGAGCCGCTGGCGGTATCGGTGCACGGCCTGCGCACCGTCCAACTCCAATACGGCGAGCGCGTCGCCGTGCTCGGCTCCGGCACGATCGGACTCATGGCGGTCGTCGCCGCGCGCGCGCTGGGCGCCTCGGACGTCTTCGCGACCGCTCGCTATCCGCACCAGGCGGAGATGGCGCGCGCGCTCGGCGCCCACGTCGTCGAGGCGGGCGACAACGCAGCCGGCGCGCTGATAGAAGCGTTCGGCGGCCGGACGCCGGAGGTCGTCGTCGAGACCGTCGGCGGCGTCGCGAACACGGTGCAGGAAGCCATCACGGTCTGCCAGCCGGGCGGCCGCGTCTCGGTGCTTGGCATCTTCAGCGCGCTCTCGCCGATCAACGCGACGGTACTGGCGCTCAAAGAGGTCTCGCTCGTCGGCGGGATCACATACGGGCGGCCGGACAATCTATCGGACTTCAAGGTGGCGATCGACATCGCGTCGAAGCACGCAGACGACCTGCGAAAGGTGATCACGCATCGCATGCCGCTGGACGACATCGCGCGCGCCTTCGCCGTCGCCAACGACAAGACGCAGAGGTCGATCAAGGTGACGGTCGAGGTGTAGCTGCAGGTCCTAAGACCTGCCGGTTTCACGAGCGAGCTAATTCAGCGCGCCTCCGGCGTACTTCTCACGACGGCGCTCCTCCCAGCGCTCCGTTAGCTGCCGGATAGTATCGCCGAGGATCTCGGCCTCGCGGCGCAGCCGCTCCGGGACGGAAAGCGTCTCGAGCAGCGATTGCTGCGTGCCCGCCGGCACATCGAGCTGGCCAGCGACGAAGTCGGCGAGCGCATCGGAGTCGGACGGAAGGTCGAGCGTGCGCGCCCACTGCCCTGTCGCGCTGAGCTTCAGCCGGAACTGCTCGCCGAAGAGCGCGGCGACGCGCGCCGCCTGATCGACGGCGTCCGGCGTATCGGCGTCTTCGCTCTCGACGAACTCGACCTCGCCCTGCAGGTACGCCTCGGACGTATCGAGCGAGACGATGCGGAAGCGTCGTTCGCCGAGCGCGATGAGGTCCATCCGGCCGTCCGGTAGTCGTTGCACGCGCGAGATGCGAGCCGTCGATCCCACGTCGTACGGCTCGGCCGCGCCTCCGACCGCAACGCCAGAGCGGATGAGCACAACGCCGAACGGCGCCTGCTCATCGATGCAGCGGTTGATCATCGTCTTGTAACGCTCCTCGAAGATGTGAAGCGGCAACAAGGCGTGCGGAAACAGGACCGTGTTGAGCGGGAACAAGGGGATGCGGGCCATGGGAGCCTATTGTAGAAGATGGAGGCTGATCGCGGTAAGCGGGGTCTACGGCGAGGACTTGCGGCGGCGACGTGCCGGCGGTGGGTCTGTGGCGGCGGGAGTCGCGGCCGCGCCCTTCTTGGCCAGCGTGACGCGGGCCGGCGCGGCGAGCCCGTTCTCGGACGGAAGCAACGACGTGACCACGCCGCCATCGTAATACGAGGAGACGAAGACCGAGCCGCGCGGCAGTCGCGTCGTTAGGCTGACACGCAGCGAGAGCTCGGCGGAACCGTTCTTGAGCACGACGTCTTCGCCCATCGCGATCCCAAGATCGAGCGCGTCGTACTGGTTCACGAACACCGCGTCCTCGCGGTGGAGCTTGTCAGCGTCCTCGAGGTGGATCGCGCTCGCCTCGGTACTCGTAAAGAGCGTGCGGCCGGTGAGCAACGTCACTTCGCCGTTGCGCTGTGTGCGCGGCGACACGCCGACCTGCTGCAGCGCGAGCCGCTCTGGCGCGGACTCGATGACGGCGCGCTGCTTGCTCCAACCGAAGAACCCAAACGCAACGAAGCGTTCGTAGCCCGGGACCGTGCGCGCGATCTCGTTCGTGACGTCGCCGGCCTCGTCGTACGAGAACGTCGCCTGCACGCCGAACTTCTCGGCGAGCTTGCGGCCGAGGTCCGATAGCGTCTTCCACGCCGGCACAGCATCGCCCGGGAGCGATTGCGCCTGGCGCAGCCGCTGGACGCGACGGTCCGCGCTGGTAAACGTGCCGTCCTTGGCGTACTCCGGCGCGTCGGCGAAGAGGACGTGCGCCTTGGCCGCCGTATCTGTCCTCAGCCGGTCGATCACAACGAGCGTGTCGAGCTTGTCCAGCGCTTCCTCGACCCGCGCGCGGCCGGGCGCGAACATGAGCGGGTTGTCGCCCGCGATGACGAGCGCCTTGATCGTGCCGTTACGCGCGTTCTCGATAATTGCGTTGAAGTCGTGTCCCGGCTGCTCGACAGGTACCCGCCCCGGGCCTGCGTCTGGCTGCACGCCGGCATCGAGCGCGCCGTTGACGTTGGCGTCGGTGGGCATGACGTAGAACGAGCGCGGAGCGTTGCGTCCACAGAGCAGCAGCGCGAGGTTCGCGGCGGCCTTCGCCGTCTCGGCGGCGAGCGACGCGCCAGAGTCCTTGGGCGCATACAAGACAGCTATAGATGCGGGTTCGGCCGCGGCACCGCCGAGCAGTTGTGCGGCGCGCTCGAGGGCGTCGCCCTCGAGCTCCTGCGCAGCAGCATCGCCGCCGAGAACGGCGGTATCGAGACCCGCGTCTCGTGCGTTCGTGGCAACGACGTCTCCCTGCGCGATTAGCTTCGCGAGTGCGGCAAGGACGGCCGGTTCGCGGCCCGGCTCGGGCTGGAGCCAGACGCCGCCGAACGGCTCGGCGAAGTCGCAGAGCTCGCCCCAGCGTGAGGACACGACGATCAGTTTCGCCGGCGCGCGCTTCGGGAGCTTGCGCGGATCGACGGCGTCCTTGATGCGCAGCGCAGCGACGTTATGCGTCTCTTCGAGGTCGTCCGCTACGACGACGATCGTCCTGGCGCTCTGCGGGATGTCGACGAGGTCCGCCGGCAGCTGTTCAGTGCCGAACGCGCCCGCGACGGCACGCGCTACAGCTCGATTGAGCGGGCCCGTACTGAAATCGATGTGTGGCGTGCCGACAACCTCGCGCGCGATGCGCTGGACGAGGTAGTTCTCCTCGTTCGTCGCGACCGGCGAACCGAGGAACGCTATCGCATCCGCGCCATGCTGCTCGCGCACAGCGGCCAGCCTCTCGACGGCCTGCGACAGCGTCGCATCGTAGTCCGACGGCTCGAGCGCGGCGCCGCGACGCACCATGTGCTGAGACAGCCGCTCCTTGGGCTTCACGGCGTCGTAGTGAAACCGGCCGCGCACACAGATCTGATCGTCGCTGAACGGGTTGAGCGTATCCGGCTTCACGATCACCGGCTTGCCGTTGCGATGGCCGATGCTGATCGTGCACCCCACGCTGCAGGCGTTACAAACGGTGGAGACCCAGTCCTCTGTCCGCGCGAGCCACTTGTTCGGCTTCTCCATCAGCGTCGCGGTCGGGCAGACGTCGATGCAGGAGCCACAGAAGTCGCAAGATGACTCCTGGATCTCTCCGCCGCTGCCGAACGCGATGCGCGTCGTGAAGCCGCGCCCGGCGAGCGTGATCGCGCGCGTGTGGCGCAGGTCATCGCAGGCGCGGACGCAACGCGTGCAGATGATGCACATCTGCGGGTCGAACTCAAGCCAGGGGTTGGCGCGATCGGGAGCGGGCGGCTCGGCCTGGTAGTACGTGCGCTCCTCGCCCTCCCACGGCTCGATGTTGTCCTTCCCCATATCGAGCTGCTCGTTCGTGCTCTGCAACTCGCAGCGGTAGTTTTTCGAACACGTCAGGCAGCGGTGCGTAACGACGTCGTCGCGCAGGCAAATGTCGCCCGGCATGCACTTCACGCGCCGGTGACAGCTCAGACAGCGGTCCGAGTGGTTCGCGTTGATAATCGAGAGCACGTACTGGCGCGCCTGCTTGACCTGCGCCGTGCTCGATCGCACGACCATGCCTTCGCGCACCGTGTTCGTGCACGAGAGCTGCAGCCCCGGCGCGCCCTCGATCTCGACGAGGCAGGTACGACAGCCCGCGTACGGCGGCAGCCCGTCGATGTAGCAGAGGTTGGAGACGTAGAAGCCGTTGCTCTTGAGGACCTCTACGAGGGGCGCGCCGTTCGGCGCTTCGATAGGCCGGCCGTCGATAGTGAGGTTGGCCACGCGCTAGCCTTCGTGCTGGATCAGCTCGATGACGTCTTCTGGGGCGCGCTGGCCGTGCGGATACATGAAGTCGTGGTCTTTCAAGTGCTCGTGCGCGAATTTCGTGAGCGCATGCTTGTCGCGGTACATCTCCTGGAACGTCGGAGAAACGTCCTTCCACGTTCCGCCGGACTGGACCGCCTGGTAGGGACACGCCTCTGTGCAGAGGCCGCAGTACATACAGATGCGGAAGTCGATCTCGTAGCGGTCGATG
>JBBDXS010000006.1:0-39872 GCA_040902195.1 Dehalococcoidia bacterium
CGCCGAAGCGCTGGCCGCCGAACTGCGCCTTGCCGCCGAGCGGCTGCTGCGTGATGAGCGAGTAGGGACCTGTCGAGCGGGCGTGGATCTTGTCCTCTACCAGGTGCACGAGCTTCATCAAGTAGATGTAGCCGATGGTCACGGGCCGGTCGAACGAGTCGCCGGTGCGTCCGTCGTAGACCGTCTGCTTGCCGAAGATCGGCGGCGCGATGCGTTGCTCGTCGTGGATCTCCTGTGCTCTCTGGTCGATGGCCTCGATCGACTTGCCCCGCATGCTCTTCTCGCCCAGGCTCGCCAGCCAGAGTTCGAGGCAGGCGCGCTTCGCCACGCCGACGTTGGCTTCGTCCAGGATCTCGGCTGCGTTGTAGCCCTTGTCTTTGAGCCACGACTCGAACCGCTCCAGATCGAGGTGGTCGCCGAAGTCGTGCGCGTGCCCGCCGTTCGTGGGCTGTCGCAGAGCCTTCGCTTGCTGGCCAAGCCACGCCCGCGCAAGCGCATCTTCGATCGCTTCGCCCGTCGCGCCGTCGAATACGGGCGAAACCGCGCGGAAGCCGAGGAGCTGCGCCGCCCAGCCGAGATGCGTCTCCAGCACCTGCCCGACGTTCATGCGGCTCGGCACGCCGATGGGGTTCAGGATGATGTCGACGGGCGTGCCATCTTCGAGGTATGGCATGTCCTCGATCGGCAGGATGCGCGCGATGACGCCCTTGTTGCCGTGACGCCCCGCCATCTTGTCGCCCTCGGCGATCTTGCGTCGCTGCGCGATGGCAACCCGCACGAGCTGGTTCACGCCTGCCGGCAGTTCGTCGTTGTCCTCGCGCGAGAAGACGCGCACGTCGATCACCTTGCCGCGCTCGCCATGGGGGACCCGCATCGAGGTGTCTTTCACCTCACGCGCCTTCTCCCCGAAGATCGCGCGTAGCAGCTTCTCTTCCGCCGTCAGCTCGGTCTCGCCCTTGGGCGTGATCTTGCCGACGAGGATGTCGCCGGAGTTTACCTCCGCGCCGATGCGGATGATGCCGTCCTCGTCCAGGTCACGCAGGCTCTCTTCGCCGACATTCGGGATGTCGCGCGTGATTTCCTCGGGGCCGAGCTTCGTGTCGCGCGCCTCAACCTCGTGCTTCTCGATGTGGATCGACGTGAAGCGATCGTCCTGCACGATGCGCTCCGAGATGACGATCGCGTCTTCGAAGTTGTAGCCCTCCCAGCTCATGAATGCGACCAGGACGTTTTGTCCGAGCGCCAGCTCGCCCTGGTCGGTCGACGAACTGTCGGCGAGCGTTTCGCCCTGCTTCACGCGCTGGTCCTTGACGACGGTTGGGCGCTGGTTCATGCACGTGCCCTGGTTCGAGCGGAAGAACTTCAGCAGCTTGAACTTTTTCTCCTCACCGTTGTCGTACGTGATCGCGATGCCGTCGGCGCTTGCGCTCGTGACGACGCCGTCGTGCGCCGCGAGGATCACCTGGCCGGAGTCCGCCGCAGCGCGGTGCTCGACACCTGTCGTGACGAGCGGAACCTGCGGCCGCAGCAGCGGCACGGCCTGTCGCTGCATGTTGGCGCCCATCAGGGCGCGCGGCGCGTCATCGTGTTCCAGGAATGGAATGAGCGAGGTCGCGACGCTGAGCACCTGCTTCGGGGTCACGTCCATGTAGTCGATGTTTTCGGGAACCTCCATGTGGAAACGCTGTCCTTGCCGTGACTCGACGCGCTCTTCGAGGAAATGGTTGCCCTCATCCAGCAGCGAGTTGGCCTGCGCGATGACGTAGCGCTCCTCCGTGTCCGCCGAGAGGTACAGGATCTCGTCAGTGACGTACGGCTTGACTGGGACGGGGTCGGGGTCCGACTCGGCCAGGCGCTTCGCGATTGCCGACGTGATCTCCATGCCCGCCTCGACCATCACACCGCCTCGCTTGCCAGCGACGGTCTCGCGCGCGGTCTTGCCGATCAGTTGTGGGTCGTCTGGCGAGAGCTCGCGGATCACCTTCCGGTACGGCGTCTCGATGAAGCCGTACGGGTTGATGACGCCGTACGTTGCCAGGCTGCCGATCAGACCGATGTTCGGTCCTTCCGGCGTCTCGATCGGGCAGATGCGCCCGTAGTGACTGTGGTGAACGTCGCGCACGTCGAAGCCCGCCCTGTCCCGCGAGAGGCCGCCGGGGCCCAGCGCTGAGAGACGCCGCTTGTGTGTCAGCTCCGCGAGCGGGTTCGTCTGGTCCATGAACTGCGAGAGCTGCGAGCCGCCGAAAAACTCCTTCATCGACGCCACGACGGGCCGGATGTTGATCAGCGCGCTCGGCGTCGCCTGGTCGGCGTCCGTGATCGTCATGCGCTCGCGCACAACGCGCTCCATCCGCAGCAGGCCGATGCGGAACTGGTTCTGGATCAGCTCGCCAACTGCGCGCACGCGCCGGTTGCCGAGGTGGTCGATGTCGTCCGGGCGGCTCTGTCCGTTGTTGAGCAGGATCATCTCGCGGACGATGGAGAGCAGGTCGCCGGGCGTCAGCGTGCGGATCGCGTTTTCAACCTCGAGGCCGAGGCGTTGGTTGACCTTGTAACGCCCGACGCGGCCCAGGTCGTAGCGGCGCGGGTTAAAGAACAGCGAGTTGATCAGGCCGCGCGCGTTCTCCTTCGTCGGCGGGTCGCCTGGGCGAAGCCGGCGGTAGAACTCCAACAGCGCCTCCTGCTTGTTCTTCGTGGGCTCCTTAGCGATCGTCGACTCGATGTAGTGGTGGTCGGGGTTTGTGTCGACAGTCGAGAGGATCTCGAGCATGCGCTCGTCCGTGCCGAGCTCCTCCTCGCTCTCGATCTTTGGGTGCTCATCGATCGCCCGAAGGAGCGTCGTGATCGGGATCTTCCGCTTGCGGTCGACCTTGACCGAGATGATGTTCTTGTTCGAGGTCTCGAACTCCAGCCAGGCGCCGCGGCCGGGGATGAGCTTCGCGTAGCAAAGCTCTCGTCCGGTCGTCTGGTCCTGCTCCAGCGTGAAGTAGCACCCCGGCGATCGCACCAGCTGGGCAACGACGACGCGCTCCGCGCCGTTGATGATGAACGTGCCGTTCTCGGTCATGAGCGGGAAGTCGCCCATAAACAGCTCCTGCTCCTTGACCTCGCCCGTCTCCTTGACGAGGAGTTGGACCCAGACCTTGAGCGGCGCCGAGTACGTCGTGTCGCGCTCGCGGCACTCTGCCTGCGAGTACTTCTCCTCGCCGAACGTGTAGGGGCGCACCGCGAACGAAGGCGCCTTCGCCTTACGCAGCGCCAGCGCCTGATCGAGCGTGATCCCCTCGCCCTTGTGCGCCAGCGTCTTGCGGTCGGCCTTCACGTCGTCGAGCGGCACGAGGCCAACGTAGTCCTCCGGGTTCTCGTGCCTGTCCGACGGGTTGATCTCACGCGCGAAGCGAAGCTCCATGCGCGTGCCGGTAAAGTCCTGAATCGGCGAGATCTCATCGAACAGGTCCTGCAACCCCTCGTATTGGAACCAGCGGTACGAGTCCAGCTGGATGTCGATGAGGTGAGGGATGTCGAGGACGTGTGGGATCTTCGCGTATGACTTGATCAGATTGGGCACGGCGTGGCTATACTGAACAATCTCGTTCGTTGTTACCATGGCAATCCGCTCCTAGACTCCAAACGATGGCAATACGAAGCCCACACCTTCCCTGGGGTCAGGGAAATGTGGTTCTTCCGACCTGCTATTGGGGAGACAAAAACAAAAGGGTCTGTCTAGCTGGGCCCTTTACTCTCGCACGCCTGCTTGGCAAAACACCAATGTCCTTTAGCAGTATAGTAGGCGCGCTTCCATATATGCAAGGGGTTCTAGAAGGCGATGGTTAGCCGCGCGATAGAATAACTGTTCTGTACGTGGGGAATCTAGCCAGCCCGAAGGCCATGCGCTATGCTGGACGGCGCTCTCCAGCGTAGGGAGACGAAAGAGGCAGCTATGGAGTTCCAGCTCACGGAAGCACAGCGTCTCATCCAGGAGACCGCCCGTAGGCTGGCCAAGGAGCGCATCGCGCCACGGGCCGCCGAGCTTGATGAGACCGGCGAGTACCCCCACGATATCTTTGCGGCCTTCCGTGAAGTCGGGCTGCTTGGCCTGACGCTCCCCGAGGAATACGGAGGCAGCGCTGTCGGCACGCTGCCGCTCGCCCTGGCGGTGGAGGAGGCGTCGAAGTACTGCTGCGCCTCGGGGCTGATTCTGCTCCTCTCGGCGCTTTCGACCCATCCGATTCTCCTCGGTGGCACCGAGGAGCAAAAGCAGGCCTGGCTCTCCCGCTCCGCGTCCGGTGAGATCAAGGGCGCCTTTTGCCTGACGGAGCCGAACTCGGGCTCCGACGCGGCGGCGCTAGAGAGCCGCGCCGTTCTCGATGGCGACGACTACGTCCTCACCGGGGAAAAAGTCTTCATCTCCGGTGGCACCGTGGCCGACTACGTCGTCGCGTTCGCCAAGACGGATGGCAAGCAAGGTCCCAAAGGCATCGCGGGCTTCATCGTGCCGACCGACAGCCCCGGCTTCTCCGTCGCGCGCACCGACCGCAAGATGGGCGTGCGCGGCGTTCCGACGGCAAACATCGTGTTCGATAACGTCCGGCTGCCCAAAGACATGCTGATCGGCGGCGAGGAGGGGCGCGGCTTCAACCACGCGATGCTGACGCTTAACACGTGCCGGCCCGTCGTCGGCGCGCGAGGGGTTGGCCTCGCGGAAGGCGCGATGACCTACGCGCTTGACTACGCCCGCCAGCGCGAGGCGTTCGGCAAACCGATCTCGGAGCTACAGGCGATCCAGTTCATGTTCGCCGACATGGCGATCCAGATCGAGGCCGCGCGGCTGCTCGTCTACCAGGGTGCGTGGCGCGTCGATCAGGGGAAGTACCAGCGAGAGGACGCCGCGCTGCTCTCGATCGCGAAGGTCTTCGCAACAGAGGTGGCAGTCAAGGTCTCATCCGACGCGCTGCAGGTCATGGGCGCGCAGGGCTACATGATGGACCATCCGCTTGAGCGGCACTACCGGGACGCGCGCCAGCTCATGATCGTCGAGGGGACAAGCCAGGTACAGCGCGTCGTCATCGCCCGCGCGCTGCTCGAACGCGAGCTGGTGTACCCCTAGCGCTGAGGCGCCGGCGTCGCGACGGACCGCGCTGCTGCGGCCGCCCAGACGCTCCACGCCTGTTTCGCCGTGCCGTCTTCGTTCAGCAGCCCCGTGTGGCGGAAGCTCTGGAAGCCGGAGTCACCCACAAAGCCCGGATCTTGCCCCACAAACCATACGGCGAAGCGCATGTTGAGCTGCTGAGCGTTGGCGAGCACCCTGCGCAGGAAACTCGCCTGATTCGCCTCGCCCGCCGTAGGCCCGGCTGTCTCGGGCGCGACGTCGGACGCGTAGCCAAGGCCAGCGATCGCGATCGGTCGCTTCGTGTGCGACGGAAGTTGCGCGTAGTACGAATCGGGGATCACCTGCGGGTCGGGGTAGAGCAGGCTCGGAAAGCTGCTGATCGCGAGCAAGTCGATGCGCGGCTCGAAGCGGCTGATCAAGTTCCATTGTGGAGGGCGCGGATCAGTCAGCGGCAAGAGGCCCTGCAACTCCTCGTACTGGAACGTCGGGAATACGAGCGTGTCGGGCGAGAGCTGCTTCACTGCCTCGTACGCGCGGTGGTACAAAATAACGAAGCGCTCGAAGTCATCCTGGTGCTGGATCTGGTAACTGTTAATCTCGATGCCAAGCGCGAGGTACTTCGGCTGGTAGTTCTCCGCGACGTACTGCGCGTATGCGATGAACGCTCCCTGGATCTCCGGATTGTCGAAGCCGGCGCCGCGCAGCCGGTTCGGCAGGGCCGCGATCTCGCTCTGCCCGTCGACTTCTTCCGTCGGATCGATCGCGACGAACAAATCGAGCTCTTGGTCTTCAGCGAGCTTCGTTTCGCGCTCGGTCGCGTTGATCGTCGCGTCGGAGAGCTCGCCGGAGATCATCTCCTCCCACGGAGGCGTGCGCTGGATGAGGACGAGATCGCCGGCACGGCCGGCCAATGCGAAGGCGTTCTCGTAGCTCTCTTGAGTCAGCTCGGCGGGCAGGGAGCTGAGCCCCATCTCAAACGTGCGCGTTCCGCCGTCGGACGTAGGCGCCGGGAGGGATGTGGGGGAGGGGTTGCCGTCGCGGCTCGCTCCGCAGGCGACGAAAACGGCGGCGCAGATGGCGAGGGTGAGGGTGCCGGCGAAAGGGCGCTGCATTGCGCTTCGTAGCTGATTGTAGCGGCAGTCCGCTTCAGGCGCGAGCTTCATTGCGCCTCGCGGGCGGCTGTGCCAGAATCAACAGGCATGGCAGACGATTTGATGAATCTCATGGAGGCCGCCCGCCGCTACTTCGACGCGATGGGTGGCGAGGGTGACCGCGGCCTGAGCCAGGTGGAAGTGGAACGCTTTGTGCGCTGGTGCGGCGCGGACCGGACGTTCGATAAGATCCGCGGCCAGGAAGTCGCGAACTACGCAGAGAAGCTCTCAGGCACCGCCACCGACACGAACCGGCGCGCGGATGCCGTGCGCAAGTTCCTCGCCTTCGCGAAAAAGGAAGGCTTCTCGTCGACGAACCTCGGGACGCATCTGCGCGTGCGCAAGACTGGCTCGACCAAGATTGCGGTGAGAACCGTCTCCGACATACCGATGAGCATCACTCAGAAAGCCTTGCTCGAGGACGAACTGGCATCGCTCAAGGCGCAGCGTCCGGCGATCCTCCTCGATCTGCAGCGTGCCATGTCCGACAAGGACTTTCGCGAGAACGCCCCGCTCGACGCGGCTCGTCAACAACAGGCGTATGTCGAAGGTCGTATCCGCGCGATCGAAACGAAGCTCGATCACGCGGTGGTGGTGGAAGACTCCGTGCCCTCCGGGAACCACGTCATCGAGGTGGGCAGCACGGTCGTGCTACGCAACTTGAGCACAAACGCCGAGACCACGTACGCGCTCGTCCGCCCGGGAGAGGTCAAGGCTGCAGAAGGCCGTATCTCGTTCGAGTCGCCCGTCGGACGTGCCCTCCTTTCCCATGGGGTCGGCGACGAAGTCGACGTGACCGTGCCCTCCGGCACGATCCGCTTCCGCGTCGAGCGTATCGAAGGCTAAGCACCTCAGCTCCACGTTCGTTCCCCGTAGGTAAATCCCCAAAAATCCGGGGAACCCCTCTCAAGGATTTGAGGAGAACGCCGACAGTTAGGACATGGCGGCTGGCGTATGCTCGGGGAAGGCGTAGGAGGCGCAACATGCGGGTCATCGCAGACGTGAAGTGCTATCACTGCGGCCACGTGAGCGGGCAGGTCGAGGGCACGCGCTCCAAACAGCTCGTGCTGCACACGTTCAATCCGAGGCCTGGCTACGAGGGGACCCCCCCTAGTAAGGGCGACCGCATTCGTTGCGAGCGCTGTAAAGGGCCGGTCTACCTTGAGGACATTCGCACCGTCACCCCGGATGCGATGCCGGTCCTCACACCGCAAACGGCGGGGCGGAAGCGCGGCCGCAGCACGAAGTCTAAGGCTGCCTAGCAGCGACCCCTGACTCGTTCGCGCCGCGTAACTTGCCGGCAAATCCTCTGGCAGGTTGCCTCACCAATAGGCTTGTGATATAGGGTACAAGGAACGCTCGCGGCTGCCTGTGTAGCTTGCGCCGCGCCGCGCTTCTGTGTACGCCTCGGGCTTACTCGCCCGGGCGGCTAAGGGGGATAGATGAGGCTCGGCCGGCTCTCGGTCCGGTACGTACTCTTCGCAGCCCTGCTGCTGCTCAGCGTCTTGCTATTCTCCGGCTGCGGCGTCTTTAGCAGTCCTCAGAACACATTTGCCCCGGAGGGCGAGGTCGCGAAGATGCAGCGCGACCTCTTCGTTATCGTCATGATCCCCGCGCTGCTCATCATGATCGGCGTCTTCGCTGCGATGATCTACATCGTGGTCCGCTTTCGGCGGCGTAGTGACTCCGATCCGATCCCGGAGCAAGTGCACGGCAACACACGCCTCGAGCTGACCTGGACTATCCTGCCGACGATCCTACTCATCGGCATCGCTGTGCCCACCCTCTGGGGCGTTATCAAGCTTGGCAACCAGCCCGGCGCGGAAGCGCTGCACGTGACCGTCGTCGGATCGCAATGGCAGTGGACATATGAATACACCGACGCCGAGTTCCTCGACGCCAACGGCGATCCTCTCATCACGACCGAGTTCTACATTCCGGTCGACCGCGACATTGCCCTCGAGATCGAAGCGCTCGATGTGCTGCACAGCTTCTGGATCCCAAAGATCGCCGGCAAGACGGACGCCGTTCCCGGCAGAAGCAACGATATGTGGTTTAGGGCCGATTCGCCGGGGACCTATGCAGGTCAGTGCGCCGAGTTCTGCGGCATCGGCCACCCCCAGATGAAGGCAGAACTGATTGCGCTGGAGCCGGGCGAGTTCGAAGCCTGGGCTCAGGAGCAAATGAGCGGTGAACCGGGCGGTGACGGGGCGGAGACGCCTGAAAGTCCAACGGCGAGTCCGTAGGAGAAGATCATGGCTGGAGCAGCTCTCGAACCAAGACCGACTTCCGTCGCCGAGGCGTTACGCGCGGCGCGACGCCAGGCAGGGACGTACAATGGCATCTGGAGTTGGATCGCCACCGTCGACCACAAGCGCATCGGCATGATGTACGGCGGGACGGCGTTCCTGTTCTTTCTCATTGGCGGCATCGAGGCCCTGGTCATGCGGCTCCAGCTCGCAACTCCTAACGGCACGATCGTCGATGCCGACCAGTTCAACCGCCTGTTCACGATGCACGGCACGACGATGGTCTTTCTCGTCGTCATGCCGCTGAGCGCCGCGTTCTTCAACCTGCTCATCCCGCTGATGATCGGCGCGCGCGACGTTGCGTTTCCGCGCCTGAACGCATTCAGCTACTGGGTGTTCTTATCCGGCGGCCTGTTCATCATGTCAAGCTTCCTGACAGGCAACCCTAACGGGACGATCTTCGAAGGTCATCTCGGCGCGCCTGACGCTGGCTGGTTCGGCTACGCACCGCTGACGCTGCCGCAGTACTCGGGTGGCCACGGCGTCGACTACTGGGCGCTCGGGCTCGTCATCCTGGGCGTGTCGTCGATGGCCGGTGGCTTTAACTTCGCCGTCACGATCATCAACATGCGCGCGCCCGGCATGACGCTGTTCAAGATGCCGCTGTTTGTCTGGATGACGCTCGTCACGTCGTTTTTGATCATCTTCGCGATGCCGGTGATCACGGTTGGACTGTTCGAGCTCCTGTTCGACCGCCTGTTCAACGCGAACTTCTTCAACGTGCAGGCGGGCGGTACGCCGCTGCTTTGGCAGCATATGTTCTGGCTCTTCGGGCATCCCGAGGTGTACATCCTCATCTTGCCCGCGATGGGCATCGTTTCGGAAGTCTTACCGACGTTCTCACGCAAGCCGCTGTTCGGCTACCCCTTCGTCGTGTTCTCTGGCGTCGCCATCGGGTTCATGAGCTGGGGTGTGTGGGCTCACCACATGTACACGACAGGCCTCGGCTCGATCGCAAACTCCGCGTTCGGTATCTCGACGATCCTCATCGCCATACCCACAGGTATTAAGATATTCAACTGGCTCGGCACGCTGTGGGGCGGTTCGATCAGCATGAAGACGCCGCTCATGTTCTCGCTCGGCTTCATCGCGATGTTCACGATCGGCGGGCTGACCGGCGTCACGCACTCCGTTGTGCCGTCGGACTACCAGCAGCAAGATACGTACTACGTCGTCGCGCACTTCCACCAGGTGTTGTTCGGCGGCGCCCTGTTCGGGCTCTTCTCAGGCATCTATTACTGGTTCCCGAAGTTCACCGGCAAGATGCTGAACGAGAAGATCGGCCAGCTGCACTTCTGGCTCATGTTCGCGGGCTTCAATCTCACCTTCCAGCCGATGATGATCCTCGGTCTGCTCGGCATGCCGCGCCGCATCTCCACCTACTCCGACGGGTACGGCTGGGGCTTCTGGAACATGATGGCCACCGTCGGTGCGTTCATGATCGCAGCATCCATCCTCACGTTCATCATCAACGTCGTCGTCAGCATGCGGAGCAAGGAGCGCGCCGGGAACGACCCGTGGGACGCGCGCACGCTCGAGTGGACGATCCCGTCTCCGCCGCCGGCCTACAACTTCGCGGAGATCCCGGTGGTCACCGCCCTCGATGACTTCTGGCACAAAAAATACATAGAGAAGGAATCAGGTGTGGTCGTGCCTGCGATGGCCGGCGCCGCCAACGGCGAGGAACACCACGGCGATGGCCATGGCATCCACTTACCATCGCCGTCGTACTGGCCGTTTGTTGCGGCGCTTGGTCCCGTGATCATGGCGTTCGGCTTCATCTACGACTTCGCGCTCGTGCCGGCCGGAGCGGTGATCCTGCTGATCGGGATCTATGCTTGGGCCCTCGAGCCTGCGACCGAACCGGAGTAGGGGGAAAACGTGGCGACTGTAGCAACGCACCAGGACGCCCACAGCGGGCCGCTCGACAACCGCAAGCTGCTCATGTGGCTCTTCTTGGCCTCGGAGTGCTTGTTCTTCGGCGGCCTGATCGGCACGTACCTCCTGTATCGAGACCGCAGCACCGACATCGATGGTCCGTTCGCTCACGACACGACGATCAACGGCATACACTACACCGGCATCTACGACATCCCCTTCACGTCCGTCAGCGCGTTCGTGCTGTTGATGAGCAGCGTCTCGATGGTGCTCGCGCTGGCGGCCATCCAGCGCAACGACCGGCGCGGCCTGCAAGTGTGGCTGGCCTGCACAGCGCTTCTCGGATTGACGTTCCTTGCCGGCCAGGCGTTCGAGTTCACGGTCTTCGTCCACGAAGGCCTGACGCTGGACGAAAACCTCTTCGGAACGACGTTCTTCGTGCTCACGGGCTTTCACGGCGCGCACGTGTCGGTTGGCGTGCTGATCCTGCTCTCGCTCTTTGTCATGGCGGTGCAGGGCAAGCTGACGCACAAGCAGAGCCTGAACGTTGAATTGGCCGGTCTCTACTGGCACTTTGTCGATGTCGTCTGGATCGTCATCTTTACGCTGGTCTACCTGATCCGGTAGGAAGTGATGAGAATCGCGGAGGTTCGATAGGCGATGCTGGAACTGCTGGCCGTTGTGCTCGCAGAGAGCGTGAAGAGCGTCATCGAGAAGCCATCGTTTCTCATTGGCCTGCCGCTTCTCGGGCTGGGCGCGATCGGCGTTCTGATCGCGCTCTCACCGATCGAGCTGCGCTGGCCGGAGCGTCCGAAGGACCTGGCCGCGGAGATCATGCCGCCGCCGCCCGGCCAGCCGACGGCTCAGGTGTACATCCAGGTCGGCGCCATCCTCGCCGCCATCACCGCGCTCGAAGTTGCCATCTACTACCTCAATATCGTGCAAGGCATACTCATCGCCGCCCTGCTCGCGCTCTCCGCGCTGAAGTTCGTCCTGGTCCTGCTCTGGTTCATGCATCTTCGCTTCGACACCAAGCTCTTCACCGTCCTGTTTAGCGGCGCGCTCCTCGGAGTGATCGCACTTTTCATGGTCGTCTTGGTCACGCTCGGCTCGAATTTCGTCTAGGAATACGTGATGATCCATATCGATACTAAGCGCCTCGCGGGAGCGAGGAGATAGCGATGTCTCTTCTGCCCCTTCTCCACCTTGGCGCCGGCGGCCCGCGTTGGGTCGACTGGAGCATCCACGTCGACGCCATCGTGCTGTGCATCGTGCTCGCGTTTGCGTACTACTACGCCGTCGTCGAGCTGCGTCCCCGCGTGTCGGACGCCGGGCGCGTGCGCCGGAGCCAGGTGTGGCTGTTCTCGCTTGGCTTGCTCGCTCTCTTCGTGGCGGGTGGCACGCCGCTGCACAACATCGGCGAGCAGTACTGGCTCAGCGCGCACATGGTGCAGCACTTGCTGTTCACCATCGCCGCGCCGCCGCTCCTCATCGCTGGGACGCCGTCGTGGCTCTGGACGTGGCTGCTGAAGCGGCGTGTCGTATTTCCCGTTATGCGCGTCCTCACACACCCGCTCATCGCGTTCTCGATCTTCAACGGCCTCCTCATCCTTACGCACCTACCGCCGGCGGTCGACCTGGCGTTGCACAACGGTCTGTTTCACTTCGCCGTCCACGTTGTGCTTGTGCTTTCGGGACTCCTGATGTGGTGGCCCATCCTCAGCCCGATGCCATCGCTGCCGAGGCTGTCGCCTCCGCTCCAGCTCGTCTATCTCTTCGTGCAATCGATTCTGCCTGCGGTCGTCGCATCGTTCGTCACGTTCGCCGACCGTCCGGTGTACAAGTTCTACGCAGACGCGCCGCGCCTCTTCGATGTCTCCGCGGTGGCAGACCAGCAGATCGCCGGGGGCCTGATGAAGTTCATCGGCAGCGTTGTACTCTGGAGCTTTATGACGGTGGTCTTCTTCAAGTGGTATCAGCGCGAAGAGGCCGATGAGAGGGAGCCGCGCTGGGACGACGTCGAGGCGGAGCTGGGCGAGCTCGGCCTGCAGCAGAGCCGCGAGACCACCGCATAACAAACGAGGCCGTCGTCACGACGGCCTCGCGCCTTCCTAGAACCAGCTCTCTGGCTACTCGACCGTGAACGACGCGTACATGCCCGACTCGTAGTGGGCCGGTACATTGCAGAACAGCACGTACGCTCCGGGCTCGAGGTCGGCCGGAACGTCCACCTTCTGCGACGCCGGGATCGTCGGTGGCGACTCCGCCACGATGTCCAGGGCGTCTACGTCCACCTGGAATTTATCAGAATCGATTGGCAGGCCGTCGGCGGGGAGATCCGTCTTCGCGGCGTGGAAGTTGTGGATTTGCGATCCCACGTTTTGCACATCGAACGTAATCGATCCGGGCCCGGTCGTCGCCGGGTCGACGGTGAGCGCGTAGGGTGAATCGTGCAACTCGACGAGAATGCCGCCGCCCGGGCCCTGCGTTCCGCCCGGCGTCGGCTCGGCCCCGTTGACGTGTGCTGGGGCCGGTTCTTCGTGAACGGCCGCCCAGACGCCCCCGGCGGTTAGTAGCGATGCCGCGACGAGGAAGATCGGCGCGAGCTGGAAGATCGAGATCGTAGGCCGCGATGCGAGGTAGGCGGCCGCAAGAAGGATGAAGAGCGCCACGCCGATAGCGAGCGGCGTCGCCATGGTCACGTCGCCGACCTTGTAATCGTTCAGCTCGAGATAGATGCGAGAGAGCCCGTAGACGCTGAGAACCGCGAAGAGGAAGACCGCTGCTGGGATCAGCAGCGGCAGCGCCAGGCGGCTGTGGGCCTCCTGCGCATCTCGTTCTCGCCGGTCTTCGGGCAGGTCTTGGTCTGCCATCACTTGTACCTCCTATCACAATGACGGAGTTCGGTCAAGAGATTGGCCGAGGACCTTTGCCGTTCAGCCGCGAACTTGATATAGTCGCCTTGTACTCTTCGTCACAATCGGCTGCTGACCAGCTAGATTAGGATTGCCAACCCATGACGTCGACCCGCTTCCGCTGGCTCGTGCTGGCGACGCTGGTGGCGACATACGGCCTGATTATCGTGGGCGCCTTCGTCCGCGCGACGGGCTCCGGCGACGCCTGCCCGGACTGGCCTACATGCCATGGCGAGCTGCTGCCGCCGCTCGATTATCATGTCCTGATTGAGTTCTCGCACCGACTCCTTGCGTCCGTCGTGGGCTTCCTCGTCCTCGGAACGGCGATCGCGGCCTGGCGCGGCGACCGATCATCGCGGGTGATCGTGTGGGGTTCGACGCTGGCCGTCGCTCTCGTCATCGCGCAGATCATCCTGGGTGGCTTGACGGTGCTGAACGACCTGTCCGCGAACCTTGTGACGGCCCACCTCTCGCTAGCCGCGGCGCTCCTGGCGACGTTCGTTGTGCTTGCGATCGCTTCGTTCCGGCCGCTCGGCTCGTTCCAGCTACGAGGCGAACCGTTCTCGTTTCGCAACCTGGCCGCAGTCGCCGCGATCGCGACGTTTCTGCTCATGCTTACCGGCTCGTACGTGAGCGGCAGCGGCGCCGGCCTCGCGTTTCGCGACTGGCCGCTCTTCGACGGGAAGCTCATGCCGGACGGCGGACGCCTCGCCATGATCCACGTCACGCATCGATTGGCCGCTGCCGCTGTGGGCGTGGTGATCGGCTATCTCGCCCTCCAAGCGTGGCGGACCCAGCGCGCGAACAGCGCCGTCGTGCTTGCGTCGGCGGCCGCGCTGGCGCTCTACGTCGCGCAGATCTTCGTCGGCGCGGCGCAAATCTGGACGCTGCTCAAGCCGCCGGCGGTAGCCGCGCACCTCGCGCTGGCCACCGCGCTGTGGGCGGCGCTCGTCGCTGATACACTGTTGGCGAACCAGGCCGCTCAGGAAGCGCCTACCCGCACGCTCGAGCGGCAGCAGCGCGCAAAGGCGGCCGCGGGGGCCTTGCCGGCGCGGAGGACATCGTAGAGATGCTGAGACAGGAAGCCATCGCGAAGTCACTCGAGGTGCCCGTCGCCGTTGTAAGGCCGGCCAGCCCGAGCCTGCTCGACACGGCGAAGGCCTATCTCGCGCTGACGAAGCCGCGTATCGTCGTCCTGCTGCTCGTCACGACGCTGCCCGCGATGATCCTCGCGGGCGGCGAAATGCCCTCGCCCTGGCTAGCGTTCTTGACGCTGGCCGGTGGCATGCTCGCGGCCGGCGGCGCGAACGCGATCAACTGCTACATCGATCGCGACATCGACAGCATGATGGCGCGCACGCGCGGGCGTCCGTTGCCCGCGGGCGCCGTCGAGCCGGAGCGGGCGTTGCTGTTTGGCATCTTGCTCGGCGTGATCTCGTTCCAGGAGCTGGCGCTCGGCGTCAACCTCGCGAGCGCGTTTCTCGCGCTCGGCGCGATGGCGTTCTACGTCTTCGTCTACACGATGTGGCTCAAGCGCAGCACGGACCAGAACATCGTCATCGGGGGGGCCGCTGGTGCCATGCCGCCGCTAGTCGGCTATGCGGCCGTCACGGGCGGTCTCGATTGGGCGGCCCTCGCGCTGTTCGGCATTATCTTCTTGTGGACGCCGCCGCACTTCTGGGCGCTGGCACAGCGCTACAAGGCCGACTACGCGCGCGCCTCCGTGCCGATGATGCCTGTCGTGAGGGGAGATGCGGAGACGAACCGCCAGAGCCTGATCTACACCGTCGCGCTCGTCGCGTGTAGTCTCGCGCTCATCCCGGCAGCATCGATGGGGCCCGTGTACATCGTGACCGCATCGTTGCTCGGGGTGGGCTTCCTCGCGATGTCGCTGCGCTTGTGGCGCAACCCGCGTCCTAGCGCGAGCAAAGCGGTCTTTACCTACTCGCTCGCGTACCTCGCGCTGCTGTTCGTCGCGATCGGCGTCGACCCGTTCGTAGCGTGACGCTGCGGCCTGCCGTCCTTCTTGTTCTCTCGTTCCTACTGATCAACGTAGCTGCCTGCGGAGGCGGTAACGGCGAGAAGTCGGTGACCGGCATCGTCATCGATGTCCAGTCGGACTCGCTCACGACGCTCGATGCGTTTACGGTCCACTCGAACGATGGCAAAACGCTCGTCTTCCACGTCGCGCCGGACGCCAACCCTGGCCCGCAGGAGGGGTTCGTGGGCGGACACCTGCGTTCGCACTTGCTGGCGGCATCGCAGGTGAGGGTCTACTACCGCGAGGAAAGCGGGGATCTCTTAGCGACGCGCATCGAAGATATCCTGGCCCCTAGCTAGTCGCGACGGCACCGATCGCCAGCCGCAGCTCCTCGACGCTCGCCGCGCCTTCGAAACGCATCGCGATCTCTCCGTTCCCATCGACAATGAATACCCACGGCTCGGTCTGGAGCTTCCATAGGTTCGTAGGGGCTGCCGGCACAAAGGCGCCCTGGTCGTCGGCAACGATCTCTCCCTCTTCCGTTAGCTCGAACGGTTCGATGTGGATGAAGTTCACATTGTCCGAAAAGTCCGGCAGGACGGCCTTGATGTTGTCGAGCACCGGCCCGCAGAAGCGCGTCTGGCAGAACGCAGGCGTCGCGAAGATGACGACGAACGGCTTGTCCGCATCCAGCGCCTGCGTGATCGTCATCTCGTAGAGCGCCGGCTCCGGGTGCTCATCGGTGGACATGCGCGTGATGCTCGCCGTATCGAGCGTGAGGTTCTCCGCCGCAGGCGCCGGGTCGCCGATCGTCGGTGCGATGCCGTCCGGCGTAACCGGGAACGAGAAATCGACCTCCGACTCTTTGCCGTCCTGGGTCGCGGTCACGCGCGCGGCCCACGTTCCGGCTTCGGTGAAGTCCACCATCGCCGTCCAGAAGCCCGTGACGTCCGGGATCGCCCAGATGAAGTCGGCGTCCTGTTCGTGCTGGGGCTCTTCGTCCAGCAGGAAGGCGATGTGTACCGATGTCCCGGCCGTTTGCTGAATCGGGTGGTTCGTTGCGTCGACGAGGCCGAACGCGAAGCGGTTTTGTCCCACGACAAGCTCTGTATTGCCCGGCAACGGCCGGATCGAGCCTTCAGCCTCTGGTGTGCCGTTCCCGTCGCCGCCGCTGCCCCCGCATGCGGCGATGGTGAGCGAGGCGAGCAGCAGGGCGGCGATGGTGAAGCGTTGCATTGGTATTCCTTCCGTTCCAGCTATTCCATCAGCGGCGGGCGTCGCGCGCCCAGCACGAGCAGCGCTGCGGCGAGTGCGCCCAGTACGGCGAAGTCCGGTATCAGTCCGATGTTGTCGGCGCTCCCATCAGCGTACAGCGCGAGCTGCAGGAGATCGACCGCGTAGCTGAGCGGGTCCGCCAGCGCGAGCGCCTGCAGCCAGGTTGGTAGTTCCGACAGCGGGAAAAACGCGCCCGACAGGAAGAGTAGCGGGAAGAGCACGACGTTCATGATTAAGTGAAAGCCCTGCATCGTGCGGATGCGCGACGCGAGCACCTGCGCAAGGCCGCTCAGTAGAAGGTTCAGCAACACGACGGTCGCCACTGCGAGCAGCACGCTCAGCACGATGCCGTACTGCCACTCGAGGTCGATTGCCGGGATCGCGGATGCGATTGCCAGGATCGCCAGTGCCTGGATGCTGCCGATCGCGATGCCGCCCAGCGCTTTGCCGATCAGGATCGAAACCGCCGTGTGCGGCGACACGAGCAGCACCTTCAGCATCCCGGAGTCGCGGTCCTGATAAAACGATGCGCTTGAAAACGTCGACGAGAAGAGCGCGGTCATCACCATGATGCCGGGTACGAGGTACGTGGTGTAGTCGCCGTTCCTTAGGCTCGACGGGTCCAGCCCGTCAGACACGCCGATCCCCAGTAAGGCAAGCAGCATGAGCGGGAACAAGAGAGACGACCCCAGCTGCGATCTCGAACGCAAGAACGCCCGCACGTCGCGCGAGAAGAGCGCGCCCCAGGCGCTGAGCGTCAGAGTCGCGTTCACGACGCGGGCTCCTCTTCGTCGCCGCGCAGTGGCGCACCGGCCACCTCAAAGTACGCGTCCTCCAGCGTCGATGGCTCCATGCGGATCGCGCGCACGCCGTCGGCGCCGGCCTGGAAGAGGCGCGGCACGAACGACGACACGTCATCGACCGTCACGTGTAGCGTCTGTCCCGCCGCGACGACGGTTCCCACGCCCGGCCAGTCCGCGATCGCTTTCGAGATCACGGCCGCGGAGCCGTCGTTGCACTCGAGCAGCACGGCGTCGCGGCGGAGGCCGTGCTTGAGATCGCTGGGCGTTCCCTGCGCGACGAGACGGCCGCGAGACAGGAACGCGACGGTGTCGCACTCGCGCTCCGCCTCGAGGACGTCGTTCGTTGCGAGCAGCAGCGTGACGCCGGCGGCGCGAGTCGCGCGCAGGTGTTCCCAGAGCGCCCGCCGCGAGTCGGGATCGAGCCCCGTCGACGGCTCATCGAGGAGCAGGAGTTTCGGTTCGGGCAGCAGGGCCCGCGCCAGCTCGAGACGCCGCCGCAGACCGCCTGAGAGCGTTCGCACGGCTTCGTTACCGCGCTCGGCCAGTCCGAACCGCCCCAGCAGCGCCTCGATGCGGCTGCGCAGCGTGTCGCCGCCCAGGCCGAAGAGCTTGCCGTGGAGCGCGAGCGTCTCCCGCAGCGTCATCAGCGGGTCGAGGCAGCTCTCTTGGAACACGACGCCGGTCTGCCTCCGGACATCGGGTAGGGGCGGGCGGCCGAGGACGAGAACCTGCCCCTCGTCGGGCGTCCGCAGGCCCGCCACAAGCGAGAGGAGGGTGCTCTTTCCGGAGCCGTTCGGCCCCAGGAGGCCGAACACGCTGGAGTGCGGGATGGAAAGCGATACGCCATCCAGCGCGCGCCGTTCGCCGTAGGAGACGGTGACGTTGCTTACGTCAACTGCATACGGGGCTTGAGCCATGAGAGCTACGGTCATCGTAGCGGAGCATTGCCGCTGACGAAACGGCTTGACCGGCCATCCCCCGCCTCCGATAATAGAGGCGAGGGGTTATTGTACTCTGTACACTAATTAGATGAAGACGCTCCGAGTCGGCCTCGCCCAGATCAATACGACGATCGGCGACCTCGACGGCAACGTCGCCAAGGTGCTCGAGTACGCTGCGCAGGCGGGCGATCTCGGCTGCGACGTCGTCGCGTTTCCGGAGCTGGCCGTCACGGGCTATCCGCCGGAAGACCTGCTCCTGCGCCGCTCCTTCATCGTCGATAACCTCGCCGCGCTGCGAACCCTCGTCGATCGCTCGAAGGGGCTGCCGGTGCTCGTCGTTGGCTTCGTCGATAGTGACGACGGCGGGATCTACAACGCGGCCGCGGTTGTCCACGACGGCAAGCTCGCGGGCGTGTACCACAAGTGGCTGCTGCCGAACTACGGCGTCTTCGACGAGAAGCGCTACTTCCGCGCCGGCAGCGAAGCGCCCGTCTTCGAGATCGCCCCTGCCCAACCGGCAGGCGGGGGCGTGCGCATTGGCGTGAACGTCTGCGAGGACATCTGGTCCTCGGCGGGCCCAACGCGCGCGCAGGCGCAGGCAGGCGCCGAGGTCATCGTCAATATCAACGGCTCGCCGTACCACGCCGGTAAGGCGCACGAGCGCGAAGCGATCGTGTCGGCGCGCGTGCGCGAGAACGGCGTCGCGCTTTGCTACGTGAACATGGTCGGCGGCCAGGACGAGCTCGTCTTCGACGGCGGCAGCATGATCGTCGATGCCTCCGGCGCGGTCATCGCGCGCGCGCCCCAGTTCGACGAGGAGCTGCTCGTTTGCGATGTGCCTGCGCTGGACAAGACGCCTCAGCCCGTCGCGAGCTGTCCACTGATCTCGATCAGCAGCGCGCCGTCCGGAGCGAAGCCGCCGGTCGCGTCGCGCATCGCCCAGCCGCTCTCGCCGGATGCTGAGGTCTACGCTGCCCTTGTCACCGCCACGCGTGACTACGTGCGCAAGATCGGCTACGAACGAGTCGTCGTTGGCCTGTCGGGTGGCATCGACTCCACGATGGTCGCTGGGATTGCCGTCGACGCCCTGGGCGCCGATCGCGTGAAGGCCGTCTCGATGCCGTCGCGCTACTCCTCCGAGGGCTCGATCGCGGACGCCCGCATCGCAGCCGACAACATGGGCATCGAGCTGCTGATCGTGCCCATCGAGCCGGCGCACGCAGCCTACCTCGAGATGCTGCGCGGACCGTTCGGCGGCGCGGAGCCCGGCACGGCTGAGGAGAACCTGCAGGCGCGCATCAGGGGCAACGTGCTGATGGCGCTCTCGAACAAGTTCGGCTGGCTCGTGCTGACGACGGGGAACAAGAGCGAGTACGCCACGGGCTACTGCACGTTGTACGGCGACATGGCGGGCGGCTACGCTGTCCTCAAGGACGTGCCGAAGACGTTGGTCTATCGCCTCGCCGAGCACCGCAACCGAGCCGCTGGCCGCGATCTTGTCCCGCGATCCGTCATCGAGAAGCCGCCGTCGGCCGAGCTGCGCCCGGACCAGCTTGATATCGATTCGCTCCCTCCGTACAGCGTGCTCGACCCCATCCTGGAGGCGTACGTCGAGGACGAGAAAAGCCTCGAGGAGATCGTGGCGCTGGGCCACGACGAGGCGCTCGCGCGTCGCGTGATGGGCATGGTCGACCGGAACGAGTACAAGCGCCGCCAGGCGCCACCCGGCGTGAAGATCACGCCTCGCGCTTTCGGGCGCGACCGCCGCCTGCCTCTCGCCAACAAGTACCGCGGCTACTAGCCTCCTTCCCCCGAAGGACAGCCTCGTAGGCGCGGGGCTTAAGACCCCCCCGGTCGCCCGAACCCAAGCCGGCCCACGGGTGTATAACGGGTGACAGACAGCACAGAAAGGGGCCCCGGTGCTGGATGAACGAGAGGCCGCCCTGCTTGCCAAGCAGGGCGACCAAGAGGCCTTCGAGACGCTTGTGCGCGGGCATGAGGAGCTGGCGTTTCGCGCTGCGTACGTCATCGTGCGCGACGCGGCGGAGGCCCAGGACGTGGCTCAGGAGGCGTTTGTGCGCGCGTACCGCTCCCTCAATCGATTCGATGCATCGCAGCCGTTCCGGCCCTGGCTGCTGCGCATCGTCACGAACCTGGCGTTCAACAGCCGCCGCGGCGCGAAACGGCGCTACGAGGCCGGCCAGCGTTACGAGCGGAGCGTCGGTGAGAACTCGACGAGCCCGTCGCCGGAAGGCGCGGTCGTGCGTAGCGAGGAGGCGCAGCACGTCTGGTCTGCCGTGAGCAAGCTCGATCGACAGGACCAGGAAGTGCTCTACCTGCGCTACTTCCTCGACGCGTCGGAGGCGGAGACGGCTGTCGCGCTCGGCCGCCCTGCTGGCACCGTGAAGTCGAGACTGCACCGCGCGCTCCGGCGTCTCCGCGCGGTGATCGAGGAGCGCTACCCGGACCTGACGCCCGCGGAAGGATCGAGAACGTGAGCATAGAGATGCCCGCCGACCTGCTCCAGATCGACACGCTGCTACGCCGCGCCGCCCGCGACTTCGATTACCCCGCGACGCTGCCGATTGCTGCGGGCGTTTCCGAGCGCCTGCAGCCGCACTACGACACGCCGCGCCTGTGGTCGATGCCGCTCGCGCGTGCCGCCGCGAGCCTCGCGCTGGCGATCGTCGCCGTGATCGGCATCTCGCTCGCCGTGCCGCAGTCGCGCGGCGCGCTCGCAGACTTCTTCGGCCTGAGTCACGTCCGCGTCGATAAGGAGCCGTCCGTCGGCCCCACGCCGCCCGTGCTCAGCCCGGCGAGCTTCGCCGAGCCGTCGACCGTCGTGGCGGCGCAAGCGGCGATCGACTTCTCGCTGCGCTTCCCAACGCGCGATGGCGTCGCGCTGCAACCGAACGCTGTGTACGTGCAGCGATACGACGGCCCGGCTGACGTGTTCGCCGTGATCTTTGTCTACGGCGACTACGATCTCTACGAGACGAGTGCTGGGCTCTTCGGCAAGGGCGGCCCCGATCCGTCTCTGATCCACGAGATCGAGTTCGACGGCCGCGATGCGTACTGGGTCGATCAGGGTGGCCACATCGCAGAGGCGTACGACGATCAGGGACGCCTCGTCGTCGAGTCACGCCGGTCGGTCGATCGCGCCACGCTCCTCTGGGAGGACGGCGTCGTCGGGTACCGGCTCGAGACGTCGCTTTCGCAGGACGACGCGATCGAAGTAGCGCGCTCGCTGCGCTAGGAGGACGCAATGTTGAACAAGCTATCGATTGGCGCGCTGGCCTTCGCTGCGATCGCGGCGGCCGGCATCGCGACCTCTGCTGCGGAGGCCGGCGGCGGCTGCCATGCGCAGACCCTGACGGAAGAAGATGGCACGACTGTGCTGATGGAGGGCGCGTGTTTCAATCCGGCGATCACGCATGTCAGCGCCGGTCAGAACGTAACGTTTATCAATCAAGATGAGATGCTACACACGGTGACCGGCGCCAACACCTCTTGGGGTGACTACGAGGAGGTCGCGTTTGGAGGGTCCGTCTCGCATCGCTTCGATAACGCCGGCGTGTACCCCTACTTCTGTCTGCTGCATCCGGGCATGATCGGCGCGGTCGTCGTCGACGGCGCAGGGGCCGAGACCGTCCTGCGCGCGGACGGGGCTGTCGTGTCGCGCGCCGATGGGACAGCGAACGCATCGTCGGCTTCTGGCGCGGAAGAGAGCGGCATCGCGACCACGGCTGTCATCGCAGGCGCTGCGATAGGGGCCGGCGCGCTCGCAATGACGGGAGGCTTCCTGATCGGGCGAAGGCGTCCGCGCTAGTCGCTGTGTCCGCGCAGGTGCTCCAGCACCTGGAGCGCGTGGTCGTTCGGGTCCACCTGCGGCCAGACCTTCTCTAGCGTGCCGTCCGGCCCGATGATGAACGTCGCGCGGTCGATGCCCATGTACTCGTGCCCGCGGAAGTCCTTCTTGCCGTACACGCCGTACGCATCCGACACGTTGTGGTCCGGGTCTGCGAGCAGCGTGAACGGCAGCTCGAACTTGTCGCGGAACTTCTGGTGTGAGTCGACGTCATCGAGGCTGATGCCCAGCACAACCGCGCCCTCCTCCTCGAGCACCGAGAAGTTGTCGCGGAAGTTGCACGCCTCGATCGTGCAGCCCGGCGTGTCGTCCTTCGGGTAGAAGTACAGCACGATGTGTTTTCCGGCGAAGTTCTTAAGCGAGACCTTCTCGCCCTTATCGGTCTCCGCGTTGAAGTCGGGGGCGGGCTGCCCTTCAGTCAGGTTGGATGCCATGTGGTCGCACCTCCAGCGCCGGATATCTTAGCGCACGCGACGCCGGAGCGGGTAGGGGCGGACCCACGCCTGCTCTCGAGCGAAGCGAAGAGTGTCCGCCCGCGCTTCACGTTGTCATCCTGAGGGGAGCGGGGTAGAGCGTGAAGGGGAGGGGAGCCCGAAGGACCTGTCACAGCATCCCTGCGAGAAAACGTCTGCCTCTACGCCTCGCGCCACCCTTCGATGACGTCCGGCAGCTCCGCGACGTGCCGGATCACCGCGTCCGGCACGACGATCGCCCCTTCGAGCTGCTCCTGTCGGTACTGGTGCGTGAGCACCGCGCGCATGCCTATCGCCTTCGCGCCGCTGACGTCGTCGTACAGCCGGTCGCCGACAAAAACGGCTTCGTGCGGCGCGACGCCGAGGTCATCGATCGCGCGCTGGAACAACGAGGCGTGCGGCTTGCGATACCCGGCCGCGCTCGACACGACGCGCGCGTCGAGGTAGCGCTCAAGGCCGAGGCGTGTCAGCACATCGAGAATCCCCTCCTCAAGCAAGAGCGTGTTCGTGACGCAGCCCATCGAGAGGCCGCGGGCGTGCAGCGTCGCGATCGCGGCGAGCGAATGCGGGTCGATGACGGGCATCTGCAGCTCGAGACCAAGGACGGCGATCGTCAGGTCGCGCAGCAGGTCCGCGTCCGCGTCGAGCTCGAATGTCGAGAGCATCTCGCGTACGAGCTGGTCGGTTGGTAGCTGCACAAGGTCGTCGTTTGTCGCGTTCCAGGCCTCGAGCCAGCGCGCGACGGCGGACGTGAACGCGCGGTCTAGCTCCCGCGGCCCCGGCGTACCGTCGCCGTGCGCCTCGTAGAGGCGGTTGTACAAGCGCATGACGGCGTAGCGACGCGACGCCTCCGTGGGTGCGAAGTCCCACAGCGTGTGGCCAAGATCGAAGATGACCGCTCGGATGGTCATACAGGCTGGAGCCAGACGCCGCCCACGGTGAACTCGGCCTGCGCGCCGTCGAGCGTCTCGATGAGGACGCGAAAGCGCGTGCCGCTCGCCTCCAGCGTGATTGCCGCCGGCTGGCCAAGGAAGCTGGCCGCTATCGCCTCGTCCCAGAAGCTGCTGCAATCGAGCGCGGCATAGATGGTCTCGCTGGAGGTCTCGATGGTCAGGAGGCCGTCCTGGCAGGCCGCATCGTTCAGGTCGCGGGTGGCGATGGGCTCCGGCGCCTCGCCGGCCCGGCGGTTAATCCGGCCAAGCTGCGCCGTGGTTAGGAGGGGCGCGGCCGTATCAGGCACACCTGGGGGCTGGGGAACGGGGGTGACGGGTGTTATGGCAGCGTCCGGCGTATCGTTGTCAGGGGAGACGGCCCCATTCGACGGGGAGCCATCGTTGCTGCATCCTGCAAGGAGGAGCAAGACGATGGCGGCCAGGCCGATGCCCATGCGTAGCACAGCAATTCGAGTGTACGGGCGCGCCCAAGGCAGGACAAGCGAGTAGCCGATGCGAGACTCGGGTGGTACACTAGGGGCTTGAGAAAGCGGATCGGCGGGGACTTATGGTAAACGTCTATCTTCTCACCCTCGGGCTAGCAATTTCGCTCGGCTTTATCGCGACGATTGCCCTCCTCGCGATGTCTCATACGGCGCGCTTCCACGGTCTCTTCCACACCGCTCGCGGCATCGAGGAGCGGCCGCGCTGGGGCGGCGCGATTATCCTCTTCGCCTTCGCCATCACGCCGTTTCTCGCCTCGATGTTGTCGACACGGGCGGCGGAGATCTTCGAGCCGAAGTCCGGCAACTTCCTTGCGTTCCTGGCAGCCTGCGCGCTGATCTTCGCCGTCGGCTTCCTCGACGACCTGCGACTGCTCCACTGGCGTCCGAAGCTCCTCGCGCAGATCGCCGCGGCCTCCGCGGTCTACGCCGCCGGCTATCGCATCGACACGCTCGGCTTGCCGTGGGGGCCCGAGATCAACATGGGCATCGTTGCGCCCGTCGCGACCGTGCTCTGGGTTGTCTTCTTCACGAACGCGATCAACCTCATCGATGGGCGCGATGGCGTCGCGGCCGGCGCGGCGACGCTGGCGGCGATTACGCTCGCGGCTATCGCGGCGGACGCGCATCACCCGACGGTCGCGCTGCTGCTCGTCGCGGTGGTCGGAGGCACGCTCGGCATGCTGCTCTTCAACCTGCCGCCGGCTTCGGTCTTCCTCGGCGACTCGGGGGCGCTTCTGCTCGGGTTCATTCTCGGCGCGCTGTCGATTCGCGGCGCGACGGGTGCTACCGACGCTGTGTTCATCGCCGTGCCCATCATCGCGCTGGGCTTCCCGATCCTCGATACCGTGCTCGCCGGCGTGCGGCGGACGCTACAGGGACGGCATCCGCTCATCGGCGATCAGGATCATATTCACCATAGACTTGAGCTCGCGGGCTTCGGCCCGCGCGGGCTGCTCGTCGTCGTCTACGGCATCTCGGCAATGTTCGCGGCGGGCGCGCTGCTGCTGCACAGCGTGCACTTCTTCGGCCTCGAGCTCATCGTGCTGCTCAGTACGCTGCTGCTCATCGCCGTAATCCTTTCGCGGCTCGGCTATATGCTGATGCTCTGGAACAGCAGCGGGACGATCTGGCTACGAAGACGGCTGCGCGGCGTGAGGCCGGAGGAAGCGGAAGCCGGTCGCCTCGTCGATCAGGACTCCTAGCGCCCCAGAAGCTTGCGCACACCGTTCAGCGCGAGTTGCGCCGCGAGGCGCGCGCTGATGCCCAACCACACCGCGACGTCCATTGGTATCGACAGTGGCCCTCTCGGCCGCAGGTACGAGCGGTAGTAGCGCCACATGCCGCGGTGTCGCGCGATCACTGCGCGGCTGGCCGCGCTCGACGAACTACCGCCGATGTGGTGCCGCACGGAGACGTCCGGAAAGTAGACGACGCGCAGCCCTGCGCGATGCACGCGCTGGCAATAGTCGATGTCCTCGACCGACCAGAAGTAGCCTTCGTCCAGGCCACCGATGCGCTCGTACGTCGTGCGCGGTAGCAGCCAGCATGCGGCGGACACCCAGTCGACCTCCGCGATCGAGCTGTGATCGAAGTCGGTCATGAGATAGCGGCGCGCTGCGGGATTGCGGCGAAAGAGCTTCGTCAGCAGCGAGTACCGATTGAACAGCGCCGCGCTGTAGCCCGGAAAGGCCCGGCACGAAAGCTGTAGCGTGCCGTCCGGATCGAGGAGCTTCGGCGCCAGCAGGCCGGCGTCGCGGTGCTCGCGCGCGTACGAGAGCAGCGGCGCAAGGACCGGCGCGGTTAGCTCGGTGTCCGGGTTGAGCACCAGAAACGCCTCGCCGCGCGCGTTCGCGAACCCTTCGTTCACACCAACAGCGAAGCCGCCGTTCGTTGCGCGACGGACCAGCCGCGCGCTCGGGAACTCGGCCTCGACCATGTCCGGCGTGCCGTCTTGCGAGGCGTTATCGACGACGACGACCTCGCATTCCACATCGCGCGTGTGCTCGAACACCGAGGCGAGGCAGCGGCGGAGCAGGTCGCGTCCGTTGTAGCTCACGATGACGGTGGAGACATCCATGGGCGTTAGCGCTGCGCCGCGACGATCTGGTAGACGGCCAGTGTGTCGCGGGCTGCCCGTTCCCACGAAAACTTCTTCGCCTGTTCCAAGCCGCGCGTGCGCAGATCGGAGCGCAGCCAGCGGTTCGAGATGAGCTGGTCGATCGCCCGCTCGATGGCGTCCGTGTCGCGCGGGTCGATGAGAAGCGCAGCGTCGCCGGCGACCTCCTGCGTCGCGGAGCCCTGCGACGTGATGACGGGCGCGCCGCAGGCCATCGCCTCCAGCAGAGGCAGCCCAAACCCTTCGTAGAGCGACGGGAAGACGAAGACGGTCGCGCCGCTGTACAGGGCGGGCAGGTCCTCGTCGGGCACGTAGCCGAGGAACTTCACGTGCTCGCTCAGCCCCAGGCGCGCTACGAGCTCGTACTCCGCCTCGTACTGCCAGGCCGGCTGTCCTACGATGACCAGCGGGCTCTCGAGGCCGCGCTCGCGCAGGCGGGCGTAGGCGCGGATGAGCCGCGGCCGGTTCTTGCCCGGCTCCAGGCTGCCGACGCTGAGCAGGTACTCGTTCGGCAGGTGGTACTTCCAGCGCGCGCGGCCGATGTCGTCACTGCTTGCGGATGTGTACTGCGGCGCTGCTGCCTCGTAGACCGTGACGACGCGCTCCTGCGGGACGCCGAGGCGGCGCACGACTTCCTCGCGCACCGTCTGCGATGGCGTGATCACGGCTCGAGCGATCCGCGCCGCCGCTCTTGTTACGCTCTCCATGTACAGACGCCTCGCCAGCGGGTAGCGCTCGGGTAGGAGCAGGAACGTGACGTCGTGGAACGTGACGACGCGCCGCACGCCGATTGCGGCGACGGGCGTATGGTGGTGCGGAGAGTGCAGCACGTCGATGCGCATGCGGCGCAGCAGCAGCGGCAGGACGGCCTGCTCCCACGCCAGCCTGCCCCCGCGCGACGCCGGCTCGACGTGCACGACGTGGACGTTCTCGTGTTGCTCAGCGAGGTCATCGAAAAGGCCGGGGCGCGCGAAGATGGCCAATCGATGCGTGCCGGGGGCGTTCGCAAGCGCGCGCACAAGCTGATACGTGTAGACGCCTGCCCCCGCCATCTGGCGCGGGATGGCCGACCCGTCGATGGCGACGCGAAGCGTTCGGGACGTGCCGGTCAGAAGTCCTGTACCTCCATCGTCCGGCCCATGCGTCCCTGGTAGTAATGCAGCATGCCCAGCACCTGCGCCCGCATGAGCGGCCACCTGCCGTGCAGGGCGAACGGCACGAAGGACGGTATGCGAGAGAGCCAGAAGTAAAGCGTGAACAGCGCGTAGCGCAGCCGCGACGGCTGGTACTTGCGCATCAGGTAGAGGCGGTTGCGCGTCGCGTAGTACTGCTTGAACGGCGTCATCCAGCCGCCCCCACTCGAAGCGCTCTCCTGGTGGTAGACGACGGCGTCGGGCACGTAGAGCAGCCGGTAGCCGCGTCCCAGCGCGCGGCGAAGGAAGTCGGTCTCTTCGTAGTACATGAAGAAGCGCTCGTCCAGCGGCCCCACGTCGTCGAACGCCTTCGTCGGCAGGAGCGCGCAGCAGAAGCTCGCGGTCTGCAGCTCGCGCGGCCGACGTGTCCCAGGGCCGTCCCTCTTCCCGTGGAACGTGTTGCGGAAGACGCCCCGCGTCCAGTCGAAGTCGCCGGCGTGCGTGTTGATCAGCCCGTGGTCGTGGGCGAAGAGGATGCGTGGCACGGTCATCGTGTGCCCGTCGGCTGCCGCAACCAGGAGGCGAAGCAGGTCCGGCTGGTGGGTCGTGTCGTTGTTGACGAAGAGGATGTAATCGAGGCCCTGTTCGCGGCAGTAGCGCGCCCCGATGTTGTTCCCCCGCGCGATGCCGACGTTTTCGCCGCAGCGGATCATATGTGCGCGCGGGCAGCGACGCTCGATCTCGTCCGCGGAGCCGTCCGAGGAGCCCGCGTCTACAACGACTAGCTTCGCGTTTGGGTAGTCGACCTCGCTGATCGATTCGACGAACTCGCCGATGAACCGCGAGCTGTTGTAGTTAACCGTAACTATGCCGACCGATGGGCTGTCACTCACATCGGTTATAGTACCACCCAAGCCAGATTCTCAGCGCTCCGGCAACATCTCTTGCCGCCTCCGGCCGATACTCATTGCGGAGAAGGCTATCGGACGGCCAGCGGTTTCAGGGGAGGCCTGCATGCGTATCGGAACTGTATCGAAACTTGGACTATGTGCGGCGCTTGTCATAGCTGCCGCTTCGCTGGGGAGTCTGGTCTCCCCTAGCTCCGCCTCGGCCGATGGCACGACCGTGACCATCGGTCCGCTTCAGGCAGGGCCCGGCGAAGTCCGTTCCATCGAGCTTCAGGTGCTGGGCGTCGCTGAGCCCGGTCTCGGCGCATGGACCGTCGACATCCACTACGATCCGAATGCGCTGACGCTGCAGGACTGCCACGCAGAGTTCGGCGGCGTCTGCAACCCGGCGTTCTCCTCAAACTCCGCGCGTGTTGCCGGAACGAGCGTGTTTGGCGAAACGGGCGATCCCGTCCTCGGCAGCCTCTCGTTCGTCTGCAACCAGGCGGGCCAGTCCTCGATCGAGCTCTCGATCGACGTACTAGCGGATGCGACGCTCGGCGGACCCTTGCCGATCAATGCCAAGATCGCCAACGTGACAGCGACTTGTACCGCAGGACCTAGTCCCACGGAAGAGCCGCAGCCCCTTCTAGGTGACGTCGACTGCGACAACGACGTCGACAGCATCGATGCGACCTTGGTCCTTCAGTATGTTGCCGAGATTATCGACGGCCTCGATTGCCCCGAGAATGCCGACGTAAACGAAGACGGTGTCATCAATGCGATAGACGCCGCGGTGATACTGCAGATCACCGCCGGCCTGCTCGACTAGCCACAACTCCCCGTAGCCTAGAACGAACGCCGCCCTTGAGGGCGGCGTTCGTCGTCTAGCCGTGTCCAGTCTGCGGATGCAGTTACTCGTACGGCTTCGCTTCTGCGAGGCGGCGTCCATACATGCGCTCGTAGTATTCGCGGTACTGGCCGGACTTGACCTTCTCCCACCACCAACGGTTCTCGCGGTACCAATCGACGGTCTTCTGGATCACGGCGTCGAAGTCGTGCGTAGGTTGCCAGCCGAGCGCGCGGATCTTGCTCGAATCCATGCTGTAGCGTTCGTCGTGGCCGAGACGGTCTTCGACGAAGCGGATCAGGCTCTTGGGCTTCTCGAGCAGGTCCAGGATCGTCTCGGCGACCTCGATGTTCGGCCGCTCGTTGTCGGCGCTGATGTTGTACGCCTCGGCCACCTCACCCTGGTGCAGCAGCAGATCGAGCGCCTCGCAGTGGTCTTCGACGTACAGCCGGTCGCGTACCTGCAGTCCTTCGCCGTACAAGGGTAGGGGCTCGTCTTCCAGCGCGTTCGTTGTGAAGAGCGGGATCGCCTTCTCGGGATGCTGGCGCGGCCCGACGTTGTTCGCCGGACGCGCGATGACGATCGGCATCCCATACGTCTCGATGAACGCCCAGCACTGTAGCTCGCCGCCGGCCTTGCTCGCCGCGTAGGGGCTGCGCGGATGGAACGGATCGGTCTCGACCAGCCGGTGGCCCGGCGATGACGGGCCGTAGACCTCATCCGTCGAGACGTGCAGGAACCGCTCGATGCCCGCCGCCCTGGCGGCCTCGAGGAGGACGTACGTGCCGTAGACATCCGTCTGGATGAACGCGCCGGGTTCCTCGATCGAGCGGTCGACGTGAGTTTCCGCGGCGAAGTGTACGACGGCGTCCGCCTCTTCAACCAGCGGTTGTACCGTCGTCGCGTCGCAGATGTCGCCGTGGACGAATCGATAGCGTACGTCGTCCTGCACGTCGATCAGGTTATCGAGGTTGCCCGCGTATGTGAGCTTGTCCAGGTTGATGATCTGGTAGTCGTACTTCGCGAGGACGTGTCGAATGAAGTTGCTTCCGATGAAGCCGGCGCCGCCCGTAACGAGAAGAGTTCGCACTGTGCTCTCTAGGGCATCTGGACTTTGCTGAAGTCGCCCAGGATCAGCCGGTAGTTGCGCGGCCGCGTGTCGTGGCCGAGCAGCTCGACGTTGCGTCCGATCAGGCTGTGCTCGATCCGCTGGCGCACGTCCTCGATGTGCGTGTGCTCCAGCACGACGCTACCGCTGATCTCCGTATCGACGATCTCGCAGTCGTGGTAGATCGACGTGAACGGCCCGATGTACGAGTTTACGATACGCGTGCGTTGCCCGATGATCGCCGGACCCTGGATGCGGCTGTTGATGACCGCAGAACCCTCTTCTAGCACGACGCGCCCCTGCAAGGTGCTTGCCTCGTCGTACGCGCCCAGGAGCTGGGGCTCCATGTCTTCGAGGATCAGGTGGTTCGCTTCGAGCAGGTCGTCGTGCTTTCCGGTGTCGATCCAGCGGCTCGATATCACTTCCGTGTGCACGTCCAGCCCGTCGTCGATCAGGCGCTGGATCGTGTCCGTGATCTCCAGCTCGCCACGAGCCGATGGCTGGATGCGCTCGATCGCGCTGAACACGTTCGCGTCGAAGAAGTAGATGCCGATTACGGCGAGGTTCGATGACGGCTCCGCTGGCTTTTCGACGACGCGCGCGATGCGGTCGCCCGCGAGCTCAGCGATGCCGAAGTCTTGCGGCCGCTCCACGGGACAGAGCAGCAGGACGCTGTTGTGGCAGCCGTTGCGGAAAACATCGAGGTAACGCGCGATGCCTTCCTTCAGGAAGTTGTCGCCCAGGAAGAGCACGAACGGTGAGTCGCCGATGAAGTCCTTCGCGATCTGTACGCCGTGCGCGATGCCAAGCGGCAGAGGCTGGCGGATGTATGTGATGCTGGCGCCGTAACGCGAGCCGTCGCCGAGCGCTTCTTGGAACTGCTCCAGGTTCTCGCCCGCGACGATCCCCAGGTCAGTGATCCCACACGAGACGAGGTCATCGATCGCGTAGACGATGACGGGCTTGTTCGCGACAGGGACGAGCTGCTTCGCGCCGGTGTACGTGAACGGACGGAGGCGCGTGCCCTTTCCTCCCGCAAGGATCAGGCCCTTGAGCTGCGTCTTCTTCGCGCCTGCTGACATCGCCGCTCCTGCGCGCGAGAGACGCCCGCGCATACGCGGGGATTCTACCGCCCAGCTTCGAAGGGCGGCAACTGGGCGAAACCCTTACACGAGCCGCAGCGGCCCGCGGACAAAATGAGGCCCGGAGCAGTGGCGGCTACTCCGGGCCTGCGCGGGGGTGTCCCCACGCACGTGCAAGTTAGCATACCCTAAACGGCGCATGCAATACCGTCCTGCCGCTTACGGGTCTAGATCCTGTTTCAAAATTGTGACAATTTGTCGCTAGTTGACGGCGCGGCCGAGCGTCGACGATAGTGAGGCCTTCGACGGTTTGGCAACAGGAGGCAATGTCCATGGATCTTTCAGGCAAGACCGCCATCGTGACCGGCTCCGCGGTCGGCGTCGGGCGCGCCAGCGCGCTCGATCTCGCCCGGCGCGGCGCGAATGTCGTGATCAACTACTCGCGCTCAGAGGACGACGCGAAGGAGGCCGTCAGGCAGGTTGAGGCGCTTGGCGCGAAGGCGCTTCTCGTGCGTACAGATGTCTCGGTGGACGCCGAAGTGCGTTCGATGGTCCAGCAAACGGTTGATACGTTCGGCTCGGTCGATGTGCTCGTCAACAACGCCGCGATGACGCACTTCGTCAACTTCGCCGACCTGGAAGGCATGAAGGAAGAGTACTGGGACCGCATCCTGGCGGTGAACCTGAAGGGTGCCTTCTTCTGCTGCCGCGCCGTCGCGGAGCCGATGCGAAGAACTGGCCAGGGCGCAATCGTCAATGTCGCATCGATAGCCGGCATCCGCGCCATCGGCAGCTCGATCGCCTACGCCGCATCGAAGGCCGGGCTGATCAATATGACCGTCGCGCTCGCGCGCGTGCTTGCGCCGGAGATCCGCGTGAACGCAGTCGCACCGGGCTTCATCGATACGCGTTGGCTGCGCGAGGGGCTCGCTGCCGTCTACGAGCCCGCGAAGGCGCAGACGGCGGAACGAACGCCGCTCAAACGCGTTGCCTCGCCGGAGGACGTGTCGCAGATCATCCTGAGCCTTATCGAAGGGGCCGACTTCGTAACCGGACAGTGCGTAGTCGTCGATGGCGGCAACGCGATTAACTTCTAGTCACTCCGACGTCCAACCCGACTCCTGGAGAAAGCGCCCAACGCGCTCGTTGAACACGTCCGCCTTCTCAAAGTAGGCGGAGTGGCCCGCGTCCGCGATCTCGTCGTACTGCGAGCCGGGCACTGCCTCGTGCGCGAGCCGTACGACGTGCGGCGGGATGATCGTGTCCTCGGCTCCTACGAGGAACAAGATCGGTACGCCGAGGTCGCCCAGGAACTGCGCGGAGCTGCCTCGATAGCCCGGGATGGGCGCAAGGAAGTCTTTGGGCCGCGGCGGGTTCAGCCGCGCGATGAGACGATACAAGTGCGCCAGGTCCGGCCGCTCGCGCTCCAGCCGCGGCGAGATCGCGCGCTGGTACAGCGTCCGTTTTCCCATGGGCGTTTGTCGATGTTCTTCCTGCGCGGCGCGGACGGTATCGCTTACAGCGCCCCCCGTCGTCCCGGCCAGAACGAGGGCGCTTACGCGCTCCGGGTTGCGGTACGAGAACCCGACTGCCGTCCTGCCCCCCATCGATTGCGCAACGATCGCGGCGCGCTCGATCTCGAGGTGGTCGAGGAGCGCTCGGAGGTCGTCAGCGAACGAGCGCCTGCCGGGGCCCTCCGTTTCGTCTTTGGTGCGGCCGAAGGCGCGGTGGTCGAAGACGACGCAGCGATAGCGTTCTGCAAAGAACGGGACCTGCTGCCACCAGCTGAGGTGATTGCCGCCGGCTCCGTGCGCGAAGACCACAGCGGGGCCGTGACCTTGCACGAGGTAGTAGAGGCGAATGCCGTTGATCGAGGTCCAGGGCATCGTTAGCGGCGGCTTGGCGGTTGTTCGGAGCCTACCATTGGGCCCTCCGGCCTGGCAAGAAAGGCTCGCCAAGAAGGGCCTGCTCTTGACAGCAAGCATGGGTTGGTGTAGAGGTACGATTACGCGATAGGAATGGGTTCGGGGGCGGGCTCGTCTGACGAGGCCCGGCTCGGGCTCTACCTTTTGTGATCAGGATCCGAGGCCCTGACAGACATGGCTGACGCCTGTCTGGGGGGACGCCCGAACAGCCACGGAGCGATGCGGTAGAAGGAAGGAGCCCTATGGCAACGAAGAGCTACTGGCAGCAGTTTCAGCAGACCCGATTCTCACGGAGGCGTGTACTCGCCGTAACAGGGACCAGCGCGGCCGGCCTGGCGATCGCCGCAGCATGCGGCAACGATAAGAAAAAGGATGGGACACCCGGGCCGACTTCAGGGCCTAGTGCCGGCACGCCGAAGGCGGGTGGCACGTACAAGACAGCGATCACAGGCGACTGGGGTTCGATCAACCCGCTCACGAGCGTCTCGTTCGGCCCTGGGATTCTCTCGAAGATGTACAACGCGCTCGTTTTCCAGTCCCCGGTCGATCCGACCCTCTTCTACATGGACCTGGCGAGCAAAGTCGAGCAACCGGAAGACGACGACTCGACGTACATATTCACGCTGCGCCCGGACGTCATGATTGCGCCGAATACACTCGGTGTTCCGGAGCGCGCGCTCGACTCGTCGGACTGCGTAGCGTGGCTGGACGCAATCGGCGCTGCCGATACGGCGGTGGCGAAGAGCTTCACAGACGAATGGCTGGACTCGTACAGCGCGGACAGCCCAACAACGTTCACGATCAAGACGAAGGGGCCGTACGCGTACTTCTTCTTCAGGTTGAACTCCCCTCTGGGCGGCATGATCCCACCCAAAGAGATGCTCGAAATGGACATGGCCTCCCAGGGCGTCGGCGCCGGTCCGTACGTACTCGAAGACGGGTCGTTCGTCGAGACGGGTGGCGCGAACTTGAACGCCAACCTCAACTACTACCGCAAGGATGAGACAAACGGTGACGCGCAGTTGCCGTACATCAGCAGGCTCGAAGTCTCGCGTATCTCGGACCGGCAGCCGAGGCGCACGGCCTTCATCGGCGGCCAGATTGACTCGTACGACCCCGAGACGAAGGCCGAAGTCGACGAACTTTCAGGCCAGATGTCCGGCCTCCAGGTCTTTGAGTCGCCGGCGTACACGTTCATCGGCGTGACGATGAACCCGACGAAGCCGCCGTGGGACAACCCCTTGGTGCGCCGCGCGATGAACTACGCACTCAACCGCCAGGAATACGTCGACGTCGTCGTCCAGGGCGCCGGCCAGATTAACGGACTGGTGCACTGGCCGCTTAAGGGCTACGCGCTTGACCCCGCGGAATTGGAGCAGTTGCAGCCCTTCGATCCAGCGATGTCGCGACAGCTCATCCAGGATGCCGGATTCGATATTCCGCTCAGCGTCAAGTTCATATGGCCGGCAAACAGCGACATCGAGTTCCACAGCAAGCACCTGCCTATCTGGCTTGAGCAAATGGACGCTGCGGGCTTCGCCATTGTCCCGGACCCACAGGACTTTGGCGTCTGGCTGCAGAACTACACCGACATCAACTACGACGCTTCGTTCTCACTGAACCAGATCTACGAGATTCCAGAAGTCAACCTGGACTTCCACACGACGCAAGGCCCGACGCACGACGGGAGCTACGCGATCGGCATCGGCCAGCTCTACCCCGAGGTCGACGAAGCGGTCGCGGCGTCGAAGAGCAGCATCGACGCGGCGGCGCAGGTGGAACTGGTCAAGGACGCACAGCGTTTGATCTACTCCAAGGACCCGGCCTTCCTGCCTATCATGAGCTGGACCGACTACACGGTTCGCCCGGCAAAGGTGAAGAACTTCCCGAGGGACGTCGGAACGGGAATGGATTTGTACCTGAGCACATACGCATGGCTGGACGTCTAGGAAGCGACGCGCAGCCGCAATAGCTAGGGAGTCGTGCAGCAGTACATTTTCCGGCGGTTGCTACAGTCGGTACTGATCGTATTCGTACTGTCGATCGTCGTATTCTTGCTTCTTCGCGTAGCGCCGGGTGCAAACCCGGCGCTCGTGATGTGTGGCATCAACTGTCCGGAAGAGCGCCTCCACGCGCTCGAAGAGGAGATGGGGCTGAACGGTCCCAGGTTGCCCGTGTCCGTGGGTAGTGGCGCTCCGTTTGTGGAGTTCCACAAACACAGCCAGTATGGCGATTGGATGACGAGCCTCTTCGATGGGAGTTTTGGGCGCGACTGGAACGGCAACTCCGTGGGCGACGAGTTGAAGCGTCGCTTGCCCGTCACGTTCGAGCTCATGATCATCACCACACTGCTGACGATTGCCATCGGTGTGCCCTTCGGCATTATCTCTGCGGTGATGCGCAATTCGCCTGCCGACTATGGCGTTCGATTTACGTCTGTCCTGGCGCTCGCTGTGCCCAACTTCTGGTTGGGAACGCTGGTATTATTGTTACCTCAGGACTGGTGGGGGTATGCTCCTCCCATCACACGCGCCGTGAGCTTCTTCGATAGCCCCTGGGACAACCTGCGGCAGTACGTACCCCCGGCGGCAGTACTGGCCGCTGTCTCCGCTGCCGGCATCATGCGGCTGACCAGGTCGTCGATGCTCGAGGTCATGCGGCAGGATTACATTCGCACCGCGCGATCGAAAGGGCTACGCGAGCGGCTCATCATCGGGAGGCACGCGCTCAAGAACTCCCTTATCCCCGTCGCGACGGTGCTGGGCCTTCAGGTGGCCGCTCTTTTCGGCGGCGCAGTCATTGTCGAGCAGATTTTCAACCTTCCGGGCCTTGGCATCTACACGCTCGGGGCGCTTATCCGGAAGCAGTACCAGGTGGCGCAGACGCTGACGCTGTACATCGGAGTTATCGTTGTGCTGCTGAACTTGGGCGTGGATGTCTTGTACGCATGGCTCGATCCGCGCATTCGGTACTCATGAGGTAGAGAACGTGGCCATCGAAGCAGCGAGCGTCGTCCTGGGTGAAGTGGAACTCCGAACATCGAACATCGGTGGGGGACGCCGCACGTGGATGCTCATCCGCCAAAACCCGCTCGGCTTCTTCGGGCTCCTCGTCGTACTCATGCTTGCCTTCGTTGCTGTCTTTGGGCGGATGATTGCGCCCCTGGACCCGCACGACGTCTCGACTACGTTTCAGACTGGCCCTTCGCTGGAGCATCTCTTCGGCACCGACCATCTGGGACGCGACGTGTTCAGCCGTGTGCTGTACGGCGCACGTATCTCGTTGACGGTGGGGTTCCTCTCCGTGATTTTCGGGACGCTCGTCGGCACGGCGATCGGCGTCTTCTCCGGCTACCTCGGTGGCTCGATCGATAACCTTATCCAGCGCACCGTCGATACGGCGATCGCGTTCCCGGCGCTGCTGCTGCTCCTGATCCTCGCCGCCGTACTGGGGCCGTCGATGCGCACGATCATCATCGCGGTGGGCATCGCAATTATTCCCGGCGTCGCGCGCGTCGTCCGCGGGGCCGTCCTATCGGAGCGAAACAACCAGTATGTTGAGGCGGCCCGCGCGCTCGGCGCGTCAACCACGCGTATCCTGGTGTTTCATATCACGCCCAACATCGTGGCACTCTCGATCGTGATCATGACCACGCTCCTCGGCACGGCGATCCTCGCCGAAGCCGCGCTCGCGTTCCTCGGCCTGGGCATCCCGAACTCGATCACCTGGGGCCAGGACGTGAACGACGCGCGCAGCACGTTCCCGTTCCATTTCTGGCAGGCGTTCTTCCCCGGCGCCGCGATTACACTCACCGTGCTTGGGTTCAACCTGCTCGGCGACTCGCTCCGAGACATCTTCGACCCGAGGCTACGCGGCCGGCTCTAAGCGCTGCATTCGGGCGAACGAACGCGTCCTTCCGCATCGGAAGGACGCGTTCTGTATCGTCGAGCGAGACGCTACGTGCCGGACAGGAAGTCCGTCACGAGCGAGACGAACTCGTCCCGCTGCTCGAACATCGGCATGTGGCCGCATTCCTTCATGATGACCACCTTCGAGTCCTTGATGCCCGACTTGAAGTCCTCTGCGTAGACCGGCGGAACGAGCCGGTCCGACTCGCCCCAGACGATGAGCGTCGGCGATTGGATGCGGTGGATGCGCTTCTTTAGGCCGCGGTCAGGGATCGGCCAGAGAAACTTCCCCGCGGCTGAGAAGGACTGCATGCGCTGATAGATCCCCTCGAGCACGGCTTCCTTCCCCTCGGGCGCGGGCCACGCCTCGCGCAGAGCCGGCGACTCGGGGTCGTGGACGATAAACGGGAGCAGGTCCTGAGGACTGAGCGTCATGAAGTCCAGCACCGGCGCGTCGTCGCGCCAGAAGCCGACGGGGTTGGCCAGTACAAGACGTCGCACGCGATGGCTACAAAGCGATGCGAGCTCGGCAGCGAGCATCCCGCCCAGCGAGTGCCCCACTACGTGCGCCGACTCGATGCCTAGCGCGTCCAGCACGTCGTGGTAGTACAACGCCAGGTCGATGATGTCATCGATGTGCTCGAGGCCCTCCGTTGGTCCGAAGCCGGGGTGGTACGGGGCAAAGACAGTGAACTTCTCGGCAAGCAAGTCCAGGTAGGCGCCCTCGTGTAGGCTGCCCGAGCCGTGCAGGAACAGGAGCGGCTCGCCGGAACCGGCCTGGAGCAGCGTGGGCGTGAACATGCCGTCGCGGACGGAGATGGTACGGGACTCCATTAGGACGCACCTCCCGCCGGCACGCCTTCGAGAAGCGAGGCGCCCGGCTGCGCGCGCTGGCTTTCCGGCAGCGGGTTGATCCACCAGTTGTCCTCGTACTCGTTGAACAGGTGGCGGACGTGCGGCATCACCTCGCGCGAGAACAGCTCCGTGTTCTTGCGCACCAGCTCTGGCGGCATGCTGCCGAACTGCAGGAGCACCATCAGATGGCCGACGTTGAGCGCCTTCGCGGCCTCTTCGAGCTGCTGACGGACCGTCTCAGGCGAGCCTGCGATGATGTACCCGTCCTTGATGAAATCCTTCCACCTCAGCTTTCCCGCGGCGGCTTGCACAACTTGGCGCTCGAACTGAGCGGCCAGCCCGGCCTTCACCGTCCGCATCGTGCGGTAGCCGGGCGCGTCGGCGTAGCCTGGGTACACGTGTAGGCAGCGGTTGTAGAAGTATTCGGCGTGCTCCGCGTAGTCCTTCTCGGCCTGCTCGTCGGTCTCCGACACGGCGACGAACTGGAGGAAGCCGGCTCGATACGGGTTCGGCTCCTTACCCTGCCGCTCGATTTCGTCCCAGTAGCCCTTCATGACACTCAGGCCGCGCTGGTGGCCGAAGTAGCTGAGGTAGCAGTACATGTAGTCGCGCGAGGCCACCCACTCCCACGTCTCGACGCTGCCGCCGCCGGGGATCCAGATGGGCGGGTGCGGCCTTTGGATCGGGCGTGGCCAGATGTTCACGTAGCGGAGCTGTGTGTACTTGCCGTTGAAGGCGAACACCTCGGGGCGAGTCCAGGCCTGGATGATCAGGTCGTGCGCCTCGTCGTACTTGTCGCGCAGCGTCGCAGGCACCTGCCCGTAGCAGAAGTTGGTGTCCATAGAGGTGCCGACAGGGAAGCCCGCGACGAGCCGTCCGCCCGACATGCAATCGAGCATCGCGAACTCCTCCGCGACGCGCGTGGGCGGGTTGTAGAGGGCGATGCTGTTGCCGAGCACGACGATCGCCGAGTTCTTCGTCCGGCGGGTCAGCGCCGCCGCCATCAGGTTCGGCGAGGGCATCAGCCCGTAGGCGTTCTGGTGGTGCTCGTTGACGCAAATGCCGTCGAACCCCATCGAGTCCGCGAACTCGAGCTCGTCGAGGTTCTCGTTGTAGATCTGGTGCCCCTTGACCGGGTCGTACAACTCGCTCGGGACGTCCACCCAGACGCTGCGATTCTGCTGGGCGAAATCCTCGGGCAAGAACCGGTAGGGCATCAGGTGGAAGAAGTGGACTTTCATGGCGTGACCTCCTCAGCCGTGTGATGCGGGCGCATTATTGCACGTCCGGCCCAATTCCCGCACGTGGCCTCCGCGCCGCTCTCTCGACGCTTGGGGTGCCCGCCTGTAGACTGCTGGAGACCCCTGAGGGGCCTCATGACGCTATGAAGATCTGTTTCATTATGTACCAGGGCAACATGTACTCCGGCGGGCAGGGGATCTATCTCCATTACCTGACCCGCGAGCTGGCGCGCATGGGCCACGAGGTACACGTGCTCGCCGGGCCGCCGTACCCGACGCTCGCGGAAGGCGTCATTGGCCATAACATCGAGACGCACAGCTACTGGAGCTATCACCACGAGAAGAAGAACTTCCTCTTCGAACGCCACCCCCTCACGCACTTCCATCCGTTCAACTTCTACGAGTTCATCTCGACCCGCATCGCGCTGTCTTCCTTGTTACTGACGTTCAGCATCCGGGCCTGGATCAAGCTCCGGGAGCTCTCGCGCGAGCATCGATTCGACATCGTGCACGACAACCAGACGCTGAGCTATGGCATCTCGCTCATGCAAATATCCGGCTTCCCAGTCATCGCCACGATCCACCACCCGCTCACGATCGATCTGCAGAACGCGCTCCAGCAGGC
>JBBDXS010000007.1:0-39667 GCA_040902195.1 Dehalococcoidia bacterium
TGGTGGGCGTGTTAGTCGGAGTGTTGGTTGGAGTCGGGGTGTTGGTGGGCGTGTTAGTCGGAGTGTTGGTTGGAGTCGGGGTGTTGGTGGGCGTGTTGGTGGGGGTCCAGGTCGGCGTGGCGGTTGCGGTCGGCGTCAAGGACGCGCAGTTCACTCGGACGAAATCGGCGACCATGACGCCGCCCTTCGTGGTTGTTGGCTTGATGTAACGCACGACAGCGTTCTGGGGGTTTTGCGGATCGGGCACGGTGTACGCGCTGCCCAACGCTCCACCGACGAGATCGATCTGCGTCGTTGCGGAGCTGTTTGGGCAATCGAACTGGATCTCAGCGAGCTGCCCTGTGTACGTGATGGGGACGCGCGGACTCACATTGGGGTCGATGACTTTGCACGTAAGCTTGTACGAGCCGAGCTTCGTCGTGTCCTCGGATCCGAGGTTGCACTTAGGCGCCCTGTTTTCGCCTAGGCCCGCCTTCTTGGAGAGCGTCACGGTGGTCCCGTAGTGGAGGACGACCTGGTAGGCGGTGTAGCCCGGATCGTTCGGCGGAGACGGCGGGCTGCTTGCAAACACGCCGATGCTGAAGCGAGAGCCCGTTGCGATCGTGCACTTGCCGTTGGGGCAGGTGACCGCCTGGCCATTGGCGTTGAACACCTGGATGGTCATACCGGGGCCGCTGGCGCTGGCCTGGTCAGGCGCTGCGCTCCACAACGCCATGCCGCCAAGTGCGGAGGCGATCAGGACAACGATCGCGCTGAGGATGACGGAGCGGCGTAGGGCAGCGGGCCTACGCGGCGGCGCGCCGGGAATGCGCGAGTCGAAGGTGCCGGATGGTGCGGGACACCCAGTGGCAAGAGTGGAGACCAGAATCGCCGCGATGAGAGTGACGGTGCCAACGAGGCGCGACCTCATGCGCCCGCCGCTCCCAGGAGGACGAACCGATGTGCACCCAACCTGGTTGGGAATGCTAAGCCACGTGCCCGACTAATGGAGTTGCGATCCTCCCCCGCATAAGCCTCTCGGCCGAGCCCCTAGTATACGGCCCAAGCAGAGCGAGCGCCCACCTCGCGGGTGAACATCAGGTTACAGAGAGGTTTCGGCTCGGTTGGAACCGCCCGATGGCGCTGGCGCGGCCTACTCGCGGAAGGCGTTTGTGATGTAGTGGTCGGCTCGGATCGCGGCTGTCGCGCCATCCCCGGCGGCGCTGACGAATTATTGGCTAACCTTCCACTTGAGAATCAGAGGGTCGAAGTCTTCGTCGTATCCCTCGTAGACGACATAGCTTGGCGTCGTCCCTTCAGGTATCTCGAACGTCACGAATCCGCGAACGCAGTCATTGGCCAAGAGGTTAGTGCCGTTGAGCGCTGGCTCCCTGCCTGAGAATGTCGGCTCAATGCGCGTGTTGTCAGGCAACTGGAGCCGGAACTCGAATGGGTTGACGGACATTGAAGCCGATGGGCTTGAACTAGTGCATCCCTCAACGTCTATTGCGGCGAAGACGTTGCCGGGATCGGGAGCGAGAAACTCATTGGTTGATGGGACGGGCGCTTCATATGCATAGATCCTCATGGTGTTGCCGGAGGATGTTTCTTGTGCTTCCCCAACGTGGGGTTCTTGCACCGCCGTTGCCGTTGCGCTTGGTTGGGCGGTTGCTCCGACCCTCACAGGCGTGTTCTGGACAGGCGTCGAAGATCCCATACGAGATAATGTTTCACTGACTCGCGCCTCCGCGATCGACACGTAGTCGTCTAGGTCGTCGCTATCGAATGGCGAAAGGACGTTGGATGCAAGTACGGTGAACCCCACTCGGTCAACAGTCACATTCACAAGATCGACGTAGATATCTCCCTCGCTTCCGAACCCGGTCTCATTCTTAGCCTTGGCGTGAATGCTAATTCTGTACGCCTCCGTACGATTCCCGTGTTCCGGGAAGGATAGGCGGCTAAACGAGGCGTCCGAGTAGGTTGCTTCATCGTCATCGAGCTTTCCATCGTCAACGACGGCCACGAAGCAGTCTGCCTTAGATGAGATCTGATCCAGTGCCGAACGAGTCTCGTCGGCAGTCGAGAACGTTGATAGGCTTTCTGAGATCGAGGCGGTTCCGTCACTTGAGAAGTCCCCGGTTTCAGCGTGGCCCGTCCTTCCCTGCGCAGGCCCGGGGTCACATTCATCGAACGGACTTTCTTCGCTGTCGTCGGGCTCTTCGGCCCAGCCTGTTGGGAAGTCCGATAGGGTGAGAAGCATGGATCGTGCCAATTCATCTTCACTCGAGTTGCCGGTCGCCGCATCTGCGGGATCGTCGCCGCTCTTCCCGCCGCATGCAAACGACAGAAACGCGACCGACGTCAGTAGGGAGAGAATCAGTGCAACTCGTACCATGCCACCCTCTTTGCCGCCGAAAGGTGGAGACTAGTTAGCACGATCGCGCCGCACGCGCAAGGGAAGAGCTGGCGCGGCCTATTCGCGGAAGGCGTTTGTGATGTAGTGGTCGGCTCGGATCGCGGCTGTCGCGCCATCCCCGGCGGCGCTGACGACCTGTCGCGCGGAGTTCACGCGGATGTCCCCGGCGGCGAAGAGGCCCGGGATCTCGGTCTCCATCCAGTCGTTGACGAAGACGTGGCCCCCGCCGTCCATCTTGACGTAGCCCTTGAGGAAGTCGCTGTTCGGGTGGTGGCCGATGAAGATGAACACGGCCGCCGCGTCCAGTTCCGACTCCTCGTTCGTGATCACGTTACGCAGCTTGACCCGCTCGACGGCGTCGCCGCCCTCGATCTCCTCGACGACGGTGTTCCAGATGAAATCCATCTTCGGGTTCGCGAAGGCGCGTTCCTGGAGGATGCGGCTCGCCCGCAGCTCGTCGCGGCGGTGGACGACGTGGACCTTCGACGCGTAGCGCGTCACGAACAGCCCTTCGTCCATCGCGGCGTCGCCGCCGCCGACGACGACAGCGATCTGGTCCTTGAAGAACGCAGCGTCGCACGTCGCGCAGTACGAGACGCCCTTGCCGGTCAGCCGCTCCTCGCCCGGCACGCCGAGGTGGTCGTAGTCGGCGCCGCCCGTGAGGATGACGGCCTTCGCCGTGATGTCGCCTTCGTTCGTGTGGATGACGTGCACAGCGTCGTCGCGTCGCTCGAGGCTGGTGACGTCCGTGTAGGCGACCTCCATGCCGTACTTCTCGGCCTGGCGCTGCATAATCTGCCCCAGCTCGAAGCCGTCGACCTCCTCGATGCCCGGATAGTTCTCAATCAGCGCCGTCAGCGCGATCTGCCCGCCCGTTACCTTGCGCTCGATCAGGAGCGTGCGCCGTCGCGCGCGAGCGGCGTACAGGCCAGCCGCGAGACCGGCAGGCCCCGCGCCGATGATGACGATGTCGTAGTGACGTTCTTCAACCACGTGTGTTTACCGTGTTAGACGACGGCGTCGAGGCGCTGCTTGAGGTCGCTCTTCGGCCGGAAGCCGATGATCTGCCCGACCGGCTTGCCTTCCTTGAAGACGAGCAGCGTCGGGATACTGCGGATGCCGTACTTGACGGCGGTGTTCGGGTTGTCGTCGGTGTTGAGCTTGACGAACTCGACTCTGCCGGCGTACTCGTCCGCTAGCTCCTCGACGACGGGCGCAACCATGCGGCAGGGGCCGCACCAGGGCGCCCAGAAATCGACCAAAACAGGCTTGGTGGCCTGGAGGACTTCCTTGTCGAAATCGTTATCCGTGACTTCTTTCGGCTTTGCCATCGCACTCCTCCTCATTGGGGCTTGACAGGATTCATCAGTATGCTAACATACCCCCAGGGGGTATGTCAACGCCATGAAGAAACCGGAACCAACTGCGGCCTCTACGATACACGAGCCCCCGCCAGAGCGGAACCTCAACGAGCAGGCCAAGCTCCGCCTCCGCAAGATCGAGGGCCAGGTGCGCGGCATCCAGGGCATGCTCGACCGGATGCACGAGCCCGGCAGCGACGACGGCTGCAACGATGACGTTTGCGATGGCCTGCTGACGCAGGTGCTGGCCGTCCGCGCCGCGGTCGAGCAGGTCGGCGTGTTGATCATGGAGTTGCACATGCGCCGCTGCGTGCTCGCCGGCATGCCCGTCGACGAAGAGCGACTCCTCGGCCTGCGCGAGTCGCTTAAGCTCTGGACTCGCTAGCCGCGGCGGCCGCTTCCGCCCGGGCCTCGCGCCCGAACGCATCACGCAGCGTCTGGAGCATCCCGCTTTCGACGACGTGGCGCGCAAGCCGCAGCGCGTTCTTCATCGCGTTGTCGTCGGCACGTCCGTGGGCGATCGTCACGACGCCGTTCACGCCGAGCAGCGGCGCGCCGCCGTACTCTGAATAGTCCAGCCGGCGTCGCATCGCGAGTAAGGCCGGGCGCATGACGAGCCCGGCCAGCTTGTAGTGGAGTTTGCTCGTGATCGCCGTGCGGAGCTCCCCGAAAATGAAGTCCGCGGTACCCTCGGTCACCTTCACGGCGATGTTGCCTGTAAAGCCATCGGTAACGATGACCTCCGCGAGGCCGCGGTGGACGCGGTCGGGCTCGATGTTGCCGACGAAGTTGAGGTTGCCCCGGCTGAGCTGCTCGAAAACCTCCTGCGTCAGCTCGTTTCCCTTCGAAGGCTCTTCGCCGATGTTGAGCAGCCCGACGCGCGGGCGCTCGATGCCCGCGACCTTCTCCATATAGAGCGAGCCCATCTGGGCGAACTGGATAAGATATGAAGGCTTGCAGTCGGCGTTCGCGCCGACGTCGAGTACGAGGATGCCCTTCTCCGTATAGGGGGCGATGGTCCCGATCGCCGGCCGCTCGATGCCGGGCACGCGGCCGAGGTTGAGCAGCGCCGACGCCATCACCGCGCCTGTGTTGCCCGCCGAGACGACGGCGCTCGCAGTGCCGCGCTTGACGAGACCCATCGCGACGTTGATCGACGCGTCCTTCTTCTGCCGCACGGCCTGTACAGGCGTCTCCTCCATCCCGATCGCCTCGGACGCCTCGACGATCTCGATGCCGGACGGGACGGGGCCGTGATGCGAGAGCTCCTGCCGTATCAGCTCAGACGAACCGACCAGCGCGATCTGCATGTCAAGCTCTCGGTTGGCGAGAAGGGCGCCTTTGATGGGCTCCTTAGGAGCGAGGTCTCCACCCATGGCGTCGAGCGCGATGATCATGATGGCTCCTTCCCGCGCCGCGCGAGGGTGATAAGGGACTCGCTCGTTTCATTATATGGAGTCAGGTCGTAGTCACCATACGACTGTTCCAGGACGAGTCCCGCCTCGCGCAGGAGCGCCTCCATCTCGTAACGACCAGCGAACCGCAAATCGACTTCCTGCGTAATCCGCCGGACCGCGCCGTCCGCAGCCTCGATATCGTAGATGTGCAACTCGCGCTGGATCTGTTCTGCTCTGTCGGGACGGACGGCGCGGAGCTTGGTCACCCTCACGCCTGTCCTCGGCAGCACCTTCGTCCAGTCGTGCAGGAGCGGCGCGCTTTCGCCCGATTCCCAATCGACGTGCAGCATCGAGCGCAGATCGCAGACGAAGAGGCCGCCCTCAGAGAGATGGCGCCGCGCGGCGCGCAGGCACGAGAGCTGTTCGTCCGCGCTGAACAGATGGTGGAACGTGCCGTACGCGGCGAAGACCAGAGCGAACGTGCGGCCCAAATCGAAGTCGCGCATGTCACCGCACGATAGGTGCAAATGCGCGTCCAGATCGTCCGGCGCCTTGTCGTTCGCGCGCGCGACCATCGCCGCTGAGAGATCGATGCCATGGACATCGAAGCCTGCCCGCGCGAGCGCTATCGCCACGCGGCCGGTGCCAGCGCCCAACTCGAGCACGGAGCCGTCGCCACGTTGCGCGAGCGCGTCGTAGAACGGCAGATCGTCCTCGAAATCGCCAAAGTCGAGATCGAGTAGCTCAGCTATATCGGGAAGATCGGACATGAGGCAGCGCTCGATTCTAGGCACGAGCGGCAGGATGGTCAAGGAACCCCTTGACAAGTCGAGCCGTTGGGTATACATGAATGACATTCAGTGTTGAACCAAAGGAGCGAAGGGGAACTCGCTCCGACAATTGGGAGGGAGTTGAGCCGTGGCCCGCATTAACGACGAGTTCATGCGACAGAGGATCACCCGCCGGCGGCTCTTACAAGGCGCCGGCGGTACTGCGCTCGGCGCGGCGGCGATCGCGACGGTTGGTTGCGGTGGTGGCGGCAGTAGCGGCGGGGCGCGTACTCCCGGCAGCACCGCGCCCGCGGAAGGAACGCCGAAGCTCGGCGGGATCCTGAAGCAGCGCCAGCAGGTTGGCTATCCCAACTTCAATCCGTTCGGCCCTGGAATTGGCGCTCTGGTCCAGGGCCTCTTCGTCGGCTTCGCACTCTACGATCATCTCTTCTACGTCCCGACGGATACAGGCGAGGTGATCCCGTTTCTTGGAACCGAGTTCGAAATCGCGGAGGACGGCCGCGACGTTACTGTGACAATGGGCGAGGCGGTCTTCTGGGACAAGCCGCCGGTCAACGGGCGCGACGTGCGCGCGAGCGACGTGGTAGCGAGCTACGAGCGCTTCAAGGAGCAGATTCCCCTTGGCTTTAGCTGGTTGCAGGAGGTGCTTGACAGCATTGAAGCGCGAGACGAGCGGACCGTGGTCTTCCGCCAAAACAGGCCATGGGCCTGGTTCTTCACCGCTTCGAACGCCGGCTCGCCGATTTCGAGTTCGATCATTCCACAGGAGATCGTGGGCGACGATGACGCGTTGGACAGCGATCCGATCGGGTCCGGCAAGTGGATGCTCGCAGGGCACGACTCCGGCCAGAACGTCAAGCTGCGCAAGTTTCCGAACTGGCGCGAGCCGGGCCGTCCGTATCTCGAGGGCGTCGATTACTTGTACGCGCCGGATAACACGCTGGCGCAGTCGGCCTTTTCGGCGAAGGATATCGATACGATCACAGGCCTCAACTCGCGCGAGCTAGAGGACCTCGAGAGCCGCTTCGGTGATGAGATCGTCACGAGCGGTGACCTGCAGCGTGACTATCGCTGCCTGATGCTCAAGAACGAGCCGCCCTTCGATGACCCCGAGGTACGGCGCGGTATCAATCTTGCGCTCAACCGTGACGAGATCCGGCAGGTGCTCAACCTGGGCGACGGCGAGCTCGCCGGGCCACTCCCGCCGGCACACACGGCATTCGTGTTGGACGAGGACGATCCGGACCTGCAAGAGTACTTCCGCTTCGATCCGGCCGAGTCGCGCCAGGTTCTTGAGGCCGCCGGCTTCCCGTTCGATCAGGAGATCACGCTGAAGTACTCGAACTTCAGCGACGCGCCTGACCTTGCGGAGGCGGTTGCGCAGCAACTCCGCGTTGTCGGCATCAACGTCAAACTGCCGGGCGCTGAGGACATTATCTCCTGGCTTTCGAACACGCTAGGGCCCGGAGACTTCCAGATGACGTCGTTCACGCACCTGGCCTACGAAGACCCATCGCTCCCGCTGAGCTTCTACGTGCCGCCGAACTTCATGGGCTACGACGATCCCGAGGTCACCGCGGCGTTCGAGAAGGCGGCCGCAACGCTGGATATGGCAGAACGCGTCGAGGCGACAAAGGACGCACAGCGCGTGATCATCCAGAAGATGTCGCCAATGCTGAACCTCTACTCGGCCGTCAACTACAGCGCGCGCTGGGACTATCTGAAGGGCGTAATCACCGGGCGCGGCTCGTTCGGGCTGTTTAACTCGGGCGCCTGGCTGGACAAGTAGCCCGCTCGCAGCCGACCATGTGGCGATACGCTCTTCGCCGTCTTGCATTTCTGCCGCTGATCATGCTGGCAGTATCGATCATCACGTTCACCATGTTGCGTGTGCTTCCCGGCCAGGACCCGGCGATCCTGATGGCGGGACAGAACGCGCGCCCGGAGGATGTCGAGGCAATCCATAAGAGCCTTGGACTGGACCGGCCTATTGCTGTGCAATACCTCGAGTGGACGTCAGACGTACTGCGGGGCGATCTAGGGACGACGTACTTCGGCCGGCAAGACATTCTGGAAGAGGTGAAGCGGCGTCTTCCTGCGAGCGCGGAGCTTGTCCTGCTAAGCCTCTCGATCAGCGTGGTCGTCGGCGTGACGTTTGGCGTCATCTCGGCGGTCAAACGCAATACGCCGATCGACTACGTGGTGCGGCTCTTCGCCGTTATGGGGCAGTCGGTGCCAGACTTCTTCTTGCTCATTTTGTTGATTGTGATCCCGTGGACGTTTTGGAATTACTCCGCGCCTATCGGCGGCTCCAGAACGCTCTGGGAGGACCCGATGCACAACATCCGCATGTATCTGCCGCCGGCGCTCATTCTCGGCATCGGCGGAGCGGCCGGGATCATGCGTTTGCAGCGCACGACGATGCTGGAGGTGCTGCGCAGCGACTACGTCCGTACGGCGCGGGCGAAGGGTCTGAGCGGTACAGGAGTCATTATTCGCCACGCGTTTAGGAATACCTTGACGCCGCTTGTGACCACGATCGGGACCTCCTTTACATTGGTGTTCGCCGGTTCGGTCGTGGCGGAAACGGTCATGGGTATCGATGGTGTGGGCGTGTTCTTTATCCAGTCTGCCTTGCAGCGGGACTTTCCCGTCATCCAGTTCCTGGTTCTCTATACGGCAGTTGTCGTCGTCATCGTGAACCTGATCGTAGACTTATCATATGCGTACATCGATCCTCGTGTGCGGTATCGCTAGGCGATGACAACGCAAGCGACGGCCGCCGCGATTACAGGCTTTGCAGCCGGCGATTCGATGATCGCGTCGGAGACGCCACGCCGGGTCCGTCTCGGACGGCTTGCGCGGCGCAACCCCCTGGGCGTCATCGCGCTGATCGTCGTCGTCGCATTCGTTGGTCTGGGCGCGGTGCAGTGGATCAGTCAGGACGTTTTCGGTAAGGCCGTTGCGCCGTCCGACCCGCGCGACTACAACGCGTCGGAGCAATTGCAGGGCCCGTCCTGGGACCATCCCTTCGGCACGAATCAGCAGGGCCAGGACATGTTCAGCCGGGTACTTGCTGGTGCGCGCATCTCATTCTTGATCGGATCGATGGCCGTCCTGTTCGGCTTCCTTCCGGGCGCCATGCTCGGCATCATGTCCGGCTACTTTCAAAGATGGGTCGACTACGTTATTCAGCGTAGCGGAGAGGCGTGGGCGGCGTTTCCCGTTTTGTTTTTGTACCTCGCGTTGATCACGGCGTTTGGTCAAGGGCTCAAGATCATCGCGATCGTGATCATCATCTCAGGACTCTTCGGCGGTTCGAGGGTGTTACGCGTGGCGGCGCTCGTGACGAAGCAGAACGACTATGTCGAGGCGTCGCGAGCGCTGGGCGCGAGCGAGATGCGGATTCTGCTGCGCCACATCGTTCCCAACGTCATGCCCATCATCATCGTGTTCGCCAGCAGCGTGTTCGCCGTCTCTGTGCTTGGAGAAGCGACGCTCAGCTTCCTCGGCATCGGCGTTGAGCCGAGCACGCCGTCGTGGGGCATAGACCTGAACAAGGCACGACAGAACGCGCGTCTGTATCCGCACCTGGCCGTGTTCCCCGGCATCGCGATTAGCCTCGTCGTCCTCGGCTTTAACCTCCTCGGCGACACGCTGCGAGACATCCTCGATCCGCGGCTGCGCGGTACCCTTCGCTAGCGCGCGGCTTGACACTCCTATCACATCGTCTATGATGCGCTCGATCATGCGTGTGTCATCCCGCCAGGGTGCCGCGGAGCAATCGTCCGCCCATCGCTATGCCGCTGCTTGAGATCGAAGACCTAACGATCCGCTTCGGCGGCATCGTCGCGCTCGACAGTGTGTCATTCTCGACGGGGCAGGGGCAGATCATGGGCGTGATCGGCCCGAACGGCGCCGGCAAGACAACTGTTTTCAACTGCATTACGCGTGTCTATACTCCCGACCATGGCTCCATCATCTTCGAGAAGGGAAGCCTGCGCCGTCTCGCGGCGCACGAGGTGATCGGCGCGGGTGTGGCGCGCACGTTCCAAAACCTCGAGCTCTTCAAATCGATGAGCGTGCTCGAAAACCTCCTCGTCGGCCAGCATTCCACCACGCGCAGCAACCCTGTCGAATGCGCGTTCCGCCTCCCCCGTTCCGTTCAAGAAGAGCGCCGGACCCGCATTCGTGCGAACGAGGTCCTCGACTTCCTTGAACTCGGCGCCTATCGCGACACGAACGTCGCCGGGCTCCCGTTCGGGCTGAAGAAGCGCGTCGAGATGGCACGCGCGCTCGTCTCGTCGCCACGGCTGCTCCTGCTAGACGAGCCCGCGAACGGTCTGAGCCACGAAGAAGTGCAATCGCTCGACACACTCATTCGCTCGCTGAGAGACGAGTTCAAGCTGACGGTTCTCCTGGTGGAGCATCATATGGGGTTAGTGATGTCGGTTTCGGATCGAGTGTGCGTCCTGAACTTCGGCCGCAAGATCGCGGACGGCACACCGAAGGAAGTGCAGCAAGACCCCGCTGTGATTGAGGCATACCTTGGCACACCCGCTGCTTAAGCTGGACGACGTCCACGCATCGTACGGCCCCGTGCTCGCCCTGCGTGGCGTATCGGTCGACGTGCCGGAGGGCGCCATTGTTTCGATGCTCGGTCCGAACGGCGCCGGCAAGTCATCGACACTGCGCGCGGTCTCCGGCCTGATCCGTCCGACGCACGGCACCATCGAGTTCGACGGCAAACGCATCGACCACATGTCGCCGGAGCGCATCGTGCAACTGGGTGTCTCGCAGGTGCCGGAGGGACGCCAGATCTTCGGAGAGCTGAGCGTGCGCGAGAACCTCATCCTCGGCGCGTGGACGCGTCGCGATGGCGGCGTTCGCCAGGACATCGGGCGCATCTACTCATACTTTCCGGTGCTCGGCGAACGGCAGAACCAGCGTGCGGCCCTGCTCAGCGGCGGCGAGCAGCAGATGCTCGCCATCGGCCGCTCGCTCATGGCCAAGCCGCGCCTGCTGCTGCTCGACGAGCCATCGCTCGGGCTCGCGCCGATTCTCGTACGCGAGCTGTTCGAGATCATCGGCTCCATCAGCGAGAAGGAGGGGCTCACGATCCTCCTCGTCGAGCAGGACGTGAACCTCGCCTTGGGAATCGCGCAGTACGGCTATTTGCTCGAAACGGGCACGGTCGCCCTTTCGGACACCGCCGCCAACTTGCGCAGCAACGAGCAGGTGCGCCGCTCGTACTTGGGGTACTAGTAATGATGCTCTTTCATATCGCACCCGTCTTCCTCGCCCAGCCGCCGTGGGAGGATCCGAGCCTGTTCGCCCAGCAAGCGATCAGCGGCATCGCCAGCGGCAGCCTGTTCGCGCTCCTCGCGCTCGCGATCGTGATGATCTACCGCTCGACGTCCGTGCTGAACTTCGGTCAGGGCGAGCTGGCCATGTTCACCACGTTCATCTCGTGGTCGTTCATGACGCGGATGGACTTCTGGCCCGCGTTCTTGCTCGCGATCCTCGTCGCGGCCGCGATCGGCGGTGCGCTCGAGCGCTTCGTCCTGCGTCCCGTTGAGGAAGCGCCGCCGCTGAACAGCCTGATTGTCACACTCGGCCTGTTCACGATTTTCAACGGGCTGGCGCTCTACATCTGGGGTCCGCTGCCTAAGGCCTTCGGCCCGTTCTCATTCTTTAGCGGCACGCCGTACTGCGCGGGCGAGGTGTGCATCGGCAGGCTCAACGTAGGCGTCCTCATCATCACGTTCGTGATCATGGCGGCGCTCTACCTGCTCTTCCAGCGTACGCGTATTGGGCTGGGCATGCGCGCCACCGCAAATAACCGCCTCGCCAGCCAACTCGTCGGCATTCCGGTGGGGCGCATGCTCACGATCGGCTGGGGGCTCGCGGCCGCCATCGGCGCCGTGGCGGGAGTGTTTGTCGCGCAAGGCCTGAGCCTGACGACCTTCACCATGTTCTCGGTGCTGCTCTACGCGTTCGCCAGCGCCGTGCTGGGCGGCCTTGATAGTCCGGTCGGCGCCGTGGTGGGCGGCTTAACGGTCGGAATCGTGAAGAACATGGCGTCGACCTATGTTCCACCGGACATCGGCAGCGTCGATGTGACCGTGGCGTTCGCGCTCATCGTCTTCGTGCTCATGTTGCGACCCGAAGGGCTCTTCGGGCGGCCGGCGCAGCGCAGAGTGTAATGCCCGACCGCATTCCCTATGTCCGCATCTTCTGGTTTGCCCTCCTTGGGACCGCGCTCATCGCATTCCCGTATATGCACTCGTGGCCGTTCTTCTCAAGCTTTATCACCGAGTTCCGAACGTTCAACATGACGATGCTCGGCGTATGGCTGCTGGTAGTACTGGGGATGAACCTGCTCACCGGATACAGCGGCCAGATCTCGCTCGGTCACGCTGCTATCGTGCTAATCGGCGCCTACACGACGGGCATCCTCTTCGACCAGTATCACGTGCCGCTGGCGCTCGCGGTCCTGCTCGCCGCTGGGTTTACGGGCGTAGTCGGCGGCGTTGTCGTTGGGATCCCGGCAGTGCGTCTGAGCGGGCCGTATCTCGCCATCGCGACGTTCGCGATGGTGATCAGCCTGCCGCAGATCCTGAAGATCGAGAAATTAACGCGCTGGACGAATGGCTCGCTCGGCGTGCGCGTGGATGAGCTCCAGCCGCCGGGTTGGTTCGACTTCCTCGATCACACGCAGTGGCTCTATTACACGACGATGTTCTCTGCCGTCATCATGTCGATCATCTTCTGGAACTTGACGCGGAGCCGCGTCGGTCGCGCGCTGGCCGCAGTGCGCGACAGCGAGATCGGCGCCGAGCAAATGGGTATCAACGTCCCGCTCTACAAGGCGCTTGCGTTCGGCATCAGCTCGTTCTACGGCGGAATTGCGGGAGGGCTGTTCTTCCAGGCGCAGGCGTTCGTGGGGCCGGAAAGCCTGGGCTTCCTTGACTCGATCCTGTTCTTGGTCGCCATCGTCATCGGTGGCCTTGGGACCGTGCTCGGCAGCGTCTTCGGCGCGTTTTTCCTCACCTACCAGGGTGAGATCATCAGCAACCTGAGCGACTGGGGAATCCCGGACGCCGCCCAGCTGCGCGGCGTGATCTACGGCGGGCTCCTCATCGCCACGATCCTTCTTTTCCCACGAGGCCTTGCCTACTTCTTCCACGGCCTGGCCGAAGGCCGGCTGCCGGCGCTGCGTGTGCCGGCGTTCGCGGAGCTGCGCGCGAGTCTGGGCGGCGGCCTGGGCCGTCTTGGCATTACAGGCAATCGCGTTGCGAAGCCACAGGACCGCAAGAACGATAAGACATAACGCCCTTGGATTAGCTCCAGGGAGCGGTGGTGTGTATACTCTGCCCGTTCCCAAGACAGAACTTGTACGGAGGTAGAAAGATGCGAAAGTCCCTGCTCTTTTGGCTCCTCGGCCTGATAGTCGGCGGGCTGCTCGTCTTTTCCGCGGCTTGCGGCGACGACAAGAAGGATGACGGCGACAAGACGCCCGCCGGCGGAACTCCGAACGCGACGCAGCCCTCAGGCGCGTCTCCCGGCGTGACCGACACGGAGGTCAAGCTCGGTACGCACACGTCGCTGACCGGCCCGATCTCCGCGTACAACATCATCCCGAACTTCACGAAGGCGTATTTCGACCACATCAATGAGACGGAAGGTGGCGTCAACGGCCGCACGATCAACTACCTGCGAGAGGACGACGCGTACTCGCCGGCTGAGGCGGTCTCGCTCACGCGCAAGCTCGTCGAACAGGACCACATCTTCGCGATGTTCAACGCGCTCGGCACGCCCAACCACCTCCAGGTCGTCGATTACCTGCAGGACAACGGCGTTCCGGATATGTTCGTCGCTACCGGCGCGACCGAATGGGTGAAGGACCCGTCGGCGAGGCCGCTCGTCTTCGGCTCCAATCCGAACTACACGGGCGAGGGTCTGGCGATCGGCAAGTGGATCGTCGACAACATGGGCGCGGACGCGAAGGTCGGTGTCGTCTACCAGAACGACGACTTCGGTGTCGACGGCCTCGCGGGCGTCAAGCTCGCGCTGCCTGTCGAGAGCGAGCAGCCGTACGAGGTGACCGATCCGGACCTAAGCTCACAGATCGCCCAGCTCCGCTCGGCGGACGTCGACGTCGTCGTCATGTTCTCGACGCCGCTCCTGTTGGGCCAGGGGATCAAGTACGCCCGCTCCGACCTGGGTTGGGACGTTCAGTTCGCCATCAGCGCGGTCAGCATGAACGAGCTGACCTCACTTATTGCTGGAGGAGGGCAAGGAGGACAAAGATGCGGACTGGAATTGGCTGTGGAAGGATGCCTCATAGACGGAACGGTCGGCCCGGTTGCGACTTACATGGCGTACCAGACGAGCGTTCCGGCCGTGCAGGCGCACGTCGATCTCGTCGCCAACAGCGGCATTAGGGATGCAAAGGCGACCGTGCTGACGATGTACGCGCAGTACGTGGCGGAGCTGATGGTGGAGACGCTGCGCATCGCAGGCGCGGACCTGACACGTGAGAGCCTCGTGGCCGCGGCGGAGTCGATCACCGACTGGACGTGCTCAGTCTGCCTCTTCCCGCTCACGCTCGGCCCGGACGACCACGACCCGGCACAGGGCTTGGCATTCGGCAAGTACGTGGGCGGCCAGGTGGTCATCACCGACACCGCGTACAGTTGGGAAGGCGTCGCGGTCGCCGACCTGAGCCTCGACTCGCTGACGGAGCTTGAGGTGCCGGCCGACGCGCTCACGCCCCCGCAGTAGGCCGTAAGGAAGCAATGCCGAAGAGGGCCGGGTTCGATACCGGCCCTCTTCGTAAGCCCGAGCGAGGGCGCTCGATGAGGAAGCGAAGGAGCAGCGATGCAACAGCAACTCACCATGCAACCGACGCTCGGCTCGGCGCTCTTCCCGACATCGAACACGTTCATTCGCCAAGCACTGCTCGTCGTAGGTGCGGTGGTCTTTCTGGCGCTTTGCGCGCAGATCTCCTGGAATCTGCCCTTCAGCCACGCGAAGGACGGCAGGATTGTCCCGATCACCGGGCAGACGTTCGCCGTGCTCCTGATTGGTGCATTGCTCGGCAGCCGCCTCGCCGGCGTCTCGGTCTTCAGCTACATGACCGTTGGCGTTGCCGGCATCCCCGTCTTCGCCGATTGGAGCCGCTACTACAGCGCGTTCGCCGGGCCAACGGGCGGCTACATCATCGGCTTCTTCTTCGCGGCGGTCCTGGTTGGCTGGTTCGCCGAGCGCGGGTGGGACCGCGGCCGCTGGATCGTTCTCCCTATGTTGTTAGGCAATGCGCTGATCTATGTGCCGGGCCTGATCTGGCTCAACGGTTGGTTCCACGTGATGAGCTTTCCCACGGGCTGGCACGTAGCGTTGGACAACGGCCTGTGGCCGTTCGTCGCGGGCGATCTGGCGAAGCTTGTCGCGGCGGCGCTTGTCGTGCCGGCCGGCTGGTCGCTCGCCGAGTGGATCCGCGCTGGCGAGAAGTCGTAGCGCGCTAGAGACGCACCGGCAGCCAGCTCTCCGCGGCGCGATAGCACGCGTCTACGAGCGCGACTGCGGCGAGGCCCTCGCGTACGCCGGCGGCGCGCGACTTCCCGTCGCGGATCGCGGCGAGAAACGCTTCGTCGCCCGCGGCGTAGCCCCAGCGACGCGCGACCGGCAGATCGCTTACGTCGAGCAGCTCAGGCTGCGCCTCGAGGCCGTGCTGGAACGTGACGCGCTCCATCTCCTCCGTTACCGCGGTCGCGTACTCGCCGTAGACCTCAACGCGCTCGTAAGGGAAGAGCCACGTCGTGTGCGCAGACGACGTCAGCGTCGCGGCCATGCCCGACGCGAACGTGAGGATGATCGCGAAGTCGTCGAGCTGGGCCGAGCACGTCTGTCGCGCGCGGCAGACGGCTTCCGTCACCGGGCCGAAGAGCCAGGACGCCATATCGAGTAGATGGATCGGCGTCTCGTAGAGGTAGCCGCCCGTGTGCGACGGGTCGCCCACCCACGAAGGCTTGAGCAGCTCGCCGCGATTCATCTTCATGTTCGCCCAGCGCGCTCCGAGCCGCCCGTCCTCGATGCGACGCTTGAGCTCCGTGTAGACCGCGGCGTAGCGTTTGTTGAAGCCGATCTGGTAGACGCCGCTCGCGCGCTCCGCCGCGTTGTAGACGCGACGCGCCTCGGCCGGCGAGGTGGCCATCGGCTTCTCGGAGAAGACGTGCAGCCCCGCTTCGAGCGCGGCGACGGCCATGCCCGCGTGGTGGACGTTTGGCGCGCAGATGTAGACGGCGTCGCAGGATGCGAGCAGGTCCTCGAACGAGGGGACGGTGCGCGCGCCGGTCTTGGCCGCGAACGCGCCGGCATGCGACTCGTTCGGGTCGAAGACGGTGGTCAGCTTCGTTCCCGGCTGCGCGGCGAGCACGCCGGCGTGTACGCCTGCGATGAAGCCGGCCCCCGCGAACCCTACGCGCATCTCGGACACAACGAGGGGCATGGTAGCGGGAGGAAGGAACAAGGAACAGGGACAGCGTTGCGTTGACACAGGATCGACCTCGTTTGTTCGGTGACGTTTGCGTGTTACTGTCTGACCGGTGCGCTTACGCCGCGGGTCACTCGTGGAGCAGGAGTGTGTCCTTGTGGGCCTGCAGCGTAAACCAGAGACGATAGGCGTTGGTGTACAGTTTCGCCAGAACCAGGCGGCCTTCGCTGCTGATGTCTACGCCATCGATGAACTCACGGAACGGCTGTCCGCTCACCCAACTCGTTCCTTCGTCAATCCGACCTTGTAGCCGCCACATGTTCGCGCGGGCAGCCGGCTCGTCTGCATTGAGCAGGACAACAGCGGTGTAGGGGCCGCGGGCGTCAACGCCCGCTCCCGTCGCGAACGCGTCATACGGGAGCAGCTTGGTCTCTCGTTGCAGGCCGTCACGTATGGATTCCAGCCGCTGCTCACCCGCGTCCGGCCCGGCGAGGCCCTTCGCGATCTCTTCGACCGAGTAGGACTCGCGGTCCACCGAGAACAGAGCTGTATAGGTACCAAGGCGTTCGAGACCTCGTGCCAGGAGCTGGAAGTCCGGTACATCGGCCAAGGAGGGCCGCTCTCCGGCGGCGGCATCAAGCATCGCAGCAAGATCTTCCGGTGTGCTGGAGCAGTATACGTAGTCACCACGGACCAGTGTGTATCCCGGACGCGAGGTTTCCCCAATGCCGCCGCCCCCTGTGCACGACCCACCATGCGCACGAATGGCTTCGTCGATCCTGGCTTGGTCGAAGCGGCCCCGAAGGACGCGGATGGGATATTCGCCTCCCCAAACGTCCTGATCGACCTCAGCGATGCTAAACCCAAGTTGCGTCCGGGTTTCGGCCAGGCGAGGCGGAAACGTCGCGATACCCGTGAGGTCAGCCGGGGCGAGGGCCATCGACTGGCCGTTGTCGTTGAAGAGCAACCTTTGGTAGTAGTCGAACAGCGCCCGCTCGCCGGCGTCCGTTGCTGGCAGGGCCACGCCGAACGCGTCTCGGAAGCGGGCGTAGTCATTCATGGTCGTCCACGACCGCGCTTCGCTGGTATCGGGCACCTGGCTGAGCAGCTCGAGCCAGCGTGACGGCAGCTCCTCACCGCCCTGTTGGGGAGACGGCGCCCCTTCGACGAGGGAGCTCCTGCCCGGGAGCGCAGCTTGACGAATGCTGGGCGCAAGCCGCTGCGCGACCAGATCGGCGCCGGCAGGGGCGAAATGGACACCATCCGGGGAGGTCTCTCTGTTGTCCATGCCGCTGCCGCGCTCGGCGGCCGAGCTCATGAGACCGTTGAGGTCAAAGATACTCACCACGCCTTGACGCCGCTGCGCGAGCTGCTGATAGAGGCTGTTGAGTTGGGCAATGCGCAGGCGATCGAAGCGAGGCCCTGGTTCGGCGAGCGCGAGATCGCGTGGCTGGTAGTAGGGCGTCGTAAGCAAGATGACCTGCGCGCCTCGCGAGGAGAGCACATCGACTGCCTCGTCCAGCTCGCTTAACACGAAGGTGTCCGCTTCGGGCGTGCCGAACTCCAGCAGGCGGCCATCGACTTCCCTGTCGTAAAGATCCCAGGCGCCTGCGAGCACGATAGCGACATCGGGGCGAAACACATCGACGTACGACTGCCACTTGGCCGGCCAGTCGTTGCAGTCCCCCAGCTCGGTCCGCCTGCCTTGGACGACAACGGCGTCGCCTCGCAATACGCCGCAGCCAAGCCTTCCCTGGTTCCACACGGACAGGTTCCACGTTGGCCCCGCTCTCGCGAGTCCCTGCGCCATCGTAACCGCGACCGAGTCGCCGGCCACGAGGACGCGGATGGGTCGAGCGGAAGCCATCGGTCCGCCGGCTGAAAGCCCGGCGGGGACCTCCGCAGACCCAGGCGGGGAAGATGAGGTCGATAGAACGAAAGACGGCTCGCCGCCCCGGGTCACCAGGACCAGGCCCATCACCAGGACAGCTACCGCCGCGGGCGCCAGCGCCCATGAGATGCGCCACTTCCGGAATGCGCCGCGCCTGAAGGGCGTCTCGAACAGGTGATAGGAGGCCGTGGCGATCGCCAGGGTAAGCAGGACGCGCGCGGCGAACAGGTCGTAGCCTTCCCAGCCGGTGCGTTCCGGTGTCAGCACAAGGTAGACGGGCCAGTGCCACAGGTAGACGCCGTAGGAGACGAGGCCGAGATCGCGCAACGGCCGGGCGGACAGCATCTTCGTCAAGGGTCCGCCCTTCGGATGTACTGCTGCTGCAATTACGACCGCGACAGCCAGAGCGAGAAGAAGCAAGCCGCCGCGATAGAGAAAGAAGCTATCGTACGAGGTGGTAAGCCACATCCAGGCGATGTAGCCGCCACAAGCGATTCCGGCGAGCTGGAGCAGCAGCGCTTTTCCCTGGAGTGCGGCCGGGCCACGCCGAGTAAGCCAGGTCGCCAGCACGGCGCCCACCAAGAGGGACTGCGCGCGAGTGTCGGTGCCGTAATAGACGCGCGAGGGATCGCCGTGCGGATCGTACAGGAAGCCCATGAGCAACGACGAGCCTGCGGCGAGGACGCAAGCTGCGCCGAGCAGCGTTCCCAGAGAGCCGCGGCGCAGGCGGAGCAGGACCATTACGACGGCGGGCCAAACGGCATACCACTGCTCTTCGATCGCAAGCGACCAGGTATGCTGAAGCGGAGACGGGACCGAGAACTGCTCGAAGTAGGACTCCCCTGAGAAGACGGCCTGCCAGTTGGCCACGTACGCCAGCGTGGCAAAGGCGTCCACGCGTATCCTGGCCAACTCCTCTGGCTGCGCGAAGACGACGGCATAGCAGGCGACACCTGCGAGAAGAAGGAACAGCGCCGGAAGGAGCCGTCGGGCTCGACGCGCCCAAAAGGCAGCCAGGCTGATGGACCCCGTGGCTCGCCATTCGGTCACGAGCAGGCTGGTGATCAGGTAACCGCTCAGAACAAAGAAGGCATCGACACCGAGGAAGCCGCCTCGCGCCCAGGGAAGACCTGCGTGGTAGGCGAGGACGGCAGCAACCGCGAGGCCCCGTATCCCGTCCAGCGCTGGCTGGTACGGGAGGCGGTAACGGTCCGGGCGACCGTTCTGCGCGCGCTGCATGCTCTATAGGTTCCCTTAGGCGCGGCGGAGCCGGATGGTGTGTAGCGAGGCCATTATAACCCTGCACGCCCGGAGCGATGGACGCCCGGAGGCTGGTCGGCACCCGGTTGCGAGGTCCGGCGCGCCGAACGTATAGTACGGATGCGCATAATCTGTCGCATTCTCTCGTTCGGGAGCACCATGTACGTACTGCAGAAGCTCAACCGGTTCGTCATTCCGCGTACGGAGCTGACCTATCCCAGCCACCAGCTCAAGATGCACCAGAACGCGGCCGCAGCGCCCGTCGACCACCTCATGCCGGACTTCGAGGACGCCTGCCCCTACGAGTTCAAGGGCGAGCCGAGCCGCAAAACGATGGTCGAGGCGCTCAACACGGTTGATTTTGGCGGGAAGGTCATCGCGATCCGGCCCAACAACATCCGCTCGAAGTACTTCCTTGGCGACATCGAGGCGATCATGACGGGCGCGCCCGACAAGTTCCACGGCATCATCCTGCCCAAGGTCGAGGCGCCCGACGACGTTGTCTACCTGGCGAAGCTCCTCGACACGTATGAGCGTGAGGCGGGCTGGACGACGCAGGTCCAGATCGAGGCGCTGATCGAGACGCCGATCGGCGTCGTCAACGCCTACCCGATCGCGAAGGCGTCCGAGCGCATGGCAGGGCTGATCTTCGGCATCGCTGACTTCGCCGCCGCGATGGGCGTGCGCGAGAACGTCGTCGACCAGAACAAGAACTTCCACTACGCCAAGCAGGCGACGGTCGTCGCGGCGAAGGCGGCCGGCCTGCACGCCATCGATAACGCGTGGCTGCGCATCGTCCGCAAGGACTCGTCGCCGGAAGAAGCGGAGGAGATCTACGCCGGCCTGCGCGAGAAGAACGTCGGCTCCGCGAACCTGGGCATGGACGGCACGTGGGTGATCCACCCGCAGCAGGCGGAGATCGCAAACGAGTGCTACACGCCGACCGACGCGCAGATCGAGGAGGCGAAGCACGCCGTGCAGTACTACCACGAGCAGGGCGGCGGCTCGATCTACGAGCCGAAGTACGGCAAGTTCCACGACGAGGCGACGATCAAGGCCTGCCTCGTCGATCTCGCGAAGGCGGTGCAGGCGGGCAAGCTCGACAGTGCGTGGCTGATGGCGCAGGCTGCGAAGTCGAAAGAAGTCACCGGCTACGACATCCTGCAAGTCATGGGCCGGGTGGCGTAGTGGTCGCTTTTTCTCGCTCAAGTGAGCGACTTTCGGAGCACGTCTCACGGAAGGAGCTTAGAACAAATGCCTTTCATTTCCCAACAGGGGCTTGACAGGGATGGCCCCATGCCTGATTATTTCTGTCTAGTGAACGATATTCAGCGCTTGTAGACTGTAGACTATAGAAGCCCGGCAGCCGGAAGACCCCCGCTGGAAGGGAGCAAGGGAATGGTGGTATCCAGCGACCTAGCCTCCGCGGCGGACATATCGATTCTGTCAGACCTGGTTGGAGCTGCTGGCAGCGAGTTCAGCAGATTCCCCGACCTCTTGCAGACCAGTGAAGCAGCCGTTGGACTGTCTTTACTTGCTGTTACTAGCCTCGGCGCGTTGGCGAGGCGCGCAGCCAGAGCGCGTACTCGACCTACGGCGCTTGGTTTGCGAGATGATGAGTGGAATCCGCTAGAGGTTTCGCCAAAGCAGACCGAACAGCGCGTCAACGAACTCCTTCGTGTAGACATTTGGGGACTGCAACGGAATATTGACGGATTGCTTTCCCTCCACATGTTCGATCACGAAGATGATGATACATTGCCGGCTCTTCAGTATTCAAACGTTGTGCACAAGGACCGCATCAAACGACTGTTGGGGTTGGATCGGTTCGTGGATGACCGAAGCCTTACGTCGCTCAAACCGTTCTTAAGCAGGGACGATTGTAGGGGTTTAGACTCCTTTCACTTAACCTACTTGGTAAACGGATATCTCGGACCCCTTGCCGCAGAGCTGAGTAGGGTTCCGGCGTTCATAGAACGACCTCTGCGTAGCGATCTGCAAGTTCAATTGGCGAAGATTCGTAGCCAGCGGCTACTGAATCGTCCTCTATTGCTGGAGTTGGGCGACTTGAACGTGCAGTTGAGGAACAAGGAAGCTACGAGCGACCTGAAGGGTGATGTGCGTCAGCACGTAAAGGCTCTCTTTAGCAAAATGGCCGCCTTCAAACATTCGACGACTTCCGATATCACGGGCTTTAGGATGGCGAAGCACTGCAAACTAGGACCGGCCCCTATCGATGCCATCGTGAAAGATGTTGAACAGGGATTGGGCAGCGGTGACAAAGTGTACGCCAGTTACCTCGCGCCTTCAGATCGCGACCCCGTTCAGGACCATCTTCGCACTAATAACCTATGGCGGTACTGCCGCGACGTTTGGTGGGAGCCGGCAATCGAGGGCAGGAAGATGCGTCTATCCTTTGTTCCAAACAAGTCTGCCCTATCGCCGCGGTGGTTCGTTAGTCCAGCAGTTCCGGCTTAACTGCGCGCGCGACGGCGGGCTACACTTGCATGTGAACCATGACCATTCGTAGCATGGCAGCATGCATTGCTACCATTTCCAAGCTAAGCTACTACCCGACCACGCATGAGCGTACCGACGCGCCCTCACCCCCGGCCCCTCTCCCCGAGGGAGAGGGGAGCGAGGGAAGTGAGGCTCTGGCTGAGTTTGCACCGAGGGGTCACGTAACAAATGCGTTTCTACGAGTACGAGGCTAACGGCCCTCACCCCCGGCCCCTCTCCCGCCTGCGGGAGAGGGGAGCTAGCTCAGGCGCGTTGGTGTCGGAACCGGCACGCCGGAGTAGGAATCATGCGCTTTTACGAGTTTGAAGCCAAACGTCTTCTTGCGATGCAGGGTGTCCCGACGCCCAAGGGTGGCGTCGCGGCGACGCCGGAGGAGGCGGAGCGCATCGCGAAGGAGACCGGCGGGCCGGTCGTGCTCAAGTCTCAGGTGCTGGCCGGCGGGCGCATGAAGGCCGGCGGCGTGAAGTTCGCCGACACGCCTGCCGAAGCGAAGCAGCACGCCGCCGCTATCCTCAAGCTCGAGATCCGCGACCAGCTCCCCCGCGGCGTCCTGATCGAGGCGAAGGCGTCCGTGCAGCAGGAGTACTACCTCGGCGTCACGTACGACGCGCTCGCGAAGCAGCCCGTCGCGATCTTCAGCGACATGGGCGGCATCGACATCGAGGAGGTCGCGGAGACGCACCCGGCGCATGTCGTGAAGAAGCACTTCTCGGCGCTGCTTCCGTTCAGCGACTACACGATGAAGGAGCTGATCGCGTCGCTCGGCATCAGCGGGTCGCAGCTCACGTCGCTGACGCGCATCGGCACGCGCCTCGCGCAGGCGTTCCTCAACTACGACCTGACGCTCGCGGAGATCAACCCGCTTGCACAGCTTGAAGATGGCTCGGTCGTCGCGCTCGACTGCCACGCCGACATGGAGGAGGAGGCGCGCGAGCGGCACAAGGCGCTGATGGACGAGTTCGGCATCGATGACGAGGATACGCGGCAGGCACGGCCGCCGACGGAGATGGAGATGCGCGGCGTACAGGCCGACGCGGTCGACCATCGGGGCGTTGTGCGCGTGGTCGAGTTCGACGGAGACCTGGGGCTGGTGATCGGCGCGGGCGGGGGTAGCCTGACGCTGTTCGACGCGGTGCGCCAGCATGGAGGGCGGCCGGCGAACTACTGCGAGATCGGCGGCAACCCGAGCGTGAGGAAGACGTGCGAGCTGACCAAGGTGATCTTGAGCAAGCCCGGCATCGACAAGATCGCGGTGATGATGAGCATCGTCTCGAACACGCGCGTCGATATCGTGGCGCGCGGCGTGATCAAGGGCGTTGTTGAGTCGGGCTTCGATCCGGCGGACACGGTGCTCTTCTTCCGCATTCCCGGCGCGTGGGAAGGCGAGGGGTACAAGATCCTCCAGAAGTACGGTGTGGAGTACGGCGACCGCACGGTCTCGATGTCCGAGGCCGCGCGCCGGGCGGTCGAGAAGCTGAAGGCGAAGTAGTTTCGAGTAAGTGTGCGGGGAGTCTGCGAGAATGAGCGTATGCGCGTCCCACGGTTGGCGCTTGAGTACCTCTCGATGGCGCTGCTAGGCGCGGCGGCGATCGCAGGCGCGATTGCGTCCGTGCTGCCCGCGGACGCCGGCGCGGCGCCGGGCGACGTCGATTGCTCCGGCGGCGTGACGAGCATCGATGCCGCGCTGATCTTGCAGCTCAGCGCCGGACGCATCTCGACGCTGCCGTGCCCGGACGCCGCCGACGTGAACAACGACGGCCGTACGAACGCGATCGACGCGCAGCTCGTGCTGCAACTCGGCGCGGGGCTCATCGGCGCGTTCCCGAGCTGCGACATCACGGCGCCTCCGGCCTGGGCGCAGGACGAGATCGATGCGGCCGGGCCCGGCGATACCGTCTGCCTGACGAACGGCACCTACGACCGCCTCTTCGTCTACCAGAAGACCGGCCTCACGATCGTCGGCGTGGGCGCGCCGACAACGACCGTGATCGATGACCCCGACAACCATACGTGCCTGCTCGTCATCGAGAGCCACGACATCACTATCGAGAACCTCCGCGCCAGCAACTGCGACGTCCAGGCCGGCTTCGCGGGCGACAGCACGAACGTCACCTTTCGCCGCATCGAGACGGCCGGCGGCCCGATCGGGGTCCAGTTCCAGCGCAGCACCGGCAGCATCGTCGATAGCAACCTGCACGACCACGACGACATCGGCGCGATCGTGCAGCTGGACTCCAGCGTTACCATCCAGCGCACGGACGTTTCGCACAACACGTTCGGCATCATCGCGCAGGAGAACGCGACGCTGCGCCTCCTCGACAGCGACGTGTCGGACAACAGCCAAGGTGGCGTCTTCACGCTGCACGAGACCGGCAGCACGACGATCGACGGCACACGCATCGTGAACAACGGGCTGAACGTCTTCGCCGGCGTGCCCGGCTGCGCGGACCTGCCCGCGGGCAGCTCCGATCCGCCGCAGTGTTTTCTCGATAATCCGGGCGCGTACGTCAGCGACATCGATATCACGGTCCGCGACTCGAGCGTCCGCGACAGCCACGGCACGGGCGTCGTGCTTTTCCCCGGCGTCAACGCGACGCTGCGCAACAGCAGCATCTCCGGCAGCGGCCTGACGGGGCTGTTCGCCTGGGGGGCGCACCTGACGGCGTCAGGCAACGACTACGCGAACAACGTCGAGAACGCGATCGAGTGCCGCGCGTACCCCGGCCCGTCGGCCGGCGACCGTGGCCTGTGCCGCCTGTCGTTCGAGCACATTCACAACTCGCTGCCGCTCGGCGCGAACAGCCTCGGCGGCGGCTTCGTCTCGGAGGGTGGCCAGTTCGATCTGACCGACTCGACGATCGAGAACAACTGGGGCATCGGCGTGCAGGTGCTGCACGGTGGCCTCGGCAGCGTCTTGCGCAACGTGATCCGCAACAACGGCGGCAGCGCGTTCTGCATCTCGGGCGCGGGACCGGTGACGCTGTCGGGGAACCAGGAATCGGGCAACCGGCCCGGCGCGTGTTTGGGACATCCGTAGCATGTCGATCCTCGTAGACAAAGACACGACGTTTATGATCCAGGGGATCACCGGCCGCGAGGCCGTGAATATGACCCGCGAGTGCCTCGATTACGGATCGAAGGTCGTTGCGGGCGTGACGCCGGGCCGCGGCGGCCGCGACGTCTACGGCGTGCCGGTCTACGACACCGTGCGCGAGGCCGTCGAGAAACACGACGTCTACGGCTCGGTGCTCACCGTCCCGCCCGCGTTTGTGCGCGACGCGGCGTTCGAGGCGATCGAGAACGGGATCAAGCTGATCGTCATCGTGACGGAGCGCATACCCCGCATCGAGGTGTCGCAGATGGTCGAGCTGGCGGCGTTGCGCGGCGCGCGCATCATCGGTCCGAACTGTCTGGGGCTGATATCGCCGGGGAAGTGCAAGATGGGCGGTATCGGAGGGCCGGCAAAAGACGCCGCGAAGGCCTACCAGCCGGGACCCGTCGGCGTGATGTCGCGCTCCGGCGGCATGACGACGGAGATCGCGAACGCACTGACGGCGGCCGGACTGGGGCAGAGCACCGCGGTCAGCATCGGCGGCGACGCGATCATCGGCTCGACCTACGCGGAGCTGCTGCCGCTCTTCGAGGCGGACCCGGAGACGAAGGCGATCGCGATCTACTCCGAGCCGGGCGGCCCGATGGACGCGCAGCTCGCCGACTACGTGAAGAGCACGAAGAGCCGCCTGCCGATCGTGGCGTTCATGGCGGGACGGTTCATGGACGAGATGCCCGGCATGCGCTTCGGCCACGCCGGCACGATTGTCGAAGGTCGCGCCGACACTGCGGCCGAGAAGATCCGGCGGCTCGAGGACGCCGGCATCGCCGTCGCGCAGGAGATCGAGCAGATCCCGGCACTCGTAAGGGAGAGGATACGGTCGTAGGCGAGGGTCTTTAGACCCTCGCGCGTCGGGGGGGGGGGGACCCCCCCCCGCGTCGGGGTCTGAAGACCCCGACCTACAAGGTGGAGCTAACGCGCATGCCGATGTTTGTTCACGTAGAGATCGATGAGGACACCGCCGCAGACGCGGCGCTCGCGAAGCAGCTCGTCGAGGTGTGCCCGGTGAACATCTTCGCCCTCGACGCTGACAGCAAGGCCGTGATCGTCGAAGAGAACGAGGACGAGTGCGTCCTCTGCGACCTCTGCGTGCAGGCCGCGCCTCCCGGCAAGGTGCGCGTCATCAAGCTGTACGAGTAGCCACCAAGTCTTGGTCACGTTCCTCAGCGACGACGACGTTCTCTCGCTCGTCTCCATGCGCGACGCGGTCGATGCTGTCGAGCTGGCGCTCGCGCGCAAGGGCAACGGCGCGTTTCTGACGCCACCCCGGCACTACTTTGGTACGCGGACGGGTGCTCTCGTCTTCACGATCGGCGGCGATGCGAGCGAGGGCGTCGCGGGCTTTCGTGTATACGGTGCGTTCCCGGGGACGCGAGAGGACGACCAGCTCGTCGTTGTGTACGACGCTGCGACGGGCGAGCTGCGCGGCATCGTGCAGGGCGCGCGCGTTGGCGCCCTGCGGACAGGCGCGCTCGGCGGCGTGGCGATACAGTACGCGGCGCGCGACGATGCGAAGACGCTCGCGGTGATCGGCGCGGGAACGCAAGCGCGCGCGCAGCTCGAGGCGGCGGCGCTCGTTCGCACGCTGGCCGCCGTGCGCGTCTACAGCCGCGCGGCCGAACATCGCGAGGCGTTCGCGTCGGAGATGGGCCAGGCGCTCGGGCTGCGTATCGCGGCCGTCGGTTCGCCGGACGAGGCGATCGATGGGGCCGACATCGTGATCGTTGCGACCAACAGCCGAACGCCCGTCTTCGATGCGTCACTGATCCAGCCCGGCATGCACGTCACAACGGTCCGCCTCGGTGCGGGCCAGCACGAGCTCGATCGCGGGGTGGCAGACCGCGCGGGCGCGATCTTCACCGACTCGATGGACCAGCTACGGAGCTATCCGGGCGGCTTCTTTCTCGCGGACCGCATCGATACGATCAGCGACCTCTCGGAGCACGTCGCGCGCGGGACATCGCTTCGCTCGTCGGCTGAGGAGATCACGCTCTATTGCTCGACGGGTCTGTCGGGCACTGAGGTTGTCGTTGCGGACGTGGCGTTGCGGAAGGCCACCAACGGATAAGGAACGGATATACGGATGGCGAGTCCGTAGGGGCGGCCATCTGGCCGCCCTGACGAGCGTAGCTCGCCGCCAGTAGGGGGGGCCTTTGTGCCTCCCGCGACGTTGCTGGCAGCGGATGCGAAACGGATGAACGGATAAACGGATGGGTGATCGGCAGGTGCGGATGCTGGTAGGGGCGCTCGATTGAACGCCCCTACGGTGCTGGCGCCGGGCAATGTAGGGGAGGCCTTCAGTCCTCCCGCGGCGCGCCCGGTCCGATCACGACAATGCGTAGTGGTGCGCGACGCCGGCTAGCGCGCCGGCCACGATCAGCCATACCGATTGCATCCGGTAGCGCAGCAGCAGGAAGACGGCGGCCGCGGCGAGCAGCGCCGTCCACCAATCGACGATGGCGTCACGCCCCAATGTCCACGTCACTGCCGCCATCAGGCCCAGCGCGGCAGCGTTGACGCCATCGAGCAGCGCCGAGAACGTCTCGGAGCTGCGCAGCCGCGCGACGAGCGGGTTCACGGCCGCCACGAACACGAACGACGGCAGGAAGATGGCGATCGTTGCGAGGACCGCGCCCGGCGCGCCCGCGACGACGTAGCCGACGAACGTCGCCGTTGTGAAGACGGGGCCCGGCGTGAGCTGGCCCACCGCGACGGCATCGAGAAGCTGCTGGTCGGTCAGCCAGCCGAGGCGGACGACGAAGTCGTTGCGCAGGAAGGCGAGCAGCACGTAGCCGGAGCCGTACAGCACCGAGCCGATTTTCAGGCACGTGAGGAAGAGCGTCAGCAGGCTGACCGGCGTCTCGTCCGGCGCGCGCGCAGCGAGCGGCAGCGAGCCTGCGATCGCGAGCGGCGCGGCGAACACGGCGACGCCTCGAGCCGTGATGCGTGGCGCGTTGCGCGCGAGGAGGGCGAAGAGTCCCCCGGCAAAGAGCAGCGCGATTTCGTTCACGCCGAGCAAGTAGCCGGCAACGACGCCCATCGCCACGATCGCAGGCAGCGGCCCGCTCACCGCCGCGCGCCGTAGCCCCCAGAGGGCCTGCACGACGATTGCTATGATGACGGGCTTGACTCCGTAGAGCAGCCACGTCGCCTCGGGCGTTGTACCGTAGCGCACGTAGGCCCACGCGAAGCCGAGCACGATGGCGAAGGCGGGCAGGATGAAGAGCGCGCCCGCCACCATCAGGCCTCGCCAGCCCGCCCTGAGGTAGCCGAGATGGATTGCCATCTCGGTCGAGTTGGGGCCGGGGATCAGGTTCGTCGCGCCGAGCAGGTCGAGGAACTGCTGGTCGCTCAGCCAGCGGCGGCGCGTTACGACCTCGTCGCGCATCATGGCGATGTGTGCCGCGGGCCCGCCGAAGGCGATCGTGCCGAGCTTGAGGAAGACGGCGGCGACTTCGCGGAGGGGCGATGCGCCGGGAGCCTGTTGCATGACGCCGGTGCGGGCTAGCGCGGGCGCGCGCGGCGGGCCTTCGGGCTGTCCCCGGCGAGGACTTCTTCGACGAGCTCGCGGACCTTGGCGCGGGCGTCGCGGAGGGCGGCGCGGCCCGCGGGCGTGATCGAGTACTCCTTGCGCACCTTGCCGCCGACGTTGCGGTCGCGCCGCGCGAGGAAGCCGTCGCGTTCCAGGGCGTGGAGGATAGGGTAGAGGGTACCGGGGCTGAGGCGGTAGCCGTGGCGCGCGAGCTCCTCGATGAGGGCGGCGCCGTAGACGCGCTCGATGGCGGCGTGGTGGAGGATGTGGACCTGGATGAAGCCGCGGAAGAAGCGGCGCGAAACGTTATCGGAAACCGACATCGTAAGACGATATTATGAGGTGTTGTGGGGCGTCTGTCAACGAATGCGGAACAGATAAAGGGATGGCGGGTAGGCACCCTGCAGCGCGTGATGAAGGGGGCGGTTGCGGGAAGCCTGAAGGCTTCCCCTACCAGGTCTATCAGCCCGCCAACAGCTGCCGCGCGATGATCTTCAGCTCCAGGATCGGCTTGACGCCTTCGAAGATCGGGAGCACCAGCGCGTCGACGACGTAGCGCGCGACGGGGTCCTCTTCGGAGTAGCCCCAGCCGCCATGGATCAGTTGCGCCTCCTGCGAGACCCACACCGCCACGTCCGACGCGAAGAGCTTGCACATCGCGGGCTCCACGGCGGAGCGTTCGTCTGTCGCCATCGCGCGCGCTGCGGCGTAGGTGAGCTGGCGGCCGGCCGCGACGTGCGTCGCCATGCGGCCGATCTTGTGCTGCGTGAGCTGGTAGTCCGCGATCGCCTTGCCGAACTGCTTGCGATCGGCGGCGTACGTGCACGCCTTCTCGAGCGCCGCCTGCGCGACGCCCGTCGCGCGGCCGCCCGTCTGCAGCCGGCCCGCGGCGAAACCGCCCATCTGCAAGTAGAACCCTTTGTTGAGGCCGCCTTCTTCGCCGACAAGGTTCTCGGCCGGCACGAAGTAGCGGTCGAACGCCAGCGTGAAGGAGTGCATCCCGCGATAGCCCGGCGTCGGGTTCGCCGTGCCCGTGATCGAGCCGCCGCCGGCCTGGAGCTGCACGAAGCTGTGTCCGTCGAACGGGTCCTTCTCGACGATGAAGAGCGACAGCCCGCGCGCGCCGAGCGACGCGTCGGGGTCCGTGCGCGCGAGCAGCGCGAGAATGTCCGCGCGCCCGGCGAACGTCGACCACGCCTTCGGCCCGTCGATGAACCAGCCCTCGCGTCCGTCGAGGTCGCCTCGCGTCGCGCGACACTGTACGGACGCCACGTCCGAGCCGACGTCCGGCTCCGTGACCGAGATGCCGACGATCAGCTCGCCCGACGCGATGCGCGGCAGCCACTGCTGCCGTTGCTCTTCCGTGCCGCCCTGCGTCAGCGCCCGCGTCAGGATCTCCGAGCGCGTGATCAGGCTGCCCGCGACAAGCGACGCCGCTGAGAGCTCCTCGGTCAGCACGACCATCGTCAGGTAGCCCATTTCCGTGCCGCCGTAGCTCTCCGGGATCGAGCTGCCGAACAGCCCGAGCCCCGCGATCTTCTGGATCAGCGCCTCCGGCATGAGGTGGTCCTGCCGGTGCATCTCCTGCGCGATGGGCACGATCTCTTGTTTCGCGAACGAACGCGCCGAATCGCGCACGAGCGACGCCGCCTGGTCGTTCAGCTCTGTCGCGTGCGCGCCGCGCGCCTCGAGCACGCGTACGCCGATCGATCGGTAGCGGATGTCGCTGAGGCCCGACTGCACGAGCGCCCGCAGGCTCTTGTCCTCGAGCGTGCTGCCGATGCCGAACGAACCAGGACCGGCCTCGTTGGCGAAACGCAACATATGCACGACTTCCGCGGCGAACGCGAAGGCCTGCTCCGCAGCAAGGTCGTCTGGCTTGCCGGAGCTCGCCTGTCGTTCTGCATAGTCGACGAGCTCGCGCGAGGCGCGGACGGCTGTCGCGAGCTGCGCGAGGCGTTCAGCGTGCACCTGGTGCTCATCGATCAGCTTGCCGCCGTCCGTGAGGCGCGCCCCAGCCACGAGCGCGCCTGTGATGGCATCGTTCGCCGCGTCGGCGAGCCTGCGCGCGCCCGCGAGGACGTCTGTTTCCTTCAGCTCCGTGGTCATCGCTTCCTCGGCATGAGGACAGTGTAGTCGAGATCGAGCACGACGTTCGGGTGGTACTGCTGCTTGCCGCCTTCGGCGTCCGTGACCTGCAGCTCGATCGGTTCTTTGTCCGGATCGAGGTTCTTGACGCCGACGAGACGCAATCGCAGCGCGCCGGCGTCGTTGCGACCGATATCGATGCGCTCCAGCACATCGGTCCAGGCGTAGAGCGTGTCGCCGCCGACGGTCGGGTTGGCGTGCGCGCCGGCGTTGAACGCGAGCACGCGGACCGCGTTCTCCAGGCCGTCGTAGGAGATGGCGTGCGCGAGCGAGATGATGTGCCCGCCGTAGACGATCCGCGTCCCCAACCTGGAGTCCTTCTGCGCGTGTTCATTGAAGTGGACGCGGGCGTTGTTCTGGTAGAGGCGCGTCGCCATCTGGTGCTCGGCGTTCTCGATCGTGAACCCCTGCGGGTGGAGGATGCGCTCGCCGGCCTCGTAGTCATCCCAGAAGTAGCCGCCGCCCGTCGCGACCGGATCGAAGCGCGAGAGGTCCAGCTCCTCCGGCACGGAGAGGTGCTCCTTCGCGACTTGCGACGGCAGCTCGGGCGCGTCGTTAGCGCCGCTGTTCGTCTCGGGGTCGCGCTTATTCACCATCGCCCAACGGTAGAACTGGAGGACCGTCTCATCGCGCTGGTTGTAGCCCTTCGTGTGCACCCAGACGATACCCACGTCGGGGCGCGACGTTTCGCGCTTGCCGATCACCTCCGTCTCCGCGCGCAGCGTGTCGCCCGCGAAGGCGGGCCGCAGGAAGCGCACGTCGGCGTAGCCGAGGTTCGCCGGCGAGTTGAGCGAGACGTCCGGGACCGCGCGCCCGAAGACGATGTGAAAGACGAGCAAGTCGTGCGCGGGCGCGCTCGGAAAGCCGAGCGCCTTCGCGAACTCCGAGGAGCAGTGGAGGGGGCGGCGGTCGCCGGTGAGCGCGATGTACAGCGCAACGTCGCCGTCGGTCACCGTGCGGGGCACAGCGTGATGAAACACCTGCCCGACGGCGAAGTCCTCGAAGAAGTTTCCAGAACGTGTCTTTGTGGCCATGTCAGCGCGGCGCCGGCTGACCGCTGAATATGGCCGCGCCGACTATGACGGTGACGTCAACCGAGTGTGTGAGCGCTCCGCTGGTACCGGTAATAGTAACGGGGTATGTGCCCGGCGCCATCGTGTCAGCGGCGTGGATGAACATTTGCAGGAAGCAGGATGGGACGCAGCCGTTCCCACCTAGAAATCCGACCTCAAGGTCTTCCGGTGCATCTACAGACAGTTCTACGAAGGACGGTGGACCCGTGATGAGGTTCACACGGAATTGCCAGTTAAGGTGCTCGGCGTACAATCCGGGCACGGTGTCGAAAGCTTTCTTAGGCGATGACAGCGCGAAATCAAATGCGGCCGTGTCGGCCGGCGTCGGCGTCTTCGTCACGTCGGGGCGAAGCACGTCGATGAGCCCGGCCTCCAACTGCAAAACGAAGATGGCGTCGATCGCGTTAGCGCTGCCGCTGCCATCCACGTCGGCTGCCTGCGCACAGGGGAGTGAGCCTAGCAGCCCCGCGTCGTACTGGAGGATCAAGCTTGCGTCCCGGCTGTCCACCGACCCGTCGCAACTGACATCGCCCCACTGCAGGTCCGATGCGAACGAGCTGCCTGAGAGCTGGAGAGCGCCCGCGATGGCGACGGTTAGGGCGACAAGCACACCAGCGCGGATCACCACCCTCACCCCTCCGTCTTTCCTCATCTCTGCCGCCACTATGGCACCTGAGGTTGCGTCTCCATGGCGGCGCGTTCACTCATCGCCCACCACGAGAGAGAACCACGCTTCACCTCTTAGCCTCGGAACATTGGCCCTGGCCCGCCGAATTGTACATGACGGCTGAAAATCGGGGAAGCAAGGGAGATCGCCGAAGCCCTGGGATGAGGCGGGGCACATCCCAGGGCCAGGGCTTCCACAGGAGGCTACAGCAGGGCGGTAGCGGAGCGGACGGCGCGGCGGACGGACGAGATGAACGAGCGATCGGGTTCTTGCGACGGGACGCCGCGGGGAGTGCCGTCCCAGCGCCGCGCCCGCATGGCGCGGGCCTGGCGTTCGATCTGGACGGCTTCGCGCTGCCTGTCGTCGACCATGGCTTCGATCACTTCTTGCGTGTACATTGTCCGCTCCTTCAGGAACCGTCTCTCTATACAAGTTACGGCTAATTTGCCCTTCGCTTCTATGAAATGCTTCACACAAGGGCGCTAAAGGGCCAAAATGGAGCCGATATGGTCGTAGGGCATGGGGAACTCATTAGGGATGTCCCGCTCCTGGCCCGGCTGGCGGAGGAGGACCTCCGCGCGCTGGCCTCCCACGGGAAGGTGCGCAGCTACCGCACAGGCGACATCCTCTTCCGCGAGGGCGCTCCGGGCGACTCGCTTCACATCGTGATCGAGGGCAACGTGCGCATCTCCGTGGCCTCGCCTACGGGCGACGAGGCCACGGTCGCCTTGCTCGGCGCCGGCGAGTTCGTCGGCGACCTGGCGCTCCTCGATGGGCGTCCGCGCTCCGCCAGCGCCATCGCCTCCCAGCCGACGAAGACGCTTATGGTGACGCGTCACAACTTCGCGGACTGGCTATCGGGCCGCCCGATGGTGGCGCTCTCGCTTCTCGAAACGCTAAGCCTGCGCGTCCGCCGCACAGACGAGGCGTTGGCCGACCTGGCCTTTCTCCAGCTTCCCCAGCGGCTGGCGAAGCGGCTGGTCAGGCTGACGATCGACCAGGCCCAGGGCGAACGCATCGCCGGAACGAAGCTGCGCATCACGCAGAGCGAGCTGGCGTCGATGCTGGGCGTGAGCCGCGAGAGCGTGAACAAGCAGCTCAACAAGTTCGCCCAGGAGGGCTGGATCCGCCTGGGCCGTGGCTCGGTCACCGTGCGCGATCCCGAGGCGCTCCGCGGATACGCCTGATAAGCTAAGAGCATGACCGAACAGGCGACAGCTCGCCGCCGTATCAACGATCCCGAGGAGCGCGCCTTGCGCAGCCTCGCCCGCGTTGTGAAGAAGGGCTTGCCCGAGCGCCCCGTCGACGCGCTCCAGCAGGTTGCCAACCTCGCGCGCGAGCTTACGAAGTCGTGCTACGGCGCCGTGACCGTCACCGACGGCCAGGACTATGTCGAGGGCTTTGTCGTGAGCGGTCTCACGCCGGAGGAGGAGCACAAGCTCAAGGCGCCGCCGCAGGGGCACGGCCCGCTCGGCTCGATGCGGCAGGACGGCCTCGCGGTGCGCATCGATGACCTGGGCGAGCACGCGACAGCCTTTGGCTTTCCGCCGCGCCATCCCGAGATGAAGACGCTGCTCGGCGTGCCGATCTGGGTCGAAGGGAACTTGCGCGGCGCGCTTTACGTGACCGACCGCGACGGCGGCAAGCCGTTCCGCGATCGCGACGAAACAACGCTCCACGTCCTCGCTCGACACGCCGGCCACGTCATCAGCACGCGCTGGTATTGAGCGTCAGGCTGTCTCCTGAGGCGACTCTTCGAGAAGCCTGACCTTCGGGTGGAAATATGCGTCTCCTCACCTACCAACGCGACGGCGTCGCGCGCATCGGGCTGCTGATCGACGGCCGCATCGTCGACGCGCAGGACGCGGACGCATCGCTTCCTAACGACATGCAGTCGTTCATCGAGCAGGGCGCGCCTGCGCTCGAACGCGCGCGGCGCGTGATCGAGTCGATGTCGGACCGCCCTGCGCTCGAGGGCGCATCGACCGCGCTCGATGGCGCGCACCTCCTCGCGCCTATCCCGCGTCCGGCACGCAACATCGTCTGCGTCGGGCTGAACTACGCGGAGCACGCAGGAGAGTCGAACATCACGACAGGCATCCCGGAGCATCCCGTGTACTTCACTAAGCCTCCCAGCACCGTCATCGGCCCGGAGGCCGCCGTGCCCCTGCACGCGCACGTCTCGCGCCGCGTGGACTGGGAGGTCGAGCTGGTCGTCGTGATCGGGACACGCGGACGCGACATCCCGGAGGAGCGCGCGCTCGATTACGTCTTCGGCTACACGGTCGGTAACGACGTGACGGCGCGCGATCTCCAGGCGCGCCACCAGCAGTGGTACAAAGGCAAGGGGCTCGATGGGTTCTGCCCGCTCGGCCCGTGGATCGTGACCGCGGACGAGATCCCCGACCCCCAGGACGTCCACCTCTCACTGCGCGTGAATGGCGCGACGAAGCAGGACGCGCACACGAGCGATATGGTCTTCAATGTGGCGAAGCTCATCGCGGTCTGGTCGCTCGGCATGACGCTCGAGCCGGGCGACCTGCTCATGACGGGCACGCCGGCCGGCGTCGGCTTCGCGCGCAAGCCACCGGAGTATCTTGGCCCCGGCGACGTGATGGAAGCGGAGATCGACCGCATCGGCGTGCTTCGTAATACGATAGCGGCCGAATAGCATGTTCCAGTCATCAGATACGATTTCGGGCCCGGCCGGGCTAGCGGCGAGGCGTAGGCCGGCAGCGACGAAGACCTCCTCCGGCTCTTCCACGAAGTCAATGACGGCGTCCTCCCTGATGGTCAGACACACCTTTCTCGAAGCGGCACAAATGAGCTGTTGGCTGCGCCGGCGCCGGGGCCCGGCCGCGGCGAGCTGCTGAGCGGCCGTCCGGGAGCTGCACCGGCCGGAGTTGTCATCTTAGGCGCGGGGAAGTAACGACGAACGCCTGCTCCATCGCGATCGGCCTCGGCGCGCAGATCACGGAGCTCTGCCTCAGCCCAGCCAGCTCTGCCGCTTCGACCACCGCTCGCCCGGGCCGCGTCGTGACGCTCATGGCCACGCCGTACGCCCTTAGCCGTGCCCTCGAAGGAGCCATGTCCCCGTCAGCGGCGTGCCTCGTGCCCGGGGCGCTCGCGCCGAAGCTGGTCACGCGAAGGCAGGTGCGCAGCATGAGCGATGCCGCAGTGATCGGGAGACGTGGATGTCCACCAGGGCGGCGCGATCGGTTGCGCGTCCCACGAGGCACGCTCCCATCTATAGTAGAGGAGGCCGTCGTTCACTATCCGATCGCGATCACGCCGGGCGCGGTGCTGTTCCCATCTCCGTCTTCTCCTACAGCGGCCACCCTCCCCTACGTTCGCCGTCTCGCAAGCGACGGGCCAACGGGCCTGCGCGGTCCAGGCCTGGCGGCCGGCGCGCATGTCGTTCATGGCAAGATCGTTTGCCCCCACGTGGCCGCCTCCATGGGAGTTCAACCAGCCTCGTTGGACGATGCCCTTTAATCCGCTTGATAACGAACACCAGTTCCGAAATTGTTGGGGTGCTGGATACCAAGGCGGCGTTGCTGCCGGAGCGCGGTAGGGTTGACACTACCAGTTGACTATGCTCAAATTGCCGAGATGGTTATTCGGGTACGGTCACTCGAAAGAGGTGGACTAGTGGCGACTGGTACCCCTCATCGCTTTGTTGTGAATCCAGGAGAAGGTCCGGGTTCTTAGAGGAAGGCAACCTGGGCGAGGGACGTGGCCCTCGCAGAAAACAACCCACGTTAGGAGGTAGATGGTGCAAACGACAGGAAGTCGAAAATTGTTTACGATGCGCCCCGCTATGGCGCTGCGGCTCTTGGTTGGAGCCGTCCTGCTGCTGGCGGTGGCCGGCCTTTCGGTCGTTCTCGTCAGCAACGCGAATGCTGGCGCGGTGGCCAAACTCACCGTGAACAGCACGGCCAATAACGACGACGGCCTCTGTGAGGGCGCCCCAAACGACGGGACGGGCGACTGTACGCTGCATGAGGCAATCGAAGCGGCGAACGATGGCCTCGCCGACGAGATCAACTTCCACCCGACGGTCTTCTCCAAGGCCAGCCCGGGCGTCATCTTCATCGATGACGACGTGCCCGGCAACAGCGGCTGTCTGCCCACGATCGTGCGTGATGGCATCACGATCGACAACACCGGCACGGCCGTCATCATAGACGGTGACGCGAACGACGACTTCGACGCCGAGACCTGCGGAGATGACGGCGTCTTCCACGTCCACGCCACCAACCACGGGTTCGACTTCACGTTCATCGGCGCCAAGAACTTTGTCATCCGCCAGTTCGACGATGACACCAACGGGATCGACCTGTATGGTTCCTCCGGCGACTGTTCTGTCGGAGCGTGCTCCTTCGGTGACGTCACGATCAGCGGCCTGATCTTCCAGGACGGCGACACCAATGGCGAGACTGATGACGATTACGACAGCGGCAACGGTATCGAAATCAACGGCACCACGAACCTGACCAACATCTTGATTGACAACAACAACATTACGGCGGACAACTTTGGCATCAACCTGGAAACGGACGGCACGGACCTGACCAACAACACGGTCAACGTCACCAACAACACGATCATCGGAGACTTCGACGATTCCGGCTGCTGTGACGAGGACAGGGAAGGCGTCAATATGAACTTCGACGGAGACTTGGACGGCAAGCTCTTCGTCAACGTCAGCAATAACCCGTCGATTACGTCCCTCACCGACGACGCGGTCGAGATCGACTACTGCGGCGCCGCCGGCAGTTGCGACGCCAGCGAAAGCGCCATCAACGTCCGCGTCAACGACAACGGCAAGCTCTCCGGCGGCGACGACGGCCTCGACATGGAGATCGCAGCGGATGGCGCGGATGTCAGTTCCGACCGCACCGATGTCGACATTCAGGTCAATCGGAACGGCTTGATCGATGCCGACAACGACGATGGCATCGACATCCAGGTACGCGTCTGCTGCGACGAAAGTTTCAGCACGAGCAAGATCCAGGTGAACGACAACAACGACATCATCGCCTTGGATGACGGCGTGGTCGTTACGAACAAGGTCGGCTGCGGCCAGGGCAACGAGAGCGACGTTGAAGTCAACGGGAACGGCAGCGTCGAAGGCCAGGAAGGCCGGGGTGTTGACGTCCAGGCCATCGCTGGCAGCCGCTTCAACTTCTGTGACATCACCGTGGACTCCGACGAGAACACGGCCTTCGTCGAGGTCAATGACAACGACCGGATCGACGGCGGCAGCGAAGGTGTCTCCGCCAAGGCTCAGACGGGCAGCTCTTCCGGCAACGGCGACGACAACCTGTCCACCGTCCACGTGAACGGCAACGGCGAGATCGCCGGTGGCGTCGACAAGGTTGGCGTGAAGGTCCAGCCGGAAGCCGGCAGCCAGTTCGACAGCGAAGACGCCGACGACAACGACGCGATCGTCGAGGTCAACGACAACGGCGATATCTCCGGCGGTCTTCGAGGTATAGAGATCAAGGGCTACTCCGGCGTCGACGACGGCGGCAAGGACGAATTCCCGGTGGACGGCACGGCCGGCGACGGTGACGAGAACCTGCTGCAGGCCACGATTGATGGCAACGGCAGCATCACCGGCAACGACGGGGATGGTGTGCTACTCGACCTGCAGTCGGGTGGTCACACCGAGAGCAGCGCTCGCAACACGCTCCTCGCAAACGTCACGAACAACGGCGAGATCATCGGCCGTGGTGACAGCGACGGCGATGGCGTGGAGGCGAACCTGGAGGTCTGCTGCGAACCCAAGCCCACGCCCCAGGGCAACCTGACGCTGCTGATCGCCGACAACGGCGACATCATCGGGCGGAACGCCGACGGCATCGAGATCGACGTCTGCTGCAACATCAACAACGTGAGCATCCTCGACAACGGCTCGATCCGCGGCAACGGCGACAACGGGATCGATTACAAGGTCGCCATCTGGAGCGACGATGACGCCGACTTCGAGGAGGCGTGCCCGCCGGAATGCGGTCTGTTCAGCTCTGTGAACAACCTCAAGATCCAGCGGAACGACATCTTCAACAGCGAAAACAACGGCATCGAGATCTGCTGCGGCGCGTTCCAGGACCCGGCAGAGAACCCGGGTGGTGGCGCTAACTTGAAGAGCATCATCTCGGACAACCAGATCCACCACAACCGCGACCACGGCATCGAGGTCAGCAGCTCGTTCGGGCTGAACATTGGCCCCAACAACGAAATCTTCTCGAACGGCGACGACCCGCTGGTCGACCGCGGTATCGAGATCGATAGCGACGACTCTTCTGACAGCATCAAGACGAACCTGAGCGGGGAGACGCTTGACACTGTCATCTTTGACACCGAGGCGGACCGGAACACGATTACGCAGAACAGCATCTTCGATAACGTGGGCCTGGGCATCGACCTGATCGGCGACATCGACCAGGACGGCGATGGCGACCACGGCATCGGCTGCATCGGCTTGTCGGACTTCCCCTCGCCGAACAAGTGCATCTCGGAGCCGGTAATCCAGACGCTGTCGGGCGCTAAGCTCGTGGGCGACGCCCCCGCCGGCAGCCACGTGGAAGTGTTCACCGCGGACGAAGACCCGGCGGACCAGCTGCCGCTTTCGAACCCGCAACACGGCGAAGGCAAGACCTACCTGGTGACCGGCACGGCCGATGATCTGGGTGACTGGTCGATCAACCTGCCGTGCGGCCTGGGTAACATGAAGGTGACGGCCACCGCGACGAACAAGACCAAGGACACGTCCGAGTTCTCGGCGAACTTCACGGTGCTGAACATTCCGTGCACGCCGACTCCGGCGCCGACGAACACGACTGCGCCGACGAACACGACTGCGCCGACGAACACGCCGATCGTGATAGTAGCGACTGCGACGCCGGTCGTCTCGAAGCTCTGCGGCGACGTGAACGACGACGGCGTGCTTAACGCGGTAGACGTGACGCTTGTGCTGCAGTTCAAGGCGGCCCTCATCGGCTCGCTGGTGAACG
>JBBDXS010000008.1:0-6238 GCA_040902195.1 Dehalococcoidia bacterium
AAACCCCCCGCGCCTACGGAGCCTCTCCTCTCGCCCAGGCAATGCTCATGTGACGCCACAGTCCGGTTGACCCCCTCCCATGGCTCGGCCTACAATCCGAGCGCTCCGCCTCATCGCGGACGCCGGGAGCTGTCTTGGACCTCAACCTCTCGCCCAGCGAGGAAGCGTTTCGCCAGGAGTTCGACGCCTGGCTGCAAACAAACCTGCCTGCGGAGCTGACCTCGACTCGCGTGCGCGAGCTGGGCGACGACGACGCGATAGCGGCGCGCAAAACGTGGGAGCGGAAGCTGGGCGAGGGCGGCTGGCTCGGCGTGTCGTGGCCCGCGGAGTACGGCGGCCGCGGCGCGACGGCGATGGAGCACGTCCTCTATCTCGAAGGGCTGCTGCGCACGAAGGCACCGAACCCGGTGAACACGCTCGGGCTCAATCTCGTCGGCCCGACGATCATCGAGACCGGCACGGACGCGCAGAAGCAGCGCTTCCTGCCGCCGATGCTGCGCGGCGAGGCCGTCTGGTGCCAGGGCTTCTCGGAACCGAACGCCGGCTCCGACCTGGCGGGGCTGCAGACGCGCGCCGTCCGCGACGGCGACGACTGGGTGGTGAACGGACAGAAGCTCTGGAGCAGCGGCGCGCATTACGCCGACTGGTGCGCGCTGCTCGCGCGGACGGACGCCGACGCGCCGAAGCACAAGGGCATCTCGTTCCTGCTCGTCGATATGCAGACGCCGGGCGTTACGGTACGGCCGATCAAGCAGATCTCCGGCGACGCGGAGTTCAACGAGATCTTCTTCGACAACGTCCGCGTCCCGCACGAGCAGATCCTGGGCGAGACGAACGGCGGCTGGCTCGTCGCGAACCGGATGCTGGCGTATGAGCGCGGCGTGATCACGATGGAGATGCTCGCGGGGTACCAGAAGCTCTGGGACGAGCTGCGCGACTTCGCTCGCGCGACGATTCGAAACGGCAGGCCGCTGATCGAGGACGCGATCGTGCGGCAGCGTCTCGCGCGGAGCTGGACGGACATCCAGCTGATGCGCCTCGCCAACCTGCGCTACATCACGCAGTACATGCGCGGCAGCCAGCCGGGCGCGGAGACGTCGTACATGAAGCTCTACTGGGGCACGACGGAGCAAGGTCTCTCCGATCTCACGATGTCGCTCGGCGGGCCCGACGCGCTGGCGCTCTCCGGCTCGTCGCGCGCGATCGCGAACGGCGAGTGGCTGCGCCTCTACTTCCTGTCGCGCGCGTCGACGATCTACGGGGGGACGGAGGACATCCAGCGAAACATCATCGCGGACCGGGTGTTCGGGCTGCCGAGAGGATAGTTCTCGATGTTCGAAGTTGAAAGTTCGAGGTTAGAAGTCGGTTGCAGTACTGTGATTGGCGAGAGACAGCACCTGGCAACTTCGAACAGAGCCTGCCCCGAGCGAAGCGAAGGGAGCCTCGAACTGCGAGCTACCGCGAAGACGTTGCCGGTGAGATAGCGCGTGGACTTTGAGCTGAGCGAGGAGCAGGAGATGATGCGCCGCGGGCTGCGCGAGTTGCTGGCGCGCGCGGGCGACGCCGGCCACATGCGTTCTATCGCCTACGATGGCGATGGCCGCGACCCGGGCCTCTGGCAAGCGCTTGTGGAGGCAGGCTGGGCCGGCGTCGGCTCGCCGGAGGCGGCAGGCGGCGCGGGCGGCGCGTTCGAAGACCTGATCCTTGTCTTCGAGGAGGCGGGCCGCGCGGTCTTGCCGCTGCCGCTCACCTCGACGCTGCTCGCCGCCCGCGCCGTCGCACGCGCGCCCGACTCCTCGATTCGAGATGACGTGCTTACGCGGACCGCATCGGGCGCCGCGAGCGTGACGATCGCGCTCAGCACACGGCCCGATGTGGGCGGCGACGGCCCTACGTTCGCGGACGGACGCCTCTCCGGCTCGATCGCGTTCGTACCGCACGGCCCGCTCGCGGACGTCGCCTTGGTCGAGGCGTCGCTACCGGGCGGCGGACGCAGCCTGGTCCTCGTACGCACCGACGCGCCGGGCATCGCGTGGACGGAGCTTGCGCTGATGGACCGATCGGTGCGCTATTACGACGGAACATTCGATAACGTCGAGGCGACATCGCTGTTCGGCGGAGACGCCTCGGCCGTGATCGATGCGCTGCTTGACGAGTGGACGGTCGCGCTCGCGGCGGAGAGTCTCGGCGCGGCGCAACGCATGCTCGAGATGACCGTCGCCCACGCGAAGGAGCGCGTGCAGTTCGGGCGGCCGATCGGGGCGAACCAGGCTGTCAAGTGGCGCATCGCCGATATGGGCGCGGCCGTAGAGCGGATGCGCGCGGCCGTCTACCACGCCGCGGTGAAGATCGACGCGAACGCGGGCGAACGCAGCGTCGCCGTCGCGATGGCGAAAGCGGCCACGGCCGCGCCGGGCGCGTTCGTCGGCAGCCAGGCGATCCACGTGCACGGCGGCGTCGGCTTCACGTGGGAGCACGACCTGCACCTCTACTTCAAACGCGTAAAGAGCAACGAGATCCTCCTCGGCGACAGCGACGCGCATCTCGCGCGCATCGCGGACGCGATCCTCGCATGATGGTCGACAAGCGGCTCCGACAGCACGGGAGGAATAGATGGCGAGTGTTCTAAGAGTTTGGAGAGTGGAGGACAACAGGCTAGCCGAAATCGCGGAGCTACCCGCGGATCAGCAAGGTTTACTCGAAGAAAGACTGGAAGATTGGCTAGCCTCACAACCTGAGGCGATACAAGATAATCTACTCATAATCGGCAGGCAGGTCAGCACAGCGTCCGGCCCACTTGACCTTCTTGGGCTTACGGTTGACGGCAAGCCGGTCGTGATCGAGTTGAAGCGCGATCGTGCCCCTCGGGTAACGGTTGCCCAAGCCATCGATTACGCCTCATGGATAGCCACACAAACCCCAGAGGAGGTCAAGGCCATAGCTGCTCGCTACCTCGAGCGCACCTTAGACGAAGCGTTCCTAGAAAAATTCGGGCAGCCGCTTTCGGACTTGCAACTGAACGCGCCAAGCATTCTCGTCATCGCTTCGCGCTTGGACGCTTCTACAGAGAGGATGCTCCAGTACCTTTCACGACAATACGGGATGAGTATCGATGGTCTGATTTTCCGCCACGTTCAGCTTCCAAGCGGCGAACAAATCTTGATTCGGACATCTGTGGTCTCCGAGGAGGTAATCGCTGGCACACGAACCGGGGAAACCTACAGCGTGCCAGTCGAAACACTCGTCGCCCAGGCTCGCGACCGTGGTGCCATTTCACAGCTCAACGTGCTGCGGCGACTAAGTGACTTCCTCTCGGAGGATCCGACTCGGAGCTATGGAGGCTCGTTTCGATACTGGGGCAACGGACGAATGCTGTGCGGCGTCAATGCGGTGGCCAATTGGGGCGCTCCCCAGGGGACGATTGACGTTTGGGTGTCCCACGGAAGTTGGGCACAGACGACGGGCCTTGCCGAAGAAACGTTGGTCGAGGAGCTTCGTTCGAACTTCGAATTCGTAAAACAGTATGACGGTGCGCACCAAATGATCTTGCGTATCAAGTCGAAGGAGGAGGCCGAGCGGTTTGTCGAACTCCTCCAGCGCTGGTTCGGTCGCGAGGCGGAGCCAATCGAGATCAATGAGCCTCATGACTGACACACCCGCCGCGCTTGCGCCCTACCGCGTCCTCGATCTCACGGGCGAGATCGGTCAGTACGCCGGACGGATGCTCGCCGAGATGGGCGCGGACGTGATCAAGATCGAGCCGCCGGACGGCGATCCTGTGCGCGCGCTCGGCCCGTTCGTGAAGGACGAGGCGGGGCCGGAGCGCAGCCTCGTCTGGTTCGTGCTGAACGCAAGCAAACGCGGCATCACGCTCAGCCTCGAGCACGCCGCCGGGCGCGAGCTGTTCCGCAAGCTTATCGCGAACGCCGATCTCGTTGTCGAGTCGTTTCCGGCGGGCGCGCTGCACGCGCTCGGACTCGACTACGAGGACTTCCGTAAGGACCACCCGAAGCTCGTCTGGGCATCGATTACCGGCTTCGGGCAGGACGGCCCGTACGCGGACTACGCCTGGTCGGACCTCGTCGGGCTGGCGCTGGGCGGGCTGCTCAACCTGCAGGGCGAGCCCGGCCGCCCACCGACGCGCGCGCGCGCCTCGCAGGCGTACTACCACGCATCGATGGCATCGGCGTTCGGCGCGACAGTGGCGCTGTACCACGCGCGACGCACCGGCCGCGGCCAGCGCATCGACGCGTCGATGCAGGAGATCGTGACGTTCACGCTCGCCGGGCCGGGCGGGATCACAGGCTTTTGGCCGCTGATGAACATGAACATCACGCGCAGCGGCGAAGGGATCAACCTCGGCTTCATGATCTCGAGGACGATCTACCCGTGCCAGGACGGACACGTCGCGGTCAGCACGCTGTTCGGCCCGCACTTCCCGACGCTGATCGATCTGATGAAGCGCGATGACGCCGCAGGCTTTCTCGAGGAGGAGAAGTGGCGCACGGCGACGCGTTTTTCGCCGCTGCCCGGCCAGTGGCAGTGCAGCCAGGACGAGGCGAGCGCCTGCGAGGCGCAGTTCGCCGCGTGGCTTGTGCTCCACACGAAGGCCGAGATGATGTCGATGGCGCACGAGCACGAGCTGATGATCTTTCCGGTGCAGACCGTCCCTGAAAACCTATCGAGCGAACACCTCCGCGCGCGCAACTTCTTCCAGAAGATCGAACACAAGGAGCTCGGCGCGACGATCACGTACCCCGGTCCGCCCGTCCTGCTCTCCGGCACGCCGTGGCGCATCCGCGATCGCGCGCCTATGTTGGGCGAGCACAATGCGGACGTCTACGGCGCGCTCGGCGTGAGCGACAGCGAGCTGGCATCGCTGCGAGCCGAGGGAGCGATCTAGCATGGCTGAGCCAGGCGCGCTCGATCACATCAACGTCCTCGATCTTAGCTGGGTCGCGGCCGGGCCGTTGTGTAGCGTGCTGCTCGCCTACTACGGCGCGACGGTCGTGAAGGTCGAGTCGGCGGTGCGCATCGATGTCGCGCGCAACTCGCCGCCGATGGCCGGCGGGCCGGGGATCAATAAGAGCGGCTATTTCGCAGCGATGAACCTCGGAAAGTACGACGTCTGCCTCGACCTGAACAGGCCGCGCGGCCTCGAGGTCGTCCACAAGCTAATCGATTGGGCGGACGTTGTCGTCGAGGGCTTCACGCCGGGCACGATGGCGCGCTGGAGCCTCGATTACGAACACCTGCGGGCGCGCAAGCCCGCCATCATCATGCTCAGCGTCTCGCTCCAGGGCCAGACCGGCCCCGATGCGGAGCTGCGCGGCTACGGGCTCCAGGTGCAGGGCATGAGCGGCATGTCGTCGCTGATCGGCTGGCCGGACGGCCCGCCCACTGGCGTCTCGCTCGCCTATCCCGACTACGTCGTGCCGTTCGCCGGCGCGTTCGCCATCGTCGCCGCGCTGGACCATCGCGACCGCACGGGCGAAGGCCAGCACATCGACCTGTCGCAGATGGAGACGATGCTCAACGTTACCGGCACCGCGCTGCTCGATTACGACGTGAACGGCCGCACGCAGCTCCGCGCAGGCAACCGCTACCTTGGCGGCGACACGCCCCAGGCGGCGCCGCACGGTGTCTATCCGACGAAGGGCGACGACCGCTGGATCGCGATCTCGGTCTTCGATGACGCGCAGTGGGAGGCGCTCTGCCGCGTTCTCGATCGCGAGTCGTGGCGTACCAACTTCCGTCTCGCCACGCTCGACGCCCGTTGCGCGAACGACGGGCCGCTCGACATCGCGATCGCGGAGGCGACGGCGTCGCACGACGGACGCGAGCTGATGGAGAAGCTTCAGGCGGCCGGCGTGCCGGCAGGCGTCGTACTCGACCAGGAGGGGTTGTACGCCGACCCGCAGCTCAACCATCGCGGCCACTTCGTCCCTGTCGAGCACTGCGACTGGGGGCCGTACCAGGCCGAGCTCTTCGGCGTGCGCATGTCAGAGACGCCGCCGGCGGTCCAGCGGCCCGCGCCCTGCATCGCGCAGGACAACGAGTACGTGCTGCAGGAGGTCCTTGGCTACTCCGCGGACGAGTTCAACGATCTCGTCGCGGACGGCGCGGTGGAGTACTACGGCGCGGACTGAATCGTCATTCTCGGACCCGTAGGCGCGGGGCTTCAGACCCGCGCGTTCTTGTCGGGGTCTAAAGACCCCGACCTACGGACTCGACGTAC
>JBBDXS010000009.1:0-36922 GCA_040902195.1 Dehalococcoidia bacterium
ACGCCGACAGATACGCCGACCGATACGCCGACCGATACGCCGACCGACACGCCGGCCAATACACCCACGGAAACGCCTACGAACACGCCGACCGACACGCCGGCCAACACGCCGACCGACACGCCGACGCCGACCTACACACCGACGCCGACGTTCACGCTGACACCAGCAGACGCCACGCCAACACGGACAGAAACGCCAGCGACTGCGGTGACGCCATCGGCCACGCCGACCGAAACCGCGTCCCCGTCGTCGAGTCCCACGCCGACGTTCACCGCAACGCCAACGCTGACGGTCACGCAAACACCGACGCCGACATTCACGTCGACCCCGACGCAGACGCCGACTCACACGCCGAGCAGTACACCTACCGATGCGCTGGCACCCACTCGCACGCCGGTCGCACCGGGAACTGGTTCAATCGAAGTTGAGGAGACCACCGTTGAGCGCGGTCGAGATAACGAGGTGACGGTCACCGTCCGCGATGATCACGGGGCCGTAGTGGCAGGGGTGTCCTGCGCCTTTGTGATCGTGAGCCAGCCCGGCACGGACGCCTATTTGGAAAAGCCGTTTGGAACGACCGATGCGGATGGCGAGGTGACGACAACGCTTCACGCCGGCGAAACCACCGGAACGATTCAACTGGAGGCGCGTTGCGGGGAGATCACCGTGAGCACGAGTGCGCAGGTGGTGGCCTCGCCGCCGGCATCGCTACCCGACACGGGGACGGGCGACGCGCTGGCTGGCGCTAGTCGAGCCGGCGTCGTCTTAGGCTTGCTGCTGGTGCTCGTCTTCTCGCTCGGTCTCCCCGCTGCGTACAGCATCCATCGCCAGGGCAGACGTCAGTAGCTCACAGCCGTCCATAGGAAGGCGCTGGAGCCTGCCGAGCAGCCGCCGCACGCGTCTATCCACGCAGGCGACTGTACACGAGCGGGAGCGAAGTTGAGACGCTAGCCGCCGACGACCGATGGCGGTCGCACAAAGTGGCAGGTGTACCCGCCGGGTTGCTTCTTCAGGTAGTCCTGGTGCTCTTCCTCGGCCTTCCAGTAGTCGCCCGCCGCGACGATCTCCGTCACGATCGGCCTGCCCCACGTTCCGCTTTCGTTAAGGCGTGCGGTCAGCTCCTCCGCGATACGCTTCTGCTCGTCGTGCTTGTAGAAGATCGCGGACCGATAGGACGAGCCGACGTCGTTGCCCTGCTTGTCCTTCGTCGTCGGGTCGTGCATGCGGTAGAACCAGCGCAGCAGCTCCTCGAACGGCAGCACGTCGGGGTCGAAGACGACACGCACGGCCTCGGCGTGGCCGCGGTGGTTGCGATACGTCGCGTTCCTGACGTCGCCCCCGGTGTAGCCGACGTCCGTCTCCAGCACGCCTGGTATCTCGCGCAGCAGGTCTTGCATCCCCCAGAAGCAGCCGCCCGCGAGGTAGACCTCCTCGCGCGGATGCGAAGTCTTAGCGGAGCTTGTCGAGCCGTTCTCGTTGCTCATCGCGGCTTGAAGTCGAGCGATAGCGAGTTGATGCAGTAGCGCTTGCCTGTTGGCGCCGGGCCGTCGTCGAACACGTGGCCAAGGTGCGAGCCGCAGTTCTTGCACATCACCTCGATGCGGCGCATCCCATGCGAGATGTCCTCTTCGTGCGCGATGTTATCGTTCGCGACCGGCCGGTCGAACGAGGGCCACCCCGTACCGGAGTCGAACTTCGCATCCGATTCGAACAGCGCTGCGCCACAGGCAACGCACACGTAGGCTCCCGGCTCCTTGTTGTCCGTGTACTTGCCGGAGAACGGCGGCTCCGTTCCCTTCAGGAAACAGACGTTGTACTGCTCCGGCGTGAGCTTGGCCTTCATATCTTCAGTCATCGCGTTCGGTGTCTCCGATAGCTGCGCTTGTCCGTTGCACAGGCCGCTAGGTCGCGGCCTCCTGTATGATAACGGATCTGCGGCGATGTATCGGTTGGGAGCGAACGTGGCTTTGCCTGCACAAGCGGTGGCTAGCTGGGGGGCCCGGTGGGGGTCGAACCCACGACCATCGGATTAAAAGTCCGTTGCTCTACCGCTGAGCTACGGGCCCGCATCGAGAACGCGCGCCGCCGCACATCAGTATAGCAGCGCCTGCGCTCGCCGACGCCCTATTTTGCGGGCAGCGTCTTCGCAAACGCTACGCCGCGTTGCACCCACGCCGACAGGCCGGCACCCGTGCGATACCCTCTCGGCCCAACGAACACCATGCCGCGCATCGGCCGCCCCGTGAAGTCCATCGGCCGCGCGCCGGGCTGGGCGAGCGCGTCGTCGTGGCCGTCCGGACCGACCCGCACCATCAGATCGTCCTTCACGACGCCAACGCACATATTGCCGCCAACCATGAACGCGATGCCGCCGAACATCTTGCGCTCGGTGACGCCTCCCTTCTTGGCAAGCAGCGCGCGTACCCGTTGTGCAAGCATCTCGTCGTATGCCATCGTCGCTACTCCAGCGCTCCCGCGGCGACCAGCTCCGCGATGCGCTCCGGCGCGTAGCCGAGGACCTCCTCCAGCACATACTGGTTGTGCTCGCCCAACAGCGGCGCCGGGCGCTCCACCCGCGCCGGCGTGCGCGACAGATGGAAGTGCGAACCCTCGATCGTCGTCGCGCCGTGGAGCGCGTGCTCGACCTGCACGAACTGGCCTCGATGCGCGAGCTGCGGGTCCGCGTAGATCGCGCTGCTGTTCTGTACGGCGCTCGACGGCACGCCGCGCGACTGCAGAGCCGTCTCGATCTCGCTCTCCTCGTGCTCGCGCGTCCACGACGACACGATCGCGTCTAGCTCCTCTCGACGCGCGCGCCGCGCCTCGGTCGTCGCGTAGCGTTCGTCGTCCGACAGCTCGCCGCGACCCATCACATCGCAGAGCGCGCGCCAATCGTCGTCGTTGCGCACCGCGATCGCGACCCAGCGGTCGTCGCCCGCCGCGGGATACACGCCGTGCGGCGCCATTGCCTCGTCCTCGTTCCCGCGGCGCGACTGCGTGCGGCCGTTCGTCGCGTAGTCCAGCAGCGCCGGCGTGAGGAAGTGCAGCGCCGACTCGCCCTGCGCCTGGTCGATGTACTGCCCGCGGCCAGTGCGCCGCCGGTACTCTAGCGCCGCGAGGAGCGCGATCGCGGTGAAGCGCGGCGCGATCGTGTCGGTGTACGCGCCGAACGGCCCGGCGGGCGGCCGGTCCGGCCAGCCCGTCAGGTCGTAGAACCCCGAGATCGCTGCGGCCAGGCTGCCGAACCCGGCGAAGCGCGACATCGGGCCGGTCTGGCCCATCAGGCACGTGCTGAGCATGATGATGTCGGGCTTGATCGCGCGCAGCGATTCGTACTCCAGGCTCCACGAACGCATCACTTTCGGCGAGAACGACTCGACGACGACGTCCGCCCAGCGCACGAGGTCGCGCACGACATCGCGCGCCTGGTCCTTCGACATGTCGAGCGTTACGCCGAGCTTGCCCGCGTTGATGTTCTGGAAGCGGATCGAGTTTTCCGGCCCCGGTGCGTTGCTGATGTACGGCACGAGCGTCCGCGCCGTATCGATGCGCGTCGCCGACTCCACCCGCACGACCGTCGCGCCGTAGTCGTTCAGCACGCGCGTCGCCACCGGCCCCGCCATCACCCACGCCAGGTCGAGCACCTTCACGTCGGAGAGGGGAAGGCCGTTCGCCACTAGATCGCCCCGTTCGCCTGCAAGTCGAAAACCTCTTCTTCCGTCATGCCCAGCTCGTCGATGTAGAGCGCGCGGTTGTGCTCGCCGGCAAGCGGCGGGCGCAATCGATACCGCAGCGGCGTCTCGCTGAACTTCGCGAACGCGCCGGGGTAGGGGACCGTCATCGACAGCTCCGGGTGGTCCAGCGGCTGCCAGTACTCGCGCGCCGCCAGCTGCTCGCTGTCGAACGACTCGCTTACCTGCGCGATCGGCGCGATGAGCAGCCCGCGTTCCAGCGCGGCATCGAGTAGCTCTGCCTTCGTCTTGCTGCGCGTCCACGCTTCCAGCGCGTCGCGTACGCGCGCGTACTCCGACTCCGGCTCCTTGCCGCTCAGCAGCAGCTCGACATAGGCGATGTAGTCCTTGTCGCGGATCGATTCGTCACAGAAGCCCTCGTCGTAGACGTGCTGCATCAGCCGCCGCGTCATCGGCCCGAGCGCCGTCCCGAAGAAGAACGAGATCGCGACGTAGCCGTCGCTCGCCGGATAGACGCCGCGCACGAGGATCGGGCCGTATTTCGAGCCGCCGGAGCTGCGTCTGACGTCCGGCACGCCAAGCGGCGCGCTGAGCGCGTTCGAGAGCGTCGCCTGGTCGACCGACGCCTGCGCGGAGACATCGATGTGCTGCCCACGGCGCGAGCGCGCGCGCTCGTGGTGCGCGATCAGCGCCGCGACCGCCGCCTCCGCGCTCGCGTGCGCGTACGCCTGCGGCACGCTCACGCGCACCGGCGGCCGGTCCGAATCGCCCGTCAGCGCGAGCGGCCCGCCCGCGGCCCAGACGATCAGGTCGCTGTCCGCCCAGCCTGCCTTCGGCCCCGTCTGCCCGAACGGCGTGATCGAAACGTAGATGATGCCCGGGTTGATCGCGGCGACATCGTCGTACGAGAGGCCGAGCGACGCCATGTAGCCGGGATCGTGCGATTCGATCAGAAAGTGCGCGCCCTCGATCAGCCGGCGCAGGATGGCGCGGGCCGCGTCCTGCTGCTCGATGTCGAGCGTGACGCTGCGCTTGTTGCGGTTGTACGCCCACCAAAACAGCGAGCGGTTCGGGTCAGGCTCGTCTTTGTAGAACGGCCCGACGTTGCGCGCTGGCGATCCGCCCGGCGGCTCGATCTTGATCACGTCCGCCCCCAGGTCGCCGAGCACCTGCCCGCAGAGCAACCCCCGCTCCGTCGTAAGATCCAGCACGCGATATGGGCTCAGCACGTGAGCGTGTTCCTCGACATGCGGTGGTTCGTCAACTTCAGTGGGTTCCCCTCGCCCTCATCGAGGGAGAGGGGCGATTGATCGTTAAACATCTCGGACTTGGCCGCGACTTGGGGTGAGGGAGCAAACAGCACGCGCTACTCCGTCGGCAGGCCGTTCTTGATCTTGTAGAACTTGATCTCGAGATCGATGACGTTCTGCGGCAGCGTCTCGACGTTGCCGAGCTGGCGCGCGAGGATATAGATGTGCGACATGCGCTCGAGCAGGAATGCGGCCTCCAGCGCGTCTTCCAGCGTTTTGCCAACACTTACCGCGCCGTGACTGCGCAACAGCGCGCACTTTCGGTAATCGAGCGCCGTTACCACCTTCGTTGCCAGGTCCTCGGACCCCGACATGCCCCACTGCGCGCAGATCGCGCCGCCGCCCAGCGTGACGATCTGCTCGTCGATCAGCGGCGGTAGGTCTGTTCCCGCGACGGCGAGCCCGCTCGCGTAGATCGAATGGCTGTGCACCACCGACCCAACGTCCGGCCGCGCGCGGTACGCCGCGACGTGGAGGTGGACCTCGACGGACGGCCGGTCTGTGCCGTCTACCACCTCGCGATCGCCGTTGATCACGACGATCTGTTCCGGCTGCAGCAGGCGATACGGGACCGAGCTGGGCGTGATCGCGAACAGCTCCTGTCCGTCCTTCGGCTCCAGCCGGACGCTCACGTTGCCACTCGAGCCGGAGATCAGCCCCGCGGCGTTGAGCCGCACGCAAGCGGCGTGGATCTCGTTGCGTATGTCTTCGTAGCTCATGCTTGCTCCTGCATCGTGCGGTCCAGCGCCTGCGCCAGCTTGCGCCAGCGCGCGTAGCCGCGTGTGTACGTCTGCGCGTTCGCGGCGTCGGGCTCAATCGATTGCATGTCCGCGCGCAGCGACGTGTCGTCCAGCCCGGCGGCGCGAGCCGCCATCAGCGCTGCGCCGCGTGCGGTCACCTCGACATCTTGCGCCACCTCGATCGGTCGCGCAACCACGTCCGAGAGGATGCGCGCGAACAGCGGCGTCTGCGTCATCCCGCCGCCCGCCGCCAGCCGCGTCGCCCGTCCGCCCGCGACCTCCTCCGCCTGCTCGAGGTTCGCCCGCAGCGCGAACGCGATGTTCTCGAGCGCGGCGCGCAGGAGCTGCGGCCGGCCAACCGCGTGCACCGTCAGCGGCGTCGTGAAGAGGAAGCCGCCCAGGTGCACGCTCATCGCTCCGGCGTTCATGATGCTCGGCCCCAGCAGCGCGATCGCATCGCCGCTGCCGGCCGGCGCCTCCGACGCAAGCGCCGCTGCGCGTTCGAGCACGTCATCGCTCTCGCCCAACAACGTCTCGGCGCACCACTGCCACCCGCGGCCCGCGTCCGCCGGACTGCTCTCGATCAGCCAGCGGTCGCGCGCGACGTGCACGTCGGTCCACGTGCGCTGCTTCTCATCGATGCGCGGCTCCGCCGTCACGAGGCCGAGCGGGCAGCTCCAGCCCGCCGCGATCCCGGCCTCGCCCGGCTGCTCGATGCCCATGCCCGCGAGCGCGCACTGCGTGTCGCCGCCCGCGATCACGACGGGCGTGCCAGCGGCAAGCCCCGTCGCGTCCGCGCCGCCCTTCGATACGCCGCCGGCGATTTCGTCCGGCCACACGAGCGGCGCGAGCAGGTGCGTCGCCACCTCGAGCTCGCCCAGCAGCCGGTCGTCGCGTTCTCGCGACGACACGTCGAGCAGCCCGCAGTCGGCCGCGAGCGTGCGTTCGTTCTTGCGTTCGCCGGTGAGCTGGTACGCGATCCAGTCGCCAATCGTGAGGACGCAGTCCGCGCGTTCGTACGCCGCCGGATCGTTCTTGCGCAGCCAGTGCAATCGGGCGGGAGCGAGCAGCAGCGACGGCAGCTTGCCGCTCGACGCGTACACACGGTCTGCCATCGTCCCATCGATGGCGATCCCCTCCATGAACGCGCGCGCGTCGACGTTCGGGCCGGTGAACAACACGCGCCCATCATCGTCGATGACGACGACGCCCAAGCGCTGGCTCGTGACACCGATTCCCGCTACGTCGCCGCCGGCGATGCCGGCCTGCTCCAGCGCGCGCCGCGTCACGTCGCAGACGAGCGACCAGAACGTGGCGGCGTCGAAGGACTTATCGAGCGGGCCGCCGCCCGGCGGCGTGTCGTACTGCCACGCGCGCCGCGACGCCGCGACGACGCCCGCGCCGGGCCGCAGCACGACACAGCGCGCGCCGCTCGTCCCCGCGTCCAGCGCGACGATGTGTTCAGCGGCCATCGAGTGCGTCGGGGTTGATCACGAACTGCGGCCGCTCGCCGCGCAAGAAGCGTTCGATGTCCGCGACCATCATTCGTGAGTGCCGCTCGACGGTCTCGCGCGTGGCGCCGCCCATGTGCGGCGTGAGGATTGCGTTCGGCAGCCCGAGCAGCGGATGGTCCGTCTTGATCAGGTGGCCGGGAAACACGTCCAGCCCCGCGCCCGCGATCCGCCCGTCGCGCAGCCGCTCCGCCAGCGCGTCGAGATCGATCACCTTCGCCGCGCCCGTGCTGATGATGTACGCCCCCGGCTTCAGCAGATCGAGCGCCTTCGCGTCGATCAGCCCCTCCGTCGCCGGCGTCGCCGGCGTGTGCAGGGTAACGAAGTCGGCCTCGCTGAGCAGCGTCTCGAGCGGCACGACGCGGATCGAGCCCGCCTCCGTGACGTACGGATCGCTGGCGACAACGTTCGCGCCCAGGCACTCTGCACGCTTTGCCACCTCGCGTCCGATCTGCCCCAGCCCAACGACGCCGACGGTGCTGCCGGCGATCTCGCGTCCGCGGAACTGTTCGTAGTCGGCGATCGGGTTCGTCCACCTGCCGGCCGACACGAATTCGTTCGCCTGCGGGATGTGGCGCGCCAGCGCAAACATCAGCCCGATCGCCAGCTCGGCCACCGCGACGTTGTTGCGCCCGGGCGCGTTGAGCACCGGCACGCCGTGCTTGGTCGCCGCGGCCGGATCGACCTGGTTCGGCGCGTTCCGGCACGCGCCCGCGATCTTCAGGTTCGGCACGGCGAACACCGGCTCGAACAGGAAGTCCGCCTCCACGATAAGGATGCCGATGTCCTCGTCGCGGATGCGCTCCGCCAGCTTGTTCGGGTCCCAGAGCTTCTTCGTCTCCGTCCACGGCTCGTACGCCACGTCGACGTGCCGGCGCAGGCTCTCGAGGGCGTCGTCAGAAAACGGAGCGAGGATGAGCGCCTTCACTCAGCGTCCCTTGAACACCGCCGGCCGCTTCTCCATGAACGCGCGTGGCCCCTCCTTCGCGTCCTCGGAGCGCGTCACGGCGAGCGAGTTCTCGTCTTCGATCGTGTACGCGTCGTCGAGCGGCAGTCCCGACGTGCGGATCACCGTCTCCTTGATCGCCTGCAGCGCGAGCGGTCCGTTCGCGGCCAGCGTCTGCGCGAACTTCTCGGCGAGCGGCATCACCTCGCCCGCCGGTACCACGTAGTTTACGAGCCCGAACTGGTACGCGTCTTGCGCCGAGATGCGGTCGCCGGTGAGCAGGATCTCCATCGCTTTGCAGTAGGGGATCTGCCGCGCCAGCCGCACCATCGAGCCGCCGCCGGGCACGAGCGCGCGCTTCGCTTCGCTCAGTCCGAACGTCGCGTGCTCCGCCGCGATGCGGATGTCCGTCGCCTGCAGGAGCTCCATCCCGCCCGCGAGGCAAAAGCCGTTCACCGCTGCGATGACCGGCTTGTAGACATGGAACGTGCGCATCAACGCCACGTTGTGGAGCCCGCGTTCGAGCACGCGCTTGTCCCAGTCGTCCTCGGGCTGGCGCGCGCGCGTGTAGAGCGGGATCAGCTTTCCCAGGTCGGCGCCGGCGCAGAACGCTTCATTACCCGCGCCCGTCACGAGCGCGACGCGCGCCTCGCCGTCCTCCGCGAAGTCACGCCACGCGTCGGCGAGCCGGACCATCGCCTCGGGGTCCCAGGCGTTCTTCACCTCGGGGCGGTTGAACGTGATGTACGCGATCCCGTCGCGCTTCTCGTAGATCAAGGACGGCATGGGTTGCTCCCTCTAGACCGGCGTCTCTATTGCTATCCGAAGGCCAGGCTACACCGGCGAGCTCTGGATCGATTTCAACGTGTCGATGACACCCGGCAGGTGCCGCCCGACCATGAAGTCGTTGCGGATGGCGCGCTGGATCACGCCCTGCTTATCGATGACGTACGTCACGCGAGCCGTCATGAAGCCCAACAGCCCGTCGGCGTCGTACATCTTGACGAGACGCTTCTCGGGGTCCGGGATGAGCGGGAAGGGCAGCTCGTGCGTCTGCCGGAACCGATCGTGCGACTCCGCGCTGTCTGTGCTCACACCGACGATGAGTGCGTCGTAGTTCGACAGCTCGTCGTAGTTGTCCCGGAACGCGCAGGCCTCCTTCGTGCAACCGGGCGTGAAGTCCTTCGGATAGAAGTACAGCACCACGTTCTTCTTGCCGCGCTGGTCCGCCAGCCGGAACGTCTCGCCCCCGCTCATTTGCGCTTCGAACTCTGGCGCTTCCGTTCCTTCCTTTAGCATTGACATCTCCCTCTCAACCGAGACCCTAGACCCCAAACTCTAGGCCCGAACTACATCCTTGGCATCCCCAGGCCGCGCATCGCCACAATGTTCCGCTGGATCTCGCTCGTGCCGCCGCCGATCGTGAGCGCGACTGCGTACAGGTACATCCGCGCGATCGAGCCCCGCAGGGGCGCTTCGCCGTTCAGCAGCAGGCCGTACGAGCCCAGCGCCCGCATCGCCGTCTGCGCGACGCGTTGCTCCAGCTCCGAGGAGTACAGCTTCGCCACGGACGATTCCTTGTTCGGGATCAGCCCCGTGTTCTGCATCGAGATGACGCGGTACGACATCAGCCGCGCGATCTGCGCTTCGACGGTGCGGTCGGCCAGCTCGTAGCGCAGCGATGCGCGATGGCCGATCGTGCACTCCGGCGCCTCCGCGTGCGCGCGCACCCAATCGACGAGGTCGCTCACCATGAGCACCAGGTTTGTCGTCGAGGCGATGTTCGACCGCTCGAAGTCCAGTGTCGTTGTCGCGATGTACCAGCCGCGGTTCTCCTCGCCGACGAGGTTGTTCGCCGGTACGCGCACGTTATCGAAGAACACTTCGTCGAAATCCGCGCGGCCCGCCAGGTTCGTCAGCGGGCGGGTCGTGATGCCGGGCGATGTCATGTCGAGGATGAAGTACGAAATGCCCTTGTGCTTCGGCGCGTCCATATCGGTCCGCGCGAGCACGTTCATCCAATGCGCCTTGTGCGCCATCGATGTCCAGATCTTCTGTCCGTTGATCACGTAGTCGTCGCCGTCGCGCACGGCTCGAGTCTGCAGGTTCGCCAGATCGGACCCCGCCTCCGGCTCGCTGAAGCCCTGGCACCAGGTCTGGTCGCCCTCGAGGATGCGGGGCAGGAAGCGCTGCTTCTGCTCATCGCTGCCGTGCACCATGATCGTCGGCCCCGCCATGCCCAGTGCGATGCCGCCGCCCGTCCGCGGCGCCCGCGACGTCGCCATCTCCTGGTTGAAGACGAACTGCTGCATGATGCTCATGCCGGCCCCGCCGTACTCCTTTGGCCAAGCAGGCGCCACCCAACCACGCACGACCAGCTTCTGCCGCCACGCGTCGCCCACGTCGCGGCCCCAGCCGCCCGGCTCGAAGCTGCTGCGCACCGAGTGCGCGCTGCGCAGCGCGTCCGGCAGCTCGCGCTCGATGAACGAGCGCACCTCGGCTCGAAACGCGGCGTCTTCCGGTGTATCGCGAAAGTCCATGGCGGCGACCGAAACGTAGCCGAAAGCTGGAAGAGCCGTCAAGCTGCTCCAGGAGCCTCGCTGACGCTGCGGCCAACGCGCGTTGGCTCCGATTGAACGCCTCCCCGCGTTCGAGGCGTCGCCCCACCCCTTATTTGTTCTACCCGCCCGCCCGGGCGCGCCTCCGGCGAGCCGTCCCGCCCCTCATCTCGCTCGCTGCCGCTCGCTCGATGTAAGGAAGCCCCACGCCTGGGCGACATCGAGCATCGTATCTCGAGCGTCGAGCGTCTCTCGCACAGCCTCCTTGTCGCGCCGGGACCGTGCGGCGCGCTTGCCGGGCGTGCTACTTGGCGTTCAGCGGCGCCCACGCGACGCGGTACACGCGTTGCGTGCCCGAGAGGCCTTTCAGTTCCACGTCTCGACCGTCGTCGAAGACGAACTCTCCAGAGCTCTCCGTCAGTTCCTTTAGCAACGACGACACCAGGATCTCGCAGCCATTCGCCTGCCCGGCTACACGCGATGCCAGGATCACGTTCTTGCCGTAGAAGTCGTCGCCCTCTCTGATCGCCTCGCCCGCGTGCAGGCCGATGCGAACGCGGACGTCCGCGCTCTCTTCCGCCTGGGGCTGGTCGAACGCGCGTTGAATGGCCATCGCGCACTCCAGGCCCTTCCTCGCGGACTGAAACGCCACCATGAAGCCATCACCCATCGTCTTCACCTCGTAGCCGCCGTAGGTGCGCAGCTGTTCGCGGATGCGCGCGTTGTGGTCACGCAGGAGATCCTGCCAGGCCCGGTCGCCCAGGCGTTCCGTGAGCACCGTCGAGTCCTCGATGTCGCTGAACATGATCGTGACCGTGCCGTCCGGAGCCGCGTGCAAGCTGACATCCGGCCGCTCCTGCTGCACGCTCGCGGCGACCGCGTCGATCGATGTGTAGATACCAGTCTCGGTCGTGATGCCCTGATCCTTGAGCTTGAGCGCGACGATCTTGTCGACGAGTGGCTTCATGCCCAGTTCCTGCGCGGTCGCCAGCGCCTCGTTGATCAGCTCACGCGCCCGCTCGCGGTCGCCCGGCGCACCGCGGGCGATACGGATGCGCGCGCAGTCGTAGGCGGCCCAGGACCAGTACGGCCTGAAGCCGTAGCCGGTCTGCGGATACGCCAGCGTCGTCTCTATCGCCGTGATCGCGTCATCGGGTTGGCCGAGGGTTTCGAACAGGAGGCCTCGCACGTGATCAGGCGTGAGCCCCCACAGAGCCGTGCCAGCGAAGCGATCGAGACGTTCGAGTTGTTCGCGTGCCTCCGTCTGATCATCGAGGAGGACGGCGCGAATTGCCAGAGATTCATACACGAGCCCCATCCAGAGAGGCGGCGTCCGCGGCTCCGCCAGGACGAGTCTCGCCACTTGCTCCAATTGAGGAAGCTGCGCGCCATCGCCCGTGACGTAGCTGTGCATCGCCGCCGCTATCGCGAACCAAGGGAAGGCGATCAGGTCGCCGGTGCTGCGGACGCCCTGCATCACGTCCGCGATGCGCGTTCGGTATTGCTGGGCCTGTGTTAGCTGCCCGAGTTGCAACTCGACCTCCGTCATGCCTGACAGGAGGTTCAGGTTACGCGGCTCGAGTTCAAGGCCGCGAGCCGCCGCCTCGCGGGCGACGACCCAATCGCCCGCGTATACCGCGTTGCAGCACTCGGCCCACGCTGCATTGGCGATCTGTGACCAGTCGCGGCTCCGCTCGGCAAGCTCTCGGTAGGCGACGGCGTGCTCCCGAGAGGCATCGCGATTACGCAGATCGGAATTCATGGAGCTGGCCGCGTGCGCTCGTGCTTCCTCGGCCGGCAGGTGAAGTTCGCGTGCAAGCCCGACCGCCCGCTCCGCCTTCGCGAACCATCCTCCCGGGCGCCACTGCTGTTGATCGACGATGATCTCGTGAGTGAGGGTCCTCAACTCGAGCTTCCGGTCTCCGAGTCGCTCAGCCAGGGCCCGAGCGCGCCCGAAGGCCTCTTGGGCGCGCTCGTCGTCGTTGCCCGCCACGCCTGCGGCCAGTCCGAGCGCGGCGTTCAGTAGCCCGTACTCCAGCGAGCCGTCCGGCACCATCGCCAGCCCTCGCTCCAGCAGGGCCGGCCAGCTTGCGCCGCTGCCGAGGCCCGGAAGGAGCGCTGCCTTCACGGCCGCCGCGACGTTCCGGGTCTTTTCGTAGTGGTCGAATGCCTGCCTCGCGGCTCGCCAGCCCTCCCGGCCGTCGGCGGTTGCGTACGCGGCCCGTGCATAGTCGACGAGCAGGGCAGCAATATCGTCGTCGACCTCCTCGCCTTCGCGGGCGGAGAGCGCGGCGCGGAAGTGACGCGCGGCCTCGGGGTACGCCGACTGCTCGAGCGCCTGGCGCCCGGCGATGGCCGAGTAGCGCGCAGCCTTTTCGCTGAAGCGGGGCGAGAGCGTGGCCGCCTCGCTGAAGTGCATGGCGAGGCGGCCGGCGCGCTCCTCGGCGCGAGCGCCGTAGCGCTGCTCCAGCGCCTCGCCGACCTGCCCGTGCAGCCGTACGCGCCGCGTCGTCGAAAGCTCCGCGAGCAGCGTCTCCTGCATCTGCGCGTGCGTGAAGCGATAGCGCCCCGGCGTCTCCGTCTCCTCGATGACGCGCGCCTCCAGCGCCTCCTCGATCATGCGTAGGAGAGCGTCTTCGTCACGGTCGCCCAGTAGCGTCAGCGTGTCGTAGGTGAAATCGCGCCCGATGATCGCCGCAACCTGCAGGAGGTCGTTCGTCTCCTCCGAGAGCCGGTTCAGCCGCCGTCCGAGCGCTTCGCGCACGCCGTCCGGGATCGCGATGTCGGAGACGGAGTCGCGTGTGAGCGTGCCTTCCTGCGCCATCAGGTTGACGACCTCGCTCAGGAAGAACGCGTTGCCTTCTGTCTCCTCGAAGATGCGGTCGAGCACCTCACGGCGCGGCTCGACGTTGGCGCGCGCCTTGATGTACGCGGCGCATTCTTCGCGCGAGAGGCCGCGCAGCACGATGCGCTCGAACCCGCTCTCGCGGTTGAGCGACGCCAGCGTCTCGGACAGCGCGCTCTGGCGTGTGATGTCCGTATCGCGGTAGTTCCCGATGACTAGCACGCGCATGCGCGACAGCTCCCGCGCGACGTGCTGGAGCATCAGCAGCGTCGGCTTGTCTGCCCAGTGGAGGTCGTCCAGCGCGACGACGAGCGGCGCCTGCTGCGCGATCGCGCGCAGGTACGACGTATACGCGTCGAACAGGCGGAACTGGGCGACCTCAGGGTCGGACGCCGGTTCCGGCGGAGCTGTTGGGTTCGGCGCGGTGAGCAGCCACGGAAAGATGCGCGTCAGCTCGGAGACCGTGCCGGGCGGCATGTGCGGCTCGATCAGCTCAGCCAGCTCGTCCTGGTGCGCCCCGGCGTACTGGTTGCCCGCCTGCAGCCAGGGCCAGTATGCGGGCGCGCCCGCCGATTCGTGCGTGCGGCCCCAGAGCACCTGCGCGCCTCGCATCTTCGCGTACGTCTCCAGCTCCTGCGTCGTGCGCGTCTTGCCGATGCCCGGCTCACCGACGAGCATCACCAGGCCGCCGTGGCCGGAGGCGGCGCTGTCGAACGCGCCGCGCAGGCGATCGAGCTCCTGCTCGCGGCCGACGAAGACGCCTAGCGCCAGCCGGTCGAGCACGTTGGAATCGGAGTGCGAGGCTGCCTTCTGTCCCGGGTCGACGCGTTCGAGCGCGGCGAGCACCTCCTCGGCGTTGGCGAAGCGCTCCGCCGGGTCCTTCGCCAGCAACCGCACGACGAGGTCTTCCAGGTCTTGCGGACAGGCTTCCGAGTGCCAGGAGGGCGCGACGGGCCGGGTGTTGATGTGCTGGCTGATCACGGCTGTCGGGTTGTCGCTCACGAACGGCGGCCGGCCCGTGATCATCTCGTACAGCATGCAGCCCAGCGAATAGAGATCGGCTCGCGGCGTCACCTCGCTGCCGAGCGCTTGCTCCGGCGGCATGTAGGCCACGGTGCCGACGAGCATGCCGTGCATCGTCAGGCGCGACTGCTCGAAACCCACCGCGAGGCCGAAATCGCCTATCTCGGCCGTGCCGTCCGCGGCGAGCCAGACGTTGCCCGGCTTGAGATCACGGTGCACGACGCCGTGTGCGTGCGCGTGCGCCAGGCCGCGGCACACGCCCTTCGCGATCTCCAGGGTACTTTCGACGGGAAGCGGTAGTGCCAGGCTATCGACGGCGCCACCAGACATGTACTGGCTGACGATGTATGGCTGACCGTTATCGTCGCCGACGTCGTGAATCGTCACGATGTTCGCATGGTCGCCCAGCTGCGCCATCGCCTGCGCCTCGCGCTGCACACGGGCGAGACCCTGCTCATCCAGCCCTTCCGTCTTGATCACCGCGACGGCGACGTCACGCTTCAGCCGTTCGTCGTGCGCCAGGTAGACGCGCTTGCGTCCGCCCTCGCCCAGAAAGCGCCGCACCGCGTAACGTCCGTCTCCCAGCGACGCTGGCAGCGGCTGCGCGGGCGCGGCCACCCCTGCCGCCGCGCCGAGGAGCGACTGGCCGCACTCGTGGCAGAACTTCACTTCGGGAGGATTGGCAAAGCCACAGCGCGGGCACGGCGCCGCCTCCTGAAGTGCGGCGCCGCACTCCCCGCAGAACTTTACGCCCTCCGGATTCTCATGCGTGCAGGCTGGGCAGTTCATGCTCCTCGCAATCCGGCCCTAGTATACATAGCGAGAGCGCATGGGCGAGCGCAGATACCCCCAACAGTACCTTGACCCCTCGCGTCTCCCTCGGCTACATTTGCCCCGCTGGAGGGACAACATGCAGGTCAGCGTCTTCTATCTCCCGTCGATCGGCTCGCGCGCCGAGATCGAGAAGGGCATGGCCGGCCTGCGCACCGACCTCTACCAGTCGATGCTCTCCGAGCTCAAGGCGCAGGCCCAGCTCGCCGACGACGCGGGCTACGACTCCATCTCCTTCACGGAGCACCACTTCCACGTCGAAGGCTTCGAGATCTCGAACAACCCCATCATGCTCGACCTCTTCATCGCGCTGAACACCAAGCGCATTCGCGTCGGCCAGCTTGGCCTCGTCCTGCCCGCGCAGAACCCCCTCCGTGTTGCCGAGGACATTGCGATGCTCGACCACATGTCGGGCGGCCGCGCGAACGCCGGTTTCGCGCGCGGCTACCAACGGCGCTGGGTCGACGTGCTCGGCCAGCAGATGTACGGCATCCACGGCGTCACGCCCGGCCAGCACGACGAGATCGACGCCGCGAACCGCGCCGCCTTCGAGGAGCACTTCCAGATCGTGAAGAGGGCGTGGACCGAGGACATGATGGAGTTCGAGGGCAAGTACTGGCACATTCCGCCAGAAGGCACACCGTGGGAGATCGACGCCACGCGCCAGTGGGGCGCCGGGGTCGACGCGGGCGGCATCGTGCGCCAGATCGGCGTCGTGCCGAAGCCCCTGCAGAAGCCGCACCCGCCGCTGTTCCAGCCCTTCGCGGCCAGCGAATCTACGATCCGTTGGTGCGCGCGCGAGAACGTCACCGCCATCCTGCCGCCGATGTACAAGGGTACGCAGAACCAGCTCTACGAGGTCTACCAGGATGAGGCCGCGAACGTCGGCCGCACGCTCGCCCCCGGCGAGGGCCTCGGCGTGCTGCGCGATGTCATCGTTGCCGACACGGACGAGGAAGCGCTAGCGCTCTGGCACCAGACCGGTGCGTTCTGCGGCGCCGCCTGGTTCGCCCCGTTCGGTTTCTGGCGCGGCTACACGGAGCCCGGCCGCCCCGAGATGATGTCGCCGGAGGAGCTGATGGAGCGCGGCCTGATCCTCGTCGGCTCGCCCGACACCGTCTCTCGCCAGGTCGAGACGATGCTCAAGGACTCTTCCATTCGCTGGCTCTTCTACTGGGCCTACAACGGCCTGACGCCGCACGATAAGCTCATGCATTCGCTCGAGCTGTTCGCCACGAAAGTGCTGCCTCGCTTCAAGGACGGCGCCTAGCCGATGTCGCTCCGTGGCGTGGCCGCCATCACCGGCATCGGCGAGATGAAGCCGGTCCGCCAGACCGAAGGCCGCAGCACGCTCGATATGATCGCGGAGGTCGCGCGCCTCGCCGCCGCCGACGCGGGGATCGCCTGGCGCGAGATCGACGGCCTCGTCGTCGATCCGTTTAACGATACGCCGCTCGTCATCCCATCGAGCGTCGCGGAGTATCTCGGGCTGCAGGTGACGTTCGCGGAACTGGTCGACCTCGGCGGCGCGACGGGCGCCGGCATGGTCTGGCGCGCCGCGGCTGCGATCTCGTCCGGCCTCTGCGAGACCGTGCTCTGCGCCAGCGCGACGCCGCGCGAACAGCGCGCCGGCATCGGTTGGTCCGGCAACGCCTCGGCCTGGCGCACGCCCGACACGGAGTTCGAGTTCCCGTACGGCGCGCTCGGCGCGAACTTCGGCTACGCGATCATTGCGCAGCGCTACATGCACGAGTACTCGCTCTCGGACGCGCAGCGCGCGAAAGTCGCCGTCGACCAGCGCACGAACGCCCAGCAGAACCCGAACGCTATCTTCTACGGCGAGCCGATCACGATCGATGACGTCCTCGCGTCCGACCTGATCCTCGATCCGCTGCACAAGCTCGAGATCGTCATGCCTTGCGGCGGCGGCGCGGCGATGATCGTCCAGAGCGCCGAGCGCGCCAAGAAGCGTGGCCGCGCCGCCTACCTCCTCGGCGCGGGCGAACGCCTCACGCACAAGTCGCTTGCCTACGCGCCCTCACTCACGAACAGCGCGATCAAGGTCGCCGCCGACAAGGCGTTCGATACCGCAGGCGTCGCGCGCTCCGACATCAAGCTCGCGTCTGTCTACGACTGCTACACAATCGCCGTGCTCCTTACGCTCGAGGACGCCGGCTTCTGCGCCAAGGGCGAGGCCGGCGCCTTCGTCGAGTCGCACGACCTCACGTGGAAAGGCGACTTCCCGGTCAACACGCACGGCGGCCAGCTTTCGTTCGGCCAGCCCGGCCTCGCGGGCGGCATGTCGCACGTCACCGAGGCCGCGCGCCAGCTTATGGGCGACGCCGGCGCACGCCAGATCGCCAACTGCGACCTCGCCTACGTGAACGGCAACGGCGGCTTCATGAGCGAGCAGGTCTCGCTCGTGTTGGGGAGTAGCGCATGACCGCGCCGCCGCGCCAGGTCCCGAAGCCGCTGCCCGTGCCGTCGCGCATCACGAAGCCGTTCTGGGACGCCGCAAAGCAGCACCGCCTCTCGATCCAGCGCTGCGACTCGTGCAACGAGTACGTCTTCTACCCGCGCCCGATCTGTCCGCACTGCAGCTCCGACGCTCTTGCGTGGACGGACGTCTCCGGCCGCGCGACGCTGTATAGCTTCACGATCGCGCGCAAGCCCACCGCGCGCCCGTGGGCGGAGGACGTCCCGTACGTCATCGCCATCGTCGAGCTGGAGGAGGGGCCGCGCATGACGTCCAACATTGTCGGCTGCCCCGTCGACGACGTCCGCATTGGCATGCCCCTCATCGCCTCGTTCGAAGACGTCTCGGACGAGATCACGCTCGTAAAGTTCCGCCCCGCCTAGCGCACGTCTTCGCTCGTACGGGCGCCTCGCGAGGTGCCCGCCTCGTAGGGGTAGGGGAGGCCTTCAGGCCTCCCGCGACGAAACTTCCTTATCGAAGGCCAGGCTTCAGCCTGGCCCGCAGGGGGGGGCCGTCCGGTCGCCCTATCCGCCGGCAGGCGGATTGTAGGGGACAGAGCTAGTGCCCTGTCCGGCCCGATCGAAGACGCGCCGGGTGTTCGTCGTGGGGTAGGGGCGCATAGCTGTGCGCCCCTACATAGCCCCATCGACAAACGCATCTGTTAATCCGTTCCTCCATCCGTTGACAGTGCCCCTACCCCTGCGCCATCCCCGTTTCGAACAGCGTGTCGTAGGCGAGGCCCCACGGCGGCCGCAGGAAGCCCAGCGCGCGCACGTTCTCGGCCGCCGCCCCGAACGGCGACGCGCGGTGGTACGAGCCCCCGCCGACGATCCGGCAGATCCGCGACGTCATCGACTCCGCCAGCTCCGCGATCGCCGTCTTCGCGCGCAACGCGTCGAGCACCCCGCCGGAGCCCTTCGCCTCGATGGCGCGTAGCATCCCCTCGTACGCCTGATCGATCAACCACGCTTCGTTCTCGACGCGCGTCCACTCGACCCGCTCGTACGGACGCATGGCGTCCTTCTTGCGAACGAGCTGCGCGCGCGCCGCCTCGACAGCGCTTTGCGCTACACCCACGACGACGGCAATAAACAGCGACGAGACGAACGCGCCCGCCACGGTGGACACGACGCGCAGGTTGCCCGGCCACGCCAGCCGCGTCGCCGGGTAATCGGAGAACTCGAACGCGTGGCTCTGCGTCGCGATCATACCCTGACCGTCCCACTCCGACGTCAGCTTCATGCCGTTCGAGCCGTCCCACTTCGCCTCGCGCACGTCCAGGTAGAACCAGTCCGCGCTGTCCTCGCCTTCGGGCAGGGCCGTCGTGATCATGTACGACGTGATGCCCGAGCCGCTGCCGAAGTGCTTCTGCCCGGAGATTGAATAGGCGCTATCGCTCGTGCGCGTCGCCAACGTCTTCGTCTTGCCCACGTCTCCGCCACTGCCCGGCTCCGACGTGATCGTGCCCCACCAACAGCCGTCGAGCGCCGACTGCGCAACGGCCCGGCTCTGCTCCTCCCACGCGGCTCGATACGCCTCCGGCGCGTCGGTCTGGCAGAGCCAGAACGAGAGCACCGCCGGGTGCATCGATGCCACCAGCGCTACCGATGCGTCGGCGCGCGCGATCGTGCGCAGTAGCTCGCTCACCGGCCGCGTCGTGTGTGCCACGTCGGACCAGAGCCCGCCCATCGCGGCGGCTACGCCCGTGAGCGTGAATCCGGCATCGGCGAGCTTGCGAAAGTCATCCATGTCGAGGTGACGCCGCAACTGGCGTGCCGGCCGGTCCTGTGCAAACTCGCCGGCCACGCTAGCGACACGGCGCTGTATCTCATCGATGTTCATCAAGACCTCCGAACGTTTCCGCTGCAGTCGATGACGGCGTCCGCATTCTAGCAAGGACGCGTTGTCTGGCCGTCGCCCATGCAGGGGAGGCCACCGGCAGCCCTACCGGCCGCAGGCCGAAGTGTAGGGACAGAGCTTCAGCTCTGTCCGGCCCTTTTCCGACGACGCCTCGAACATTCGCCGTGCCGTAGAGGCGCACAGCCGTGCGCCCCTACCTTCCCGCAGCGCGGCCTGACGCCGCCTAGAACGGATCGGCGTTGTAGGGCGGCGATAACGTCGCGAACATCTCGTCCGCGGTCGCCAGCGCCTCCTCGTTCCGCGCCGTAATCAGCCCCGCGAGCGCCGATGCTGTCGCCGATAGGTAGCCGTTGAAGATCGGCACCAGCGCCGTCGTCGACATCGACAGGTCCGGCTCGTCCGTGCTCGCCTCGACGTGCATCTCGCCGCCCGAGAGCTCGACGCGCCACGTGCCCTCGTTCCACGGCGCGGTGCTGTCCGTGAGCCGCAACGTCAGCGCGCAATCGAGCTCGTCCCGCGCGGGTGCGCGCTGCGTGAGCGCCGCCTGCACGTCGCAGATCCGCAGGAGCGTGCTATAGCGCACGCGCGCGTCCACCTTGTAGGTGTCGGACACCACGCTGTACAACGGGTCATCCATCGGCGCCGTCCAGACGATCTTCTCCGGGAGGTCGTGCCGGCACAGGTAGAGGACGAGATTGAGATACGCGTCGGCAGTCAGCGCAACGAGTTCCCGTACCCAGAAGTTGCCTGTCTCCGGGGACACGTCCGAGCCCGTCGGTTGGTAGTACACCACGTACCCCTGCGGCTCGCCCGTCCCGTCTTCCCACAACGCCACGTCTGCGGGAGTAGGCTGGCTGCCGCTAAAGATCGCCTGCTGCCACCAGACCTGACCGCGGTGCAGCGGCCCGTTACGCTTCGCTCCCCACTGCCGGTACACGCGGTCTGCCTGGCTCCAGTCGTCGAGCGAGAGTATCCGGAAGCGCCCGCGTTCGCTCGGCTGGGCGATGAGCGTCACGTCCTTCGGCGCGAACGAGTAGAGGCGGAATGTCGCTGCGATCTCCCAGCCGTACCGGCGATAGAGCGCAGGGTGCGGCGTGCCGAGCCCCGAGATCGACTGCCCCCGTTCGCGCATGTCCTCGATAGCGCGCCGCAGCAGCAGCCCGACGTGCCCTTTCCGCCGGTGCTCCGGAGATGTGACGACCGGCCCCACACCTCCAAACGAGAGCGCCCGTCCATTGATCCGCATCGCAAATGGCACGGTGCGAATGTAGGCCGTCATCTCGCCGTCCTCGAACGAGGCCAGCGTCCACTCGTTGGGGATGAGCTGGCGTGTTCGCTCCACAGCGCGCGCAAGGTCGCTCCGCTCCGCGTTGTTGAACGAGTAGTTGATGATGAACTCGGCGCGCTCGACCTCATCGTCGGTGATCGGGCGAATGTCAACGGACATAGAGCTGTTCCTCCAGAAATCAAAAGAGCCGCGGCATCTGGTGCGCGCGGCTCCGAGTCCTGCAATCCGCTGCTGTTAAGCGGTTCGTAGAGAAGGAGGCGCGCGTAGGACGGATCGATGTGTCATCGGTTTGGCGCCTCCTTCCTGTCGTCGCGTTCGCCCGCGAGGACTCCGCCACCATAGCCCGCGCTATCCCTTCTCGTCAAGCACGCGTGCGTCTCGCCATGTAGGGGAGGCCTTTAGGCCTCCCGCGACCACTCGCTCATACCGAAGGCCAGACGTTAGCCTGCCGCGTAGGGCGGCCATCCGGTCGCCCCATCCGCCGCAAGCGGATGCACCTTCTCCGAAGGCCAGGCTTTGCCTGGCGTGGCGCGCTCTATCCTGGACATGTGCCCAATGCAAAAGTAGGGGCGTTCAATTGAACGCCCCTACGGGTGTGTGCCGTTGCGCCGGTGCTTACTTCTGCAGGATGTGGATCGTGCAGGCCGAGCCCAGGCCGATGACGTGGGCCAGCCCCACCTTCGCGCCTTCGACTTGCCGCGCGCCGGCCTGCCCGCGCAGGTGCCAGACGACCTCGACGATGTTCGCGACGCCTGTCGCGCCCAGCGGGTGCCCCTTCGAGAGCAGGCCGCCCGACGGCGCGACCGGGATGCGCCCGCCGATCGTCGTCTCGCCCTCATCGATCATGCGTCCGGCTTCGCCCTCACCGCACAGCCCCAGGTTCTCGTAGTGCAGCAGCTCCGCCGTCGCGAAGCAGTCGTGCAGCTCGACGAGATCCAGGTCGCTCGCCGTGATGCCCGCCGTTTCGTACGCCTCCTTCGCGGCGTTGCGCGTGAGCGTGTTTACGTCGGGCAGCGTCAGGTCGCGCTCGCTCCACGGATCGGAGGTGAGCACGGACGCGGCGACCTTGATCGGCTTCGTCGTGTACTGCTTGGCCTTGTCCATCGACGTAAGGATCGCGGCCGCGGCGCCGTCGCCGGTGGGGCAGCACATGTAGAGCGTGTTCGGCCAGGCGATGGGGCGCGCGTTCATCACGTCCTCGAGCGACATGTCGACCTGGTACTGCGAGTAGGGGTTCAGCGTGGAGTGCTTGTGGTTCTTCACGGCAACCTTGGCGAACTGCTCCTGCGTCGTGCCGTACTTGCGCATGTGCTCCACACCCGCCTGTCCGAAGACCGCGGGCATCAGCCCGGAGCCGACGATGCCCTCGGACGAGATGCCTCCGCCGCGACCGCCGCCGGCGCCAAGCAACCCCATCTTGCCCATCTGCTCCGAACCGACGGCCAGCGCGATGTCGTAGGCGCCCGACGCGACGGCGTAGTAGGCCTCCCGGAACGCGGTCGAGCCGGTTGCGCAAGCGTTCGCGACGTTGATCACGGGAATACCGGTCTGGCCGATCTCCTTCAAGATCCGCTGGCCGACCGTCGCGTTCGACTGGTAGAGGTTGCCCGAGACCATGATCTCGATGTCCTTCATCGTCATGCCGGCATCCTGAAGCGCCAGGATAGTGGCCTGCGCGCCGAGTTCGGGCAACTCCTTGTCGGGATAGCGTCCGAACTTCAGCATAGAGGCGCCGACGATAGCTACATCACGCATGGAACCTTCTCCTTCTCTTCCTGAGGTCTAGGACTGGGCCTAGGCGGGGCGGAACTTGAAGGCGACGATCTCGTTGCCTTCTTTGTCGGTGTGGACGACTTCTGTGTACATCTCGACGGGCATGCCGAACGGCAGCTTCTTCGGGTCCGGCTCCACGCCCTCGATGTTGCAGCGCACGCTTACGCCCTCAGGCAGGTCGACGATCGCTGCGACGTACGGCACGGGGACACCGGGCACGCTCTGGTGCACGATCGCGAAGACGTGCAACTCGCCCTTGTCCGAGAGCTTGATCTCCTCCATCGGGTCGGTAGAGAAGCACTTGCTGCAGGCCATCCGGCCGCCGAGGTACGCAGTCCCGCAACTCTTGCACTTGCTGCCCCAGAGGTGAGGCTTCTCGCTGGCGTTGTCGGGGATGCGGAGGAAGGGGACGATCGGGATCTGTTTCTTATCAGCGGTCTGTGTTTCGGCCATGAGCTGGTCTCCTTCCGCGGGGTCGGCCCGCCTGTCGGCGAGCAAGAGCATTATAGTCGAAGCCGGTAGCTAGTCAAGCGTTCTCGAAGACTGTGCAGCGCGGCCCCGGCGGGCCGTCTGCTTGACGGCTTCTCCGAACTGGCGCTATATAAGCACACGTCCACCACGCCTTAGACTCCGCCCGGCCCCTGGAGGACACGACGTTTTTCAGAGGAGGCTTCGCCCCATGCCCGAAGATCCCGTGCTGCATGAGATCAATGGCCACGTCTACACCCTGACGCTCAACCGTCCCGACGTCCTCAACGCCATGACGGACGCCATGCTGGACTCTGTCCTCGAGGGCGTGCGGCGGGCGGAAGAGGACGACGACGTGAAGGTCGTCGTGATCAAGGCGAACGGCAAGTGCTTCAGCTCGGGTTGGGACCTCAACGAGATCGGCCGGATGTACGGCATCGAAGACGTGAAGTCCGGCGAGAAGGTCAAGCGCCCGCCGCACCGCAACGCGCTCATGCTCGACCGCCGCCGCTCCGAGAAGTTCGCGGCGATCCTGATGTCGATGAAAACGACGATCTGCCAGGTGCACGGCTACTGCCTCGGCGCCGCATGGATGCTCGGCCTCGTCTGCGACTTCGTCGTCGCGTCGGACGACGCCGTCTTCGCGCACAACGAGCAGCGCCTCGGCGCGTCAGGGACGATGTGGACGCTGCCGCTCGTCATTCTGCACGCCGGGCCGAAGAAGGCGCGCGAGCTGCTGCTCACAGGCCGCGACTTCAGCGCGGAGGAGGCAGAGCGTCTCGGGCTGATCAACCGCGTCGTGCCGCTCGCCGAGCTCGACGCCGAGGTCAAGGCGCTTACGGACGCCATTGGTCTGCTGCCGCGCGATGGCCTCGCTATCGGCAAGGCGTTCACGAACATGTCGTACGACTTGCTGCGCATGCTCTCGCCGTTTATCCAGTACTCGGCCGCGCACCCGCTCGTCGTCGGCCTGAAGTGGGCGCCGGACGAAGTGAACTTCCTGAAGGAACGACGCGATTTCGGCGTGCGCGACGCTGCGCATAAGCGGGCGGAACGCTACCCGGAGGAGTTCCGCTAGCCGCCGTTCGTCGAGACCGCGCGTGGACGGAAGAAGGTCTCCGTGAGCAAGCCCCTCGAAGGCGCCCTTGTCCTCGATATGTCGCAGGCCGTCACCGGCCCCTACGCGGGGTGGCTGCTGGCGGGGATGGGCGCGCGCGTGATCAAGCTCGAGGGGCCCCAGGGCGACCAGTCGCGCCTCTCGACGCGCGGCGCGGGCGGCATGAGCCCGCTCTACGCGCTCTACAACGGCGGCAAGGAAACGATGACGCTCAACCTCAAGCTCGAGGAGGGCCGCGCGATCTTCCGCGAGCTCATCGCGAAGGTCGACGTGATGATCGAGAACCTGGTGCCCGGCACGATGGAGGAGTGGGGCCTTTCGTCCGAGGCGCTTGCGCAGATCAACCCGCGCCTCGTACACGCCTCGATCTCCGGCTTCGGGCGCGACAGCAAGTACGCGAGCGCACCCGGCCTCGATATGGCGATCCAGGCGATGACCGGCATCATGGCTGCAACGGGCTACCCCGACTCGCCGCCGACGCTCTGCGGCGTCCTCTTCATCGATACGCTCGTGTCGCCGCATCTTGTTGCGGGCATCGTCGCCGCCATGTACGAGCGCGAACGCACGGGTCGCGGCCAGCACATCGAGATCGCCATGCGCGATGTGGCGGCTTGCATCCCGTTTAACCTCTACAACATCTTCTACAACACCGGCAAAGTGCCGCAGCGCTCCGGCAACGTGCTCATCGGCTACTCGCCCGGCAACCTCTACGTGACGAACGACGGCTACGTGTACATCGCCTCCAACCTCGATAAGCAGGCGCACTCGGCCTTCCGCGTCATCGGCCGCGAGGACTTGATCACGACCGAGGGCTTTCGCACGCGTGCCGAGCGCTGGCAGAACCGCGAAGAGATCGATCGCATCGTCGGGGAGTGGACGAAGCCGCGCGCCAAGCGGGACATCTTCGAGCTGATGATCGCGGCGGACGTGCCCTGCGGCGTCGTGCTCGACATCGCGGAGGTGCTCGAGGACGAGGACCTGAACGCGCGCGGCGTCTTCGGTGAGATCGAGCAGCCGGGGCTCGGTACGCTCAAGCTGCCGCGGCAGCCCATCGTCTTCCAGGGCGAGCCGCCCCGGGTGCGCCCGGCTTCCTTACTGGGCGAGCACAACGCGCCGCTCTACAAGGAGCTACTCGGCTACGACGAGGCGCGCCTGGCGCAACTCGCGGACGACGGCGTGATCACACGCCCCGGCGCCGGACCCCAGGGATAAACGTGGCAGAGAAAATCTTCCTGTTCTTCTATCGCGCGCCGTGGCTGACCCGAGAAGAGTTTGCGCGGCGATATCTCGCGGAGCACGTGCCGCTCATGTTGAAACACTGCCCTCACATCACGCGCTACGTCGTGAACATTGTCGAGAACGACGTAGAGGGCTTCGACAACGCGTCCGAGCTGTGGGTTGCCGCGATCGAGGACTTCACGGACCCGTCGAAGCTCTACGACTCACCGCAAGGGCAGGAGGCGGTCGAGAAGAGCAGGGCGGAGCTGGTGAGCAAGGCCGTCGCCTACAGCGTCATCGAAGGTGTGCAACGCGACTACGAGCGCTCGTGGCCGGACGGCGAGCGGTCGCCCGGGCAGAAGCTCATCGCGCCGCTCAGCCGCATCGACGGGCTAACGAAAGAGCAGTTTGTCGAACACTGGACGTCCACGCATTCGCAGCTCGCGCTGAAGCACGTTCTCGGCATGGGACGCTACGTAACGAACGTCGTCCAGCGCGCGCTCACGCCGGGCGCGCCGGAGGTCGATGGCATCGTGGAGGTGCACTACACTGGCAAGCGCGAATTCGACTCGGAGGACGGCCAGCGGATCATGGTCGAGGACACCCAGAGCCTGCTGCAAACACCCGTCCGGCACATGGCTGGCGAGTACATCCTCCGGAGCTAACGCATGAAACGTAACTTCAGCCGTCGCGATTTCCTCAGGCTCACGTCGATCGGCGCGCTCGCGGCCGCGCTGCCATGGACGCTCGAAGGCTGCGGCGACGGCGAGTCGCCGGTCCCCTTCTTCTCGTCGAGCGAGCGCGCGACGCTCGAGGCGGCGGCCGAACGCATCCTGCCGCCGCAGGCCGCCATCGGCCCGCTCGAGGCGGGTGCCGTCGACTACATCGAAGGGCTGTTGACGGCGTTCGAGTACAACCCGCCGCGCATCTTCGCGGGCGGTCCCTACAGCGGAAGGCGCCCCTACCCGGACAACGCCACCGGCCGCCCGTCGCAGGACTATCCGCCGAACTCCTTCGATCGCTTCCTGCCGCTCTCGCGCGTGAAGGAGATCGCCTGGCGCGTGCGGCTTTACGGCTCGGATTCCGTGCCGGGCGGCGATTTCAACGACGCCGTACTCGCGCCTACGCTCGGGCTGCGCACGCGCTACAGCGAAGGCGTGCAGCAGCTGGACGCGAAGGCGCAGGAGCTGTTCGCCGGACCTTTTTCGGCGCTTACGCCGGAGCTGCAGGACGAAGCGCTGCTGCAGAGCGACCGCGACTTCGCGTTTCTCCTGACGGAGCATTTGCTCGAAGGCATGTACGGCGACCCGGCGTACGGCGGCAACCGCGACGAGTCGGGCTGGCGCTCCGTGGGCTTCGACGGCGATAGCCAGCCGCTCGGCTTCTCGATCTACGACGCGTCGACCGGCACGTACAAGGAGCGCGCCGGCGCGCCGCTCTCCGGACCAAACCCCAGCGAAGACTACGCCGGCTTCGATGACGAGGTACTCGAGCTCGTTGCGAACATCGTGAGCGGTACCGGCGGAAAGCGCTTCTCCTGATGAGCCTTCCGTCGCGCGCGCCGGACATCCTCGGCGAGACGGGCCTCTCGTCGTTCGACGCGATCGTCATCGGAAGCGGCGCCGGCGGCTCGACCGTGGCGTACGCGCTGACGAAGCACGGCAAGAACGTCCTTGTGCTGGAGACCGGCGACAACTACTTCCCGGGCCTCGACGACCCGGCGCCCGGCAACCCCGTACCGCTGTTCAGCAACGACGAGTTGAAGTTTCGCATCCGCCACCTGATCGAGCCCGACCCGCTGCTGGAGCCGCGCACGTTTCGCGAGAGCGAGGCGGACGGCGACCGCGCGTTTACCGGCGACGTGAACGGCCTGCCGCGCAACGTCGGCGGCGGCGCTGTGCACGCTGACATGAAGTATCCGCGCTTCCAGAAGACAGACTTCCTGCTCGGTTCGCTCCTCGGCGACGTGCCGGCCGCGAACTTCGCCGACTGGCCGCTCACGTACGACGAGCTCGAGCCCTTCTACACGGAGGTCGAGCACCTGGTCGGCGTCCAGGGCGAGCACGGCAGCGATCCGTTCGCATCAGAGCACAGCCGTCCGTTTCCCATGCCGCCCGGCGCGCCGATGTACGTCGCGCTGCTTGCCGCAGAGGGCGCGCGGAAGCTCGGCTACGCGCCGTTCCCCTATCCTACGGCCGTCAACTCGCGGCCCTACGGCGGCCGGCCCGCCTGCGTCGATTGCGGGATGTGCTCGGGCTACGGCTGCCCAAACAACTCGAAGGGTTCGCCCGCCGTGACGTTCTTGCGCACGGCGCTGCTCACCGGCCGCTGCCAGCTCCGCTACAACGCGACCGTCTCCCGGCTGATCACGAGCGGGCGCGGCGCGTCGGTCGACGCAGTCGAGTACATCGGTCCGGACGGCAACACGCAACAGGCGACGGCGGACGTCGTCGTGCTCGCGGCCAGCGCGATCGAGGATGCGCGGCTGTGCCTGCTCTCCGACGCGGACGGCGACGGGCTCGGCAACGCATCGGGGCAGGTCGGGCGCAACCTGATGTTCCATTACCAAACAACGGGCGTTGGACTGTTCAAGCAACGGCTGCACGGCCATCGAGGCCGCGCGATCACGCACGGCATGTCCGACTTTCGCGGCGTACCCGGCGACCCGCAGCGGCCGCTTGCGGGCGTCATCGAGTTCGGTGCGTCGACGGAGCTGGTGTTCGAGGCGAAGACATATGCGCTCTCGCTCTTCCAGCGCGGGCCGATGCTGGCGAAGCTCCTCCAGCAGAGCCCGCTGCGCGACCACCTGATGGGCCTGACGATGCAGGCCGAGGACGCGCCGCAGCTCTCGAACCGCGTCGATCTCGATCCGGCCGTGCGCGACGTGTACGGGCTGCCCGTGCCGCGCATCACGTACAAGAACCACGACTTCGAGCTGTCGGCGCGCGAGTTCTACACGCCGAAGCTAATCGAGCTGCTCGGCGCGGCCGGCGCGCAGTTCGCCTTTGTTGCGCCGCCGGATACGCCGTCCGGCTCGCGGCACATCATGGGCACGTTGCGTATGGGCGACGACCCGAGTTCGTCCGTCTGCGATCGCTACGGCAAGTTCCACGACATCGAGAACCTGTACTGCGCCGATGGCGGCGTGTTCGTGACGTCCTCGGGCTTCAATCCCACGTTGACGATCCAGGCGCTCGCGTTGCGGGCGGCCGGGAACATCGTCTCGCCGGGGAGTCCGGAGCGCGTCCTGACGCTATAGCCGCAGCAGCCGCGCGATGCGCCGGCGGTGGTGCGCCGGGCTGCCGAGGTAGTGGTAGAGGCTGCGCGACGCCTTCGTATAGAGGTAGAGGCCGTAGCCCTTCTCCGAACCGATGCCGCCGTGCACGTGATGCGCGGCGTCGCAGAGCTGATAGAAGCCATCGCTCGCGGCCGCCTTCGCGACGGAGACCGCCTCTTCCGCGCCTGGGGCGTCTTGCTCGAGCTGCCAGATCGCGTGGTACGCCGTCCAGCGCGCCGCGTCGGCGTGGTTGAGGATATCGATCAGGTGGTCCTGCACGCGCTGGAAGCGCGCGATCGGCTGCCCGAACTGCTCTCGGCGCTGGGCGTAGCCCAACGAAATCTCGTACACGCGCCGCGCCGCGCCCGCGATGTACGCGCAGAGCAGCGCCGTCGCGATATCGAGCACGGGCGTGAGCGCGTCCCAACCGCGGTCGATCTCGCCCAGGACGTTCTCGGGTGAGTTCGCGACTTCGCGCAACGAGACGTCGTACAGCGTCTCGCCTGCCCAGGCGCGTACGGGGCGCACCTCGACGCCGGCCGCGCTCTTATCGACGAGAAGTAGCGTGAGGCCGGTCTCGTTCGTGCGCGCCGCGACGACCAACATGTCCGCAGAGCCGGCATCAGCCACGAAGCGCTTGGTCCCATCGATGACATACGCGTCGCCGCGGCGGGTCGCCGTCGCGTGCACGTGATCGGCACTCCAGCCGTAGTTGTCCTCGGTGCACGCCAGCGCAACGACGCGTTCGCCGCGCGCGATGGCCGGTAGCAGCTCCGCTCGTTGTCCGTCAACTCCCGCACGGTCGATGAGGAGTGCGCACATGATGGTCGAGAGCAGCGGGCTCGGCAGCAGCCCGCGCCCCAACTCCTCGAAGAGCACCGCGGCGTCCGTGAGCGACGCGCCTTCGCCGCCGTACTGCTTCGAAACAAGGATGCCCGGCCAGCCGAGCGCCGCCATCTTGTCCCACAACTCGCGTGAGAACTCGATGCCCTCGCGGTCCATGCGGCGTAGCTCGGAGAGCGGGCACTCGCGCTGGACGAAGTCGCGCGCGGCGTTGCGCAGCAGCTCCTGCTCGGACGTGAGCGCGAAGTCGGGCACGGCTACGCGTCCCCGCCGGCGCTCATGCCGCGGAACATACGCAGCTTCTGGATCTCGACCGTACCGCCGGGGTGCACCATGAGGATGCCGTAGCGATGGAAGTATTCGAGCGCGCCCTCCAGCGGCGCGAGGTTGGGATCGCGCAGCAGCGCGCGCGGCCCGAGCGCGTGGTGGATCGCCTCTGCCAGCTTGAGGCCGAAGAGCTTGCGGCCAAGATAGGTCTGCGCGCCTTCGTACGGCATCGGCGCGCCGGTGGAGGCGAGCCACTCGTTGCGCAAGCGCAGCATGCGTTGCACCTGGAAATCGACATAGATCCGCGCGAGCGCGTCCTGCACGTCGGGGTCTGCGCTGATCGATGCGCTGCGGCAGAACTCGAGGACTTGTTCGATGACGCGTTCGTCGCGGTTGAGGTACGGCCCGATGCCGACGGTGAACGCGCCGGACATGCCGGAGTTGAACGCGAGCCAGCCGTCGCCCTCCTTACCGATGAGACAGCCGGCCGGTACGCGTGCGTCCTCGAAGATGATCGTGCACTTCCGGCTCCCCGCAAGCATATCGAGGTGCGTCACCGTCATGCCGGGCAGGTCGGCGGGCGTGATGAACGCGCTCAGGTTCTCGCGCCGGGGCGCCTGCGGGTCGGTGATCGCGAGCATGAACATCGAGTCGCACGCGAAATGTCCGCCGACGAACGTCTTCGTGCCGTTCAGGATGTACTCGTCGCCCTGGCGTTCGGCGCGGCTCTTGAGCGACGGCAGGTCGGAGCCCGCCTCCGGCTCGGTGTGCAGCTCCCACGTCACGACTTCGCCGCGCAGGATCGGCGGCAGGAAGCGGCGCTGCTGCTCCTCCGAGCCGATCGTCTGCAGCGCGCCGGCAACCGGCCCGCCGATGTCGCCCGGCGGATGAACGTTCTCGACGTTGGGGATCAGCGCTTCGAGCTCCTCGCGGATCACCGCCGCGACCGCCGGCGTAAGACCGGCGCCGCCGTACTCCCTGGGCCACGTCGGCGCGTACCAGCCGCGCTCGCCCAGCTTGCGCAGGAAAGCGCGGTTGCGCAGGAACTGCTCGTGCGAAAGCAGCTCCGGATCGACGGGCGCGCCGGCGCCATCGGCGTGTTCGCCCAGCCATGCGCGCACCTCGACACGAAACGCCTCGCGTTCGCGCACCTGCTCCGGCGTGTAGCGCGTCGCGAAGTCCATTAGCGCGTCCCCTCCGCGAAGCGGCGCACGACTTCGTCGCGCCGTGCCTCGATGTCGTCGATAGCGTCCTGCGACGCGCCGGCGAAACCCCCCAGCACCTCGCGGTTGTGCTGGCCGAGCAGCGGCGCGGGCGCGCACGGGGCGTCCTTGTGCGAGGCAAGACGCCACGGCAGGTTGGGGATTGCGCGGCGGCCCACCTCAGGATGCTCCGGCTGGACGAAGAAGCCGCGCGCGCGTAGCTGCGGCTGCTCGAGCAGGTCGCCCGCGCTGCTCGATGGGCCGGCGGGCACGCCCGCGCGCTGGAGCGCCTCGGTCGCCTCGAGCGGCGTGCGTTCGCGCGACCAGACCGCGATGCGCGCGTCGATGGCGTCTGCGTGTGTAGCGCGGCCCGCGTGCGTCGCGCACGCATCGTGGGCAAGCTCCGCGTCGTCGAGTACGTTGCGCAGCGCGGCCCATTGCGCGTCGCTCTCGATCGAGATGGCGACCCACGCGTCGTCGCCGCGACAACGGTAGACGTTCTGCGGCGCTGCGTACGCGCTCGCGTTGCCCTGCGGCGTCGCGACGCGCCCGTTCAGGAAGTAGTCGATAAACGGCGCGCCCATTGTCGAGAGCAGCGCGTCCGCCATCGACAGGTCGATGTGCTGCCCGCAGCCCGTTTGCGTGCGGTGGCGCAGCGCAGCGACGACGGAGAAGACGAGCGTGACCCCCGCGATGTAGTCGGCCCAGGTGCCGCCCGTCGCTTTCGGCGGGCCCTCCGCGTAGCCGTTCACGGAGTTGAGGCCGGTATAAGCGTGCACGGTGCCCATGAACGCTCGTAGGCCCGCATCCCGGCCGGTCTGTCCGAAGCCGGTGCACGAGAGCATGATCAGGTCGGCCTTCGCGGCGCGCAGGTCCTCGTAACCGAGGCCGAATCGCTCCATCGTGCCGCGGCTGAACGCCTCGATCACAACGTCGCTCGTCGCGGCGATCTCCTTCGCCAGCGCGGCGTTCGCGGGGTCGTCGAGCTGGAATGTGACGCTCTTTTTATGCGCGTTGATCGAATTGAAAAAGCCGCTCCGGTTCAGCCCGCGCACGCCCTCGGCGTGAGGCGGGTTCTCGCGCGTGTGATCGAGCACCTGCAACCCCTCGATCTTGATCACCTCCGCGCCCATGCGCGCGAGCAGGTACGTGCCGTACGGCCCGGCGATGATCCACGAGAAGTCCGCGACGCGGACGCCTTCGAGCGGCAGGCGTCGGGCCATTAGACGACACCGCCCTCGCGCAGGACGGAGAGGTCCTGCTGCGTCAGCCCGATGCGCGCGAACACCTCGTTGTTGTGCTCGCCGACCTGCGGCGCGGCGCGCCGGATGCGCGCTCCCTCCGCACCGAACCGTACCGGTGGCCCCGGTGTGCGCAGCGTCCCGATCGCGGGGTGCTCGTGCTCGACGAAGCAGCCGCGGTCCGCGAAGTGCTCCGATGCCGCGGCGTCCGCGACGGTGTACACAGCGGCCGCCGAGACGCCGTGCGCCTGGCTCGTGCGAAACAGCTCTTCTTTGTTGAAGCGCCGCGTCTCCTGCTGGATCAGCGGCTCGAGCGCGTCCCAGTACTGCGAGCGCGACGCCATCGTGGCGAAGAGTTCGTTCGCCGACCACTCCGGGTCGCCGAAGACATTGAGCAGACGCCGCCAGTGATCCTCGGTGCGCACGACGAAATCGATGTAGCCGTCGGCCGCGGGCTGCTGCCCCACGTACGGGATGGGCGGCTGCGCGCTCGCGGCGCGCCCCGGCACAACCCCGGAATACGCGACGTGCGCGCAATCGACCTGGAGGTGCATCGCGAGGACCTCTTGTAACGCAACGTCGATGTGCTCGCCTTCGCCCGTCGCGTCTCGCGCGAAGACGGCGCACATCGTCGCGGCTGCCGCGGCCAGCCCGCCGGCGAACTCGGCCGCCTCGCCCGGGATAACCACCGGCGGCTCGAGCTCCGTATCGCGCACGCGCGCGCCGTTGCTGTAGGCGATGCCGCTCGTGTGCTGCACCACGAAGTCGTTCGCGAGATAGTCACGCCACGGGCCGTCCTGCCCGAACGGCGTGATCGACGTCATGATCAGAGAGGGAGCGGCCTTGCGCAGCCGTTCGTACGTGAGACCGTGCTGCGCCATCCACGACGGCGCGTTGTTTTCGATCAGGATGTCGGCGTCGCGCAACAGCTCGAGGAACAGCTCGCGCCCGCGCGTGCTCGACACATCGAGCGTGATGCCGCGCTTGCTCGTGTTCACGTACGCGAACAGCCCTGACCGCTCGGGGCCTGGCTCGTTGTTCGCGAACGGGCCGCGCGTACGCAAGATGTCGCCCGATGGCGGCTCGATCTTGATCGCGTCCGCGCCGAGGTCGGCGAAGAGCTTGGCGCAGAACGCCGGCGCGACGCCCTGGCCCAGCTCGATCAGCTTCAGGTCGTCCAGCATCGTCAGATGCCCAGCGCCTGCGCCGCCGCCTCGCGTTCGAGGAACGAGTCGCCGAGGACGACTTCGTCGAGGCGCATGCGACGCCAGTAGAGCTGCACCGCGTACTCGAGCGAGTAGCCGTACGCGCCGTGGAACTGGAGCGATTCGTTCGTGGTCTGGCGGTAGGCGTCGCTCGCGAAGAACTTCGCCTGCGCGACCTCGCCCGCGCACTCGGTCCCTTCGCTGAGCCTCCAGAGCACGTTGTACGCGAGATGTCGCGCGCCGTAGACGAGTATGGCGATCTGCGACATGCGGTGCTGGAGCGCCTGGTACGAGCTGATCGGCCGGCCGAATGTGACACGCTCGTTCATGTAGTCGACCGTCTTGCGCATCAGCGCGTCGGCTGCGCCGGCCATCTGCGCCGCGAGGCACGCCTTCCCGCGATCGAGCGCGTGCGCCAGCGCAGCGAGGCCGCGCGCCGGCGCGCCGATCACGTCCCCGGCCGCGACGCGCACGCTGTCGAGCTGCACCTCCGCGAGCATGTCGCCGCTGAGCACACGGAAGCGCCGCACCGACACGCCGGGCGCGTCGATCGGGACGAGCGCGTTGACGAAGCCGTCCTCGCTGCGCGCGACGACAAGCAGGTGCGTTGCGGCCGGCGTGTCTTTGATGAACTGCTTCGTCCCATCGATGACGTACGCGTCGCCGTCGCGCCGCGCGCGCGTCTCGACGTGCTCCGGGCGGCATTCGCCATCGCGTTCGTTCAGCGCCAGCGCGATGATCGCGCCGCCCGACGCGATCGCGGGCAGAAGGCGGAGCTTCTGCTCTTCCGTCCCCTCAGCAACGATGAGCTGCCCCGCGATCGCGAGCGTGGCGAGCTGCGGGCCCGGCATCAGTACGCGCCCCGCTTCCTCGAAGAAGACGCCCAGATCGAAAAACGAGCCGTCGCCGCCGTACGCCTCCGGGATGCCGAGCCCGAGGAAGCCCGTCTCGCCGAGCTTCTGCCACAGCGCCGGTGAGTGCCCGAAGCCGGACTCCTCGGCCTCGCGCACGAGCGACTCCGGGCACTCGCGCTCGAGGACGTCGCGGACGGTCCGCTGCACGAGCGCCTGGCCTTCGGAGAGATCGAACCGGATCGACATCGCTAGCTCCGCGCCATGCCGAGGTAGCGCTCGGCGATCTGCGTGCGCAGCACTTCCGAGCTACCGCCGCCGATTGAGAGCTGGCGGCTCCAGCGCGCGAGCCGCTGGACCTCGTCGGCGAAGGGCAGCCAGCGCTCCGCTTCCTTGCGCGCCAGCACGCCGTGTATGCCGAGCACCTGCATCGCCGTCGCCGACAGCCGTTGGAGCAAGTCCGCGGACCAGATCTTCGCCATCGACGCGAGGTGCGACGGCGCGATCGGGCTCTCCGCGGCGGCGTCGCGGCCCTTCTGCGCTTCGTACGCGATCTGGTAGGAGAGGTTCCAGAGCACCTGCGTCTCGGCCGCGTGCTGCGCGAGTTGGAAGCGCACCCACTGTGAGCCGGCGATCCAGCGCGGGCTGTCCTTGCGCTCCCGTACGTACGCCGTGATGTCGTCGAGCGTGCGTCGCGCCTGCCCCAAGTAGCCGGCGGCGATGTTCGTGCGCAGCGTGTCGAGGCCCGTCATGAGCTGGTACCAGCCGCGGTTCTCCTCGCCGAGCAGGTTCTCCTTCGGCACCACGACGTCGTCGTAGTAGATCGCGCAGACGGTGTTCACCGGATGGTCCTCGAGTAGCTCCATGCTGCCGAGGACGTGGATCGGCCGGATCGTGATGCCGGGGCTTTCCAGCGGCACGAGCACGATGCTCAACCCTCGATGGCGCTCCGCTTGCTGATCGGTGCGGCAGATCAGCCAGTGCCAGTTGTCTTTCGCGTACCCCTCGTCGCCCGAGCCGCCCCAGAGCTTCGAGCCGTTGATGACGTAGTGGTCGCCCTGCAGGTCCGCGCGCATCTGCACGTTCGCCGCGTCGACGCCGGCGTTCGCTTCGGACAGTCCGAGCGTGAAGCCGACTTCGCCGCGCGCGAAGCGAGGCAGGAAGTACTCCTTCTGCTGCTCGCTGCCGTAGATGCGGATCGTCTCGGCGACGTTCTGTAGCCCTCCCGGCGTGATGCCGGAGTAGCCGCACTCCTCGAAGAAGATTGTCTGCTCGATCGGCGACCAGCCCTGCCCGCCGAGCTCCTTCGGCCAGTGGACGACCGACCAGCCACGTTCGACGAACTTCTTCTTGATCTCGTCCGAGTAGTACGGCCCCACGTAGCCGCGCTTCGCCCGCGCCATGACCTCGGGCGTCATCTCGCGGCGCAGGAAGTCGCGGATCTCCTCTCGGAAGGCGGTCTGCTGGGGCGTGAAGCTGAACTCCATCTTCGTAGCCTGGCCGATGGTATCATAGCGCTGCTCGGCCCGGCCACGGGTTCGAGGGGAGTGCAGGATGACCGTACGTTTCGACCTCGACGGGCACATCGCCACGGTGACGATCGACCGCCCGGAGTCGATGAACGCCATCGACCGCGCGACGGCGGACTCGCTCGCCGAGGCGTGGGAGCGCGTCGCCAGCGACGCCGACGTGTGGGTGGCGGTCCTGACCGGCGCCGGCGACCGCGCGTTCTGCGCCGGCGTCGACATGCAGGGCCCGGTCGTATCGGAGCAAATGCAAGCCACGCCGGGTGGGCTGCACACGCGCATCCCGTTCGACCTCAAGGGCATCGATGTCTGGAAGCCGATCGTCGCCGCGGTGAACGGCCACGCCATCGGCGCGGGGATGGAGATGCTCAGCGGCACCGACCTGCGCGTCGCCTCGGAGAACGCAACGTTCGGCTTGTTCGAGGCGCGCTACGGCTCGCTGCCGTACGGCGGCTCGATCGCGCGGCTCGTCCGCCAGCTCTCCTACGTGCACGCGATGCGCCTCTTACTCACCGGCGACCAGATCGACGCGCAGGAGGCGCTCCGCATCGGCCTCGTGAACGAAGTCGTCCCGCAAGATCGATTACTCCCGCGCGCGCGAGAGATCGCAGAGGTGCTGTGCCAGTACAACCCGTCGGTCGTGCAGGGGATCAAGGAGGCGGTGGTGCGCGGCCTCAACGTCGGGCTGGAGCAGGCGTACGTGCTGGAGTCGCTCTACGGCGAACGGATCGCGAAGAGGCGGAAACAAACTCCGTAGGTCGGCGTCCCGTACCTCGAGTCCGTAGGTCGGGGTCCTGTACGTCGAGTCCGTAGGTCGGGGTCTTTAGACCCCGACAAGAACGCGCGGGTCT
>JBBDXS010000010.1:0-163588 GCA_040902195.1 Dehalococcoidia bacterium
CGTGTGCGTTGGCGTCGTCGTAGCCGTGGGCGTCGCCGTGTTCGTCGGCGTATTCGTGGGCGTATTGGTAGCCGTGTTCGTCGCCGTGTTCGTCGGCGTATTCGTGGGCGTATTGGTAGCCGTGTTCGTCGCGGTGTTCGTCGCGGTGTTCGTCGGCGTATTCGTGGGCGTGTTCGTCTTTGTCGGTGTGTTGGTCGGCGTATTCGTGGGCGTGTTGGTCTTTGTCGGTGTGTTCGTTGGCGTGTTCGTCTTCGTCGGTGTTGGTGTGAAGGTGCCGCAGCCCATCACGATGTCCGTGATCCCGCCTGAGTTCGCGTACACGACTTCCATCCGCCGCACACCCGACTTGTTCACGTTGATCGTCTGCACGTTGCCGTCCGGCCCAACGGGCATCGGCACCGTGCCGAGAGAGCTGTTACCCGCATCGAAGAACTCCGCGTACGCGTTCGGGTCGTTATCGTGGTCCACCAGCAGGAACGACGTGATGATCCGGTCATGGCTGAATGTGTAGGTCTGTGTCCCACCGGTGACGCTGTCGTTCGGGACGTCCACCCGGCCGTCCGCCGGCGAGGTGTCCGTAATGTTGTCCGGCATGATGGCGATATTGCCGACATCTTGCTCGAGATCCGGATCGGGCGAGCCTGTGCCGTCCGTATCGAACACGATCACGTGGTCCAAGCCATTGTTGCCGTCGCCCGAAATGTTGATGCCGAACCCTGCGTACTGCCCTGTGAGGAACGTCCCTGCCGCCATCTTGGTAGTCATCGCGGGCGGGACGGTAAAGTCCAGCGTTAGCGACGTGCACGAGCCCAGCGTAGGAGTCGGCGTATTCGTGGGCGTGTTGGTCTTTGTCGGCGTGTTCGTTGGCGTGTTCGTCTTGGTAGGCGTCGGCGTAGGCGTAGAGCAGAGGCCAGCAGCCAGGCTCGCCAGGTCGCTAGCCAGCGTACTGAAGCTCGACGTGATCACGTCGACGTTCTCATCGACTGACGCGGGCGGGCTAACCGTTATACCGGAGATCGACTTCAGATTCGTCACGTCGAGGTCATTGCCGATGCCCAGCGTGACGACACGGATCCCGGCTGACTTCGCGGCGTTAGCCTCTTCACTTGCGTAGTTCGTGGACGTCGTCTCGTTCGCGCTCTGGACGCTGGCAGGGTGGCCGAGCGCGGTGTGCCCGCCAATCCGGTTCGGATTGCCGTCCGACGCGAAGACGATCAGGTCGGGGATACCTCCTCGATTCGGGAACAGGCTCCTCGAATCGTAGAGCGCGTCATCCCAGTTCGTGTTGCCACCACTCACTGTGGCGTTGATGGCGTTGTTCAGGCTCGTCGCGTTCGTCGTGAACGCCTGGGTTACACTGGCGCTCGTATCGAAGTCGACGACGGCCATCTCCGACGCCGTGCCAGGCAGGAACGCCGAGACGAAGCTGTTCATCGCCGACTTCATCTGGCCCAGTTCCGAGGAGGAGATACTGCCGGAGCTGTCGATGACAAGCACAATGTCGAGGCCGCAGGACGGCGTGAGCGCTGGGTTCGCCTGGATCACGCGGAGGCGAATCGTTGCGGTCTTCGCTGAGTCGCAGTTCGAACCGGACGCATCCACGGTCACCGTCCCCGTGTAGGTACCGACCGCCAGCGCACCGGTGCTCAACGACACGGAGACATCGATATGCTTCGCCGAGCCGGGCCCGGCGACATAGGCGCCGGACGTGAACGCGCCGGCCGGGGACGTCGTGATCCACGACTGGTTATCGGAGATCGTGCCTGCGCCGCATGTGCTTGGGCCGATGAACTGCGTGATCTGGGCTGGCGGGTTCGCTCCGCCGGCGATAGCAACGAACTGGAGCTCTGCCGGCTCGAAGTGGTGGTCATCGTAGAAGATCGTGGAGATGATGAAGTTGGCGCCGTCCCAGACTTCAACCTTGTACAGGCCTTCCTGGTTCGCAACGGTGTAGTTCTTAGTGAACTGACCGGACGAGATAAGGACGGTGCTGGAGACAACGGTCTGGTCCGGCTCGATGACGTTTAGCGTTAGGTTGAGGCCCTCGTACGCGTCGAAGCCACAGCCGTCGATGACCGCGATGTCGCCCGGCAGATAGATCTGCTCGTCGCTAACGACTGAGGGGCCGTCCTCCGGATCGCATTGCGCCTGGACCCGGCCGGAGAAACTGCCGGTGGCGACAATCGCAAGGACAGCGAGCGCCATCGCCGCCGCGAGAGCCCAGCGTGAGAAGAGGAAGCCGCCGACTCGTATCCTATGCTTGCGGGCTAAAGCCAAACGTCATCTCCCCTATGCACACATAGAGAGCAACAGCAATGCAGTCGCTCAACAGCAAGCCAAGGCGGGGGTGATTCTTTCGGCTCGGCGCTCTCAGCGGGGATTCAAAAGGTGCGCCAGGCCACCAGTCGGGAGTATTCTCCCATAACCCAACAGGGCTGTCAAGGCACTCAACGTCAGGATGGACGGGAGATTACGAGCTGGTGGGGCCCGCCGACCGCTGGCGGTACCACCAGTAGCCGCCAGCGCCGCCGGCAGCCACGACCGCCAAGACGACGATCGCGATGATTACGATGAGCATCGTGCTGGAGTCTTCCTTGGGCGCGAGCTCGATTGAGGCGCCTTCGCGCGTATGTTCTATTTGGATGAGGCGTAGGTCCGCCGGGTCGCAGGGTGGTTCCACGTCATCCTGGATGAGTGTGGAATCTACGAGGTCGATCGTCGTCAGGCCCCCTCCGCGCGACTCGAACGGGATTACAGCCAGGATGCCAGACCCGGAAGCGCCGGCGGCCCCACCCAGGCACAGCGGCGCACCGATGGTGCTGCAATTGAACTTGATCTCTCCGTCAGTGGCGACCGGGCTCGTGCACGCAACTCCGTCCCCCCCGTTCCCCCGTTCGCTTGTGGCCAGGAAGTCGCCGGCTTGGTCTATCTGAATAAGGTCCTGCTCCGCCCCCGGGCCGGGAGTGCCGGCAAAGGGGGTAGGAGCGGTTTCGTCTGCGTTCCGGGGCTTTAGCTTATCGGGGTCGTACTGCACAGTGAATTCAAAACTGGCCAGGTGCTCGACGTTATCCACGACGATGCGCGACTCGACGACTTCGCCCGACTTCACCGGCTCAGGAGGCGGATCGATCTCAATCCGAACTGAGGCCCCACCGTCGGTGGCCGGCGGCGTTGTTGCGTCGGGCGTGATCTGAGGCGAGGATTCGGGCGTTTCCTGAGCGCTCGCAGGCGCCAGTAGGAGCGCCCCGGCCAGGGCCAGGACGATGAGGCCTACCAGAAGGCCCAAGCGGAAGCGAGCGAGCGTCTGGCGTATCTGAGGGGCCATACAAGGATTAATTATACAATGCCGATCCGCTTATGTCTGTAGTTGGCCGGTCAAGCCCGAGAAAGGACCAGGACGACGTTGTTCCCTCCAAAGGCGAAGGCATTCGAGACGATGTTCCGGAGTCCGGGAGCGGGCCTCGCTTCGTTGGGGACGAAATCGAACGCCTCATAGCCCTCGATTGGCCGCCGGAAGCCCGCTGTCGGCGGCAGAAAGCCGTGCCGCATCGCAAGGGCGCAGATGACCACCTCGGCGGCGCCGCTCGCTCCGAGCGCGTGACCTAGCATCGACTTGGTCGAAGAGATAGGGATCCGGGCTGTCCGTTCGCCGAAGACGGATACAAGAGCTGCCAGCTCGGCAGGGTCGTTCTGGACGGTGCCCGTACCGTGGGCATTCACGTAATCGATGTCGTCCGGCGTCAGGCCGGCGTCCTCGAGCGCCCGTCGTAGCGCGAGCACTGCGCCGGCGCCGGCCTCGTCCGGTTTAACGACGTGGCTCGCGTCGGCGCTCGCTCCCGATCCGGCGAGGCGCGCGTACGGCTGGGCGCCGCGCGATCGGGCGTGGTCCGCGCTTTCGAGGAGGACGACGGCACCCAACTCGGCGAGCTGGATACCGTCGCGGCCGGCGTCGAAGGGGTGGCATCCCGTTGGCGAGACGGCCCGCAGCGCCTCGAAGCCTGAGAGGACCATATGCGAGAGGATCTCGACGCCGCCCGCAAGCGCCACGTCCGCTCGACCGCGGCGCACGAGGCCGGCGGATACGGCGATCGCCTGCGCTCCGGCCGCACACGCATTGACGAAGGTGAGTTGGCGCCCTCGCACTTCGAGACGCTTTGCCAGCTTGCTCGTCATCGAGTTCGGCGGCTGGAGCGGGTCGGGGTAATCGAGCAGCAGCTCGTCTTCTCGAGGCGACAACGTCGCCTCCATCGCGTGCATCTCACCCGAACCGGAGCCGAGCGCGACGGCTGTGTTCTCAGGCAGACGTTCGATTCCCGCGTCGGCGATCGCTTCGTTTGCCGCGCGCAGCGCCAGCCCGAGGCCTCGGCCTTCCCCCTGCGGCACGCCGCCTTCACGCACCTCGCCCCCGCGACCGATGCGGTAGCCCTCGACATCGAGGCCCTTGATAGGGCCAGGCCCGTTGCGGGCAGACAGCAGACCTTCGAGGAACGCTTCCTTGCCCGTCCCGATGGACGAGATGATGCCTAGCCCTGTGATATAAACGTCGCGGTTCACGAGACGCGCACGACCAGACTCGAGACGCCGCCGCCCATCTCGAAGGAGTTCACGAGCGCGATCGAGCCGCTCCCTTCCAGAGCCGCGATCGTCACAAGGAGCGCAAGCCCCGCGCTCGCGGCGAGCGGCTCCCCCATGCGCCGCTTCGGCCGCAGGAGCCGCATCGACACGATCGGGTCGCCGAGGATCGATCGCAGGGCGGTCAGCTCTGCTTGCTCCGCCACGTCGTCGCCGGAAGCCAGGACTATCGCGCCAAGCTCCGCACCCGCGATCGATGCGTCTTCGAGCGCCTCCCGTACTGCGGCGGCCTGCGCGCGGCCCTCCGGATCGCAGCCCCAGGGAACGGAGACCTCCTGGCCCTCCGATGCGCCGCCGGAACCAAGCACCTCCGCGAGGGGCCGCGCGCCACGCCGTTCGGCGTGATCGGCGTCCTCCAGGACGCCGAAGGCCGCCGCCTGCGCCAGCTTGGCCCGAGGCGCACCCGATCGCTCGATCAGCCTGTCGTAGTAGCGGAGCGACTTTGGAGAGAGGTATTCGGCCCCGCCCGCGACGACCACCGGGCTGTGGCCGTGCCGTACCCAGTCGAACGCCAGCTCGAACGCACTGCTGCCCCCGAGCACCGCCGTGTTCCCTCGCAGCCCGAGCGCGATACCGACCCGGCTTGCGGGCATGCTCAGCAGCGTATCGACGAACTGGGCCGGCCGGGCCGCGCGCGGGCCGCGCTCTCGAAGGCGCTCCAGATACGATTCGATCGCGCCCGACGTCCCGAGCGCCGTGTTCATGACGAGGCCGACGTCATCGAGCAGCTCGTCGCCAGCCTCGATTCGCGCGTCAGAGAGCGCTTGCCGAGCGCAGACCGTCGCGAGCGCGCCCAGAGGCTCCTCTCCGCGCCCGGAACGCTTGGCCAGCACGTCGTCAGATAGCTGATAGCAAAGGACATCCGTGCCCGGAAACGGCGCGAGCGAGGCCTCGCTGCCCGCGCGGACCGCCGCGTCGAACGACGGCCAGTCGCAACCCAACGGCGAGCAGACGCCCCTACCCGTGATGACGACTCGACGCACGCTCATGACGGCCCGTGCTGCTCGGCTACGTATCGTTCAAGCAGCGTCTTCACCAGTCGAACCGTCCGCAGCTCGAGGGGGTCGAGCTCCGCCGGCAGCACGACGTCGAACTCCTCCTCCAGCTCGGTGGCAATCTCCACTGCATCGAGCGAGTCCAGGCCGAACGACTCCTCGCCTTCCGCCATCGAGTACAGCAGGGCGTCGTCACCGATCTCCTGCCATGAGAGCGGCCGGTCTCGAGGCGAGCGCATGTAGACGGAGGCGATGATCTCTTTGATCCGCTGCTCGCTGGGGGCTCCGGAAGGCAAGAACAGCTCCACCAGTTGGGGTTCGACCCCCACGTTACCAGAAGAGGCCATCAGTTGGCAGTGCTTGGTTATGTCCTCGCGCGAGCCGCCGTGGTAGAATAGGCGGGTATTCTCTGAAGAGGGCCCGGCTCCCGGCCGGGCAGGAGTGAAATGCCATGTCCTGTACCCGGCGCGGTTTCCTCAAGACGATCGGCGCGGCCATGGTCGGCCTCGGTCTGACCCGGCTCGAGCCGCTTCGCGCATACGCTTCGTCCAGCGTCGCAAACATCGGCGCCGGTGGGGCGCTGGGTGGCCCGGTCACGGGCCCGTTCGGCATCGATAGCGTGCGCCAGCGCGCGGTCGACGCGGCACGCTTCGTAGGCGACACCGACCTCGCGCACGAGCTGAGCGAAGTCTGCTGCTGGGCGCCGGCCGCATCGGCGATCCGCCGCCGCCCGCTCGACGTGCAGGCGCGTGGCGCCGAGTACTTCTTCCAGGACTTCCCCGGCGGCGACCAGCTCGCGCAGGTCCTCCAGTTCTCGAACAACACCTCGTGGCGTCGCCCGCAGTTTCGCTTCGACCCCGAAAGCCTCGTATCGAGCCACTACCAGCAGCTCCAGAAGAACGCCAGCGGCGTCCGCATGGAAGTCCTGCGTCCGAGCGAGCTGAACGGCGCCGGCTCGCAAGCCGAGCTCGGCCTCGTGCTCGACCGGCAGACCGGCGATCGTCTCGCTTCTGTCACCGAGCGCGCCGAGCCGATGTGGGCCGCCCTCTCGATCTTCGCCGGCATCCTGCTCGACCCGACCGACGGCCTCTCGCGCCGGCTCAACCCGCTGCTCTCGCTCAACCGCCCGCACGACCGCGCCGTCGCGCGCACAGCCAGCGTACGCTACACCCAGGTCGTGATCGGCGCTGTTCAGCGCGCCATCTGGTCGGACCAACTCGAAGGCGCCAACCCCGCCCTGCCGCTCGTGCAACTCACAGCGTCGGGCTACCTGCCGCTCGGCGAGGAGGACGGACGCTTCCTCTTGCTCGACCTCGGCGGTACCCACGCGACGGGTTATCGTACGGCAAACGTGTAGGCAGGGCGAACGACTTCGATGGGCCAGTTTCTGGACGCACTCCATCAGCCCCATGTCCAGCTCTTTCTGCGAATCGTGCTGGGCGGCGTGCTACTGCTCGCCGGCCTCTCGAAGCTGAGCGATCGCAAGTCGTTCCGTGAAGCCGTCGCTGAGTATCAGGTCCTGCCTTCCGCGCTCGTCGCGCCCTTCGCGGCCGCTGTACCGGCCATCGAGATCGTGCTCGGCGTCCTGCTGCTGCTCGGTCTCGCTACGGCAGACGCCGCAGCGGTCGCGACGCTCCTCTTCCTCAGCTTCGCCATCGCGATTGGACTCAACGTCGCGCGAGGACGTCACTTCAATTGCCACTGCTTCGGCTCAGTCCAGAGCGACCCGATCGGCTGGCCCGCCCTGCTGCGATCGCTCTCGCTCGCGGTCGCAGCCCTCGTCGTCGTCGTCGGCGCGAGCCGCTTCGGCGCGCTCGAGTGGGCGCTCTTCGGCTCGGACGGCGGCCTCCCCGCCTCGATCGAGGTGCTGCCAGTCTTGCTCATCGCCGCCGTCGCGCTCGACGTACTGGTCTTGCTGCCCGAAACGCTCGCCATCCGCGAGGCGTTCCGCCAGATGCGCGGCACGGGCGTTGGACGCCGTCCGCTAGGAAGCCCTCGATGAGCGGCGTGTGGCTCGCCAGCTATATCGCGCTCTGGGCCGTCGTGCTCTTCCAGGGCATCGTGATCTTCATCTTGCTCCGCCAGCTCGGCGTCATCTACCTCGGCACGGCGCAGGCCGTCGCGCGCGACGGCCTCTCGCAGGGGCAGCGCGCGCCCGAGTTCTCCCTACCGGGCCTCGATGGCGCGCCAGTCGCGCTCGCAGCGCTCCGAGGGCTGCCGCTCCTGCTCGTCTTCGGCTCGCCTTCGTGCGGGCCCTGTAAGACCCTGGTACCAGAGCTAAACGTCTTCGCCGGCGAAAAGGCAGGCGAGCTACGAGTGCTCTTCTTGAGCCGCGGCGATGTCGAGGACACGCGCCGCTTCGTGCAGGAGCTCGACGTGCGCGTGCCCGTCGCCGTTTACCCCGACGAGCGCCTCGCCGAACAGTACAAAGTGCGCGTCACGCCCTTCGCGTTCTTGCTCGACGGCGAAGGCGTCGTGCGCGCGAAAGGCCTCGCGAACAACCGCCAGCACCTCGATCTGCTTCTGCGCCAGGCCGCCGAAGGCCACACGCCCGGCCGCTCGCGCAACGGCAAGCACGCGAACGAAAGAACACCGGCAGAGGAGGCACGCTGAGCCATGTTGCGCAACGTTACATCCGAAGGCCAGGTGGAACCTGTCCGCCTCAAGCGGAACCTGGCGCGACGCCAACAAGCAAATCCCGCATTCCGTCCCTCACGAGGAGTAGCCACATGCCACTGATCCGACGCGCCACCGAGTACCTCGCCCGCAAGACGACCCGCCGGGGCTTCTTCAGCCGCGGCGGCGACGTAGCCTTCGGCGCGCTCATCGGCGCCGCCGCGGGTACGGCAGTCAACGCCCGTAGCGCAGTTGCCGGCCCTGGCGGCTGCGCCTTTCCTGGGCCTGCTTGTCCCTGCGACGGCTGCCTCTCCAACGGCATGTGCGCCAAGCCCTGCATCATCATGACCGTCTACTACGCGGGCGGCTGCTGGGTGACACCTACGGGCACCTGCTGTGACTGCGACTGCAACGGCCTGCTTGGGCCTATCCAGGTCTGCGGCTGCGGGAGTGTCCATCACACTAATCCGGCGAACTGCCCCTAAGCCGGGCCTGCGGCGGCCTCGCGCCCGACATGGCCGCGAGCTCTCGCCTCTTCGCTTGACACGACGTTGTAAGATTGACATAGGAGACCTGCCTTGGAGACCCCGAGCCTTCGCCGTATAGCAGAGGGCCTGGCCCGCAGGACGACCCGCCGCGGGCTGTTCGGGCGCGGAGCGGACGTCGCCTTCGGTGCCCTCCTTGGCGCTGCCGCAGGTGCCGTCACAGGTGTCGGCGGCGTCATAGCGGACACGCGAAACACGTACTGCGCCTTCCCGGGACCGGCCTGCCCCTGCGACGGCTGCCTCTCCAACGGCATGTGCGCCAAGCCCTGCATCATCATGACGGTCTATTACGCGGGCGGCTGCTGGGTAACCTTCAACTCCAAGCTAGGGCACAACGTCACGTGCTGCGACTGCGACTGCAACGGCCAACTCGGTCCGACGCAGGTCTGCGGCTGCGGCAGCGACTGGCATAACAATCCAGCGCTCTGCCCCTAGCGCCGTTTCCGAGCTCCTTGTTCCCTGTTCCTTGTTCCCTGTTCCTCCCTCCATTAGCTACCCTGTCTCCATGATTCACGTAGAGCACTTCGGCGACGCCAGGCGAGGACTCCTGCTCGCGGTCGGCCTGCTCATCGGGCTGGCTGTAGCGCTCGGGACGACCGGCCTCTCCTGGGAGACCGGCGCCGTCGGCCTGGGCTTCGTCCTGGCCGCGCTCGCCGGGATCGCCCAGACCTGCAGCGCCTGAGGCCATAACGCGATCTTTACGATCGCTCCCTTCGTGGAAGGGACTCAGACCTTCAGGCGCTGGCTCCAGAGAGCAACCGTGTACGCCCTCGCGATGACGGCTGCCGGCGCGGCGATCGGCGTCGCGTTCTCCGCCCTCGGCCGCGGCGTCGATGCCCTCGTGCCGGACGCCAGGGTGCCACTCGCGGTCGGGCTGGGCGCTGTTGCCCTCGCCTACGCCATGCACGAGCTCGGGCTGCTCAAGCTGCCGGTGCCGGGCCGCGACTGGCAGGTACCGGCGGACTGGGTCCGGCACGGCTTCTACCGCAGCGCAGCCATCTTCGGCAGCACCGTCGGCTTCGGCGTGTTCACGCGCATCCCGTACGCGACGTTTCCGATCCTTCTGGCCTGGCTCTTCGTCTCTGGCAACGTCGTCTTCGGCCTGGCCGCCGGGTTGGTCTATGGCAGCCTGCGAGCCGTCTCGATCTACAGCAGCGCGTCCTCCAAGACCGCCGAGGACGTCATGAACCTGAACCAGAACCTGATGTCGTTCGCGCCGTTTCAGCATATGCTGGCCGGGCTCGGGCTGGCCGCGTTCGCAGCGTATATGCTGATAGCACCGCTCATCTCATAGGAGGCCCACCATGCCCCGCCGGCTCGCCCTCGCCCTCCTGCTCGCGTTCTCGATCGCCGCGCTCGCGCTCGCCGCCTGCGGCGACGACAACGGATCGAGCGGCAGCCCTACGACCGCTACGCCATCCGCGACGTCGAGCGTGCCAGTCGAGACCGCGTCGCCGCTCACCGCCGTCCCTACGTCGTCCGAGGTGCCGGAGCGCGGCGAGGCACCTATCTTCTGGCGCGTCTGCGAGGGCTTTCCCGAGCTCGCGGTGGGCGCTCCGTGCAAGATCGTCTTCCGCGTAACGAACGGCTACAACGCCGACGTGCTACCCGTCGTGGCCGCGATCTCCACTACAGAGGCCACAGTAGAGTTCGAGGCGATGCGCGTCGCCCCGGCCGGCGGCGACGACAAGGGCACGTTCTACGCCGTCACGATCGAGCTCCCGCGCCAGGGACGCTACCACGTCACCGCGACCGCCGGCGCCGGCGCCGTCACGCTGGACGTCGACGTGAGCGGCTCCGCCGAGCCCGGCTCCGGCTAGCCGCAGCCGCCCGAGGGCGAAGGGCTACGGGTAGCCTCAGGAGGAAGGGACCAGCGCCTAGCGCGGCCCCGCGTGCAGGCCATCGTAGTAGACGTCCGCGGCGGACGGGCCGTCGCTGCCCTGTCGATTGTCCCATCGCACCTCGAAGAGGATGCGGATGTTCTCGAAGCCCTGCGGCGCCTCGCCCCAGACGTCCGCGAAGTCCTGCCGCACGTCAACCTCGAAGTGCACCCACTCCCCTACCTTCGGCTCGTCGCGCGACACGAAGACGTATCCGGCGTTTGTAACGTTCGTCGGCTGCTCATCGACGCCCGCCAGCAGGTAGCGCATCTGGACGTTGTTCGCCTCGCTCCCGATCTGGGCGGGCAGGTTGTCGGGGCTAAACGCGATCACCGCAAGCTGGAGGTACTGGTCCGGCGTCCCTTTCTCCCAGCGTGTCACGCAGTAGGAGCCGGAGATCACCTCCGGGAAGTCTTGCGGCGCAATCTCCTGCACAACGCCGTACACACGCGCCGGGCCGCCGTCCTCCGACCGCAGCGTCAGCGACGCGCTGTTCGTCCCATCCACGGCCTGCTCGCTGCTCACGGCGAACGGCGTGCCCCACGCCTCCGTGTCGAGCGAGATCCAGGGGTCCTTGCCCTGCTCGAAGCCCGGGTTCGCGAACAGGTTGCCCTCGAGAAGCGCCGGCGTACCGCCGGGCGGCGTCGCGCACGCCGAGACGCTCGGCGTGCCGCTGGCTACCGGCGTGCTGCTGGCTGCCGGCGTGCTGCGGGCCACCGGCGTGGCGCCCGTGTCCGGCTCCGGCTCGAACGAGACGGCGTCGCCGATCGCCACGCCGGCCTGCTCGGCCGCGCCGGCGTTGACCTCCAGCACGTAGAGGACAGGCTCCCTCGGCGAGTAGTGCGGCAGATCGGACTCGAGCGTACCCGGCGCGGGCGCCGGTACGTTCGAGGAGATGTCGACGACCGTCTTGTCGCTGCCAATCCAGACGATATCGAGCGGAAACTTCATCGCGCGCATCCAGAAGCTGGCGATGTGCTCGCTCTCGAACACGAAGAGCATCCCCGCCCCGTCAGCGAGGGCGTCCCGGCCGCTCAGCCCCTGTGCCCGTTCCTCCGGTGTGCGCACGACTTCAGCATCGACGGCCAGGCCGCCGACGCGAACGCTGATGTGCTCGCGCGCGTTTCCGCTGCCGCAGGCGACAGCAGCCACCGCGAGGAGGAAGACCGCGCAGGCGAGAGTGGGAAGGCGCACGGCTGTCGCGCGCCTACGGTGGTAGCTGATCGATCAAGCCCGCCACGAACTGCAGGATCAGCGCCGCGTCCGAGGCATTGAGCTGGCCGTTCTGGTTCGCGTCGGCGAGGGCCTGACAGGGAAGCGAGCTGATCAGGGCCGCGCCGTACTGGAGCACCAGCGCAGCGTCGGTCGAGTTCACGCTGCCCGAGCAGTTGGCGTCGCCTACATGGCCGGTTGGCGTCGGTGTGGGCGGCGGCGCCGTGAAGTCGAAACACTTCATCGCGTCCAGATCGTCGGTCGCGCGGAGACCAAGCGTCGCCGCCGTCTGGACGAGCTGCGGGCCCGGACGCAGGATGTCGCCGGGGTTCCGCCCGAAGTCCAGCAGCGTGGGCGAACCCGCCGCGAGCGAGAAGAGCACGGTATCGACGCCCCCCTCGTACATGCCCTGCTGACCGCGGTCTTCGATGCACATTGCGTCCAGGTCATCGCCGAAGTGGAGACCGAGCGACTCGGACGATGCGAACAGCGTCGGCGCGCTTCCGAGCGTCGTGAAGATATCTCCGGCGTTGCGCCCAAGCGTCACGAGCGTGGGCGACCCCGTGGCAAGCGAGAAGTAGACGCGCCGGTCGAGCGCGCCGTCACCGTCTGTGTCGACGAAGGCCGGCGGCTCGGCGTTCATGGCGTCCAGGTCGTCCGATTGCGGCGTCTCGATGAGGCCGATTCCGGTCGCGGTTGGGCAGGCGCCACCCTGGCCGTCGCCGTCGTAGCGAAGCACGTTCGTACCGTTCAGCGCCGCGGTGAACTCGTCTGCTTGCGGCTGGGGCGGCGAGCAGCCCGCTTGTCCGGCCACGCCGCTTCCCGCCAACCCCAGGCTACCCGGCGCGACTGAGAACGCGAACGCCACGTTACTCGGCGTGAACCCGACACCGTATGAGAGCGCATCAATGTCGTCCTGGTCGCCATCTCCGCCGCTGTCGCAGCCGTCCGCGCTCAGTCCGAGGGCAGAGCAATGGACCCGAGCGACGAGGCCTTCGGCGCCGGCGGCGCCCGGACCCGTCACATTTAGCACCAGGTTTCCGCTTTCGCCGTGAAAGCCGGCGGCCTGGATGTAGTAGGTCGTCCCGCCCGTGAGCGGGACCGTCATCGTTGAAAGCAAGCTGCCGCCATCATCGTCGTCGCATGCCACCTTGGTCAACGATCCCAGGCTGCTGCCTGTGTAGAGGTTGAGCGTAGTATCGAAGAGGCCTGGGAGATTCGCGCTGCCCAGCGTATCGATCGTCACGGTGATCGAGGTCTCAGGTGTGTACTTGTACCACGCGGTCGCGCCCTTTTCGAACCCGCAAGACGGCGGGGCCACGGGCTCACCACCCTCGGTCGTCTTCAGCGCCGTGTTTTGCAGGCCGGTAAACGGAAGCTCCGTGATCGGGTACGCATTCGCGAAGTTGTCGTTGCCCGAGACGTTGACCGCCCCTGCGCCCGCCTGCGCGAACTCCAAAAGATCGGCCGGATGGAAGCCGGACGGATCGCCCGCCGCGACCGAGAGCGTCTGCCCCACGAGCGAACCCGGGGTGGGCACCGGCGTGGGAGTCTTCGCCTGTCCGATCGTGAGGCTGATGTTCCGGACGCAAACGCCATGTGGCTTGTTCGAGTTGTTGGGCGCCAAGAGCGGGGCGCAGGATGGGTCCTCATCGATGAGGCCGTCTCCGTCGGGGTCGCACTGGGTCGGCGTCCCGTCGGTCGCGGGCGGGCACTGCGCCAGGGGCGGGTCCTCGCCAGAGGTAGCATCGTGGTCGGGGTTGCCGGAGCCGGGCGGGTCCTCATCATAGAGTCCGTCGCCGTCTTCGTCGGCCGTGTCTTCGTCGGCGACCGTATCGCCGTCGTTATCGATCTCAAAGATGGGTTCGAGGCCGAACTTCACGCCGAGCGGCGGCCAGCTCTGGAGCGGGACCTCGCTGCCGCCTGACATCGGAATGAGGCGCAACTCCATGTCATTGTGGAGGAGCTGTGTCGGGTTCGGGTTCGCCGGTATCGTTACGTTGACGAAGGCATCGATGAATGCCGAGGCGGGGAAGTCGCTACCGGGTTGCGAGCTGCGCAGCTCGCCTGGCGAGACAAGCGTTGGGTTCTCCGTAACAACGATGTTGCCGATGACGCTCGGCCCTTGGAGCAGCATGTCGGTCAGCTCGAGATCCGACACCTCGACGCTGCCTTCCATGTGGGGATCGGCCCGCTCGATGGTCACCGTGCCGGTCATGTTGATCGTCTCGGCTCCGAGCCTGCTCTGCACGTCGATCTGGGCAGTAACGTTGAAGACATCCAGTCCCGCCGGCGGCAGCGCATCGGCAGACGAGAACGAGATGACGCCGAGCGCCAGGACGGCGAGCAGGACGGCAGATGTGCCGAGCGCCTTGGGGGACAACCGTTTGAGGAACAAGCCGATGTCTCCTTTCAGCAGGCGCGCGTCACCGGATCGGCGGGGACGCTGTAGGCCATTATGTAAGGAGCGTACGACGGTAACCGGCTGCGGTCAAGGAGCCATATTTGCTAGGGCGGAAACTGGGCTATAAAACCGGCCGTGAACTGCAGAATCAGCGCGACATCGATGGCGTCCCGGTCACCATCGTTATCGGCGTCGCCCAGAGTCAGGCAGGGCGATAGCGCAATAAGGTGCGCTACGTACTGCAAGAGAATTACGGCATCGATGGCGTTGATCCGGCCGGAGCAGTCGGCGTCACCGGCTAGCTCTAGGACGGGCGTAGCGCCAGGCATCGAAGTTGCCGTTGCCGTTGCGGTCGCCGGACCAAGCGTTGGCGTCACCGTTGGTGTATCGGTAGGCGCGGGCGGCGTCAGTGTGCCGGTGGGCGTAGTAGTAGGCGTCGCGGGTGCGAGCGGCGTGGCGGTCGGCGTCGCGGTTGGCGTGGCGGTCGGCGTCGCGGTTGGCGTCGCGGTTGGCGTGGACGTCTTGTAGCTGTCGATCGTGATCCGCACATCGCGGATGCAGATGCCGGCCTTGAGCGGCATGTCAACTGCGTTCATCATCGGCACACACGAGGGGTCTTCATCGATCAGCCCATCCGCGTCGGTGTCGCACAGAGTTGCAGTGCCGGCGATGGCCGCTGGGCAGAGGTTGGCCGGCGGGTCTTCGCCCTCGATCTCGTCGCAGTCGGGATCGTCCAACCCTCCAGTGCGGCACTCGCGGTCGGGCGAATTCGGGTCAGCTCCCGGCCGGTCCTCATCGATGAGGCCGTCGTGGTCGTCGTCGGCGGTGTCTTCATCGATGAACGTATCGCCGTCGTTATCCACACCGAACAACGGCTGGAGCGCGTAGGTCACGCCCGTGGGCGGCCACTGGTTGATCGCCTGCTCGTCCGCGCCAATGGCGGGCCGGAGGTGGAACGGCATGTTGTTGTGGACGATCACCGCCGGACCCGGATTCGCCACCGTCGAGACCTGCACGAAGGCGTCGATATGGCTCGAGGCGGGAAACTCGCCCGGCGCAGGCTGCAGGCTGCGCAGTTCCCCGGTCGAAGACAGCGTGTCGCTCTCGGTCACTACGATATCGCCGGTCAGGCTCTCGCCCTCTAGCGAGATGGCGATGAGCTGGAGGGCGGAGACCTCGACGGGCCCCTCGAGATGAGGCTCGCTCCGCTCGATGACGGCCGTGCCCGTGAGCGCGACCGTCTCGTGCCCCAGCCGGCTTTCGATGACGACCTGCCCCGTGACGTTAAGCGTGTCGATCCCACCTGAGGGCAGCCCCTGCGCCGGCCGCGACGGCAGCGCACCGACAACGAACAGTAACGCTAGAGCGGCGAGCAGCGCCGCGGTGAGGGCGAGGATCCTTCCTAACAAGCGACCGGTCGCCTACAGAACCGTAAACGGACCGGAGAGCGAGCCCGTCGAGTTCTGCAGACCGAAGACGGTGAACTCCTCTCCGGACTGGACCGTGAGCGTCGCTCCGCTATCGGTCGTGTAGCTGTTCTCGAGGACGAACTCGAACGACATGTTGCCGCTGCCGTCCGGCGTCGCCTCGCCGACCTTGGCGGCCTCGCCGTTCGCGATGGCGCGTGCCGAGTCGGCTACCTGGTCTGCAGTCAAGAGAAATAACGAAACCGGGCCGGTACCACGCCAATTCGCGCCCGTAAGCTGGACTGAGCCACCCAGCGCGACCGAGTCCGTCGAGAGCACGACCGTGCCGGTCGTTCCCTGCGGTGGCGTTTGGGTCGCCACCGCCGTGGGCTGGTCAGGCGTGCCGTCGTTGTTCGTGCCGCCGTTTTCGTCGTCGTCGCCGCCGCAGGCGACGCTCGCCAGTAGCGCGGCAGCCAGAGTCAGGACCAGGAGTCGTTTCAGCATGGAGTCTCCTCTCTCGCTAGCCGCCTCGATAGCGCCTGAGCACAAGCGAGGCGTTTTGCCCGCCCAACCCGAACGAGTTGGAGAGCAGGACATCGACCTGGTGGGGCCGCGCCTCGTTCGGCACGTAATCCAGATCGCATTCGGGGTCCGGGACCTTGTAGTTGATAGTGGGTGGCAGGATGTTGTCGCGGATCGTCAGGGTAGCGGCGACAGCCTCTACGCCGCCCGCTCCGGCGCCCAGATGCCCAATCATCGACTTGATCGAGCTGATCGGCACCTTGCGCGCCACGTCCTCGCCGAGTGCCTTCTTGATAGCGGCCGTCTCCGCTCTGTCGTTGAGCTGCGTCGACGTGCCGTGAGCGTTGATGTAGCTTACGTCCTCGGGGCGGAGGCCGGCGCTCTTGAGCGCACGGACCATCGCGAGCGCCTGGCCGTCGGCGTCCGGCGCGGTATCGTCTGTGGCATCGAATGACCAGCCGCAGCCGGCCAGCTCGCAGAAGACGGTTGCGCCGCGGGCCAGCGCGTACTCCTCCGCCTCGAGAATCAGCACGCCCGCGCCCTCCGAGAGCACGAAGCCTGCACGCGTCTTATCGAACGGGCGCGATGCGCGCTCCGGGTCGTCGTTGCCCTCCTTCGTGAGTGCGCCGAGCTGTGCCATCGCGGCGACGCCGACAGGGTTTACGATAGCCTCCGTCGCGCCGGCGATGAGCGCCTCCGTCTGCCCGGTACGGATGAGGTTCCAGGCGTGGCCTATCGCGTCGGTGCCCGACGCGCAGGCGGAGTTGATCGTCGTATTCGGCCCGCGCACACCAATCACGCGCCCAACACGCACGCCGGCCATGTACTGTCCACGGCGCGGGATGAGCAACGGATCGACCTTGTGGGCGCCACGCTCGCGGATGATGCGCTCCTGCTCGCCCATAGCGAAGGGGTTGCCGGAACTGGCGAGCACGACGCCGATCTGATCGCGGTTCCCCTCCGTGATCTCCAGCTTGGCGGAGCAGAGCGCCTGCTTCGCCGCGCCGACGCCCATCTGCGAGAAGCGGTCGCTTCGGCGAGCCGTCTTGTAGTCCATGTACTGCACCGGATCGAAGCCCTTGACTTCACCGGCGATGCGTACGGCGTAGCTCGACGCGTCGAAGCCCTGGATAATACCGACGCCGGACTTGCCTGCGAGCAGGTTCATCCACGAAGTTTCGACATCGAGCCCGACGGGGCTGATCATGCCCACTCCGGTAACGACGACGCGACGAAGTTCGCTCATCGAATGTCTCCTTAGTCGGCCAGGAAGCCTTCCACCAGGCGCACGATTTCGTCCGGGCGCTCCTGGGGAAGGAAGTGGCTCGTGCCGTCCACGATGACCGTGCGCCCGTTCGGTATCGCCGCGTCAGCAGAAGCCGCGAGGCCGCGCGCGTGGAGATGACTCTCGGCGCCCCAGAGCAGGAGGGTCGGGCATTGGAGCTGTGGGAGCATCTCCCAGGTGTCGACGCGGGCCGTCGCTTCGAAGACCATCGCCTCGCACTCGGGCGGGCACTTCAGTTCGATCTGGCCGTCCTCGCGATCGAACGTGCCCTGTTCGACATACAGCCGCAGCACGTCCTCGCGCCACGTCTTAAACGTGTCGCGCGTGCGGTAGGCCTCGTACAGCTCGTCGCGGCTGGGCCAGACGGAGCGGCGCTTGCGGGCGCCATCCGCCAGCGAGAACGCCGTGCGCCCTCCCGGCGGCGCTTCGGCGAACCACTCCGGCCTGGGCAGAATCGGTTCGATGAGGATTGCTCGGCTGATCACGCCGGGGTGGCGGGCCGCATGCGCCACGATCGTTGTGCCTCCGGACGAGTGGCCCGCGGCTATCGGACGTTCGAGCTGGAGGCCATCGATGAGCCGCTGGAGGTCGTCCGAGAACGTCTCGAAGCTGTAGCCGGTGGCGGGCTTGTCGCTGTCGCCGTGGCCACGTTGGTCCATGGCGACGACGCGGAAGCTCGGCGTCAGACGTTCGGCGATGGGGCGCCAAAGGGCAGCCAGAAAGCCCGTGGCGTGAATCAGAACCAACGGCGGGCCATTGCCACCCCAGTCCACATAGTGAAGCGCAGCACCATCGCTTTCGATGGCGCCTTCGCGAACAGGCATTGCCCTACTGTTGTAGGGCATCCTGGCACGCCGGTCAAACCAGGTAAATAGTAAAGGAAAGGCGCCTTAGCTGATGAGCGCTAGCCGAGGCGGCGGCGGCGGTTCTTCGCGGCTTCGATCGCGGCCTTGAGCAGTTCCTCGGTCGTCTCTCCGTTGTCTCCCAGGCTGGCCACGCCCGGCTCCCACACGGTGTTGCGCAGGTGGAAAGACTTCAGCCGCAGGTCACCCTGAAGCCGAAACGAGACGACGCCCGCCTCGACCGAGTCCGTGTCACGCAGACCGAGGGCGAGCACATCGTCGTCGAGCCTTCCGACCAGGTCGTTGTCGCGCATCAGGTCTTGCAAGCAGCCTGCAGCCACCTCGACGATGTCGCGGACGTTCTCGCCCGGCAGGTGCTGCGCGACGACGGCCAGGACCGAATAGCAGCGCTCCTCCGCCTTGGCCCGCTCGATGTCTTCGCCGAGCAGACGAAGAAAGTCTTCCTTCTCGTAGAGCCCGGTCCCGATGTCTAGCTTGGTCATCACTTACTCCAAACTGCCCGACGTAGTTACCCCCACACTTCCTAACGCTTCCGATGCCAAACCGTTTCTGGTATACCAGAACGGCTGTGGAGCCCCCCTTTCCCCCCGGCGCCCTGAGTGGCATCCGCGTCCTGGATATGACGATCTGGCAGCAGGGCACCTCCGGTTCGGCTATGCTCGCCGACCTCGGGGCCGACGTGATCAAGATCGAGGACGGCCGTAGCGGCGACCCGGGACGCGGCTTTGCTCGCATCGATTCCCAGGGTGGCCTCAGCGGCTACTTCGAGGCCCTCAACCGAGGGAAGCGCTCCGTATCGATCGACCTGAAGCACCCGAAGGGCCGGGAGGCGTTCCTGCGCCTCGCCAAGAATGCCGACGTCTTCCTCACCAATTTCCGGCCCGGCGTGACCGAACGCCTGGGCATCGGCTACCAGGAGGTCTCAGCCGAAAACCCCCGGATAATATATTGTCGGGCGTCCGGCTACGGACGTCAGGGCCCGGACGCCCAGGAGGGCTGCTTCGACCTGCTCGGCCAGGCGCGAGGCGGCCTGATGTCCACCACCGGCGACCCCGACGGCCCGCCCAAAAATGTCGGCGTGCCCGTGGCCGACCAGACCGGCGGCATGCTGGCTGCCTTCGGTATCCTGGCCGCGATCATCCATCGAGACCGCACCGGCGAGGGCCAGGAGGTCGACGTATCGCTCCTGGGGAGCGTGATGGCACTCCAGTCGTTTAATATCACGACCTACCTGTTCTCACGGAACCTGCCCCAGCGCTTCCCGCGCTCCGGCCATACGCCGTTCTGGCAGGTCTATCGCGGCAGCGACGGCAAACATTTCGCGATCGCCATGCTGCTCGACCGGGGCTGGCCGGCGATCTGCCAGTTGATCGGGCGGCCGGAGCTGCTCGAAGACGAGCGCTTCGCCCGCTATCGAGACCGCGTAGCGACGCATGGCGCGGAGCTGATCGAGCTCCTCGACGCGGCGTTCGCGGCGCGACCGGCCGCGGAGTGGGTCGAGAAGCTGAACGAGCGCGGCGTGTTCGCCACACCCGTCCAGGACTACGAAGACCTGGCGCGCGACCCGCAGGTCCTCGCGAACGGCTACATCCAGCCCGTCGAGCGCGAGGGTGACACGCCGCTGCCCTTCGTCACGACGCCCGTGCAGATGTCGAAGACGCCGCCGCACATCCGCTCCATGGCGCCGCAGCTCGGCCAGCACACGGAAGAGCTCCTCCTTGAGGCGGGGTACTCGTGGGAGGAGATCGAGACGCTGCGAAGCGAGGGCGCGATCGGGCCAACCATACCTACTAGGAAGGAATCCTGATGCAAGTACCCGCGGTCTTCGTGCCGACCGGCGCCTGGAACATCCGCGCCGGCATCTCCCCGCAGCAGGTCTTGGACGCCGATCGCAAGGCCGAGGCGGCAGGTATCGACGGTCTGTTCTCGGGCGACCACGTGACGTTCTACGGCTCTGGTAACGACGGTCTGATCAACCTGGCCGCCATCGCCACGGTGACCGAGCGCGTCCAACTCATGACCAGCGTCTACCTGCTCGCGCTGCGCCACCCGACGCCCACCGCGATGCAGTGCGCGATGATCGACCAGCTCTCGCTCGGCAGGCTGATCCTCGGCGTCGGCATTGGAGGCGAGGACCCGAACGAGTGGTGGGCCTGCGGCATCGATCCCAGGACGCGCGCGCGGCGCACCGACGAGTCGCTCGCGATCATGCGCTCGCTCTGGACGCAGGAGGAGACGACGTTTCAGGGCAAGTACTTCAGCGTAAACAAGGTCCGCATGCAGCCGAAGCCGTTTCGCGAGGAAGGTGTTACGGTCCATATCGGTGGGCGCAGCGACGCGGCCCTCCAGCGAACGGCGCGTTTCGGCGACGCGTGGATCTCGATCTGGGTGTCGGCGCGACGGATGAAGGAAGCGCGCGAGAAGATCGACGAGATGGCGGCAAAGGAAGGGCGCGACCCGTCGAAGATCGGGATGGGGTTGCAGATCTGGCACGCTGTCGACGACAACCGCGACGAAGCGAAGGCACGCCTCGCACGGCGGATGGAGGGCTTCTACAAGATCCCGTTCGACCGTTTCGAGCGATACTCGCCCTACGGGCGTCCGGAGGACATCGCGGAGTTCCTCGGGCCGTACATCGAAGCCGGCTGCACACACCTCAACCTGCTCTCCGTACAGCCCAGCCCTGAGGAAACGGTCGAGGCCGGGCTGGCGGTCAAGGAAGCCATCGCGAAAATCCTGTAGGGACAGAGCTTTAGCTCTGTCCTCGACGTCGCTCGTTCGAACGACTGAGTGCATACGACCAAGGAGGGCGCCCATGGCAATCGACCTGCGCCGCACCACACCGGACGACGTGCCCGAGCTGGGCCGCATCTGCTACGAGGCGTTCAAAGACATCTCGGAATCACATGGCTTCGCGAGCGACTTCCCGACTGTCGAGTTCGCCCAGCAAATAGTAGGGATGCTCGTGCAGCAAGAAGACGTGTACGGCGTCGCTGCCACCGATGGCGGCACGTTGAAGGCTTCGAACTTCATCAACATGTGGGGCGACGTCGCTGGCATCGGCCCGGTGTCCGTCGACATCACCTCGCAGGGACAGGGCATCGGCCGGATGCTGATGGAGGATGTCGTGAAGCACGCCGAAGGCCAGGGCTACGAGATGGTCCGCCTCGTGCAGGACTCGTTCAACATGCAGTCGCTCGCACTCTACGCGTCACTTGGTTTCGACGTGAAGGAGCCGCTGGCCTACCTCGCACTCGCGGACAGCACCTCTCCGGACGCGAACGTGCGCCCCGCGACGGCGAACGACCTCGATGCGATGGACGAGCTGTGCAAGAGCGTCTACCGCGTCAGCCGCAAAGGCGAGTGCGCCGCCGTGATGGCGCTCAACTTCCCGGCCTTCGTCCTGGACCGAGGTCACGTTGCCGGCTACCTGATCGGCACGGCGATCGGTCACGGCGTCGCGGAAAACGACGAGGACATGCTCGCGCTGCTGTCCAGTTCGGGCTCGATGGTTCCCGACGCGCACTCGTTCGTCGCGCTGCGCCAGGGCAACCTGTACCGGAAGGCGCTCGCCGCCGGGCACCGTAACGAGAAGATCGTCAACCTGATGGCCTACGGCCCGTACGCAGAGCCGCAGGGCACGTACTGTCCGTCCGTGATGTTCTAGACGCTTACGCCGGCGCGCGCTCCGCCGTTCGCTGCGGCGTGCAGCGCGGCCTTCGCGATCGCTTCAACGAAACGCTGCGGCTCTTCGAGCGACACGGCGATACGCTGGCAGCGGAGCACGCCCCACGCGCGGTGGGCGCGCCGCAGCTTCACCTCGACGACACCGCGGTGCGAGCCGATCAGCCCGAACATGCCGAGGAAGTTCGTCCGCCAGCCGACGCCGTACCAGATCGGCCAGCTCGACTCGTGCACGCTCTCGATATCGTCCAAGCCGAACGTGTGGTCGAACAGCCAGCCGAACCGCATACGCACGGACTCGTCGCTGATCTCGACGTAGGAGTTGTCGTCCGTCGCACCACCGGGGAGCAGCAGCGGCTGCCACCAGCTATCGATGCGGATCTTGTAACGTTGCTCGTTCATCAGGACCTCCCTGCCGCTTCGGGCGCCAGACCTGCCTCGCCAGCGACCTGAGCCCGGTAGCGCTCGCGCATTGTATCGAAGATGCGCCGCAATTCGGCAACTGGGTCCTCGTGCAGGTCGACGCGGATATCGATCTTCGAGTACATGTCGTTCACGAACGGGGCGACGAGCAGCGCCGCCGACTCGCGGCCACGGTTGTCGCCTCCGGCCGCCTGCCCCGCCTCGAGCGCCTTCAGCAAGCGGTTCGACAGGTGGCCGCGCGCCGACTCGAAGCTCTCGGCCATCGCGTCGATCGTCTCCTTGCCGACGAGCATGTTGCCCTGCACCGAGTAGTTCTCGCCCGTGCGCTGTCCGCACCACGCGACGCAGTCCGCGCCGGTGTAAGCGAACACGCGACCCTGCGCATCGATCCCCGCGGCCTGCCGGAGCGCGCGGCCATCGTCCGCAGCGAGCAGCTTCGTCAGCGCCTCTTCGGGACTCAGCCCCTGCTCGAGCAGCCGCAGCCCGTCGATGCCGAGGCGCACGTTTGTGTGCGACTGCGTTGCGATCGCGCCGACGCCGGGCTTGACGTGCGGCACCATCGCACCGACCGCCGGCACGGCGGTCGAGACAGCGACGCCAAACAGAGCGTGCTCGGGATCGCGGGCGACGATTGAGAAGGTCATGGCGTGTTAGGCTCCAGCGGCGTGCGGGCGTCCGATGCGATAGGAATTATGAGGCACCCCGTTCCCCAAACGCAAAAGAAGATACGTCTATCTACCCGCCCTGGGAGCTGTCCTGCTGGCTGAACGAGAAGAAGTGATCCCTTCTCGGCACCCTCACCCCCAGCGCCCCTAAGAGGGAGAGGGGTGGCTGCAGGCCGGGGAGAGGGTAAGATCCCCACCCGACGATGCAACCGTTGTCTTTTGGTAGCGTGTTTGCAGAGGCACCCTCACCCCCTACCCCTCTCCCTCTTCAGAGGGAGAGGGGTGGCCGCGGGCCGGGGAGAGGGTGTGATCCAAGACAAGATTTCCTCAACGACGCCGTCGATGTTGGACTCCACCTGTCCTGTTGTCACGCGAAGAACGCGATAGCCGCCCGACTCCAAGATCCCTTGTCGTTCACGATCGGATGCCCGCTGCTTGATGTGGATCGGGCCATCGATCTCGATAATGAGACGTTCTTGCGGACAATAGAAGTCCACGATGTAGCGACCGATGCGGTGCTGGCGCTTGAATTTCCGACCGCCGAGATTGCGTTTGCGGAGCGCGTGCCATAGGGCCTCTTCAGTCTTCGTCTGCCTGCGCCGAAGATCCCGCGCAGCATGCGTAAGGCTCTGACGAAGTGATCTGGGAACCCTGAGCTCCTCGTTCATCTCTCCGCTGGCCGGAACCGCACGAGCGTTGTCTCTTCGCTTACGTCATCGTACGCGGCCACAACGGGCATATCGACGCGCAGGTCTTCGTTCGCGCAGTCGACGATGTTGGTGATCAAGCGCGGCCCTTCGTCCAGCTCAACGAACGCGTAGTTGTACGGGATTTCATCGGCGAAGGCGGGGTGGTACTGCTGGTGCATGATGCCCCACGTGTACAGCTTGCCCTTCCCGGACGCCTCCGCCCACGCCGACTCCGTCGACCAGCAATCGGAGCAGCGCTCACGGCCCGGCAGACGCCAGACGCCGCAGTTGGAGCAGCGCAGCAGCATGAGCTTGTGCTGCTTCGCGCCTTCGTAGAACGGGCGCGACTCCTCGTCCGCGACAGGTATCGGCCGCTTGTACTCCGCCATCGTTACTGCCAGCTCACAGAATACACGCGCACCGGCTCCTCGAACCCCTTCATCGGGACGTCGCCCAGGCTATCGAACTTGAACGTCTTGCCGATGCAGAGATCGCGGACGACGCTAGGTACCAGGATCTGCCCCGGCGTGCCGTAGTCGCAGAGGCGAGCGGCAAGCTGCACCGTCGCGCCGAAGAGGTCATCGTGGTGTGAGACGGGCTCGCCGGCTGCCGCGCCCATGCGCGCGCGCAGCACCTCGGAAGGCTCCGATTCGTTGTGGCGGACGAGCGCGCGCTGCATATCGATCATGCACTGGACGGCCTTGGCCACTGAGACGAAGGATGCCATCAGGCCGTCGCCGGTGTGCTTGACGCGGCGGCCGCTGTGCTCGTCCACGCACGACGACATCAGCTCGTCATGGCGCTGCAGCAGCTCTAAAGCGGCCTCGTCTCCCAAGCGCTGCGTCATGTTCGTCGAACCTTCGAGGTCTGTGAAGACAACCGTCCGAAACACGCTGTCGGTCGAGATGCTGCCGGGCGGCTGCTCCTGTAGCGCCGGTCCGAGCTGGTCCGGACCAATGAAGTCCTCCACGTCTCCCGATTCGACTGGAATGATCTCGTCCGGCATTAGGCCGTGCGATTGCTTGTGCACTTCCATCGCGCTCTCCGCATTCGGCGCGTCGACCAGGCAGTAGATCGAGCCCGCGTCGCGGTTGAACCACCAGCGCAGGTACTTGACCCCGAATGCTCCCTGAGTCTCGACATCTTGATGGTGGGCTGCAGCCACGTCCTCTGGGATCGTGTCTGTGACGTTCTTGTGGATGTCCATGTAGAGCGGCATGTCTTGCTCCTATACCGGCAGCCGCGTGCCCATCATGCTGCGTAAACACATGATCTCGCCGATGTGCATGTAGCCGTGCCCTGAGCACGAGTGGCCCAGCACGAACGCCTTTGTCTTGCCGCCGATGAAGCCGCGAAGCCACCGCGCTCGTTCGTCGATCGATCCGTCCGCGAACGCGCCGTCGATGTTCGCGCTGTCCACGATCTCGTCGAGCTGCTCCGGACGCATCGATTGCACGACCTCGCGCGTGCGTTTGCCAACGGCAACGCGGTAGTCGCGTATCGCTTGCATGTCGGCCTGCTGCGTGAACTCGGTGACTTCATCGTCCGACATGCCGGTGCCGATGTCCTGTCGCGTCAGGCCGAGGCGCTCCAGCCAGCCGTCCTCTTCGAGCACCTGCTTGCGCGCGGCGACGACCATGTTGACCGCCATGTCCTCCGTACGCGCGAGGTGCCAGACCAGCCAGCCGATGGAGTTGAGTCCCTCGCCCGGGCGCATCCGCAGCTGCTCATCCGAAAGCCCGCCCAGCACAGCGTCTTCGAGAAACGCGTTGCCTTCGGCGCCGCCCACACCGTGCGCGTGTACACGCGCATGGTCGCCTAGGAAGAACTGAATTGCGTCCATGGTTCCCTCCTTAGGCCGAAAGCGCGCTCGGAAAGCGCGTCTCAAAGTCGAGAATCCCCACCCACTCCGGGCGGACGACGATGCGTCCCATCTCGGATACCATCGAGGCGACCTGCTCGACCCAGGCCTTTCCTTGCTCTTCGCCGAAGTAGCGCCTCGCCGCCGCGACGTACTCAGGAGCGATTCCCTTCACCATCTCGACCCGCGCCTTGCCGCGGACTAACAACACCTTGTGTGGGAAGTCCGTGCCATCGATCGTCAGCGCGACCTTGGGGTTCTTTGCGAGCGCCCTCAGCTTCGGCGCTTTAGGTGGCGATGCCAGGACGAATTCGCTTCCGTTCCAGTGGAACCAGATCGGCACGACCCGGGGCGTGCCGTCGAGCCAGTTGTACGCCAGCCGCGCGGGGATCGTAGACGTCAGCAGCCCCTCGGCGACGGGGTCTTGGAGCAGCGCGAGGTCACCTTGCTTATCGGCCATTGCGATTCCTCTCCTCTTCGCGCGAATCGTCGCTCATGCCGGGTGCGGGCTTAGCACCAGCGTGCTGTGATGATCGAGGATGCCGCCGTTGCCCGTCACCAGTACGACATCGTGCTTCGGCGCCTGGCGCTCGCCGCCCTGGCCGCGCGTCTGGATCACGCCCTCCGAAAGCGGCGTCATGCCCCACATGTAATAGCCCGAGAGCTGCCCGCCGCCGGTGTTCGTTGGCAGCGCGCCGCCCGGCCCGAGCTTCCCGTCGGCGACGAACGGGCCGCCTTCGCCCTTCGCGCAGAAGCCGTAGTCCTCCAGCGTGACGAGGACGGTGTAGGTATAGCAATCGTACACCTGGCAGACATCGATGTCCTTAACGCCGATACCGGCCATCGAGAACGCGCGCTCCTTCGCGATAGGCGCGCCGGTCTTCGTCTCGACATCCCAGCCCTTGCGCCGTAGATCCCCCGGGTGCCCCTGCCCCATCCCCCAGATGTACGCGGGAGGCTGCTTGAGGTCCTTCGCGCGGTCCGCAGACGAGACGACAACCGCGACCCCACCGTTCGAGACGAGGCAGCAGTCAAGCAGGTGGAACGGCTCGGCGATCCAACGCGACGCGTGGTAGTCCTCCAGCGTCATCGGCTCGCGCTGCTGCGCGATCGGATTCATCGTCGCCCACTGACGTTCGGCGACCGCGACGGCGCCGAGGTGGTCGCTCGTCGTGCCGTACATGCCCATATGCCGGCGCGCCGCCATCGCGTAGTGGGCGTTGACGCCAAACAACCCGAACGCCGTGTAGAGGCCTCGCATGCCCTGCGGCTGCATACCCGCCATCGCGCCGCCATAAGCCGCGCCCCCGCCCCGCCCCTCGCGCAGCGGCGCGTCGGCGAACACGCAGACGACGTTGTTCGCCATGCCGTGCGCGATCGACAACGCCGCGTACTGCACCATCATGCTCGCGGTCGCGCCGCCGGCATTCATACTCGAGAGCAGGCGCAGGTCCGTCAGGCCGAGGTGGTTCTGGAGATCGATTCCGCCCAGCCCGGGAAGCGGCGTGACGCCCTGGTTCACGAGCAGGCCGTCGATCTCGTCCTTACGCAGGCCCGAGTCTTCGATCGCGAGCTTGACCGCCTCGCACGCGAACCAGGCCGCGTCGTGTCCGTAGACGCGGCCCTGCTCCGTGATCCCGAGGCCGGAGATGGCGGCTTTGCCTTTGAGGTCGTTGTCCATAGGGCGCTTTAGCCGCCCTATGGTACACGCTTCGCGAAGGGCGGTGCCACCCTGGTTGCGAAGGAGGGCCTGGGAGCGCGTGTTGGCGCTATCGTGTTCGTGGCTAGGGCAGAATAACGTCCGACGGCGCGATCTGCCCGGGCTCCTCGAATACGTCGAGGGCCTGAGGGAGGTCCTCCCCGTGGGTGGCGATTACCATAGAGAACGACTTGTTCTGGATCCACGCTCTCCCGGTCTGGTCCGCCGACTGCCAGCTAACGATCTGCCCCGACGGATCGAGCACGTCCGGCGTGTCATCGATGCGCCGTACAACGTCGCCGAAGAGTTGGTAGAAGTCCCGTGCCTCATCGCTGCTATCCCAGAAGAGCGAGATCTGGAGCAGGACGTGGCCTTCCGCGTCGTCGTTCGAGTACAACCGGATCCGTCCGCCGCCCCAGCCGTCCGCCGCGCGCGCCGAAGCGGAGTCTTCATTCGTATTGGCGTAAAGCCAGTTGTACACATCGAACTCGCCGAACAGCGCATCCGTTTGCTCCCTCCAGCCAGAGCCCAGGTCTCCCGAGTAGTCCTCAGACTTCAGCGCTATCGCCTCTTCACCCTGCGTGTACTTTGACGGGTGCATGATCTGCTCTTCGGTCCGAGGCGGGTCCTCCCAGGCGCGGTTCACTTCATCCCACCCGCCTTGCTGGTACAGATAGCCGACGAAATCCCCGCCGTACTGGTACGGAAACGAGAAGTAGCGCTGGAACGCCGGCGGGATCGGCGGGCCCTCTGCCGCACTTCCGGGATCGTTGTCGAACTCATCGAAGCCGCCTTCGTCATCCCTGTTGAAGACGTATAGCCCCTCGGCGAAGGTGGCATCGCCCTCGACGAGCGCTTCGATCGTCTCCCTGTACTCCGTGTTGGCCCGGTCCTCTTCTTCCTGGTCCGCCAGCTCGCCGAGCTTGTTGAGATCAAAGCGCAGGTCCTGCGACGAATGGACGTACTCATGCACCAACACCGATTCGTCCAGCGCGCTTAGCTCACTCGGTGCATCGGCCACGAGCACCATCTTATTCTCATCCGGATCGTAGAAGCCAAGCGTGTCGCCACCATAGAACGTAGTGATAATGTCCACTAAGTCGTCGTCAGGGCCAATCATTCCGAGAAGCCGGTATGCCGTATTGAAGGCCTCGAAGTCGGCGAGGTCCTCGTCGGTAATGTCCGCTGTGGACTCGAAGTAGTAGGCCTGGAGTTGCTGGCGCGTCAGCGACCCTTGCTCAATCTCGTCGTTCACGTCCAACTCGCGAGCATCTGCCGCCTGGTCGGCAAGGCTCTCGAGCTGAGACGCGAGATCAGCACTGAAGGGAGTTAGGGGAGGAAGCTCTACGCCGCCATTGCCACCACCACCGCGAGTACACGCGGTGAGCATCACCGCCACGAACAGGACCAGGCCCAGACCGATTCGTCTGCCCATTGCGGCCACTCTGCATCATCCGGCCATTACGGGCAACTGCATCGGGTTTCGGACGCTTTGCAGTAAGATCGGGCGGTATGGCACGCCTCCTCCTACTCGTCACCTTCGCGACGCTCGTCCTCGTAGCGTGTATCCCGCGTCCCGAGAAGCAGGTCGACTACCTAGAGCTGCCGGAGACGGTCGTCGTGCAAATGGACGTGGCGGGCGGCTTTCTCTTTCCGGTTCATGACTTGCCGGAGTTCACCCTCTATGGCGATGGCACACTGCTCCTGGCCGTGGAGTCGGACGAGCACAGAATCGTCCAAGCGCACCTCTCAAGGGGCGCGATCCAGGACCTGTTGGAGTTCATCGAGAAAACCGGCTTCTTCAACTTCTCATACGAACAGCCCGAGCTGCCCGTCACCGACGTACCAACGACGTATTTCTACGTCAACACGCGTGAGGCCGCCAATGCGGTATCAGCGTACGCGCTCGGCATGGACGCCCCCGAGGGCGACGAGTGGGAACAATTTCGCCGCCTCGCCACCATTGCAGCCGAATTAGAGGATGTCGCATCGCGCGTTGAAACCGAGTCGTACACGCCCGCGACTGGTCAGCTAGAAATCCGTCCGCTGGCAGAAGACGTTATCGCCAGCGAAGCGTGGCCCTTCCCGCAGATCGATATAGTAAGGGCCGCGCCGAACGGACCCGCAACGTATGATCTGGACGAACAAGAACTCATCGATATGGGGCTGGAGCACCCCACCGCGACAATGTGCTGGTGCCCGGTCGAGTACGGTGGCGGCGTGTTTAACGTGCGCTACCGCCCGGTCCTGCCCTACGAGGCCAACTTCCCGGAGTTCGACGCCCCTACGTCGTAAGGGCCCCCGCGCGTGTCCGCCAGCGCTGCAGCGCGACCAGCGACCAGACCGCCTCGACCGCGCCGAGCGGCCACGCGCCCTGCAAGAAGCCATACACGGACGATGCGGCGCAGGCCGCCGCGAAGGCGAGCACGAAGCCGTGCGCCCGCGTTTCGAGAGCGTAGAAAAGGAGCATGGCGCTGACGGCCACGAGCCCGTAGAGCGTAAGCGCGCTCATGAGATCGTGAACATCGCTTCGAGCACGTCGATCTGCTGCGGCTGCGCACCGACGATGAGGCGCAGTGTGCCGTTTTGTGTCTCGACCGTCCAGCTCAGCGTCGAGCAGCAGTCGCGCTCCGCCGCGGCGAACGCCTCGACAACGCGTTGCGCTGACGGATCGAACGAGACGGCGAGCTTGCGCTCGCCGTCTCGTTTCACGTTCAGTGCTGCCTTCGCTACCGCGTCGATGCCGGGCGCGCCGAGAGGGCGTAGCTCGAACTCGCAGGCGAGGACGTCCAACACGTCCTTATCTGCTTCGCGGGTCATTAGCAGCAGCCTGTCGCGGCTGGCCTCGTCGCCGTGATGTAGGCGCTCGCCCAGCCGCCCTTATTCGGCTCGCCCGCGAACTTCGTGTCGATGTCCGAGAAGCCCGCTGCGCGCAGCTTGGCCGTGTACTCATCGACGAGTAGCGCGCCCGCGACGCAGCCCGCCCAGCTCTCGAGGTCCGAGCGTTCCGCAGCCGTCGGCTCGCGCGTCCAGACGATGTCTGACACGCGCATGCGGCCGCCCGGCTTAAGCACGCGGAACGACTCGCCGAAGACGGCGTCTTTGTCCGGCGAGAGGTTGATCACGCAGTTCGAGACGATCACGTCGAACGTCGCGTCCGGCAGCGGCATCGATTCCATCTCGCCCTTCCGGAACTCGACGTTCGTCGCGCCGACCTTCTTGAGGTTGCGCTGTGCCAGCTCGAGCATGTCGTCGGTCATGTCGAGGCCGACGACGCGCCCCTCCGGCCCGACGGCCTGCGCCGCCAGGAAGCAATCGAGGCCGCTGCCGCTGCCGAGGTCGAGCACGGCCTCGCCGGCGCGCAGCTCGGCGATCGCGGTCGGGTTGCCACAGCCGAGCGACATGGCGCTGGCGTCCTCGGGCAGCGCGCCGAGCTGCTGTTCTGAGTAGAGCTTCTCGGCCCACGAGGACGTCTCTTTCGTCGTCGACTCGCTCGGGCCGCAACACGACGCGTCCTCGCCGACGGCGGCTACCGCGATCGTCTCCGTCTTCTTGAGCTGCTCTCGCGCGCGCGATCCGTAGTGCTGCGAAACCGCGCCTTTGATCTCTTCCGCTGTCCTCTCCGTCATCGTTCCGCTCCTTTCGAGAAAGCCTCGTAGGGACAGACCTTCAGGTCTGTCCTGCCCTACACCGGCGCTTCTTCCAGCTCTTGAGTTGCAGCAATCGCCAGCCCCGCTTCAACTGCCTCGCGCAGGCCCGGTAGCACCGCGCCCCATACCGCTGCCGCCGCTCGATAGGCCTGGCGACCCCGGTCCGTTAGCTCACAGACGTTTCGCTGGCGCTGGCCCTGCCACTCGGACGTGCAGACGATGTAGCCACCTGCGCTTAGCTCCTTGATGGCCGGGTAGATCATTGCGTCAGTCGGCTCGCAGCAGCCGTCGCAGCCCTGCGTGATGGCGCGGGCCAGGTCGTAGCCGTGGCGAGGCCGCTCGTGCAGCGCGGCGAGGACGAGGAATCGATTCAGCCCGCGGCTCGCGAGCAGCCGCCAGTACGTCTTGTCCGTCAGGTCCCGTTCGATGAGCTCAGCCATACCTATGCTCCCGATACCTATGTACCATATACCTAGGTAGAGCATATATCACGACCGCCGCCTTGGCAAGTCGTATGAGCACCTCCTACGTGAGGATACAGACTTTGAGGGGGAATGAGGGCTCTAGCGCGACGGAACGCTCACCTCTGCTTCGAGTTCGCCAGCAAGAGGTCTTCGCGGTGGCCGTATTTCTTGAGGAAGCGATAGAAGTTGCGCTTACTGAGCCGGTCGCGTTCATCCTCCGGCGTCCGCTCCCAGTCGCGATGGGCGTGCCGCCGCAACGGCAGGCCGGCCACGATGCGGTTCTGCAGGCCGCCCTCTCGCACCGCGAAGCTGTAATCGAGATCGAGGTGGCGATAGAAGCGGAACTTCTCGTCCATCAGTCCGACGTCGCGCGCCAGCTTGCGCCGGAACGCCATCAGGTAGCCCTCGACCGCGTCGACCTCAGGCCCGGGCGCGTCCTCGAAGTCGCGCAGGTTCTCCGTATTCACGCCGAACGCGCCCGCGATGCCCGTCGAGCCGTTCTCGAGCGCCTGCGCGAGCGGCGTCAGCACGTCGCCCGCGAACTCGACGCTCGTATCGACGAGCACGACGAGCCTTCCGCGCGCGGCGAGGAGGCCCATGTTGCGCGCGGCGCCGGTGCCGACGTTGTGATCGCAGCGGATGGGACGCACGCGCGCGTCGCTTGTCGCGAGCTCCGAGAGCACCGCCCCCGTGTCGTCCGTAGAGCCGTTATCGATGGCGATGACCTCAAGCGCGTGGTCCCCGGCGTGACGCAGCGCAGCGTCCACGCAGCGCCGCAGCGCAACTGCGTCGTCGCGCGCAGTGACGATGACGCTGAAATCGAGCGTGTCCGGCTCGTTCAACCGCGACGGCACCTCGCGCGAGGCGTGCAGCGCCGCGACCTGTGGCGGAGGCGGTTCGTACGCCGGCACCACGACCGGGCCCGCGCGCGAGTCGCGGACGTGGAAGCCCGCCGCGGCGATGCGCTCTCGCAGCCCGTCGGCTTCCGCATACGCCTGGCGCGCGCGGGCCTCCTCGCGCTCCTCTACAAGCGCGCGAACGGCCTCCGGCACTTCGCGCGCCTGCGCGAACAAGTCGAATCCGAGGACGGCGTCCCAGTCACGCAGCATACGCGCCTTGAGCGCTGCCGGCGCGTCGGAGCGGACGAGCTGCCACACGACCGAGAGCGCGCGTGGCAGATGTAGGTCCTCGGCCAGCGCCTCGGCGAAGCGCCGCTCCCATTCTGAGCCGCTTGCGCCGTTCCCGCCCACCGCCTGCGTGGCGGCGAACGCCTCCTGCCGGAGCCTGTTCAGCCCGATCGAGGCCGCCCGCAGCGATTCGAACGTAAAGTTCAGCCGCCGCCGGTAATGGACTGTCGCGCAGAGATAGCGGAACGCGAACGGATCGAAGCCGCGCGCTTGCAAGTCGGGCAGAGTGTAGACGTTACCCGTCGATTTCGCCATCTTCAGCCCGTCGACAAGGAGGTGCTGCCCGTGCACCCAGCAGCCGACGACCGGATGGCCGAGCGCGCCCTCGCTCTGGGCGATCTCGCCCTCGTGGTGGGGGAAGACGTTATCGACGCCGCCCGTGTGCAGATCGAAGCGTTCGCCGAGGTGATGCGTCGACATCGCGGAGCACTCGATGTGCCAGCCGGGGAAGCCGTCGCCCCAGGGGCTGGGCCACTTCATCGCGCGGCCCGGCTCGGCGGCCTTCCAGAGCGCGAAGTCGCGCGGATTGCGCTTCAGCGGATCGGCCTCCGCGCGCACGCCCTCGAGCAGCGACTCGCCGGTGTTGCCGGAGAGCTTGCCGTACTCCGGGAACGCCTCGACGTTGTAGTAAACGTTGCCGTCCACCTCGTACGCAAGGCCCTTTTTGAGCAGACGCTCCGTCATGGCGACCATCTGCTCGATATGGTCCGTTGCGCGCGGGAAGACGTGCGCAGGCTTGATGCGCAGCGACTGCTCGTCGCGCAGGAAGGAATCTGTGTACTGCTGGGCGATCTGTTGCGGCGTCTTGCCCGCCGCCAGCGCCGCGGCGAGGACCTTGTCGTCGCCTCGCTCAAGCAGCTCCTGACGCATGTGCCCGACGTCCGTAATGTTCTTGACGTGCCGTACGTCTAGCCCGGACACCTCGAGCGTGCGGCGCAGCCAATCGGCGAGCAGATACGTCCGCAGGTTGCCGATATGAACGTCGCGGTAGACCGTGGGGCCGCAGGAGTAGATCGTCGCGCGACCCGGCTCGTTCGGCGCGAACGGCTCCTTACGTCGAGTCAGCGTGTTATAGAGTTGCAGCACAGCTCCGCCCGAGCCGCCTACTGGAAGAGACAGCCCGAGTCTCCCTTCCATCCGATCTCAACCCGATCGCCTCGCAGCAGGATGGGCACCGTCACGCCCAGCCGGGACGCTTCTTCGAACCAGCGCTCTTCCTTGCGGATGTCGCGTTCCTCAAACTCGACGCCTTCTTCGACAAGCTCGCTGACCGCGCGCGCGCACGTCGAGCAGGTCGGCACGGTATAGATGATGAGCTCGGGCATGAAGGTCCTCGATGCAGAGTCCGCCCGACATTGTAGCACTCTAAGCCGAGGGCGAGAGTACGTGGCGCACAACACAAGACGCCGCCCTAACGGGCGGCGTCTTGTTCGTTCCGTACGTGCGGACTAGCGTCCGAGGATCGGTGCGTCCGCCTTCGACTGCTGGTCGAAGAGGTTGTTGTTCAGGTACGTGAAGACGCCGTCCTTGTTGTCGACGCCCGTCTCCGGGTAGACCCAGGTGTGCATCATCCAGCGCAGGTCGCCGATAAAGTTACCGTTGTCGGCCGCGCAACCCTCCGCCGTGTTGTTCTCAGAGATGACGCCCTGGCGGGTGCAGAGACCGTAGTGCGCGTGCCAGAGTTCCAGGTTGCCCGCGAAGCCGGCCGGTGGCGCATCAACCGTTGCGCCTCCCTGGCCGGGAAGGAGCAGGTACCAGACACCAACCATCTGCCACTCGCCGTCCGGGTTGCCCAGCTTGCTGAAAAGCAGCCCCTCGGGCTTGCCAGCGTCGAACACGCCGTCGGTCAGGTACTCGCTGTTGATGAAGTGCGCACCCATGAAGGGCACGTCGTTAGTCGTGTTGTAGAAGCCGGCCGCGATCGCCTTCTCGGGTGTGTTATGCGCCAGCGCGAATTCGCGAGCGCCCTGTAGCTGGCTGCGCAGCGTGTCGACTTCATTCGGCAGCAGCGTGCCGCCGGGGACATTCGCCAGGACCTCCGCGTTGTCCATCTCCAGGAACTGCGTGATCGTGGGGTGCGAGCCGACGTCGTGCGCGTAGCCTGGCGGAACAACCTCATTCTTTGAGATCTGTCCCGAGAGCGCCTCGCCCTCTTGCGATACGTTGCTCGCCGCGGACGAAACGTTGACGTCGCCCGCGCCGCCCGCGTAGGTGACGACAACGAGCGCCAGTGCGCCCATCCCAACGAGCGCCGTCGAAATCGCCGCGAGCGACATCTTCGTGCCGTTCGCCCAGCCCTGCTTCGTGCCGAGCATGACGCCCGCCGCGACGACCGTCGCGACGATGCCGGCGGCTGCCGTTGCGTCCGACCAGGTACCTCGGTCGCCCGTCACGAGGCTCAGCGTCACGGTCAATACGACCAGTGCGACGGCGGCCGCGAGGACGAGAAGCGGAACCAGACGTATTGGCGATCCGAAGATCGATGTCCTTGCGGCGGAGTATGCCGTACCCTTTGACGCGAGCATGTCCATGCTATAGACTCCTTACACCTAAACTGAACGGCGTTCAGCGATGATCTATTGTCGCCGCTGGTGGATACGCTGTCAAGGGGCTGGATTCCGATTATGACACGTTTCTTCTCTGTTCCGCGTACGCTCCTGTTCGCCTTCATGCTGGCGGCCTTTGCGTTCGTGGCCTGGCTGGCCTTCCAGGGCTCCACGCCGGCCGGAGCGCACGCCGTCGCGCTTAGCTCCGAGCCGCAAGCGAACCAGCAGCTCGCAGAATCGCCCGGCACCATTACGGTCCGTTTCAGCGAACCCGTAGAAGAGTCCGTCACGACAGTCCAGCTCTGGAACACCGTGCCGGAGGAGATCGAGCTGGCGGCACCGACGTTCCCCACCCAGGACTCGATATCGGTCCAGGTGCCGGAGGAGCTGCCTTCGTCCATCTACACCGTGATCTGGCGTAACCTTTCAACCGTCGATGGGCACACGTGGTCAGGATCGTTCACGTTCACGGTGCTTGGCCCGAACGGCGAGGTGCCGCAGGGCACCGTTCCCGCCTCTCTTCAAGACCTCGCACAGGAGCCTTCTAACAAGCCCGGCACGCTCGATTCCGTCTCGCGCTGGATCGTGCTGCTCGGCACGGCGATCATGCTCGGTGGCGCCGCGTACGCGCTGATCGTCGCGTTGCCCGCCGCGAATGTTCTCTCGGAAGAGACGCGCCAGCAGCTCCGAAAACTGTCGGTGAACACGCTCGTTGTCAGCGCTACGATTGCGGCGTTCCTCGTGCTGCAGGGCAGCATGTTGCAACTCCTCGTGCAGGCCGACAAGCTGGGTGGATTAGGCAAGGCCGACGAGATCCTCCGCGACACACGCCTCGGGAACTACCTGATCGCGCGACAGGTGCTGCTGCTCGTTAGCCTCGTCGCGATCGTGTTTGTCGCGCGGGCACCCGGACGCTCGACGCTCTCTGCTGCGCTGGGGCTCTTGTGCGTCAGCGCCTTCGGCGTGATGTTCACGCAATCGATGGTCAGCCACGCGGCTGCGGGGAACGGGTCGTTCTGGAAGATATCGGCGGACGTCACGCACCTGCTCACGGCGTCGCTCTGGGTGGGCGGCCTGATCCACATCGGGCTCGCCATGCCGCGCTGGCTCGATGAGCTGCGCGGCGTTCCGCGCACGCTCTACGCCGCCGATTCGTTTCGGCGTTTCTCCGTCCTCGCCGCGTTCTCGGTGCTGCTGCTGCTTGTGAGCGGCGTGCTGAGCGCGCTCGCGCAGTTCACGGCGCTCGACCAGCTCTGGAGCACCACGTACGGTTGGTCGCTCATCGGCAAGCTTGCCGCGATGCTGCCGCTTCTCGCCGTCGGCGCGCTCAACGCGCTCTATCTGCAGCCCCGCATCGTGCGCGCCGGCACGCAGCTCCAGGGAGCTGCCGGCGACGACGATAACGCCCCATCGACCGGGCCAGTAGCCGAACTCCAGCGTCTGCTCGTCAACACGGTCCGCCTCGAGGCCGTGCTCGGCATCTGCGTCCTCGTGGCCGTCGGCGTGTTGATCCAGCTCGAGCCGCCGCGGGCCGCAGCAGAGGCGCAGGCCCAGATCGATGCCGCCGCAGCGCAACAGCCACCCGCGGAAAGTGGCGCCACCGTGGACCTGGCGGAGATCGACGAATTGGGACACTTCCTCAGCGCCTCGCAGGTCCAGGGGCTCGTGGTCTCGCTCAAGATCACTCCGGCGAAGGTCGGCAACAACACATTCGAGGTCGGCCTCGGCTCGGAGTTCGGCGGCGTGGGCGAGGTGCAGCTCGTGCGGCTGACGTTCCAGCCGGAGGACCCAAGCGTCGGGCCATCGGAGCTTGACCTGCCGTTGAGCGGTAGCGCGCGCTTCAGCGCCGAGGCAACGAACATGAGCCTGGAGGGCAACTGGGACGTCACGGCGACGATCCGCCGTCGCGGCGAAGAAGACGTGCAGACCGATTACACAATCCCGGTCACAAAGGCCGGCGGACCGGCTGGCGTGTCGGAGGATACCTCGATCTGGGAGTGGCCGTTCGAGGACGGGCGCAGCGCGCTCGCCATCGCCTCGATCGCGGTCGGGCTCGCAGGCGTGGCCGGCGTGTTCGTCTGGCAGTACCGGGGCAACATCCGGCGAAACGCCTGAGAGAGTTCGCTAGATGCTCGATGCTCGAAACGACGCTGAAACAGATGCGTAAGACTGGCTGATGCGTGAGTTGTCACCAGAACAACGTGAAGAACTACTCAGAGCGTTGAAAGCCCGTTTTGAGAAGAACATGGACCGCCATAAAGGCCTTGACTGGGCTAACGCACAAGCAAGGCTGGAAGCTCATGCTGAAAAGCTGTGGTCACTCAGTGAAATGGAAAGAACCGGCGGTGAGCCGGACGTTGTTGGTCATGATAAGAAGACGGGCGAATACATTGTTTATGATTGTTCAGCGGAAAGTCCTAAGGACCGCAGAAGTGTTTGTTACGACCGTGAAGGGCAGGAGTCAAGGAAAGAACATAGACCGGAACATAACGCCATTGATATGGCAGCTGCCATGGGCATTGAGCTATTAACGGAAGACCAATATCGAGAGTTGCAGAAACTTGGAACGTTCGATACGAAGACGTCGAGCTGGGTGAAAACACCGTCTGACCTTAGAAAACTCGGCGGCGCTCTCTTTTGTGATCGCCGCTACGACCATGTCTTCGTGTATCACAACGGTGCACAATCCTATTATGCCGCCAGGGGGTTCCGTGGCTCGCTAAGGGTCTGAATTTTGACCCTACCTTGATTTGCAAGCAAGACCTACCGAAATAATTAGCCGAGAGTCCAGGGTCAAGCCTGGCCTTCCGGCTTTTGTTCAGCAGTTGCGCGCAGCAGGTCGCCGATGTGCAGGTGCGGCCCCGCGCTCATCCCCCCATCGATTACGATCGCCTGACCTGTGATGTAGGCCGCGTCGTCTGACGCGAGGAAGTGGAACAGCGCCGCGATCTCCTCCGCGCGTCCCGGCCGCCCGAGCGGCGTCATCGCGTTCGTGATGGCGAGGAACTCCTTCGGGGCGCCCATCGCCGTATCGATATTGCCGGGACAGATGCAGTTGACGCGGATGCCCCTCGGCGCGAGCTCCAGCGCTGCCGTCTTCGTGATGCCGACGACGGCGAACTTCGCAGCGACGTACGGTCCGCTCCCGTACATGCCGACCAGCCCCGCAAGCGACGCCGTGCTGATAATCGAGCCGCCGTTCGTCATATGCGGGACGCCGTGCTTGATCCCGAACGCCGCGGCCATCGCATGCGTCTCGAAGCTCTCGCGATAGGCGCGCCTGGACGCCTGATCGACGCGCTTGCCGCCGAAGCCCGCGCCCGCGTTGTTGATCACGACATCGATGCGGCCGTGCGTGTCGGCGGCAAGTTTCATCAGCGCCTCGATCTGGTCCTCTTGCGATACGTCGGTCTTGAGGAAGAGGCCGTTCGTCTCCGCCGCGATCGCGCTCGCGTCCGCAATGTCCCCGAGGACGACCTTCGCGCCGGCGGCGGCGAATCGGCGCGCGGTGGCGCTGCCCATGCCGCCGGCGGCGCCGGTGATTACGCAGACTTTGTCTTGGAGAGAGAACATGTCGAAGCCCTCAGCTTTTAGCGGTCAGCTACACACAGTAGCGAAGTGGTTGCCGCTAGCGCGAGAATCGACAGGTCCCTCGGGCTCCCCGCCCCGTCACGCTCTACCCCGCGCCCCTCGGGATGACAAGATAGGTGACGTGTGCGGCCTGGGGCGTCAAGGTAATGGAGACGTTGTAGGGGCGCATGGCCATGCGCCCCTACAGGCCGGCTGCAAGGACGAGGCGTCATCTCGAAGGGCCAGATCCTTCGCTGCGCTCAGGATGACAAGAACACCCCTACACCACCACACCACCCTCGCGCAGGCCCGCGATCTCTTCGTCCGCCAAACCCAGCAGCGCGCGCAGCACATCATCCGTGTGCTGGCCCATCGAGGGCGACGTGCCGCGGATGCCACCGGGCGTCCTCGACAGCTTGACGGGCGTGTTCGCGAGCGGGATGGTGCCGATCTGCTCGTGCGGCGTGTCGACCAGCATGTCGCGCGCGCGGACTTGCGGATGCGCGGCGGCGGCCGGGATGTCGTTCAGCGGCCCGCACGGCAGCCCGATCGGGTCGAACTCCTTCAGCCACTCCGCCGTCGTGCGCTGCATCAGCGCCTCGTTTAGGACCGGCTCCAGCTCGGCGTGGTTGGCCGTGCGCGCGTGCGGCGTGTCGAAGCGCGGATCGTTGATTAGCTCCGGCCGCTCGATAAGCGCGCAGAACAGCTCCCACTGGTTGTCGACACCCCAGCTCACGGCGAGCACCATCCAGCCGTCCTTCGTGGGGAACGCCTGGAACGGCGTCGCCGCGGGATGGCGCGTGCCGAGCGCCTTCGGCGGCTCGCCGGTGACGAAATAGCGCATGAACGCGTTTTCGAGGATCGCGATCTGGCAATCGAGCATGCTGATGTCGACGAGCTGTCCTTCGCCGCTGCGCTCTCGTTCGTGCAGCGCGGCGAGGATGCCGACCGCGGTGAACAGCCCCGCCGCGATGTCGCCGAGCGAGAGGCCGGGGCGCACCGGCGGGCCGCCCGGCATGCCCGTGATGCTCATCACGCCGCCCATGCCCTGCACGACAATATCGAGCGCGGGGCGCAGGCGGTCGGGGCCCGTCTGCCCGAAGCCGGATGTCGCCGCGTAGACGATGCGCTTGTTGCGCGCCCGCAGCGTCTCGTAGCCGAGGCCGAGGTTGTCCATCGTGCCGGGCGTGAAGTTCTCCATCACGACATCGACCTGCTCGACGAGGCGCAGGAAGAGCTGCTTGCCCTCGGGCTTCGTGAGATCGATCGACATGCTCCTCTTGCCGCGGTTGATCGAGAAGAAGTAGCCGCTCTCGCCGTTGACGATCGGCAGCGTCGTGCGCGCGACATCGCCGCGCGGCGGCCGCTCGCACTTGATCACGTCGGCGCCGAGATCGCACAGCACCATCGACGCGTAGGGCCCGGAGAGCACCCACGTCAGGTCGAGGATCTTGATGTCTTGTAGCGGGCCGGTCATAGGGTCACCTCGGTAGACAGGATGACAGCAATGTAGCGTTCGGGGCGAGATGCGCCGTGTCCTCCCTCACCCCGGCCTGCGGCCACCCCTCTCCCTCCGCGAGGGAGAGGGGCATGGGGTTGCGTAGGTACCGCGCTCTTTACGCTACGGGAGATCAGGTCACGCATCCGTTTATCCGTTCCTCATCCGTTGTCAGCATCCCTTGTCAGTCCGCCGCCGAGACCTCGATCGCTAATCGATCGCCGGGCTGCGGGCGGAGTGCGACGTACACGCCGAGCAGCACGAGCGCCGCGCCAACCGTCTCGATTGGCGTTGGCACCTCGTCCAGGATCGGGATGGCGAGGCCCGTCGTGATCACAGGCTCGAGCAGGATCGCGATCGACACGATGACGGCGGAGAAATGCGCGAGCGACCAGTTGATCGATGTGTGGCCGACGATCTGCGGCCCGAGCGCGAGCAGCGCCATCATCACATACGTCTTCGTCGAGTAGCCGGTGAATGGATCGCGCGCGATGAGCGCCAGCGCGACGAGCATGATCGCCGACAGCGGGTACACGATGCCGACGTAGCGCGGCCACGAGACGTACGGCCGCACACGACGTCCCACCATGATATAGGCCGCCGACGCCAGGCCGCCCAGCATGGCGTAGAGGTCGCCGCCGAGCGTGCCCAGCCCGGCGCGCAGGTCCTCGGACGCCATCACGAGCGCCCCGAACGACGCGATCCCGATCGCGAACCACACGCGCCGCTCGATCGGCTCGTGCAGCCAGAACGGCGACAGCAGCGCGACGTAGAGCGGCTGCGCGGCGACGAGCACGACCGACGTGACCACCGATGTGTGCTTCAGCGACTCGATCCAGAACGCGAAGTGCGCCGCCAAGAGCACCGCCGATAGCAGCATCGGCCACACGACACCCTTCGCCGCCGTCTCGGGCGCGCGCCTCTGCTGCGCGAGCGCGAGGAGGCCCATCGGCGCGCCGGCCAGCACCATCCGGTACGAGCCGATGACCAGCGCCGGCGCGTCGGCCTGGCGGATCAGGATCGCCGACCAGGAGACAGCGACAACGCCCACCATTAGGACCGTATACTGCCCCCACGACCTCTCCACCGCGCCATGCTAGCGGAGATCACACGGGAGCGCCCTTGCGCCAATGTGCTAGAATGCGGCTCCCACGAGGCGGCTTTCCACAGGAGGTGCGTGATGCGCTACCGCGGCCTTGGTGTCATCTTCATCGCGGTACTGACGGCCATGTTCGCTTCGGCGGCGTCAGCAGCGACGGTCGACGTCGAGCTGGGCGTGTACTGGTTCTGCGATCCGTCTTACCAGGACGGCGTGTGCGAAACCAAGATCGTGCAAGGCGACACGGTGCACTGGGAAGTGGTGGAAGGTATTGGCCACTCGGTAACGGAGTGCGGCGCGGACTGCGACAGCCCTACGGGTACACCTCTGTTCGATTCCGGCGGGATAAACATCGGCAACACATACGACCACACGTTCGAAGAAAGTGGGACGTTCCTGTACTACTGTCAGGGACACCCGACGCAAATGCGAGGACGCGTCGTGGTGTTCGCCGCCGTGGGCGGCGAGAGCGAGCTGGCCGGTGGCGCGGTGAATAGCGCGGCAGACAGCGAGGCACAGGACGGAGCGAATGCCCTCTTGATCGGCGCGCTAGCCGTCGTCGGGGCGGCAACGCTCCTTACGGCTGGTTGGGTCATGCGGCGGTTCATCGCATAGGGAACGTTCCCCCGCTCCGCTCTCCCATCTCGGGCCATTGCTCTCGACGGCGTAGGCGGTACGATCACTACATGCGCCGCCTCGCCGCCCTCACGCTGCTCGCTGCTGTCGCGCTCGCGGTCGCGTGCGGCGGAGATGGCGACAAGACGAGCGGGCCCGTCTCGTTCACGCACGGCGTAGCGTCCGGCGACGTGACGCCGGACGGCGCCGTCCTCTGGACGCGCGTCGATCACGAAGCGACGCTGACGGCCGAAGTGAGCGCGGACGCCACGTTCGGCGACATCGTCGCCGATACGAAGGCCGAGGCGACGGCGGAGCGCGACTTCACGGCCCAGGCCGCCGTCGACGGCCTCGAGCCCGCGACGCAGTACTACTATCGATTCCGCAGCGGCGACAATGTGAGCACGCCCGGCTCGTTTCGCACCGCGCCCGCGGACGGCGCGAACGCTCCGGTACGCTTCATCTTCTCGGGCGACAGCGACGGCACGGCGGGAGAGGACGGCTCGCGTGCGTTCGACTTCGGCGTGCTCGATACCGCACGCGACGAAGACGCCGATTTCTTCCTGTACTTCGGCGACACGATTTACGCGGACTCCGGATACGGCCCAAAGGCGACGACGCTCGATGACTTTCGCGCGAAGTACAAGGAGAACCGTCTCATCCAACCGCTCGCGAGCATCCTCGCCGCGACGTCGATCTACACGACGTGGGACGACCACGAGGTCGAGAACGACTACGCCGGCAAGACGGTCGATCCCGAGCTGTTCGCCGCGGGGCTCGCCGCCTATCGCGAGTACTGGCCAATCCGCGGCGATGACCCCGGAATCCTGTACCGGCGCTTCCACTGGGGCAAAGCGGTGGACATCATCATCCTGGATGAGCGCTCCTTCCGCGATCCTGACGTCGCCGCCGAGTGCGCTCCGGCCGGCGGCAGCGCGGACGTCCTGCCCGGCCTCGGCATACCGGGTGCACCCGAGGAGTACAAGGACCTCCGCGTCGCCGTGGGACTGCCCGCCGAGACGGACCCGGCCTGTCTCGCCGCGCTGAACGACCCGGGCCGCACCCTGCTCGGCGCGGAGCAGAAGCAGTTCCTCCTCGATGCGCTGGAGAGCTCCGAAGCGACGTTCAAGATCGTAGTGAACCCGCTGCCGATCCAGGAGATCGTCGCGCAGCCGTACGATCGCTGGGAGGGCTATCGAGCGGAGCGCGACGAGATCGTGAAGTTCATAGGCGACAACAATATCGAGAACGTGATCTTCCTGACGACGGACTTCCATGCCAACTTCATCGGCGACGTGCGGCTCAACCTCGCATCGCCCGCTGTCGCCGTCGAGGCGATTGCGGGGCCGATCGCGCATGAGACGCTGGGCGACGCCATCGTGCGCGATCGGGGCGAGGCCGTCCTGCCCGTGTATGAGCAGCTCCTCAAGCAGATCCCTCGCGTCGACTGCGCCGTCTTCGACGCGTACAGCTACGGCCTCGTCGAAATCGATCCCACGGATGAGTCGGCGACGATTACGCTGAAGGACGAGAGCGGCGAGACGCTGTGCAGCACCGTCGTGCAGGCAAGCTAGCCGTCGCGTGGCTTCTGGCGCTTCTCGCGCTCACGCTCGCGGCGTGCGGCGGCGGCGGAAGCGCGCCGTCCACCGCAACGCTGACGCCGCGGCCAACCGCGACGCGGACACCGACAACCACACCTGCTCCCCTCCCCAGCGAGACGCCACCGCCTGAGCCCGGCGCGACGCCCGAACCGACAGCGCAGCCGTTGGGCTCCGCGCAGGTCATACGGAGCGCCGGCACCTCCAGCATGACGGTGACGCTCACATTCGATGCGGGAGCCGACGCCGGCTACACGTCACAGATCCTGGACACGCTGGCGGCGAACGGTATCGTCGCGGCGTTCGGCATCACGGGCGCGTGGGCGGAGGACAACCCGGACCTGTTGCGGCGCATCGTGAACGAAGGGCACGCGTTGATCAATCACACGTACGACCACTCGTCATTCACCGGCCTCTCGACGACCAGGCCGCCGCTCAGCCAGGCGGCGCGCTGGGAGCAGCTCGATCGCACGGAGGCAATCGTGCAACAGATCGCCGGCGCGAGCACGCTCCCCTACTTCCGGCCACCCTACGGCGACTACGACGACTCGGTGAACGCGGACGTCGGCGCGCGCGGCTATCGCTACAACGTGATGTGGGCCATCGACTCGTTCGGATGGTACGGCTACGAAGCGCCGCGGATCATCGAGAAGGTCATGAACGAGGTGAGCCCCGGCGCGATCGTCATCATGCACGTCGGGTCCGCATCGCAGGACGGGCCGGCGTTGCAGCGCGTCATCGATAGCCTAGAGCAACGGGGCTACAGCTTCGTGCCGCTGACCGCAATCGCGCCGCGCTAGTCGTTTCGCGCCACACGGAACAACCCCTCCTGCGCCATCGTCGCGACGTGCAGGCCGGAACGCGAGTAGAGGGAGCGGAACGAGAGCGCGCGCGCCGAGTGCGCGACAGGGCTCCTCGTCACGGCGAGCATCCAGTCATCCCAGCGCCAGGGCCGGTGCAGCCAGAGCGCATGGTCCAGGCTCGCCGATGCGGTGTGGATGAAGTCGCCGTGACGGCGCGCCGTCGCCCCGAACGAGTCGGCATCGCTGTCGTAGACGAGCATCGCGGTGTGGATGAGCGGATCGTCCGGGAGCGGCGCGCGCACCTTGGCCCAGACGATCTCGGTCGGGTCCTCGCCCGGCTCCGCGATGACGTCGATCGGCGTCACCGGCCGGATCTCGAACGGCCAGGGCGACAGCTCTTCGACCTTCACGCCGGGAGGCGGCGTCCAGACGAACGGCTCGAGCTCCTCCGGCGGCGGCACGTCCGGGATGGGGTCGCTGTGCGCGATGCCTTCCTCCGGCCGCGCGAAGCTGAACATCATCGCGCAGATCGGCTCGCCGTGCTGCATCGCCTCGACGCGGCGCGACGAGAACGTGCGGCCATCGCGCTCCACCTCCACGACATACTCGATGGGCTCGCGCGGGTCGCCGCCGCGCAGGAAGTAGGCGTGCAGCGAGTGCTGGTGGCGACCGTCCGCCACCGTATGCGCCGCGGCCATCGACGCCTGCGCCAGCACAAGCCCGCCGAAGACGCGCTCGTGCGGGAAGCCTTCGGAGCGTCCGCGAAAGCGCAGCGCGTCGACCTGTTCGACTCGTAGCTGCTCGACGAGGCGCGCGATCACCTCTTCGTGTGTCTGCGGCGTACTGGCCATCTTAAGCGAAGACCGGCGGGTGTCGCTGCGCCCAGGGGCGCGCCTGCTCGAGCTGCGCGGCGAGCCGGAACAGCGTCGCCTCGTCACCGAAACGCCCGGCGAAGTGCGCGCCGATCGGAAGCCCGTCCGCGTTCCAGAAGAGCGGTACGGACATTGCGGGCTGGCCGGTCACGTTCTGGAGCGGTGTCACCGGCACAAACGTCCCGGCGCGGTCCCATCCGCGCAGCAGATCGTCCGGCGGCGCATCGAACGTGCCGAGCGGAACGGGCGGCTCGCCGAGCGTTGGCGTGAGCCACACGTCGTACGTCTCATGGAACCGGGCTGCCGCCCTGCCCGTCCTCTGCATCGACTCGAACGCGAGGAGGAGCTCGGCGGCGCCGTGGCGCCTACCCCGCTGCGCGAGCTCCCACGTCAGCGGCTCGAGATCGTCCTTCGCCGGTGCGCGTCCCGTCTTCTGCGCCAAGCGATCGATTTCTGCGGCGGTGTCGGCTTCCCAGAGCGTCGTGAACGCGCCGATCAGCGCCTCGCCGTCAATTTCGGGCGACGCCTCCTCGACGACGTGCCCCAGCTCCTCGCAGAGCTTCGCCGCTTCTCGAACGGCAGCGACGCAATCGGGGTGAGTCTCGCGCTCGTCGAAACCGCCCGCGGCGAACGCGATGCGCAGCTTGCCGGGCGACGCGCCGAGCTCTTTGCTGTATGGCCGGGCCGGTGGCGGCGCGTGGAACGGATCGCCCGGCTGCGCTCCCTGCGTCTCGTCGAGGATCGCCGCGCTATCGCGCACCGATCGCGTGAGGGCGTGCTCGACCGAGAGCGCCGTCGAGTCGACCGCGAGCGGGTTGCGGCCGCGCGTCGGCTTCATTCCGAAGAGCCCGCAGCACGACGCCGGGATCCTGATCGAGCCGCCGCCGTCGTTCGCGTGCGCGGCCGGCACCATGCCGGACGCGACGGCCGCGCCGCTGCCTCCGCTCGATCCGCCGACGGTGCGCGTCACATCCCACGGATTGCGCGTCGGCCCGAAGACCGCCGGCTCCGTCGTGGGGACCAGGCCGAACTCTGGCGTGTTCGTTTTGCCTACGATGATGAACCCCGCGCGCTTTAATCGAGCCGTCAGCTCGCTGTCCTCGGGGGCGATGTAGTCGCGCAGAAACACCGACCCCGAAGTCATGCGCACGCCCGCGTACGCCGCCGTCAGGTCCTTAAGCAAATACGGCACGCCGGCAAACGGCGCGTCGGGCTGCGGGCGGCGCGCGATCTCCCGCGCAATGTCGTACATGGGCGTGACCACGGCGTTGAGCTGCGGGTTCACCCGCTCGATGCGCTCGATCGCCGCGTCGACGAGCTCGAGCGGCGTCAGCTTGCGCTTGCGCACCAGCTCGGCCTGCGCCGTCGCGTCCATGGCCGCGAGTTCGTCTCTCATCATGCCCTCACGATACCCCATCCGCCCTCGAACCTCGAACCTCCAACGGAGCCTGCCCTTGAGGCGGACCGGCCTGTCCGCCTCAGGAGGAAGGGAGCTTCCCGCCTCCCTGCGCTGGCGCTACAATACGCCAGCCGTGCCTACTCCTACCATCGACTGGGACGCCGTTACCCAGGAGGCCACCGACCTCCTTTGCCAGTTCCTGCGCATCGACACGACGAACCCGCCCGGCAACGAGGAGCCGGCCGCGCGCTTCCTCGCCGCCGTACTGCGCCGGAACGGCATCGAGGACATCACGTTTTACGACGCCTCGGACGCGGAATCGCGAGGGCGTCTCAACCTGCGCGCCGTACTCAAGGGCGACGGCTCAGCGCGACCGCTCGTGCTCCTCAACCACACCGACGTCGTCCCCGTCGAGCGGGAGGGCTGGCAAGAAGACCCCTTCGCCGCGGTGATCAAGGACGGCGTGATCTGGGGTCGCGGCACGCTCGATATGAAGGGCATGGGCATCCTTGAGCTGATGGTCATGTTGCTCGTCAAGCGCCACAGCATGCCGCTCAAACGCGACCTCGTCTACCTCGCCGTCGCAGACGAGGAGTCCGGCAGCAAGTACGGCGCGGAGTTCCTCGCCGAGCACCACCCGGAGGCGCTCGAAGCGGAGTACGTGATCAACGAAGGCGGCTGGGGCGCGACCGAGATGATGGGCGTCAAGCGCCCCGTTTTCAACTGCGCCGTGAGCGAGAAGGGCCCCTGCTGGCTCCGCCTCTCAACCGAGGGCCGGCCCGGCCACGGTTCCGTCCCGCACGCGAACAACGCGCTCGACCGGCTCGTGCGCGCGCTCTATCGCATCCACGAATGGCGGCGGCCCCGCAGCGTTGTGCCGGAGCTGGCAGAGTACTTCTCGCGCGCGCACAAGGCCGGCTTCCTGCGTGACGCCCCGACCGATGACGTTATCGCGCGCATGGCCGAGACCAATCCGCTCATCAACGCGATCACGACGAACACGATCAGCCTCACCACTGCTCGCGCGGGCGTGAAGCACAACGTGATCCCCGCGACCGCGGAAGCGACGATCGATTGCCGCCTGCTGCCCGGCACCGACGCGCAGGCGTTCATCGAGGACGTCCGCCGCGTCATCGATGACCCGGAGGTGCGCATCGAGCCTATCCTCGTCTCCGGCACGCCGCCGTCGCCCGCCGAGAGTGAGCTTATGGCCGCGATCGACTCCGTCGTGCATGGGCACATCGAGGACGCTGTGATCCTGCCAAGCGTCTCGGCGGCGTTCACAGACTCGCGCGTCTTCCGGCGCAACGGCACCGCGGCGTACGGCTTCATTCCGTTTCTTCTGGAGCCGGTCGAGGCGATCACGATTCACGGCCACAACGAGCGCGTCTCGATCGAGAACATCCGCCTCGGCTGCCAGATGCTCTTTGAGCTGGTGCAACGCATCGCCACCTAGCCCCTCCTCCTAACCATAGAACCTCTGAACCGCGGAACCGCGGAACCAACCGCGCAAGGTCGGTGCGGCGGCCGTTCTGAGGTTTCCAGGGGGTCCGTCTCTACGCTAGCGGCGCTCAAGGCCCGCCTGCTACCATCCGCCTGCAACACAAGAGGAGGAATCGATATGAAGGTAGACGACATCAAACTGATCGGCGTGATGGGCGGCGGCGTGATGGGCGGCGGCATCGCGCAGAGTTGCGCGGCCGGCGGCTTCAACGTCCGTATCCGCGATCTCAACGACGAGCTCGTCGAAAAGACGCGCGACACGATGATCGACGGCCGCTTCGGGCTGCGGGGCGCCGTCGAGCGTGGAAAGATGACCCAACAGCAATTCGACGAGACGGTCGCGCGCATCTCCTTTACGACCGACATCAAGGACCTGCGTGACGCCGACCTGATCATCGAAGCCGTGCCGGAGGACCTCGAGCTGAAAAAGAAGGTCTTCGCCGAGCTGGATGGCCTGGTCAAGCCCGATGCCGTCTTCGCCAGCAACACGTCTGGCTTTTCGATTAGCGATCTCAACAAGGCCGTCGGGCGCAAGGACAAGTTCGCGGGTATGCACTGGTTCAGCCCCGCTTTCGTCATGAAGCTGATCGAGATCGTCTATGCGCCGGAGACGGGCGAGGAGACGATCAAGCTGCTCGAGGACGTCGTCGCGCGCATCGGCAAGGCGAGCATCCGCGTAAAGGACGCGCCGGGCAAGTACGGCTTCGTCGCGAACCGGATCTACTTCGCGGCCGTCGCGGAGGCGCGTCGCGTGCTGGAGGAGGGCGTCGCTACCGCGGACGACATCGACCGCGCGATGGTGGCGGGCTTCAATTGGCCGGTAGGCCCGCTCCAGATGACAGCCGGCGCGCGCAAGGGCTGGCAGTAGGACAAAACCCTAGAACCTTGGAACCCTTGAACCGCGGCGATTTCGCGCTGTGGTTCTGCGGTTCAGCGGTTCTATGGTTCTGGGAGGCGGGGCGGGGCGGGGCTCAGCAGTGGTGGCCGAACTGCGTCGCCACGCCGAAGACGTCGACAAACAGATCGATCGTGCCGTCCGGCGCGCCGGCGTCCCACGGATCGCCGCCGGGCGGCGGCGCCGACCTGTCGAACGCCGGATGATACGCGGGTGCCGCGGGCGGCGCAGAGAACGGATCGCTGTTGCGATTGATCGGCGCGCTGCCGCCCGCATCGTTCGCGCCGAAACGATACGCCACGCCGAAGACGTCGCCGAAGAGATCGATCGTGCCGTTGCGCGCGTTGTTCTGGTCCGGCGTTTCGAAGAAGTCCCAGAAACTGAGCGGGTTGCGTTTGCCTCCGGTTTCCTGGGCAGCCAGCGTCGTCCTGATCTCCACGTCATCCGTACAGCTATCCCCGTCGGTATCGACGGAGACGCCGGAAAGACCGAGCACGTCGACAGGGACCGCGCTTGGGCTTGTCGTACCGTTGCCAAGCTGGCCGTACGGGTTGCGTCCCCAGCAGCGCACACCGCCGCCGTCGAGCACCGCGCAGCTATGGTTGTAGCCCAAGCCAATTGCGGCGACACCGCTCGTGAGCCCCGAGACGTCTACGGGCACATTGCTATCGAACGATGTGCCGTCGCCGAGCTCGCCGTCGGCGTTGCGTCCCCAGCACTTCGCGCCGCCCGCACCCGTGACCGCACACGTGTGCAAGCCGCCGGTCGCAAGCGCTTCGACGCCGCTGGTGAGACCGGAGACATCTACGGGCGTCGTGCGCGTGTCGTTCGTTCCGTCGCCCACCTGGCCGGTCGTGTTCGCGCCCCAGCATTTCGCGCCGCCGGCCGCCGTTACGATGCACATGTGGGATCCCCCCGGCGCGATCGACACCGCGTCGGTCACGCCGGAGACGCTCACCGGCGTTCTGCTACAGGCGATACCGCCACAGAGCTCCGGGCCGGTCTGCGTCCCTACTCCGAGCTGGCCCGCTGTGTTCAGCCCCCAACACAGGACGCCGCCGCCGGACAGCAGCGCGCAGGACTCGCGGCGCCCCACCGCGATCGCCGTCACGCCGCTGCTCAGCCCGACGACACTAACCGGCGTCGGGCGGTCTATCGTCGTGCCGTCGCCGAGCTGGCCATACGCGTTGTAGCCCCAGCACTTCACCACGCCCGTCGCGAGCAGCGCACACGTGTGGCCGGAGCCGCCCCCGATCGACACGACGCCGCTGCCGAGCCCGACCGGCGTGGCAGGCGCCGTGATCCAAAACGACGGGCTGTCGTTCCCGATCTGGCCCTGCAAGTTGTAGCCCCAGCACTTCGCGGCACCCGTCGCAGTCACGGCGCACGTATGCGAGTAGCCTGCGCTCAGGGCCACAGCGTTGGTCAGGCCGGCAGTATCCGACGGCGTCGTGCTGTTCACCTGCGTGCCATCGCCGAACTGGCCGTCGAAGTTGGCGCCCCAGCACTTCACGCCGCCGGACGCCAGCAACGCACACGAGTGCTGCTCGCCGGCCGAGACGCTGACGGCCGTCTCCGGTGCCGCCAGCGCAGTTGAGGCCGGCAGCGAGGCGGCCAGCACCGTGCCGAGGAAAAGTCCAACCAGTATGGCCTGGCGCACGCGCAGTCTCCTACGGAGATAAACATAAGGCGGGGCCCCAGCATACCACGCCGAAGCTGGCCTGCGAGGCAGGTCGCCTGCTAGTCTCAAGGGGACGCACTTGGGAGCCGGACTCTTGGAGATAGAGAACAAAGCGCTCGTCCTCGACCTGGTGGAATGGGTCGCCAGCCGCCCCCGGACCTACGCGGAGGTGATGGACGCCTGGCGGACATCGTGCCCGCGCCTCTCGATCTGGGAGGACACGTCAGCACTGGGTTTCGTCCTGTGCGCTGATCGAGGCAGATCCGGCGTGATCGTGGAAGTCACGCCCGTGGGACGCGCGTTCCTCGAAGCTGAGCGTCCTCGCGCCAGGTAACTCCCTTTCCGTTAGCGCACCAAGCCACGCCCCTGCTACAATCGACGCCGCCACACCATAAAGGGAGGAACCGCCCCATGCCTATCGATGCGTCTGCCGTCGGCAAGGAGCTGCCGGAGACTACGTTCGAGTACACCGACCGCGACGTCATGCTCTACGCGCTGGGCGTCGGCGCGACGACGGCAGAGTTGCCGTTCGTTTACGAGAAGAACCTGAAGGTCTTGCCGACGTTCGCCGTGATCCCGGCCTTCTCGGTCATGGCTGGCATAGGCCGCGTCGTTGAGATCAACCCGATGATGGTGCTCCACGGCGAGCAGCGCATCGACCTGCGCGCGACGATCGCCACGAGCGGCAAGTTGACGACGGGCGCGAAGATCAGCGCGATCTACGACAAGGGCTCCGGCGCGGTGATCGTCGTCGACTCCGAGACGAAGGACGCGAGCGGGACGCTCATCTTCGCCAACCGGGCGTCGATCTTCGTGCGCGGTTCGGGCGGCTTCGGCGGCGAGCGCGGGCCAAGCGCCACGAGCAAGAACATCCCGCCCGAGCGCAAGCCCGACCACCACATCGAGTACAAGACGTCGACGGACCAGGCGGCGCTCTACCGCCTCTCCGGCGACCGCAACCCGCTGCACATCGATCCCGAGTTCGCGAAGCTCGCGGGCTTCGACCGGCCGATCTTGCACGGCCTGTGCACGTTCGGCCACGTCGGGCGCGCGATCTTACACGCCTGTTGCGGCAGCGACCCGGCGCGCTTCAAAGCGTTCGAGGTGCGCTTCTCCGGCGTTGTCTACCCCGGCGAGACGATCGTCACCGACATCTGGATGGACGGCTCCACGGCGATCGTGCAGGCGAAGGTCGCAGAACGCAAAGACGAAGTCGTCATCGCAAACGCCGCGGCAACGATAGGATAGGACGGTCCTTCTGTCATTCTGAGCGAAGCGAAGAATCTGGTCCTCGAGCAAGACCGAAAAGAGGGAATACGATGACCGAAAACGGCAACGCTAACGTCGAGATCGTCCGCAAGTTCTGCGAGGCGTGGTCGAAGGCCGACGTGCCGGCGATCATCTCGTTTTTCGCCGACGACGCGGTCTACCACAACATGCCGATCAACCCCGTCCAGGGGAAGGACGCGATCAAGGGCATGATCGAGCAGTTCATGACGCCATTTGAGCGCGCCGAGTTCGAGATCACGTACATCGCGGCCGCCGGCGACGTCGTGTTGACGGAGCGCATCGACCGCTTCATCGGCGAGAAGAGCGTCGCGCTGCCCGTGATGGGTACGTTCGAGATCAGGGACGGTAAGATCGCCGCGTGGCGGGACTACTTCGACCTCGGCGCGTGGACGAAGCAGATGGCGTAACATAACCCCGCGGGTCAGGCGTCAGCCTGACGGATAGCGCCTACCTGCTATGAGAGCAATCGGAAAGTTTTTCAGAGACCTCGCCAACCTGCACATCGGCCAGCGCGGCGTCCACCGCTGGACGAAATGGCGGGACAAAACGTGGTGCAAGTACTGCGGCAAGGAGACGCCGCGCCCGCTGTAACGGCGCGCTCCGCTTGCGTGATATACTTGACTACCACGTCTAATTGCCGAAACATACGGGCTCTTGCGCCCGCGCTTCCATCGAACGCGACCGAAAAGGAGTCAGGATGACGAAGTACGTCTATCGATTCCAGGAAGGCAACAAGGACCAGAAGGACTTACTCGGTGGCAAGGGCGCGAACCTGGCCGAGATGACCAATCTCGGCCTACCTGTGCCACCCGGCTTCACGATCACCACCGAGGCCTGCATCGCCTACATCAAGGCCGGCAACAAGCTGCCGGAAGGCCTGATGGACCAGGTACGCGAGGCGCTCGCCACGACGGAAGCGGCCACAGGCAAACGCTTCGGCGACCCGGAGCGTCCGCTCCTCGTCTCCGTCCGTTCCGGCGCGAAGTTCTCGATGCCGGGCATGATGGACACGATCCTCGATCTCGGGCTGAACGAAGAGACGCTACGCGGCCTGATCGCCGCGACAGGCGACGAGCGCTTCGGCTACGACTCGTGGCGGCGGTTCATCATGATGTTCGGCGACATCGTCATGGACATCGAGCGGCGCAAGTTCGACAAGATCTTCCAGGCTGAGAAGGAGCGCTCCGGCGTGGCGACCGACGCCGAGATGCCGGCCGGCGCGCTACGCGCCACAGCCGATCGCTTTCTTGCGCTGTTCAAAGAAGAGGCCGGGCGCGACTTCCCGCGCGACCCGATGGAGCAGCTCGAGCTGGCCATCCGCGCGGTCTTCGGCTCGTGGAACAACGAGCGCGCGATGCACTACCGGCGCATCGAAAAGATCCCGGACGACCTCGGCACCGCCGTCAACATCCAGTCGATGGTCTTCGGCAACATGGGGCTCGACTCCGGCTCCGGCGTCGCGTTCACGCGCGATCCCGTCTCCGGCGAGAAGAAGATCTGGGGCGAGTACCTGCCGAACGCCCAGGGCGAGGACGTCGTCGCGGGCATCCGCACGCCGATGCCCGTCGCGCAGCTCGCGCACGACGCGCCGGGGATCCACCAGAAGCTGCTCGGCATCTCAAAGACGCTGGAGCAGCACTATCGCGATGTCATGGACATCGAGTTCACTATCGAGAAGGCAGAGCTCTACATGCTCCAGTGCCGCGTCGGCAAGCGTACGACGCGCGCGGCGATCGTCTCAGCGGTCGAGATGGTGCGCGAGGGCCTCATTCCGAAAGAAGAGGCGATCCTGCGCGTGCCACCGGCGCGACTCGATGAGCTGCTGCACCCGCAGATCGAGCCGCGTGTCCAGACGGTCTCGATCTCCGAGGTAAACGCCGAGGTCTCGAAAGCAATCGAAGGTAAGGCTGAGATGATCTTCGTCCTCGCGCAGGACGGCTTCCAGCGTCTGCGCGAGCACGGCGCGCTGCCATCGAGCGCGCTGATCAGCTTCACCGGCGAGCGCGCAGTCGGCACGCTGAAGGTCTCGGAATGGGACGCCATGGACGAAAGCCAGCGTTCGTCGTTTCTGAACGAGGCACGTTTCCTCGAAATGGCGCGCGGCCTACCCGCGTCACCCGGCGCCGCGGCCGGCCAGGCCGTGTTCGAGCCGGACACGGCGGCCACTCTCGGTCCCACCACCGACGTCATCCTCGTGCGCCAGGAGACGTCGCCGGACGACATCCACGGCATGCAGGCGTCGCGCGGCGTGCTTACGCAGCGCGGTGGCATGTCGAGCCACGCAGCGCTTGTAGCGCGTGGCTTCGGCATCCCATGCGTCAGCGGCTGCGAGGCGATTAGCGTCGATGAAGGCGCGCGCTCGATGCGCGTCAGCGACATCACTCTCAAGGAAGGTCAGTCGATCACGATCGATGGCTCGACCGGCCGCGTGCTGCTCGGCCTCATTCCGTCCGTCGAGGCGGAGATGTTCCCAGAGATGTCGGAGTTCCTCAGCTGGGCAGACGCCATCCGTCGCCTTGGTGTGCGCACGAACGCAGACACGCCGCAGGACGCCGCGAAGGCGGTCGCGTTCGGCGCGGAGGGCATCGGCCTCTGCCGCACCGAGCACATGTTCCTCCAGAAGGAGCGCCTGCCCGTCGTGCGCGAGATGATCCTCGCGGCAGCGGAGGCGAAGGCGCTCGAGCGCGATATCGCGAACGTCGAGAAGGACGTCGCGAACGCGAAGGACGACGAGCGCGCGCACCTGTTAGAACGGCTTTCCGAGCTGCGCGGCCGCGCCGAGGGCCCGATGGGCCACTACCGCGGCTCGCTGGAGCGCCTCCTTCCGATGCAGCAAGGCGACTTCGAGCAGATCTTCCGCGTCATGGGGGGACGTCCCGTCACGATCCGCCTCATCGATCCGCCGATGCACGAGTTCCTCCCGGACCACGACGAGCTGCTCGAGACGGTGACGCGGCTGCGCATCCAGGCGCCCGAGTCGCCCGAGCTGCGAGAGAAGGAAGCGATGCTGCGGCAGGTCGAATCGCTGCGGGAGGTCAACCCGATGCTCGGGCTGCGCGGCTGCCGTCTCGGCATCCTCTACCCCGAAGTAAACGAGATGCAGGTGCGCGCGATCTTCCGCGCTGCCGTCAACGTGACCAAATCGGGCGAGAGCGTGCATCCCGAAGTGATGATCCCGCTCGTCGGGTTCGAGTCGGAGCTGAAGCGATTGCGCGCGCTGCTCGAACGCGTCGCCAAGGAGACGATGCAGGAGGCCGGCGTCGACGTGCCCTACCTGTTCGGCACGATGATCGAGCTGCCGCGCGCCGCCCTCACCGCGGGCGAGATCGCGAACGACGCCGAGTTCTTCTCGTTCGGCACGAACGACCTCACGCAAACAACACTCGGCCTCAGCCGCGACGACGCGGAGTCGAGCTTCCTCACGCACTACCTCGAGGAGGGGCTGCTGCCGGACAACCCGTTCGAGACGATCGACCAGACGGGCGTCGGCGCGCTGATACAGATCGCCGTCGAGGCGGGCCGGCGCACGCGACCGAGCCTGAAGCTGGGCATCTGTGGCGAGCACGGCGGCGACCCACGCTCCGTCGACTTCTGTCATCGCGCCGGGCTCGACTACGTGAGCTGCTCGCCCTATCGCGTGCCCATCGCGCGGCTCGCAGCGGCGCACGCCGCGCTCGAGCACGACGCCTCCGAGCGCGACCGCTAGCGATGCGCGGCCGGTGAACGAGCCGCGGCAATCTCGCCGCAGCGAGTCGCCTCAGGCGACATGCCGCGGACGTCTCCTCCACCACCAAGCTCGTAGGGACGGACCCATCTGTCCGCCCTCCGAAACCTCTCGGCCTCCACTGCCATCTCCTCCTTCGCGCTATCCCGCCCCTCCTATACGCTACGCCTCATATAGAAGGGACCCTGCTGGTTGTAGCCCGGCGTAGACCTCATGGCGCCCCCTCAGGTCCGCCCCCTCTTCCAGCGCCTTCCGCCCCTCCCGGCGGCGCACGACCAGTGCGCTAACAACAGACCGGTTGAGGTGCGACGGGAAGTGTGTGATCTAGGTCACGGAGATCTTTCTTCGATAAATCGACGTGGCCAGATTCAAAAAGCGCCCGAATTTTTCTGAAATGTGCAGAAATTTCGCTCGCTGAACCTACGGGCAAACGCGAAGTAAGGAAAGGAGGCTCAAGCTGCTGGACGTACGAGCGAAGGAGGGCTAGAGCGTCGTAACCGGGCGGGCTTGCAGGATGTACGTCTCGCCATTCTCGATCGCCCACTCGATGTCTTGCGGGCGGCCGTAGTGCGCCTCGACCTGCAGGCCGAGCTGCGCGAGCGCTGCGATCTCGACGTCCAACAGCTTCTGCTGCGCGCGCCGCGCCGGCTCGATGTCGCGCCAGACGTTCGTCTCGCCACCGCCGCCGTCGCCTAGCACGAGCTCTTGTTCTTGTTCGGCCACGCTGCAGTCGAGCACCGCCAGCGTCGCCTTATCGACGATGTACGTGTCGGGGGTGACCATGCCGGAGACGACAGCCTCGCCCAATCCAAACACGGCTTCGATGATCATCTGGCCGGTGTCGTTCGTGACCGGATTGACGGTGAACATGACGCCGGAGCGCTCGGACTGCACCATCTTCTGCACCGGCACGGCGATCGCGCAGTCCAGGTGGTCGAACCCGCCCTGCGCGCGATAGTGGATCGCCTGCGTTTCGAAGAGCGATGCCCAGCACGCCTTCACGGCGTCGACGACGGCGTCCGCGCCCGAGATGTTCAGCAGCGTGCGCTGTTGTCCCGCGAATGATGCTGTCGGCAGGTCTTCTGCAGTCGCGGAGCTGCGCACCGCGACGAGCGTCGCGTCGAGCTGTTCGTACGCCGCGCAGATCGCCGCAGCGATCTCCTCCGGCATAACGGCGCCGTCGATAAGCTGCTGGATCGCGTCCGACACGCGCGCCAGCGCGTCGCGCTCGTTGTGGTCGAGGCCTGAGAGGTGCCGCTCGATCTCGTCTCGCAGACCGTGCACCTCGAGGAAGCTGCGGTACACGTCCGCGCTCACGACAAAGCCCGGCGGCACGGCGATGCCGGCGCGCGTGAGCTCACCCAGGTTGGCGCCCTTCCCGCCCGCTACATCGATGTTGTTGCAATCAACCTCGTGGAACCAGAGGACGATGTCGCTCATCGTGATGCGCTCGCAGACTTGGGTAGCGCCGCGAACTGATCGGCGGACGGTTCCTGCCGGGTTGACTCAGCCACGAAGCGATGGATGAAGAACGTCGTCAGCGTCGCGGCGATCGCCATCACGGCCAGCACGCCGAAGATGATGCGGAACAGCTCAATGCCCGGCGTACCGCTGTCGGAGCTGAGCACGGCGCCCAGGATGCCCGCGCCGACGATGCTGCCCAGGTAGCGCATCATCGAGTTAGTGCCGGCGGCCGCGCCCGCGAGATCGCGCGAGGCGGACTCGATCGCGGCAGTGCTCGCCGCGCCGAAACTTATCCCCAGCCCGAGCCCCATGACCGCCAGCACGAGCGCAAGATAGTACGGCGAGACATCGACGCTGATGCCGGCAAAAAGCCCCACCGTCCCCGCTGCTGCGAGCAGGCTTCCGAACAGCGCCGCCGGACGCCGGCCATACGCGTCGGAGAGACGGCCGCCGATCGGCGCGATGACCGCCGATACGATCGACATCGCCGCGAGGACGAGGCCGGTGTCGCGGTGCGGGCGGTCCTGCACTTCCTTGAGGAAGAACGGGATCGTCAGCAGCGTCGTGTACATCACCAGGTTGCTCAGCAACACGTAGCTCGTCGCGGCGGCGTACGAACGGTTACGGAACAGCCGCCACTCGGCGACCGGCGCCGATGTCGATCGCTGCCGCAGCAGGAACACGTAGCCGAGCGCGACCAGCGCGACGATGCCGACCACAAGGACCAGCACGCTTGCCTCGCCGCCGAGCGAGTTCAGCACCACCGTCAGCGCGACGAGCAGCGCGCCGAACGCGATCGCCGCCGGCCAATCGATCTGCGGCCGGCGCGCCTGAGCCGCCGGATACGAGAGCAGCGTCAGGCTGCCGAGCGCGAGCAGCACGAGCGGGACGTTCATGAAGAAGAGCCAGCGCCAGGAGCCCGCCGAGAGCAGGAGGGCGCCCAGCGGCGGCCCGATTGCCGCCGACGCCGAGATCACCGCGCCGGTGATGCCGCTCGATTGGCCGAGGCGGCTACTGGGCAGGGTCTCACGCAGCATCGCCATGCCGTTCGGGATCGCGGCGGCCCCGACGAGCGCCTGTCCCGTGCGCAGCAACACGAGTACGGGGAACGTGGGCGAGAACGCCGCGGCCACCGACAGCACCAGGAACGCCATCAGGCCGGCTCGAAACACGCGCGCGCGGCCGAGCTGATCGCCCAGCCGGCCGCCCAGCGGCTGCGCGACGGCCATCGCGATGAGGTAGGCCGACACGAGCCAGCCGATCTCCGCGTGGCCCACGCCGAAATCGTCCTGGATGTCCGGCAGTGCGACGGCCAGCATCGTCGAGTTGAGCGGCGCGAGTATGCCACCCAGCGCGACGGTCGTCAGGAGGAGCGCGTAGCGCGGCGGCGCCGAGACCTCGTCGGTGTTCGTGTTAGTCCTCCAGCCGTACAGTTCCCGCGTCGCCGTCTACGGTGATCGTCTGCCCATCTCGTACGAGCGATGTCGCTACCTTCGTGCCGATGACGGCCGGTATCCGGTACTCGCGCGCGACGATCGCGGTGTGCGAGAGGATGCCGCCGTGGTCGGTAACGACGGCGGACGCGATGCCGAAGAGCGGCGTCCACGGCGGCATCGTCGCCTTGCAGACGAGGATCTCGCCACTCTGAAGCCGCTCGGCGTCGTCGAGCGACAGGATCACGCGCGCGGTGCCGGTAATCTTGCCCGACGACGCGCCATTGCCGTTGAAGACGCGCGGGTCAGCACTCGCGTCCGGCAGGCCGCCGAAGAACTTGGTTAGCATCGGGTTGTCTTCGGCCGCCTCGGGCGGCGGCGTGCCGATGGCAGCCGGCGGCGTGAGCTTGCGGTTCTCCACCGCCTCGCGCCGCCGCTGCTCGACGAGGCCGGACAACTCAGCGCTGCCGCCGCGCAGCGCGTCCTGCAGCTCGTCGTACGTGAGGAAGAAGACGTCGTCCGCGCGGCCGATGCGGTGCGCGTCGACGAGCCGGCGGCCCGCGTCGAGCACTGGAACGCGCTGGACGGCGACGCCCTGCTGGTCGATCCAGAAGTTGTGGTCCTCCTGCACAGGCAGGTATTGCTGCGCGCCCCCGAGCATCATCCTGAACAAGCCGACGCGCTGCTCATCGCCGGACAGCTTGTCAGTAAGCATCTTCTCGCGCGCCTGCCGCGCCGCGACGAGCGACTTGAACTCGTCCTCGGGGTTGTAGTCGTCGCGCGAGGCGTACTCGCGGATGAGCTTGTAGGCCGTGGTTGGGTCTTCCTTCCACGTTGTCGACGCCACATCGAGGTCGTTGCCGCGCCAGCCATGCTTGTCCAGGAACTCCTCGACCGCGTCGTGATAGGGCCGCGTCTCATCGTTCGCGGCAAGCTCGGTGTGCACGCGCGATGGCTCGGCGCCGCGCAAGATGTTCAGTACGGCCGGTCGCGATCGCGCCTCCATGGCGAGACGCCAGATCGCCGTGTCGGTCTCGGTACTCTTGTTCGCGAAGCCCTGCAGCAACTGGAGGTGCTCGCCTGCTTTCGGCGGCCCGAAGAGCTGCGTATAGACTTGTTCAAACGCCGTGACGGCGCCGCCGGCAGGGAAGACGGCGAGGAAGTGAAGCTCACCCTCGCGTTCCCGCTTCGCAACCAACGTCTCGAGTAGCGCTGACAGGTCCGCGTCGCCGAGCTTTCTGTAGTCGCCGTGCAACGTCTCGTTGTTAATCGAGCGCACTTCGGGCTCGTACTCGTTACGCCAGCGCTCGTACAGGCCGGGGACGTGCTTCATCATCTGCGTCTGCATCTGCTCCATGCGAGCCTGCATCTTCGCCGGGTCCGTCGAGTATGGCTCGAAGCTGTTATAGACGTAGCCCCGGACGTGCTTGAACTGGAGACCCTTCATGGGCATGCATAACGTTTCGGCTGCCGTGGTCGCGCCGCGCGCGAAGGCAGGCATATCCATCGTCGCCGAGAGCAGCGAGAGACCGTTCGGCCAGTGCATGAGGTCGGCCGCCCAGAGCTGAGTGGCTTCTTCGGGGGAGTCCCACTCGAACGAAAACTCGGGAGGCACGGGGATAGTCTGGGGCGTGGACACAGTATGGCAGCTCCTCGTTAGCAGGGACGAACCGGATCCCTGCGCTAGCCAACGATACGGGTGGCGAAAGTATACCGAAGGGGCGTTTCAAGACGGTAGCGAGGCCGCCCTTCGCGAAAAGGACGGCCTCGCCGGCATGTCTTCGTTGCTTACTCTACTGTGACCGTTTTCGCCAGATTGCGAGGCTGGTCGACGTCGCAGCCGCGCGAGACCGCGATGTAGTAGGCGAGCAGCTGGAGCGGAACGACGCTAAGCACCGGCGCCAACAGCGCCGGGGTCTCAGGGACCTCGATGACGTAGTCTGCCTTCCCGGCGATCTCCGCATCGCCCTCGTTGACGACGGCGATGACGGTGCCGTCGCGCGCCTTGACCTGCTCGATGTTCGAGAGCATCTTCTCGCGCAGGCCGCCGCGCACCGCGAGCGCGACCACGGGCATCGTCTCGTCGATCAGCGCGATGGGGCCGTGCTTCATCTCACCGGCCGGATAGCCCTCGGCGTGGATGTAGCTCAGTTCTTTGAGCTTGATCGCGCCCTCCATCGCCACCGGGTACTGCAGCCCGCGGCCGAGATAGAGGAAGTTCTGAAATCGGTGGAAACGATGGGCCAGCTCCTCGATCGCGGGCGCCTGGCTCAGCATCCTCCCGACCAGTTGCGGTAACGAGGCGAGCGGCTCGACCAGCTCGGTGAGTCGCGCGCCATCGAGCTGCCCGCGCACGCGCCCAATGTGGCAGGCGAGCAAGTACAACGCCACGATCGACGCCGTCAGCGTCTTGCTGCTCGCGACGCCGATCTCCGGCCCGCAGCGTGTGTACACCGTACCGTCCGCGATGCGCGTCGATTGCGCACCGGGCGTATTGCAGATCGTGATCGAAAGCGCGCCGCGCCGCTTCGCTTCGTGCATCGCCTCCAGCGTGTCGACCGTCTCGCCGGACTGCGCGACGGACACGACGAGCGTGTCCTTGTCGACGATCGCCTCGCGATAGCGAAACTCCGAGGCGTTGTCGAACTCCGCCGGCACGCCCGCGAGCTGCTCCATATAGTGCCGCCCGACCATCGCGGCGTGCAGGCTCGTGCCCATGCCGATCAGCACCACGCGCCGGACCGAGCGCAGCGCCTCGTCCGTCACGCCCAGGTCATCGAGCCGCACTGACGGCGGATCGACCAGCACGTGCGCGCGGAACGTATCGAGCACGCAGTCCGGCTGCTCCATGATCTCCTTCAGCATGAAGTGTTTGTACGTCCCCTTCGCAGCCGCGACGGGATCGAGCGGGACATCTTGCGGCTCCTTGTCGATGGCACCGCCGCTCGCGTCCCAGTAGCGGACGCCGTCGCGACGTACCTCCGCCAGCTCACCGTCGGAGAGGTAGACGACGCGGCGCGTCAGCGGCAGCAGCGCGGGCAGATCGCTCGCAATGAAGTTCTCGTACTGGCCATAGCCGATCACGACGCCGCCCGCGTTTCCCGACCGCGCCGCGACGAGCCGGCCCGGGTGGAGCCTGCTCATCGCGACGACGGCCTGCGCCCCGTGCGCGAGCGCGATCGCCCGCCGGAGCGCCTGCGGCAGGTCGTCTCCCTCGCCAAGGTGCACCTCGACCAGGTGCGCCAGCACCTCCGTGTCGGTCTCCGATACGAACCGATGGCCCAGAGCGATGAGCTCGCCGCGCAGCGCGAGGTGGTTCTCAACGATGCCGTTGTGGACGATCGCTACGTCGCCGGAGCAATCGAGGTGGGGGTGCGCATTCTCGTCGCACGGCTTCCCGTGCGTAGCCCAGCGCGTGTGCGCGATACCCGTCGTCCCGGGTGGATAGACGCCCTCGAGCTGGGCGACGAGGTTTTTGATCTTGCCGGTGCGCTTGTTGGTGTGCAGCCGGTCGTCGCCGTCCAGCACGGCGAACCCGGCGCTATCGTAGCCGCGGTACTCGAGCCGCTGGAGGCCCTCCAGCAGCAAGGGCACGGCTTCGCGCGATCCTGCGTATCCGATGATGCCGCACATGCGGTGCTCCCTTCTCTAGTCCGCCTTCACGAGTGCGCGATCATGACGCGCCTCGCTGGCGTCGCGTTCCGGTGCGTGTACTGTTGGGAGTGGTTCGCAGTGTGCCGCGGGAGGGGGCAGGCGCGTTTCGCACCTGGCACGCTGAGCGGGGTTTGTCGAGGACTCTCATCCCCAATTTGTACCGCCCATCTCGACTGTGCAGCCGGGAGACCATCCGCCGAGTTGTTCGATCAGCCTCCACCTCGTCACCCCGATGTGTCGGGGCCTGGCGCTTACCTCTTATCGTGCCGTCTCGCGGGCCTCACCTCACCTCCTCTCGTTACGCCGGCGCCAGCTCGCGCAGGCGCGCTACGACCGATTGCACCGTGGCGTCCGGCGTCGATGCGCCGGCCGTCACGCCGACACGCTCGTGGCCATCGAGCCATTGCGACTGGATGTCCGCTGCCGACTCCACGTGGTACGTCTCGACGCCCTGCTCGCGCGCGACCTCAGCGAGGTGGCGCGTGTTCGCGCTCTCCTTGCCGCCGATGACAAACATCAGGTCTACTTTGTGCGCGAGCTCTTCGGCGGCGGCTTGCTGGCTCGTCGTTGCGTTGCAGAGCGTGTTGATCACGCGCAGCTCGCTGATCTGGTCCATGCGCTTCTCGAGCAGCTTGCGCACGAACTCCGCGAAGTGGCCCTCTGTCTCCGTCGTCTGCGAGAGGACGCCGACGCGGCTCGGCATATCGTCCGGCAGGTCGTCGATCGCGTCGATGGTGGGGACGGCGTACGCCTTGTCCTCCGCCCAGCCGAGCACGCCGCGCACTTCCTTGTGGTTCGGGTCGCCGAACACAACCACAGCGAAGCCGTCCTCGACGAGGCGCTTCGCCCACTGCTGCGAACGCGTCACGATCGGGCAGGTCGTATCGACGACTGGCACGCCGCGCGATTCGAGCTCGCGTACGACGGACTCGGAGACGCCGTGGGCGGTGATCGCGACGGGCCGGTTGCTGACCTCATCGACTGACGCGATGACGTCCAGCCCGCGCTCCTTCAGCTTGCCGACGACCTGCGGATTGTGGACGACGGAGCCGAGGCTGACCATCCCGCCGCGCTCCAGGGTCGCCTCTTCCATCATCTCGACGGCGCGGCGCACCCCGAAGCAGAACCCCATCTCAGACGCGAGGATGATCTCCATACGATCCTAGTAGCGAGGTTAGATGGGAGCATGAAGGCTCAGATCCTTCGGGCTCCCCTCCCCCTGCTTCTACCTCCCTCCCCTCAGGATGACAGTGAGGATGAGGATGATCTCCATTAGACTCAGTATACCCCCTTGGCCTCGGCGGGAGCGGCTTCGCGTTCTACCTCAGTATCGGCGTAGACACCCCGATATTTCGGCGGCAACAAGGCCGCGATGCGGCGCATGATGATGTCTGTCGCCTGCGCCGTCGCTTCGCTGTTGATGCGCTCGACGGGCGGCAACTGGAACGGCTCTCCGATCGTGACCTTGATGTGCTTGACCGAGAACGGCTTGAGGAAAATCCACGGCCAACCGATACCCTCGCTGCCGGTGATCGCGACGGGCAGCACCGGAGCGCCGCTGCGCAGCGCGATAAGTCCCGAGCCCGGGTGGCCCTGCGTCATCCCTCCTGTGCGGCTCCTTGTACCCTCCGGAAACATGACGAGCATCCCGCCGCTCTCGATCACGTCGGAGGCCGCCCGCAGCGCCGCGCGATCGGCTTCGCCGCGGCGCACAGGAAACGCGCCGAAGTGCTTGAGTGCGAAGCCCAGCACCGGCCAGTCGATCATCTCTTGCTTCGCCATGAACGTGGGGTAGCGCGGCCGGATGGCCAGCACGATCATCGGCGGGTCTGCGTTGTTCAGGTGGTTGCTGGCGAGGATCAGCGGCCCTTCCGGGGGGATGTTTTCCTTACCGACGACCTCGAACTTACGCACGTATACGCGGTTCGCTACCCAATCGAGGCCGACGACGGCCTTCTTGTACGCGTCTAGGAAGGACATGCCAGCTTCAGGATACGCGCTACAACCTCGTCGAGCGAGAGGCGGTCCGTATCGATATGCACGGCGTCCGCGGCCGGGCGCAGGGGCGACGTCGCTCGCTCGCTATCGATGCGGTCGCGCAGCGCGAGCTCCTGGCGCACCTCGTCGTCCGAGATGTCCTGTCCGGCGGCGCGCAGCTCCTCGTGGCGGCGTCGCACGCGCTCTTCCGGCGAGGCGTCCAGATAGAGTTTGAGCGGCGCATCCGGCAAGACGACCGTACCGATGTCGCGGCCGACCATCACGACGCCTCCGTCGCGGGCGAGCTGCCGCTGCAGCTTCACCATCGCCTCGCGTACGCCGGGCACTCGTGACACAAGCGAGACCGCCTCGCCTACCTCTGCCGTACGCAGCTTCGGCGTGACATCGACGGCGTCGACGAGGACGCGCGCGGGCGGCTCGATCGTGAGCGAGAGGTTCGCGGCGAGCTGCGCGAGCGGCGCCTCATCGTGGAGGTCGATGCCGCGCTCCAGCGCCACGACGGTGACGGCGCGGTACATGAGACCCGTATCGATGAAGCGATGGCCCAGCTCGCGGGCGACGCGGCTACCGACCGCGCTCTTCCCGGACGCCACCGGCCCATCGATGGCGATGGCGCGTGGCGGGGGTTCTTTCTCAGCTTGCTGTGACGTGGAAGGCATCCTTCGTTGTTGCGTTGGGGTCAGTATAGCTGCCTCCCTTCCCGACGCTAGTTTGCAGATTCAGCGCTCGATTTTGTGCTCATAAAGAAAAGTTCCGGCGGTTTTCTGAATCTGGAGGTGTCGCTTTAACGCATATTTTGGTCTGTGACTTAGATCACGTTACTCCCTCATCCCTGACCCTTCTCGCGGAGGGGGAGGGGAGGTTGCGGATGGCGGCCTTCGATGTGGGGCCTAGCGTAGGTGGGGCGGGAGATAGCGCGAAGGGGGAGATGGCGTCTGGAGGCTAGAAGCTCGCTGCTCAATGCGCGAAGGTCGAGGGTCGAAGGCCCTCCGCGCGAGAAATAGGTAGGGGCGGGTTTGAAACCCGCCCCTACGAAGTCGTGGCGAGATTGGAGGGTCCGGTCGGGCGGCTCGCGGGCCGCCCCTACACGGTTGTCGACCGCCGTTGCCGCCACGTCCACCACCCGCTCGACGTCGTAGTGAGGACGCCGAGGGCGACGACGGCGTATGGCCAGCGGGCGGAGGGGCCGTCGCCTGACTCATCGATCGGCACGGCGAGGAGGTCGCGCTTGATGACGGGCGTCGGCAGCGGGTTAAACGCAGGCGGCCGTGAGGCGCTCGCAACGGTGGAGTTACGGCCGGGCGAGCGCGAGCCGGCGCCGCTAGCGCCGCCGCCGCTCGCCGGCTCATCGCTCCCACCGGGCGCGTCCGGCGCGGAGACCGGCGCTGCCGCCAGGCGGAACGAGACGTCATCGATGTAGACGATCGCGCCGTCGGCGGAGACGGGACGTAGGAGGATGCGCGCGGCGGACGAGTGCGCGCCGGGCGGCGCTAGCACGGGGCCGGTGGTGAGATAGCGGTACTCCGCGGCCGGAACGTCCAGCGTTTCGGTCGAGTCCGCGGTCGCGATCGCGCTGCCAGTGGCGTCGGTGCTCTCGTACCACGAGATGCGCAGGAACGCCGACTCCACGCGCGGGTCGTTGTCGAACACGAAACCGTCCAGTTCGTACCAACTTTCCGGCGACACGCCGACGATCTGGTAGGCCCACTTCGTGCTGTCGCTCGAACTGTAGAGCGCGGCGGCGGCGCTTCCGCTGTGCACCGGCCCACTCACCTGCGCGAGCACGCCGCCGTAGTTCTGCCAGCCAGCGATGCCATCCGTGCCCGCCGACTCGAACCCGCCGTTGGCGATCATCCCGTGCGTGCCATCCGCGACCGGCGGCGCGCTCGTCGGGCTCGGCGCGGGGACGGTGGCCGCGAGCGGCGTGCGAGTTGGCATGGACGTCGCCGACGTAGGTGCGGGCAGCGGCGCGGACGTGGGCGTTCGCGTCGACGCTCTGGTTGGCGTGGGCGTCGCGGTGGGTTGCGGCGACCGCGTCGATGTCGGCGTGGGCGTCGCAGCGGGCACGTACGTCGACGTTGGCGTGGGCGTCACGGTAGGCGTTGGCGTCGGCGGTTGCGACGAAGGCTCGAACGACACGCCATCGATGTAGATCAGCGTGCCGACGTCGGAGCGCGGGCGCAACATGATCCGCAGTTGCGCCGAGTGCACGCCGGGCGGCGCCTGCACGGGGCCCGTGCTTAACGGCCGATAGGCGGACACCGGCGTATCGAGGACGTCCGTGGAGTCGACGGAATCGATCGCGCTGCCGCTGCCGTCGGCGCTCGCGTACCAGGAGATGCGCAGCCAGGCGGCATCTGCCCACGGATCGTCGTCGAAGACATACGCGGCGAGCTCATACCAGTCGCCGGGTACCACCTCGACGGCCTGATGCAGCCACTTCGTGCTGTCCGTGCCGCTGAAGTACGCGCCCGCGAAGCCGCCCTCGTACAACGGCTCCTCAACCTGCGAGAGCACCCCGCCTTGCGAAGACCAGCCGGCAGGGTGGCCGTCGCCGTCCGCGACTTCGAAGCCGCCGTTCACGACGCCACGCGCGGGCGTCGGTGTGAAAAACGGCGGCGTCGGCGTGCGTGTCGGCGTTGGCGTTGCGGTCGCCTGCTGAGGCGTCGATGTGAGCGCGTCGGCCGCTGTCGCCGTCGCGGACGGAGCTGCGGTCAGCGTTTGTGTCGGCGTGGCCGTATCGGCAGGCGTCGCTGACGGCGAGTCGGTCGCTGACGCCGTTGCGGTCGGGGTGGAACAGTCCTGGCCGGGAACGTTTGTTAACGAGAGGTCGTCCAGATACAGCATCGTGCCCGGCGCGCCGATCACGACGACTTCGGCGCGGATCGTCACAGCTTCGCATGCTGTTCCCAACAGACCAGTCGACCACGTACCCGGCTCCGTGAGGACGTTCGAGTACTGCTCCCACGCCGCGCCGTCCGCGTCCGATACGATGAGGCGAAGATACGACTGGGAGACGGAACCGATCGATAGGAGGTAGTCGCCCGTCAGCGTGTAGCTCGACCCCGGTTCGACGGCGATCGTCTGGAACAGCACAGCCGCGGAAGACGACAGCACGATGAGGCCATCGTTGTCACCGTTCTGCGCGTCGGCTGCGGTCGTAATCGTGCCGCCCGCGCTCATGCTCCAGCCCGAGGGCACGCCGCCGGCCTCGTCCTCGAAGCCGCCGTTCACGAGCAGGTTCTGGGCGCCGGCGCTCATCGATAGCGCAAGCGCGATCGCCGTTGCGATCGCGCCCGTGCCCAAGAGGAGGCATGCTCGCACGTGAGGCGCTCCCTGCAGGCCGGCCCGCCGAGGCGAAGCCGAGGGCATCCCTGCCCTGACGTACGAGTCGGCGAAACGCCTTCGAGGCGTTTCGCGTTAGCCGCCTGGCTGCCTCAGCGCCCTTTGTTGCGAATGGATAGAAGCGATCGCGACATGGCCACCAGCATGATCAGCTCGTAAACGAGCGGGCTAACGTCGAATGCGGACGCTGCGCATGAGGAGCATCTCGCTCACGGTCGTTGTACCCTCGGGCAGCTCCTCTGCGTGTCCGTTGCGCGCGAGACGCTGCTGCGCGCGCCGGTCCCTGGGCTTCTCGCCGATGACGCCCCGTACGGCGCGGCGGATAAGCATCTCCGCGATCGCCCCGGCCGCGATAATCGTCGCTCCCTTTACGACAACGGCGGGCACGGCGGGCCGCGCAAGCACCGGCAAGCGACTCGCGTTCTGCACGGCCGGCAGGTACTGCGATTGCAGCGCGAGGCCGCACTGGCGACAGAAGTTATCGTCCAGTGCGCAGGCTGTCGCACAGCGACCGCAGACCACGGGTTCGAGCGGGGTATCACCATTCTCTGACACGGCCCGGCTATTATAGCCGCTGGTGTCAACCTTCTCAACACATTACGGCCCTTATGTGAAGTTAGTTTGCGTGTCGAATACCTGAATGTTGAAGACTGATTTCGGCTTGCTGTTAGAGAAAGTACGGTCTACTATTCAGGCGCAGGATGCAGATCTCGAGGAAAAGACCTCCTACCGAGACTAGCGCCTGTTGGGCCCGTGTCAGGTCCCCCGCCACCAGTCCCTGACACGGGTCATTCCATCTCCGGCGAGCCTTCCGCCAGCACAGCCGCCACTGCCGCGTCGACCTCCACCGTGAGATCGAGGCCGCGCTCTAGCTCTCGACCCGCCTCGTCCACGACGCGACTCCCGTCGATACGCACCCGACGCGTCGCGAACGCCTGCAGCGTTCCGACAACGAGAGGTAGCTCACGCGCCGCACCGTGACGGCGGATCTGGCGAAACAGATCGTTGTCCTCGCCTTCGCCCGCCTGCGTCTCGGACGCCGCACGCCCATCGATCGCGTCCCAGGACGCATCGAACGCCGGGCCGCGCAGCGAAAACGTGCAGTACGCCACTGGCGGCCCGCGATCGAGCTCCTCCGTCGCGAGGTGGACCATCACGCCGCTCCGCGTCGCGCGCGCATCGATGAGCTGCCGGACGACCTCCTCCCACGTGCCGGTCGGGCCGCCGGGTTCGGCGGGATGGAGGTTGAGGAACGCATGGGCGCGCGCCGCATCGCCTGTGAAGATGAGCATGTAGCCCGCGAGCATGCCGACGTCGAATCGATACGGCGCGACGAGGTCCATCACTGCGCGGTCGTACTCGACGCGCCACGCGGGTAGCGGCTCGCCGGGGCGCGATCGCTCTCCCCCGCGCTCCTTGCGGAACGCGCGCGACGACAGCGTCAGTAGCGGCACGCCGGACGCATCGACCAGATCGAGGAAGCGATCGGTGGCCTCGTACTCGCCGCGCTCGCGGTTGCAGAACACGAAGGCGATCTCGGCATCGAGCGCGCCGGAGCGGATCGCGTCGACGGCGGCACGCAGCAGCTTGGGCGAACCTTCGCCGCGGCCCGTCGCGAACCAACCGATGCGCAGCGTCACTGCGCCACGCGCTTCCCCAGACGCAGACGCCACTTGATCTTCGCCCAGGTGCTGATGAAGTGCAGCCCGACAAACGACCGCCGGCCAACCATCGTCCCCTTCCCTAGCGCTACGAGGAAGTCGCTGGCGCTCTCGAACGCGGGCAGCTCTGTGTAGGCAAGGCCGATCTCCCACGGCGTGTGCGCGTCGGTCGAGGAGGACTTCAGCTTGCCGTGCTCCTCCGCGAACGCGAGCGCGCGGGCGTTATCGCCGGCGAAGACGCAGCGCGCGTTGAACACCTCGATGATGTCGACGTCGCTCAGGATGCGCAGGAGCGCCTCCTCGCGCAGCGGCGAGCGGCGCGCGCGGTCGAACGGGTGCGGCACCAGCACGAGGCCGCCCTGCTCGCGGATGGCGCGCACCGTGTCCTCCGGCGTGAGCCCCTTGCGGACCGTCTCTTGCAGGAACAGGCCGATGATCTCGCCCTCGGAGGTCTTGATCTCCTCCGAGACGATCACGCGGAACGACGCGTCGCCGCGGACGGCGAGCGCGCCATCGACGTTGTTGTGGTCGCTGACCGCGACGACATCGATGCCGGCGCGCTCGTAGCGCTTGATGAACGTGCCTACGGAGGTGACGGCGTCGCGCGAGAAATGCGTGTGCGCGTGGAGGTCGGCCTTCATTTTTCTATCATTTGTCACAGGGCGTTGGCGGTTCAACCCCAAATCGGACGGAAGATGGAGCTACTCGCCTTCTGCTTCGAGCAGCTCTTCTTCGTAGGCTTCCCCGGGCGCGGGCTCCCGCGAGGCCTGCGTGAACGCCTCGCGCAGCTTGGTGATGCGCAGCTCTGCGCCATCGAGGACTTCCTGGCAGCGCTTCGCCAGCGCCATCCCTTCTTCGTAGAGCGCGATCGACTCCTCGAGCGGGAGGCCGCCCTTCTCGAGCTTGTCGACCGTCTCTTCCAGCTTCTTGTAGAGGTCCTCGAACGGTTGGCCGTCGCGTTTTGCCGGCATCACACCTCCAGCGAGAAGAGCTGCGCCTGTTCCTTCGGCGCGGCGGCCGCTTTCTTGCGCCGCGTTGGGTTCGGCACGACCTGGCCCGAATCGACGCGCACAGGGAAGTCGCCGTCGCGCACGCGCACGTTGAGCCGCTCGCCCACCGAGACGTCGTCGACGTTCTCGATGACGTGGCCGTTGCGCTGCACGAGCGCGTAGCCGCGCTGCAGCACCGCGTACGGATCGAGCGAGCGCAGCGCGAGGCCGAAGCCGTGGCACGTCTTCTGGTACGCGCGCACACGCTGCTCGACGGCGTCGCAGGCGGCGCGCGTCAGGTCGTCGGTGCGCTGACGCTCTCGATTGATGTCCGGCACGCCGCGCTCGATCCCGGCGACGGCGTTGCGCACGCCGGTCTTGCCGTCGTCGAGCAGGCGGTTGACGTGCGAGAGCAGCGTGCCCGCCGCGACGCTCAGCCGCACCGACACCTCCGTACGGTCCGGCGCGACGAGCTCCGCCGCGGCGGAGGGCGTCGGCGCGCGCACGTCCGCGACGTAGTCCGCGATCGTCGTGTCGGTCTCGTGGCCGACGCCGGAAACGACGGGGATAAGGCTGCCGAAGATCGCGCGCGCGACCAGCTCGTCGTTGAACGACCAGAGGTCTTCGAGCGAGCCGCCTCCGCGCGCGACGATGATCACGTCGACGGCTTCCTTGTTCAGTTGCGCCATCGCGCCAACGATGCCGGCGACGGCCTCGGGGCCCTGCACGGCGGTCGGCGCGAGTACGACTTCGCTCAGCGGCCAGCGCCGCTCGAGGACGTGACAGATGTCGTGAAAGACCGCGCCCGCGGGCGACGTCGCGACGCCGATGCGCTGCGGGAAGCGCGGGAGCTGGCGTTTGCGCGCGGTGTCGAAGAGTCCTTCCTCCTGGAGGCGCGCCTTGAGCCGCTCGAACTCCGCCTGGAGCGCGCCGACGCCCTCGGGCTGGACGAAGTCGACGATGAACTGGAGGTCACCGCGCGGCACGTACATGTCGACGCGGCCGTGGGCGACGACGGCGTCGCCGTCCTTGAAGTCGAAGCCTTTGTTGTCGGAGCGGAAGAGGACGCAGGAGAGGGCGGCGTCGGCCTCCTTGAGCGAGAAGTAAAGGTGGCCGGAGGGGTAGCTACGCAGGTTCGAGACCTCGCCGGCAATCCAGAGGTCGCTCAGGAAGAGGTCGGACTCGATGAGCTCGCGCAGGTGGAGGGCCACCTGACGGACGGCGTAGACCTGCATCGGCTCCAGTATGGCTGAACGAAGGAACTGGGAACAAGGAACATGGAACAGGGCCCCGCCCCACCCTCGCCAAACCACGAAACCCCTGACCCTAGACCCTGGGGTGTGGGGAGGAGCGGGGTGTGCTAAGCTAGCGCCGATCTGGCGGTTCCCGCGGAGGTGTGGCGTGCGAAGATGGCTGTTGTTTGGCGTTGCGGCGATAGGCGCCCTGAGCGGGCTGTTGGCCCCCGGCGGCACTGACATGGCGAGCGCGGCGGGCGGCGCGACCGAGCGGGTGAGCGTGGACAGCGCCGGCAACCAGGGCAACAGCCAGAGCTACGCCGACGCGATCAGCGCGGACGGGCGCTTCGTCGCCTTCCGGTCACATGCCACGAACCTGGTGGCGGGGGATACGAACGGGACGTTCGATGCCTTCGTGCGCGACCGCCAGAGCGGCACGACCGAGCGGGTGAGCGTGGACAGCGCCGGCAACCAGGGCAACAGCGACAGCTACGCCGCCGCGATCAGCGCGGACGGGCGATTCGTGGCATTCTGGTCAGCCGCCACGAATCTCGTTGCGGGCGATACGAATGGGGTGCAAGATGCTTTCGTGCGCGATCGGCAGACCGGGACCACCGAGCGCGTCAGCCTGGACAACGCGGGCACCCAGGGCAACGACTCTAGCTACCCCGTGTCTATCAGCGCGGACGGGCGTTTCGTGGCTTTTGAGTCATACGCCACGAATCTCGTTGCGAGCGACACGAATGGCGTGCCAGATGCTTTCGTGCGCGACCGCCAGTCCGGGACCACTGAACGCGTGAGCGTGGACAGCTCCGGCACCCAGGGCAACGACTCTAGCTGGGCCGGGTCTATCAGCGCGGACGGGCGCTTCGTCGCCTTCGCGTCAGTTGCCACGAACCTCGTGGCGGGGGACACGAACGGGACTGGGGATGTCTTCGTGCGCGACCGCCTGAGCGGCACGACCGAACGGGTGAGCGTGGACAGCGTGGGCACCCAGAGCAACGGCTTCAGCTACGCCGCCGCGATCAGCGCGGACGGGCGATTCGTGGCATTCTGGTCAGACGCAACGAATCTCGTTGCGGGCGATACGAATGGGGTGGCAGATGCTTTCGTGCGCGATCGGCAGACCGGGACCACTGAACGCGTGAGCGTAGACAACGCGGGCACGGAGGGCAACGCGTTCAGTCATCCCACGTCCATTAGTGCGGACGGGCGTTTCGTGGCTTTTTGGTCATACGCCACGAATCTCGTTGCGAGCGACACGAATGGCGTGGCAGATGCTCTCGTGCGCGACCGCCAGTCCGGGACCACTGAACGCGTGAGCGTGGACAGCGCGGGCAACCAGGGCAACAACGACAGCGCCCCAAAGGGCATCAGCGCGGACGGGCGCTTTGTCGCCTTCGGCTCCGACGCCTCGAACCTCGTGGCGGGCGACACGAACGGGACGACCGATGCCTTCGTGCGCGACCGGGGGGCGGCGCCGCCGGCGTTCCGGCTGCCGTGGGCTCTTAGCCAGGATGGCTGGAAGTTGGGTGGTTTTGGCTTGAACCACGGCGCGCCGGGAGTTGCGGCTCTCGACCTCATTCCTCCAACGAGTCAGGGTGGAGACTGCGTTCCCAACATCGATACCGCCGCGTACATTACGGCAGTGGGTCATGGTTGGGTGCGACCGACAGCCAGCGCGTACGCCGTGGAGGTTGAGCACGACAACGGGTGGCGTAGTTACTACTATCACGTTGCGAATATCAGCGTTGTCGACAATCAGGAGGTCTTCGCTGGAACACCGCTAGGCAACCCTTCGTGCTTATACGATCCTGGAGGACGTGCAGACGTGCCTCACGTCCACTTCACCATGAAGCGGCCGGATGGAACTTGGTCTCCTCTGGTTGGTGAAGTCTCGTTCTGCGGTTGGATCATCCCTGCCAGCAACCCCAGCGTCCTGCAGCGAGGAAATATCCAGATACCGACCACAAACAGCATCCTCCGCTGTGGTGGTGCCGGGAACATTCTCCACGACCTAATCCTAGTCCTTGGTCAGCTTCAGTCAATTGAGGTCCCATTCTCAATATCAGTTGATCAGGCGGGTAGCCGCGCTTGGATCAGCTGGCCAGGAAGCTCGGTCGATGCCTGGCTGGAACGTCCGGACGGGAGCTTGATCGATCCTTCAACCGGCGGCTCAGGCGTCTCCTACGCCGGTGGGGACACGTTCCATTACTTCGACCTTGCCAACCCTGAACCCGGCGGCTGGAAACTGCATCTATACGGCGCGGACGTCGCGGCGAGCGGAGAATCCGTAGACGTGGTGATCACCGAGTGCGAGCAGGCTCCAGGTGATGCGTCATCGGATCCCTGCATAAGCGATGACGACTCCGACGGTTGCACAGACACCCAGGAGTTGGGCCCCGACGCCGAGCTAGGAGGCCTGCGCGATCCGATCAACCCGTGGGACTTCTTCGATACGGACGGGAACAAGCAGATCGATCTGTTCTACGACATCTTCGGTGTGGCGTACGCGTATGGACAGGAGACGGGCGATCCCGGGTACTCGACGGCGCTGGACCGCTCGGCGGCGGCGCCGGGCGCGTTCGTGTGGGAGATGGGACCGCCGGACGGCACGATCGATCTGTTCATCGACATCTTCGGCGTGGCGTTCCAGTACGGGCACGACTGTACGTAGCTGTCAGCTATCAGCCGTCAGCCGTCAGCTTTCACGGTATACTGAGTTCCGGCTGAGCGCCGAACGCTGAAAGCTGATAGCTCTCACGAAGGAGAAGTCATGTCCCTCTATGTTGTCCGGCACGAGCACTTCGCGGAGAAGTGTCCCGCAGGTAGTCCTGAAATGGGGACGATGCTGCTGAAGCACGTGTCGCCGCAGAACGCGCAGTCGTTTGGGGTGACGCTACACGGTGAGGCGGTGCTGGACGGGCGGCACACGTTCTATCTGATCATCGAGGCGCCCGACGAGGCGAAGGTGATGGAGTATATGGGGCCGTTCGGGCAGGTCGGCTCCGTCGAAGTATGGCCGGCGAGTACGTGCGAGCAGGTGGTGGAGAGAGCAAAGTGTTAGTTCTGGGGGGGCACCCCCCCAAACCCCCGGGGGGGGGCCCCCCCCCCCCGCCACCCCCGGTAACGATCACGCCCGCTCTAGGTAGGCGCCGGAGCGCGTGTCGATCTTGAGCTTGTCGCCGGTGTTGACGAAGAGCGGCACGTTGACGACGAGACCCGTGTCCATCGTCGCGGGCTTGGTGGTGCCGCTGGCGGTGTCGCCTTTTACGCCGGGCTCCGTCTGCTCGACGGTGAGGACGACGGCGGCCGGCAGCTCGATGCCGATCGGCTCGTCGCCGAAGGAGAGGAGCTCGCAGGTGCCGTTCTCGGCGAGGTAGTTCTTCGCGTCGCCGACCTGGTTTGGATTGAGCGGGAACTGGTCGAAGGTCTCGGTGTTCATGAAGTAGGCCAGGCCACCGTCCTCGTAGAGGTACTGCACCTGCTGCCGCTCGACGCGCGCGCGTGCGAGCTTTGCCGTCGCCTGGAACGTCTTATCGAACGTGTGGCCGCCGCGCACGTCGCGCAGCTTGAGACGGACCTGCGCGGAGCCGCGGCCCATCTTGATGTGCTCGAACTCGAGCACTTCGTAGAGCTCTTCGTCCATCTCGACAGTAATGCCCTTGCGGGCATCGGTGACGTTGATCATGTGTGCTCCTTGGTTTGGTGTCGAGACAGGTTAGCACAGACGGGACGAACGGAAGCGGAGGGCAGGTGGCGCTGACGCACGAAGCGCCAGGTCCTTCGGGCTCCCCGCCCCGTCACGCTCTACCCCTCTCCCCTCAGGATGACAAAGAAGTAGCACCGTACTGGGTGGGCTACGTACAGTCGTGCCCGAACTGGAACGCGACGCCGAAGATGTCGATGAACAGGTCGATGATGCCGTCCGGCGGCCCCATGTCCCACACGTCCATGCCCGCCGGCGCAGCCGACCGGTCGAGCGCGGCATCGTAACCGTCCGGCTCGCCCGGCCCTACGCCATCCGCGTCGTCACCGAAGGCACTCGCGACGGTGAAGATGTCAATGAACAGATCGATCTGCTTGTTGCCGTCGATGTCGTAGAAGTCCCAGGGGTTGAGCGGATTGCGCCGGCCTCCTGCCTCCTCGTTCGTGCCAAGCTCCCGTGCGTCCGTACACCCGTCGTTGTCGTCATCGCTGTCGACGCTGTCGCAGAGCAGATCGCCGTCGGAATCCGTGCACGTCGTCGCGGCGAGCGCTGCGCCTGCGTCGATGACGCCCCAGCCGTAGACGGCGTCCCAGCCTGCCGCACCCCGGTCGCGCGCGGTCGATTCGATGTAGGCGCGCACCTCATCGGGCGTCAGCGTGGGGTCTTCGCCAAACAGGAGAGCCGCGAGCCCGGAGACGTGCGGCGTTGCCATCGACGTGCCGGACATGAAGACATCGCAGTATTCATCGTACGCACCGGAGAGGAGGAGCGTCAGCCAGTCGTAGCAGTACGTCTCCTGCACGACGCCATCCGAGAAGGTATCGCCATTCTGGTCCACGTTCGGGTCGCCGCCCGGCGCGGTGACATCGAGCTGGGAGCCGCCGTTCGAGTACGGGGCGATCTGGCCATCGAAACGGCTGGCGGCGACGGAGATCACGGTCGGATAGGCGGCGGGGCACGCGACCGGAGCGCCGTCCTCATTCCCGGCGGCGGCAACAACGACGACGCCGTTCGCGTACGCGTACTCGAGGGCGGCGTTGAGGCCGACGATCTCGGTGCAGTAGATGCCGTTTCCGTCGGGCGTGCCGGTACCGGCGAACCCGGCGCTCACGCTAATAACCTGCGCGCCGTTGTCGACGGCGTAGTAGACCGCCTCGACGAAGTCGACGTCCTCACCGGAGCCTCCGAGGTCGAGCACTTTGACCGGCATGATCGAGCTGTTATACGCAACGCCGGCGACGCCGTAGCTGTTGTTCGTGTCCTGCGTAATGGAGCCTGTCACGTGCGAGCCGTGGCCGTTGTCGTCGTTCGCGTGCGCGTCATCGTTTGTGAAGTCCCACGGCGAGACGAAGGTCGTGGTCGCCAGATCGGGCGCCTGGACGAAATGTTGCGGGAACGTCTCGACGAGAATGTCATCGTAGTCCTCGTACGCAACGCCGGTGTCAAGAACGGCGACAACGACGCCCTGCCCCGCGTTCGGGGCGAGGTCCCAGGCAGCTTCCGCGTGCATGCCGCCGACGGTGTTGTGCAGGTGCCACTGGTACGAATAGTTTGTGTCGTTCGGTGCGGCGAACGCGCGCATAATGTGGCTCACGCCGGCTTCCGCAACGAGCGGGTCGCTGCGGAACGCCTCGGCGAGCTCTTCCGGCGTCGTGCCTTCCGGCACATCGACGACGAAGAGCTGCGATCGCGGTGCGACCGTCGAAATCGCGCCGCCGGAGGCGGAGCTGCGCGCGAAGCCAGCGTTGAGCGACACGCCGTCCTTGAAGCGAACGACGACCTTCCCCGGCGCGACCTCCGGGCCGGCTGCGCCGGCGGCGGCCTTCGTTTCGGCCAGGCGCGGCGCGGGCGATCCTGCCTCGGTGGGTTCGATCGCATGCTGCCACGCGAACATGGCAGCGAGCGCCACAGCGGCTGAAGTTACGATGATCAGCTTGCGCATGCTAAGCCTCAGGGGACGCGATCAACTATAGGGCCACGGCCTCTCCGCTGCTAGTGTCGGCCGGCGCCCGGATTGCTGTGGGAGCGCGCCTGGCGGCTACGTCTGGACGAACGGCATGTCGCGCGAAAGCTCCCGAAAGCCAACCGACTCGTAGACGAGCTTCGGTGCGGGGTAGCCGGCGTCGCCGCGACAGCCGATGATCGCGTGTTCCGCGCCGGCGTCTCGAAAACGCTGCATGCCGAACAGCAGCACTGCGCGGGCGAGCCCCAGCCGTCGATGGGCCGGGTGCGTACCGACCGGCTCGAACTCGCCGGCATGGTTGTCTTCGTCGTACCATCCGAGCGCTGAGGTGGCGAGCGAACCGTCCGGCGCCACGACGACGAAGTCGAGCTCGGCGCGGTACGGCCACGTGGCCATCGCGGCGGCGTATTTCTCCTCCGTCATGCCGGACGGCTCCCACGCCGCGCGGTGCACTGCGACGCGCAGCGAAACGTCGTCGACCTCGCGCATCGTCGTGAGGCGATAGCCGTACGGCAGCGACGGCTTCTCGATCTCGCGCAGGTCGCGGATGTTCAGCAGGTCCCACGGCGCGGCGGCGTCGTGGGCGTAGCCGCGGCGCTCGATGCGCGCGATCGCATCGGCGTTGGCTGACCGAACGAACGTCTGTCGCGCGACGCCGGGCGTCTCCGCCGTGAACCAATCGAGGATGTCACCCAGGAGCTCGGGCCTGTCCGGATGCACCTGCCAGACGAGGCCGGCCTTGCTCAGCTCCATCCGATCGGCGGTGACGCGGACCATCGTCGGTGGGAAGATGACGCCCCACGCGGCGACCCGGCTGTCGTCGGACCAGAGGCGGTGCTTGCGAGTAGAGTCGCTAGCATCCTGCGGCGGGCCCATCGACCACGCCAGCTCGCCGGCCGTCCCGTCGACGTTGACGGTCTGCGGAGCGAGGCGCCAGACCTCCTGTGCGAGGGTTTGCATGGCACGGAGCGTTGTCGCGTCCATAGAGGATTGATAGCAGATTCGTGGCGAACGAGAGCTAGCCGGCCGTGGTGAGGTTACCCGTCCCGTAGTGTGCTTGAAGGGACGGGCGGCGTCCGCGTGCGCGGGCTAGCGTCGCGCCGCGTTGCGCACAGCGATGCCTGCAGCCAGCATCAGCGCACCACCGAAGGCTACGTACAGAGGCATCGGGCCCGGGGGTTTGTCCGACGGGCCATCGCCGGTACTTGGCAGGCCGCTGCTAGCCGCAACGGTGAACGGTAGACTCACCTTAGGTTCGCAGACGGGTGTCGAGTTGGCAGGGCATGCGAAGACGATCATCCCAAGTTCCGATGGACACCGTTCAATTGGAACCTCCACCTCTACTTGGAAGTTCCCGCTGGCATCAGTTCTTGTTACCGGCTCATTATCGAACTCGCGCGGTCCTGCGTCCCTAGCGAACACGACCATGTCAACGTTTGGCGGGAAGCCAGAGCCCGCTACACGAACGGTGGTCCCGCAGGGCCCCGATTCCGGGACGATCGAAAGGAACGCCTCTTGGGCGGAGATATTTGATTCCATGGACGCAACGAGGATGATGGCAATCAGGGGTATCCAGAGTTTCATGTGGATAATAACTACCCCGCCGTTGTGAGCTTGGGGGCGTGGCTGAGGGTGCGGGCTTTGCCGTTTTCGAGGACGACCATGTCCTCGATGCGGACGCCGCCCCAGCCCGTGAGGTAGATGCCCGGCTCGATGGTGAAGACCATGCCGTCGGTGAGGACGTCGTTCGACGTCTTGCCGAGGCGCGGCGCCTCGTGCACCTGAAGCCCGACACCGTGGCCCAGCCCGTGGCCGAAGTCGTCGCCGTGGCCTGCCGCATCGATGACGTTGTGCGCGAGCAGGTGCGCTTGCTCGCCGGTCATGCCCTCCTCGACAAGCTCGGTCGCGGTGAGCTGCGCGGCCAGGACAACGTCGTAGATGCGTTTGAACTGATCGTCGGGCTTGCCGAGGAAGATCGTGCGCGTGAGATCGGAGACGTAGCCATCGATGATCACCCCCATGTCGATCACAACGCCCTCGCCGTTCTTGAGCTTGCGGTCCGTCGGCATGCAGTGCGGCATCGAACCGCGCTCGCCGGCGCCGACGAGCGTATCGAACGAGAGGCCGTCGCCGCCGTGCTCGCGGATGTACTTCTCGATCTCCCAGGCGACCTGCTTTTCTGTCCAGCCGGGCTCGACGCGCTGCGCGACCTCCGCGAACGCCTCGTCGCCGAGATCGATGGCCCTCTGGAGCGCCACGAGCTCCTCGGACTCCTTGATCACACGCAACCCCTCGACGAGATTGAGCGTCGGGACGAGCTTCGGACGCTTCGCATCGTCGAGGCCGGCGATCACTTTTCGGATCGCGCGATAGGTCTGGTGCGTGACGTGGGCGGACTCGAACGCGAGGCGCTTGCCGCCGAGGCCTTCCAGCATGGGCGGTAACCAGCCCGACATGGGGCCGACGCTCTTGTGCAAACGAAACGCCTTCGCCTGCTGCTGCGCCTGCTCGTAGTAGCGGAAGTCCGTCGCAATGATCGCGTCGTCCGGCGTCACGATGAGGTAGGCCGACGTGCCGGTGAAGCCCGAGAGGTAGCGGCGGTTCACGGGACTGGCCGTCTCCGGGCTGGCGATAAAGACCGCGTCGAGCTTGTGCTGCGCGAGCTTCTCGCGAAGACGGGCGAGGCGTTGCTTGGACATGGTTACTTGCTCTCTTGCGCGAGCGCCTCGAGCGCGGCGATGTAGCCGTACCAGCCGAGGCCGGCGATGATGCCGCGACAGACATCGGCGGTAACCGAACGCTGGCGGTAGCGCTCGCGGCCATAGATGTTGGAGATGTGCACCTCGATAGCAGGCTTGCCTACGGCGAGCAGCGCATCGCGCAGCGAGAGGCCGTAGTGCGTGAGCGCGCCGCCGTTCAGGATGATGCCGTCGGCCGAAGGGGCCTCCTGCTGGAGAAAATCGACGATCGCGCCTTCGTGGTTCGACTGAAACGTGCGCAGCTCGACGTTGAGCGCCTTCGCTCGTTCCGCGACGCGCGCCTCGATATCGGCGAGCGTCAGCGTGCCGTAGATATCGGGTTCACGCTGGCCGAGCAGATTGAGATTCGGGCCGTTGATCAGCAGTATTCGCATCGATTAGAGCGTACACGATGGGTCAGTGGCGGGTCGAGCCTCGCAAACCCTACAATGCCATCGTTATGACGAGATGGCCGCTACGCAGGCTGGCAGTCCTCGGTGCCCTGACGGTCGCGATCGGCGCGGCGCTCCTCGCTTCCGGCACGAGCCCGGCGTCTGCGGGCGTGACCTGCGCGCAGCCGGGCGTGCAGGGCAACACGTACACCCGCCTCCACGCTGCCCCCGGACTTGTCGTCCCCGACAACGACGCCGAGGGCGCCTCTTCGTGCATGACGTTCAGCTCAACCGGCGAGATCCAGGACCTCAACGTCAGCCTGATCATCGAGCACCGCTGGCCCGGCGACATCGTGGTCACGCTAACGCACGACCAGACCGGCACAACCGTCGCACTCATGGACAGGCCGGGCGTGCCGGCAACGGGCATTGGCTGCGGGGAAGACGGCGACGACATCAACGTCATGCTCGACGACGAGGCCGCGGCGCCGGTCGAGAACGTCTGCGCGCCGGCGACGCCGACAATCGCGGGCACGTTCCGCCCCAACCAGGCGCTCTCGATGTTCGACGGAGAAGCGCTGACAGGCACCTGGACGCTCAGGATCGTCGACAGCGCCTTCCTCGATACGGGAGTGCTCCACGCCTGGTCGATGACCGTCGGTTCCGGTGGCAGCGGCGACGTCGACTGCAACGGCACCGTAAACACCATCGACGCGGGGCTCACGCTTCAGTTCGTCGCGGGCATAATCAACACGCTGGCCTGCCGCGCGAACGCGGACACCAACCTCTCTGGCGCCATCAACTCCATCGACGTTGCGCTGATCCTCCAGAAGGTCGCCGGCCTGATCCCCTCCCTCCCCGCCTAGCGCGTTCGCGCGCGGACGATCATCTGACGGTCGTCTTGACAGGACGAGGCCACGGGCATACGATGGTGGCCACGCGGGCGGCGTAAAGTTCGAGAAGGATCCTTGATGAGGGGCTGGGCGCCAGTGGCGATGGTGCGGCGGGGCCTCCTGTGGACAGGCTTGGCGGCCGCGATTTCCACTCTTCTTGTCTTCCACAGGCAAGCCGAGGCCAACCCGCTCGACGGCATCGTGAGCGCCGCTGCGGGCGAGTCGCACACATGCGCGCTCACCGCAGGTGGTGGCGTACTGTGCTGGGGCTTCAACATTTACGGTCAAGTTGGAGACGGGACAGGCGGAATGAACGCAGCGGTCGTCCGCCGAACGTCACCCGCGCAAGTGGTTGGCCTTGGTAGCGGCGCCGCTGCCATTGCCGTGGGCAGCAACCACAGTTGCGCGCTGACGACGTTCGGCGGCGCGAAGTGCTGGGGGAACAATTTCGCGGGCCAGGTAGGCGCGATAACTAGCGACAAGTGCGACTATCTCAGGATCCTTCAGAACGACGGGGGTGGCTGGCCCTGCGCGAAAACTGCGGTGGACGTCATGGGGCTCGAGAACGGCGTCACCGCTATCACTGCTGGCACGGGCCTGGAGGGGCACTCCTGCGCGGCGACCGAGTTGGGTCGCGTGAAGTGCTGGGGAGACAATTACAACGGTCAGCTCGGCGCTGGACCCTTTGGTCCGGCCAGCGTCGTTCCGCGCGAGGTATGTATCGATTACGATAGTGGCAAACAGCAATGTGCGGAGTCTCTTACGGGCGTAACCGGCGTGTCAGCTGGCGCGGCGCACACCTGTGCTCTCACTGAAGGTGGCGAGGTCTGGTGCTGGGGAAACAACACGTCCGGGCAACTCGGAATGCCCCAGGGCACGCCATGCTTTACCGACTCCCTTGGCTACAATGATTTCTGCCGAACGACGGCCGTTCCCGCCTGCGAGACCTGGGACGACGGGCAGCAGGAGTGTGCGACACGCGTCGACAACGCAGTAGCACTGACGGCGGGGGGGAGCCACACGTGCGCGCTGTTCGATCCGGGGGGCGTTCGATGCTGGGGAAACAACGAGTACGGCCAACTCGGAACGGCAACGGAAGACGCCTGCCGGGACCCGAGCCCCTGGCTGGATGAGTATTTTTCTTGCAGCTTCACTCCAGTCGAACCCACCAACCTCGCGAGTAGCGTGTCGGCCGTAGATGCGGGCCGCGCGTACACCTGCGCCCTTGTGAGCGGATCCGGCGGGATGAAGTGCTGGGGATCCAACTTCAGCGGCAGGCTCGGCATTGGAACCATGGCGATCGAAAGCACCGTTACGCCGCTGGACGTGTGCAACGTGTATGACATCGATCAAGGACGCTGCGAGCAACCTCTCTCAGACCTCATGGCGATCAGCGCCGGAGGTGAGCACACATGCGCAGTCACTGTAGCGACAGGCCTCAAGTGCTGGGGAAGTAACGGCGATGGCCAGTTGGGCAACGGCTGTTACGTGCCCAACATCCTTCGTCCGCCGATCCACCATGGCAATCCCAAGCCGGGTAATGTACTGGTTGACGAAAAGTCGCTTCGGGGCGATGCGGATCGCGACCTGTTCATCACACCTCTCGACGCCCTGGCGATCCTCCAAGTCGACGCAGGGCTGACGAACTGGCTGCGCTGTCCAAATGCCGCCGACGTCAACGGCGACGATCACGTGAACGCGCTGGATGCGGCGCTAGTACTGCAGCACGCGGCGGGGCCCTTCGAACTGTAGGACACGGAAAGGAGGACACAGCCCAAATCTCAGGCATCGGTTGGGGCGGCCAAGCCCAGTTGGCAGTGCCTCTCGGATGAGCCACCTGCAAGGACATCATCTATGGCCGCACACTTTAGAGTAAGGAGAAACATGATGCGTGCCAAATGGCGTGGCGTGCTGCTGATGCTGCTGGCAGCGGTTGGTCTAGTGCTACAGCTCGCGAACTTCCCGGATCACGCCAGTCTTGAGGAACAGCGAGGCGTGATCCACCCCGACGTGTTGGACACCTTGCGAACCCAGGAACAAGTGGAGGTGATCGTCCACCTGGATGCACCACCTCTGCCCTCGCCGGGCGAGATCGTTGTTAGCGACGTCTTGAGGGACACACAACTTCGTCAGGATGCAGTCTTGTCGGAGTAGGATCCGGCCGACTTCGAGCTCACGTATCGCTACCTGGTGATGCCAGCACTCGCTGGCCGAATGTCGAAAGGTGGCCTGGACAAGCTCGATGGCGATTCTAGAGTAGTAATCGTGTCGCCAAACAGAGAGCTACAACTTGACCTTGCCGAGAGCGGACCGCTGGTTCACGCGCCAGAAGTCCACGGCGCGGGTGTGAGCGGTAGCGGCGTCAACGTAGCCGTCATCGACACAGGTATCGATCGCCTCCATGCGGACTTGGTCGGTGACGTCATTGGTGAAGAGTGTTTCGAGTCCTGCCCGAATAACAGCGACCGCCAGTCCGGGGTGGGCTCGACTGTCCATAGCCCATTCGACTTAGATCTACCTCTGCGAAACGGCCACGGTAGCTTTGTTAGCGGCGTTATCACCTCCGCTGGTGCGGTGGCCGCGCTCGGAATTGCCCCGAGCGCCGGAATCTTTGCGTACAAGGCCGCGGGCTCTGCGGGATTTGACATTGACGCGGTATTCGGGGCGCTGGATCACATTCTCAGCGTGACTCTTCAGCGGTACAGCGTGGGGCTGCCACCGCTGACACCCATCATCAACATGAGCTTCGGTGGTGGGTCCTACCCTGCCGGCACTTGTGCAACGGATCAGCCGCTGGTCGATGCAACCTTGGGTTACCTTCGCCTCTTTGGGGTTCTACCCATCGCTTCCTCAGGCAACGACGCGCAGAAGTCATCCATGAAGTGGCCTGCCTGCTCTACCCCAGTCGTATCGGTGGGCGCCACATACGATGCAGACGTTGGATATCAGGACTACCACAACTCGCTCGGAAACTTTATCTGCGAGGACGTGACTAGTGCTGTCGACGGCGCCGCATGCCTCTCGAACGCCACTACAGATCTCGACATGCTCGGTCCTGGAGCGCTGACCACGGCTCCCTGGCCGGGAGGCGGTACGCTTACGGGCGCGGGTACCTCCGCAGCCGCCCCACACGTGGCAGCCGTCGCTGCACTGATGAAGCAGGCACGACCAAACCTCACTCCGGCTCAGCTGGAGGAGCGCTTGGAGGAAACGGGAACATGGGTGGACGATGACTTGAACGACGGGAATCCAGCCAGCACACTCTGGAAGCCGCGGATAGATGCTCGGGTAGCCCTTCTCACAAATGATGCTGCCGACTACGATCAAGACGGTTGCTCGAACGGCGAAGAGTTTGGGACTAACGTGGAACTGGGAGGACAGCGCAACCCTCTCGATTTCTGGGACTTCTTCGATACTCCTTCGCCCACAAGGAACAAGCTGGTGGATCTCAACAACGACATATTTGGGGTGGCCGGCCGCTTCGGGGCGAACGACAACGGTGGCATGGCGCCAATCAACCGGAATAGCAACCCATTAACCACACCAGCCCCGCCCGTACCAGCCTATCATCCTGCATTCGACCGCTCACCGGCAATCGGACCGAACGCGTGGAACCTAGGCCCCCCAGACGGAATAATCGATCTCTTCAACGATATCCTCCCTGTCGCGGCCCAGTTTGGTCACACTTGTGAGGCGGCCCCGTAGACGCACGAGGGCAATGAAACCGCAAGCAAGCCGGGCATGTTGTCCGGCTTGCTTGCTTCGCTGGCCGGAATCGAACGCGCCGCTATACTGCGCTCGATGGTAGAGAAGAAGCGCGCCAGCGTGTCGCGTAAGACGACGCCGTCCCGCTCGAAGCCGCGCGTACGGCGGCCTTATCGACGCGTCGTTGCGAAGCTGGGAACAAGCCTGCTGACGGCCGGGAGCGACCGCCTCGACGAGGAGGCGATGGCGGCGCTCGTCGCGCAGGTGGCCGCGCTGCGCAAGGACGGCGTCGAGATCGTGGTCGTGTCGTCCGGAGCGATCGCGGCGGGGCGGCATCGATTGGCGCAGAAGGAAGACCGGCGCGATATTCCGTTCCGGCAGGTGCTGGCGTCCGTCGGACAGAGCCACCTGATGCACACCTACGACCGCCTGTTTGGCGACCACGATCTCGTCGCGGGGCAGGCGCTCGTCACGCGGCGCGACCTGGCGGACAGGCTCGGCTACCTGAACGCGCGGAACACGCTGCTCGCGCTGCTCGAGCTGGGCGCCGTGCCGATCGTGAACGAGAACGACGTCGTCGCGGTGGAGGAGATCGAAGGCACGCAGATCGGCGACAACGACAACCTGTCGGCGCTCGTGGCAAACCTTATCGATGCGGACCTGCTGGCGATCCTCACCGACACCGGCGGGCTGCACACGGCGGACCCTCGCCGCGACCCCGACGCGGAGCTCATCGCCGTCGTCGAGCGCATCACGCCGGAGATCGAAGCGCTCGCGGACGACTCGGCGACGCAGCACGGCGTCGGCGGGATGATCACGAAGCTGCAGGCCGCGAAGCTGGCCATCGCCGGGGGCGCGGACGTCATCATCGCGAGCGGGCACGAGCCGGACGCGCTGCGACGCCTCGTCGGCGGCGAGGCGCTCGGGACGCTGTTCCCGGCCGCCGCAGACCGGGTCGAGAGCAGGAAGCGCTGGATGCTGGCGGGGCTGAAGGCGCGCGGACGCATCGTCGTCGACGACGGCGCGGCGAAAGCGGTGCTCTCGCAGGGGCGGAGCTTGCTGCCGGCGGGCGTGCGAGACGTGCAGGGGCCGTTCGAGCGCGGCGACACGGTGCCGATCTTCAGCGAGGACGGACGTCGCATCGCGATCGGCGTGACGAACTACGGACACGAGGACGCGGCAAAGATCCGCGGCGTGCGTTCGAACAAGATCGAAGAAGTGCTCGGCTACCAGTACGGCTCGGAGCTGGTGCATCGGAACAACCTGGTGTTGCTCTGATGCGCTGGCTGAGGGACTTCTTCTACGACAAGGACCCTATCGTAAAGGTGGCGGCGGGGCTGAGCGAGCCGGAGGCGCTGATGTATCGCGAGCTGCTCGAGAACAACGGCGTCGCCGCGATGGTGAAGAACATGAACGCCCTCTCGGTCACGCGCGAGTTCGGCTCGATGCCCGGCGACTTCGACATCCTGGTCAAGCAAAGCGACGTCGAACGCGCGCGGGAGGTCCTGCGGGCACGCATCGGGCCAGGGAATCTAGTAGACGACGAGGGCTGATTTGCGTCAGCGGTGCGCGAAGATGACGGCGCCGGAGGAGTTCCGCACAAGTCGATAGTCGTTCGCCGAAAAGAGCGACCGTTCCAACGTTGGGCAGCATCTCTCGGCAAGATAGACGTACGAGAACGTGACATCCCCCGAACGGGCCCAATGCTCGATGCAGAATGAGTCGCTGTAGGCGCACTGCTGCAGTCGCAACGCGCGTTCCGCTTGCTCCTCGCTCTTCTTTCGGCCAAGCCACTCGTACCCCTGGAACGTTCCGAGGCTCGTCCGGCCCGTGAGCGCAGGGAACCACTCCGAGGTGCGATCGGTCGCCCAGTTCGTATCGCCGGTAACGACGAGGAACGTATCATTCTCGTCGGTGTTCTCCTTCACCCAGGCCATCGCATCGCGCTCCTGGCCGCCCAGGCCGTAGAGCAGACCCGTCGGATAGAAGGCGCTCTGCACGAGGATCGTCGCGAGGTAGGCGGCGACGAGCAGCACGCCGATCTTGGGCAGTAGCTCCGCACGGCGGGCCGGCCAGATGGACGAGCCGTCATGGTGGGCCGCGCCGTTTGTCTGCGGCGAGGCTGTTCGCGACGCCGTCATCTTCCAGATCGGAACGGCGAAGCTCACGACGGCCGTCGCCGTCAGCATCGCGACGGGAAGCGCGGCGAACGTCGGCGCGCTGCGCGGCTCCAGCACGACGATCGCGATTAGCCACAGCGGCACGAACGGCTTGCCCTGCGCCAGCAGGACCAGCGCACCGAGGATCGCGAGCACCGCCGAGACGTTGAGATACGGCTGCTCGGTGAAGCTCCAGTAATAGAAGTTGCGCCACGTCTCCCAGGAGTACCAGCCCTCCTGCGACGCCGAGAACAGCGGCGTGAAGCCGTGCTGCGCGACGACCGTGCCCCACCACGGAGCCGTGATCGCGAGGACGCCGCCGGCGACCAGCAGCGAGTTGATCGCGCTCGCGCGATCGCGGCCGTAGCAGCCCCACAACAACACCGCGCTAAACGCGAGGACCCAGCTCGCTTCGGGGTGGCTGAGGACGGTCATGCCGGCGAGTATCGCCGTGCCGAAGATGTAGCGGCGCTTTCGCGTTTGGTAGAGGAGCAGCACCTGATGCAGCGCGAGCACCGCGAACAGCAGGCCCATCGAACGCGTCAGGCCGCCGCCCATGATCAGCCACTTGTAGCTGCGAGGCGCCAGCGCGAAGAAGATCACCGTGAGCCCGACGACCGCGGGCGAGACGAACAGGCGCCGGCTCAAAAGATAGAGGGCGACGATCGTAAGCATGCTCGTGATGAGCGGGAGGAAGCGGAAGACGTCTAGCAGGCTCCAGGGCCCGATGTCATCGAGCGCGGCCGCGGAGTAGAACGGCAAGAACGGGTACGCGAACGGGATCGATCCGCCGTTGTAGCTCGTGTACGCCGGCAGCGCGTAGTTGTGCGCCTGAATATCGCGCACCATGGTGTAGAAGAGGCCGCCGTCGTTAAGCGGGAAGTCGGAGTAGAGCGTGAACGACAGGCGGACAGACGCACCCAGGATGAGCGCCAGTCCCAACGCGAGCACGCCGATGTGCGCCTCGATGTCTTCGCGGACGCGCGCCCACGCAAGCTCCTGAGCGGACGCAATTTCGCGTACGCGCCGGAGCGGGACCGGGCGCCGAGCGACGGTTCTCTCTGCCACTGCCTGTGTAAACAATTGTAACCACTTCCCCGCTTACGGCCAGGGTAGAGTTGGCAACCTCGCATGGGCGCTGCCCCCTCGCGCTCCCCGCCGGGCTTTAGGGTGAGGACATCGGGCTGCTCGACAAAGCACTGTCCGTACCCAGGAGTGCTGAGGGCTGGAGCCCTCTGCCGGGGGGTCTGGGGGGTGTCCCCCCAGATAACAACCCTCCTGGGTAGGCGGGCGGGTAGCCAGAACATCCCGATAGCCGGCGTAAGGATATGCGTCGGCACAGCCACCCGTTCCTTGTTCCCGATTCCGTCCTTTGCTATCTTCGAGGCGCTGCTAGCCCCATACGAGGAGGAACCTATCGTGGCCGTCGATACCAAGAAGACGGAAGCCCCTAAAGGTAAGGAATCGGGCGCGTATACGTTCGTGTCCGTCTGCAAGTCCGAGGACCTGCCGGAGGGCGAGGTGCGCCAGCTCAAGGCGCGCGGCAAGGAGATCGCGGTAGGACGGCTCGTGGGCGGACAGGTCTTCGCGGTGGGCGGCCGCTGCAGCCACATGTTCGCCCGGCTCGGCAAGGGCACGCTGGACGGCACGCTACTCGAATGCCCCTGGCACGGCGCCCAGTTCGATGTCACCGACGGCTGCGTCGCGAAGTGGGCCCAGCGTCCGCTCGCGCTCAAGCTCCTCTACGACGCAACGCTCCCCGCCTTCATGAAGCGCCCCATCCCCACCTACGACGTGAAGGAAGAGAACGGCGAGGTCTTCGTCGCCGTAGACTAGCGACAGCCCAGCGCTAAACGTGTTATGCTGGCCGCCTCTGGAAGGAGGGTGGTGGCTCATGCGCCTTCCCTGGTCAGCTGTCTCTATCCTCGCCATGCTCGTCGTGACGGGTCTGACTTCGACCGGCAGCGTGCATGCGGCGGGCTCCTACAACACGATTGCGTTACCGGCTAGCGGCGCCAGCCGAGAACTGGAGCTTGACTCCTCCGGCAATCCCATCGTTGCCTACCTCGGGTCCGATGGTCATCTTGGTCTCTTACACTGCGACGATCCTGCCTGCATGCCAGGAGGAGATAGCATCGAGATACTCGCACCAATGCTGGATTCGGAACATGCGGTCTCGATGGTCATCGACGCTGTCGGGAACCCCGTGATCGCCTTTAGGGATCCGACGACAGTGAGGCTGGTGCATTGCAACGACGAAGATTGCAGCGGCGGAGATGAAGTTATCACTACACCTGACCTCGATGAGGCGGGGTCTCACTCGCTAGTGCTGGATGCGGCCGGCAATCCGGTCATGAGCTACGAAGCTTCAGGTAACCTACGTCTACTCCACTGCAACGATCCGGCGTGTAGCGACGGCGATGAGAGCATTGCGACCCTCGCAGACACGTCGCCAGTGCATACATCGCTTCAGCTCGATCAGGACGGAAATCCAGTGGTCGCATTCGTTCGGATAAACAGCATCGTCGACGGCACGCTACTCGTACTCCACTGCGACGAACCAGACTGCGAAGGTGGCGGAGAGAATATCGAGTCGCCCGATCCCCTCGTAACCACACCACGCCATCCGTCCCTAGCGTTGGATACGACGTGGAACCCGGTGATCGCCTACGAGAACACCTTGGCCGACGAAATCAAACTTCTCCACTGCAATGATCCGGACTGCGCAGACTCAAATGACAGTATTACTACACTTGAATCGGCGTATTACAGCATCTGGTATCCGTCTCTGCGCCTTGATGAGGCGGGGCTCCCGGTTCTGACCTACTGGAATTTGGGTTCCGGCCCAGGTGCTGGCCTCACTCTTCTGCGTTGTGACGACCCGCTTTGCACGGGAGCGAATGAGAGCATCGCGTCGCCCGAGCCGCAGGGAAATGGTCGCCCATCGCTGACGCTTGATGCGTTTGGGAATGCCGTTGTCGCGTATGAGGACGACTATTGGGGAGGAGCCGGCAGCGTGCGAGTGCTCCACTGCGGCACCCCAGGCTGTGAGCCAGACACTGACGCCGATCAATGCAACGACGCGTACGAACTTTTCACCACACCGGGCAGCGAAGCGACGGGAGGGCTGCGTGATCCGCTCAACCCCTACGACTTCTACGATACGGACGGCAACCGCGTTATCGACCTGTTCATCGACATCTTCAACGTCGCGAATGCCTTCGGTGACGACGCGGACAGCGACCCGCCGGGCGAGCCCGACGGCTACGACGCGACGCTCGACCGCTCGGCGGCGCCGATGGGCATGGACGTCTGGGACATGGGCCCGCCGGACGGCACAATCGATCTGTTTACGGACATCTTCGGCGTCGCGTACCAGTACGGGCACGACTGTTCCACGTAGCTATCGGCTGTCAGCCGTCGGCCGTCGGCCGTCAGCTTTCGGCGCGACGGCGGCGCTTGGACACCCTCACCCCCGACCCCTCTCCCTCTGAAGAGGGAGAGGGGAGCTTGCGATGTCACAACAAGGTTAGATCGCGCTGACGCACGAGGTGTCAGGTCCTTCGGGCTCCCCGCCCCAGTCGCGCTCTACCCCACTCCCCTCAGGATGACAAAGATAGTAGGGGCGGGTTTGAAACCCGCCCCTACACGCTACAATTCCGCCGATGTTCTCCTCCCTGGACAACCTCCCTCGCTTGCGCAAACGCCCGGCGGCGTCGCGCGTCGTCGTACGACACGACGGGCGGCAACCTCGATTCGTGGATGCTGCAGCCCGGCGAGCCGCGCACGCTGGCGCGCATGGAGGGCGCGGGCGCCGTCCGCCATATCTGGATGACGCTTGCCTCTCGCGAGGACTTCTACCCGCGACGGGCAGTCCTACGCATATACTGGGACGGCGCGGAGACGCCGTGCGTCGAGGCGCCCGCCGGCGACTTCTTCGGCATCGGCCACGGCGTCACGAAAGAGTTCTCGTCGCTGCCGCTGACGATGAGCCCGCGCGATGGGCGCGGGTGGAACTGCTTCTTCCCGATGCCCTACGCTTCGGGCGGGCGCATCGACATCACGAACGAGGGCGAGCGACGCCTCGTGGTGTACTTCTACGTCGACTACGAGGAGTACGACGCGCTCGAGGACGGCATCGGGCGCTTCCACGCGCAGTGGCGCTGCGAGCATCCAACCGAGGGCTGGGGCGACAACACGCGCCGGCTCGACCAGGACCGCGACTACTCGCGCGAGATCAACACGACGCCTAATCTCGACGGGGCGGGCAACTACGTGATTCTAGAAGCGCACGGGCGCGGACACTACGTCGGTTGCAATCTGAACGTCCACTACTTCGAGCGCCAAAACAACGACTGGTACGGAGAAGGCGACGACATGATCTACATCGATGGCGACGTGCGGCCGACGCTGCACGGCACGGGGACGGAGGACTACTTCGGCACGGCGTGGAGCCCCCAGACGGAGTTCTGCGCGCCCTATCACGGCCTGCCGCTCACCGAAGGCACGGAGGACTGGCCGTGGGGCGGCCGCCACTCGATGTACCGCTTCCACATCGAGGACCCGGTGCACTTCCGCGAATCGGTCCGCGTGACGATCGAGCACGGCCACGCCAACCACCTGTCGCACGACTTTTCATCGACGGCGTACTGGTACCAGACGGAGCCCCACGGCGCGTTCCCATCGCTGCCGGACGCCGCGGCGCGGCTGCCGCGGGGGTAACGTTGCGGGAGGCCTCCGCCTGAGGCGGTCAAGTTCCGGCCTCCCCTACGAGCAAGGGGGCCGTTATGAAACGTCGCGCTCGGCCATTTGGTACTATAGGCGCCTTAGGACAGATTCCCGCCGCACAAAGGGGCCCCTGGGGAAGCAACCGATCATGGCTGTTCGAACAGTACTGCTCGCGATGACGCTGTGCGCGCTAGTCCTTGCCGCGACGGCTACTCTACTCTGGCCCAAGCCAGAAGGGACTTCTGCGGCCGGAACCAGCGTTGCCGGGGTGGCGGCTGGGGAGCACCACACGTGCGCGGTCATGACGGCGGGTGGCGTCAAGTGCTGGGGCTACAACTACTTCGGCCAGCTAGGCAACGGCACGTTCACGAACAGCAGCACGCCCGTCAACGTCTCCGGCCTCAGCTCGGGCGTCGCGGCCGTGGCGGCTGGAGACAACCACTCGTGCGCGATCACGACGGCGGGGGGCCTCAAGTGCTGGGGCAAGAACAGCCTCGGCCAGCTGGGCAGCGGAATAGTGGCGGATACCATCGTCACGCCCGTCGACGTCTTCGGGCTCACCTCAGGAGTCGCGGCTGTCACCGCAGGTAACTACCACACGTGCGCGATCACGACGGCGGGGGGCCTCAAGTGCTGGGGCCGCAACAGCCTGGGCGAGCTGGGCAACGGAACAACGACGAATAGCAGCACGCCCGTCGACGTCTCCGGCCTCACCTCAGGCGTCGCCGCCGTCTCGGCCGGAGAACACCACACATGCGCGGTCACGACGGCGGGGGGCCTCAAGTGCTGGGGCTCTAACCTCTACGGAGCGCTTGGCAACGGTACGGCGACGGACAGCACAACACCTGTCAACGTCTCCGGCCTCACCTCAGGCGTTGCGTCCGTGGCGGCTGGGGAGCACCACACGTGCGCGCGCATGACGGCGGGGGGCCTCAAGTGCTGGGGCAACAACAGCCTCGGCCAGGTGGGCAACGGCACGACAAGCACAAGCGGCTGTCAATGCATCGCGACACCTGTCGACGTCTCCGGGCTCACCTCAGGCGTCGCCGCCATCGCGGCTGGGGACTTCCACACGTGCGCGCTCAGAACGACGGGGGGCCTCAGGTGCTGGGGGCACAACGGCTTCGGCGGGCTGGGCAACGGCACGACGGCAGATAGCAACGCGCCCGTCGACGTCTCCGGGCTCAGCTCAGGCGTCGGCGCCGTCTCGGGTGGCGGCTACCACTCGTGCGCGATCACGACAGCGGGGGTCCTCAAGTGCTGGGGCTACAATGTCAGCGGCGCGCTGGGCGACGGCACGACCACGAGTAGCAGCATCCCAATCGACGTCACAGGGCTCAAGCCCGCGGTCGGCCCGGACTCTGATGGTGACGGCTGCCCGGACAGCGCCGAGCAACAAACTGCGATCGACAGCGAGGTAACCGGCGGCAGGCGCGACTACCTGAACCCCTACGACTTCTACGACATCGATGGCAGCAAGGCTATCGACCTGTTTGTCGACATCTTCAGCGTTGCGTTTGGCTACGGCGACGACGCGGACACCGTCGGGCCGGGCGAGCCCGATGGCTACGACGCGAACCTCGACCGCTCGGAAGCGCCGATGGGCATGGACGTGTGGGACATGGGCGCGCCGGACGGCTCGATCGATCTCTTCACGGACATCTTCGGCGTGGCGTTCCAGTTCGGGCATAGCTGCGCGTAACCGCAATGTAGGGACAGGTCTTGCCTGCCCCTACCGCGGAAGGACGCCCCTGCGACGACGCAGAACAGCAGGCCCCCGAAATATTCGGGGGCCTGCTGTTCTGCGGGTTATGAATGGAGTAGCTTAGGCGGCTTCCTCAGCGGCGGTCTTGCGCGCGCGCGGCGCGGGGGCCGAGACGGCCTCCTGAGTGCGCAGGAACGACGGGCGGAGCGCCTCGCCGGTGCGCGTTACGAACTCTCGGACCTGCTCGACGGCGGGACGGCTCGCGTCGAAGTTGGCACGCAGGACACGCTCGACGGTCGTACGCGTCTCGCGGTTGGCGGTGACGGCCTCCTCGAGCGCGTTGCGGGCGAACTCGAAGACGCGCTCCTGCGCTACGATCGCCTTCTGGTACGCCAGACCGGTGTTGCCGACGATGTCGGCCGGGTCCTGGATCACCTTGCGCGTGAGATCGAGGGCGTCCTGCTGGATGCGCTCGGCCTCAGAGACGAGAGCCGTCGTGACGCGGTGCGCCCGCTCGCTAGCGGTCTTGACGCGGTCCATGACGGCGGTCGAGCTCTCGGTGAGGGCGTCGACGAAACGGTCCGCCGGGCCAGTTTGGGTTGCCATGAGATGATTCCTCCTCTTGCTCTTGACTTCTGATGATAGATGCAGTATACAGATAGTATCGGTACGCAGTCAACCCCTTATCAAGCAAATTTGAGAAAAATTTCTCACAAGAGGGAATCGAACCTATGGCAGACGAAGAGAAGAACGGCCATTCTGGGATGCGCCTCCACGGCGAGATGCTTTCGACCAGCATCCTGGCGATGCTGAGGGAGTGGAACGCCCACGGCTACCAGCTCTCGAAGCGGCTGGCCGAGTCCGGCCTGCCGCCCTTCGATTCGGGCACCATCTACCGGACGCTCCGGCAGCTAGAGCAGGACGGCATGATTTCCTCCTTGTGGGACACCTCCGCCTCAGGCCCGGCGCGCCGGATGTACTCGCTCACGAAGACCGGCGACACGATGCTTTCGGCGTGGATCGAGTCGTTGCAGAAGTACCAGGCATTCCTGCAGTCGGCCGTCGCAGGCCAGAAGGACCGCCTCGACGAAAAAGAGCAGCCCGAATAGACCAGCCACAACCTCCTGTTTTTTGGGCGGTGGTCGTATGAAGCGACCACCGCCCCTATGTTTTCGTGGAGGAAGGGATGAGGCCAGGCAAAAGTGTTGCCGGCCTTCGTCATACGTAGCGAGGCTGGCCAGGTCTTCGCCTGGACGGGCTGCTCAAGGGGCCGGACAGACCCCTCGCCAGAGGCGACTCTGCGAAAAGGTCTGTCCCTACGGAGCGGTCGCCTCGACGGGCTGCGCGAGCCACTCCTGGCGGCGGCGCTGGTGGTCGCGGTCGCGCTCCTTGAATTCGGGAAGAAGCTCGCTCGCGAAGAGACGAAGCGAGCTCATGATGTCCTCGTGCTTCGTCGCGCCGGCCTGCGCGACGAAGATGATCTGATCGATGCCGGCTTCCTCGTAAGCAAGGAGACGCTCGCGGATCGTCCGCGGCGAGCCGATGCAGCCGCCGGCCTGCTCGACAGGCGCCATCTGCGTGACGGTCTTGAATGCTGACATCAGGTCGGTGTTGCCGGGCTGGTGCGGCGCGCTGCTTGCGTAGTAGTGCGACAGCGCGTAGCCGAAGAACTGCATCCCCGGCACGCCTTTCTCGACGGCTTCCTCGTCGCGCGGGCAGCACATGAAGCCGGAGACGATGGCGAACTGCGCGTTCACAGCGTCGCCGATCGGCTGCGCTTCGTCGCGGATCAGGCGATAGTACTCCTCGCGACGGCGTCCCGTCTCCTCCGGCCCGGCGAAGTCGAACCCGAGCGCGCCGAGGCCCTTGCGCGCGGCCGTGAAGACGGTGTCGGGGTTTGAGCAGGCGACCCAGAGCGGCGGGTGCGGCTTCTGGCGTGGCTTCGGGATGACGTTGCGCTTCGGGAAATCGATGTACTCGCCGTGGTACTCGAACGGCTCATCTCGGAACATGCCGACGATGCACTCAAGCGCTTCCTCCCACTGGCTCTTCTTCGCCCCGCGATCGACGCCAAAGCCGCCCAGCTCCATATCGGAGGACGACTCGCCCGTGCCGAAGTCGACGCGACCGTTCGAGACGAGATCAAGCGTGGCGACGCGCTCGGCGATGCGCGCGGGGTGGTTGTAGCCCGGCGGCAGCAGCACGATGCCGTGCCCCAGGCGGATGTTGCGCGTGCGCTGGCTCGCGGCGGCGAGGAAGATCTCCGGTGAGGAGGAGTGGCTGTACTCCTCGAGGAAGTGGTGCTCCACCTCCCAGACGTAGTCGTAGCCCAGCTCGTCGGCCAGCTCCACCTGCTCGAGCGACTGCTGGTAGATGTCGAACTCGGCGTTGGGGCCCCAGGGCTTGGGGAGCTGCATCTCGTAGAAGATGCCGAACTTCATGGCGCGCTCCTGGCGTCCGCGGCTCGAACCTCGCCGCTACTCTAACGTGTGCGTGAAGGTTACGGCGAGGGCGGCGGAGTTGTCAAGTGAGAGGGCGGCCCTCCGCGGAAGGACTCAGAATGACAGAGAGGCCCCGGCTCACCGGGGCCTCTCTGTCCAGGAGGTGGTGCCGGTGTTAGTTGGCCGGGAAGCCGTCCGGATCGTAGGGAGGCTCTTCGCACGCATCGACGTTGTGCACGAGGCTGCAGTCGTCAGGGGCGACGAAGTCCGATGAATTGGGGACGTCTTCGCCCGTGCTGCCGGACGGATCGCTGCTCACGGGCTCGTCGGGCTTCTCGATAGGCGCGTCGCTCGAAGGGATGCAGGTTGCGCCGGCGACGCCGTGTACGGCTTCGAGCCGCGCGATGATGTCGTCGCAGAAGCCCTCGGTCTTGTTGTGGATGTGGGCGGCCGCGGCCGGCGGGAAGCGCTCCAGCACGAGCACGTCCGCCGACGGGTCGGCCGCGAGGATGATCTCCTCGACGCGGTCCATGTCGGCCTGAGTGTAGTCTGCCGTGAAGTCGGCGCCGACGTCGTAGACGCCGGGCTGGCTCGGGTACGAGATCGTGTCGTTGCAGTCGGGGACGCCCTCGATGCACATGTTCGACGTGCCGCCGCCGCCGTCCACCGGCACATCGATGGTGTCGTTGCAGTCGACCGTGCCTTCGATGCAGCTGTTGGCCACATCGTCGCCGCCCGGTTCGACGATCATGTCGTCGCAGTCGGGATGGCCTGGGGCGCAGACGGCGGACGACTCGCCGCCGTCCTCGCGCTGGGCTCCCTTCGTGCCGTCGTTCGAGGCGCCGACGGTGGCGACGAGGAGCGCGGCCACGGCAACGAGCGCAATGATGACGGATGCTGAGGGGAGTAGTCGGGCCTTCATCGGAGCCTCCTGGGCGGGCATGACCGCTTTCCATTAGAGACGCACGCAGGGTCGGGATGGTTCCCTGCGCCATCCCGAGGCGGGAGGTGGAGCGGGACGCCATCGATAGGGCCGGACAGAGCTGAAGCTCTGTCCCTACAAGGTCTCGCCAAGTGGCAGCCTCGACGCCGCAGGATGAGGCTTTCCTCAGTAGCGACGCCGTCGTGCCTGACGTTAGACTGTGGGTACCCGCCACGCTAAAGAGTGGCCTTCGGAGCAAACGATGACTACGACAGCAGGCGTGGACCTGCGAGCGATAGGCAAGCGCGCGAAGGACGCCGCGCGCCGTCTCGCGACGCTGAGCACGGACGTGAAGAACCGCGCCCTGCTCGCGATGGCGGACGCGCTCGATGCGCATCAGGACGAGGTCCTGCGCGCGAACCAGCACGACATGCAGGCGGCCAAGGAAGCCGGTACGACCGGCTACATCCTCGACAGGCTGCTACTCACGCCGGAGCGCCTGACGCAGTACGCCGAGGACGTGCGCAACGTCGCCGCCCTACCCGACCCCGTCGGGGAGGGGCTGGAGCAGCGCACGATGGCGAACGGGCTGATCGTGAGCAAGGTGCGCGTGCCGCTGGGCGTCGTCGCCTGCATCTACGAGGCGCGTCCGAACGTCACGATCGATACGTCATCGTTGTGCCTCAAGGCGGGCAACGCGACAGTGCTGCGCGGCGGCAAGGAAGCGTTCCACTCGAACAGCACAATCGCGCGCACGATCGGGCGCGCCGCTGCCGAAGCGGGCGTGCCGGATGGCGCGGTCCAGTTCGTCGAGTCGACCGACCGCGCGCTCGTGCTCGACCTCGTGCGCATGCGGGAGTACATCGACCTGCTGGTGCCACGCGGCGGCGGGCTGATCGATTTCGTCCTGGAGAACGCGACGGTGCCGGTGCTGATCGGCGGCATCGGCGTGGTCCACACGTACGTCGACAAAGCAGCCGACCTCGACAAAGCGGTCGAGATCGTGAACAACGCGAAGACGCGCCGGTACTCAATCTGCAACGCTCTCGATGCCGTCCTCGTACACCGGGACGTCGCAGCGGAGTACCTGCCGCGCATCGGGAAGCGCTGGGCGGAGGAGGGCGTCGAGATGCGCTGCGACGCCGCGGCGCTCGACATCCTCTCGCGCGCGCAGATAGCGGACCTCTCGATCAGCGCGGCGGAGCCGGACGACTACGGCAAGGAGCACCTCGCGCTCGTGGCGACCGTGAAGGTCGTCGAATCGCTGGACCAGGCGCTCGACGTCATCTACGAATACAGCACGGGCCACTCGGACGCGATCGTGACGGAGGATTACAGCGCGGCGCGGCGCTTCACGCAGGAGGTCGATACGGCGGTAGTGTACGTGAACGCGTCGACGCAGTTCACGGACGGCGCGCAGTTCGGCCTCGGCGCGGAGATCATCGACTCGACGCAAAAGACGCACGCGCGCGGCCCCGTCGGGTTGCGTGAGATCACGACGTACAAGTGGGTCGTGCAGGGCACCGGACAGATACGCCCGGCGTAGCACACCCTCGCATGACTGATCATCCCGCCGAGTCCGCGCCGAATCACGCCGGCCTTCTCGCTCGCGTGCGCGACGCGTATGCGGACTACACGGCCGCGATCGATGCCGTCTCGGAAGACGAGCTCACCACGCCCGCGATCGCCTCGTGGAGCGTGAGAGATGTCATGGCGCACGTCGGCGCGGACGAGCAGTGGCTGGCGGGCCAGCTCGAGGCGCAGGCGGGCATCCCGCCGACGGCGCTCTCCTGCTACGGCAGCGAGGAGTACGCGACGGCATCAGTCGACCTCACTACGCAAGATGCGCGCAACGCCTGGCAGTACGAACGGCTCCGCGGCCTAACGCTGGACGAGGTGCGCGACATGGCTGCGACAGGCCACGCGCGGCTGATGGCGGCCATCGAATCGTTCCCTGACGAACAGCTCGCGGAAACGCTGACGATCGCCCAGCTCGAAACGATGGGCCACATCCGCAAGCCGGCGGCGGGCGAGCAGGGCTGGCCGCTCTGGGAATGGCTGCGCGGCGTCACGTACCATCACTACGCGGACCATGCCGCCGCGATCCGCGCGGCCGCTGGCCGCTAACAAGGCCTCTGCTACACTGCTCTCACTATGAAGTGCCCACGCGATAGCACCGAGCTTGTCATCGAGAAGCACGCGGGCATCGAAGTTGATCACTGCCTGACGTGCAACGGCCGCTGGCTCGATCCGACTGAGCTGGACGACCTCGAAGCGACGGCCGAGAAGGACGAATCGCTCCGCCGCGCGACGATCGAGTACTCGAAGCGGGAGAGCGAGCTGAAGTGCCCGGTGTGCGCCAAAACGATGCGCGCGTTCAACTACCGCGCGTACGACCTGGAGATGGAAACGTGCGTGGACGGGCATGGGTACTGGCTGGACGCCGGCGAGGAAGGCCGCGTCCGCGACATCATCCTCGACCGCGTCCGCGGCCTCGAGCGGGCGGCCTCAGCGGAAGCGTCGTGGGGGCAGTTCCTCAACAAGCTGCGTAAGAAGAAGTAAAGGAGCCATCGCTATGCCCCGCTACAACTTCGAGCGCGAGATGCGCACCGCCTACTCCGAGGCGTATCTGATCACTGCCGACGACGCGGAGATCGGCCGCGTCGACATCCACTACGGCGCGGATACCGTCCACGCGACGCTCTGCCTGCCGGACGACTCGTCGGAAGACCACCTGCAGAACATCATCAGCGAGGTGGACGAACGGCTGGTGATGAGCGCGAACCCGTTTCGCGATGACTTCGTCGTGACCGTGTGGATCGGGCGGCAGGCCGGCGTCTACTCAGAGGACGTAGAAGAAGAGCTCGAGGAAGAGGACGTCGAGGGCAACGGGCACTTCTAGCGTCCGTTGCGCGCCTTTCGCCCTCCCTTAGCGCCCGCCTGGCTCATCTCGACAACGACCCCGTAGCCCTGGTACGGCTGGTTGCGCAGGATCTGGGCGTCCTCTCCAATCGCGCGGAGCTTGCGGCGCACGTTGCTCACGTGCGCCCGCACCACCTCGGCGCCGCCGGTGTCCTTCGGATAGCCCCACGCGTGCTCGAGCAGCTCGGCGGGCGAGACGAACTCGCCGGGGCGCTCCATGAGGTAACGCATCAGCCGGTACTCCGTCTGCGTGAGACAGAGGGCGCCCCCGCTCGCGAAGAGCAGCTTGCGCTCCACGCCATCGAGCGCGACCGGTCCGGCGCGCAGCAGGCCGGCCTCGCGCGGCCGTGTGCAGATGGATAGGACACGCGTGATCTCCCGCTCGAGGTCGGCTGTGCGCAGCGGCTTCGTGACCAGGCCGTCGCGTCGCGGCTGGTACGAGACCGGCAACGCGGAGGGCACCACCTTCGCGGACGGCGGCGCGATGAAGACGAACGCGGGGCGGCCGCTCTCGGCGCTGAGCGCGCGGCAGAGGTCATCGATCTCGCTTACGGGTAGGATGCTATCGAGACAGATGAGGTCGACATCGACGCGACTAAGAAGGCGTCGCGCTTCGCGGAGGTCCGCCGCGGAGAGTACGTTATGTCCGAGCGTGGCGGCCGATTCCTGCACGACCTGAGCCAGCATGGCGTCAGGACTCACCACGATCAAACGCGCCGGAGTCGTCGCCATAGGCGCCTCTCGCCAGAGTACGGGCCGGGACCTAACGATATGTAACGGAGGGACCTACCAAGCCACCCGGTCTATTATGCCACGTCCTGTCAAATTGGCAAGGGACGGGGTTGTGACCTGCGCCAAATCCTCGAAGCTCGAGGTCCGAGGTTCGATGGCGACGACAGGAACTGTGCTTGCCCGTGGGGGCCCCGAATCTTAGAATGCAGGGCGGTTATGTCCCAACACGTCATCGATCTGCGGAGCGACACGGTCACGCACCCCACGCCCGCCATGCGCGAGGCGATGGCGCAGGCGGAGGTGGGAGACGACGTCTTCGGCGAGGACCCGACCGTGAAGCGCCTGGAATCGATGGCGGCCGAGCGCACGGGCAAGGAGGCGGCCGTATTCGTCGCGAGCGGGACGATGGGCAATCTCGTCTCGCTACTGGCGCACTGCCAGCGCGGCGACGAGGCGATCGTGGGCAGAGAGGCGCACATCCTCCAGTACGAGGTCGCGGGCGCGGCCGCCGTCGGCGGGATCCTGCTGCGCGAAGTGCCGAACGGCGCGCACGGCATGCTCGACCTCAACGCCGTCGAGGCGACGGTCCGCGGCGAAAACATCCACTTCCCACGCACGGCGGTCGTCTGCCTCGAAAACACGCAGACCCGTTGCGGCGGCGGCGTGATCACGATCGAGGAGACGAAAGCGCTCGCGGAGCTGGCGCACCGGCACGGCATCGCGGTGCACCTGGACGGCGCGCGCATCTTCAACGCCGCTATCGCGCTGGGAGTCGAGGCGAAGGAGCTGACGGCGGACGTCGATTCGGTGACGTTCTGCCTCTCGAAAGGGCTGTCCGCGCCGGTGGGCTCGGTCGTGTGCGGCCCGGCGGCGTTCGTCGCAAAAGCGCGTAAGGCGCGCAAGACGCTCGGCGGCGGCATGCGGCAGGCGGGTGTGATCGCGGCCGCGGGCGTCGTCGCGCTGGAAACGATGGTCGAGCGCCTCGCCGAGGACCACGAGCACGCGCGCGTCCTGGCGACGGGCCTCGCCCAGGTGCCGGGCATTCGCATCGACCCCGAGGCCGTGCAGACGAACATCGTCATCTTCGAGATCGCGGGCGACCAGCTCACGTTCCGGCGGCGCCTGCGCGACGCCGGGCTGCTGACGACGCCGATCGGCGGCGGCCGCCTCCGCATGGTCACGCACCACGGCATCACGCGCGCCGACATCGACGAGGCGCTTGAGCGCGTGCGGGGCGCGGCAAAGGCGGCCGCTTAACCGATGCGCATCCTCCTGCTCGCAGTCTCGCTTGTGGCTTCCCTGCTCCTGGCCGGCTGCTATCAGGACGAAGAGATCATTACGCGGGACATCGTCGAGACGATCCCGTGGCCCGATCACGAAGAAGCCGATTACGCGGTGTACGATCGTGACGACAAGGACCTCGAAGAGCTGCTCCAACATGGCACGCTCATCGTTGATAGGACAGGCGACCAGTACGAGTTTCAGATCAACTTCGAGGGTGCCGCCGGGGCGGAAGTGCAGGGGACGGATGAGACCTCGGTGCTCGTCGACGCAATGACGCTGAAGCCGGACTTCGTGCGGCGCGAGCGGCACCTCGACGACGAGGATACGGTCGTCGAAGGGACCTACGACCACGAGACCGACGTGCTCGTCATCAAGTTCACAGAGGGTGGCGAAGAGCGGACCCTGCCGATACGGCTGGACAGAGAGAACTACTACGACAATGACGAATCGTTGTTCATCTGGCGGACGATCCCGTTCGCCGAGAACTACAAGGCGAACTACGATACCGTGCTACCCAACGTGCGCTCGATCCAGGGCGTGACGATCGAGGTCACGGCGCGAGAAGAGATCACGGTACCCGGCGGCACGTTCGACACGTGGCGCCTGGAGATTGGTGGCGAGAAGGGGCTGCACCAGGCCGCCTGGTTCGCGACGTCGCCGGACCACCGCCTCGTGAAGTACGACAACAGCCAGCAGCTCGTCGTGCTCACCGCCTACCGCGGCGATAGCGAGACCGCGCCCACCGCAACGACGACTCCCCTTGCCCCAAACCCCTGACCCTTGACTCGCGTGGTATAATCGCAGCGTGAAATGGCTAGTCGTGGCGGCAGTCGTAGCAGCGGCGCTCGGGCTCGCTGCGAACGGCCACGCTCAAGAAACGCCCCCCTTCCTGGGTGACGCCGACTGCAACGATGTCGTCGCGAGTATTGATGCCGCGATTACCCTTCAGTACGGGGCGTCGCTGAGCTCTTCCGTGCCCTGCCCCGAAAGCGCGGACGCGACGCTGGACGACAGAATCGACTCCCGAGACGCTAGTCTCATGTTGCAGATGTCCGCGGGGTTGATCGCCGGCATTGTCCACGAAACGATGGCCGTCGAGCCGACGGGAGCATGTGACGTCGAGCAAACGTCGTGTACGTTCGACGCGGGGGCTGAGTTCAATGTTTCGGTCGTGTTGCACAGCCTCCCACGAGGCGGCACCTACGTGGCGTTCCAGACGCAAATCTTCCCCGGCGGGCTGATCTATCGCCCGACGCAGGATTCAGCGGACGAGATCGTCTGGCCGGACGCGGCGTTCCTGGTCCGCAGTCCAGGTGTGACGCCCTTTAAAGTCACCGAGATCAATCACGGAGCTGCTACGTCGCCAGTGCCGCCCTATCCCGACAGCTCATTCGACGGCCCGCTGGTGACGGTGACCCTCGTTTGCCCCGAGCAGACCGGGGCGCATACCATCGCGCTCGGGTCGTATGAGCCGAGCGACGTTCTCGAGTCATTCAGCAACACCCTGGGAAGCGGGGTCCTGGCGTTACCGGCATCGGGAGCGTCTTGGGCTACACGCATGATCTACAGCTCACAGGTTGTCGGCCGGATCGCCGTCGATGGCAACCAGGACGGAATCTTCGAACCTCACGAGACTGACTTGCCCGTTTCGCAGACGCTCACGATCAACTGCGTCTAGCTACTCCCACAGGCACCCTACGCCCGCCGCCTCCGCGTCCGCCTCCAGCGCGATGAGCTGGTCTCGATACGCGCCGTCCTCCGTCCACGCGTGAGCGTAGCCCTCCGCGATCATCCGCGCGTCGATCGACGCGCCGTCCTCCGCGAAGACATAGCGCAGCAGCCGGTCGAAGCGATCGCGGTCGCGCGCGTCCGGCAGCAGCAGCACCGTCTCGCCCGCGAGCGACTCGTTGCGCGCGCTAGCTTCGCCGAAGCACGGCTCGCCGCGCTCCGGCGTATCGATGCCGTAGTAGCGCACGCGCTCTGTCTCGCCGTCCAGCTCGACATCGATCGTGTCGCCGTCGATGATATCGACGACGCGCGCGCGTTCGAGCAGCGCCGCTTCGGGCGCGATGTCCGGCAGCGAGCTCGATGGCGTCCCGGTCCTCGCCGGCTCGTCGGTTGTGCGCGCGACCGCTGTTGCGGCAACGGTGGGTGTCGCATCGGTCGCATCGTCGCTGCCGCTGCCCGGGAAGCACTGCCCCAGCAGTAATCCGAGACCGAGCACCGCGAACGCGGCGATCAGCCACTTGTTGCTGCGACGCCGCAGGAACGGCGGCAGCGTCCGCGACGCGGCTGGCGGCGGGCGCCGGACTCGGCGGCGGCGGCGGCGAGGCATGTGTAGAGGGTGCAGGGTCTGGGGTTTAGGGTCTAGGGCGTGGTTCTGGGTTCTCGGTTCTGGGTTCTCGGTTCTTGGTTCTGGGCTCTTGGTTCTCCTGGAATCACAAAGTGTAGTGTAATTCTGCGCCCGGAAGGCTAAGCTGGGCCCATGGGCAAGCGTGGACGGCCTCGCCACCCGGATGTGCTGACGCCGCGCGAGTGGGAGGTGCTCGGCCTCGTGCGCGGCGGGCTCTCCAACGATGCGATCGCGGCGCGGCTCGGCATCAGTCTGGACGGCGTGAAGTACCACGTCTCGGAGATCCTGGGCAAGCTCGGGCTGGAGAACCGTACTGATGCGGCTCGCTGGGCGGAAGAGCCGTCGCGGCCGCGCGCGTGGTCGGGCGCGCTGGCGCCGCTCGCGTTCCTGCGGCGGCTACCGTTCGGATGGGCCTCGGGCGTCGCAGCGGCGGTCGCGGTCGCCGCGATTGTCGCCGGGCTGACGGTGCTGATCTGGGCGGTTGCATCGGAGGGAGGACGCGCGGTACCGGCGCGGCTCGAGGGGCTGACGGCGGAGAACTTCGCGGCGCGTGTGGCGGAGGCGATGAGCGCCGAGGGCATGGTCTACCACGTCGTCAGCGAGCAGTACCAGCAGTTCGACCAGCGCGCCGCAGCTCGCAACTCTACGGTCGAAGCCTGGATCGACTTCGCGGGAGCCCGGACGCGCGAGGACGTGAGGGCGGGACCTGCCGGTTCGAGCGAGGACATACCGGAGCACCTGATGAGTATTGCCGTTAACGACACGCAATACAGCTATGACGGCACGGAATCGACAAGCGAGCAAACGCAGACGTGCGCGGGCGTTACATTCTATGTCGCGATCTCGCTGCCGCTCCTCTGTGACGGGGCGATCGATGAAGCGGACCTGGCGAACGCGACGCTCGACCTCAATGCAGCGTATGAAGGTACGCCCGCCGTCGCGCTCTCCTTTGAGAGCGAAATCGCCGGGTTCGACAACGGAAATGAAACGCGCCTTCCGATAAACGTCACGTACTACGCTCATCGCGACACGCTGCTGCCGCTCGCTCGCGTCTCAGAGATCCACGTCGACACCGGCCTCATCAGGACGGCAGTCGCAACGGACACCTACGGCGGCGAGCTGATCGACCGCAGCGAGCTGCCGGACAGCTTCTTCGATCCCGCGGCCATCGGCTATACCGAGGGCTAGCGGAGGCCGGGCAGCGCGGCACCTGCCAGGCTAAAGCCTGGCCTTCGAATCCCTGCCCGACCCCTGCGCTATAATCGCTGCGTGGCCCCCAAGACCCCGCCGCCCCAGTCCAAAAAGACCGCCCCCGCGCGCACGAAGAAGGCCCCTCCGGCGTCGGCGGAGCAGCAGCCGCTCGGCCTCGCGCCAGAGACTGAGCCGCCGCCTGCGACCGAGAAGCCGTCGCCACGCGCGAAGAAGGGCTCGGACGGCAAGCAGCGCCTCGTCATCCTCGATGGCCACGGGCTGATCTACCGCGCCTATTACGCCATGCCGGAGCCGCTCACCGTCCGCGCCACGGGCGAGGTAGTGACGGCGGTCTACGGCTTCGCGAACTCGCTCATCACGGTGCTGAACGAGCTGAAGCCGACGCACGTCGCCGTCGCGCTCGACCCGCCGGGCCCGACGTTCCGTCATGAGAAGGACGTGACGTACAAATCGAACCGCTTCGACGCGCTCAAGGCGCAGGTCAACGGCATCATTACGTCGCTGCGCGCGCCGGAGGAGATTAAGCAGCAGCTCGAGCAGTGCGTGACCTCCGCGAAGGACTCGCGCGCGATCGAAAGCGGCCTCGCGAAGTACATCGAGCAGCTCGATGTGCCGGAACGGCTGCGACAGGACATCCTCCGCACGACGCAGCCGGTGCAGGCGCTGCGCGAGATCGGCCAGCAGGCGGCGCGCGTGCGCGAGCTGGTCGAGGCGTTCGGCATCCCCGTCTACATGCTGCAGGGCTACGAGGCAGACGACGTCCTCGGCGCGCTGGCGAAGCAGGCGGAGCAGGCCGGCGTCGAAACGTTCCTCGTCACGCTCGACAGCGACGTGATCCAGCTCGTGCGCGACCGCGTGAAGGTGTTCATGATGCGCCCCTACCAGCGCGATGTCGTGATCTACGACGACAAGGCGGCGCGCGAGCGCTACGGCATCGAGCCTCAGCAGATGCCCGACCTCAAGGGCCTCAAGGGCGACACGTCCGACAACATCCCCGGCGTCCCCGGCGTCGGCGACAAGACGGCCGTCAAGCTCGTACAGCAGTTCGGCTCCATGGAGAACTTGTACGCGCACATCGATGAGGTCGAGCCCGTGAAGCTGCGCGAGAAACTGCGCGACAACGAGGCCGTCGCGCGGCACAGCAAAGACATGGCGACGATCGACGCGAACGCACCGGTCACGCTCGATCTCGACGCGTGCGAGTTCGCCCACTACGACCGCGATGCGGCGGCAGCGTTCCTACGCGAGCTAGAGTTCAAGACGCTCGTCCCGCGGCTACCGGAGAGCAAGCTGCCGCCCTCGGGTGACGAGAAGCGCGCGGCGGCGGAAGCAACGGTGCTGTCCGGGCAGGACTACCGCACGATCTACAGCGAAGAGGAGCTCGACGACCTCGTCAAGAAGCTACGCGCGGCGAAGTCGTTCTCGTTCGACACCGAGACGACGGACCAGCACCCGCTGACGTGCTCGCTCGTCGGCATGTCGTTCTCGTGGGCCGAAGGCCAGGCCGCGTACATTCCGGTCGCGCACCGGCCCAGCCTCGGCGCGAAGGAGCAGCTCCCGCTCGACGCGGTCCTCGCGAAGATCGGTCCGCTACTCGCGGACGAATCGCTCGGGAAAATCGGCCACAACGCGAAGTTCGACATCGAGGTGCTCGGCGGCTGCGGAGTCGACGTGCTTAACGTGCCGTTCGACTCGATGATCGCGGCGTACTTGCTCGGCGAAGGCGGCGGCGAGGCCGTGCGTCCCGGCAGCGGCTCGTTGGGGCTGAAGTGGCTCGTGTCGCGCCGGCTCGACATTGAGATGAAGCCGATCACCGACCTGATCGGCCAGGGCGCCAAGCAGATCTCGATGGCCGACGTGCCGGTCGAGGACGCGGCGCCGTACGCCTGCGCGGACGCGGACATGACGCTGCGATTGCGGCCCGCCATGGAGGCGGACCTCCAGGCGCAGGGCCTCTGGAAGCTTTTCGAGGAAATCGAGATGCCGCTGATGCAGGTGCTGGCGCGCATGGAGCAGACCGGCGTCGCCATCGACACGGATGCGCTGCGCAAGATGTCGCGCACGCTGGCGAAGCAGATCGAGCGGCTGGAGCGCGACGCCTACGAGGCGGTCGGACACGAGTTCAACCTTGGGTCCCCGCAACAGCTCTCGCAGGTGCTCTTCGAGGACCTCGGCCTGCCCAAGACGCGCAAGACGAAGCAAGGCTACACGACGGACGCCTCCGCACTCGAGGCGTTGCGTGGTGCGCACGCGCTCGTCGACATCCTGCTCGAGTGGCGGCAGCTCACCAAACTGAAGTCAACGTACATCGATTCGCTGCCGGCGCTCGTCAACCCGAAGACGAATCGCATCCACACAAACTTCGCACAGACCGTCGCCGCGACGGGGCGGCTCTCGTCCCAGGAGCCGAACCTCCAGAACATCCCGGTGCGCACGGAGCTTGGGAACGAGATCCGGCGCTGCTTCATCGCGCGCGACTACGGCCCCGACCCTGTGCTGCTCGCAGCGGACTACTCGCAGATCGAGCTGCGCATCCTCGCGCACGTATCGCAGGACCCCGCGCTGATCGAGGCGTTCCGGAACGACGAGGACATCCACGCCGCGACGGCCTCGAGCGTGTTCGGCGTGGAGCTCGACGCGGTTACGCCGGACCAGCGCCGCCGCGCGAAGGTGTTCAACTTCGGTGTCCTGTACGGCCTGAGCGAGTTCGGGCTGTCGACGCGCGAAGGCATCTCGCGCGAAGAGGCGTCGGGCTTCATCGAGCGCTACTTCGCGTCCTACCCGAAGGTGCGTGAGTGGCGCGACGAGGCGATCGCAAGCTGCCGGGCGAAGGGCTACGCGGAGACGCTCGTTGGGCGGCGGCGCTCCGTGCCGGAGATCAAGTCCGCGAACTTCCAGGTGCGCTCGGCGGCGGAGCGGATCGCGATCAACATGCCGGCACAGGGCACGGCGTCGGACATCATCAAGATCGCGATGAACCAGATCGATGCTGAGCTGACAGAGCGCGGCCTGACGTCGAAGATGATCCTGCAGGTGCACGACGAGCTGATCTTCGAGCTGCCGCGAAAGGAGCTCGATACGCTGCAGGAGATGGTGCTGCGCATCATGCCGCGCTCGCTCGAGCTGGTTGTGCCGCTCAAGGTCGACGTGAAGGTCGGCACAAACTGGGGCGAGCTGGAAGTGATGCCGCCCATCGCCAGCGCGAAGGGGTAATAGACAAGGACCTCTCTACGCGAGAGCAAGCATAAGGAAGGCCCGCGGCGTGGCGGTTCATGCAGGAGGCAGCCATGAAATGTAAGGTATTCTCAATCGGCGGTAAGGACTATTCCTTGAGCGAGGACGAGGCGGAACTCAACCGCTTCCTTGAGAACGTCAAAGTATCTCGGGTCTTGGCGTCTTTGGTTGGAGCGTCCGACACTTGGTCGGTGTTGCTCTTCTACGACGAATCATCTAAAGAGAAGCAGCGACGCGATGTTGACGAGATTGTCCTTTCTTCGGGAGAGCAAGAGATATACCGAGCGCTCCAGGCGTGGCGCGCCGAACGAGCAAGGGAAGACAACCTTGCGCCTTTCATGATCGCTCACAATGCTTCGCTTAAGGAGATGATCCGTCTGCGGCCACAAACGACGAGTGACCTGCTAGGAATCAAGGGGTTTGGCGAGAAGCGCGCCGACAAGTACGGGCATGATCTCATCGCGATAATCGGCGGTCTATATCGGCTTCAGGAGCCAGCGACCAGCGACTAGTGACTAGCGACCAACACGATGCCCGAGCTGCCTGAAGTAGAGGCGCTGGCGCGCGATCTGCGCGAGACCGTCGTCGGGCGGACGATCACGGAGGCGTGGGTCTCGCCCGACGCGCCGCGGCTCGTGCAGGCGATGACCGTCGCTGCGTTCACGACGGGCCTGCGCGCCCGGGCGATCGACGGCGTTTCGCGGCGCGGGAAGTACTTGATGATCGCTCTCGATCGCGAGTTGTGGTGGGTACTGCACCGGCGCATGTCCGGCAACCTCCTGCATCGACAACACGGCGACCCGGACGAACCGTTCCTACGCGCGCGCTTCCGCCTCGGCGACGGCAGCGAGCTGCGCTTCGTCGATCTACGCAAGTTCGGCACGATGTGGCTGACGGACGATGCGGAGTCGATCGTCGCGCATCTCGGGCCGGAACCGCTCGACGTGTCGTTCACGGACGACGTGCTGCGCGCGGTCCTCAAGAAGCGTTCGGCGCCGGTGAAGGCAGTGCTGCTCGACCAGGGCGCCATCGCCGGGATCGGCAACCTCTATGCGGACGAGGCGCTGCACTACGCGCGCATCCACCCCACGCGCCGCGCGAGCAGCCTGCGCAAGGACGAGGTGTCTGCGCTGCGCAAGGGCATCGTCGACGCGCTGGAGCAAGGCCTCCGTAATCTCGGCAGCAGCGTCGGCCACGTGACCGACGGCGAGGAAGTGAGCCTGCGCGACCATGTCAACTTGAACGGCAAGGCGGGCGGCAACCAGGAGTACCTCGTTGCGTACGGGCGCGAGGGCCGCCCCTGCCGTACGTGCGGCACCGCCATCGAGCGGACGAAGATAGGGCAGCGCAGCGCGCACTATTGCCCGCGTTGTCAGAGAAAGCCACGCGCAAGGAGGTAGGCGAGGGTCTTTAGACCCTCGCGCGTCGGGGTCTGAAGACCCCGACCTACGGTGTCGCTTTTCCGCCCATCCGTTGCTCCGTTTATCCGTTCAACATCCGCTGTTTCGTCTATACTGTCCGCGAAGTAGCGAAGGGAGCAGCATGACCGGCTCCTCCAGCGATCCGTCTCACGGCCGCGAGCTCGATGCCGCGTGTCGCGAGTGCGGCGACGCCCTCACCTACAACCCCTGGGAGACGCGCCCCGTGCGCTGCGAGGCGTGCTTCGAGACCTACCTGCGCGAGATCGACCACGAGTTCCTCCAGTCCTACGCCGAGCTCGGCGTGATGAGCCGTCGCACCGTCGCGGAGACGTGCCTGCAGCCTCGTTCTAGAGATGGCGCCGCAGCGCAAAGTACTCGCCATGGCGATCGTCGAGCAGTTCTTGCTCGCGAGCGCCGACCTGATTGGACTGACGCGCGCGGTCCGCAACCGCCACCACGAATCGATCGCGCGCTCCTTCCTGTCGTTCCGCCTCGATGACGAGTCGTCGGCGGAGTTCTTCTCGGAGCTGGAAGACTTCTCGGACGACGAGCTCCTCGACGCGTTCGGGCTGCCGGCGCCGGAGCACGCCGAGCGTCGCTACGCCGCGCTCGGCCCGTCGCACGCGCAAGAGCTCTCGAGCGCGATCGGGTCGCTGCTGCGCGACCTCCGCGCGACGGGAACGCGCGGCAACTCTGCGGTGTTGCTGAGCGAGCTGGCCGGACAACTGCGAGGCGGCCCGGCGCTCACCGGCCGTTCGTTGCGCCCGGACGAAAACGGCCTGCGTCCGGACCAGGTCGCATCGCTGGTGCTCGACGAGCGACGGCGCAGCCTGGTCTTGCATGCCGTCTCGGTCGACGAACACCAGCTCGGCGCAATCATCGACGCGATCGATTGCATGACACGCGCCGCATCGAGCCTGATCTACGCGTACCTCACCGTGCAGGACGAGGAGGCGCGCCTGCGCGGCGTGGCGGAGCGAGGATAAGGCACGTAACGATCGATCGGCCGGCGGAAGAGAACGTCTTCGATCCCACCCACCCACCCAGGGAGGTTGTGTTGCTGGGGGACACTCCTTCGCTTCGCTCGAGGGCAGGCGCCAGGGCCCGCCCCTCTGCACTCCCGGGCCGGGCCTGTCTTACATTCGATACGAACCTCGCCGTCACATGTCTGGGCGCCGGGCTGTCGATACTCCTAGGGAGGGCCACCCGGCGATAGCCGGGTAGTGGCGGCCTGAAAACTACTAAGGAGGGCCGCCCGGCGATAGCCGGGTAGTGGCGGCCTGAAAGGTCGCCGCTACAGAGGTGATGCGATATGTCCCCTGACGTCCAGCGAGCACTAGCCTGGCTCGTCATCTTCGGACTCCCCATCGCCGGCTTTGTCGCCGGCTTGCTCCGCCAGCGCGTCCCGAACGCGGCGGTCATCGCCGCGGGCGCCGTCGCAGCGCTCTACGCCCTGCTGCTGCTCGCCGCCGGCACATGGGCGGCCGCGTGCTGGGACTGCGTCTCTGACGAGCCGCTCTCGCGCGGCACCTACTTCATGCTCGCGCTAACATGGGGTGGCCTCTTCGCCGCGCTCGTCGAGCTGAGCGTCTGGGCCGGCACACGCGTCTCGCACATCGTGCGGAGGGATCTATCGCGATGACACCAAACGGCCTGCTCTCGATCATGCCGCTGCTGGGCGTGCTACTCGGCATGGCCCGCGTGCGTTATCCGCGCGTGCCGTGGCTGGCCGCCGGCTCGATCCTCGCGCTCTACTTGCTGTTCGAGGCCGTCACCGGCGCCTGGGCGGCGACATGCTGGGACTGCAGCGGCAACACGAATACGACGCGCGGCGAGCTGTTCGGCGTGAGCACGCTCTTCTTCGGCATCACGATCACGACGACGCTGGCGGGCATCTGGCTGGGAACGCGGCTCATCGTCATGCTGGGACGTCTGCGCCGCACCATCGGCGAGCTGCGCGGCCGCGAGTAGCGTGGCCTCCGACACGCCCGGCAGGGACCGACGGGCCAGCGACGCGAAGCGCCTCGTCGCCGATGCCTACGACCGCATCGCCCAGCCGTTCCGCGAACACACCGCCGGCGTCGTCTCCGCGCGCAGGCAGCCCTACCTCGATCGCCTCACCGAACGTCTCGATAGCTCATCGCGCGTCCTCGACCTAGGCTGCGGCAGCGGCGCGCCGTCCACGGCCTGGCTGAGCGATCGCTACCGCGTCCTCGGCGTCGATATCTCGCGCGGCCAGCTCGAGATCGCGCGCCGCAAGGTGCCGGCCGCGTCGTACGTGCTCGGCGACATGGCGAGCGTGGCCTTCCGGCCCGCGTCGTTCGACGCCATCGCCGCGCTATACTCCACCATCCACGTCCCGCGCGAAGAGCAGCCGGCGCTGCTCACGCGGCTGCACACGTTCCTGACGCCGGGCGGACGGTTGTTCGCCGTGATGGGCGCCAAAGCGTGGGAAGGCACGGAGGAGGACTGGCTGGGCATGGGCTCGACGATGTTCTGGAGCCACTACGACGCGCAGACGAACCTCTCGATGATCGAGCGCGCCGGCTTTCACGTCCTGCGCCACGACATCGAGCCGGACTACATCGATGACGCCGGCGGCGCGCACCTCTTCGTGATCGCAGAGCGGCCGCGCTAATGCACGACCACCTCTCACTCGACGCGATCACCGACGTGCCCGGCATCCGCGTCGGCCATTGGACCGATCTCGACGCCGCGACCGGCTGTACCGTCGTACTCGCGCCGCCGGCCGGCGCCATCGGCGGCGTCGACGTGCGCGGCGGCGCGCCCGGCACGATCGAGACCGACATGCTGCGCACCGGCACGATCGCGGAGAGCGCGCAGGCCATTTTACTTACGGGCGGCTCGGCGTTCGGGCTCGCTGCCGCCGCCGGCGTGATGCGCTACCTCGAAGAACAGGGTGTCGGATTCCACTTCGGCAAGAGCTACATCCCGCTGGTGTCCGGCGCCGTTGTGTTCGACCTCAACATCGGCGACTCGAAGGGCCGCCCCGACGCGGAGTCGGGCTACCTCGCGGCGCAGTCCGCGGCCGGCGGCCCCGTCGAGCAGGGCAACGCCGGTGTCGGCACCGGATGCACCGTCGCGAAGGCGGCGGGTGTTGAGCGCTGCCTGAAAGGCGGCGTCGGCACGGCGAGCGAGCGCGGCCCAAACGGCATCATCGTCGGCGCGATCGCTGCGGTGAACTGCGGCGGCGAGGTTATCGATACCATGCACAGCCGCGTCGTCGCCGGGCCGCGCGCCGATACGCCCGGCGCGTTCCTCGATACGATCGAGGAGCTTCGCGGGGGCCACGGAGGCGCGCCGACGAGCGAGAACACCACGAACGCCATCGTCGCGACGAACGCGCGTCTGTCGAAAGAGGGGGCAAACCGTCTCGCCGCTGTCTCCCACGACGGCTTCGCGCGCGCGATCCGTCCCGTCCACACGATCGGTGACGGCGACACCATCTTCGCGCTCGCGACGGGCGAGATCGCGCTCGCGCACCCGCGCGAGACCATCGCGATCGAGGCGCTCGCCGCCCGCGCCGTCGAACGTGCGATCGTGCGCGCCGTGCTGATGGCAACAGGGCTCCACGGCGTGCCGTCCGCGTCGGAATGGGCCGCGAGCGCGATGAGATAGCAAGGCTTGGCTGCCTGTGCCAGGCCCCCATCAGCGTAAGGAACGTTCTTCTTCCCACCCGCCCGCCCAGAGAAGTTGTTAGTGCTGGGGGGACACCCCCCAAGACCCCCGGCAGAGGAGTTCCTCTGCACTCCTTTGAGACTGCGCGGCGATCACGCCTGGGCAGAGTCGCCGAAACGGTGATACGCTCCTACTAGAATGCCACCTACAAGGATCGCCGCAGTAGGAATCGGCAGCTTCGTCTTCGGAGTGGAGCTGCTGCGCGACGTCTTCCAGACGGAGGAGCTGCGTGAGTGCGAGCTCGCGCTGGTCGACGTCGATACCGAGCGCCTCGGGCTGATGGAGGGCCTCGCCAACCGCCTGAACGAAGCGTCGGGCTGGGGCGCGAACGTCGTTGCTACGCCCGATCGCAACGAGGGGCTGCCCGGCGCAACGTTCGTCGTCACTGCGATCGAGGTGAACCGCGACGCGCTCTGGCGGCTCGACCACGCGATCTGCATGCGCCACGGCCTGCCCTCCGTGCTGAGCGAGAACGGCGGGCCGGGCGGGCTGTCGCACGCGCTGCGCACCGTGCCGCTCATGGTCGACATCGCGCGCGACATCGAGCGGCTCTGTCCGGACGCGCTACTGCTCAACTACACAAACCCGGAAGGCCGCGTCTGTCTCGCCATCCGGCGCAACACGTCCGTGCGGGCGGTCGGCCTCTGTCATGGCGTCGCGGGCACGGTGCCCTGGATCGCAAACGTCCTCGAACGCGATGCCGGCACAATCGATCTGCAGGCCTCCGGCGTCAACCACTTTACGTGGACGACGAGCTTGAGCGACGCGTCGGCGGGCGAGGACCTCTATCCGCTCTTTCGCGATCGCCTCGCCGCGCTGCCGCCGGACGAGTGGCCGCTCTGCCGCTCTCTCTTCGATCGCTTCGGTCTCTTCCCGACGACGAGCGACAACCACGTTGGCGAGTACATCGGTTGGGCGGCCGAGCTGTGCGGCACGAAGGGGTACGACTTCGAGCGTATCGGGGAACAGCGCCGCGGCGCGCGCGAAAACATCGAGGGCTGGGCGAGCGGCGCGAAGCCCGTCGACGGGCTGCTGGCGCAGCCGTCGCGCGAGGCACGCGTAAAGCTCTCGTCCGCGGGCCTCATGGCCGACGTGATCGCGGGCCGCACGCGCCGCTACCCGTCGTTCATCTTGCCGAACGAGAGCTACATCGCGAACATCAGCGCGGACGCCGTCGTCGAGGCGCCGGGGCTGATCAGCAACGGCCGCGTCTGCGCCGTCCCCGCGGGCGAGCTGCCCGGCCCGATCGCGTCGATGGTGCAGAACGAGGTCGAAATCCAGAAGCTCGCCGTCGACGCCGCTGTTACCGGATCGCGCGACCTCGCCCTCGAGGCGCTCCTCCTCGATCCCGTCGTCAACAGCGCGAAAAAAGCGGAAGCGTTCCTAAACGACATCCTCGAAACGCACGCGGCGTACCTGCCCGCGTTCGGGCGGTAGCCGCTGGTCGCTGGCCACTGGTGGCGAGACGGTCTGTAGGGACAGAGCTTTAGCTCTGTCCTCGACTCGACAGCAACAGATGGATAATCATCAATGGGGTCGGACAGACCTGAAGGTCTGTCCCTACGAGGTGCGCCGCTAGCAGGCGGACGGCGTGTTTGCGAGGGCCCATTCGTAGAGCGCCGGGACGTCTGTGTAGCGGTCGCTGCTGGCGAGAAGCGAGATGATCAGCCGCCGTCCGTTGTGGTCGAACGCGGCGACCATCGTCTGGCCGGCGCCCTCCGTGTAGCCGATCTTCACACCGATCATCTCGCCCGGGTAGGCGTCGAGCAGCTCGTTGCTGTTCCAGAGCGCCTCGCGGTTCCACGACGGCTGGTACTCGCGCGTCGCGACGATCGGCGCGAGCTCCTCGTTGTCGAGCACAGCGCGGCCCAGCGTCACGAGGTCGCGCGCGCTGGTGTAGAGGCCCAACTCATCGAGGCCGTGCGGGTTCGTAAAGTGCGTGTGATCGAGGCCCAGCTCCCGCGCTTTGAGGTTCATCAAGTCGACGAACACCGGCATCGTGCCGCCGACCTCCTCCGCGATCTGGATCGCCGCGTCGTTGCCGGACGGCAGCAGGAGGCCGTAGAGGAGATCGCGCATCGTCATGCGCTCGCCGGGCTCGAGGCCCATCACGGTCGAGCCGCTGGACGCCACGAGCAGCGCGCTATTCACGTCGACGACGACTTCCTCATCGAGATCGGCGCGGTCCGCGGCGACGAGCGCCGTCGCGAGCTTCGTCAGGCTGGCGGGCGCGCGCTGGAGGTCGGGGTTTTTCGCGTACAGCTCGACGCCGCATGGCTCCTCCGCGACGACGGCGGCCGCACCGAGAACGGACGGCGGCGGCACCGCTCCCGCGTACGCGAGGCCTCCCTGCGGGCCGACACAGAGCCCTCCGCCGGAGCACTCCTCGACGACGGAGGCGGGCGCGGGCCGGGGCGTCGGGCTGCCGCCCGAGGGCCAGAGCAGCCAGACCATGACGCCGAGAAAGACGGCCGATGCGCAGGCGCTCAGCGTGAGGGCGAACGACTGCCGGCGTGGCGGGCGGTAGCCGAGGTGCCAGTGGGGAGGCGGGCGCATCGTGCCGCGAGTATACGCCAGGGTGCGGATTAGGTCTAGAGGAGTAGGCGGATGAGTTGTTATGTCCGGCGACACGCGCCCCGGCTTCGCGACGTCCACCCACCCACCGGCCCGCCCAGGAAGGTTGTTATTTTGGCGGGACACTCCTTCGCTTCGCTCGAGGACAGGCCCCCAGACTCCCCGGAAGCGGGGTTCCACCCCTCTCCACTCCCGGGACGGGTGCAAGAGAAAGGGCTCCGCGTCCTTCGCTTCGCTCAAGGACGAAGCTCTCGCGCTCCCCCCGGGGCGGGTAGGAAAGGAACGGAAGATGTGCGGATCGAGTGTTGTCGAGAGGGCTTGTTCCGTTGTTCTAAGGTTCCGCCCCTAGCGCCAGGGAGACCAGGCGCCGCCGTTCGCCTTGAAGTAGGCGAGTACATCGCGGCGGGAGATGGGGGCGTTGGCGGTCCAGCGGCGGTCTTCCGTCGCGTCCATGTTGCGGTAGGCGCCGCGAAACTGCTCGACCTCGTCGGTCTGGATGGCGCAGCGGCGCGCATCGGCGTCGATGCCGTAGAGGCTGGCCGCGTTCAGTCCGAAGATCTTCGCCTTCACGTCGGGCGTGAGCGTTGGGTAGCCGTGCTCCTGCGCGAGAGCGTCATCGATCTGGAAGGCGCGGAACGCGGCGATCTGCGGCTGAGGTGAGCCGGTCCAGATGCAGTCGGTGCCCCAGATCACACGGTCCTCACCGACGTGCTTCAGCAGCTTGCCGATCACGTGCGCGGCCTGCGTTGGGTCGCTCATGACGCCGCGCCACGTGTAGCCCAGCTCCGCCCAGATATTGGAGTTCGGTTCGACGCCGTTGTCCTCCATGCTTTTGATCAGCCTGTCCACGCCCTGCGCGTCGTCCGGGTTGTAGGGGCCTTCGGCGCCGGCGTTCATCGGGTCCCAGCCGGAGTGGTAGGCAACGAACTGCATGTCGGGATATGCAGCGGCGACGACACCGAAGTCACGCGGAGACGCGTATTCGGGATCGAAGCCGAACAGCGGCAGCCCTTTGTGCGCGCAGATGCGCTTGACGCCGAGGTCGATCGCCTTCTCGATAAGCGGGATGCCGAGGTCTTCGTCGTCGAGGTACCAGCCGCTGCCGGTCGTGCCCTGGTAGGGCGTGTAGACCTTCCACGCAGCGACGTCCATCGACTCGGCGCGCGCCTGCATCAGATCGAGCTGGGCCTGCAGCGTACCGACGTTGGGCACGACGATGCTGTGCAGGAACAACCGCCCGGCGCCGCCCGACGAGAGCGTGTCCATGATCTCGCGCGTGCGCCGCATCTCGGCGAACGAGAGAGGATCGCTGTTGTCGTCCGGCGACGGTGTGTCGGAGAGCACGGCGACCGTCGTGTCGCTGTCGAGGAAGATGTCCTTGAGGTAGCCGTAGCGGCTGGCGCACTCGTAGAGGTGCTCGTCGGCGCAGCCGGGATGCGTGGCGCGCAGGAACCCCTCGAAGGCCTGGCCAGCGGGCGTCGTCGCGTTAATGTGGTGCGTCTGCACGTCGAAGATGAAGTCCTCGCCCTCGAGGACCTGGCAGGCGGCCTCGATGTCGCCGTCGGGCGTGACCGTGTACGTGCCTCCGGGCTTGCTCTTGCCGTCGCCGCACGCGACGAGGTTGATGGCGCTCAACGTGACGGCGAGGCCGCCGACGCCGAGCAAGAAGCGCCGCCGGTCTATCTGCTTGCGGCGCGCGATCTCCGTTGCGGACTCCATGGCCAACGCCGCGATGCGCAGGTGGGCCTCGGTGGGGTGCGGCGGGACGAACTCGCCGTTGCTGACGATGCCTGGCTGGAACGGGAGCAGGATGGGGCGCTCGGGGTCGGTCTTCTTCTCGCGCACGGGCGGCCTCGATTCAGCGCAGAATGAACGAGGTTCAGTACAGGCGCATAGTGGCAGATGCAGGAATGGATTGCAAGTGGCGCCGGTTTGACCGTAAGAACAGGCGCGCTAGGCTGTCATCCAGCAACGAGGACTAGACCAACGCTCGATCAGGAGGAGGAACCTATGAAGAGACTGCACGGAATTCTTGTGGCGGCGATTGTCGTGATGCTGGCCGGGGCGCTCGCGCTGGGCGCTGCGGCCTGCGGAGACGACAAAGACAAGGACGAGGACGCCACTCCAACATCGGCCGCGGCCGAGCCTACCGAGGAGCAGGTCAGCGTCGAGCCGGGTACGCTGCCCATCACGACACTGGAGTACCGCTTCGAAGCGCCGGAGACGATCTCGGGCGGGCTCACGGCGATCACGCTCGACAACCCGGGCGGGGAGGACCACCAGGCTCAGCTCTTGAAGCTGAACGAAGGCGTTACGATGGAGCAGCTTAGCGACGCCTTGAGCGCCGACGAATCGGGCGCGGCCGCGTTAGCCCTCGTCACCGTGGGCGGCGGCGTTAACGCCGTACCGGCGGGCGGCGGCACGAGTGAGGCGATCGTCGACCTCGAGCCAGGGACGTACGCGATGTTGTGCTTCGTCTCGAACGCGGAGGGTGTCCCGCATTTCGCGCTGGGCATGCTCTCTGAGCTAGAGGTGACGGAGCCGACTGAAGAGGCCGACACGCCTGCGGGCGATCACGCCATCACCGCCACCGACTACGCGTTCTCGGCGCCGACCACGGCCGTCGCCGGCGAAACCACCGTTCAGTTCGTCAACAGCGGCACAGAGGCGCACGAGCTCAGCGTCGTTAAGCTGGAGGACGGCACGACGGCGGAAGACTTGCTCGGGTTGTTCACCGCGCCGGAGGAGCCCACGCCCGCCGAGGGCGAGCCCACTCCGACGACGCCCGCCGATCAAGCGCCGCCTTTCACCGCAGTGGGGGGAATAGGCGCAATCCCGCCGGGCCCGGGTAGCGACGCGTGGTGGATACAGGACCTGGAAGCCGGCACCTACGGGCTCCTCTGCTTCGTGCCGAACTCTGAAGGAGTGCCACACGCAGCCTTAGGCATGATCGCCACCTTCACGGTCGAATAACGACCGCTTCTGTCTGAAACAGGCGCGCGCGCAGGAACGCGTGTTTCTGCGCGGCGACTTCGACCGCGCAGCCGGGTTCGCCGCGGTGGAGGCAGTCTCGATACGCGCACGCCGGCGCATGCGCGGCGAGATCGCTCATGTGCGCGACGAGATCGTGCGGCGTCATGCCGCGCAGTCCGAACGCGCGGATGCCGGGCGAGTCGACGACGTACGTCTCGGGGAGCGAGAGCGGGACGAGGCGCGCGGACGATGTCGTGTGGCGGCCCTTCCCCTGCCCTGCTGTCGATTGCGTCACGCTCCCGACGCGCAGCGCAAGGCCCGATTCGAGTGTGTTCAGCAGCGAGCTCTTGCCGACGCCGGAGTGGCCGGAGAACAACGAAACCTTGCCTTCGATCGCGCACCGCAACGCATCGATGCCGTCGCCGCTGGCCGCGCTGACACGCACGACGCCGGCGCCGAGCCGCTCGTAGCCGGCGAGCGCCTCCTCGACCCCCGGCGCGACGCCGAGGTCTGTCTTGTTGAGGCAGACCGTGGCCGGAAGCCCATCGCGCGAGGCGGCGATGAGGTAGCGATCGATCAGGCGGGCGCGGAACGGCGGCTCCGCGGGAGAACAGACGATGACCACGAGGTCGATGTTGGCGGCGAGCACCTGGTCTTGCACCAGCGGGTCGCGCCGCGACGGATCGTAGGTCCCGCGCACGAGCGCGGAGCGCCTCGGCAGGAGCGAGACGATGCGCACGACGCCAGGCTCGACGGGCTCGACTTCGACCCGGTCGCCGACAGCGATCGGGCTGCGCAGCGATGGGTCGCGGGCGCTCGACAGCAGGACGGCGTGAACCGTGCGCCCCTCTAGCGAGACGAGCGAGTCGCCGGAGCGCACCTCGATGACCGTGCCGGCGAGCGCGGGCTCGTTCACCACCGGCGCGGCGCCGGCGGACGCTGGCGCGTCGAGCGCGGTGGCGCGGCGCATCTTCTCGCGCGAGGGCGTCTCATCGGCGTCATCCCACTCGCGTTGCCGCGGCGGACGGCCCGGCCGGAGCGCTCGCACCTGCTGGCGCTGACGCTGGGCTTCCTTGATCTGCTCGTGCTGTCCCTTGTAGGCGAGGGACTTCTTGATCGCTTGTTGATGTCGCTTCGTGAGCTTGTGACTGGACATCGCTCTCCTTCACGCAAAACAAAACGGCCGGGCGTTCCCGGCCGCATCGCGTGCGAGAGCGACGTGCTCCCTACGGCGTGGTGGCCCGAGAACGCAGGTATGTGAAGCCAGGGACAAGGACTTGTGTTGACATGCTCGGGCCTCCTTTCACGAAGTCGCGTTGGGCGTAATCGTACGCCGGGGCGCGGGAGATGTCAACATACATACCCGTGCCGTGCTATACTCCGCACCACATTCCTTTGGATCGAAGGAGGAAGCGATCATGAGAACCACACTGCCCCTCACGCGCCCCGAGGTCCGAGCGGCCTAACCCCGACAGCTCCGCTCGACACCGGGTGCGCTCCTGCCCGACTGTCGTTTCATGTAATCGACCACGCCCTGAGCGCCGCGTTGCGCTTGGGTCCTATCTGGATTGAGGAGCTATGAAGAACTACGAACCAGCGATGACCTTTGGCGAAGAGACCGCCGCGATGATGCGCGATCAAGTGCTCGGCGACGAAGAAGCGGTTGTTGCGTTCCTGTCACACTGGATCGGAGCAGGTCCCGCGCTCGAACTCGGTATTGGCACCGGACGCATCGCCCTGCGGCTCGCCGCCGCCACCGGCGTTCGCGTTGATGGCATTGAGATATCGCGCGCGATGATCGAGCAACTACGCGCAAAGCCTGGCGGGCAGAACATCAATGTCACGATTGGCGACTTCGCCGACATGGCGGTGAAGGACGAGTTTCGCCTCATTTATATACCTGCGAACACCTTCTTCAACCTCCTGACACAGGAGGATCAAGTGCGTTGCTTCGAGAACGTTGCCTCACATCTGACCCGCGATGGCGCATTTGTTATTGAAGCCATGCTACCGGACTTCCTGTACCGGCTGCACCACCATCAATACGTCCATGCTGAGATGGTCGCTGTCGACGAGGTCCGGCTCGATGTGCTTCGGCACGACCCGGTCACGCAGATGATCGATGAAAGCCACGTGGCACTGTCCGCCACCGGCGTGCGGCTGAACCCCGTAGTACAGCGCTATGCCTGGCCGGCCGAGATGGACCTGATGGCTCATATCGCCGGATTACAACTGAAGGAGCGCTGGGCGGATTGGGACCGCCACCCCTGGACGCCACGCTCAGGCGAGGGCCGCGGCTGGTCGCCCAGGATCATCTCCGTGTATGGCCATTGAGGCAAAGTTCACACGAAATGACGGCTCCGCATTCCGTCGACTTCGGCAACAGCCCCGCGTAGCGCCGCGACGTCCGTCGCAGCGCGGCGCCCACCACAAGGAGCATTTCTTGTCTTCATCTGTTTCCAACCAAATAACGAAAGAAGCGCCGCAGCCCGTCGCGCGCATCGCGGACGTCATGTCGGGCTTCAGCGGCGCGTGGTCGCTCTGCGGCGGCTGGGCCGTCGACGCCTGGCTCGGCCGCGAGACTCGCCATCACGGCGACATCGATATCTCCGTTTTCGAGGTCGATCTGCCCGAGCTTCTCGATCACCTCGCGGGCTGGCAGCTCGTCGCGCACGACAAGGAGGTCGTCGGCGACACCTCGGAGCTCTGGAACGGCCGGCCGCTGCTGCGCCCGGCACACATCCACGGCCGCTTCTCCAACGCGAGCCTGCCGGAACGCCTCGACGCGGCGGCGGGATTCGACCTCGACATCCAGATCGACGCAACCTCCGGCGACGACTTCGTCGCCAGCCGTAAACACAACATCACGCTGCCGCTGGGCGATTGTACCCAGCAGTCCGGCTGGGGTCTGCCCACGCTGACCCCGCCGGTCCTGCTCTTCTACAAGGCTAAGTTGCCGCGCAGCCACGACGAGCAGGACTTCCTAGCTCTGCTCCCGCATCTCGACAAGGTGCAGCGCACCTGGCTGAGCGAGGCGGTCTCGCTCGTCCGTGCCGACCACCCGTGGCTGGCTCAGCTCGCCACCTAGGGCTAGACGAACACCGGGCCGTGGGTCAGTTTGACTGGCCCACGGCCCGGCTGTAGGGGCGCTTGACAAGGTTGAGCGCGCTGCTACAATTGCGGTGCCGGCGATCCTTCGTTTGGGGGACGTCGAGCGGGCAACGATTGGTGGGAACCATCGCTGCTCGGATCCAGCGGGACCGAGACGGCGCACAACCTGGACGCGTCGCGCCCTCTCGGCTTGTACGCCGGAGGGCGTTTGTTCGTGAGGGATGGAACGATGCGGACGGTACTCAAGAGCAAGATCCATCGCGCGACAGTGACCGACGCCAACCTGCACTATGAGGGCAGCGTCACCATCGATCCCGAGCTGATGGAGGCGGCCGACATCCTCCCGTACGAACAGGTACAGCTGCTCGACGTGGACAACGGCGCGCGGCTCACCACCTACGCCATCGAAGGCGAGCGCGGCGGCGGCGAGGTCGTCGTGAACGGCGCCGCGGCGCACCTGATGCACAAGGGCGACCTCGCGATTATCCTGACGTATACCGAGCTGCCCGACGAACGGGCCCGTAGCCACCACCCGCGCCTCGTGTACGTGGACGGGCAGAACCGCATCGTCCGCACGAGACACGCCGTCGAAGGCGCTCCGGCTCAGGCTGCCGGAGCGCCCGCAAACGGCTCGATGAAGTCGAAGGCGTCGCGCGTGACGGCGACGGAGCTGCGCGCGATGAAGCGTCGCGGCGAGCGCATCGCGATGCTGACGGCGTACGACTTTCCATCTGCGCGGCTCGTTGACAACGCGGGCATCGACGTGATCCTCGTCGGCGACACGCTGGGCATGGTCGTCCTTGGCTACGACACGACGGTGCCGGTGACGATGGACGAGATGCTGCACCACGTAAAGGCCGTGACGCGCGGCACCAAACGAGCTCTGGTCGTCGCGGACATGCCGTTCATGAGTTACCAGACGAACGCAGACGACGCGCTGCGCAACGCCGCGCGCTTCATGAAGGAAGCCGGCGCGCAGGCGATCAAGCTCGAAGGCGGCGTGACCGTAGCGGACACCGTGCGCAAGATCGTCGATTCGGGAATCCCTGTGATGGGACACATCGGTCTGACGCCGCAGTCGGTGCACCAGTTCGGCGGCTGGAAGGTGCAGGGCAAGACGCCGCAAGCGGCGATCAAGCTCATGAACGACGCCCTCGCGCTCGAGCGCGCAGGCGCGTTCGCCGTCGTGCTCGAGCTGGTGCCCGCGCCGCTGGCGGAGCTGATCAGCCAGCGGTTGCGCATCGCGACGATCGGCATCGGCGCGGGCGCGGGCTGCGACGGACAGGTGCAGGTCTACCATGACGTCCTCGGCCTGTTCGAGGGCTTCGTGCCGAAGCACGCGAAGCAGTACGCGCAGATCGGCGAAGCGACGCGAAGCGCGCTGGCGCAGTACGTTTCGGACGTGCGCGACGGCAGCTTCCCGACCGCGGAGCAGAGCTTCTCGATGAACGAGCAGGCGCTCGCGGAGCTGCGCACGAGCGACGACCCGCCGCTGACGAATCGCTCGCTGCACCCCTCGATGCCGGTCCTCAGCTAGCACCGCATGCGCGTCGCGACGACCGTCGCGGACATGCGCGAGCACCGCCGCGGCATGCCCGGCGACGTTGGCCTCGTGCCGACGATGGGCTACCTGCACGAAGGCCACCTCTCGCTGGCGCGCGCGGCGCGGACGGCAAACGCGCACGTCGTCGCGAGCATCTTCGTGAACCCGACGCAGTTCGGCCCCAACGACGACTTCGAGCGCTACCCGCGCGATGCGGAGCGTGACCTCTCGCTGCTGGAACGCGAGGGCGTCGACGTCGTCTTCATGCCGTCGGTGGAGGAGATGTACGCCGGCGGCGCGTCGACGTTCGTCGAGGTCACCGGCCCGGTCACGGAGGTGCTCGAGGGCGCGGCGCGGCCGGGGCACCTGCGCGGCGTGACAACCGTCGTCGCGAAGCTCTTTCAGATCATCGAGCCGGCGCGGGCGTACTTCGGGCAGAAGGACGCGCAGCAGCTCGTCGTCGTGCGCAAGATGGTGCGCGACCTGCGCATGCCGGTCGAGATCGCCGGCTGCCCGATCGTGCGCGAGCCCGACGGCCTGGCGATGAGTAGCCGCAACGCCTATCTCTCGACGGAGGAACGGCAGGCCGCGCTCTCGCTCTCGAAGGCGTTACGCCGCGCAGAGGAGTTGTACGACGCGGGCGAGCACGACGGCGAGCGCCTGCGCGCGGCCATGCGCGACGTCCTTGGCGCGGAGCCGCTCGCGCGGGTAGACTACGTCAGCGTGGCCGGCCCGGAGTCGTTACAGGAGCTGGCGCGTATCGAGACGACCGCGCTGGCATCGCTGGCCGTGCACATCGGGGCGACGAGGCTGATCGATAACACCGTGTTGCCAGGCTAATCCTGGCCTTCGGAATGAGAAACAAAGGGCTAGATGAACGAAGAACGACACATCCTGGTGACGAACGACGACGGCATCGAGTCGCCGGGGCTGTGGAAACTTGCCGAGGTGATGTCGACGATCGGGAAGGTGATGATCGTCGCGCCGGCGGCCGAGGCGTCGGGCTCCGGCACGATGGTCACCTACCGGCACGAGCTGCAGGTGCAGTTGGTGCCGGAGCGGCTGCCCGGCGTGAAGGCTTACATGGTGAACGGCACGCCGGCCGACTGCGTCCTCGTTGGGCTGCGGCGTCTGAAGGAAGGCTGGATCAGCGTCGTCGCGGCCGGGATCAATCCGGGCGCCAACCTCGGCTTCGACTTCTACCTCTCCGGTACGTGCGGCGCGTCGCTCATGGGTGCGTTCCGGAACGTGACGTCATTCGCGCTGTCGCAAGTCATCGAGCGCACGGAGGAGCAAGCGACGCTGCCGGAGGTATCGTGGGACACCTCGATCGCGGCTGCGCGCATGCTGGCCGACGGGATCACGACGGGTTCGATACCACAGGGAAGCTTCCTCAACGTCAACGTGCCGCCCGTGGCCGTCGATGAGCTGCGCGGTGTCGCGATTACGCGCGTGGCGCCGGGCGGCTATGTCCACCTCGCGGAGAAAGGTGACGGCGTGCACGAGCGGCTTGAGCGGCAGCTCGTCGCGGACGACCGGCACGCGCATCCCGGCACGGACATCCGCGCCGTGCTCGACGGCTACGTGTCGGTCAGCCCGCTGACGACGACGCTGAGCAACGAAGCGCACCTCCAGACGCTCTCGACGAAAGCGGATGCCTTCGCGAAGGCGCTGCGCGCGTAGGTCGTCGATTCGATCAAGGACGTTGTTTCGATCGGGCGGCGGCGGTTACGACGGGGCTGCGTGAGTTTACACCAGCCTCTCACCCACCCTTCGCCTGACCCCTACCCCGTTGCCCTGCTACAATGGCCGCACACATGGCCGGCCATTCTAAGTGGAAACAGATCAAGCGCCAGAAGGGCATCACCGACGGGAAGCGCAGCCAGGTCTTCACGAAGCTCGGGCGTGAGATCACGGTCGCTGCCCGGCACGGCGGCCCCGATCCTGAGATGAATCCGCGCCTGCGCCTCGCCATCGAGAAGGCGCGCGAGGCGAACATGCCGAAGGAGAACGTCGAGCGTGCGATCAATAAGGGCTCGGGCGAGAGCGGCGACGCGGTCCTCGAGGAAATCGTCTACGAAGGGTATGGGCCGGGCGGCGCCGCGATCATCATCGAGACGCTGACAGACAACCGCAACCGCACGGTCTCGGACATCCGGAACGCCTTCGCGAAGGCGGGCGGCAACCTCGGCGAGGCGGGCAGCGTCGCCTGGATCTTCGATACGCGTGGCGTGATCACAGTTGAGGCGGATGGCGGCGATCCGGACGATGTCGCGCTGCGCGCCATCGATGCCGGCGCCGAGGACGTGAAGGTGGACGACGGCGCGGTCGAGGTCTACACGCAGCCGCAGTCGCTCGACGATGTGCGGCGTGTCCTTACGGAAGCGGGCATCGGCGTAGCGTCGGCGGAAGTGATGGCGCTGCCGAAGACGACCGTGGCGCTCGATGCGCACAAGGCGGAGCAGGTGCTGAGGCTGCTCGATAAGCTGGACGAGATGGACGACGTGCAGCGCGTCGCCTCGAACGCCGACTTCCCGGAAGAAGTGCTGGCGACGTACGCGTAGAAGCTGTCAGCTATTAGCGGTCAGCGGTCAGCGGTCAGCGTTCAGCTTTCAGCCCTCTGCTTGGCCCCACTCCACCTGCTTCTCCGCGACCTCGTGTCGCGGTATGCTGCTGCCAACGATGACAATCGCTCCTCAGCGAGCAGCTGCCCTCACCATCCTGGGCGTCGATCCGGGGCTGCGCGTCACGGGATGGGGGATCGTGCGCGGCGATGACGACGGCCTCCGTTCGCTGGCGTGCGGCGCGATCACGCTGCGCGGCGATCGACGCCATGAGCAGCGACTGCACCACATCTATACGGAACTCTGCGCCGTGATCGCGCAGTGGACGCCGGCCGAGATCGCGGTCGAGGACCCGTTCGTCGGCGAGAACGTACGCTCCGCGTTCGCGATCGGCGAGGCGCGCGCGATCGCGCTGCTCGCCGCCGCGCAGCACGGCCTGCCGGTGCGCCCCTACCCTCCGGCCGAGGTGAAGGTCGCGGTGACCGGCTACGGACGGAGCGACAAAGCGCAGGTCGCCGAGCTGGTGCGCGTGCAGCTCGGCCTGGCCGAGGCGCCCCGGCCGGCCGACGCCGCGGACGCCCTCGCGGTGGCGATCTGCCATCACCTGCGGCTGCGCGCAGAGGCGCGCCTGGGATGATCTCGCATCTGCACGGCACGCTGAGCAAGAAGATCGAGCAGCGCGGCGCCATCGAGCTGACGGTGGGCGGCATCGGCTACGACATCCATCTCCCAGCCTTCGTCTACCGGGCGATGGAGGAGACGCCGCTGGGCGAGGAGATCGACCTCGAGATCTACTACCACGTGCCTGAGCGTTCGCCGACGCCGATGCTGATCGGCTTCCAACGCGACGTGGAGCGCGAGTTCTTTCGCAAGCTGATCGAAACGCCGGACCTGGGGCCGATGAAGGCGATGCGCGCGCTGATCTTCTCGGTCTCGACGATCGCGGCGTGGATCGAGCAGGGCGACGAGCGCTCGCTGAAGACGCTGCCCGGCGTCGGCGAGCGGCTGGCGAAGACGATGGTCGCGCACCTCAAGGGCAAGGTCGTCGAGGAGGCGCTCCTGCAGGACGAGCACTTCGCGTCGCAGCCGCCGAAAGAAGGGCCGCCGTCGCTCTCCGAGGTGCAGCAGCTCGCGGTCGCGGGACTGGTGCGGCTCGGCTATCGAGAGGCAGAGGCCTCGCGCTGGGTCGATCAGGTGACGAAGGACAGCGAGGCGCCGGAGGTGGAGGACATCATTCGCGCCGTCTTTTCGCTGCGGAGCCAGGAGATCAACTAGGTAAGGACGTCAGGTCCTTCGCCCTCCCCGCCCCGTCACGCTCTACCCCGCTCGGCTCAGGATGACAGAAAGAGTGCTAAGATAGCTCCGCTATGGATATCGCGTTCGCGCTGCTGGCCGACGCCGCGAATATCTCGCGCGAAGGAAAGCTGAACATCCTGGGGGCGTTCGACCGCATCTACGGCGGCAAGTTCCCCCTGACGTGGCCGCGCATGGTCCTGGTCACGCGCTTCGTCGCGTCACCCGCCGAGTACGGGTCGGAGAAGTCGCTCGAAATCGTCACGCTGGACGCGGACGGGAAGCGGCTGGCGTCGGCGTCGGGAAAGATGCGCGTGCCGAGCGGCCAGGCGGGGCGGCAGCTCAAGATCAACCACGTCCTGCCCATGTCGATCACGTTCCCGGACGCGGGGCCCTACAGCATCGAGATCCTGGTGAACGGCGAACCGAAGGCCGCCGTGCCGCTCGAGGTCGTCCTGCGCGAGGCGAAGCAAAACGGCCAGGCGGAGGACGAGCAGCAGGCGCCAGCGGAATAGCTCCTGACACGCGGCTGTCAGGTCGCGGATGGTAAGATTAGGGCACCATGGACTGGCAGGAACGCATCGCTATCGACCCGAAGGTGATGGGCGGAAAGCCGGTCATCAAGGGTACGCGTGTGCCGGTACAAGTGATTGTCGGCTCCCTGGCCGGCGGTGACACGGTGGCCGACGTGTGTACGGGATACCAGGTCACGGAGGAGGACGTCCGCGCGGCGCTTGCGTACGCGGCGGAAGTGCTAAGCCAGGAACGGCTGCATGCGCTTCCTCGTGGATGAAAACCTGCCCATCGATGTGGCCGAGGTACTAGCCGCTGCCGGACACGATGCGGAGCACGTGTCCGAAATTGGACTCCGCGGCGCCAGCGACAGCGAAGTCTGGAAGTATGGGGCGAACGAGCAACGCATTGTCGTCACACGGGATCTAGACTTCCCTTTGCGCGAGGCTCCGAGGCCTCCAGGACTGATTCTGTTGCGGATGCCGGATTTCTACACAAGAGCGCAGCTTCGACAGGGTGTGGCGGAGTTCTGCACAACCGAACAGTTCAGTGAGGTGGAAGGCAAGATCACCGTTCTTTCACCGGGCAGAATTCGCACCCGTACGTTCGAATAGCCATGCCTGACTTCAAGCTTGTATCCGACTTCCAGAAGACCGGCGACCAACCCGAGGCCATCGAGAAGCTGAGCGCGGGGCTGGCGCAGAACGAGCGCTTCCAGACGCTGCTCGGCGTCACGGGCAGCGGCAAGACGTTCACGATGGCGAGCGTCATCGAGCGGGCGAACCGCCCTACCCTCGTGCTGGCGCCGAACCGCACGCTCGCCGCGCAGCTCTGCTCCGAGTTCAAGGAGTTCTTCCCCGCCAGCGCCGTCGAGTACTTCGTGTCGTATTACGACTACTACCAGCCCGAGGCGTACATCCCCCGCAGCGACACCTACATCGCCAAGGACGCGGACATCAACGACGAGATCGACAAGCTGCGCCACGCCGCGACGCGCGCGCTGTTCGAGCAGCGCGACGTGTTGATCGTGGCGTCGGTGTCGTGCATCTACGGCCTGGGCGAGCCGGAGGAGTACCAGTCGTTTGTCGTATCGTTCAAGAAGGGAGAGAGGCTGGAGCGCGCGCGCGCCATGCGCCGCCTCGTCGACATGCAGTACGAGCGCAACGACATGAACCTCGTGCGCGGCAAGTTCCGCCTGCGCGGCGACAGCCTGACGATCCAGCCGTCGTACGAGGAGTTGGCGGTGCGCATCGATTTCTTCGGCGACGAAGTCGAGCGGCTGATCGAGGTCGATCCGCTTACGGGCGAGCTGCTCGCGGAGCGCGACCGCATCGACATCTATCCGGCGAAGCACTTTGTCACGTCGCACGACAAGCTGCAGGCCGCGATCGACGACATCGAGACGGAGCTGCGCGAGCGCGTCGCCGAGCTGAAGGCGCAGGACCGCATCCTAGAGGCGGCGCGCATCGAGGAGCGCACGCGCTACGACCTCGAGACGATGCGCGAGACGGGCTACTGCCCGGGCATCGAGAACTACTCGCGCCACCTCGCGCGGCGCGCGCCGGGCAGCACGCCATGGACGCTGCTCGATTACTTCCCGGACGACTGGCTGCTCTTCATCGACGAGTCGCATATCGCGGTGCCGCAGGTGCGCGGCATGTACTTCGGCGACATCTCGCGCAAGCAAACGCTGGTCGACTACGGGTTCCGGCTGCCGTCGGCGCTCGATAACCGGCCGCTCAACTTCGAGGAGTTCACGGACCACATCAACCAGTGCGTCTTCGTCTCCGCGACGCCGGGGCCGCTCGAGCGCGAGCTGACGACCGGCCACGTCGTCGAGCAGCTCGTGCGGCCGACGGGCCTGATCGACCCGACGTACGAAGTGAAGCCGACGGAGGGGCAGGTCGACGACCTGATGCACGAGATCAAGCAGCGCAGCGAGCGCGACGAGCGCGTGCTTGTCACGACGCTGACCAAAAAGATGGCCGAGGACCTGGCCGACTATCTGCAGGAGATGGGCGTACGCACGCAGTACCTGCACTCCGAGATCGACACGATGGAGCGCGTCGAGATCCTGCGCGACCTGCGTCAGGGCGTCTACGACGTCGTCGTGGGGATCAACCTGCTGCGCGAGGGGCTGGATCTGCCGGAGGTATCGCTCGTCGCGATCCTGGACGCCGACAAAGAGGGCTACCTGCGTTCCCGCGATTCGCTGATCCAGACGATGGGACGCGCGGCGCGGCACCTGAACGGCCACGTCATCATGTACGCAGACAGAATGACGGACTCGATGAAGGCGGCGATCGGAGAGACGACGCGCCGGCGCGCGGTCCAGGAAGCGTACAACGCCGAGCACGGCATTACGCCGGAGGGCATCCGTAAGGCGATCCGCGACATCACCGACCACGTGAAGAAGGTCTCAGAGGAGAAGGTCGACTACATCGCGGGGATCGACCTGCCGAAGGACGAGCTGGCGCGGCTGATGAAGGACCTGGAGTCGCAGATGAAGAAGGCGGCGAAGAACCTCGAGTTCGAGAAGGCGTCGCTGCTGCGCGACCAGGTCTACGAGCTGCGCAAGCGCCTCATCGACGAAGAGGGCGACGCGCACGTCCTACGGGAGTTCGCGCAGACGGCCTACGGCTCGCTGGGCGGGCGCCAGCCGCGCCCCGGTGGCGCGAACCAGACGTCGCAGCGCACGCGCCGTGGCACGAAACGGCGAGTGCGCTACGGGAAGTAGGGCGCGGTCACTTTTGCTGAACGGCGGCCAGCAAGTCGGCCTGGAAGTGACAATCCTTGTAGGAGCGACCTGTCCAACATCGGCACGGACCGTCAAGCGGTATCGCCGCTAGGACGTGCGCAGGATTGTGCGGCGTCGCGCTACCAAGCCACTTGCCTAGGTCGTCAACCCCGCCTCCCGTTCGTGCCCAGACTTCCGTCTTAAAGATCCACAACCCAACCTGAGCCAGGTAGCCCCACGTCGCTCCGTCTGTCCATGACCATGTCCTGTCGTGCGGCGAAACGGCGCACGCCCAGGAATCCCCGGTGCCATCAAAATTCATGTGCGGGTGTCTTGGATAGGTGCGTAGAGATATCTCCGGACTCACGACGCGCACCTTCGGATGAACCGGTCCTGCGGGACCAAATAGGTCGATGGGATATTCGAGTTCGACGATGTAGGGGCGGCGGGGCACCTGCAAGTGACAGAGATCTGACTCACAGGGGGCGCTTTCCGCGCCCATGGACCGGATACTCCCTCGCAACCCTACGGTGACCACGCGATCTGCGGCGAGATCGTCAATCACTGTGCCCAGGCCTCCGGCACTTGGAATTGGATCCATGGTCAGTTCCCACCCCTCCGCCGAATGCAGCGAAGTCGCGCGGATGATCCGGCGGGCCCCCGGGAAGAAGGTCTGTATATCATCGCGTTCCTGTTCCCGGAGGCCCACCGGCGTGTCTCCTAAAGCCGACCCCCGTGCGGGCGCTGCGGCCGCACGGGCCTGGGCTCGACTGCCGGACGGGGTGCCGTAGGTCGGTCGGACGGAGTCTCCTCTCGTTCGGCTGAGTCCCGCTTCTCTGTTCGTTCCTGGTCTGGCATGTGAACCTCCTTCGGTGTCGTTTCACACTTGTATCTAACTCGTCGCGATGATACGCTGTATTCTACAGGGGGACTGTTTCCGATGTCAAGATCGGAGCATCAGTGAAACGGAGGGGAACGCACATGGCAACGGCCACCCTACGGCGTTTGGGGGAACGGCTGAGAAAGGAGCGCGGAGGGAGAGGGCTAAGGGAGGTAGCTCGCGAGATCGGCGTCAGCGCAGCAACGCTTTCCAGAGTGGAGCGCGGCCATCTGCCAGACCTTGAGACGTTTGGCAAAATCTGCGCTTGGTTGGGATTAGATCCTGGGGACGTGTTGGGAGTTCAAGTCGAGAAGGCGATTGCGGACGTTCACGACGATCCTATCACTGCCAGCATCCACTTCAAGGCAAACCGGACCCCAGCCCCCGAGTTGGCAAAAGCACTTGCAGAAATGATCATCTATACCGAGAAGACGCTCAAGCGACAAGGAAGTCAACGGCCAACATAAGATGCTCAGGCGCGGCTTCAAAACCCGCTGCGAAAAGCTTTCGAGTCAGGTCCGCGCCGACCTCGACGTCCGTAGTGACGCGCCTCTTAGCTTCGTAGATCTCGCAAGGTACATGAGAGTTGAACTCCGGACACCGGAAGACATTGACGGCATTCCTCCCAAAACGCTCCTTGTACTAAAGGATCAAGCCGCAGAGTGGTCTGCAGCCGCCGTGTCGATTGGTGATGACAAGGCAATTGTCTACAATCCCCACCACTCGCTGCGCCGCCAAGCCAGCGATGTAATGCACGAACTAGCGCATATTCTCTTGGACCACAGCTCCGCGATCGTTGTGTTGTCGCCTGACGGCCAGCTTGCGCTGAGATCATTTGACCAAGACCAAGAAGATGAAGCATCTTGGTTGTCAGGATGCCTCCTTCTGCCAAGGTCGGCATTGCTGACAATCGCAGCGAGGAGGATGAGCACCGAGCTTGCCTGCGGGAAGTATGGCGTCAGTGAAGATCTTTTGAAATTTAGGCTAAACGTCACGGGGGCTAAGACTCAGGTCAGGCGGCGCGTCTCCGCCACAACGCCCAATCGCTAGGGAGTGGCTACGCGCCCGTGGAGCGCCGCCAACCGCTTCGCGCTAAGTCGCGCCTCCCGTATCGTGAGCCCACAAATCGAGGAACCAGGCGACGCGCTTGCGTAGACCGTAGGGGCGGACCCATGTGTCCGCCCACCGAAGGTCCGCCGGCCGTCAGACCTCCCTCGTACCCCTCCCGCCGCGCGCGAAAGCGCCTCTGCGGTTGAGGGCCGGAAGTGTGACCTAGCTCACGGAGAAGATAAGTGCATAAATCGACGCGCCCAGATTCACAAATCGCCCGAATTTTTTTCTTTTGCACGAAAATTCGAGCGCTGAATCTGCAAGGCAATGTCGATCCGTCCCTACGATGTAGTCGTCATTCGTCGGGCGGCGGGAAACGCTCCTTCATCGTGAACGCTTGCGACGAGGGGCCGCGGCGGCGCAGCAGTTCGAGGCGGACCTTGCCCTGCGACGCGTCCGGGATGGCGCCGGCGGGCACCCACCAGAGCACGAGCGTGTGGCCTTCCATCGGCTCGAACCAGATGTGGCGCGCGGCGTACATCGGGCCGTGGTCGCTGCGATACGTAAAGGCGCGCAGCGCGTCGATCGACTCCCAGATCGACATGTTGATGATGACGAGCTTGTCCTTGTAGGCGCGGATGGACGTCGAGGTGCCGTCCTCGGTGTGGTGACGCCAGACGCAGCCGAGCGTGGCGTCGGCGAGGTGGTTGAGCTCGTCGAGGCGCGAGACGAAGCCCTGCATGACCGGGTCGTCGAGCTCCGCGCGCATCTTCGCGATGTTGTACTGGGCGACGTGGTAGGAGGCCATCGACGGGAGTATAGCGATGGAGCGCCGGGGCGCGTTCGGGAGCTACACTAAAGGCGGCCTCGCTGCCCGACGTGGGACCCGGCCCGTCCGTTCAACGCCGAACAGAAAGAGAGGCATGTATGGACGGTTGGGAATACAAAGTTGTCTACGTCGATTTTCGGGGCAGGATCAGCGCAGAAGGGGCGGAGTACATCCGGCAACCTTCGGAACACCGGACCGGGTTCGTTCGCAGCTACCTTGACGTCCTCGGCAAGGACGGCTGGGAAATGACCGGTGTCCTCCCCTTGGTGCGCCCAGAGAGCAGCTACTTCATCCTGAAGCGGCCCGCGAAGGCCGCGAAAACCGAAGGTTAGTTGCTGAGCTAGGCGTCGAGGACGGGCCGGAAGGCCTGTGCGGCTGAGTCCCTGTCGTGGCGGCGGGGCCACGCGGATCTACTGCGCGATGTTGCGCAGAGTTCCTCGAAGCTCGAGGTTCGATGCTCGAAGCCGGAGCGGGACGCGTCTTCGCCTGCGTAATGACCCGTGTCATCCCGAGGGGAGCGGGGTAGAGCGCGACGGCGGGGTGGAGCCCGAGGAACCTGACAAGCCATTCGGTATCGACAGCTAGAGGGCAGTAGCCAGCGCGTCGGCGAAGCGGCGGAGGTGGAGGGAGGCTGCCTTGCTCAGCGGGCGGCCGTGGCCAAAGCAGGCAACTTCGACGTCGAGCTGGGCGAGCATGCGCGCCGACGCGCGCGCCTGCGCCGGATCGGTGTTGAAGACGCCGACGATCACGTTATCCTCCAGATCGCGCTCAACGCTGTCGCCGGAGAACAAGATGCGCCGCGACGGCACATAGACCGCGATGCTGCCGTCTGTATGGCCGGGCGCATGGACCACACGCGCGCCGCCGGCGAGATCGATCTCGTCGCCGTCGTGTAGCTCGCGGTCGACGCGACAGGGCGGCGCGGGCGGCACGAGCGGGATAACGCGCTCGCCGGCCTCGCGCTCTGCGTCTGACGTGTAGACGGGCGGCGGCTCCGGCGCCAAGCCGCGCACGACCGGCGCATCGAGCGCGTGCACGAGGACCTGCGCGTCGGTGCGCTCGACGAGCGCTGCGAGCGAGCCGGTGTGGTCGGCGTGGGAGTGCGTCGCGACGATCTGCGCGAGGTCCTCGGGCCGCCGCCCAATCGACGCGATCGCGTCGAGGACCCGTTGTGTTCCATTGAACAGGCCGGTATCGATCAGCGTCAGCCGATCGGCTTCTTCGTACAGGTAGACCTGGCTCAGACCCGCGATGAGGTGGAGGCCGGGGACGACCTCCACGCTAGAGCTTCTCGGCGAAGCGGCGGACCTGCGTCGACGCGTCTTTGTCGAGCGGCCTGCCGTGCCCGAAGCAAGCCACCTCGAAGTCGAGTTGGGCCAGCTTCTTGATCGATGCGCGCGCCTGGGCCTGGTCCTCCGTGAAGATGCCAATCGGCGTGCGCAGACCGAGCGTGTTGGCGATGGCGTCGCCGGTGAAGAGTAGCTTTCGTCCTGGCACATACACCGCAATGCTGCCCAACGTGTGTCCCGGCGTGTGCAGGATGCGCGCGCTGCCTCCGAGATCGATTTCGTCGCCGTCGTTCACTTCGCGATCGACGCGCGTCGTTCGCAGCTTGGGGCCGAGGCGGAACAGCGGGCCCACGATGCGCCACAGACCGCTCGGCCCGGGGGCTTCGCGCTCGCCGCGCACGATCGCGGCATCGATCGGGTGCGCGAGGACCTGCGCGTTGCTCCGCTCGACGACCTCCGCGACGCTGCCGGCGTGATCGACATGCCAGTGCGTGATGATCACCTGGCGCACGTCCTCGACGCGCCGGCCGACCGACTCGATCGCCGCGAAGATGGCGGCGCTCCGGCCGGCGTAGCCGGTGTCGATGAGCGTCAGTTTATCGACCTCCTGGTAGAGGTAGCAGCGCCCCATCCGATGCGTGTCGATTGCGTGGACGCCGGGCACGATCTCCATGGCTCGCATTATAGGGGCATCCCCCGATGGCTCGCCCATCGTGCCCGCCGTACATTGCATGTAATCGACAACACGGATCACCAGGAGGGCCATCGCAAACCATCTCGACCGATCGCCCTCACCCCCGGCCTCTCTCTCGCGCGCGGGAGAGGGGAGCTAGGGAAGAAAAAGCATCGAAGAAGGACTGTTGTCGCAAGAAGGAGAGGCGAGCAGATGGCAACTTTATCGATAGGCTATAGGCCGGAGCTGACGAAGGAACAGGCGCAGGAGATCTTCGCGCAGGGCTTCTCGGGCAAGTACGAGGTCGTGAAGGCGCACGTCATGCGGCGCGACTTCCTGCTGAAGAAGAGCGGTTGGGCGGGCGTCGGCGTGCGGTTGCAGCAGGACAAGGACCAGACGGTGTTCGTGTTCACGGCCATGATGCCGAACGTGCTTCTGCAGGCAGTCTTCGGCGGGCTCGCGTCGTACGTCTTCCTCCGCTCGACGTGGAAGCGGCTCGAGCAGGAGGTGTCGGAGTTCATCGCGGCGGCGCCGGAATTCCAGCAGGCGGTCATCGAGACGCCGAAGCGGAAGCGGCAGATGAAGAAGGCCGCGTAACGAAACCAATTTTCGGGCGGACCCGCGTGTCCGCCCCTACCGCACGAAAACGAGGGGCCCGGCTACGGGCCCCTGTTGTTGTGCTAGGATAGCCGCGATGGCAAGGACCCCTAGGATTGCGCGGGTGGCGGTCTTGATGTGTGCGGTGTTGTTGGCCGCACTTGTCGGCCTCGCGTGCACGAAGAGCAGCACCGACAAGGAAGCGCAAGCGGACGCGACGTCTCGTCCCGCGACGGCCACTCAGCCGACCGAAGAATCACTCGCGCTGAATGAGTACCTCGTGCAAGCGCTCCAGATCGATCGCGATATGTCGCGCCGAGTTTCGGAAGCCATTGGAGAACTCCCGAACCCCCAGCAGGATCCGCAAGCTTTCATTACGGCCGTGGTAGCCTTGGACCAAAGTCTCAGCGCCTCGGTGAACGCGGCGCTGGCCCTGCTCGAACGGCTCACGCCACCGGCAGAAGCAACGACATACCACCGTGACCTCCTTGCTGTCTCGGAGAGCCTGTCGCAGTGGCTATCTGACCTAAGCGATGCGCTTGACTCCCGAGATGAAACGACCATTGTCGCTGCCTTTCAAGGGATCATAGGAATCCTCGGCGACCTGGGTCCGATTGCGGAAGAGGCGCAGCAGCTAACCATACGCGCCTTGCAGGCCAAGCCAGCTTCTCCCTTACGGACCTACCTGATTGACGCCGCAACGCTGCGAGCGAGCAACGCCAATCTGCTAGCAGAACTCAGCGAACGTTTGCAGCCCCTTCTCAGCACGGGCAATACGGACGACGTCATTCCGCTAGTCGAGGACTTGATTGAACGGCTCACGCGGTTCCAAGACGCGTGGGGTGCTCTGGAACCGCCTCCTGAAGCGCAGGCCCTCCACGAGCGACAAGCCGAAGGCATTTCCGCGAGCATTGCGCTCGAGGAGAAATTGTTGACCGCCTTTCGCGATCAAGACGTGGAGGCGCTTCTCACGGCGAGTCAGAGCAGCATAGCACTCTCAAATGACGCAGCATTGGTCTCCGCAGGTTGGACGGACCTTCTTATTCAGGAACTCTCCGCCCCATAGCCTCCCCTCCCCTTGTGCTATCCTAGGCCTCGCCATGTCTCACCCTGACGTACGGGTCACCCTCGTCCGACGACGCAAGAATGCCTAGCAAGCACACGTACCTGCGCACGCATCGCCTCGCGGGGAAGGTCCTCGACTTCGATCTCGCCCACGAGGAGCGGAAGCTGCAAGACAGGGCTACGTCCGTACAAAGCGGTCGCGCGGCGAAGACGCTCGTGAAGGAAGGCCGCCTACGCATCACGCTCGTCGCGATGCGCAAAGGCACGGCGCTCGGCGCGCACGCGGTCGAGGGCGATGTGAGCCTGCAGGTGCTACGCGGCGCCTTCGCGATCACGACAAACGACCGAGAGATCCGCGCGAGAAAGGGCTCGGTGGTCACGCTACAGGCCGGCGTGCAACACGACGCGCGAGCCTTGCGAGACGCGACGATCTTGATCACGGCATCGATGCGCTAGACGGAGGAACCCCATATGGACTTTCGCTTTGCACCAGAGGTCGAGTCCTTCCGCGAGGAGGTACGCGCGTTTATCCGCGAAGAGCTGCCAGCGGGTTGGGACGGCATGGACATGTACGGCGACGGCGAGGGCGGCGGCGTAACCCTGGGACGGCGCATCGCAAAGAAGCTTGCCGAAAAGAAGTGGCTCGCGATGGCGTGGCCGAAGGAGTATGGCGGCCTCGACGCGCCGCATATGCAGCAGCTCGTCTACAACGAGGAGATGTCCTACCACGCGATGCCGGGCGGCTTCAGCATGGGCGTCGCCTGGGTCGGCCCGTCGATCATGATCTACGGCACGGACGAGCAGAAGCAGCGCTTCATCCCGCGCATCACCGCCGCGGAGGATGTCTGGTGCACGCTCTACTCCGAGCCCGGCGCCGGCTCCGACCTCGCCGCGCTGCAGACGCGCGCCGTGCAGGACGGCGACGACTTCGTGATCAACGGACAGAAGATCTGGACCTCCGGCGCGGGCCGTTCGACCTGGGGCTGGCTCGCCGCGCGCACCGACCCCGACGCGCCGAAGCACAAGGGCATCTCGACGTTCGTCGTACCGATGGACGCGCCGGGCATCACCGTGCGCCCGCTGATCAACATGGCCGGCCAGAGCGGCTTCAGCGAAGTCTTCTTCGACAACGTGCGCATCCCGAAAGACTACCTCGTCGGCGAGCTGAACCGCGGTTGGTACCAGGTCGCCGTTGCGCTCGACTTCGAGCGCTCCGGCATCCAGTCGTACGCCGGCAGCCGGAACACGCTGGAGCGCCTGGTGCGCTACGCGGGCGAGCATCCGGAGATCACGGAGCGCAACCCGCAGGTGCGCATGCGCCTTGCCGACCGCTTCATCGAGCTCGCCGCGGGCACGAACATCGCGTACCGCATCCCGTGGATGCAATCGCAGGGCATGATCCCGAACTACGAGGCGTCGATCAGCAAGCTGTTCGGCTCAGAGCTGGTGCAGCGTGTAGCGAGGACGGGGCTGGACATGTTCGGCCTTTACGGCGGCATGGAGCCCGGCTCGCCCTACGCGCCGCTCAAGGGCCGCATCGAGCGCCTCTACCTCAGCGCGGTCTCGAGCACCATCGCCGCGGGCACGAGCGAGGTGCAGCGGAGCATTATCGCGACGCGAGGGCTGGGCTTGCCGAGGGAGTAGAGGCGAGAGGCGGGATGCGGGAAACGAGACGCTCCTTCTGTCTTTCTGAGCGCAGCGAAGAATCTCGTTAGAGTCGCCGCAGGAGACTGGCCCCTTCCAGTAGAACCGCGTCCTTGCGCGCGCCCCACTCCTTGCGACCGGCCTTCCGGCCATACAGCTCTCGCAAGGGCTGAATACCCGGCCGCCCACCCCAGCTACGTCTTCCTACGATGGGCTCCGCCCCTCGTGCTCCCCGATTGTTCAGTTGGTGACTGAGGGCTCCGCACGGGACGAAGCTGCGCTTCCGTCGCGGCAGAGTAGTCCGCAAGGATGATAAGCTTGCCCCAATGGATTTCAAGTTCTCTCCTGACGACGAACGCTTCCGCGCGGAGCTGCGGGAGTTTCTCGACCGCGAGCTGCCGGGCGACTGGACCGCGGGCAGCGTGCTCTCCGAGTACGAGGGCGGCGCGGACGCACGATGGGAGATCAGACAGCGCTTCTCGAAAAAGCTTGTCGAGAAGGGGTGGCTGGCGCTGGCGTGGCCCCAGGAATACGGCGGGCTCGGCGCGTCGCATATGCAGCAGACTATATATATGGAAGAAATGGCGCTGCGCGGCGCGCCCGGGACGGGCAACATGGGCATCGCGTGGGTCGGCCCGGCGATCATGCTGTACGGCACGCCGGAGCAGAAGGCGCGCTGGCTGCCGCCGATCACGTCGGGCGATGACATCTGGTGCACGCTCTACTCCGAGCCCGGCGCGGGCTCAGACCTCGCCGCGCTGCAGACGCGCGCCGTCCAGGACGGCGACGACTTCGTGATAAACGGACAGAAGATCTGGACGTCGGGCGCGGACACAGCGCACTGGGGCTGGCTCGCCGCGCGCACGAACCCCGATGCGCCGAAGCACAAGGGCATCTCGACGTTCGCCGTGCCGATGGACGCGCCGGGGATCTCTATCCGGCCGCTCGTGAACATCGCGGGGCAAGCGGGCTTCAACGAGGTCTTCTTCGACAACGTGCGCATCTCGAAGGACATGCTGATCGGCGAACGCGACCGGGGTTGGTACCAGGTCGCCGTCGCGCTCGATTTCGAGCGATCGGGCATCGGCATGTTCGGACGCGGCGCGCGCATCCTCGATGAGTACACGACGTTCGTGCGAAGGACGGGCGTCGCGCTCGCGCCGTCGCTACGTATCGAGCTGGCAGACCGCGCCATCGAGAACACAGTGGGGCGCTGGATGTCGTATCGCATCCCCTGGATGCAATCGCAGGGGATGGTGCCGAACTACGAGGCGTCGGTGACGAAGCTGTACGGGACGGAGCTGTCGCAACGGCTGGCCGCGACCGGCATGAAGCTGCTCGGGCTGCACGGCCAGCTCCGCGAAGGGAGCGAGCGCGCATCGCTCGACGGGCGGGTGGCGCACGATTACCTGGAGACGCTGTCGCTCACGATCGGTGGCGGGACGAGCGAGGTGCTACGCAGCGTGATCGCGACACGGGGGCTGGGGCTGCCGAGGGAGTGAGGCGCCTGAGGTTCGTCTCCGGCGTCTCTTGACGGTACTCGTGAGAGGGCAGTGTCGGGGTCTGAAGACCCCGACCTACGGCGTCTCGTAGGTGGATAGGCGTCAGGCTGTCTCCCAAGGCGACTCTCCGAAAAGCCTGCCCCCGAGGGAAGCATGTGCCGCAGATAGCAGCAACCGCGAGTGGGGGAGCCAAACTCGCGGTTTCTACTGCGTTATCGCCGTAATCGGTAAGAGGTTCAACAGTAGTATCGCGCATGGCTGTTATGAAGCTACGACAGGGATGTCAAAGATCTGTAAAGTCTGGCGGGGAATCTCAGGCGAGCGCTTCGGGCCGCACCGTCCTTCTTGCGAGGGGCCCCGCCCCTCTGGACTCCCGGGAACAAGAGCGCGGTAGGACTCAGGCTCTCCACGACGATGAGCGTACGCAAGAGGTATATTAGGACTCGTCAAGATAGGAGGGTGATGATGAAGAACCCATCGCCAGACCGAGTCGTTACAGAAGAGGGGATTGTCGCCGGAGACGCCGGCGGGCGCCCGCTGCTTGTCGATGTCTACACGCCGCCCGCAGCCGTCGCGAACGGCGCCGGCGTGCTGCTCGTACACGGCGGATCCTGGACGACGGGAGACCGCACGCAGCTCCGCGGCTACGGCATTCTGCTCGGCCGCGTCGGCTACACGTGCGTCGCGGCGGAGTACCGCCTTTCGGGCGAGGCGCAGTGGCCGGCGATGATCGAGGACGTGCGCACGGCGTTCGACTGGATGCGCGCGAACGCGGGCGACCTGGAGATCGACCGCGACCGCATCGCCGTTGAGGGCAACTCCGCGGGCGGCCACCTGGCGCTGATGCTCGCGGCCACAGCGAAGCCGGGCGAGCTCGCCGCGTGCATCGCGTTCTACGGTCCGGCCGATATGACGCGAACCGGCCCGCGCGGGAAGCGCTGGGCGCTCGAAGCGGCGAACGAAGCCTCAGCGACGAAGATGATGCTGGGTAGGACCGATGACGAGATCCTGGCGGAGGTCAGCCCGATTACGTATGCGAGCGCGTCGTTCCCACCCACGATGCTGATCAGCGGCAACAACGACGACATCGTGAACGTCGAGAGCAGCTTCCTGATGTACCGCGCGCTGATCAACGCGGGAGCGAAGGCGGAGCTGCATATCTTCGAGGGGCAGCCGCACACGTTCGACCGCGATCCGGTGTACGGGCGGCAGACGGCGGCGCTGATGAAGATCTTCCTCGACCGCCACACTCGGGGTGCAGCGACGACTCCGAAGTAGAGAAGGCCGCGCAGCAACAACTCGGAGGTCGACGCGGAAGCACCGCCCTCAGTAAGGTACGTTGATCTTCCCATCCCCCCACCCAGTGAGGTTACGTATCCGCGGGGGACACACCTTTGCTTCGCTCAAGGGCAGGCCCGAAAACCCCCTGCCAGCGATCATCCCGTCCGTGCCTGGCCAAAGCAATCGAGAAGGAGCAGAATCAGTAGATGAGTTCGACTCGGCGACCCGTACCGACCGATCTCGATGCGCTTCCGAAAGCGGAGGTGCACGTCCATCTCGAGGGGACGGCACGCCCGGCGACGCTGGAGGAGCTGGCCGCGCGCGCAGGCATCAGCATCGCGCGCGTGTTCAGTGATCTGAACAGCTTCGTCGGCGTCTACGAGGCCGCCACGCGCGTCATGACAACGCCCGGTGATTACCGGCGCCTGGTCCGGGAGTACTGCGAGGACGCCGTCCGCGCAGGCGTGCGCTACGCCGAGCTGGAGGTCTCGCCGGCGCTGTCGCGCTCCGCGCTCGCGTCGTTCGTCGAGGCGGCGGAGGCGGCGGCGCAGGAGCGCGATGTCGTCCTGCGCCTGGTTGTCGGGCTGGGCCGGCTCATGCCTCCCGAGATGGCGCTGACCGCGCTCGATGCGACGCACGAGCTACCGGGCGTGGTCGCGATCGGGTTGGGCGGCCCGGAGGAGGGCTTTTCCAACGAGCCGTTCGCGGAAGCGTTCGCCGAGGCGCGACGGCGCGGCTTGCGCGCCGCACCGCACGCCGGCGAGAACGCCGGCCCTCACTCCGTGCGCGACGCGATCGAGACGCTGGGCGCGGACCGGATCCAGCACGGCGTGCGCGCGGCCGAGGACCCCGCGCTGCTTACAGAGCTCGTCGAGCGGAGGATCCCGCTCGCGGTCTGTCCGACCTCGAACGTTCTGCTCGGGGTGGCCCGCTCGCACGACGAGCACCAATTGCGGCAGCTCTGGGACGCGGGCGTCGTCGTGTCGGTGAACACAGACGACCCGGGCTTCTTCGGCTGCAACCTAGTCGGAGAGTACGCCATCGCGGGCCGCCTGCTCAATCTCGATCGCGAGGGTTACGGTACGCTCGCGAAGAACGCCGTCGAGGGCTCCTTCGCGCCGGAGCCGCTCAAGACAGAGATGCGATCCGAGATCGAAGACTGGGTGGGCCGGGGCTAGGAATCGGCCTGGGGGTTCGGGGCGCCGTCCTCATCCCCGGCTGCCTTGCGTAGCTGCGCAGCCAGGTTGGCGAGCCGCGAGACGAGCTGCGCGACGTTGTATGGGCCCTGCGTCTGGGCAGCCAGAACCGCAGCCAGGTCCACCGTATAGCGGTTTCGCCGGCCCTCCTTCGCCCGCTCGACGAAGTTCTCTTGTTCGAGTTGGCGTAGGAGCGACAGCGCCGCTCGCTCGGTAATATCAACGGCGGCGGCTATGTCGCGGAGCGTCGACCTCGGGTGCTCATATACATGAATGAGCACGAGGGCCTGATTGGTGAGGAACCGCCAGCGTGCCATCAGTCACTTTCCTGGGCGGGGCTTGACAAGTCTCAAACTACGAAGTACGATACTGGTAATGAAAGTCCAGTAGCTGGTGGTTAGCAAGGACAATCCAGCGTTTTGCATCCAGTAACCCATTTCTAGTACAGTCGCGGGGGTATGTCAAGCCCCAGACTGTTGCAGGGGTTCTGGCCGGAGCAGCCAGTCGAGGGGCAGGTGTGGTGGTAGCAGGGTTGCGATTGGTTGCTCCGGCCGTCGATTGCGCGTTGTGGGGAGGCGGAAGGCGGAGGAGGCGGGAATGTTGGTCCTCGATCGAAAGGTCCATGAAGGGTTCTGGATCGAAGGGCGCATATTCGTGAAGGTCCTGAGCGTAGGACGGCGACGGGTGAAGCTGGGTATCGAAGCCCCGGCGGACTCCAAGATCATCAGAGAAGAGCTAAAAAACGGCGTCGCCGAGCACGCGGACCAACTAACAGAGCGTTCTACTCGGTAGGAACGCAGGTGAGCTGATAAGGCGGGGACACCTGCGTTCCACCGGTTGAACCGGCGGGCGGCCACCCGAATCCATCGAGGGGCCGCCCGTTTTTATTTTTCCTACGTGAGCTTCAGCAACAACTGATAGAGCCGGAAGTAGAGCTGCGCGCTATCGATTACGATGACGGCGCCGCCACGGCCGAGGCGCGGCTCGACATGCTCGAAGAGCGAGACCTCTGTGTAGTGCACTTGCGCGTCGCTGCGGGCGGCGAGCGCATCGCGCAGGCGGCGCGACTCCACGTAGGGGATGAACTTGTCGCCGCGATCGTGGACGATGTAGAGCTCCGCGTGCAGTCGCTCGATCCCCTCGTCCGGCGATAGCGCGACCAGCTTCTCCTCAATCGCAACCGGCAGCTCCTGTAGCAACGCGGACGCCATCGCGAAATCCGGCGCCGTCATGAACTCGTACGCTTTGCGCCCGGTGGGCGTCATGCGGTCGACATCGGCCGGCTCGAACGGACCCAGGTCGTCGAAGGTCGCGTCGCAGAGGTCCCAGTCCCACTCGTCGACGAACGCCTTACACAGTATCGATCGGTCACGAGCGTTCGGCAGCTCGATCAGGAGCTGGAGCGCCGTCACCTCGACGGTGTGCTCGTCCGGCTCCCACTCTTCGGGCTTGCCCTTGTACTCGATGTCGTGCGACGCGATCGACGCGAAGGTATCGAACGTGTTGTAGTACCCGCCGAAGCTCACCGCGAAGTCGATCTCGTCCGCAATGCGCGGATCCTCCGCGGCGACAAGCGCCAGCGACCCGCCGACGCTGACGCCGATGTAGCCGACGCGCTCGCGGTCGACGAACGGCTGCTGCTGGGCGTACTGGAAGATGCCGACAAGGGCATCGATCTCCTCCGGCTCGATCAGCTCGGCGTCCAGACGTTCGGAGAACGGCACGATCATGACGAGACCACCTCGCGCGGCGTCCTCCGCCAGCTTTCGCAGGCGCGAGTCGTCGAGATCGAGCGGCGGCGCGCCCATCGAGAAGATGATCGCGGCGTGCTGGTTGCCGTCGTCCGGGCGGTAGATGTCGGCGAGGATGCGGTCGTTCCCGTAATCAATGTACGTCCGCTCGACAATCGGCGCTTCGGTAAACCACGTGACGGGGCGCACCGGTAGGTCGACCATCATGTCGGGCAGGAGGAAGGCGGAGGCGAGCGCTGGGCGGCCGTGCTTCGAGCAGGCGAAGCCCGACACGATCACGCCGATGACGACCAGCGCAACCACGAGCGGCCAGCAGCGGCGGACGGCGCGCGAACGGACCATGGGCTCAGTGTGCCACCGGGTCTATCGGTGCGCCAACGGGAGGTTGGCAGCTACTCGAAGAGAGAGGGCTGGCCGGCGGGGGCGCGGCCGTGCGGTTTGATACCCAGGTGCTCGTACGCGCGCCTGGTCGCGACGCGGCCGCGAGGCGTCCGGTGCAGGAAGCCGAGCTGGAGCAGATATGGCTCGTAGACATCCATGATCGTGTCCGCCTCCTCGGAGATCGCCGCGGCGATGGTGTCGAGGCCGACCGGGCCGCCGTTGAACTTCTCGATGATCGTGTGCAGGACTTTGTGGTCGACGTCATCGAGCCCGAGCTCATCGATCTCGAGGCGCGCCAGCGCCTCGCGCGCGACGTCCGTTGTGATCACGCCGTCCGCCATGACCTGCGCGTAGTCGCGCACGCGGCGCAGCAGCCGGTTCGCGACACGGGGCGTGCCGCGTGCTCGGCGCGCGATCTCCTGCGTGCCGCCTTCCTCGAGCTCGACTTCCAGAATGCGCGCGGAGCGTTGCACGATCTGCGCGATCGCCTCGACGCTGTAGAAATCGAGGCGGTAGACCGCGCCGAATCGGTCTCGGAGCGGGGGGGACATCATGGCGTAGCGCGTCGTGGCGCCGATCAGCGTGAAGCGCGGCAGGGCGAGCCGCATGCTGCGCGCTCCGGGCCCTTTCCCTAACACAAGGTCAAGCGCCCAGTCTTCCATCGCGGGGTAGAGGATCTCTTCGACGGCGCGGGCGAGGCGGTGGACTTCGTCGATGAAGAGGACATCCTCGGGCTGGAGGTTGGTCAGGATCGCGGCGAGATCGCCCGGCCGCTCGATAGCGGGGCCGGACGTCGTGCGGATCGAGACGCCCATCTCGGCCGCGATGATGTTCGCGAGCGTTGTCTTGCCTAAGCCGGGCGGGCCGTAGAGGAGGACGTGGTCGAGCGATTCGTGGCGTTGCTGCGCGGCCGCGATGGCGATGCGCAGGTTCTCTTTGACCTTCTCCTGGCCAATGTACTCCTCGATCCGGCGTGGGCGGAGCGACGTCTCGACGACATCGTCCTCGTCCTTGCGCGCGCCGGCCAGGATGCGATCGGCGGTCATAAGTCCATTATCTCGGCCCAGACTTCCAAGAGGCGCTCGACCGCCTCGTCTGCGTCGTCCCCTCGTTCTCGAAGCATTCTAATCGCTTCTTGTTGACCTTGAGCTATGTCAACGGTGTTCTGACGAAGCCAGCTTGCCACATCTTGCCAACTCATGTCGGACTCGCTGGCCGCTACCTCTAAGGCAAACCGTACCATCTCTCCGTTTGAGGCAACAAGCAGCCAGCCATTGAGAAGCAGGAAGACGAAAGTGGCGGCAACACCTATTCGCTTGTTGCCGTCGACCAGCGGGTGATTCTTGATGAGCGATCGCAGGAGTGCCCCACCTTTGTCGTGAAGGCGACGATAGTATGGCTGGCGAGGAAGAGCCAGCGCGGACTCCAGTAGAGCGCCGCCATCCCGCATTCCTCCGAACACCTGAACCGCCGGAAGCGGATCACTGTAGTCTGCAAACAGCCTCGCAGCGACGCGATGAACAATGTGCTCTACGTCTCGCCTATCGAGGTAATAGAGGCGCGCCACCTAGTGCTTCTCAAGCTCCTTCAACGCAGGTCCGTACATCTCGATCACCAGGTCAGTTGCCGCCTCCAGAAGCTTCAGCTCCCGGTCTGACTTCTTGGAACGACCCTGCGACCGCGCATGGGAACGCGCAGATGATCGTTTGGGAGACGTGCCGGATACATAGCTCCCAGCTCCGGCCGGAGCGGCGTCTCGGATGACCTTCCTTTTCGGTCTATTGTTGGACGAAGGCTGTCGAGGCATGATGCGCCATTATACCACTGCGCCGTTTGCTCCCTGGCGCGTAGCGCGTGGGCCGGAGGTAGGGGCGGACACATGGGTCCGCCCCTACAATTATTTCATCATGCGCTACGCCATCTCGATTCTGTGGCTCGCCCTGCTGGGCTCTGCTATCGCCCTGTCCGTCCTCGCCGCCGGGCGCGAGACGCTGCCCGGCGACGTGGAGATCGCATCGTGGGCGCAGGACCAGCCGTTCCCGGGGCAACGTTTCTCGGAGTTTGTGCGGGCCGTGACAACGACGCAGGTGTGCCTCGTTGTGGGCGCCGGCGCGGTTGTCGCGCTGGCGCTGCTGCGTCGCTGGCCGGAGGCTGCCGCGCTCGCGATCGCGCTGATCGGCTTGTCGATCATGCAGCCCGTGCTGAAGGAGCTCGTCGACAGGCCACGGCCCGTCGAACCGCTCGTCGAGCTGCGGGCCGGCTACACGAGCGAAAGCTTCCCGGCCGGACACGTGATGAGCCCAACGGTGGTCTACGGGGTGTTGCTCTGGTACGCCGTCCGGCCTACCGTACCATCGATCGTGCGCGTTGGTGTCGCCGTGTGGTCGGCGTTTGTACTGGCGTTCGCGGCACCGCCGAACGTGTGGCTCGGCGTCCACTGGCCGAGCGATGTGCTGGGCGGCTGGGCCTGGGCGCTCGTCATCGTCGTGCCGCTGGCCTACGGCATCGAGGCGCTCACGCGTAGACTCCGGGGCGCACACCCTTCGCTTCGCTCGAGGGCAGGCTCCGGATCCCTGTCGCTTTCGTCTCATCGATGATCACCACCGTCACCAGCCGTTACGCAGAGAGGGCGGGCGGATGACCTCTCCCCCGGCCCCTCTCCTGAAGAGAGAGGGGAGTTCATGTGGAGAGGGCGGGCCCTTCGCTGTCGCCGGAGGCGACCCTGCGGCCGCTCGAGGGCGGGCTTCGCCCGGCTCTTCCGTGAGGCATTGCCGGGAGGGAGAAGGAGCAGCGGAGGCCGACGGGCCGACCGTATCCCTAGCGTACGGCTTATTCGTATCTATTTGTTCGTTTGGTAAAAACGGCTGTTTTTTGTCTACGCTCATGCTCGATTGCCTCCTTGCGACGCCTCTCCTAGCCTCTCCCCTGGAAGGAGAGAGGAATTGCTCGCCGATGCATTTGCCGGAGGAAGTTCGTTTTGGGCGGCTGGCGTCTGGACCGTCAGCTTCGGCGCAGACTCGGCGGCGAGAAGTTCGTTTGGTAGAATCGGCTGTTTTTTGCCCATGGGCTAGCTGCCTCCTTGCAGACTGACCGGGCGCGTAGACGCCTCAGCATTATGTCGCGCTGAGGATAGTACGTGTGTGCGGATATGTCAAGGGGGCTGTCAACTGATGGGGAACGGATAAACGGATGGCAGTTAGATGCGCGCTAGGCCGACTCCCACGCGAGAAGCTCGGCCTGTTGGAGGACGGTCTTTGTCGCCTGCTCCTGTTTGTCGGGCGGGTAGCCGTACTTGCGGAGGATGCGTCTGACGATCGTCCGAAGCTTGGCTTGCACGCTCTCTTTCACTGACCAGTCGATTGTGACGTTGCGTTTGACAGTCTCGACAAGCTCCCTCGCGATCGTGCGCAGCGTCTCATCACCGAGGACTTTCACAGCGCTGTCGTTTACCTCGAGCGCGTCGTAGAAGGCAAGCTCTTCGTCGTTCAGGCCGAGATCCTCGCCGCGCGCCTCGGCAGCCTTCATGTCTTTGGCGAGTTGGATCAGTTCCTCGATTACCTGAGCGGTTTCGATGGCACGATTCTGATACGCCTTGACCGCCCGTTCCAGCATCTCGCCGAAGGAACGCGACTGGACGAGGTTCTTCTTCTGGCGAGTCTTGAGCTCGTCTGACAGGAGCTTACGGAGCAGCTCGACAGCCAGGTTTCGCTGAGGCATGTCGCGGATCTCCGCGAGGAACTCGTCGGACAGGATGGAGATGTCGGGCTTGCTGAGTCCGGCGGCGGCGAAGATGTCAATGACTTCGTCTGACACGATTGCCTTCGAGATGATCTGCCGAATTGCGTGCTCGTAATCCTCCGGCGCTTTGTCCGTCCCGGTCGACTTCGCTAGCGCCGCCCGGACAGCCTGGAAGAAGCCGATGTCGTCCCGAATTTGCAAGGCCGTCTCGTGCGTGGACGCGAGAGCGAACGCCTGAGAGAGCTCCGTGACGGCCTTCATGAAGCGCGCCTTGCCGTCGTCCTGTTGCAGCACATGCTCCTGGGCAGGCGGCAAGACCGCCAGGCGCTCGGCTGACGTGCCGGTGAAGAAGGCCGTGTAGTTGAAGCCGCGCAGCATGGCGGAGGCGATCTCGAATTTCTCCAGCATGACTGCCGCCGCCTCCTGGATGTCGATTGCAGTGCGGCCAGCACCGCCGCTTTGGGCGTAGGTGGCGAGGGCGCGCTTGAGCTGGTCGGCGAGGCCGAGATAGTCCACAACGAGGCCGCCGGGCTTGTCGCGAAAGACACGATTGACGCGCGCGATGGCCTGCATCAAGCCGTGCCCGCGCATGGGCTTGTCGACGTACATCGTGTGCAAGCTGGGCGCATCGAAGCCGGTGAGCCACATGTCCCGGACGATGACGACCTTGAAGGGGTCGTCCGCGTTGCGGAAACGCTTCGCTAGCGCCTCGCGGCGCGGTTTGTTGCGAATATGCGGCTGCCACTCGAGCCGGTCCGATGCAGAGCCGGTCATGACAACCTTGATGACGCCCTTGCCGTCATCGTTGTCCCGCCAGTGCGGCCTTAGCCGCGTGATGGCATCGAACATCTCAACACAAATGCGACGGCTCATGCAGACGATCATCGCCTTGCCATCGAGCGCGTCCAGGCGTTCCTCGAAGTGCCGCACGAGGTCTTCGGCAATCAGCGAGACGCGCGCTTCGGTGCCTACGATGGCCTCCAGGGCCGCCCACTTCGTCTTGAGCTTCTCCTTCGCCGATTCCTCCGCGTCCTCCGTGACTTCGTCAAACTCCGGGTCGAGCTGTGGTAGTTGTTCCGGCTTGAGGCCGAGTTTCGCCAGACGGCTCTCGTAGTAGATGGGCACGGTCGCGCCATCATCGACTGCACGCCGAATGTCATAGATGCTGATGTAGTCGCCAAACACGGCCCGGGTGTTCTTGTCTTCCAGCTCGAGCGGCGTGCCGGTGAAGCCGATGAAGGACGCGTTGGGCAGCGCGTCTCGCATGTGGCGCGCGAAGCCGTCGATGGAGTCGTACTGGCTGCGGTGGGCTTCGTCGGCGATGACGACAATGTTGCGGCGATCGGAAAGCGCCGGGTAGCGGTCGCCCTTCTCCTCGGGGAAGAACTTCTGGATGGTCGTGAACACGACGCCGCCCGCTGCGACCTTCAGCTTTTCGCGTAGGTCGGCCCGGCTCTCGGCCTGCACCGGCTCCTGACGAAGAAGCTCGTGGCAGCGGGCGAAGGTGCCGAAGAGCTGGTCGTCGAGGTCGTTGCGGTCGGTCAAGACAACGAGGGTGGGGTTCTTCATCGCGCCCTCGAGGATGATGCGTCCCGCGTAGAACGCCATGGTGAGGCTCTTGCCGGAGCCCTGCGTGTGCCATACAACGCCGACGCGTTTGTCGCCGCCGGGGCCTGTAGCGCTGACCGTTGCAGCGACGGCCTGGTTGACAGCGTGGTATTGGTGATAGCCGGCGAGCTTCTTGACCAGACCAGCGTCCTCGTCCTCGAAGACGACGAAGTGGCGCACGAAGTCCAGGAAGCGGCGCTTCTCGAACAGGCCCTGGATGAGCACCTGGAGCTGCGGCAGCGTCGCCGGGGCGAGCTCGTCGCCCTCGATAGTGCGCCACGGCAAGAACCACTCGCGGTCGGCGGTAAGCGAGCCGAAGCGAGCGTTGAGCCCGTCTGAGATCACCAGGACCTCGTTGAAGGCAAAGAGCGACGGGATATCGTGCTTCTTCGTCTGGTGGTCGTTGAACGCCGTCCAGATGTCCGCCTCTTCCTTCGTCGCGTCCTTGACCTCCATGACAGCGAGCGGCAGGCCGTTGACGAAGACGACGATGTCCGGGCGGCGGTTGCTCTGGCCCTCAACGACCGTGAACTGGTTGACGGCGAGCCAGTCGTTGTTGTCCGCGTGCTCGAAGTCGAAGAGCCACACCTGGTCGTGGATGATGCGCCCGTCGTCGGCCTGGTACTCGACGGGCACGCCGTTGACGAGGAACTTGTGGAAGCGGTGGTTGCTCCCGACCAGCGCCGGGCTTTCTGCCACCATCAGCTTGCGGATGGCTTCCTCGCGGGCCGGGGCCGGAATGTTCGGGTTGATGCGCGCTAGCGCAGCGCGAAGGCGCTCCACGAGAACAACGTCGCCGTAGCTGGCCCGTTCCGATGCCGGCTCGCCCGGTCCGATGTCCGGGCCGTGGAGCACGTCGTAGCCCAAGCCCTCCAGCCATTCGAGGGCCGCTTCTTCGACTGTGGACTCGGCGAAGCGGGTCATGGGCTCGGCTTCCGTGGACGTCGTGCCCAGATGGCCCCGATGCTTTCGTTCTCGAGCGCTGCTTCGATGGCATCCACAGCCTTTTGGGAATACCGATTGAACACGGATTTACCGATCCTGATCTCTTTGTAACAGGCCGAGTCGGACCTGATGCCGTAGGAATCTACGACTGCGACAGCCTTCGGCATCGTCAGGCCAGCTTTCTCGGCCAGCTGCTTGGCGCCCAGGTTGTAGAAACCGAGCTCATCGACGCGCTTCACCGCAACGACTGATGCGCCAGGAGTGCCCTCGGGGACAAGTTGGAAGGGGATACCTTCCTTCTTTGACAGACGAAGTGAAAGCGCTGGGCCAGTGCCGTCCGTAGTGATTTCGACGGCTGCAACGCCGGGGAATATCGCGGTCCATTCCTTCTTATTTGCGAGATCGCGACCGATCCGCTGCAGGCTGGCCGTGCTCGGCTGGCCCTTCTCGCCCTGGATGGTCGCGTCGAGGATCGCTAAGGGACGAAGTCGAGCTTGTGCCTCGATTCGGCGTCTGCGCCCAGGACCGAGGAGCTTGACAATCTCCTGGACTTCGGACTCGAACAGGGTAGCAAGATCGGTTGGCGGAGAGGTTGACACTGGGAGGACTCGCTCAGGCATGTGGCCCGCGAGATCCTGCTCGAAGACCGCCTTTAGAAGATCACGAAAGAGCGTGACACCCGACTGAACGTGCATGTAGAGCTGCCCTTCAGAGATGTCCAATAGGTGGTGCTGTGCGGCGTCCCGCAGTCCGTTGATTGTCTGCAGGACCAGCGCTTGCTCTTCAGTGATGAACTTTATGCTCCCATCACTCAGGGCCCGGCGGACGCAAGCGTCGAAGCCAAGCGTTTCTTTGGCACGCCGCTCGCGAATGCGACCTCCGCGGTGGAGAATTGCTGCCTTGAGCAGCATCTCGAACGAGTGGTCGAGATGGATCAAGCTACCGCTTACCCGCCCGCGATCGTGGGGGCGGTTGAACAGCTCAATGCTCAGCAGCAGGGAATCGGAGGCCTTACCGAGCAGAAGCTTCGCTTCTCGTCTCATCCGGCACCGCTGCTGAGTAGTTGCGCGTCCTTCACCCGCACTTCGCCGGACAGCAGCTTGGGCAGAAGCGTGTCGCGCACGGTTGCGAGGGTACGCGACTCCTCAGCGCTCTTCCACCCTCGCTCCAATATCGGCAACGCCACCTCAGCGAAGGCCGTAACCAGCGCCCGAGGCGCGCCGGGGAAGCGAACGTTAAGTACCGCGTCGCGTGGTAGTGCGAGCACCGTAGTCCCCGTGGCGAATCCCGCGGCTCGCGCCCGAAAGTCATCTTGAAGCAGCAAGAAATAAACGAACATCTTCCAGAAATCGGTGCCCTCATGGAAGCGGGCGGCGAAAACGTGGTGGCTAAAGATCAGCTCACTAAGATCGCCCTGTGGTGGAACGAGAGCCGGACTCCCTATCACCTCGCGGTGCTGGGTGATGTCAGTGTTCGCAAGCACAAGGTCCCGCGGACGAACAACATGGCGCGATTTGTATTCACCCGAGTACTTCTTGATCGCTTTCTCGCTGAACCGTCCACGACCGAGAAAGCAGCCGAGATTGACCATCGGCACGCCATGCTCGGTCAAGAATTGGCCCTTGTAGGAAAGCCCCTTATCCAACGACAGCACGTCGCCGAGGGGATGCGTTCCCCACCCCATCGGTATCTTGCCAAGCGGCGAGTCCTCGAAGGTGTCCGGGAAGAGCGCGGCCGTTTCCGCGTCCATTCCGACCGGCTCGCGTCCCGCCATCTTCGCTCGCACGGGGTCGAAGTCGACGAACCACGACTTGAAGATGGCGCGCGCGATGGCCTCTAGCGTCTCGTTCATGCGCCGGTTCAGTTCGATCTTGTCGTCCAGCGTGCCGAGGATGGCGGCGATGGCGCGCTGCTCGGAGAGGGGTGGCACAGGAACCTCTATTTGCCTCAAGGAAGTGAGCGGTCGGCTAAGCGCGGGCACACCCGTGGTAGACGCGTTTGATAAGAGGGCATGCTGCCCGACAGCCGACCGGAAGTAGTAGTAAAGAAAAAGCGGGTCTATCTTGGAGGTATCACACGTCAATTTCATCTGGCTCTGCGAGACGACGTATCGAGGATGCTGTGCCGTCTTGGGAATGATGCCGACCTGGCCGAGAGTGCCACGGTGGGTGAAGACAAGATCACCTGGCAAAGCGTTCGCATTTCGCAGTTGGTCGGCTTTGTCCTCGGTAAGATACACGAACTTGTCATCCTCGAAACGCCCCTCCTTGAGGTTGTTGCCTCGAATCACCGGGACACCTTGGGGCACGAAGTTGTCGGTCTTGATGTTTGAACCGAACGGTCCCATAGCCAGCGCATTCGGCGTACTGGCCTTGAGTTCCTCGATAGTTGCTATTGGCCAGGCGCTATCCATCGCCTATCCTCTGGAGATTCGCGCGGATAGCTCGCTCAAACTTGGCGGACTGCGCGAATTGCTCATCCAACAAGGCGGTTAGGCTCTGCAGCTTCTCGTCGAACGGCTCGTCGTCCCCCTCGCCCTCCTCCGCGCCCACGTAACGGCCGGGTGTGAGAATGTAGCCGTGCTCCTGGATGTCCTCCACGGTCGCAGCCTTGCAGAAGCCCGGCGTGTCTTCGTACGCGCCAGCCTCCGAATCACCGCGCCAGGCGTGGTACGCGCCGGCGATGCGCGCGATGTCGTCGTCCGTCAACTCTCGGTGGACGCGGTCTACCATGGCTCCCATTTTGCGGGCGTCGATGAAGAGCGTCTCGCCGCGCCGGTCGCGGAAGCGGCCGTTGCGCTTGTCCCGCGCAATGAACCAAAGACACACGGGTATCTGCGTCGAGTAAAAGAGCTGCGGCGGAAGCGCGACCATGCAGTCCACGAGGTCAGCCTCCACGATCTTCTTGCGTATCTCGCCCTCGCCCGATTGGTTGGAGGACATGCTACCGTTGGCCAGCACAAAACCCGCCAGCCCTGTCGGGGCCAGGTGGTGGATGAAGTGCTGCACCCAGGCGAAGTTCGCGTTGCCGGCGGGCGGGACGCCGTACTTCCAGCGCACGTCGTCGCGGAGCTGCTCGCCGCTCCAGTCGCTGTCGTTGAACGGCGGATTGGCCAGCACGTAGCCGGCCTTGAGGTCGGGGAACTGGTCGCGGCGAAAGCTGCCCGCCGAGTCAGGGTTGCCGAGGTTCGCCTCGATGCCGCGAATGGCAAGGTTCATCTTGGCCAGCCGCCACGTCGTCGTGTTGGACTCCTGGCCGAAGATGCTGATGTCGCCGATGCGGCCGCCGTGCGCCTCGACGAACTTCTCGCTCTGCACGAACATGCCGCCGGAGCCGCAGCACGGGTCGAAGACGCGGCCCTTGTAGGGCGCGAGCATCTCGACCAGCACGCGCACGACGCAGCGCGGCGTGTAGAACTGGCCGCCCTTCTTGCCCTCCGCGCTGGCAAACTGCGAGAGGAAGTATTCGTAGACGCGTCCGAGGACGTCCTTCGCCCGGCTCTCGTCGTCGCCGAGGCCGATCGTGCCTATGAGGTCAATGAGCTCGCCGAGCCGCTGCTTGTCGAGCGTCGGGCGCGCGTAGTCCTTGGGGAGCACGCCTTTGAGGGACGGGTTGTCCTTCTCGATAGCGACCATCGCGTCGTCGATGACCTTGCCGATGTTGGGCTGCTTGGCGCCTTTCAGGAGGCGGGACGACCAACGCGCTTCTTCGGGGACCCAGAAGACGTTATCGGCTAGATACTCGTCGCGGTCTTCCAGCACCTCGTAGCGGGCGCGCGGCTCCTTGACATACCGCTCGCTCTTGGGGTCGGCGGTCTCCCGCTCGAGCCGCTGATGGTGGGCGTCGAAGGCGTCCGAGATGTACTTGAGGAAGATGAGTCCGAGCACGACGTGCTTGTACTCGGCGGCGTCCATGTTGTTGCGGAGCTTGTCGGCTGCCGCCCACATCGTCGCCTCGAAGCCGAGGTTGGCCCCGTTCGGGGTACCGCCGTACGTGACCCTCGTCCGTCGCGCCATGAGCCTCCTAGATTGGCCGCCTGCCGTGGCTGTGGGAGTCTATCACACGGTGCTGCCAGAAGAAGCGCGGCGCTGATCACACTGCCGCGTCGTAGCCGACGGAGCGAGAGACGGGCGAAGGGCGGTGCGGTCGCGACGACGGTTGGTCGCGGGCGCAGCTAAAGCTACGCCCCTACGGGCGGCGAGCTGCGCTCGCCAGGGCGGGCAGATGCCCGCCCCTACACGGGGGCAGCCCTTCGCTGTCGCCGGAGGCGACCCTGCGACCGTTCGAGGGGCAGGCCTGCGGCTCGATCTGCTTCGCGCGCAGGCCGAACAGCGATGCCCCGCAGTGCGCCAAGGCCTCGTGATCGTGAACCCGCCACGCGCACACCTCTCCGCGCCGAGGGAGGGGAGCGAGCGGAGAGGGAGTCCGGCCCGGGACAGCGCCAAGCCGCCCGCGTCAGCTCAAGAGGGGCCGAAAGGCCCGCGACGGGCCGCCAAATCGGTGGTATGCTAGATGCGCGCGACGCCAGGCGCGGAACCAAACGGGCTCCGCAGTCGTAGTGAAAAGTAGCTGGTGATCGCATTCCGCGCATGGTGGCGGAGAGCCGCTCGTCGCTGGATGAGCGGAGCGAGGAGGCCCGCATGAAGATCTACGGCGCTCTGAGGCCGATCGGCCTGGCGGCTGCGATAGCGGTTCTCGCCTTTACGGCGACGCAGTATCTGCCGAAGCCTGCCGAGGCGACGTTCAACGACTCCGATGGGGACACGGTCATCGATCTCGCCGAGCTGATCACAGGCTCTGATCCGATGAACGCGGCCAGCACGTCCGAGAGCACCGGGACCGATGTCGTCGGCGGCATCAATACCTGCAACGACGGCATCGATAACGACGGCGACGGGCTCACCGACAGCGACGACCCCTTCTGCACCGACAGCGACGGCGACATCGTCTCCGACCCGAGCGAGGCGATCCTCGGCTCCGATCCGAACGACTCCGGCAGCTTCCCCGAGGACGCACGTCTCGACACCGTTCTCGACTTCTACGGTATCCCGATCTTCTTCTGCGGCGACGCCTTCGACAACGACGGCGACGGCCTCACCGACGCCGACGATCCCGGCTGCACGCCCATTGGCTCCGACGGTGACGCGTTCGACGACGCGACAGAGAAGCGTTTCGGCTCCGATCCGGGCAACCCGAACAGCGTCCCTGAGCACGAGGCGGTCAACCCCGGCTCGTGCAGCGACGGCATGGACAACGACCTCGACGGCGCGGCGGACGCCGCAGACGCGGCCTGTTCCTCGCCAACCAACGACGGCCGCGCGAACGCCCGCGTCATCTCGACGCTTCCGTACTCCGACGGACCGGTTGTGATGAAGAACGCGGCGGTGGAGCCCAACGAGCCGCGCTCGCGATGTTCCTTCGGCGGCGCGGGCGGCACCGTGTGGTACCGCTACACCGCCGGCGCCAACGCCGTCCTCATCGCCGATACCGGAGGCAGCAGCTTCGAAACGACGCTGGCCGTCTGGCACGAGACCGGTGATGGCCTGAGCGAGGTCACGTGCGCCGCCTTCGTGCCGGACGCGCGCGTCGTGTTCAACGTCAGTGCCGGCGAGACGTACTTCTTCCAGATCGATGGCGTACCCTACGCCCAGCCGTTCCCAACGCTCAGCTTCAACCTCGTGCGGGGCAACCCGCCGGCGAACGACAACTTCGTAGACGCGATCAATATCGCTGCGCTGCCGTTCGATCACAGCGCGAACCTCGAGGCGGCGCGCACGGAGTTAGGCGAGCCGTCTCCGTCCTGCTCCTACGGAGGAGCCACATCGACGGTGTGGTATCGCTTCCACCCCGGCCAAGACGTGTCTCTGCTCATCGACGCCACGGGCAGCGACTTCACGTCGTTCGTCGGGGTCTGGAAGTCGACAGTCTTCGGTCTTGGTGAGCTTGCCTGTGGCGGAGCCGGCGGCGGCCCCTCGGGCGCGCGCACCGCGTTTCGCGCGGAAGCGGGCGAAACGTACTTCCTCCAGGCCGGCCGTACGCTCTACGGCGGGCTCAACGAAGGCTTCGACCTCGTCCTGAGCGTCGAGATAACGACGCCTCCGGCGAACGACAACTTTGCCGGCGCAGCAACCGCGCCGTCACTGCCGTTCCACGACACCGTCGACACGCTGACGGCGTCGCTTGAGGGCGCCGAACCGATACCGAGCTGCCTCTTCTACGACCTGCCGTTCGCCACCGTCTGGTACAAGTACACGCCGGGCGCGGACACAATCCTCGTCGCCGATCTCGAGGGTTCGACCCCATTCGGATCGTTCATCGGTATCTATACGGGGACGTCCCTGAGCACGCTTAACGAAGCCGGCTGCGCGACGCCGACCTACCCCTACGCGCAGTTCGCCTTCGATGCGAACGCCGGCGAAACATACTACTTCCAAATCGGCACGACGACGTACGGCGAAATCCCATTCGGCGCGTCCCGTAACTGGAGCGCCGTCCAGGGCGACGCAGCTGGAGGCGTGATCCCCCCGCCGATCGGCTCGCCCACGGAGATTTCGTTCAACCTGGATAGCTTCACCGTGCCCTCCTGCGCGCCGCAGCAGTTTTCCACGCAGGACCCGCTCGGCGACCAGATCGGCCAACCCCCGTTCATCGAGCCGCCGGTCATCATCAATGGCGAGAGTGCCGGTGGGCTGCCACCGGACAACGTCCGGCCCGATATCACGCGCGTCGCCGGCGGCGCGGACAACGAGAACGTTTGCCTCACGATCGAGTTCGCTGACCCAATCGATCCGCCGAGCGAGCAAACCGACAACGCTGTGGTCGGCCTTATCGCCTTCGATTCCGATGAAAACGCTGCCACCGGCTTCGGGGGTATCGTCGACAGCTACTGCGGCCCCAGCGGCCTCGGCGTCGATGCGGAGCTCTCGGCGTTCTCCGGTACGGGCGTGCTCGTTCCAATCACGGAGTACTTCGAGGGACCGAGGCCGCTCGGCGCGGAACAGGAAGCACACTACGCCCTGGTCCGCTACGGCGACCGCGCGATCACGCTGATCATCCCACTGAAGGCGCTGGGCGGCGATGCGTCGTTCAACATGGCCGCCGTGTTCGGCTCCTTCTACGAGCCGACCGACTGCGCACCGAACGGCGGTGCGATCCATGTACCGGGCGGCGCCGTCATCCAGCCGTACATCCCCGGCGACGTCAACTGCAACGGGAGCCCGGGCCCAGTCGATGCGGGGCTGATCCTGCAGTACATCGCCGGCATGCTACCGACGCTGGACTGCCAGCGCGCGGCAGACGTCAACGGCGACGGGAGGACGGACACGGTCGACGTGACGATGCTGCTGCAATACGTGGCGGACATCATTCCGAGTTTGCCCGGAATGGCATAAGGCAGCGGATCCCGCAACAAAAAGAGGGCCCTCATGGAGGGCCCTCTTTTTTCTTCTTACTTCCCGCTAGATCTGGCTGTAGCCGCTGCCGGCGCGATCGAAGCCGATGCCGCGGCCGCTCTCAATCCAGCCGAACTCCTTGAGGATTTCCTGGCTGTACGTCACCCGTCCGGTCACCTTGTCGAGCGGCTCGCTGGCGAGGAGGAGCGCGGCCTTCGCCATGAGCTCCGGCGGCTCGCCGCGCGGATCGTCCAGGCCGCGCACGAGCCGGTGGAACACGGTCCCCGGCGTCGGCACGACCTGCGACGGCGACACGCACGCGACCGAGATACCGCTGTCGTACACCTCGGACGCGAGGCCCTGCGTAAACCGCTCCAGCGCCGCCTTCTCGGCCCCGTAGCACGTGCCGCCGCCGAGCGTCTGATCCTGGTACGGGCCGCGGCCGGGCCCGATAGCCGCGCCGGACGAGATGTTCACGATGCTGCCGCTGCGCCGCGGGAGCATGTCCAGCAGCACCAGCTTGCTCAAGATGAACGGTGCGTGGAAGTTCACCGCCCACGAGCGCATCCACTTGTTCGCCGGATAGTCCTTCACCGGCACGAAGTATGTGAGCGCCGCATTGTTCACTAGGACATCGATCGGCCCGTAGGCCTCGCGCGCCTCCCGCACGAGGCGCTCGCAGTCCTCCGGCTCGGCGATGTTTACGGCAATGGGCGTCGCCTCCCCGCCGGCAGCGCGGATGTCCTGGACCGTCTTTTCGAGCGAGCCCTCCAGCGGATGCTCGCCTTCCTTGAGCGTCCGGGCGGCGCAGGCCACCTTCGCGCCCTCGCTTGCGAAGACGCGTGCTATCTCAGCGCCGATGCCCCGGCTCGCGCCCGTTACGATGACGACCTTGCCGTCCATCTTGCCCATCGGCATGCTCCTTCTCTATTGATCCGCGGTCCCCGGCGGATGCGGGTGCAGACCAGGCGGGATTTATCACTTAGCTTCAATAACCTTGGCGAACCCCAAGGCACCCATGCCGGTTCGACTGGAGCAGTTTGACACAAGCGTAGGCGTGTGCTCAAATCCCATGTGATTGAGAGAAGCCCTGAGCCGGGCGGATCCGGCTCGCGGACGAGTTATCTACGGGAGATATGTCATGGTCAACGCGACAGGAAGTCGAAGAGTATTTTCGGTGCGCACCGCCACGCTGCTGTGGCTCCTCGTTGCGGCCATCGTGCTGACCGGGCTGGTCGCCCTTTCGGCCGGGCTCGCCAGGGAAGCCAGGGCAGGCGCGGTGGCGAAGCTCACCGTCAACAGCACGGCCAACAACGACGACGGCGATTGTTCAGGCGCCCCCAACGCAGGATCGGGCGACTGCACGCTGCGCGAGGCGATTAACGACGTAAACGACGGCCTGGCGGACGAGATCAACTTCCACCCGGCCGTGTTCTCACAGGCGGCGCACGGCGTCATCCAACTGGACCTTGGTCTGGGGCCTCTACCGCCTATCCTACGGCAAGTAAAGATCGACGCGAAGGGCGTTGGTGTCGTTCTCGACGGTGACTTCGACAACGACGGGATCGGCGTGCCGTGGGGCATCATGGTGATCGCGAGCCACAACGGCTTCGATTTCGAGCTCAACGGCGGCGGGAACACCTTTATCATCCAGGATGTGGGCTGCGATCTCTCACAGCTCAACTCGGTCAGCGGTCCTGGCGACTGCATCCGCGGTTCCGGCGGCCAGAGTGTCGAGGGCAACTTCGTAACGGGACCGGGCGTGGGCATCCTCGTCTCCGGCCTCTGCAACTTCGGAGGGGTGACCGGCTCCATCTCGGGCGTCGGCTTCCAGAGCGTCTGCTGTTCGTTCGCAGTGGGCACCGCCGTCGCGGGCTTCCCGTGCAATCTTTGTATAGACGGGTCGGCTGTCGCAGGGAGCATCCCGTGCGACTGCTTTCTAGGCTCCCCCAGCGTAAGTGGCAAGAGCATCATCTGCCCGAAGGGACTGGGAGCGGGAGAGGGCGAAGTCGCTGGGCCCCCGATAGTCGTCGGCGGTCCGTTCACGCTCGGGGACGTAATCATCGACGGGATCGAGATCCACAACGCCATGGGCTCGACCGGCGTCCTGATTGAGGGGACGAACCTAAGCAACATCCAGGTTACGAACAGCCTGATCGAGGCGGACCTAGACGGCGTCCACATCAACGGCGACAGCACGGTAGCTGCTCCCGACCAGGACCTTACCAATAACAACGTGCTGGTCAGCGGCAACAGCGTGATCGGCGACGCCGACGCGGACGGCGCGGGCGAGGCCGTGGAGATTGGGTTGGACGGCAACCTGGCGGGCAAGATCACCGCGCAGGTAATCGACAACCCGAACCTGAGCAGCCTCAACGACGACGCAGTCGACATGGCCTACTGCTCGTCGCCGTTCGCGCTGCCACCGGGCGATTGCGATGCCAGCGAAAGCGCGATCAACTTCCACGTGAACAACAATACCAAGATCCACGGGGACGGTGATGGCGTCGACATGGAGATCGCGGCCACTGGCGCGCCTGTCAGTTCCGATCGCACCGATGTCGATGTCCAGGTCAATGGAAACGGCTTGATCGACTCCGACGAGGACGATGGCATCGACATCGAGGTACGCGTCTGCTGCGACGAAAGTTTCAGCACGAGCAAGGTCCAGGTGAACGACAACAACGACATCATCGCCTTCGATGACGGCGTGGTCGTCCAGAACAAGGTCGGCTGCGGCCAGGGCAACGAGAGCGACGTTGAGGTCAACGGGAACGGCAGCCTCGAAGGCCAGGAGGGCCGGGGCGTTGACGTCCAGGCCATCGCTGGCAGCCGCTTCGACTTCTGCAACACCGACGTGGACTCCGACGAGAACACGGCCTTCGTCGAGGTCAATGACAACGACCGGATCGACGGCGGCAGCGAAGGTGTCTCCGCCAAGGCTCAGACGGGCAGCTCTTCCGGCAACGGCGACGACAACCTGTCCACCGTCCACGTGAACGGCAACGGCGAGATCGCCGGTGGCGTCGACAAAGTTGGCGTGAAGGTCCAGCCGGAAGCCGGCAGCCAGTTCAGCAGCGAAGACGCCGACGAAAACGACGCGATCGTCGAGGTCAACGATAACGGCGATATCTCCGGCGGTCTCCGGGGTATAGAGATCAAGGGCTACTCCGGCGTCGACGACGGCGGCAAGGACGACACCTTCGAAGACTTCCCCGACGGCACTGACGGCGATGGGGACGACAACCTGCTGCAGGCCACGATCGATGGCAACGGCAGCATCACCGGCAACGACGGAGACGGTGTGCTGCTCGACCTGCAGTCGGGTGGTCACACCGAGAGCAGCGCTCGCAACACGCTCCTCGCAAACGTCACGAACAACGGCGAGATCATCGGCCGTGGTGACAGCGACGGCGATGGCGTGGAGGCGAACCTGGAGGTCTGCTGCGAACCCAAGCCCACGCCCCAGGGCAACCTGACGCTGCTGATCGCCGACAACGGCGACATCATCGGGCGGAACGCCGACGGCATCGAGATCGACGTCTGCTGCAACATCAACAACGTGAGCATCCTCGACAACGGCTCGATCCGCGGCAACGGCGACAACGGGATCGATTACAAGGTCGCCATCTGGAGCGACGATGACGCCGACTTCGAGGAGGCGTGCCCGCCGGAATGCGGTCTGTTCAGCTCTGTGAACAACCTCAAGATCCAGCGGAACGACATCTTCAACAGCGAAAACAACGGCATCGAGATCTGCTGCGGCGCGTTCCAGGACCCGGCAGAGAACCCGGGTGGTGGCGCTAACTTGAAGAGCATCATCTCGGACAACCAGATCCACCACAACCGCGACCACGGCATCGAGGTCAGCAGCTCGTTCGGGCTGAACATTGGCCCCAACAACGAAATCTTCTCGAACGGCGACGACCCGCAGGTCGACCGCGGCATCGAGATCGATAGCGACGACCTCCCTGGCAGCATCAAGACGAACCTGAGCGGAGATGACAGCTGCCCCGACGTGACGATCGACTGCGTCGTCTTTGACACCGAGGCGGACCGGAACACGATTACGCAGAACAGCATCTACGATAACGCGGGCCTGGGCATCGACCTGATCGGCGACATCGATCAGGACGGCGATGGCGACCACGGCATCGGCTGCATCGGCTTGTCGGAGTTCCCCTCGCCGAACAAATGCATCACGGAGCCGGTGATCCAGACACTGTCGGGCGCCAAGCTCGTGGGCGACGCCCCCGCCGGCACCCACGTAGAAGTGTTCACCGCGGACGAGGACCCGGCGGACCAGCTGCCGCTTTCCAACCCGCAACACGGCGAAGGCAAGACCTACCTGGTGACCGGCACGGCCGATGACCTGGGTGACTGGTCGATCAACCTGCCGTGCGGCCTGGGCGACATGAAGGTGACGGCCACCGCGACGAACAAGACCAAGGACACGTCCGAGTTCTCGGCGAACTTCACGGTGCTGAACATTCCGTGCACGCCGACTCCGGCGCCGACCAACACGACTCCGCCGACGAACACGCCGCTGCCGGTGAGCACGCCGGTGGTACCGACTGCGACGCCGGGCATTGCGAAGCTCTGTGGCGACGTGAACGACGACGGCCTGGTCAACGCGGTCGACGTGACGCTTGTGCTGCAGTTCAAGGCGGCCCTCATCGGCTCGCTGGTGAACG
>JBBDXS010000011.1:0-160538 GCA_040902195.1 Dehalococcoidia bacterium
CACGTCTCCCTTTCCGGGCCAGCGACCTCGCGTGCCGTCATCTCGTAGACGTTCGACCCGTCCTGCAGCGTGACGTGCGGCGACGCCACGAGGTTGTGGTACCAGACAGGATGCCTCGGCGCGCCGCCCATCGAGGCGACGACGGCGTACGTCCCCTCGTGCTCCACGGCACGACGGAGCCGGCGAGGTACCGCTATCACGTGACAAGTGTCGGCGAATCTGGTTAGATGTGATCTCCTGGTGGCGTGCCCCAATCTACGCGTCATGTGTTGAAGCAAGGGAGGTTCTCCGTGACCGCGCCCCAAAAGGAAGTTCAACAGCAAGCCGGCAAAGTGCTGAGCCAGGTCGCTGGTTTTGTCGGGACGCGCACGATTCAGATCGGCCTGCAAGCCGGCCTGTTCGAGGCGCTGGCGGAAGGTCCCAAGACGAGCGATCAACTGGCGAGCGCCAAGGGCATTGATGAGCTGTACTCGATGGTCTGGTGCCGCTCCGCGTTCGCGAACGAATTGCTGGAGAAAGATGGGGACAAGTACAAGCTTGCTCCTCATATGGACAAGCTCCTCCTTGAAGAGGACTTCCCCGGTTTCATCGGCGGTATGGTGATGACGGTGACACAGCCTGAGGTGTTCGACTCTTTCGCGGCCAAGCTGAACTCAGGCGAGCGGCTCTGGTGGGACACGTGCGGCCCTGACTTCATCAAGAGCGTCAGCCTGACCGGCCGGCCGTTCTACAACCGCATGATTACAGGTGGCTTCTCGCAAGTTCCTGGGCTCACCGAGCGCTTGGAGTCAGGTGCCCGCCTTCTGGAGCTGGGCTCTGGAGCGGGTGTCGGACTGGTCAAGCTGGCCACCGCCTACCCCAACGTGTCTCTCGTAGGCGTCGACGGCGACGCCTACTCCCTTGAGCTCTTGAAGGAGCGCCTCGCCGCTGAGGGTGTCGAAGCGGAACTGGTCCACAGTACCCTCGAAGAGCTCGATATGGATAGTCAGTTTGACGTAGCGTTTATCAACATAACCATGCATGAATGCCGTGACCTAGACAAGGTCACCCAGAATGTCCACAAGGCGTTGAAGCCGGAGGGCGTCTTCGTCATCTCTGACATGCCCTTCCCGGAGTCCGATGAGGCTTGCCGCACGGTGCCGGCCCGCATCATGAGCGGTATCCAGTTCTTCGAGGGCCAGATCGATGATCAGCTGCTCTCGACGAAGGCCTACGCGGACTTGCTCACAAAGCACGGCTTCAGCAACGTCGGCTCCTTCGACATCACACCCGTGCACGTGGTCGTCTACGGACAGAAGTTGGCGGCCTAACACCCCCGCAGACGAGCCCTCGCCCAGCGCGCGGACGCGCGTCGATTGGAGAGCGATGGAGTCGGTCTAGGTGGAAGGCTCGAGCACGAACACGGGGATGACGCGCTCCGTCCGTTTCTGGTAGTCGTCATACGCCGGCCACGCCTCGACGGCGCGCCCCCACCACGTCTCCCTTTCCGGGCCAGCGACCTCGCGTGCCGTCATCTCGTAGACGTTCGCGCCATCCTGCAGCGTGACCTTCGGCGACGCGACGAGGTTGTGGTACCAGACCGGGTGCTTCGGCGCGCCGCCCATCGAGGCGACGACCGCGTATGTCCCCTCGTGCTCCACGCGCATCAGGGGCGTCTTGCGCACCTTGCCGCTGTGCCGTCCGCGCGTCGTGAGGATCACGACGGGCTTCCCCATCAGCTCGCCGCCCTCCGCGCCGCCGCTCGACTCGTAGAGGCGCACCTGGTTCGCGACGAACTCCATCGGGCTCGGTCCGTAGTCGCCTTCCATGCTCATGCGCGAATTATACCTGCGGGGATGACGCTGCGCTGTACCGGCCAGGCTACTCGTAGGGGATTCGTTCGGTGATCCGGCTGCGCGCTGTCTCAGCGTCTGGCCCGCGCGCGACGCCCCAGGATCCATGCGAGCAACATGAGCGCCAGGCCAGGAAGCAAGCTGATCCACGCAGCTTCATCAAAGGGAAGCCCGTCGATATTGGGGTGGATGTCCTCTTCCGTCGCCCAGCCGAACCAGACCTCATTGATGAGCACTCCGCTCACGAAGAAGCGACCGTCGGACTTCTACTCCCATGGCCTCAGCCTATCGATCCTCTAATCGCTCGGCCAGCAAGTCGCCATCCTGTTCGCGATAGAAGATCTCGACCTGCTGAACCAACGACGCATGCGAACGCAGGTGTCCCGCGACGAAGCCCTCTCTCGGGTCGCGCGCGGCGTCGGGCGCGATTTTTAAAACCAGCGTGCGTCCGTCGTTTGTTCGTAGCGTGAGCGAGTCAACGACGGTGAGAGATGAAGCCTCGACGCGCAGAATTACGCCCTGCGCCGACGGCCCGCCATCCCCACCCAGGAGGTCAGTAACACCGTCGTATGCGAGCCAGCCACCAAGCAGCCCAGCCGTCATCATTAGGAACAACACTGTCAACCGAAACATGCCGGGTGACCGGCGCGGCGTCTCGCTCCTCACGATTCGCGCTCGACCGATGCGTTGCACGCGATGTGGCTCCGAAATGGGCACTCGATCACCGAGCCTAGAAGTCTTCCGGGTTGAATCGTCGTTCATGCACGTCGATGAACTCCTTCACCCTTTCCTCGCTGTACTCGCCTACCAGGAATTTCTCGATGCGCGACCACGACGTGAGAGCGATGGTCTCGGCCTCCATGTCCCGGTACGGTGCCATCACCAGCAGCTTGCCGTCATTCAGCTGATCTTCGACGATGCTTTCTAGGTCATCGATGACGCCCTGGTCCGCGGTGTTGTACCAAATGACTGCGCCCGCGTGCTCCATGTTGTGCACCAGCGTCTCTGGATCCCAAGGCTCGTTGTAGATCCCCCACGGCGCGGGACCGCAGAACGCCGGCGCCTCGCTCGGATCGTCGCCACATTGGCCGCTCCAGTGCGGGCCGCCGGCCGGCGGATTGCTGTTACCGTCCGCTTCATAGTCAACGTCGCGGCGCACATGCTCTCCCGTGTTGGTCCCTCCGGTGTTCCCCCAGTAGCCGTCGTAGATCTCCGGCACATTGACATATTCGCCGGGCAAGCTGGGATCATCGTTCGCCTCCGCCTCAACGGCCTCCTCCGATTGAGCGCTGCGGTCCCCGCCGCTTTGCACGATAATGAATCCCACAATCGCTACGACTGCGACCACACCTAGGACGACGACCACCGGCACCCAGGGGACGCGGAAGCGACGGCCGTCGTCGTATCGCTGAGCTCCTCGGCGTCTCCGCGTCCCTCGCATTGACGCTCGCCTTTGTGATCTGCTCACGAATCACCCTCCCTGCCGAACAGGGCGTTATCAAGGGACTGCTTCAGCTCGTCTGGGCCCACCGTTCCCTCATAACGATCCGTGATGACGCCCGCAGCATTCACGATAAAGACCCATGGCTCGGTCTGAAGACGCCATTCGGTCAGTGATGCGGACGGCAGAGGTCCTTCTGCATTCGACACCAGCTGATTCCGGCTGTCGAGTTGGAACGGCTCGATGTGGATGAAGTTCACACGGTCGCCGTACTCCTGCCATATCTGCTGCACGTTGTCGACGACGGGACCGCAGAATCGCGTCTCGCAGAAGGCTGGTGTGGCGAAGACGACCACGGTCGGCCGCCCGGTCTGAATGGCCTCGGCAACCGTCAGGTCGTACAGCTCGGGCTGGGGATCGGGATCGGTGCTCAGCCCCATGTAGTCCGGGAAGTCGGCCAGTGTCGGGTTCTCCACGGCCGGCGCGGGATCGCCGATGTTTGGCACGGTTCCCTTCTCCAGAACGGGAAAGGTGAAGTTCACCTTCGATTCCTTGCCGTCCCGCAAAAGCACCGCCTCGGCGTTCCACTGGCCCGCCTCATCGAAGTTGACCTCCGCACGCCAGAAGCCCGTCACGTCGGGAATCGCCCACAGAAACCGCGCATCAACCTCTTGGCGCAGCTCGTCCCCGAACAGCAAGCGGAGCTTGAGCGTTGTGCCGGGCTCGCCCAGGATCGGCCGGTTGTCTGCGCCGACCAGACCGAGGCCGAAGTGCATCGGCCCGCGGACAATCTCGGAGACGGCGGGGATCGGGTTGAGCTCGCGCTGAGGTGTGCCATCTTGGCTCGTGTTCGACGATTCCCCGCCGCCGCCGCACGCGCTTGCAAGCAGCGCCAGCGCACCGGCTAAGACAACGGCGATGGCGCCGAGCCACGGTTGGTGCAGCTCCTTGGTCTTGCTCTGCATAATCTCGTCCTCCTCCTTCGTCTTATCCGTCATCAGCGGCAGTCGGCGTGGGCGTAACGCCCGGGGATGATTCCGGCGTGCTCGGCGTGTCGGTTCCCGGCACGACAAAGCCTCCTTCGCTTTGCCCGAAGGTCTTGCGTAGGTAGTTCACAAGGTTCCAGCGCTCCTCCTCTGTCAGTCGCTCGCCGAATGGCGGCATCTGTCCGATCCCAGTCGTAACCCAGTTGAACAGCGCAGTGTCAGGATGATACGGGACGTGCACCAGGAAGTCGGCGGGCGGAGGGTTCAGGTTCCGGCCCGCCGGGCCGTCGCCGCGGCCTCCCTGACCGTGGCAGGCCATACAGTTCCGCTCGAAGACCACCTGGCCGGCCTCGACGGACTGGTTCGTCAGCGCGATCGGGTTGCCGCCGGTAGCCTCGTCGGTGAGGAGCACCTCGCCTCCGGCGAAGAGCAGTCCGCCGAGCAGAGCGAGAGCGCCGCCAATTTCGGCGCCACGCTGGGCCCACGGAGCGAGCACGCCGAATTGGTGACGCCACAGCAACAAGCCGATACTCGCGAGCAGCAGCGCGCTCGCTCCTACGATGCCTCCCGTGCCGAGGTCGAACGGCATCTCGAAGAAGCCGGCACGCTCCTCAGGCCGCTTACCCACACCATCGAGTGGGAAGATGGCCCGCAGGTCGTCTCGGTCGCTCCTCCTGATGTCGACCTGAACCCGGTAGCCTCCTCCCAGGCTGAAGTAGGCGCCCTCCGTTTGGTAGATGACGAGCCCTTGCTCGGGATCGTTCCTGTCGAACGCCAGAGGAATGTCATCCGTGCTGCCGAAGGTCGGGTCTGCGTAGAAGACCCGCAGGGACACGTCCCGGACGCCAACTACTTCTTCTTGTGGGTCGATGTTGTCCAGACCCACCTCGAAGGTGTTGATCCCCACGACGAGTGGGTTGATGCGCAGCGCGACGAAGAGGTCGCCTGCGATCTGCACGGCGCTGAACTCGAACGTCTCGCTGCCGGTGCCCTCCGCGACGCGCGCGGCTTTCGCCTCCGCGCGCTGTTGGGCAATCTCACCCTCAGCCGTCGCGGTCTGCACGAGGATTGCCACGGAGGCGAGCACGGCTGCGCCCAAGGCGAGCTCGAGCGCGATCGTCCGCGGCAGCGCGCGCCGTAGACGGTCGATACGGTTCTTCAGGCGCTCCTCGTCCTCGTCGGTGAGCTCGTCGTCATCATCGGTTTCCGGCTGCCCGTGGTAGGCGTCCACGGCGTTCACCAGCGCTGGCTTGAGGAAGAACGCGTTGATGCCCGCGATGCCCAGGAGGGGCACAACGAGCGCCAGCTTCGCGATCAGTGTCCGACCGTAGGTCGTCTCCCAGAGCGATTCGAGCGTCGGTAGCTGGACGAAGGCATTAAAGACGCCCGAAGCGAGCAAGAGCCCGACGCTCGCCCCGGTCAGCACAGAGAACCGATCGAGGACGTTCGCCTGCAACAGAAGCCGCTCCGGATCGGTGATGTCTCTGCGAATGAGCCGCCAGAGCCAGGCGAGGTGCAGGAGGAGCCCGAGCCAGATGCCGGTCGCCAGGAAGTGGACGAAGTCAGATGTGGTGGCGGCGAAGGTGCCTTCGGCTGCCGCTGCGTGGCTGCCCAGAGCGTAGGTCATCACGACGCCAGCCGCGCCCAGGGCAAGCAGTGAGGGAACCACGTACTCGCGCCGGTTAAGTGTGCTGATTCGGCCGCCGATTAGAGCGATCGTGCCGAGCGCCAGCGCTAGTCCGAGGCGCGCCAACCAAAGCTGTCCTGTGCGGGTGTCGAGAACGATGTCGCCCAAACGCGAGATGCCTCCCAGCCGGTCGACCAGCAGCGCGAGCTGGCCCGCCGCGGACAAGAACAGCACCGCTGCCGAAAGCGCCGCGCTCGCATAGACCACGTCGCTCGACACCTGCCGTATTGGCGCCGCCTGCCCATTTTCGAGGAAGTCGCTCGCCGGGCGCAGGACGAACAGGTAGAAGATCGCCGACCCAGCGAGCGCAACCGCGGCCAGCAGGCTCGCCCAGCGCAGGGCGCCGTCCTTCCAGTCCGGCAGGAATCCTTGACCGCCGCCTCCGCCATCGATCTGGAGCGGTGTCACCGCAGTTTCTGGAGCGCTCCCGTCGGGGTTGAGGACCACGAATGGGAAGAAGCCCTGCCATTTGTGGCCGTCCGCCTTCGAGAGGTTTTCGTAGACAACGGTGTAGACGCCAGGAGGCCGGTCCCTCTGGATGCCCACGGAGGCGTAGAAGGGATCGTCCGAGAACGACGTGTCGCCGGTATCAATCTGGCCGCCCGCAGCATCGAGCACGCGGACCGTTGTCAGCGCCGGATCGATCTCCTCGGTGAACCAGATCTCCACCCGCTCGGGGGGCGACTGGAGTTGCTGGTTTTGCTCTGGGACGGAGCGCTCGCGCACGGCATGGGCGCCGGCCTCGGGAGGGAACATGAGGCCGGCGCCCTGCCAAACGATGATGGCAGCGAGGGCGGCGAGCGTCGCTCTAACGGCTAGCGCGCGCATCGCCTACTCCCTCCGCCACCGGGTGATGGCGACGGTACCGACTCCGATGCCAACGACCGCGACAGCGGCGACGACGATGCCTACAATCAGTCCGGCCGGCGCTGCATCACTGTCATTGTCGCGACCGACATCAGCCGGAGTCGGGGTCGAAATGGCCACCGAAGTAGCGGTCTCCTCAGCCGTCTCGTCGGCCTCGCCTGCCTGGGAAGTCGCCTCCGCGTCAGCCTCTGCCTGTTCCTCGAGCTCGCGGTCCTCATGCAGTTGACCGGCGGTCGGCGTGACGCCGACGTAGAAGGCGAAGACGCCGCCGAACGTCTCCTGGTCGTCGTCCGCGAGCGTCTTCCAGTGCACGATGTAGCGTCCTTCCGGAAGGTTTGGTTGGACTGCAACGTACATGTGGCGTCGGTTGTCGTCGTCCACCATCGTGCTGCCGTCGTCGACACTGTTGCCTGCCTCACCAAGGACCTGGATCTCGTTCTCGCCCTCCTTCTTGAAGAGATCCAGCGTGAGATACATGTCGACGCGCACCGGTGACACGTCAACGGATTCGCTCTTCCTGGGTGTCGAGCTCTCATATTCGGAGTGAGCGAGGACACGGCCAGGAGCAGCCAGCGACCAGCAACACGCTGCAAGAGCAACTAGGGCGAGCAGCAAAGCCTTCCGAGCGAGCACGCGCACTGCTTATGCCCCCCGCCGCCGGTAGATGACAAAGCCGCCGCCGATGACGGCCACAACCACAACGACAGCGCCGATCACGCCGACGATTACTCCGCCGGACGTACCGCCGTCATCCTCGTCGTTGCTGGGCGCCAGGACGGTCGGGCTCGGTTCGGCGCTGGCAGTCGCGGAAGGCGTTGCCTCACCGGCTTCTGCGGCCTCCGCGGTTGCCTCGGCCTGCTCCTTGACCTCCGCCTCCAGGTCCTGATCTTCCTGGAGTTGTTCGGCCGTTGGCGTGATGCCAACATAGAAGGCAAACGCGCCGTAGTACCGCTCGCCGTCCTCGTCCGAGAACGTCTTCCAGTGGACGGTGTAGCGCCCGGGTGGCAGGTCGGGCTGAAGGCCGACGGACATGTGCCGCCGGTTGTCGTCATCTACGACCGTCGTGCCGTCGTCGACGCGGTTGCCCGCCCCATCGAGGACTTGGAGCTCGTCCGCGCCCTCCTCCTTAAACATATCTTGCGTGGTGTACATGTCGAGCGTGGCGGGCGACTGTGGCACCGACTCGCTCTTCCCGGGAGTCGAGGTATCATAGTCGGAATGGGCGAAGATCCGCGCTGCGAAAGGGAGAGAACCCAACCAAACGCCGACCGCAAGCAGCGCGAGCAGCAAGACGTTGGCTGGGCCGTAGCCCCTACGGGACAAGATCAGTGAATTCATTATGGTGCCTCCATCTTCCTCGCACGGGACACTCACGACCGGATTGGTGAGTCAACTCAAGCGGCCATTGCCCGCAAGTCTTCTTTCAGGGGCGCCGTCATGCGCGGCCCTTTAAGATGCGGCTAGCCTGAATAAGGGGGCTAGGCGACGCGAGGAGGAGGTGACTGGGGAAGAACTACGGTGTCTGAGGAGGGAATTTCGCTGGGAGGGTCCGATTGGTGGAGCACAGCGGCGGTGGTCATCACGAGCGATCCGAGATCGGCCGCCAGCGGGCTGCCGCCGGTTGAGAGCGTCTGCCCGAAACAGGAGACGGGCACCAGATCACAGTGGTTTCCGTGCTGGATGTCGATGAGCGTACCTGCCGCCTCGCCCGCATCGTCACAGCCTCTGTGGCAGGACTCGACATGTTCCTCGCTAAGCTCGTGAGCCAGAGCGTGGTCCGACGCAGCAGCACCGCTGCCACCCGACAGGACTGCCACAGCCGCCAGGGCGAGGACCAACACGATACCTGCTGCCACCAGAGGTCGGGCGAACTGTTCCGTGCGAAGAGTGCGGGTTTCCATACTCAACCTTGCCACCTTATCAGCTACCAGCCGAGCCGGACAAGGAGCCAGCCGACCCGCGCCTGCCCAGATTCACCACAGCTCGAGGCCAGGCTTGACGGCGCGGTTCCGGGGAGCTAGGATTGCATCATCTTAATGACTGCGCATATGTTCCGACATGCCTGAGCCAAGCTCGTTGGTCGAAGAATGCGAGGTCCGGCTCATCGACGCCGAGAAGGTCTCCCAGGGTAGGGCGCTGCTCTTGGCGGATGCCGCCTTCGCGGCTATTGCTGAGAGCTTTCGCGCTCTAGCCGACCCCAGCCGCGCGAAGATCGTGTACGCCCTCCTGCAGCAGGAGCTGTGCGTATGCGATATAGCCGCGGTCGCCGGCGTCTCCGAATCGGCTACGTCCCAGCACCTGCGCGTGCTGCGGAACCTCCGCCTGGTCAAGAGCCGGCGAAACGGCAAGATGATCTACTACAGCCTGGACGACGATCACGTCCGGGTTCTGATGGGCGTTTGTTTGCGGCACCTCGGCCACGAGCCGGCTGGCCGCGCCGATCCTGTCCCCCGGCCATCAAGCACGGTTCGGGAAGCGGCGCGAGTGTCCTCTCGCCCAAGGAAGCCTCGCAGTGGCTAGCGAGGGGTCTGGACACACCCATTCGGCCGCACACCAGAGCGCAGGACGCTTGCGAATCGTCCTCGCGCTCACGGCTAGCTACCTCGCAGTCGAAGTAGTGGGCGGCATTCTCACAGGGAGCCTGGCGCTCATCGCCGACGCCGGTCACATGCTCACCGACGTTGCCGGCGTATCGATGGCGCTCCTCGCGATCTGGTTCGCCGCTCGCCCAGCTACGCCAGAGAAGACGTATGGTTACTATCGCCTGGAGATCCTCGCCGCCCTGGCTAACGGCTTCCTTCTCTTCGGCGTTGCAGCCTACATTCTGTATGAGGCGTACCGGCGCTTTCTCGAGCCGCCAGACGTGCTCGGCCTGCCGATGCTGGGCGTTGCGACCGTCGGCCTCTTGGTCAATCTAGCGTCAGCGTATCTCCTGCTCCACGGCCAAAAGACCAGCTTGAACATGCGTGGCGCGTTCCTTGAGGTCGTGAGCGATCTGCTCGGTTCCGTTGCGGTCATCCTTGCTGGACTGATCATTCTCACAACGGGCTTCAACCTGGTCGATCCAATCGCCTCGGTGGTCATCGGACTATTTATCTTGCCGCGGACCTGGGCACTGATGGATCAAGCCGTCCACATCCTGTTGGAGGGAGCGCCTAAGGGAGTTGATCTCGCCAACGTGCGACAGCATGTGCTAGAGACCGAGGGAGTGCTAGACGTGCACGACCTCCATGCCTGGACCATCACTAGTGGGATGAACGTCATCTCGGCGCACGTCGTGATAGAGGACGTCGCCGACCAAGCGCGAGTGCTCGACCAGCTCTGCCGCTGTTTGTCTGACGATTTTGATATTGAGCACAGCACGTTTCAGATCGAATCACAGGACAGGCGAGCAGCAGAGACCATGGCACACTAGTCATGACAACAATCACGCCGAAGGTTGGACGGGTCTGGTGGCTGGCGCGCGTGTTGCTGCTATTCACGATTGTCTACAACGTCGCGGAAGGAGTGATCGCGATCGTTGCGGGCATCCAGGCGGGGAGCCTCGCCCTGATGGCCTTCGGAGCGGACAGCTACCTGGAGGTGGCTGCCGCTTCGGCCGTGCTCTGGCGTCTGCTCATCGCCGACGAAGAGCGCGGGGAGCGCGCCGAACAGCGGGCGATGCGCTTCATCGGTTGGACGTTTCTGGCACTTGCCGCCGCCATCGTCTATCAAGCAACGGTCTCACTGGCAGGTCATCATGGCGCCGAGGAATCGCCTGTTGGCATCGGACTCGCCCTCGCTTCTGTGACGATGATGCCAGCGCTGTCACTCTGGAAGCTCAAGACGGCAGCCGACGGGAACATCGTGGCGCTGGCCGCCGAGGCTAAGGAGACGCTCGCGTGCTCGTACCTGTCGGTGACGCTCCTGGCTGGTCTTGTGGCGAACGCGGTGCTTGGCTGGTGGTGGTTGGATCCCGCTACGGCGCTCCTGCTGGTGCCCTGGCTCGTCCGCGAAGGACTCGAGGGCGTCCACGGCGATGTGTGCTTCGAGGACCTGACCGCATGCTTCTGCAGACGCTGTTTGTACGGGGTGCGCACCTGCAAGGAAGCGTGCTGCGTCACAGCGTACCGTGTGGCTTGAGGCACCACGCCCGAAACCGCTTACCTCACGGAGAGATAGGCTCGCATCAATGGATGGATGGTGCAGTAGTAGTCGGAAGATTGCGGCCACGGCCGCGGAAATCGTATCTGATTCGGCCTCGGATCGGGCAAGCGGCCTTTTAATCCCATGGTCGCGGCGTGTCCGCCCCTGATAAGTGTCTACACCCGCTAACACACCTGTGCTATAATCGCCTCCAAAGTTAGAGCACCCGTTCGCAAGGAGGCGGTATTGATCATGGGTGTAGACGATAAAAACACAAAAACGCCAAAACGAACTTCCGCGGACGCCGGCGCCGGACCCGGCTCCGTCCCTGCCTCTCCGGCGAAGCGTCGCAAGCCCAGCGAGGAGGCACGCCGCTCCCGCAAGCGCCTCAACGCCCTCCTCCACGGCATCACCTCCAATAGCCCCGTCATTCCCGGCATGGAGGACCCCGCCGCCTGGGAGCGCCACCGCGACGCTATCGTCGCCAGCATCGACCCCGTCGGCGGCCTCGAGGAGTACTTCGCCAACCGCCTCGCCAGCCTTCTCTGGCGTCTCAACCGCATCGTCCGTTACGAGATCGCCACCACCATGATCGCCCTCGAGAGCACCGCCCTTGAAGTGACCATCAATAAGAACTACCTCGCCCCTGGGGACGGGGAGATCGTCGTCCCTGAGCCCGCGATCGTCGAGGAGCAGCGGGAGATGCGCATCCTCCCGTCCGACCATCATCTCGAACGCATCACGAAGCAGGAGCGTCACTTCCACCGCCAGGCCCTCCAGACTCTCCACGAGATCGAGGCCCTCCAGGCCCGCCGCAAAGGCCAGCCCGTCAGCCTCGCCCGCGTCGACTTCACCGGCCCTCCCGCCGCATGAGCACGTGCTGGTTCCGCGGTTCCACTTCCCTCGCGCCACGATCAATCCCGTGTTCCCCGTTCCTTGTTCCATGTTCCTTCTATCGACTTGACGCATTCCATCCCCCCGTGATATTACGGCGCGACTATGCCAACTCAAACACGCGACGCCGCCATCGTCGGCATCTACGAGTACCCCCTCCGCAAGATCGAGGAGCTCTCGCCCCTCCAGATCAAGGCGGAGTGCGCCGTCCGCGCGCTCGAAGACGCCGGCCTTACGTGGAAGGATGTCGACGCCGTCTACGAGGCGGGGGAGGGCGGCGCTGTCCTCTCCGGCATCCCATCGACGCCCGAGTACTTCGGTGTCACGGCGAACGTCGTCGACACAACGATGACCGGCGGCTCCTCGTACGAGTTCCACGCCGCCCACGCGAAGCGCGCCATCGCGGCGGGCAAATCGAAGGTCGCGTTGCTCACGTACGGCTCGACGATGCGCCGCGACGCCGTCGCGCTCGGTTCGGGCGGTCGCACGCTCGGCCAGGCCGGCCCCGTCCACCCCGTCAGCAACCTCGAGGACATCTGGGGCCTCACGCTCGTCGGCGACTACGCGATGGTCGCCCAGCGTCACATGCACGACTACGCCACGACGAGCGAGCAGCTCGCCGAGATCAGCGTCGCGGCGCGACTCCACGCCACGCGCAACCCCGAGGCCGTCCGCGCGATGGCCGACCTCGCGTTCAAGAGCACGGCCGAGCTCACGGTCGAGGACGTGATCGGCTCGCGCGTGATCGCCGATCCGCTCCACATGCTGGAGTGCTGCATGATCTCCGACGGCGGCGGCGCCGTCGTCATCGCGTCGGCCGATGTTGCGCGCGACTGCAAGCAAGCGCCCGCGTGGCTCCTCGGCACCGGCGAGGCGGTGCAGTACCCCGAGAACGGCGGCGACATCACGACGACCGCCGCCGCGCGCTCCGGCCCCTCCGCGTTCACTGAGGCCGGTGTGCGCCCCGGCGAGATCGATATCGCCATGCTCTACGATTCGTTCACGATCACGGTGCTCACGGTCCTCGAGGACCTCGGCTTCTGCAAGAAGGGCGAAGGCGGCTCGTTCGTGCAGGGCGGCCGCCTGCGATTCGATACGCCCGATAAGCCCGCGCTCAACACGGACGGCGGCGGCCTTTCGAGCAACCATCCCGGCATGCGCGGCCTCTTTCTCCTGATCGAGGCGGCGCGACAGCTCCGCGGCCAGTCGACGTCGCAGGTCGAGAACGCGCGCCTCGCCGTCGCGAGCGGCATGGGCGGCCGGCTGGGCGGACGCCACGCCGCGGGCACCGTCGTGCTCGCGAGGGACTGAGCATGGCCGACGCGAAGCGCCCCCAGCCGCACTTCCCGGAGCCGGATACGGAGCCGTTCTGGGAGGGCACGAAGCAGCACGAGCTGCGCTATCAGGTCTGCGACGACTGCAAAGGCGTCGTCTTCTTTCCCAGGCGTCACTGCCCGCACTGCATGAGCTTCAACCTCTCGTGGAACGTGTCGAAAGGCGAGGGCACGGTCTACACCTTTACGGTCATCCGCCAGATCGGCCACCCTGCCTTTCGCGCGCTCGCTCCCTACGCCGTGGCGCTGATCGATCTCGACGAAGGCTTTCGCATGACGTCGAACATTACGAACGTCGATGACCCCACGAGCGACGTGCGCGTCGGCATGCGCGTGCGCGTGACGTGGGAGGACCAGGAGGATGGCATTGCGCTACCGCTGTTCGAGCCGCTCCAGGAACGATAGGAGGACCTCATGTCGAAGGTGATCACGGACGAGGCGCGCGCGCTCATCGGCGCGGACCTCGGCGCGATGACGATCGAGGTCGACAAGAGCGCGACGCGTAAGTACGCGTCCGCGATTCGCTTCCCTAACGCGCCCGAGCCCCGCTATTTCGACGCGGACGCTGCTGCGAAGACGAAGCACGGCGGCCTGATCGCGCCGATCACGTTCACGACCAGCATCCCGTGGCTCGGCCCGGTTCTCGAGAAGGTGAACCCGTCGATGGGCAAGTACCGCGTCGGGCTCAACGGCGGCCAGGAGTACGAGTACCACGCGCCGGTCCGCCCGGGCGATGTGCTGACCGCCTACCCGAAGCTCGCGAAGCTCGAAGAGAAGCCGCGCGACGACGGCGGCGTCATGCTCGTGATGACGCTCCAGTGCGACGTGCAGAACCAGAAGGAGGAGCCGGTGCTGACCGCGCGCCAGACGCTGCTGCGCATCTACGGCCCGGAGAACCTTTCTTAGAATTGCTCACGACGAGACGTATGTCGGCGAAAGATCAGAGATTGGCCTAACGGCAGGCCAAGGGAGAATGTCGAGAAGATGACAGATCAACAACTCAAGTGGGACGACGTCACGGAGGGACAGGAGGTCCCGCCCTACAGCGTCAAGGTTGGCTACATGGAGCTGAACCGCTTCGCCGGCGCCAACGACGAGTACGTTCCGATCCACATGGACGCCGACTACGCGAAGAACGTCGCGAAGCTGCCGGATGTGATCGTGATGGGCAACCTCAAGCTCGCGTATCTTGCAAATGCGCTCTCCGACTGGATCGGCGAGGACGGCTGGATCGAGAAGCTCGCCGTCGATTACCGCAAGATGGACGTCGTGAACAAAACGCTCAGCGCGAAAGGCAAGGTCACGAAGAAGTACCAGGAGCACGGCAAAAGCCTCGTCGACCTCGACGTGTGGGTGGAGAGTGAGGACGGCGAGGTGACGACGCCCGGCCGCGCAACCGTGTCGCTGCCCGCCCGCCAAAGCTGAGTTCGGCGATCTGCTAAGCTAGCTCTCGGAGGCGAGCGTGCGTATCGGGCTGGCTGTCCTCGCTGTCGCGAACTTCGTCCTCACCGGGGCCGGGTTGCTCCTGCCTTTCGCCGCGGCTGGAAACGACAGCTCCGCGCCGTGGGCCCGCGAGGTGTTTCGTTTCAATCTGGCCGGTTGGGGCGTTGCCTCGCTCTTGATGCTCTCCGCCTGTGTTCTCGGGGTCTTCATGCACATGCGCGGTCGTAGTGGCGTTCTCGCCGCCGCGTCCATCGTCTCTCTCGTGCTTCCTGCGGGGACATCGGCGGCCTACGTCTGGTATCTCCGCGATGTTGCTGAGGGTACGATTGGCGGAGCCGTAGCGTTCCAGCTGGTTCTCCTCAGCGGCGGCCTGGCCCTGCTCGCGCTGGTCGAGGGCGTGCTCCTCTTCGTCTTCCGTCGCGCCGTGCGGCCCGTGCGGCACCTCAGGGCCGGCCGAGCAACCGTGTCGCTGCCGACACGCGGCTAACTTGCTGCGCTCGCGCGCCAGGACGTAGGATACGCTCGGACTGCGTAAGGCACGGACAGACCGTCGTCACAGGGACTCCGCATAAACCTGTCCGGCTGAACAATGCGGTCAATGATAAAAAAGGGGGAATACCAATGGGTATGCTAGACGGCAAAGTCGCCATCGTCACGGGCGCCGGGCGCGGTATTGGCCGCGCGGTCGCGATCGATCTCGCCGCCGCCGGCGCGAAGGTCCTCGCCGACGACCCCGGCGTCGCGGTCGACGGGACGGGCAAGGACGCGTCGCCGGTCGACGAGACGGTCGCCGAGATCAAGTCGCACGGTGGCGAGGCGATCGCTACGTACGAGTCGGTCGCCACGATGGACGGCGGCGACAAGCTGATCCGCCAGGCGCTCGACGCGTTCGGCCGTCTCGACATCGTCGTCACGCCACACGGCATCCTGCGCGATCGCATGGTCTTCAACATGGGCGAGGAAGAGTGGGACGCTGTGATCCAGGTCCACCTGAAGGGCACCTTTGCACTGCTCAAGCCTGCGTCGGCGCTCTTCCGCCAGCAGCGTTCGGGACGGATCATCACCTTCACCTCGGGTGCCGGGCTCAGCGGCAACACCGGCCAGGCGAACTACTCGGCCGCGAAGGGCGCGATCGCGGGGCTGACGCGCACCGCCGCGCTCGATGTTGGTAAGTACGGCGTGACGGTGAACTGCATCGCGCCGGCCGCGCTGACGCGCATGACCGGAGGCGTCTCGGACGAGGCGCGCGCGAAGCGGCAGGAGCTGGGCCTCGCGCAGACCGATCGCACGAAGAGCATGCTCCGCGATCCCGAGGACATCTCGCCGATGGTCGTCTACCTCGCCAGCGACGACGCGTGGTGGATCAACGGCCACATCTTCCTCTGCTACGGCGGCACGGTCGGCCTCTACCCGATCCCCGAGGCGACACGCCGCATCGAGAAGGACGGCCGCTGGACGCCCGAGGAGATCGCGCAGCAGATCAAGCCCGGCCTCTTCGATGCGGACTTCATCTCGAAGGCCGTGCCCGCGCCCGAGGAGCAGGCGTCGCCCGCGTCCTAACGATGCCTGACGACAGCTCTCCCGTCGCGCACACGAAGCACGGCGACCTGACGCTCGATCAGATCGCGGACATGATGCCGGGCATGGCGCGGCTCATGGTCGAGATCTCCGACCGCTGCTGGGTCCTCTACTACGCTGCGCGCGGCGGGAACTGGGAGCTGGCGCGGCACGAGTTCAGCGAGATGCGCAAGACGCTGCGCATGTCCGCCATCATGCGCCCGAAGTACAAGGAGGCGATGGAGGCCTTCGACGCCGAATGCATGGTGCCGCTCCAGGACGCCCTGAGGACCGGCGACTTCTATGACTTCGAGGCGCACTTCATCCGCGCCACCGAACGCGCCAACGTCTACCACCGCGAGTTCGGCTACAACTACATCGAGTGGCAGCTCCCGGACGAACCGCCTCTGCACCTGCGGCTTCGCGGGGAAGAGTAGGTCGCTAGGCTCGTAGCTGCAGGCCTTTAGACCTGCCCGACGCGCGCTGCTTGGTCTGTCATTCTGAGGCGAGCGGGGTAGAGGGAGCGAGGGCGGGGAGGCCGAAGAACCTGACGCCGCTAGCGGCAGCGCCCTACCCTCGCCTAAACACCACTAGCGTCACGTTCTCCGAGAGGTCCTCGTAGTCTGCGACGAGCGGCATGCCGATCGCGTAGTCGTCGACCGGCACGTCGACGACGTTCGTCACCATACGCGGCCCCTCGTCAAGCTGCACGACGGCGACCGGCCACGGCGCGCGTTCGGCAAAGTAGGGCAGCAGCGGCGGATGCCCGACCGTCCAGCTCCAGAGCGTCGCGCGGCCCGAGACCTCCGTCCACGTCGAGCGCGGCGAGGCGCAGAACACGCACGCCGGCTCCGGCGGGAAGCGAAACGCCGCGCAGTCGTCGCAGCGCTGGATCACGAACCGGCGCTCCTTCGCGGCCGACCAGAACGGCTCCGTGAGCGGCGTGACCTCGGGCAGCGGGCGCGTCGCGATCATCTCTTGCTCCGCCATCGCTACACCCTCCTCAGCACGAGCGCGCTCGTCGGCACGACCGGCGCGCCCGCAACGAGCGCGACCGATGCGCCCTCGACCTGGCACGTAGACGTGCCGCGCAGTTGCCGCACTGCTTCGAGGATGTGGTTCATGCCGTGTACGTACGCCTCGGAGAGCGAGCCGCCGTGCGTGTTGACCGGGATGTCGCCGTCCGGCCAGTCGATGCGCCCCTCCATCACGAACGGCCCCGCCTCGCCGCGCGCGCAGAAGCCGTACGCCTCGAGCTGCCACAGCACGAGCGGCGAGAACACGTCGTACAGCAGCGCGACGTCGACGTCCTGCGGCCCGACGCCGGCCATCGCGTACAGCTCGCGCGCGGCGTAGACGTTCGGCAGGTCGAAGGCGTCCTCTTTATAGAACGGCGTCATCATGTAGTGTTGCGCTCCGACGCCCTGTACGCCCGCCGAGATGAGCGCAGGCGGCTGCTTCAGGTCGCGCGCGCGCTCCGTGCTCGTCACGACGACGGCGCAGCCGCCGTCGGTCTCCAGGCAGCAGTCGAGCAGATGCAGCGGGTCCGCGATCATGCGCGACGCCAGCACGTCGTCGACCGTGATCGGGTCGCGAAACAGCGCGCGCGGGTTGCGAGACGCGTGCTGTCGTTGCGTGACGGCCACGCGCGCGAAGTGCTCCGGCGTGGCGCCGTAGTCGTGCATGTAACGGCGCGCCATCACGGCGTTCTGCTGCGCCGGGTTGATCAACCCGTACGGCGCCTCGAATGCGGCATGCCCGCCGGCGCGCTGCTGCGTGCCGGCCCACGGCCGGCCGCCCGAACCGCGGTGGCGCGCTCGATAGGCGACCGCGACGGAGCACATGCCGCTCGCGATGGCCGAGGCGGCGTGGATCACGGGCGCGCAGGTCGCGCCGCCGCCCCAGCCGATGGCACCCCACATGCGCAGGTCGCGCACGCCCAGGTTGCGCGCCAGCTCGAGTTCGTTGTTGCCGGGGTCGTCGAACTTGAAGACAGCGTCGACGTCCTGCGGCGCAAGACCGGCGTCGTCGAGCGCGGCGCGCACGGCTTCGAGCGCGGTCTCTAGCTCCGACTGGCCGAGGTCCTTCGCGTACGCCGTCGTGCCGATGCCCGCGATCGCGGCCTTGTCGCGGATCGAGTTGTCAGCCATCAGCTCGTGGCCACTTCTACAACGCGATCCGCGATCAGCCTATCGATGTCGTGCTCGTCGTAGCCAAGCTCGCGCAGCACGGCCCGCGTGTGCCCGCCGGCAGGCTCCCACGGCCCGTACGACAGCGCACTCGCCGAGAACTGCAGCGGCGAACCGTGTCGCCAGTACGTGCCGTACGTCGCGCTGTCCACCTGCGTCAGGTAGCCCTGCGCCCGCATGTCCTCGTCCTCGAGCGCGTAGCGGCCCGGCTCTCGAGCCTCGACCGCGACGAGCGGCACGTCGTGCTCGCGCGCGAGCGTCTCCCATTCGATGGCGTCTCGTTCGCCCAGCAACGCCGCGATCTCGTTTGCGAGGGCGTCGTTCCCGTCGCGCCACGCCTCGTCCCAGCGCGACGCGAGATCCGCGCGAGAAGTCATCACGCAGAAGGCTTCCCACTCTGTGCGCCGCAGGCAGGCGAGGCAGACCCAGCCCTCGGACGCCGGGTAGATGCGGTAGAGCGGCCCGAAGCCGTACAGCTCGCCATCGAGCGCGCGCGTTGCAGGGCGGCCTTCGTACGCGATCAGCTCGTCCGAGTTGGCGTACATGTTCGACGCGATCATCGTCGTCATCATCGACTGGCCGTGCCCCGACTCGTCGCGCGCGTGCAGCCCGAGCAGCAGCGCTGTCGCTGCGGCGATGGCGGCGTTCACGTCCGGGTTCGCTTCGTTCGCCTTCAGCATGCGCCACGCCTCGAGCTTGAGCTGCTCGATATCAAGGCGCTCGCTGCCGCGCGGCGGATAGCCGGCGCCCGCCTGCCGCAGCGCGTTGCCCGCGATCGCGCCGGCGATCGGGTGGAAGGCCGGCCGGGCGGCGTCCGGCCCGCTGTCGCCGTACGAGGCGCCGTAGAGGTACACGAGGCCCGGGTTGAGCTTGCGGCACGTCTCCGCGTCGATGCCAAGGCGCTCCGGCACGCCGGGACGGAAGTTGTGCAGCAGCGCGTCGGCGCGCGCGATCAGCGCGTGCACGATCTTGCGCCCCGCGGGCTGCTTCAGGTCGACAGCGATGCTCTCCTTGCCCTGCGTCGTCGGAAACGCGAGCAGGCCGCCCGCGGAGAAGCGGCTGTAATCCCCGCCGAGCGGCTCGATCTTGATCACGCGCGCGCCCAGGTTGGCGAGCAGGCTCGTCGCGTACGGCGCGGCGAAGAACGTCGCGAAGTCGACCACCGTCACGCCGTCGAGCGGGCCACGCGCGGCGATCGCGTGCGTTGCATTCGGCGTCGCGTCGTCGCGCGGCGCGAACGAGGCGTCGTTGTGCTCGTCGAGCCGTGGCGCGGGCGCGCCGATGCGCGATGCGCTTTCGCTGTAGCGCGCGATCGCGCCCGGCTGCTCCGTCAGCTGCCCGTCGATGCCCCGTACGTCCACGATGTGGCCGTTGTACCGCACCTGCCGGTGCTCGATCGCCTCCAGCGGATGGAGGAAGCGATCGACCGCAACGTCCGCGTGCTCGTCGAAGACCTGCGCCCACTCCGCGTAGGTCTTCTCGCGCACGCGCTCGAGGACGATCGCCCAGAGGTCCTCGGAATCGCGCTCGTTCGCGACCGACGGCATCTTCGCGAAGCGCTCCTCGCCATAGAGATCGACAAGGCCCAGCGCCTTCATCTGCGCGAGCCAGAGGTGGTCGGCGGTGTTGGCGAATTGGAGCCAGACGCCGTCCTTCGTGACGGCAGGCAGGTAGTTGGGGCGCGGCACACGGAAGTCGGGCCGGTGGACGACCTGCGGGTTGTACGCGCGCCCTTCGCCGCTCGCTGCGCTCTCCGGCCTCGGTGCGTTGTAGATGCCCTTCTGTGCCGCCTTGTCCGCCGTCGCCGCATCGACACCGGAGATCTGCGGCGCGATCCACTGCACCATGTCGTACGGCATCAGCGACGCCAGGAGCGAGACGGCGACCTTCTGTCCCAGGCCCGTCGCGCGACGCACGCGCAGCGCAGCGAGGATGCCCTGGACGGTCAGCATCGCGGCCGAGAACGACGCGACAGGCACGGCGGGCATCGCGGGGCCGTCGCGGTCGGCGATCCGCTCAAACATCATCATGCGGCCGGACTTCGCGGCGACAAGCGCCTCGTACCCGCGCAGGTCGCGGAGGCGGCCCGACTCCCCGTAGCCGCTGATCGAGGCGTAGACTGCGCGCGGGTTGAGCTGGCGCACGCAGTCGTAATCGATGCCGAGCCGCTCCGCCACGCCGGGCCGGTAGCTCACGAGGACGACGTCCGTGTCCGCGATCAGGCCGTGCGCGCGTTCGCGCCCACCGGGCGTCTTGAGGTCGAGCTCGATGCTCTTCTTGCCGCGGTTCCACGTCTGGAAGGCGGGCAGCGCGCGCGCTGGATCGCCGCCCGGCGGCTCGATCTTGATCACGTCTGCGCCGTTGTCGGCGAGGACCATCGTGGCGAGCGGGCCCGCCATCCAGGACGCAAGCTCTACGACACGCAGGCCGTCGCAAGCCGCGCTCATCGATACGTCCTCTCGCCGTACGGAAGCATCGCGCTCCTACGATACAACACGGAGGGTGGGCGTAAGCCCACCCTCCGTGAATCGCTGTGAATGAGGCCTATCGGCGGGCTCGCGCCTTCGTCGTCGTGCGCTTCGCGCCGTTTCGAGACGGGGCCTTCGCCTTGGCGGTAGTCCGCGACGAGGCCTTCGACTGTACGCGCACCGCGCCGTTGCGTGACGTCTTCACGCCCTCGAGGTGGTAGATGCGCTGCGCGTTGCCCGAGATGATCAGGTTGCGCTCCATCGGGTCGACGTCGTGCATCATCTCGGCGATGAGCTTCCGCCCGTACGGCCAGTCGTTGCCGTGGTGCGGGTTGTCAGTCGACCACATCATGTTCTGCACGCCGACGTTGTGCCGGAGCTGGATGCCGCTGTGGTCGTGCATGAACGTGGCGGCGCAGTTCTTGTACCAGTAGTAGCTCGGCTGCTCCTCCAGATCGAAGCCGACCCAGGTCCGGTTCCTCCAGTATCGGTCGTCCATCATTTCGAGGAAGTGCGGTATCCAGCCGACGCCGATTTCGACAAAGACGACCTGGAGGTTCGGGAAGCGGTCGAACACACCTGTGAAGATGAACTGGCTGATGATCGGCGTGACGCGCGCGAAGACGCCCGCGTACTGCGCGATCGCCCGCTTGCGCCCCGCGATCGCCTGCAGCCCTGTCGTTGCGCTCTGCGTGCCCGACTGCTGGCGCAGCAGTGCGTCGCGCGACTCGAGCATGATGTGGACGTGGACGGGCAGGTCCGCCTCGACACAGGCCGCCCAGAAGCGGTCGTCGATGTCATCGATGCCGTCGCCGCCGTTCGGCCACGAGCCGATCAGCACACCGCGCGCTCCCGCCTTCTTGGCCTTCTTCACGTACGCCAGGGCCGTGTCAATGCCGAGGCTGGGGATCTGGTACATCGGGAAGATGCGGTTGCGGTCCGCCGCGAACTCCTCCTGCGCGAAGCGGTTGTACGCGTCGACGCCGGCGAGCGAGACCTCAGGGTCCGGGTTGCCGAGCCAGCGGAAGATCGTGCGCTCCGGCGGGAACGTGACGATGGCATCGATGCCCTCGATGTCCATGTCCTTCAGCCGCTCCTTGCCGTTGAAGCAAGCCTTGCGGACTTCGTCGTAGCGCACGCCGAACCAGCGGAACTCCTCGAAGGGCTTGCCTGGCGTCGTCACGAGGCCGATCGGGTCGAGCGAGCCCGTGCCGTGGTCCCACGCGTCGCCGCCTTCGTGGTCGGTCTTCAGTACCGGTGCGTACTTCTGGAACTTCTTCGGGAGGTGTTTTGTCCAGAGGTCCGGCGGTTCAAGGATGTGCGTGTCGGCGTCGATGATGTTGTAGTCGCGCTGTGCCATGGGAACCCCCTTGCCAGTCTATGGTCGCGGAGCGTCGCTAGTATACATACGGTCGTATAGCCTGACAAGCCGGGCGAGCTAACCGAACAGCACCGGTAGCGACACCGGCGAGCGGAACATCAGGCCCGTGATGTGCGGATCGACGGCGTCCGGGTCGAGCCGCAGGTTCGGCAGCCTGTCGAACAGCGCGTTCAGCGCAACGGCCGTCTCCATGCGCGCCAGGTGCTGCCCGAGGCAGACGTGCGGCCCGAAGCCGAACGCGACGGGCGGGAAGCGCTTGCGGAAAATGTTGAACTCCTCCGGCTCCTCCCAGCGCGTCTCGTCGTGGTTAGCCGAGCCCGTGCAGACCATGATCGCGGAGCCCGCCGGGATCGTCACGCCGCACAGCTCGGTGTCTTCCATCGCGCGCCGCACGATCGATGTCAGCGGGGTCTCCCAGCGCAGACCTTCTTCGATCGCCTGCGGCAGGAGCGAGCGGTCGCTGCGCACGGCGTCGAGCTGGTCCGGATGCGTGAGCAGCCCGAACAGCAAGTTGCTCGACGAGCGATAGGTCGTCTCGGCGCCGGCGGGGAGGAGCAGACGCAGGAACGCGCAGATCTGCTCATTGTCTAGGCGCGTGCCGTCCAGCTCGGCGTGCGCGAGGACGCTGATCATGTCCTCGCGCCTTTCGTTCCGGCGCTCCTCGATGATCTCGATGAAGTAGGCGCCCAGCTTTTGCGATGACTTGATGCCCCGCTCCGGATTGCCGGCGATGTTGATCAGCTCGACAGCCAGGCGGTGGAACTGTGGAAGGTCCTCCTCCGGCAGGCCGAGGAGGCCCGTGATGACGTGCACGGGGAACGGAAACGTGAACTCCCGCACGAGATCGGCGTGCCCGCGATCGGCGAACTTGCTGATGAAGAAATCGATCGTAGGCGTGATGACGTCCCGCTCCCACTGCTCCATCGCGCGCCGTCCGAAGACGCCCTCGAGCAGCGCGCGGTGGCTCGTGTGCTCCGGCTCGTCCATCTCAAGAATGGAGTGCCCCATGACGATGCCCATCGAGTCGGCGTACGCGCTCGATGAGAAGGGACGCCCGGACGAGCGCAGCACCTGCGACACCGCGTCGTAGCTCAGCGCGGTGAACACCGGTACGTTCTGGTAGGGCATCGCTTCCATCCGGTGCTCTTCGTGGAACAGGCCCCATGTGCCGCCTTCGATAACGTGCTCACCCCGCCGCTCGGCGAACGTCGGGTACGGATTGCGCACTGTATCCGAGCCGAGCGCGGCGTCGAACGCTGCGAACGGATCGTAGGTCTCGTCCTCGAGTGCCGTTTCGATTGTCATGCCGAACGCCTCCAATGACGGCGAACGCGCGGATACGCGTAGCCGCGCCACCACGCTTATGTATAGACCTGAACTGGAGGCGTGCCTACCCCTGTTCGGGGGTACTTCGGCGAGGAGTTAGACGAGGCCCTGGCGGGCGGCCTTCGCGGCAAGCTCCGTCCGGCGTGTGACGTTGAAGTAGCGCATCATCTTTTCCACGCGGTCCTTGATCGTGTGCGTGCTGAGATAGACACGCTGCGCGATCTCGCGGTTCGAGAGCCCGCCGGCGAGGAGCTGTAGGATCGTCATGTCGAGCTTCGAGAGCTCGCGCGCCTGTCCGGCGTCCGGTTTCGCCAGGCCCGCCGCCGTTTCCCACGCCATCGCCAGCGCGCCCACGCGCCGTCCGCGCCGGCGCACCCACGCGCCGTTCACCTCGAGCTTGACGGGGCTGCCGTCCTTGCGCAGCGCCTCGAGAATCGAGGGCTTCACTTCGGTCGCGCTCCGGAACAGGTCCTGCGCGATCTGCGATTGCTCGCCGGCGAGGATCTTGCTGAAGTGCTGCCCGACCAGCTCGCCCGATTCGTCTTCCGTGTAGCCAAGGATCTGGAGCGCCTGCGCGTTGACGAAGATAAACCGCCCCTGCATGTCGAGCGCGAAGATCGCCGCACCCAGCCCCTCGAGGAAGTCGCGGTACTTCATCTTGGGAGGTTCGGCGCGCGCCTCGATGTCGTGGTGCTGCTCCCGTTTGCTCACGGTCTACGTAATGACGCCGGCGTCTTTTAGCTCCACGATCTCGTCCCAGCCCAGCCCGAGCTCTTGGAGCACCTCTTCGGTGTGCTGCCCAAGCTCCGGTGCGCCGCGCTCAAGTTCCAGCATGCCGTCATTGTATTGGACCGGGCTGGCCACCACGCGTCCCCGCTCGTGCGCCGGGTTCGCTGTGAGGTAGCCGTTAGCGTCCGTCTGCTGGTCGCGCGCGGCCTCCAGCGGCGTTTGCACCGCCGTCCACACGCACTCGTGCTTCGTGAGCTGCTCGCGCCAGTGGTCGAGCGGCTTGGCCGCGAACGTCTCGCGGATCAGCTTGCCCAGCTCCTGGCGCTGCTCCGCGCGCGCCTCAAACGTCGCGTACTGCGGGTCATCGATCAGGTCGTCCCGCGCCATCGCGCGGCAGAACGGGGCCCAGTAGCGATCGCCCTGGAGCATGTTGAGCATGATCATGCGCTTGTCGCTCGTCTTGTAGATGCCGACGAGCGGGTTCGGCGGTCCCTTCGCGCCGCCGCCGGCAGCCTCGCGCGGGTCCTTCTCCAGCAGGTCGCTCGCGAGAACGTCCGGCGCAAGCGTCCATAGCCCGAGGTTGAGCAGCGACACATCGATCAGCCCGCCTTTGCCCGTGACGCTACGACGGAACAGCGCCGCCGCGACGCCGCCCGCGATCGTCATGCCGCCGTTCACGTCGCCCATGGCGGCGCGCTGCATCACGAACGGCCCGTCCGGCGCCGTCAGCATGTGTGCGATGCCCGTGCGCGACCAGTAGGAGATGGCGTCGAACCCGGCGTTTGCGGAATCGGGCCCGCGCTGCCCCTGGCCGTGGCCCCGCGCATAGATCAGCCGCGGGTTCATCGGCGAGAGGTCAGCGTACGTGATGCGCAGCCGCTCCCGGGCTGGCTCGAGGAAGCTTGTGATGAACACGTCCGCCTCAGCGATCAGCTTGAGAAACAGCTCGCGGCCGCGCTCCGCGTTCAGGTCGATGCCGACGCCCCGCTTGCCGCGGTTGAGTTGCTCGACCATGTAGTTGTAGTCGCCCGTGCTGACGATGAGCCCGCCGGCCATGAGGCCGCGCATCGGATCGCCGCGCTGCGGGTGCTCGACCTTGATCACCTGCGCGCCCCAGTCGGCGAGCACCGCCCCCGCCGACGGCACGAAGCCCCACTCGGCCAGCTCGACAACCTTGATGCCTTCGAGAAGCGGTTCCATAGTGGCGCGCCGGCCCGGCGAGGTGTCCGCGACGCTCGTACCGGGTTCGCGGCGACCGGCGGCGCCAGCGTATCAGCGCCCCTAGAGGCTGTCAAGGAGCGGAGATTAAACCGCCAGAGCAAAGAAAAACGCCCGCTTCGCGGGCGCTGCTTCTTGCACCAGGTGGCTCGGAACACTTGTGGAATCGAACAGAACGGGCCGCCTATGAAGGCTCGCATCACTCGGGCTCGGCGCGCAGAGGATAGCTTGTTCATACTGTCCAGTGCTTGACCGCTCAGGCGTTTGTCAACCCCCAAAGCCGTGATATACTCGCCGCATGCAGGAGTTTCTTAGCCAGGACGACGCGCCAGATTTCTACGCCGACTCCGTACGAATCGGTGCTGGTCCATATGGATTCGTGTTAGACCTGGGCATTCAAGGGATTGCTGACACGCCCGCTTCAGAGCCGCCGCCCGTCAAGCGTGTCGTCTTGATCAGAATGAGTCCTCAACATGCCCTGATCCTTGCAAAGCTCCTGACCAAGAATGTAGGCATTTACCAAGAGAGAGTCGGCAAGATCAATCTTCCCGACAAGATGTATGGGGAGTTGGGTCTAGACCCGGAATGAACAGATGACTACGCCAGATACAACACAACGATGGCTTAACCCATTCCTTCCATCCTTTAAGCAAGGATGGAGTTGGCCAACTGATCACTCCGCTGGGCCTTACGAGATTGTTTATCCAGGAGCCGGGCGCTGGCCGCCCGCACCAAACCCAGGGGCTGGCATACGCGAGTCCCAATATCTTCAGCGGAACAGAGCCTCTTTAGCTGACGCCGATGAGCCTTGGCTTGCGCTTCTTGGCGATCATCTTGTTGTGCGCAAGAAGACATTCGCTGAGGTTCTGACTCATCTAAAGGAATGGGGAATCCGCGACGCCTTTGTGGCGTGTGTACGCCCGCAGAATGAGCCTCGTCCTCATCGCATAGCATGATCGGACTTCGGTACCAGCATCACTACAATGGTCCCGACGACTATGACCTTATCAATGTCGTAGTGCGTGTGTTTGGCACAAATGAAGCGCCGCCAATCTCAATAAACGCGCTCCTCGATACCGGCGCTGAGCACAGCGTGTTCGACAAGGCACTACTGCCATTGTTGGAGATTGCTGATGTGACTGTTGGAACGCCTTACCTGGTGCAAACGGCAGACAATCGGGAAGCGATGGGCTACCTACATGATCTCGATGTCGAATTCCTCGGATACCAATTCACTGTCCCAGTTGGGTTCGTTCCCGCGTGGCCAGAGGGAATCGACAACCTATTGGGGATGGGCGGATTTTTCGATCAGATGGTATTCGGAATAGACCACAGAACGCGAAATCTTGCGTTCAATCCCCACGCTTCCGCCAACGGGTCCTAGCAGCCTTTTTAGCGATCTCCGAGCGCCGCTTGGCGCTGAGCTTCGCGGCACGCGCCTTCCCGCCCTTGAGCCCCCCGAGCCTGCCTAACTCGACTGCAGCCGGGTTCTTCTTCGGCTTCGCGTCCGGCTCCTCCTGGCCTGTGGCCTCGCCTACAATACGAGCCGCGAGGGCGTTTACGTCACTGGGGCGCTTGCTTGAGCGCTTGGGCATAGCTTAGTATGGCACATCTCCACGGGAGGTTGTCAACATGGCCCTAACTGGTGAGCAAGTGCGGACAGCAATTCGTCTAGCGCTAGAAGACACTCTAGATGCCGCAAAAGCCCGGGGCTCCTTCAGCAGCATTCCAGGAAAGGACGGCAACCCCACGGTCACTTATTTGATCGAGAATGCGATAGCCGATCCCGCCAGTGGCATGATGGTCTACTTTGCAGTAGCCGTTGTCGTCTCGGAAGACCCAGTACAACCCGCCAGAGCCACGCAGCGCCTAACCTCTGGCGGGGAGTTTCATATCGAATGAGGATCAGGGTTTCACGCCGCCGGACTCGCGCTTCCACCTCCGCCATCGCGGCTTCCATGCCGCCAGCTTATCCAAACTGACCCACTACCGAATGACGAGTGAGGCACCCCTTACCGTAGCCGAGGCATTTCCAGGCGCAACCCTTGCAGGGGCGGCTCCTTGTGTGCCGTGGCGGGCCGAGCCGCCTTGGAAACCTCTCTCTCATCTCGACGCCTCTTGTTCTCACTCAGGGTGCGCTTCGGTCGCGTCCCTTACTCCGCCGTCGACGTGTAACCGCAAACCAACGCTTCGCCAAGAGAAGCTTGACACCCTTTCGAGGCCGGAAGTATGCTGCCAGCGCTCAAGCGCCTGACATTGCTACAAACGCCGGAAGGAGGCGATCACCATGACCGCAGCGACGGCACCGGCAACCAGTCCCTTTAAGGAAGTCGTCGGCGACAAGAAGGTCATCGACTGCGACACGCACTACACCGAGCCGCCGGACCTCTGGACGTCGCGCGCTCCCGCCGCCTACAAGGACAAGGTGCCCTACATGAAGACCGAGAACGGCCAGAGCCTCTGGTTCGTCGAAGGCGATCGCCCCTGGGGCGGCGTCGGCACCACGGTCGTCGGCACGGGCGGGAAGAAGTTTCGCGGCAAGCTCTCCATCGCCTCCTTCGAAGAGATGGACGAGGCTGCCTACCTCGTGAAGCCGCGCCTGGCCGTGATGGACCGGATGGGCATCTATGCCCAGATCGTCTACCCGAACGCCTGCGGCTTCGGCGCGACGAAGTTCCTCAGCATTCAGGACAAGCAGCTCCAAATCGAATGCTGCAAGATCTACAACGACGCCATCGCGGAGTGGCAGCACGACTCCGGCGGCCGGCTCCTCCCGCAAGCGATCATTCCGTTCTGGGACATGCCTCTCGCGCTGGACGAGGTGCGCCGCGTGAAGGAGGACCTCAAGCTCTCCGGCGTGACCCTGACCGACAGGCCGGAGGCGTTCGGGCTGCCCGACTACAGCGAGACCTACTGGGAGCCGTTCTGGGCGCTCCTCAACGATATGCGGATGCCGATCAACTTCCACATCGGCTCCGGTATGAAGTCCTTCGTCCTCGATGACTACGCCTGGCGTTCGTTCGGCCCCCAGCGCAAGCTCGCGTCGATCGCGACGCTGATGTACATGTCGAACGCGTACGTGATCAACGGCTTCATGCTCAGCGGCATGTTCGACCGCTACCCGAACATCAAGCTGGTCTCCGTCGAGAGCGGTTGCGGCTGGGTGCCCTTCATCATGGAGGCGGCCGAGTACCAGTGGGACGAGATGGCGCCCGACGAGGCGAAGTTGCTCAAGCGCCGCCCGCATGAGTACTTCAAGGAGCACATCTTCGCGACGTTTTGGTTCGAAGACCTCGGCGTCAAGCACTTCGTCGAGGCGATCGGGCCGAACAACCTCCTCTTCGAGACAGACTTCCCGCACCCGACGTGCCTCTACCCCGAGTCGCAGGAGCACCTCGCGCGCGTGCTGGCACGCCTCGAGCCGGAAGTGCGCCAGCGCGTGATCCAGGACAACGCCGTCGAGCTGTACAACATCAAGCTCCCCGTCTGAGTACCGTAGGGGCGCAATCTCTCTGTCATCCTGAGGGGAGTGGGGTAGAGCGCGATCGGGAGGGGAGCCCGAAGGACCTGACATCACTGGCGTCAGCGCCACTCTACGCACCTCGCGAGCGAAGCGAAGGGCCAGGGGGTCTGGGGGGTGTCCCCCCAGATCTATCTCCATTAACTTCCCTGGGCGGGCGGGTGGGCATGATGACCTTGCTTCCTAGGTAACATCTGGCACCCAACATCTCCGTAGAGGCCTGCGCCGGAAGGGGCGTCACTCGCCCCTTCGCGCTCTCTCGCTCTATGCCTACACTAGGTGTACGTTGACCATCGAGCTTCCAGCATCGAGGTCGCAGCGTGATCTAGCTCACAGAGATGATTGTGCGATAAATCGACATATGCAGATTCAAAAGTCGCCCGTTTTTTTATTTTGTACCGAAAATACCCGGTCGAATCTGAGAGGTATCGGAAATGAAGAGACCAAACCGAATTCACGTCATAGAGTCAGATGACGCTTCCGCCGTTCGCCGTTGCTTGCGGCATAATGGGCACCGTATGAGCACCAAACGCCCGCCCAAGCCCTTCATCCCGCCGGCTGAGGTCGCGCGCTTCTTCTGGGACGCCGCGAAAGACCATCGATTCGTCATCCAGCGCTGCGAGTCGTGCGGGCGCTACGTCCACTGGCCGCAGCTCCGCTGCCCGGCCTGCGGCTCCGGCCGTCTGGCCGAGGCCGACCTGAGCGGCCGCGGTACGGTCTACTCGTTCACGGTCGTGCATCACGTCTTCAATCCGGCGTTTGCGGACGATGTGCCCTACAACCTCGCGATCGTGGAGCTGGACGAGCAGCCCGGCCTGCGCGTCCTCACCAACATCGTCGGCTGCGCGAACGACGCGCTGCGCATCGGTATGCGCGTCGAGGTGACGTTCGAGGACCGCGACGGCTACTCGCTGCCGCAGTTCCGTCCGGCAGAGGCGACAGCGTGACGGGCCGCGAAGTCGCGATCGCAGGCGTCGGTTCGTCCGCGATCACGCGCGACGGCAGCGATCCGGTCGAGCGCCTCGCCATCGATGCCTGCGTGGCCGCGCTCGACGACGCCGGGCTGGCCGCGAACGACGTCGACGGCATATTCCAGTACTCGTTCGGTTGGGACTCGCCCGACTGCCACTACATCCAGCGCGCGCTCGGCGTCCCGGACCTCGCCGCGTACGCGGACATCGGCGCCATGGGCCCGTCCGGGCTCGCTGGCGCGCTCGCGGCCATCGCGGCCGTCGCCTCCGGCGCGTGCGAGACGGCCGTCGTCTTTCGCGCGATTAGTCAGCGTGCGGGCAACACGGGTTCGTACGGCGGCGGCGGCGCACCCAGCGGCGCGATGGGCGACAACCTGCGCTTCACGGTGCCGTACGGCTACGCGCCGATCATCCCCGCTATCGCGATGATGATGCGCCGCCGCATCGAGGAGTTGGGCGGCGCGATCGAGGACTACGGCTACATCGCGATCAACGCCCGTCGCTGGTCGGCGATGAACGAGCGCGCCGCGCTACGCGAGCCGGTCTCGATGGACGGCTACCTCACTTCGCGCATCCTCGCCGAGCCGCTCCACCTGCTCGACTGCGACTACCCCGTGAGCGGCGCGACGGCCGTTATCGTGACGAGCGCGGAGCGCGCGCGCGACATGCGCAAGCCGCCCGTCGTCGTCGACGCGACGGCGTACGCGACGGGCCCGACGCCCGACTGGATCCAGGCCGAAGACTTCATGTTCGGCGCGACGCGTCGTTGCGCGGAACGATTGTGGAGCCGCGCGTCCGTGACCGTGCAGGACGTCGACCTCGCCTGCCTGTACGACGGCTTCACGCACATCACGGTCTCGTGGCTGGAGGCGCTCGGCTTCTGCGGCATCGGCGAGGCGGGCGCCTTCATCGATCAGGGACGGCGTATCGGGCCGGGCGGCGCGCTGCCGCTCAACCCGCACGGCGGCCAGCTCGCGGAAGGGCGGCTGCACGGCCTGCGCCACCTCGCGGAGGCGACGGCGCAGCTCCGCGGCGAGTGCGGCGCACGACAAGTCCCCGGCGCGAAGGTCGCCGTCGTCACGAATGGTCACGGGCCGCAGTGCGGCGCATTCGTGCTGCGAGCGGACCGATGATGCTCACGTCCGAGCAGCAGCAGGACACGCTCGTCGCCGCGGCGCGCGCGCTCGGCGTCGCGATCGAGAAGGACGACATCGCGTGGCAGGACCGCGAGGTCGTGGTGGACGGCCTGCGCGTGCACTACCTGGACTGGGGCGACGAAGGACGGCCGCCGCTGCTGCTCATGCACGGCGGCATGCAGACGGCCCATAGCTGGGACCTCATCGCCGTCGCGCTCAAGCAGCGCTACCACGTCGTCGCCGTCGACATGCGCGGCCACGGCGACAGCGACTGGGAGGGCGACTATGGCTACGAGTCGCACGCGCGCGACCTCGAGGCGTTGGTGGCGCATCTGGGCTGGCCGCGCTTCGTGCTGGTCGGCCTGTCGCTCGGCGGCCTCGCGGCGATGCTATACGCCTCAGAGCATAGCGACACGCTCGCTGCGCTCGCGATCGTCGACGTCGGGCCGGAGCTAAACGTTTCGGGCGTAAACAAGATCGTCGACTTCGGCCGCGCGCCCGGCGAGCTCGATTCGATCGACGCTTACGTCGATCGCGCGTCGCAGTTCAATCCGCGCCGCAACGCCGATGCGCTGCGCTACACGCTCTCGCACAACCTCCGACGCCTAGAGAACGGCAAGCTGGGCTGGAAGTACGACACGCGCGTCGCGAACAGCCGCGGTGAGCGCCGCGAGCCGCCGGCTCCCGGCTACTTCTCGGAGCTCTGGGAGCGCCTCCCGCACATCACCTGCCCGACGCTCGTCGTGCGCGGCGCGGAGAGCAACGTCTTCCTGGAGAAGACGGGCCGCAAGATGGCGGACCTGCTCCCCTCCGGCCGCTTCGTCACAATCGCGGACGCCGGGCACACCGTCCCGCAAGACAACCCCTCGGCGTTCTTAGAGACGCTGAGTACGTTCCTTAACGAATCGAAGTAGGCCGTTCCCGGGGGTGCAGGGGGCTGGAGCCCCCCGCCGGGGGGTCTGGGGGGTGTCCCCCAGATCTCTTCTACTCCCACCTCGGCTCCCGCTTCTCCATCCACGCGCGCGGCCCCTCGATCGAGTCCGCGTGCCCGCGTAACGACGCGCTCCGGCGCATCGAGCTCTCGAGCGCCTCGCTCATCGGGAGCTCCAGCGTGTCCCAGAGCGCGCGGATCGCCGCCTCGACGGCAACGGGAGAGTTCGCCGCGATCTTGCGCGCCAGCGCCATCGATGTGTCCATCAGCGCGACGGGCGCGACGACTTCGCTGACGAGGCCGATGCGATACGCCTCCTGCGCGTCGATGTACTCGTGGCGGCCCGTGAGCATCATGCGCATCATCGGCGCAAACGGCACTTTGCGCGCCAGCACGACCGGCCCTACCGGCGCCAGGATGCCCAGGCTGACGCCCGTGTTCTGGAAGCGCGCCGTCTCCGACGCGACGATGATGTCGCAGTCGCCCGCGAACATCAGCCCGCCGCCGATGCAGTGCCCGTTTACGGCCGAGATGATCGGCTTCCACACATCGCACTGGCGGCCGGTCACGCGCATCTCCATCGGGCCGCTGGATGATGGCTGCGAACTGGTGCGCTGCATCTCCGGGTCGCGCAGGTCGACGCCCGTGCAGAAGTAGCGGTCGCCGCTCGCCGTGAAGATGATCACGCGCACGTCGCGGTCGTCCTTCGCCTGTTGCCACGCGGCCGGCAGCTCCTCGCGCATCACGCGGAACGAGAGCGAGTTCGCGGCGTCCGGCCTGTCGAGCGTGATTACCGCAATGTGCGGTTCAGGTTTCACGTAACGTACTTCTGGCATGACGACCTCCCTTACTCCACCGGCCGGAATCGCGGCAGCGATATCTCGTCGTTCATCGACTCGAACGTCAGCTCCACGGCCAGCCCCACCGCGATCGCGTCGAGGTCCGTCGCCCGGTCCCAGTTGCCCATCACGCGCACGCCCTCCTCGAGGTCGACGATCACCACGGCGTACGGGCACCAATCGCGGAAGGGCGGCGCCGGGTTTTGGTGCACGACCGAGTACGTGTACACCGTGCCGCGCCCGCTCGCTTCGCGCCACTCCGTCTCGTCCGACCAGCAGCGCGGGCAGTAGCGGCGCGGGTAGAAGTAGGGCAGGTCGCACGAGCGGCAGTGCATGATCAGAAAGCGCCCCTCTCGCGCGGCCTGCCAGAACGGCTCCGATTCCGTATCGACCAGCGGCAGGTACCAGTCGTTCATCGATCAGTCCTTTGCCAACACGATCGTCGTGCAGTGCGACATGAAGCCGCCCGTCGCGTTGCACACGGCGATCTTCGCGTCGGGCACCTGCGCCGTCGATTCGCCGCGGAGCTGGCGCGCCGCTTCGATCAGGAGGAAGATGCCGCGCATGCCGGGATGGTTGCTCGAAAGCCCGCCGCCGTCCGTGTTCGTCGGCAGCGCGCCGTCGTACGCGAGCTTGCCGTCCGCGACAAACGGCCCGCCTTCGCCCGGCGCGCAGAAGCCGAGCGCCTCGAGCGTCATCAGCGCCATGATCGTGAACGCATCGTAGATCTCGAGCACGTCGACGTCGTCCGGCATGATACCGGCCTCCGCGAACGCGGCCGGGCCCGAACGCGCCGCCGGCGAGACGGTCATGTCCTCCATCTGCGTCATCGAGAGGTGCGACTCCGCGCTCGCCGCGCCGATCACCCAGACCGGCAGCTTGCGCAGCGATCGCGCGCGCTCCGCCGTCGTAATGATGACGGCGCCGCCGCCGTCCGTGCGCAGGCAGCAATCGAGCAGGTGCAGCGGCTCCGCGATCACGCGTGAGGCCAGCACGTCCGCGATCGTGATCGGATCGCGCATCGCGGCCTGCGGGTTGCGCGAGGCGTTCTTGCGCGTCGCCACGGCGATCGCCGCGAGCTGCTCCGAGGTCGTCCCGTACTGGTACATGTGGCGCCGCGCGACCATCGCGTACTTGCTGATCAGCGTCGGCCCGAAAGGGACCTCCCACTGGTTCGGCCCGCGCGGCCCCAGCGCCGCGTCCGCCGAGCGAAGCCGTCGCGCCACGTCCGACTTCGCGGTGCTCGCGTAGACAAGCAGTGCCGTCGAGCAGCGTCTGCCCCGGATCGCGAGCAACGCGTGCTCGACGAACTGCTCCCACGATGAGCCGCCGACGAGCGTCCCGTCCATGTACGTTGGATGCACGCCGAGGTACTCCGCGAGCTGCAAGATGTGCATCGGGTCCGTGCCGCCGCAGGAGAACAGCCCGTCGATCTCCTGCTTGTCGATACCGCAGTCCTGCACCGCGCGGACCGCCGCTTGCGCGTGCAGCTCATGCACGGTCTTGTCCGGCACCGTCCCGAAGTCGGACTCCGCCACGCCTACGATCGCTACATCACGACTAGCCACGCGGCAGCCCCAACCCCCTCGTCGCGATGATGTTGCGCTGGATCTCGCTCGACCCGGCGTACACCGTCGCGGCCGTCGAGGTCATGTAGCCAACGGGCAGCTCTCCCTGGTACGGGGCGCGCGTGCCCTCGGTCACGAGCTGCCCCTGCAGTCCGAGCATGTTCACGCCGAAGTTGTACAGCCGCTGCTGCAGCTCCGACGAGTAGACCTTCATCGATGAGGCCTCGTGCGCAGGCTGCTGCCCCCTCGCTTGCATATCGCCGATGCGATAGCTCATGCACCTGCCCGTCGCCTGCGCGACGAACAGATCGGCCAGCCCGAGACGGTATCGATCGCACGTGCGGCGAGGCTGTTGCCGCAGATGCTCCGCCAGCAACTCGAGCATGCGCCGCATGCCGGCGGAGCCGTAGATCCCGCTCCGCTCGAAATCGAGCAGCGACATCGCGACGTACCAGCCCTGGTTTTCGTCGCCGACCATGTTCTCCTTCGGCACGCGCACGTTATCGAGGAAGACCTCGTTGAAGTGATGCCGGTTCGCCATGTGCACCATCGGGCGCACGGTAATGCCCGGCGTCTTCATGTCCACCATGAGGAAGCTGATCCCCTTGTGCTTCGGCGCGTCGGGGTCCGTGCGGGCGAGGATGAACATCCAGTCGGCGTGGTGCGCCTCGGATGTCCACGTCTTCTGGCCGCTGATGAGGTAATCGTCGCCGTCGCGGACGGCGCGCGTTTGCAGCGAGGCGAGATCTGAGCCGGCGCCCGGTTCCGAGAAGCCCTGGCACCACACAACCTCCCCGCTCGTGATGCCGCGCAGGTGCTGTTGTTTGTGCTCCTCCGTTCCGTGCATGATCAACGTCGGGCCGAGCAGGCTCACGCCCAGCGCGCGCGTGCCGTTGTCGGGCGGGCTAAAGTAGCCGAACTCCTCATTCATCACCATCTGTTCGTAGATCGTCGCGCCCAGGCCGCCATACGCCTTCGGCCAGGCCGGGGCCATCCAGCCGCGCTCCGCGAGCCTCTTGTTGAACGCTTTCGCCTTATGGAAGCCGTCCTCGCTGACGACAAGGTTACCGATGCTGCCGACACGGTCGATCGGGTCCAGCTCCGGCGTGTGCTCCTGAAGGAAGCGCCGCACTTCTAAGCGCAGCTGCTCCTCCGCCTCTCCGAAACGGAAGTCCACAGGTGATGCTCCTCAACAGCGGACGGCAGGTCGCGTTAGTATATCGTTCTCGCTGCGCTTTCAAAACGAGGCGTCGTTGCGTATAATCGGGCCCACCGAGGAGGCAGCATGAAGCTTGAGAACAAGGTCGCCGTCGTCACCGGCGGCGCGCAGGGGCTCGGCCGCGCGTACGCGCTGCGCTTCGCGAGCGAGGGCGCTGCGATCGGCATCGTCGATCTACGTGAGGACGACGCGCAGGCGACCGAACGCGAGATCCGCGATGCGGGCGGCCGCGCCCTCGCCGTGCGTGCCGACGTCACGAGCGAAGACGACATGTCGGCGGCCGCCAAACGCATCGGAGATGAGTTCGGGCGCATCGATATCCTCGTTAACAACGCCGGACTCTACGGCGACATGAATATCGCCGACCAGAGCATCGAGTACTTCGAGAAGCTCATGCACGTAAACGTCGTCGGGCTTATCGTGGTATCGAGAGCGATGTTTCCGTACCTGAAGCAGGCCGGCGGCGCGTCGATCATCAACATCTCATCGACGGCCGCGTACCCGCTCCCGCTGCCCCGCCCGGGTGCCGACCTGAACACCGTGCCCGTGAGCGGCTACGTTGTCTCTAAGGCGGCGGTGATCAGCCTGACGAAGTCGATGGCCGCCTCCCTCGGCGCGACGGGCATCCGCGTCAACGCCATCGCCCCCGGCCTGACGATGAGCGACGCGACGAAAAAGGTCGTGCCACAGTTCATCATGGACAACATCACAGCCGCGACGGCACTCGGTAAGGCGCTCCAGCCGGAGGACCTCACCGGCGCCGCGCTCTTCCTCGCTTCGGACGATAGCGCGCTCATCACCGGCCAGGTCTTCGTCGTGGACGGCGGCCTGATCATGCTCGGCTGATGGTCACAACCGCGAAGCCCGTCGGGTACCAGGCCTACATCGACGGCCGCTGGGTCGACGCGAACGACGGCGCCACCTCGGACGTCATCAACCCCGCGACCGAGGACGTCATCGCGACTGTCCCGAACGCCGGGCGCGACGAGATGCGCCGCGCCATCGAGGCCGCCCGTCGCGCGTTCGATGACGGCCCGTGGCCGCGTATGACGCAGCGCGATCGAGCGCGCATCATCCAGCAGATCGCCGACGGCCTCTCGGCGCGGCGCGAAACGTTCGCGCAGATCCTGACGGCGGAGGTTGGCTGCGCGCAGTTCCTGATGCCGATCCAGCTCGACGATCCGCTCTCGTTCATGCACTACTACGCGGAGCTGGCGGCGAAGGCCGACTTCGAAGAATCCCTGCCGCCGCTCATCCAGCAGACGCCGATGGGCCCTGCCGCGACCCAGACGCTCGTCTACCGGCAGCCCGCGGGCGTCGTTGGTGCGATCAACACCTGGAACTTTCCGCTTTTCGTGCTCGTGCAGAAACTCGGGCCGGCGCTCGCTGCGGGCTGCACGATGGTCGTTAAGACCTCGCCGTTCGCGCCGTTAATCAACCTCGAGGTCGCCCGTGTCATCGATGAGACGGACCTGCCGGAGGGCGTGTTCAACGTCGTCACGGGCGCCGGCGTCGACGTCGGGGAAGAGCTGGTCGCGAACCAGATGGTCGACAAGATTTCGTTCACAGGCAGCGTCCCGACCGGCAAGCGCATCGCGGCCGCGGCGGCCCAGAACTTAACGCGCGTGCACCTCGAGCTCGGCGGCAAGTCCGCCTGCATCGTCCTCGACGACGCCGATATCGACCGCGCCGCGCCGGGTCTCGCCGCGCCGGCGTTCGTGCACGCCGGCCAGGGCTGCGCGCTCCCGACGCGCGCGCTGGTGCCTCGCAAGATGTACGACCAGGCGATGGAGAAGATGGCCGCGTTCGTCCAGAAACTCAAGATCGGCGACCCCTCCGATCCCGCCGTCATGGTCGGCCCGCTCATCCGCGAGGAGCGCCGCCTCGCGGTCGAGGACTTCATTCGCTCTGGTACGGAAGAGGGCGCCACACTGGCGACGGGCGGCAAGCGTCCCGAAGGCATCGCGAAGGGCTTTTTCCTGGAGCCGACGATCTTCGGCGACGTGCGCAACGACATGCGCATCGCGCGCGAGGAGATCTTCGGGCCGGTCGTCACTGTCACGCCCTACGACGACATCGACGAAGCCGTGCGCATCGCGAATGACACGCGCTACGGGCTGAGCGGCCGCATCGTTACGAACAATCAGGCGCGCGGAATCGAGGTGGCGAAGCGGCTGCGCACCGGCTCCGTGCTCGTCAGCTCCGGCGCCGGGCCGGGCAGCGCTGCGTTCATGGTTGCGCCGTTCGGTGGCTTTAAGGAGAGCGGCATCGGTCGCGAGGGCGGAAAGTACGGCGTCTTCGAGTTCACCGAAATCCAGACGATCGCCTGGTAGCGCGGTCACGCTCCGCTCGCTGGCCCATGAGGGCCGGCCGGCGCCTGTCCGCCTACGGCGGAGGCCGCCCGCAACGCTGCGTTTTGCGGTGTCCTTCTGTCGTCCCGAGGCGAGTGGCGTAGAGCGGAACGGAGGGGTGGAGGCCGGGGGACCTATCGCTGCATCCGCCAGCCGGCCGTCTATTGACGAAAGATCGCTGGCAGGCTAATAATCGGGGCACCCGCTCGCGGCCGGCGCCCGCCGGTCTCCATAGCGACGTCAAGCATTGGCAGAAGGGGGCGCGTCATGATGCTCAAGCCTGTACGAGCCTGGTGGGCGCCGGCAGTTCTCGTCGCCGGCATGCTCCTACTCATGTCGGCATGCGGTGGCGATAGCGATAACGACAACAACGGTGGAACTCCCGGCCCCGCAGACACCGAAGAAGCCCGCCCGACGCTTACGGCCGTCCCGCCGGAATCGATCATTTCGCCCGACCAGGTCCTCGAAAAGGACGCCGGCATCACGAAGCACGAGGAACTCGAGTGGGGCTGGATGTTCGAGCTCACCGGCCCGCCCGAGGTCCAGGGCTTCGGCCGTCCGACGGGCGACGGCGTGAAGATCGCCGTGCAGGAGATCAACGAGGCCGGCGGCTTCCAGGTCGGCGACACGATCTACACTATCAAGCTCATCGAACACGACACGCAGTCGACGGTCGAGAACACGATCGCCGTCGCGCGCGAGCTCGTGAACGACGACAAGGTAAAGGTTATCTTCGGCCCCGCCACGCTCGGTGAGCCGGAGATCACGCCATTCACGCAGGCGAACAAGGTCATCCACCTCTGTCCCTGCCAGCAGCGCGAGCAAGGCGCGCTCAGCAGCATCGAGAAGGCCCGTGGCGAGTCGCAGTGGGCGTTCCAGACCCTGCTGCCCTTCAGCCTGCTCATCAGCCAGGCCGGAGAAAACTTCAGAGTCGAGTACCCGGACCTGCACAGCATGGCGCTCATCTGCCAGAACTCCGCCACGGGCCGCGACATCTGCGAGCGTACGAAGACTGCCTACGCCGCCGCCGGCATCCAGATCATCGGCGATATCCAGTACTTCCCCGTTGGTACGACTGACTACCGCCCGTACCTTACGAGTCTTCAGTCCGGCGATCCCGATTACCTCTACAACTACGACGACCCGCTCAACACGATCGAGATCGTGAAGCAGGCGCTCCAGCTCGGCATCGGCAGGCTGCATCTTGTCACCGTGCCTGCGAATTTCGTCCAGCCGCTCATCGGCTTCCCGTTCGACGTGCCGATCTCCGCCGGCGCCGCGCCGCGCAATCAAGTGCAGCCGACGTCGCCCGAGGTCGGGGAGTTCTTCCAGCGCTACAAGGACTTCCTCGACGGCGGAGATCTGCCTCCGGCTGGCTTCGTCTCGCTAATGACGTACGACTACGCGTACATGGTCGCCGCCGCGATGCAGCAGGCCGGATCTGTCGAGGACACGACGGCCATCGCGAAGGCGCTCGAGACGCTGCACTACAACGGCGTCGCCGAGAACGACCTGTACTTTAACTCCGGCCACTTCGCGGTCCACGGCACCGAGCCGTGCGTGGTCATCTACGGCGATCCTGACCCGACGATTACCTGTACGCACAACGCGCCGCCGGATGCCGCGAAGTATTAACGCGAAACAAAGGCCACATCAGCGGGGCGAGGCTCTCCTCGCCCCGCTCTTCGTTCTTGTCGCAGGGCGAGGGCTTGCTGCTATACTCTCCGTCGCTATTGGAACGGGGTTGGTGCGAACATGTCGGTTGACCTAACAGAGTTCTTCCAGTTGCTCTTCATCGCGCTGCGACAGAGCGGCGTCTATGCGCTCGTCGCGCTGGGCATCACCGTCATCTTCGGCCTCACCGGCATCGTAAAGTTCTCCATCGGCGAGCTGCTCACCATCGGGGCGTTCCTGACGTTCGCGTTTTGGGACCACAGCATGAGCTACTTCCTCGCTGTGCCTGCGGCCGCGCTCTGTGTCGGTCTGCTCTCGCTGCTGCTCGAGCGCGCGGCGTTCAGATTTACGTTGGACCAGCCGGTCAACGGCTTCATCGTCTCCCTGGGCCTCATCGTCGTGCTCCAGAACTCGGTCGTCGAAATCTGGGGCACGCAGGCGAAGTCAATTCCCCTCGTGTTTACGCAGCGCTGGGTCGTCGGTGGTGTCTTCATGCCCGCGAACGACTGGTTCATCATCTGGGTCGCTGTCGGCCTCATCGCCGGTCTGTTTCTACTGCTCCGCTACACGAAGTACGGCCGGGCGATGCGCGCCTGCGCCGAGGACCGCGAGGCCGCTGCGCTGATGGGCATCCCGGTCGACTACGTCATCGCAGGCACGTTCATGTTGGGCGGTGCGCTCGCCGCGACGGCCGGCGGCCTCTTCGCTTCAGCGCAGGTCATCCACGCCTACATCGGCGCGGTGCTGTTGTTAAAGGGCTTCGCTGTCGCGCTCGTGGGAGGCCTCGGCAACGTCGAGGGCGCCGTCGCCGCCGCGATCATCATTGGCGTGACGGAGACGATGGCGGCCGGCTACGGCCCGGGCGAGTGGCGCGACGGCTACACGTTCGGGCTGATGATCCTTGTCCTGTTGATCCGGCCGGCCGGCTTGTTCTCGGCGCGTGGCCGCTTGCAGCAGACGCTACAGTAGGCGCGTGGAGGCGGGGACGTGACTGCCATCGCGCAGATGAGGCGCTCGTTCACTGGCCAGTACCCCATCGGCGACCTGCTAGCGATCCGCCTGCCGATCTTCATCCTCCTGCTCATCCCGCTGTTAGCGCCCCAGCTATTTCCCACCTCCAGGCTGCTCAGCCTGGCTCTCACGGTCACGATCTACGTCATGGTCGCGAACGGCATGCACATCATCTTCTCCTACACCGGACAGCTCTCGCTCGCACAGACAACCCTCTGGGGCCTCGGCGCGTACACTGCGGCGCTGCTCATCGGCCACTACAACCCGCCAACGCTGCTCGTGCTGCCCGCGGCGGGCATGGTCGCGGCGGGCGGCGCGGTGCTGATCGGGATCCCGGCCTTCCGTACAGGAGGGTTCAGCTTCGCGATCATCACGTTCGCGTTCGCGGAGATCGCTCGCCTCGTTGCGACGAACTGGATCAGCCTCACGAAGGGCACGATCGGTCTCACGGTCTTCGAGCCTCCGAAAGGCCTCGGCCCGGTCGACTTCGATCCGCTAACGGGCAACCTCACGCACTTCTATTACCTGAGCCTCGGCTTCGCCTACCTCAGCATCGCGGCTGTCTGGGCGATCCGGCAGTCGACGTTGGGACGGAACTTCATCGCCATCCGTGAAAACGAGACGCTGGCGAAGTCAGCAGGGATCAACGTCTATTTGCACAAGCTGATCGCGTTCGCGATGAGCGGCTTCTTCGCGGGCGTGGCGGGTGTGTTCTACATCTACAATGCGAAGCACATCGATCCCGGCCCGCTGAGCCCGTTCGGGGCCTTCTTCAGCATCCAGTTCCTGCTCATGATCCTCATCGGCGGCCGGTTCAGCATGCTCGGCCCGGTGATCGGCGCGACGGTCGTCGTGTTCGGTCCTGAAGTCGTCAACACGATCTTCGGCGACGTGCTTACGATAAGCCGGACGCAGATCCTCTTCGGCTGCTTGCTCTCGCTGTCGGTGCTCACCGCGCCGACGGGCATCGCCGGGCAGGCGCGCCTCGGCTTTACGAACTTCGTTACGGTGCTACGCCACTCGCGCGAACAGGGCCGGAGCTGGCCGGCGAGCGCGGGTATCGCGTTCGTCCGTTCCTTCATCCCGGTCCCCGTTCGCTACGACGTGGACGACGCGGAGGCGGAGAATCGATGACGACGCTGCTCTCGGTCGAGGGGCTGTCGAAGCACTACAGCGGTGTGCGCGCGCTCGAAGGCGTCGATATCGAGATCCGCGAAGGCGAAGTCCTCGGCCTTGTCGGCCCGAACGGATCGGGCAAGACAACGCTTTTCAACTGCGTGACCGGCTTCTCGCGTCTTTCCGCCGGCCGCGTCGTCTGGTGCGGCAATGACGTTTCGGGTATGGCGCCGGACCAGATCGCCCGCATGGGCGTCGTGCGCACGTTCCAGCAAAAGATGGTCTTCCCGCGCGTCAACGTCCGCGAAAACCTCGAGATCGGCTGGCGCGCGGGCGGACGCCCGGACCGCAGCCGCAGCGCCTTCGCCGGCTGTAGCGATCTGCTGCACTTCCTCGGCCTGACCGAGATGCAGGAGATGGCCGCCGGCGATATCCCGTTCGGCTCGGCGCGAAAGCTGGGCCTTGGCATCGCGCTCGCGGCCGGCCCGCGCCTCCTCCTCCTCGATGAGCCTGCCGCCGGACTGAACCAGGACGAGAGCCACGAGCTAGGGCAGCTCATTGGCAAGATGAGCGATCTCGGTGTCACCATCTGCGTCATCGAGCACGACATGCCGCTCGTGATGGCGATCTGCCAGCGCATCATCGTGCTCCACGCCGGCCGTAAGATCGCCGACGGCGAGCCGGCTGGCGTCGCGAACGATCCGGACGTCATTGCCGTGTACTTGGGAGAGAAGTTTGCTCGACGTCGATCGGCTGGTTAGCTACTACGGCCCTATCCGCGCGCTGCGTGGCGTCTCGCTCCGCGTCGAGCCGGGCGAGGCCGTCGCCGTCCTCGGTCCGAACGGCGCGGGCAAATCGACGCTGTTGCGCAGCATCTCGGCGCTCGTCAAGCCACGCCACGGCTCGATCTCGTATCAGGGGCGTCGCATCAGTGGCATGAAGCCGTACGAGATCGTGCGCCTTGGCGTTGTCCACGTGCCGGAAGGGCGCCGCATCTTCACGCAGCTCACCGTCTACGAAAACCTCATGATGGGCGCCTACAGCCGCGACGGCGCCGACATCCGCGACGACTTCGACTTCGTGTTTGGACTGTTTCCCGACCTCGCCGAAAAGAAGCGCCAGCGCGGCGGCGAGCTGAGCGGCGGCCAGCAGCAGATGCTCGCGATCGGCCGCGCGCTGATGTCGCGCCCGACGCTGCTGCTCCTCGACGAGCCGTCGCTCGGGCTCTCGCCTATACTTGTCGAACAGCTCGGCCAGGCCATCGGAGACATTCGCCAGCGCACCGGCATGTCGCTGCTGCTCGTCGAGCAGAACGCGGCGCTCGCGCTGGAGATGACGACCAGGTTCTACGTCATGCAGACGGGCCAGGTCGCGATCAGCGGCGTCTCAGCGGAGGTCGCTCTCGAAGACATCCGCCACGCCTACCTCGGCGGCCCCGCGGCCCCGCCCGTCTGAACGCGGTACCGTCCTCGATCGCCATCCTGCTATAATGCGCCGCCGCGCACGCGGACTCGAACGAAGGGTAGTTGTATGGCGCTGCTCGACGGCAAAGTGGCGATCGTAACCGGATCGGGCCGTGGCATCGGACGGGGCGAGGCGCTCGCGCTCGCCGCGAACGGCGCGAAGGTCGTCGTCAACGACCTCGGCGTCGCCGTCGACGGCTCGGGTAGCGACAAGACGCCGGCCGAACAGGTCGTGCAGGAGATCGCCGCAGCCGGTGGCCAGGCCGTCGCGAACTACGACGACGTCTCGACCTGGGACGGGGCGGAACGGCTCGTCCAGCAAGCCATCGACACCTGGGCGCGGCTCGATATCGTCGTGAACAACGCCGGCATCCTGCGCGACCACATCATCTGGAACATGACGGAGGAAGACTGGGACGACGTCCTCCGCGTCCACCTCAAGAGCACGTTTCTCACCACGCGACACGCCGTCGGCTACTGGCGCGCCAGGCACAAGGCCGGCGAGCCCGTCTACGGCCGCATCATAAACACCGCCTCCGCCGCCATGCTCGGCAACCCGGGCCAGGCGAACTATGGCGCCGCCAAGGGCGCGATCGCGAGCTTTACGCTCACGGTGGCGCTCGAGGTGCAATCGATGGGCATCACGTGCAACGCGGTGCGCCCCAGCGCGCTCACACGCATGACGAAGGGCGTCGCCGCGGACGCGATCGCGAACGAAGGCGAGTTCAACCGCCTCGATCCCAACAACGTCGGCCAGTTCGTTACGTATTTGGCCTCCGACGCCGCCGGCTGGATCAACGGACAGCTCTTCGCCGTCTATGGCGATAAGCTGCTGCTCACGCGCGGCTGGCACAACGTCTCGTCGATCGAGAAGCCGGGCCAGGGCTGGACGGCCGAAGAGTACGTCGCTGCCGTGCCCAGGCTCGCCGGCATGCAGCCCGTTCCCATGATCGAGCAGCTCGGCTTCTAACGATGCCCGACTACAACTACCAGACGCTCCTCGTCGAAAAGCAGGGCAAGGTCGCGACGATCACGCTCAACCGTCCCGACAGGCTGAACGCCGTCGGCGGCGGCATGCACGAGGAGCTGGAGGATGTCTTCGGCCGCATCAACGGCGATGCCGAGGTCAACGCCGTGCTCCTCACCGGCGCCGGCCGCGCGTTCTGCGCCGGCGGCGACATCAGCGCGATGGACGACCGGCCGGAAGCGACGACGTCGTCCGGCATCCCGATCACGCTCGGCCGCGGACCGCGCCGTCTCATCAACAACATCCTGGAAGTCGAGGTGCCGATCATCGTCGCGATGAACGGCGACGCCGTCGGCTTCGGCGCCACGCTCGCGCTCTTCGGCGACGTCATCATCGCGGCCGAGGGCGCCCGCATCGGCGATGCGCACGTGCGCGTCGGTCTCGTCGCGGGCGATGGCGGCGCGGTGATCTGGCCGCTCATGGTCGGTATCCACCGCGCGAAGGAGTACTTGCTGACCGGCGACCTCATCGACGCGACGGAGGCCGAGCGTATCGGCCTGGTCAATCGCGTCGTGGCCGCGGACGAGTGCGTCCCACAGGCTCGCGCGCTCGCCGAGCGTCTCGCCAACGGCGCCACGTGGGCGATCCGCTGGACCAAGGCCTCGCTCAACAAGGTGATTCGTGAACGGATGAACCTGATCCTCGACACCGGCCTCGCCTATGAGGCGCTCACGGTCGGTACGGACGACCACAAAGAGGCGGCGCGCGCCTGGATGGAGAAGCGCAAGCCGGACTTCACTGGCCGCTAACGCTCGTTAAAGGTAAACATCGCCTTCACGGCGCCCGACTTCCCTTTGTTGCGCAGCACGAGCAGCGCGTCGCGGTACTGCGCGAGCGGAAAGTGGTGCGTGATGATCGGCGTCACGTCCAGCCCGCGTCCGAGCAGCTCGAAGTAGACCTCCATCGCGTGCAGCCGACGCTCCTCGAACGTCTCGACGCCGAACGCGTTCGATCCGATGATCGAGACCTCCTTGAAGTACAGCGGCGTCCACTCGAACCGCCGCGGCGCCTCGACGCCGCTCACGACGATCGTGCCGCGCGTCGTGGCCATGCGTAGCGACAGCTCGACGCTCTTCGGCGAACCGACCGTGTCGTAGACGACGCTCGCGCCGCGTAGCGTCCACGGCTTCTTCGACCATGGCCGCAGCACGTCCCCTCCCGCTCGTCGCGCCACGTCTTCGACGAGCGCGTCGCCGTCGTTCGGCAGTACCTCCGAGCCGAAGCGTTGCGCCAGCTCCGCCTGGTGCGGGTAGCGCGCGACCGCGAGCACCTCGACGTTGGGGTAAAGCGTGCGTAGCACCGCGACGGTCAGCAACCCCAACGTGCCGCTGCCGAACACGACGGCCGGGCCGTCGCTGGGAGGTGGGCTGAGCAGCACGCTGTGCAGCGATACCGAGAACGGATCGGCGAGCGCCGCCGCCTCCCACGGGACGCCCTCCGGGATCGGGATCGCCTGCGACTCGTGCACCACGATCCGTTCTGCGAACGCGCCCGGCACGTCGGCGCAGTTGCCGGCGTGGATGCCCGCCGCAAGCCGCCCTTCCGTGAAGCGTTCGCAATTCGAGTACTGGCCGTCGGCGCAGAAGCGGCAGGGCGGCTCGAGGCCCCGCGGCCCGCACGACAGCCACGGATTGATCACGATGCGCTCACCAACGCGCCGTTCCGCGACCGCGGAGCCAACCTCCTCGATCACGCCTGCGGCTTCGTGTCCGAGCACGTGCGGGAACGAGATGAGCGCCGTCATCGGGTTGTCCTGGTCGCCCTTCAGGAACGCCTGCTTCGCATCGCTGCCGCAGATGCCGCAACGTACGATGCGAACGCGCAGCCAGTCATCCGCCGGCAGCGGCGGCTCCGGTATCTCTTCGAGCTGCAGCGGCGACCACGGCCCGAAAAACGCGCGCGGCGTGACGGCGCTCAGAACGCGCGTCGCGGCCAAGCGCGGCAGGCTGTAACGAAACACGAGAGCTTTCATGGCGCAGCAGCGGCCATTATAGCAGCGCCATTGTCATCCTGAGCGCCCACGCTTTGTTGTGGCGGAAGTCAAACGGCAATTTTGAGCAGCGCTACATCACAACTGCGGTGACTGTCGTGCCGGGGGAGTGCAGAGGGGGCCGAGCCCCTTCTGCCGGGGGTCTGGGGGTGTCCCCCAGCAAACAAACCTCCCTGGGCGGGTGGGTGGGAAGAAATACTTCACGATAGGAAGAGAAAATGTGCAGCCGCGCCGCCGCCAGTAGCCGCGACCTCAAGGTCGCCACGGCGTTGCTACGCCGCCTTCGCTTTCAAACGCCTCGGCCCCCGCACCTGGTTGCGCCCCGATTGCTTCGCGACACGCAGCTCGGCGTCCGCTAGCTTTAGCAGCTCCTCGACGTCGCCGCACTCGCCTTCGCAATAAGCAACGCCGATGCTCACGTTGCACAGCCCCGTTCGCGCCACCTGATTGCGCAAACGCTCGGCCAACAGCATGCCGTCGTCGGCAGAAGCGTCGCCGGCCATCACGACGAACTCGTCGCCACCGTAGCGCGCGACGCTGTCGACATTGCGCAACGAAGCCGACAGAAGCTGCCCCATCTGCTCGAGGATGCCGTCGGCGACGAGATGGCCGAGCTGGTCGTTGTAGCGCTTGAAGAAATCGATGTCGATCATCAGCACCGCGAGTCCGCTCCCTGTGCTCCTGCTCGTATCGACGTGTCTCCGCAGCGCTGCTTCCATGCCGCGCCGGTTCGGAAGGTTGGTGAGCGGATCGGTAAGCGCCACCTTATCGAGCTTGAGTCGCAGCCGTCGTTCACCGCCTGTATACGCAATGAGGTTCGCCATACCTGCGAGCAGGACCACCATCGCAACGCCCATCTCCGGCACCGGCACGTCGATCTGACGGAGCTGCAACGCCACGCCGGCCAGCGCGTAGTTCGCCGTCAGCCAGACAACGTACGCCCGCGCTATCGGATAGTAGAAGAACGCGACACCTGCGATGATCGTGAAGTACACGCCCCAGATGGGATGCACCGGATTGCCGACCGCGACCAGCGCCAGCGTCACGGCGGCGGTGTCGAGAAACGGCGTCGCGTACTGCGTGGCCTCCGGCAACGGGCCGCGCTTCCGCTCGTACCAGACCGTCCATGTGTAGTAGACGTGATACGCGACGATGAACGTCTCGCTCACGACGAACCAGCCCGTGTCGGCGCGAACGACGCCTGTGGCAAAGAATAAGCCGTAGAGAAGCACGAGCGTCCAGCGCACGGCCAGGATCTCGAGTTGGAACCGGCCGTCCGCGAACGCCGGATCGTAGACCGGCGGCTTTGAGTTCATCCTTTAGGAGTATCGGTAGGTTCAGAAGGGCTAGCTGCCTACCCTGGAGTGGCGCTCGCCTTGAAGTCCAGCCTAGAGCCTGGCAGTGCCGTAGTAGGGGGACCTTTCTCGCAGAGTCGCCTCAGGAGACAGGCCTCCCGTAGCTTCAGTGTTGGAGAAATCGTATCCGTTTGTCCGTTTCCCATCCGTTGCCAGGTCGCTTGGTATGATGCGGCCAGACTCGGCTGCAAGGAGGTGTTATGGTCGCCTGTGTCCACGTCGCCAGGATCCTGCCCGGCAAGCGCGACGACTTCGCCCGGCGCGTGAAGGAGGGCTTGGAGGCGAACCCGGAGGCGCTCCGCGCCTTCGGGTTTACCCGCGTCGTCTCGTTCACAACCCCCGAGGTCTCTTCGGAGGGGGAGAGCCTCCTCGTCACGGTCTACGAGGCCGAAGACCCCTCCGTCATCGAACGCTTCTACGCCCTCGAGGCCGTCCAGCAACAGGAGGCCAGGAACCACGGCGTTCTCGTCGCGGAACACGACCACCACGTCGTGCCCCAAAACGTCGCCTTCCTCGACCTGCGGCTGGAGAGCTGAGCCGCGCTCATGCCCGGGGAGTCTGGCCGCCGGAATCTACAGCTCTTGTCCCAAGAGGAGCTGGAGGAGCGCCGGCCGGTCCTGCTCGCGGGCATCGCGCAGTTCAACAACGGCTACTTCTTCGAAGCGCACGAGACCTGGGAGGACCTCTGGTACCTGAGCCCGTGGCCTGCGCGCCAGTTCCTGCAAGGGCTGATCCAGACCGCGGCCGCGTTTGTCCATCTCATGCGACATCAGTATCCGGGCACGGTGCGGCTGCTGAGCCACGCCCTCGCCAAGCTCGATGAGTTCCCGGACGGCTACATGGGCATCGATGCCGCCCGCCTCCGTCGCGAGGCCGCCCGGGCGCGCGACGAGATCGTCGAGCTGGGCGAAGAACGCTTACAAGAGTGGGACCGCGGCCGCATCCCGTCGATCCACTTTGTCACAGTTCCGTAACGACTCCTGAAGCGTGCTCGTGCAACCTGGAGTAGAGCAACGTCTGTACAATGAAGAAGACCTCAATGCGCCGCCAAACCGCTGTCCTCGCCCCGCTCATCATGCTCGCCGCGATCGTGTTCGCGGCGGCGTGCGGCGGTAGCGACAACAACAGCCCATCCGCCACCGCCACGCTCGGCCCCGGCCAGACGCCCGCCGTCGCCCTCTCGACGCCTGCCCCTCAGTCCGGCGACGCGCTCACGACGGTCGAGATCGTGCGCAAGCTAGCGCCGTCCGTCGTGCAGGTGATGACGCAGGACTCGGCACGCAACGTCTTCAACGAAGCCGTCCCGACGCGCGGCATCGGCACAGGCGTGATTATCGACGAGCATGGGCACATCGTGACCAACAACCATGTCGTGCGCGTCGCCGGCGAGCCGTCCGGCGCAATCTCCGCCGACATTACGATCACGTTTTCCGACGGCCGCACGACGAAGGGGACTGTCGTCGGCACCGATCCCGCGACCGACCTCGCGGTGATCAAGATCGATGAGACCGGCCTCACGCCCGCCGAGCTGGGCGACGTGGCCTCGCTTCCCGTCGGCTCCGACGTCGTCGCGATGGGCTATGCGCTCGGCCTCGAAGGCGCGCCGACGATCACGCGCGGCGTCGTCAGCGCGAAGAACCGCACGATCAACGAGGACCCCTTTTCGATCGAAGCGATCCAGACGGACGCCAGCATCAACCCCGGCAACAGCGGTGGCCCGCTTGTCGATGACCGCGGCCGCGTCATCGGCATCAACACCGCGATCATCCCGGACGCGCAGAACATTGGCTTCTCCATCTCGATCGATCTCGTCCGTCCGATCGCGCAGGAGCTGATCGCGAACGGCGAAGTGACGCGAGGCTTCCTCGGCGTCGGCTTCGCAGACCTCACGCCGGGCTCGGCAGGCCGGCTTGACGCACCGGTCGAGACCGGCGTCGTCGTTACGAACATCGTCGCCGGGTCTCCCGCCGAAGACGCCGGCCTGCAGGTCGATGACATCATCGTCAGGCTCGACGGCGAGGAGATCAACGACAGCGGCGACTTGCTCGAAGCGCTGCGCATCCACAAGTCGGGCGAAGAAGTGACCATCTCCTACTATCGCGGCCAGACGCAACACGAGGCACAGCTCACGCTGGGCGAGCGCCCCAACATTGCCACCGGCTAACGTTTCTTCCTGCCCCGTGCCGCGCTAGAATAGCTCCGCCATGTCCGTCCGCAAGCTCATCGTTACCGCCAGCCTCGCGTTCGTCGCGCTCTACGCCTATGCGCTGCGCCGCATCCGCCGGTTCGAGTACCTCGATCTCCACGACGCGAACGTGCCCGGTTCATACGTCGCCGTCGGCGGCTCGCGCGTCCACTACGTCGAGGCCGGCCGCGGCGATCCCGTCGTGCTCATCCACGGCATCTTCGCTTCGACGTTCTCCTTCCGCCACACGATCCCGGAGCTTGCCCAGCAGCACCGCGTCGTCGCGGTCGACCTGCGCGGCTTCGGCTACACAGACATGCCGGAAGACGCGGGCTACTCGCTCACGGCGCAGGCGACGCTCGTACACCAGGCGATGGCGCGTCTCGGTATCGAGCGCGCCGCCGTCGTTGGCCACTCGATGGGCGGCGACATAGCGATGCGCCTCGCGCTGCTCCACCCCGAAAGCGTCACGCGGCTCGTCCTCGTCGACTCCGTCACCGAACACGAGATGTCGCGCGCGCGTTCGGGACGGTTCGTCCGTCCGCTCCTATCCCTGATCGCTGGCCTCTCGCTCAGCACGCGCTCCGTCCGCCGCGGCCTGCGCAGCGCCGTCCACGATCCGGCGCACGCCACGGACGATGTCGTCGCGGGCTACGAGTTGCCCATGCACGTAAAGGGACGCCTGCGCGCCCTCGGGGCGTTGATAGCGCATCGTCATCGCGACCTGCCTGTCGAGCCGGAGCGCATCACGCAACCGACGCTTGTTCTTTGGGGAGAGCACGACCGCTGGATCCCGCTCGAACGCGGGCAGGAGCTGGCGCGTCGCATCCCGAACGCGCGGCTTGCGGTCGTGCGCAGCGCAGGTCACCTACCGCTCGAGGAGCAGCCGGTCGATACGACGAAGACACTCGTCGAGTTCCTTCGCGCAGAGGCGCCGCCCGCCACGGAGATCGTCGCGGCAGAGGTCGAGACCGTCTAGACCAGCTTCCGATAGCCGCCGCGGAAGAAGAGCAGCGGCGGCGTTTCGCTCAGCATCTCGCCGTGCAGCACCTGACCGAGGAAGATCGTGTGGTCGCCGCCGGCGCACTGCTCCGTCACCGCGCACTCGATGTAGCCGAGACATTTCTCCAGCACCGGCGTGCCGTTCGGCCCGAGGTAATACGCGGCCCCCTGGAGTTTGCCTTGCTCGGGCGCTGTGTGCTCCGCAAACAAGCGCGAGATGTCTTCCTGGTCTTCTGAGAGGATGTTCACGCCGAACTTCCCGCTCTTCGTGATCTGGGCGTGCGCGTGCGCGGTCTTGTCGATGCATACGAGCAGCAGCAGCGGATCGAGCGACAGCGACGTCACCGCGTTCGCCGTCATGCCGTGCAGCCAGCCATCGAAGGCCGTTGTGATCACCGTGACGCCCGTGGCGAAGTGCCCGAAGACCTGGCGAAATTGCGCTACGTCCACGTCCTTAGTCCAGCGACTTCAGGAATTCGATCAGCGCCTTGTTCACTTCGGCCGGACGTTCCTGCTGCGTCCAGTGGCCCGCCCCCGGCAGCATGGCGATGTCGCGTAGGTCCGTGCAGTTCGCCTTCATCGCGTCCATGCTCGTGAACGCGATCACGCCATCCTTGTCGCCGCCGATGAAGAGCGCCGGCTGGGCGATCTTCGCGTCCGCCAGCTCGGGCAGCTCCTCCCAGTCGCGGTCCATGTTGCGATAGCGGTTCAATCCGCCGCGGAAGCCCGTGCGCGTGAACTCTTCCGCGAACACGTCAACATCGGCTTCTGTCAGCCAGGCGGGAAGTGTCTCCGGGTTCGCCATGCCGGTGAGGAACAAGTCGCCCTTCTTTTTCCCGAGGAAGCCGGCCGGGACCGCGTCGCCGGAGGCTGCACAGAGGAACGTCCGCAAGGTCTTGCGCGGGTCCGCCTCCAGCTCCTTCTCCGCCACGCCGGGCTCCTGGAAATAGAGCATGTAGAAGAAGTTGTCCTGGAAGACTTGCTTGAAGAGCTGCGTCGGCGGCGCCGGCGAACGCTGTAGGAACGGCACGCTCATGCCAACCACGGCGCGATAGCGCTCCGGGTAGAGCGCCGCGCTGTTCCACGCCATCGGCGCGCCCCAGTCGTGCCCGACGACAACCGCCGTCTCCGCGCCCAGCACGTCGAGCAGCCCCAGCGCGTCGGCGAGGTGTTGCTTCATCGCATACGCTTCGATCGGCTGCGGCGCGTCGCTCTGGCCGTAGCCGCGAATGTCGGGCGCGACGGCGTGGTAGCCTGCGTCGGCCAGCGCCGGAAGCTGGTGCCGGTACGAGTACCACAGCTCGGGAAAGCCGTGCAGCATCAGCACCAGCGGGCCCTCGCCCGCCTCTGCGATGTGCATGTTGATGCCGTTCGTCTGGACGGTACGATGCGTAATCTCAGCCATGTTGTCCTTCCTTGGTCGCGGGCTCGAGGCCAGGGAGATTATGCGGTATGGCGTCGCTGCATTGCAAAGGAACGGCTAGAGAGAGTGCACGACAAGCCGGGACGGGCTGCTAAAGACGGCCTAACCGCAGGACTTTCCGCCAAACGGGAAATCCACACCGATGCACGAGTTCCAGAACGAGAGGACATGCAGCGTTGGCAGGCTCGCGACCGCGACTATGCAAAATGACCCCAAAAGAGATACTAGTAACGGCACGCGTTGGAGCTTGGCCACATACTGAGAGACAGACACTGTAAGGAAGACATGAGTCGCATAAGCCACCCAGAATCCCACCTTGAAGGCGGTCACAACGGTACTGGTATCAATGAAGGAGGCCACATCGCTCTCGGTACGTCTATCCAACGGTATCCCGTAGAACGTTAGATAGACGGGGAACGCAAGAACAGCGTAGGCCACAGCGGGAATGGCAATTGAGACCAGACCATATCCCGTGATCACGGCTGCACGGTTTCCGGTCGAGACCAGCCAGAAGCCGACGGTGACCATGCCCACCAACACGACCAGGTAGATCCCAACGAATAGGCCTACCCAGAAAAACGCGCTCAGGAAGAGCGCGATAAGAACCGCCGCCAGCACCGACAAAATCAGGCGATCGCGCGTCTCTCTTGTTGGCGCCTCCATGTAGATGCAGCAATTCTATCACGCCGAGTGTCCACGGCTGCGCATTCGACAAGAGCCAGTCGCTGGCGTATCATGCCAGCGCCATGACCACCCCCGCCGACAACTGGGACGCCGAGCAGATCGAGAAGAGCCTGGCGCGCCGCGTCAAAGCCGGGTGGGGCGCCTACTGGGTTGCCGGCTCGCAGCAGCAGGCGCCGCCGCCCGTGCCGGCCATACCGCTCACCGGCGGCATCCCCGATCCCGACTCCTTGCCCATCGAAGAGCTGATCGCCTGCTCGAATGCCGTCCTCCGCCGCGAGGGCCCCGAAGCGCTTCGCTACGGCGGGCACCAGGGTCACGAAGGGCTGCGCGAGTGGCTCGCGGGCTACCTCGGCCCGCGCGACGGCCTCTCGCTCACGGCCGCGAACTTCACGATGACCAACGGTGTATCCGGTGCGATGATCAACGTCTGCGATACGTTCCTCGACGAGGGCGACGTCGGCCTTGCCGAGCTGCCCAGCTTCCCGGGCGGCGCCGGTACCATCCAGTCCTGCCTCGCCGAGCTCGTCGGCGTGCCGCTCGATGAGGACGGTCTCGTTCCGGAGGCGCTCGAAGAGACGATCGAGCGCCTTGAGCGAGAGGGGCGTCGCGTCAAGCTGCTCTACTCCGTGCCCAACTTCCAGAACCCGACCGGCAGCATGCTCACGCTCGAGCGGCGCAAGCGCGTCGTCGACATCTGCCAGCGCCATCGAGTGCTCATCGTCGAAGACGAAGCGTACGCGGACGTCCGCTTCGAAAGCGAGCGCCTGCCGTCGATGTTCGGCCTCGCGGGCGGGAAGGGCGCCGTGCAGCTCGGGACGTTCAGCAAGACCGTCGCGACGGGCCTGCGCGTCGGTTGGGTGCTCGCCGATGACGCGGTAATCGAGGCGCTCTTGCGCACGCGCTACGATCTCGGCACGAGCCCCTGGACGCAGCGCACGATGTTGGAGTTCGCATCGACGGGCATGTTCGATCGCCATCTCGCGAAAGTCACGGACATCTATCGCAACAAGCGCGACGCCATGCTCTCCGCGCTCGATGAGCGCTGCGGCCGCTACGCCACGTGGAACCGGCCGCAGGGCGGCTACTTCTTGTGGATGGACCTCGCCGAAGGTGTCGATCCCAAGGCGCTCGCAGCGGCCGCGCGAGAACTCGGCGTCGCCTACGTGAACGGCCGTGCGTTCTACCCCGACGGGCGCGGCACCCAGAACGTGCGCCTCTGCTTTAGCTTCGTTGCGCAGCAAGACATCCCGGAGGCGGTCCTCCGGTTCGGACGCGCGCTCGAACAGGCTGCGAGCGCTCCGGCGAAATAAAACGATAGCCCGTAGCTGCAGGCCTTCAGCCCTGCCCCAAGAAGATCCGCTCGTGAGGTAGAACGATATGTCGAACTGGCTTACGCGTCCTGCATACGTTGCGCTGATCGCATTTCTCGCGGGCGGCGCGATCGCTGCCGCCGTCGTGCTGCTGGTCCTAACGCTGCGCGACGATGACAACAACGATGGCGACACGAACGCCCGCGCCACGTCCACCGTGGAATCGACCCCCGGCGGCACACCGTCCGGCACGGAGCAGCCCGGCACGCCCGGCCCCACCGCGCCGCCCGCCGCAACAAACCCGGACGACGCCCTGCGCGCCTACATTCGCGATAGCCTGGACACGGAGTACGCGGGCCAGTGCTCTTCGAACCAGCCCGTCGGTCAGATCTGCTCGACCGATCTCTACCGCGGCGCGGACCTCGTCACGCTCGATCTCGGTCTGACGAGCAGTGAGTTCTCGATGGAGGCCGTCATCACGCACAATCCGGACGGCACATGGACCGCGACGGCCTTCCCGCATCCCGACCCCAACGTGCCGCTCTCCGTCGGCGCGAACGCCATCGTCTACCACGCCGAGACGTGCCTCAACTTCCGCGACGCAGCGACAACCGCCGCCTCCCCGACCACCTGCCAGCTCGACGGTACGCGCGCGCGCGTCGAGGAGGGCCCGGTAACGGCCGACGGCATCACGTGGTGGCGCCTCGAGGGCCTCGGCTGGGCGAGCGCGCAGTACCTCGGCGTCGCCGGCTAACGACGCGTCGCGCGCCCCGCAGCATCGGGCCGGTGATTCTGTATACTAGCCTCGCTTCGCGTTCGTTAGCCGTAAGGAGACGCTCCCATTCCTGGACCGCTCGCTGGCATCCGAATCCTGGAGTTCACGGAGATCATCGCCGGCCCGTTCGCCGGCATGCTCCTCTCCGACATGGGCGCGGACGTCATCAAGGTCGAGCCGCCCGAAGGCGAACCCTGGCGCCTCGTCGCGCAGTTCATCCCAACCGAAAGCCGCGGCTACATCTCGCTCAACCGTGGCAAGCGCGGGATCACGCTCGACCTCACGAAGCCCGAGGCTCAGGAGATCGTCCGCAAGCTTGTCCCCGACATGGATGTCGTCGTCATAAACTACCGGCCGGACGTACCGGCGAAGCTGGGCATCGACTACGAGACGCTCTCGGCGCTCAACCCGCGCCTCATCTACTGCGACAACACCGCCTTCGGCCGCAGAGGCCCGCAGGCGCACCGGCCCGGCTACGACATCATCGTGCAGGGCATGAGCGGCGTGATGGCCACCGAAGGCAAGACGCTGAACGGCATCCCGCTCATGAGCACGATCCCCATCGCCGACTACTCGACGGGCATCATGATGGCCTGGGCCGTCTGCGCCGCGCTCTTCGTCCGCGAACGGACGGGCCGCGGCCAGAAGATCGATACGACACTGCTCGGAGCTGCCCTCGCGGTGCAAAACGCCACCTTCCAGCTTGTCGAATCCGTCGACGGGGAGTGGCGTCAGGCGTTCCTCGATCGCCTGGACCAGGGAAGGGCGGAAGGCGCGGAGTTCGAGGAGCTGCGCGCGTACTTGCTGTCGCAGCGTCCGATGACGGCCGTCGGCAACATTCAGTACCGCGTTTTTAAGACAGAGGACTCGTACATCGTTGTCGGCGCGCTGAGTGCGACGTTACGCCGCAAGCTCTGCGCTGTCCTTGGCGTTGACGACAAACGCATCGGCGACATCACCTGGGACCCGACGACGCCCGAGAACCGTGCGTACGCGCACGAGCTCGTGAAGCAGGTCGAGGCGATCGTTCTCGCAAAGACGACCAGCGAGTGGCTCGCCGTATTCGATCAGGCCGGCGTGCCGGCCGGCCCGTTCAAATTCACCCAGGAGCTGATGAACGATCCCCAGGTCGTCGCGAACGAGCTCCAGGTCGAGGTCGAGCACCCGCTCGCAGGCACGGTGCGCATGGCCGGCCCCCCGTTCCAGATGTCCGAGACGCCGCTCCAGGTGCAGGGGCCCCCACCCGCGCTGGGCGAGCACAGCGACGAAGTCCTCGCGTCGATCGGCTACGACGAAGCGCAGATCGCCGCGCTGCGTGAGAAGGGTGTGATCCGCTAGCGATGCGCCAGAAGCTCTCGTTCTCCGGCGCCTTCCGTCGCGACGACCCCGACCTGCCGTACCGCTACCTCGCCTTCGACATGCCGCCCGGCGCGAAGCGTCTCGAGGTCTCCTACCACTTCTCGCGCAACGACGCGCTGCAGCCCGAATGGGGCTCCGATGACGTAGTCGACATCGGCGTCTTCGACGCGCGCGGCATCGATTTCCTTGCCGGCGGCTTTCGCGGCTGGACCGGCAGCGCGCGCCGCAGCTTCGAGATCACGCCCGACGATGCGACGCCCGGCTACATCCGCGGGCCGCTCCAGCCCGGACAGTGGAACATCTTCCTCGGCGTTCGGATCATCTACTCCGACGTCCTGCCCTACTGGGTGCACGTCAGCATCGATAGCGACCCCACGGACACGAGCGCCAGCCCCGCGTTCGAGGACGCGCCGCGCGTTGCGAAGGCCGCCGCGCCGCCTTCCAGCGTCGGACGCTACGTCAAGGGCGACTTCCACTCGCACACGATCCATAGCGACGGCTACAACACGATCGATGAGTACGCCGTCGAGGCGGCGCGGCTCGGCCTCGACTTTCTCGCGATCACCGACCACAACACCAGCTCGCATTTCGCCGAGATCGCGGAGCGCCCGCAACGCGAGAGGGTCCTGCTCCTCCCCGGCGAGGAGGTCACGACGTTCTGGGGCCACGCCAACGTCTGGGGTCTCGGCGCCTGGGTCGACTTCCGTTGCACGGACGACGGCGGCATGCAGCAGATTATCGATTGGGTGCACGAGCGCGGCGGGCTGTTCTCGCCCAATCATCCCAAGACGGGCTGGCCGTGGGAGTTCACGCAGGTGCGCGGTTACCGCGTCTGCGAGACGTGGCAAGGGGCCTGGCGCTTCTATAACACGGAGTCGCTTGAGTTCTGGGAGCGCCGCCTCGATGCGGGCGAGCGAGTCACCGCGGTCGGCGGCAGCGACTGCCATTCGATCGCGCCTGCCGTCTACCTCCATCCGTGGTCGCTCGGCACGCCCTGCACCTGGGTCTTCGCGGACGAGCCGCTGAGCGAAGAGGGCATCCTCGCCGCCGTGCGCGCGGGCCACGTCTTCCTCTCGGAGGACACGACCGGCCCCTTCCTGGAGCTCACCGCCTCGTGCAACGGGCGCGGCTATGTCATGGGCGACACGATCGAGGGCCAGCCCGGCGACCCGCTGCGTTTCCGCGTACGTTATCACGGCCCGGACGGAAAGCGCGTCCGTCTCTTCCGCAACGGCGCGCTCTGGCACGAGACGGTCGTCGATCGCGGCGAAGCGGAGCTCGAGTTCGAGCTGGCGCTTGAGGAGCCCGGCTACGTGCGCGCAGACGTCGTCGGCTATCGAGGACGTCCGGAGCGCGGCGAGGTCGTTCACGCGCTCACGAACCCCATCTACCTGGAGGTCCCATCGTGACGGCGCCCACCGAGAAGCCCTGGCGCCTCGTCCTCGTGCCGCACACGCACTGGGACCGCGAGTGGTACTTCCCGTACCAGCGCTACCGCACGCGCCTCGTCGGCTTCTTCGATCTGCTGCTGGAAATCCTCGATCGCGACCCTGAGTACAAGCACTTCATGCTCGACGGCCACACAATCCTGATCGAGGACTACCTCGAAGTGCGCCCCGACCGTCGCGAGCTGATCGAGCGCTACGTCCGCGAAGGGCGGCTCTCCGCCGGCCCGTGGTACGTCATCCCGGACGAGTTCCTCCCCGGCGGCGAGGCGCTCGTGCGCAATCTCCTGCGCGGGCATCGCACGGCGCGTGAGCTTGGTGACGTAATGAAGGTCGGCTACCTTCCCGATCCGTTCGGCCAGATCGCGCACCTGCCTGCCATCCTGCGCGGTTTCGGCATCGGACGCTGCGTCTTCTGGCGCGGCACCGACACGTCGCTCGACAGCACGGAGTTCGTCTGGCAGTCGCCGGACGGCAGCGAGGTGCTCGTCAAGCACATCCGCGGCGGCTACGGCATCGGCGCGCCGTTCCCGACCGATACGGACGAGTTCATCGAGAAGATCGACGAAATCCGCGCCCAGCTCGAGCCGTTCGCGCGCACGCGCACGATGCTCGTCATGTGGGGCTCTGACCACGTCCCCCCCCAGCGCGGCCTCTCGCGCTCCGTGCGTGAGGCGAACAAGCGCATGGAGGACGCGCTGGCCGTCATCGGCAGCTTGCCGCAAGTCTTCGATGAGCTGGAGGCCGACCTGAACGGGCGTCGCGGCCTGCCCAAACGCAAGGGCGAGTTCCGCAGCGGCCAGCTTTCGAACGTGCTGCCGGGCGTCCTCTCCGCGCGCATGTGGATCAAGCAGCGCACGTTTGCCTGCGAGCAGCTCCTCTCGCGCTGGGCCGAGCCGCTCACGCTCTGGTCTGACCTCCTACGCGTTCGCCTCGACGAGGCCTGGCGCGAGCCGCCCGTGCCCGCCGGCCCCACCAGTCCGCTCCCCGACCAGCCTGCCTCCGAGCACGGCCTCATCGATCGCGCCTGGCGCCTCCTGCTCGAGAACCAGCCGCACGACTCGATTTGCGGCTGTAGCGTCGACCAGACGCACGACGAGATGCGCCCGCGCTTCGACCAGTGCGACCAGGTCGGCGAGGACCTCACGCAGCACGCGATGCGGCGCATCGGCATGCAAGGCCCCGCCGAACGCGTCCATGTCTTCAGCCCGCTCTCGAGCGCGCGCACGGACGTCGCGGAGGCCGTCGTCCCGTCGCGGCTACCGGAGCGCCCCGTCGCGCTCGTCGACGGCGAGGGCCGTCGTTGGCCCTGTCAGCCTCTCGGCGCGCCCGAGTTCGGCCGGCAGCCCGTCGTCTTCGTTGCGGGCGACGTGCCCGCGATCGGCTACCGCGCGTACGCGGTCGAGTACGGCCCGCTCCCTTCTCCTGTAGCCGGGGCTTTCCAGCCTCGGACGACCGGGAAGGACGCCACAATCGAAAACGACTTCTTCCGCGTCGAGGCGAACCGCCGCGACGGCTCCCTCACAGTGCTCGACAAGCGCACGAAGATACTCTACGCCGGCATCAACCGCCTCGTCGACGGCGGCGATCGCGGCGACGAGTACAACTACTGCGCGCCGGACCCTGATGTGCTTATCGATACGCCCGCTGCGGTGCCCGACATCCGCGTCCTCGAGCGCGGTCCTGCGCGCAGCAGCCTCGAAGTGCGCATGACGTATAGACTGCCCGCCGCCCTCACGACGAAGCGTCAGCGCGCATCGCGCGGCGTCTCGTGTCCCGTGCGCGTGCTCGTCAGCCTGTCGCACGGCGTGCCGCGCATCGATATCCGCACGGAGTTCGAGAACAACGCGGAGGACCATCGCCTGCGCGCGCACTTCCCCTCGGGCATCCAGAGCGACATCGTCCACGCGGAGCAGCACTTCGGCGTCGTTACACGCACGATCGCGCTGCCGGAGAACACCGGTGACTGGCAGGAGCAACCGGCGGGCTACCAACCCCAGAAGTCGTTCGTCGACGTCAACGACGGTTCGCGCGGCCTGATGATCGCGAACCGTGGCTTGCAGGAATACGAGGCGCTCCAGGCCAAGAGCGGCGTCACGATCGCGCTGACGCTGCTGCGCTCCGTCGGCTGGCTTTCGCGTGGCGACTTGTCGTGCCGCAAAGGAGACGCCGGCCCGCCGCTCGCCACGCCGGGCGCGCAGTGCCCCGGCACGAACGTCTCGGAGTACGCGATCATCCCCCACGACGGCGGCTGGGACCGCGCGTACGAGGAGGCCCATCGATTCGCCGTGCCGCTGCGCGCGCGCTGGAACCAGCGCGGCGGCTCGGAGCTTTCTGATCACGGCTCGTTCCTCGAGATCGAGGGCAAGGGACTGGTCGTCACTGCGCTCAAGCGCGGCGAGAGCGGGCAGGGCGCCGTCGTGCGCGTCTACAACACACTCGACCGCCGCACGACGGGCCGCCTGCGCCTCACCGAGCCCTGGTCGGCCGCTCAGCTTGTCGATCTCAAGGAAGACGCTCTGGGCGAGGCCGACGTCTCGGGCTGCTGGCTGCGCCTCGCCCTCAAGCCGAACGAGATCGCCACCTTCAAGTTCGACACCTCTGTCTAAGTGCCTCGGATCCTTGACGATCTATCGGGTTCGCGCTCCGCGTATCCTAGCCTGCGGCGTTGCGTCTTTCGGGGTGCAGGGCCAGCGCCCCTGCCGGGGGTTCTGGGGGCCTGTCCTCGAGCGAAGCGAAGGAGTGTCCCCCCAGATTCTCAATAACATTTCTGGGCGGGCGGGTGGGCAAGAAGACGCCACTTACTGCGCCGCGCCAGAAGAACCAGAGGCTGTGCTATTATTCCGGCGCTATGCCGGAACTCCTGCTGCGCGAAGCCCGCGACGGTGTCGTTTGGCTGCGGATGAACCGCACCGGCAAACGCAACGCCCTCAACCGCGAGCTGTCCGTCGCCGTCACGCAGTCCTTCGACGAGCTGGAGGACGACGACGCTGTGCGCGTCATCGTCCTCACCGGCGCGGGCGAGGCGTTCTCTGCCGGCGCCGACATGACCGAGGCGCTCGCGTCGTTCGATTCCGGCGGCCGCGGCGATGTGGCCGCGCAAGCCATCGCGCGCGTCGCCCGCTGCTCGAAGCCGCTGATCGCCTGCGTGAACGGCTACGCGTTCGGCGGCGGCGCGGTGCTCGCGACGGTCTGCGACATCCGCTACGCCTCGGAGCGCGCCAGCTTTCGCTTCCCCGGCGCGAACTACGGCCTCGTCGTCGGCGGGACGCAGCTGCCGCGCCTCGTCGGCCCGGCGAAGGCAAAGGAGCTCATCTTCACGGCGCGCGTCGTCGACGCACAGGAAGCCGCGCGCATCGGCTTGGTCAACCGCGCGTTCCCCCACGAGGAGCTCGAGCCCGCCGTGTGGGAGCTGGCGTCGCAAATCGCGGCGAACTCGCCAGACGCGCTGCGCTGGTCCAAGGCCGTGATCGATGCCGCCACCGTCGTCGAGAAGGGCGTCGAGCTGGAGATCGAAGCGAACCGCGCGCTGCGTGGCTCCGACGATCACATGTCGCGCTTTCGCGCCGCCACGCAGCGCGTCTCAAGACAAACGTAGGGGCGGGCCATTCCTGCCCATGAGCGAAGCGAAGGGTGTCCGCCCTCCGGAGGAGGAACAACATGACCACGGTCCAGGATGACGTTGTCGAGCGGGTGACATCGTACATCAAGCACAACGCGACAAAGGAGCCGCCCGCCCTCCGGGCGCTCGTCGAGCAGGGGCATGCGCAGCTCACCGGCGTGCTCGACGGCATGTCGGACGGGCAGGCGAACTTCAAGCCCGCGCCCGATGTCTGGTCCGCGCTCGAATGCCTGCGCCACGTCGCGACCGCGAAGCGAGGGGTCGCGCGCATCTGCGAGCGCCTGGCGGCCGGGGAAGAGATCGCCGGTAAGGGACGCGAGGGCGATGAGCAGGACGGCATCATGGGCGCTGAGACGTATACGTCCGTCGCACAGGCGCGCAAGGCGATCGAGGGTGCGCACGCAGACCTGCTCGCCTTCGTCGACGGCTCGCTCGCCGGCGCGGACCTCGACACGCGCTTCAACCACTTCGTCTTCGGTGACCTCAACTGTCGCGAGTGGGCCGCCTTCCAGCGCGTCCACGATGGCGACCACGCCAACCAGATCGAGAAGGTCCGCTCCGCGCCGGGGTATCCCGCGTCATGAGCCGGCTCGCTCCGCTCGATATCGGGGAGAACTGGGGCCGCCTCAACGAGACGATCGTCGCGCTCGTTGACTTCATCCCGGACGACAAGCTGGACTGGAGCCCGAGCCCCGAGCTGTTCAACTTCCGCGGCATCCTGCTGCACATCAGCATTTCGCGGCAAAACTGGCTCGGCGGCCTTGTGAAGGACGGTGAGGGTTCGGCGGACTTCTTCGGCGTGCCAAACCCGAAGGAGAGGTTGGTCGAACACCTGCGCAACTCATGGCAACGCCTCGATCGCTTCCTCTCGAAACCCGACAACCTCTCGCGTATGTACAAGGGAGACGGGGATAACTTTGAGGCCCGGGCTGTTGACGGTAATTGGATCGCGTTCCACTTGCTTGAGCACGATGCGCACCATCGCTCCGATCTCTTCCACTATCTGCACATCCTCGGCATCGAGCACCCGGAAGTAGAGACGCCATGAGCAGCAACGCCGTCCGCCCCGCGGTCGACGCGCTCGTGCCGGGCGCGATCGCGCTGCGACGCGATCTGCATCAGCACGCCGAGCTGTCGTTCGAGGAGCACCGCACGCAGAAGGTGATCACGGAGCGTCTCCGCGCGCTCGGCCTCGATGACGTGCGCGCGATCGCGCGGACCGGCGTCACCGCGATCGTGCGCGGCGCCCGCCCCGGCCCGAACCTCTGCTGGCGCGCCGACATCGATGCCCTCCCGCTCGAGGAGCAGACGGGGCTGCCGTTCGCTTCGACCAACGGCGCGATGCACGCCTGCGGCCACGACGGCCACGTCGCGATTGCGCTCGCCATGGCGGAGCTGTTGCAACGTCATCGCGACGCGCTTGCGGGTACGGTGCGCTTCGCGTTCCAGCCCGCGGAGGAGCGCATCGGCGGTGCGAAGCCGATGATCGAGGAAGGCGTCCTCGAAGAGCCGCGCGTCGACAACGTCTACGGCCTGCACATCATGGCGCACGTGCCCATCGGCGCCATCCGTGTCCGCGAGGGACCCGTCTTCGCTGCCGGGACGCACCTGCGCATCATCATCCGCGGCCGCGGTGGCCACGCCTCCGCGCCCCACGACACGGTCGATCCGATCGTTGTGGCGGGCCACGCCATCGTTGCGCTCCAGACCGTCGTCAGCCGCAGTATCGATCCGTCTGAGACATGCGTCGTCACGATCGGCCGCATCGAGGGCGGCGTACGCGGCAACATCATCCCGAACGAAGTGATGATGTCGGGTACGGTACGCACGTACAGCAACGCGGTGCAGGCGCGCGCGATCGCCCGCATGGACGACCTCCTGCGTGGCGTCTGTCTCGCCTTCGGCGCGGAGTACCAGTTCGACTACTCGACGTTGCCCGCCGTCGTGAACGACGCCGGGTGCGCCGCCGTCGTCGCCCGCGCCGGCGAGGCGCTCCTTGGCGCCAGCCACGTCGCGCCGGAGCAGATCACCGGCTCCGATGACATGGCCTACTTCCTCGAGGCGCGGCCCGGCGCGTACTTCATGCTCGGCGGCGGCAACGCGGCGAAAGGCATCACGCATTCGCACCACATGCCCCTCTTCGACTTCGACGAAGACTGCATCCCCCTCGGCATCGAGCTCGGCCTCCGCATCATCGAAGACGCAACGGGCAGCGCGCTGGTCGTGTAGCGGTCCTCCGTCACCCTGAGCTTGTCGAAGAGTCTCGTTGCTCATGGCACCGCTCGTCCTGTTTGTTGGTACGGCCCTTGCGCCGTGATCCCCTCTCCCGCGAGCGGGAGAGGGACGGTCCTTCCGCGGAAGGACCGGGGTGAGGGCGCATCGAGCTTGGCCTGCGCATCACCGAAGACGCACCCGCCTCCGCGCTGACGTAGCGCCGCCTGACCGCCGTAGAGCCCCGTATCCGAGAGTGCAGAGGGCTGGAGCCCTCTGCCGGGGGGCTTGGGGAGTGTCCCCCCAGAATTACAACCTCCCTGGGCGGGTGGGTGGGAAGATAATCCTGCGCGCCGCGCCTTACGGCGTCGCTGTCGCGCTCGGTACGGACGTGCTCGTCGGTACGCGCGTCGGCGTCCGCGTCGGTCGAGGCGTGTTCTCCGGCCGGTGCGTTGGGCGCGGCGTCGGCGGTCGCGGCGGGACGGCCGTCGGCGGGACGCCGATCTGGTAGCGCGGGTATATCCAGTCCCACACGATGCGCGATAGCCTCGCGCCGAACGAGTAACCGGCGTACTCCGTCGGCGCCTTCTCCGAGAGGTACGTCACCGCGTACGCGCGCTGCTGCCCGTCGCGGCCCGCGAACGTGACGAGGCCCGCGTCCGCGACGACCCAGCCGTCGGCGTCCGCGTAGTAGCCGATCTTGTGCGCGACGCTGGCCTGCGCCGGGAGCTGGCCCGGGATGATGTAGTTCAGCCCATACTTGATGTCGTGCAAACGCCCCAGCGCGTACGAAGTCCATTGGCCGTCGAAGAGCTGGCCGCGGTAGAGCTTCGTCAGCGTCGCGTTCGTCTCGAGCGCGGTCAGCAGGTTGTTCTGCGTCCCGTCACCGTAGTAGGCGACGTGATCGAAGAGCGACGCGCTCATGCCCCACGACGCCATCAGGTCGCGCCCGCGCTGTTCGCCGCGGTGGAAGTCGCCGAACACGGCGTCGAGGAACGCGCGCACCTGCGGCGGGTAGCTCGCGCCGATGCCGATCTTGACGCTATCGGCGACCGTCGCCGGGTTGCCGCGTCCAGCCTGGAACTCGCTCGTAATGGCGAGCAGCGCGAAGAGATGGATCGTGCAGCCGGTGCGCTGCGCGACGTTGCCGCGCACAGAGATCGACTGGTTCGTTTGCAGATCGGTCACAGCGATCGCCACTTCGGTGCCCGTGCTCGCGCGATAGGCGTCGATCTCGCGCTGGAGCGTGTCGTGGAGCGCCATGAAGTCGGCGGAGACCCCCGCGTTCTCGGGGATGTTCCCGGCACGAGCCGCCGGTGCCGGCCCGACGGGCCGGTCCCCGCCCGCCGGAGGTTCGCCGCCCGGCGGCAAGACGACCGTCGGCGTCGCGTTTGGCGTCGTCGTCTTCGCCACGGTTGTGGGACGAGAAGTGCGTGTCGCGGTCGGAGCGGCGGTGCTCGTCGAGCGGTCTGGCGAGGAGCCGTCGCCGCCCGAACAGGCCACGATGGCGGTCGCTCCGATGCCGAGCGAGACGCTGATCAGGAGACCGAGAACTATCGCGCGCCGCCGTCGCGCCCTTGGCATCCAGCCGGCGATGGTCTGGAGACGCATCGGTCCGCCTTTCATGCCGCAGCCCACTCCACCTGTCCTCACGCTATCGGACTGGGGCGCTGCGGGCAATCATGGAATACGAGCGTTACACCTTCCCCAAGCAGTCCGGCGCCCGCTATCCTACTGCCGACGCGTCCGCCGCTCGGCTAGTGCCCAATTCTGTGTGAATCTGTGTCCATCTGTGGCCATTGAATGAGGGGTCTCTTATGACCGAACGGAACATCCTCGACTACTGCGGCGGACACGCCGCTGGCAGCGCGGCGCTCGCCGCCCAGAAGCCGTTCGCGCTGCCGGGCGATACGCCCCACTACGCGCGCGACCGTCTTGTCGATGTGCGGCACATCAAGCTTGAGATCGCGATCGATCCCGACGCGAAACGCATCGAGGGCACGGCGCACACAACCTTCGCGCCGATCAACGACGGCGTCTCGTACGTGGAGTTCGACGCCGTCGAGATGGAAATCCAGGACGTGCGCATCCGTGGCGCCGGTGGACGCGCGCGCTTCTCCTACGACGGCGGCCGGCTGCGCATCGAGCTGGGCCGGCGGCGCATGGCCGGCGAGTCGATCACGACGTCCGTGCGCTATGCCGCGCACCCGCGTCGCGGTCTCTACTTCGTCGCGCCGGACGCCGGCTATCCGGACAAGCCGCTGCAGGTCTGGAGCCAGGGGCAGGACGAGGACTCGCGCCACTGGTACCCCTGCGTCGACTTCCCGAACGAGCTCGCCACCAGCGAGGTCGTCGTCACCGTGCCGAAGCCGCTGATCGCGGTCTCCAACGGCGCGCTTCTCCGCACGAGCGAGCGCGGCAACAAGCGCACGTACCACTTCAAACAGGACGTCCCGCACGTCGCGTATCTCCTCAGCGTCGCCGCAGGCGACTTCGCGGAGATCACCCGCAAGGTCGATGGCGTGCCGGTCCAGTACTACGTGCAGCGCGGCCGTGAAGCCGACGCCCGCCGCGCGCTCGACCGCACGCCGCAGATGGTGAAGTTCTTCTCGGAGCGCATCGGCGTGCCGTACCCCTACGCCAAGTACGCGCAGGTAGTTGTGGCCGACTTCATCTTCGGCGGCATGGAGAACGTCAGCGCGACGACGCTGACCGACACGGTCCTGCACGACGAGCGCGCGCACCTTGAGTTCGCGGACGGCGGCGACGGCCTCGTCGCACACGAGCTGGCCCATCAGTGGTTCGGCGACTTGCTGACGTGCCGCGACTGGGCGCACGGCTGGCTGAACGAAGGCTTCGCGACCTACTTCGATGAGCTCTTCGCCGAGCACAAGGACGGCGACGACCGCTTTCGCGTCGAGATGCGCACCAACCAGGACATCTACCTGCGCGACGACAAGTCGCGCTACCGCCGCCCCATCGTAAGCAACGTCTATAACGAACCGATCGACCTGTTCGACCGGCAGTTCTACGAAAAGGGCGGTTGGGTCCTGCACATGCTGCGCTTCAACCTGGGCGACGAGCTGTTCTGGAAAGCGGTCCGCCACTACGTCGCGAAGCACAAGCACACCAACGTGACGACGCCCGACTTCCAGCGCGCGATCGAGGAGTCCACGGGGCGCAACATGGACGCCTTCTTCGACCAGTGGGTCTACGGCGCGGGCCATCCCGAGTTCAACGTCTCGTACGAATGGGACGACAAGGCGAAGCAGGCGAAGGTCACGGTCAAGCAGACGCAGGCGTCGGAGCACAACACGGCGGAGGTCTTCCGCACACCCGTCGTGATCGACTTCGCGCTGGGCCGCAGGACGGAGTCGTTTCGCGTCGAGGTGACAGAGCGCGAGCAGGCCTTCTACTTCCCGCTCGCCGCGAAGCCACGTCTCGTGCGCTTCGATCCGGGCGGCTGGATCCTGAAGACCGTCGAGTTCAAGCAGGGCCAGGAACAGCTCATCGAGGCGTTGCAGAACGACGACGACGTCCTCGGTCGCATCGATGCGGCGAAGGCGCTCGCGAAGCTTGCGACGAAGGAAGCGATCGCTGAACTCAAGGAGACGGTCCAGCGCGACGCGTTCTACTCGGTACAGGCGGAAGCGGCGCGCGGCCTCGGCGCCGTCGGCGCGGACGCCGCGCTCGATGCGCTGCTTGCGTGCCTGCGCGTGCGCGATCCTCGCGCGCGCCGCGGCGTGGTCCAGGCGCTCGGCAACTTCCGCGACGAGTCCCCGGCGCATCGTGGCGCCCGCGCTGCACAGGCGCTCGAGCGCATCCTGCGCCGCGGCGACGCTTCGTACTACGTCGAGGCGGACGCTGCCGCCGCGATCGGGCGCACGCGATCGCCGCGTGCGTTCGCGGCTCTGGAGCTCGCGCTCGAGAAGGACTCACACAACGACATCATCCGCGTGCAGGCCTTCGCCGGCTTCGCCGAGCTGCGCGACGCGCGCGCGCTGCCCATCGCGATGGAATGGACGCACTACGGCAGGCCCCCGTCCGTGCGCGCATCAGCGGCCATGTGCCTTGCGCGGCTCGCCCGCTACGAAGAGAACAAGGACGCCTACCTCGACCGCCTCATCGAGCTGCTGGACGATCCGGACCTCCGCGTGCGGATCGCCGCGATCGCCGCGATCGATGCGCTCGGCGAGGCGCGCGCGTCCGCCGCGCTCGCTGCGCTCCAGGCGCGCGAGCTGGACGGCCGCGTCGTGCGCCGCTGCCGCGAAGTGATCGCGTCGCTGCGCGAAGGACGCGACAAGGGCGATGAGGTGAAGAAGCTCCGCGACGAGGTCGACAAGCTGCGCGAAGAGCAAAAGGCGTTCAAGGACCGCCTCGAAAAGATCGAGCTGTCAACGGATAAGAAGACGGACAAGCGGATCGCGTCCCGCTCGAACGGCCGGCGGCGCAACGGCAAGAAGTAGCACTCCCCGCAGGTCGTAGGGGCGGACCCATGTGTCCGCCCCTAATGTCGATCGGCCCCTAGTGCCGGTGCACCCACCTCGCCGCTCGCCGCCCCCTCCATCGTCATCCTGAAGGGCGAGGGGTAGAGGCAGCCGGGGAGGGGAGCCCGAAGGATCTCGCCTCGCTTCCCAAGAAGCTGCAGCATTTCATCCCGCGGCAGTACCCCATCCCGTAGGGGCGGCCATCTGGCCGCCCTGGCGAGCGATGGCTCGCCGCCCGTAGGGGAGGCCTTCAGGCCTCCCGCGACTTCCCTGCAAACAACAGCCTTTGTATCGCCGTTCCCCTCTCCCGCACGCGGGAGAGGGGTTAGGGGTGAGGGCAAGCTAGTGCCGGTGCACCCGCCCGCGCGAGGCGCACCAGTCATCGTATTCCGGCACCGGCTCCTTCACAACGTAGAGGAAGATGTAGCAGCCCGTCTCGCCCAGAAAGCGGAAGCGCTTGCGCAGGTCCTTTTCGATCGCGTCGTAGTCATCGAATGACCGCAGGTACTTGCGCAACGAACCGTGCTCCTTCTCGAGCGCGAGCAACGTGTTCGCGTTCTCCACGATGGCCTCGATCTTGCGGCGATTGCGGATCACGCGCGTGTCCTGGCACAGCTTGTCGATCTCGCGGTCGGTCATGCGCGCGACGCGTTCCGCGTCAAAGTCGTGGAACGCCTCGAGAATGCCGGGCCACTTGCTGTTGATCACCTTCCACGACATGCCGGTCTGGAAGACGGCCTTGCTCATCACGCCCAGGTAATCGCCGAGACGCTTCGGTGTGATCTGCGGCGGCGCGCCGGGTCCTTCGTCCTGTTGCGGTGCTCTCTCGCGCGGCATGACGGGCAGTGTACCAGCGACCAGCGACGAGCGACCAGCGACCGCTACGCCATCTCCGCTCCGCCGCTCACATTGATCGACTCGCCCGTCACGTTGTCCGCGCGGCAGAGGTAGACGACGGCCTGGCCGATGTCCTCCGCGGTCTGCGGACGCCCGAGCGGCACGCGCTCCTGGACGAAGCGTTCCCACGCCTCGTCCTTCGAGCCGCCCGTCGCGACGGAGAGGGCGGGCAGGAGCGTGTCGCGCCACATGGCGGAGTCGACGATGCCCGGGCACACGGCGTTCACGGTGATGTTCGAGCCGGCCAGCTCGTGCGCGAGCGACTGCGTGAAGCCGATCACCGCCCACTTGCTCGCGCAGTAGTGCGACAGCGCGGGCGAGCCCTGCTTGCCCGCCATCGAGGACATGTTGACGATCGCGCCGCTCTTGCGCTCGATCATGTGCGGCGCGACGGCCTTCGCGCAGAGGAACGTCCCCTTCAGGTTGACGTCCAGCACGCGGTCCCACTCCTCCTCGCTCATCGCGATGACGGGCGCGATGCCGATGACGCCGGCGTTGTTCACGAGGATATCGATCTTGCCGAAGCGCTCGATCGCAGCCTGCGCCGCCGACTGGCACTGCGCGAAGTCGCGCACGTCGCAGTCGACGACGATCGCCTGCGCGCCCTCGCCCTCGACGAGGCGCTGCGTCTCTTCGGCGTCGCTGCGCACGGCGGGCACATCGGCGAGGACGACGTTCGTCCCTTCGCGCGCCAGCGCCAGCGCAATCCCGCGGCCAATGCCGCGCGCCCCTCCCGTGATGATGGCGGTGGCGTTTCGTAGTTCCATAGTCCTTCTCCCTCCGTTGCGTCCAGGTAGGGGCGGGTTTCAACCCCGTCCCTACGGAGCGACCAGCGCAGACGGTACCAGCAATTGGCGACGAGCAACAAGCGACCAGCCTAGAAGCAGTCCGGCAGCTCCGTCAGGCGCCAGAGCCCGTCGTCGCTGCGGACGAGGTCCCAGGTGCGCGCGACCTCCTCCGACGCGCCCTCGCGCTCGATGTGGAGGCGCACGGTGATGCTCGCGGTGTCGCCGGCCGGCTCGGGGATGCTCTGACTGATCAGCCGCACGTCGCTGCCGCGCGCGAACAGCGCCGCGATGTCGGTCAGGCTGACATCGCCGGCAACGAACGTCTTGAGCAGATCGGCGTCCTTCTCGCGGCAGGCTTGGACGGCGTTGCGGACGGTCAGCCCGGGATCGCCGAGCGAGGCGATCGGCGGCTGCGTGGGGTTCGCCACGAAGGTGGGCGCGACGGTCGCTGGCGCGGACGAGCCGTCGCCGCAGGCAAACGTCACGAGCGTGGCCAGGGCGACCGCGACGGCGAGGAGACGGACGCTAGCCAAGCACACCTTGCTCGCGCAGCTCGGCGATCTGCTCCCACGTGCAGCCCAGCTCCTGGAGGACCTCCTCCGTGTGCTGGCCCAGCTCCGGCGCCGCGGCCGCGATCTGGGCCGGCGTGTCGGAGAAACGCCACGGCGCGCCGACGACGGGGATGCGCCCCTGCGTCGGGTGATCGACCTCGACGATGTACTCGTTCGCGCGCGCCTGCTCGTCGTTCAGGAGGTCATCGTAGTCCGCGACGGGCGCGCAGATGCAGTCCGCCGCTTGCAGGCGCTCCATCCACTCAGCGTTTGGCTTCTCCAGGAACTTCGCGTCGAGCAGATCGTAGAGCAGGGCGATGTTTTGCATCCGGTCGAGCCAGCGCTCGAAGCGCGGGTCGTGCTCGACTTCCGGCAGCTCCAGCGCCTCGCAGAAGGCCGGCCAGCGGTTCTCCGGCAGGCCGCCAACGACGACATGGCCGTCGGATGTCTCGAAGACGCGCCAGATAGTCGGCAAGTAGTGATGTCCGCGGCCGGCGCGGCCCTTCTGTCGATGCGTAATGTAGTACTGGATCTCCCACGCCTGCATCGCGATCTGGCCGCCCAACAGCGACGTGTCGATCTTCTGGCCGCGTCCGGTCTGCTCGCGCGCGTACAACGCGCCTATGCACGCCATCGCCAGGTTCGCGGCGCCGACGTAGTCCGCGATCGCGGCGCCGGCCGGGAGCGGGAATCCGTCCGCCTCGCCCGTCGTGCTGATGATGCCGCCCTGCGCCTGCGCGGCGAGGTCGAAGGCGGGATGCGTGGCGCGCGGGCCTTTCGCACCCCAGCCGGAGGAGTGTCCGTAGATGAGACGTGGGTTAACCGCGGCCATGTCCTCGTACCCCAGGCCGAGGCGCTCCATCACGCCCGGACGGAAGTTGTGGATGGCGATGTCGCTGCGCCCGGCGAGCTTGAGCGCGATGTCCCTCGCGCCCGGCTTCTTGAGGTCGAGAGTGACGCTGCGCTTGCCCCGGTTGTGCGCCAGGAAGTACGGGCTAAACCGCTCCTCGCCCGTTGCGCCCAGGACGCGGCCGAGGTCACCGAAGTGAGGCGCCTCGATCTTGACCACGGCGGCCCCCATATCGGCGAAGATGAGTCCCGCCTGCGGTCCCTGCTGGTAGACGGTGAAGTCCAGGACGCGAACGCCCTCGAGCGGTCCCATGAGCCCTCCCTCCGGCGTCATAGCGTACAAGGAACAAGGAACAGGGAACAAGGAACAGGGAGAGAGGAGAAGGCGGGACTGAAGGACGCGCCGGCGAGCCGGCTCGGTTGCTCGCGAAATTGGTGGGCCGTATCATGAGCCGATGCCTGCATTCGCAGCCGCAGAGACGGGGCGTTAGCGCGTGGAGACTCGCACCGTACGGGTCGACCTGCGTGTCTTGCTCCCGGTTGCCATCTTCGCCCTGGTCGTCCTGTCGATCATCGTCACCGAGCTCTGCGGCCGCGAAGACGTGAAGGCGCCGGCGCAGACGCCCTCCGGCCCGACGGCAACCGTCGGCCCGACCTTTACGCCCGGCCCATCGCCAACCGTCGGGCCCGAGCAGGAGACCGCGACCGCGGAGATCGCGTTCGGCGGCGAGAACCGCGACCGCACGCGCGAGTCGGACTTGGCGAACATCGCGCTGGCGCTCGAGTCCTATCGGGAGCAGAACGGCGAATATCCGACAACGAACAACAACATCCAGACCCTCTGCGTGTTCGAGGAAGACGACGCCGGCTGCGCGCTCAAAGACGTTCTGGATCCGATTCCGTTGGACCCTCTGGGCAGCCCCTCCGACAACGGCTACTTCTACCAGGCCGACGGCAACGGCGCGACCTTCGTGCTCTACGCCATCCGCGAATCGGACGTCGTGCCTGAGTGCGACAATCACCCGCAGCACCTCGCCGCCTTCGAATCGATCATCTGCGTGCGCGGCCCGGCAGAAGGAACGCCCGAACCTTAGCTACGAGAGTCCAGTAGTCCTTGCGCGGCCGCGCCGCCGAATTGCTCGTTCCTCGTTCCTATCCGTATCATGAGCCGATGCAACCATCCCAGCCGGGCGAGCCAGGCTCCGGAGATGAGCGTACGTTCCAGCTCGATCTTCGGGCGATCATCCCGGTGGCCGTCCTCGCCATCGTGGTGCTGACAATCATCTTCCTCAACCTGCATGGACGCGAAGGCGTAGAAGTGGTGACACAGCCGGCCGGGCCGTCGCCGACGCTCGGTCCGACGCCCACTCCCGGCCCTTCGCCGACGCCCGGCCCGTTGCCGACGATCGATCCGGCACAGCAGACGGCGACCGCGGAGCTAGCCGCCGGCGGCTCCGGTCGCGACCAGCAACGCCAGCTCGATCTGGCCGCCGTCTCAGACGCGCTGGAGGCGTATCGCGTGGAGAACGGCGACTATCCCAGCACGAACAACAATGTCCAGACGCTCTGCGTCTTCGCGGAAGACGACGCCGGTTGCGCGCTGATCGACTTCCTCGATCCCATACCGCTGGACCCAAGGGGCGAACCAGTCAACAACGGCTACTTCTACCAGTCGGATGGCCAGGCGTTCGCGCTGTACGCGCTGCGCGAGTCCGATGTGCTGCCGGAATGCACCAACGTGCCGCAGCACCTCTCCGCATACGATTCGCTTCTCTGCCTGCGCGGGCCCGTGACACCGCAGGAGACCCCGTAAGCGCGTGACGCCCTCCTCGCTACTGAACGCTGAGCGCCCGCGATGAGAATCGTAGTTGTCGTTCCGTCGTACAACGAGCGCGAGAACATCGGCCCGATGATCGAGGCGCTGCAGGCGCAGTTCGTCTCGATCGCGCACGAGATGCACGTTCTGGTTGTCGATGACAACTCGCCGGACAACACCGCGGACGTGGTGCGAGAGGCGGCAGGGCGCTGGCCGAGCGTCCATCTCCTCAGCGGCGAGAAGCGCGGCCTCGGCGTGGCCTACGTTCGCGGCATTACGTACGCGCTCGATGAGCTCGGCGCAGACGCCGTCATGCAGATGGACGCAGACTTCTCGCACGACCCGGCCGACGTCCCGAGACTGGTCGCCGCGCTCGATGGCGGCGCGGACTTCGTGATCGGCTCGCGCTACGTAAAGGGCGGTCGCGCGCCCGCCGACTGGGGCATCGTGCGGCGAGCGATCTCGCTCGCGGCGAACTTAGGCGCGCGCGTCATCGCCGGCTTCTACCGCATACACGACTGCACAAACGGCTTTCGCGCGATCAAGGGTGATCTTCTGCGCCGGATCGATCTCGACCGGGCGCCGGGAGGCTACGTCGTGCTGATGTACCTCATCTACCAGGCGATGAGCCACGGCGCGAAGGTCGTCGAGGTGCCCGTCGTGTTTTCGAACCGGACGCGCGGCGAGAGCAAGCTGCGCGCGTCGGACGCCATGGAGTTCTTCGTGAACGCCTGGTGGATCCGCTACGACCGGCGCGAGACGTTCTACCGCCTCGCCTCAGGCGGGCTCTCCGGCGTCGCGACGAACCTGGGCGCGCTCGCCCTGCTGCATCTCGCGTTCGGCGTGCCGGCGGCAGTGGCGTCGGCGCTTGCGCTGGAGATCGCGATCCTCTACAGCTTCGTCTGGAGGCAGGCGTGGGTGGTCGTGTCGGGCCGGCCGTTGGGACCAACGTGGCCGCTGCGCTTCCTGGTGTATCAGCTCGTCTCGATGCCGTCGTTCGCACTTACGTTTGCCACGTTCCTGGTGCTGACACGCGTGTGGGACGTGAACTTCCTGGCGGCGCAGGCGTTGGGTATCCTGCCAGCGCTACTTTGGAATTACTTCCTGGGTGAGCGTGTGCTGGAGCGGGTCTGGGTGCGGCTGCGCGTGCGGCTTCGTGGTTACAGCGGCGAGTTCGAGCACGTGCCGTAGGAGATGATGTGACACAGCAGCCGCCGACAAGCTCGCACGACGTTCTGGAACAGGTGCCGCCCGATTACTACGAGGTGGGCATCCAAAAGAACCGCTTCCAGCGCATGTGGCACGGCCGGAAGTGGAGCATGCTGCGTGAGCTTCTCACAAAGGACCGTTCGTTTCAGCCGTCTGAAGTCCTGGACGTGGGCTGCGCGGGCGGCCTCACGACGTCGCACGTAGCGGGCTGGTTCCCGTCGGCGCGCGTGACCGGCCTCGATGCGTTCGATGAGGCCGTCGCCTACGCGAGCAAGCGCCACCAGAACGTCAACTTCGTGCTCGGTGATGCGCACGTACTGCCGTTGGCGGGCGAGCGTTTCGACCTCATCACGTGCGTCGAGACGTTGGAGCATCTTGGCGACCCGAGGCGCGCCGTGACGGAGATGCTTCGCTGCCTGCGTCCGGGCGGCATCGCCATCGTGGCGCAAGACACCGACAGCCTGCTGTTTCGCAGCGTCTGGTGGGCCTGGACGAAGAGCCGTGGGCAGGTCTGGGACCACGCGCATGTGAACCCGCTCGACGCAAAGCAACTGAAGGCTCTCCTCCAGGAGGTAGGCTTCCGCCTTCTGGAAACGCGCTACACGTTCTTCGGGATGGAAGTCTTCTACAAGGTGCAGCGGGCGGGCTAGTTGGCTGCCCCGGCGGGCGCGCTTGCAGACGGTGCCCTGGCCGGCAGCAGATAGGCCTGGAAGACAAGCTGGCCGTCCGTATCGCGTGCCTCCGTCAACGTGCCGCCGGGGTTCGCCGCGACGACCTGCGGCGCGATGTCGATATAGGGCGGTAGGAAGAGGTAGACCACCTCCTCATCATTCGTGCGCGTGAGATCGAGCACCTGCTTGCCGAACTCGTTCGACCGGTCTTCGCCCTGGTAGTCGGGCGCCAGGAAGAGGCGGGTCTCGTAGTCGTAGCTCCAGCGTGCGCTGTAGAAGTAGACGTAAGGCTTGGGCTCGATGTCGTTGAGGTAATCAGCGGCCTCCGTGAACTCGTGGACGAAGACCCATTGCGCGTCCACGTTGTCGTCGTAGGTCGTGAAGTAGGTGTTGAGGTTGAGAAAGGCGACCAGCGCCACGACGCCCGCTATCGCGTAGTACCCGGAGTAGCGCGCCCACGACTGCCAGCGGTCGGCGGCCTGCCAGAGGAGCGCGAGCGGCAGCGCCGCCAGGAGCGCCATGAACGGGGCGAGGCCGATGGTGCGGCGGTACATGCCGTCCGCGCTCCAGAGGGCAGCGTTGGGCGCGACGATGAGCATCAGGATGGGTAAGACGTACTCCGGCCTTCGCCAGTAGCGGAAGGCGATCAGGATGCCGCCGACCATAAGGTAGGGCGAGATGCCGTCGAGGATCGGCTTGATACCAAGAGCATCGACGCCATCAAACGCGGGCTGACGCTCCCAGAAGGGCTGCAGCCCGCCGAAGCCCCCAAAGTAGTCCCGCGCGCGGCCGGTGAAGAACTCCACCTTTTCGTACGGCGTGTCGGCCTGCTTGTAACCCTCCGTCTTGGTGATTGTGTAGATGCGGTAGCGGTCGAAGAAGGGGGTGTCGGGCTTCGTCGCGAACTTGATGAGCGGGAGGGCGATGAGCAGCGCGCAGGCGCCGAACACCGCCATGTACGTCATGAATTCGCGCCAGCGTCCGAGGTAGTCGCGCAAAAAGACATACGCAAGGTAGACAGCGAGGACGACCATGAAGGCCGGGAAGCCCATGTAGCCGTACGGCCCCCCGCCGAAGAACAGGCCGGCCACGACAAAGCAGAGCACCGCCTTCGCAAACTGACCCTTGTCTGCCGGATTGGAGGAGCCGAACGGCCAGCGGCCGACCTTGAAGCCGAGAGCGACGAAGAAGAGCGTGCCCATCTGCATCAGTGGCCATGACACCGGGGTGAAGGCCGCCCGGCTCAGGTGGACGTGCCAGTAGAGCACGGAGAGGATGACGGCGGAGAGCAGCCCGACACGGCGGTTGAACATAAGGTGAAAGGCCCCATACGTGAGCGGCACCGTAATGATGCCCATCAGCGCGAACACGAGGCGGTCGGTGAACATGTTCACCTCACAGAGTCCCGTGAGGTCGCAGCCCTTGAAGAGCGCGCCGGAGCCGTAAAATGTGCCGGACGGTGTGCCGAGCGCGCTGGGCAGGTAGGGGCCGATCCAACCCTCGCGCATGATGCGCTGGCCATCGATGCCCGCCAGCCCCTCATCGCCGTGGAGGCCCGGTGGGATATCCGTGAGGGCAACGATGCGGATGATTGCGGCGAGAACGATCAGAAGAACGACGATCGCTACTTCGACCCGTACGGTCGGGGAGGCGATGATGCCGGCGAGCCAGCGCCGGAGGCCCGGAAACGTGACGATAGGGATCTCGATCGCCCGGCCGGGCGCGGTGTTGTGCTGCCGGTCTGTGTCCATCACGCGCCGTCGCAGTGTAACGAACCATTGTCCGGAGTGGTATGCGCAGAGGACGACGGGCGGGGCTCGAATGTGGATTCCCAGTTGACAGAAGTAGGGCTACTGGCATGATAGGATGCGGGCATATAGCGAGGAGGCGTGGAGCAGGCGATGTGGCGACTTCTCCGTAATCCGCTTGTCTGGATCGGCGTGGCGATCAGCGTCGGCGCGCTCTATCTGGCGTTTCGCGGCCTCCATTGGCAGGACGTCGGGCAAGCGCTGGCGGACGCGAACTACTGGCTGCTCGCCGTCGCCGTGCTGCTGGTTCTCGCCACGATTCTGATGCGCGCCATCCGCTGGGGCGTGCTCTTCTACCCGCGCACGGGGCTCAGCGTGGCGCACCTCTTCGGCTCGCTCAACGTCGGCTACTCCGTGAACAACATCGCGCCGATGCGCCTCGGCGAGGTCGTGCGCGCCTACGCGCTGCGAGAGACCGAGCGCGTCAGCCTCGCGCACGCGCTCTCGACGATCCTGGTGGAGCGCACGCTCGATACGCTCACTGTCGTCAGCATCTTGGTCATCACGCTGCCCTTCGTCGACGCCCCGGGCTGGGCGCGCACGCCGGTCCTGGTGGCGGGTCCGATCTTTCTCACACTGGGCATCCTGCTCGCGCTGCTCTCGGCGGCGCGCGACACAGCGATGCGGGTCGTATCGTGGGGTGTGCGCTTCCTGCCGGAGCGCTTCCGGTCGGGCGTCGAGCAAGCAGCAGATGCGGCGATTGAGGGGTTCGGCACGCTGCGCCAGCCCTGGGTCATGGCGCAGGCGATTGGCTGGTCGGTCGCGTCCTGGATGTCATCGGTACTGTTCTTCTACGTGACGATCCGCGCGTTCGACATGGACCTGCCGTTTACCGCGGCCATGTTTGTCATGGCGACGACATCGCTGGGCATGGCGGTTCCGGGCCTGCCCGGCTACATCGGTGTCTACCACGCGATCGCGATCAAGTCGCTTACCGGCCCGTTCGGCGTCGAAAGGACGGCCGCCGCGAGCTTCGCCCTGGTATCCCACGCGATCATGTACGTGACGCCCATGGTGGTCGCGGCGGTCTACCTCTGGCGCGAACGCAACACGTGGCGGCGCGTGCGGCTGTGGATCACGGCTCGAGACGGCGCCGCCACAGTGCCATCGTCAATCGACGCGCCGGACGCGGCCGAGTCGCAAACGACGCCCTAGCCTTCGATCCGCACGATGCCCTGCGCGCCGTCGACGGTGATGCGCTGGCCGTCCTTGAGCACCTGCGTGCCGATCTGCGTGCCGACGACGCACGGGATGCGGTACTCGCGCGCGACGATCGCGCAGTGCGAGAGGATGCCGCCCGAGTCGGCGACGACGGCGGAGACGGACGCGAAGAGCGGCGTCCACGCGGGCATCGTCATCTGGCAGACGAGGATGTCGCCCTGCTGCAGCTTGTCGGCCTGATCGAGCGAGGGCACGATGCGCGCCGTGCCGGTCACGGTGCCCGCCGACGCGCCGATGCCGTTGATCACCTTCGGGTCCTTCGACTGCTCGACCGGCTCGCCGAAGAAGGCGCCGCTGATCGGGTTGTTGCGCATCCCTTCCGGCGGCGGCGTGCCCAGCTCGCGCGGCGGCACGACCGCGCTCCAGCGCTCTCGGTCGGCGCGCCGCTCCTCGACGAGCGCCGCCCAGTCGCGCGACGCCGGCTTGTGCGCCGCCTCCGGCAGCTCCTCGTATGTCAGGTAGAAGACGTCGTCGCGCTGCGCGATCGCGTTCGCAGCGGCGAGCCGCTCGCCGATCGCCAGCGCGGGCTTGCGCAGGAGCACGGTGTTCATCTGATCGATGTAGAAGTTGTGGTTCTCCTGGATCGGCAGGTACTGCTGCGCGATCGGGAGCATCAGCTCGAAGATAGGCTTGCCAGGGTTGCCCTCGAGGCGCTCCCGCGCGTCGCGGACGAGCTCCTCGCGCTCCTTGCGCGAGTGCTCTTCGGTGCGCGCGGGGTCGGCGTCGTCCGGCGCGTGGAGCATCTCGCGGAGCTGCGTGAGCGGGACGCGCGGCTCCTCGGCCCAGGCCGGATCGGCCAGCTCGAACGCGTCGCTGCGCCAGCCGTACTGGTCGAGGTAGCGCTGCACCTCGCCCCAGAACGAGGGGTCGGACGCCCGGATCGCGCTGGCCAGCTCCTCGACGGGCGTCTCCGCGATGAGCTTCGCGAGCGCCGGCCTGGCGAGCGCGGCGCGGCTCAGCCGCCAGAGCGCCTTGCCCGACTCGACGGTGAGGTTCTCGAAGCCCTGAAGCATGAGGTAGCCTTCGTTCTTCGAGGCCGCGCCGAGGAGCTCCGCGCACGTCTCGGCGAAGCGGCTGGCGGCGCCCATGATGGGGATCACCGCCTGCATGTGCAGGTCCCACATGCGGATGCGCTTGTCACGCGCCTGCGCGAAGAACGCCAGCAGGTCATCCGTCGAAAGCGCCGCGTAGCCGGTGTCGCGCAGCTCGCGATTGAACGCCTGCACTTCCGGGAGGTACTCGTTCTCCCACGTCTGCGTCAGGCCCGGCAGCCGGGCCATGAACTCCTGCTCAACGTTCGGCCACCAGGCCGGCGGGAACGCATCGGCCGGCTCGAGGAACTCCATGTGGCCGTAGTTGTAGCCGTTGAGTGCGATGGCATGGAACTGCACCGGCATCTTGACGGCCTGGAAACCGCGCGTCGAACCCTCGCAGAAGCACCGCGACTCCAGCGTGAACGTGAGAGGAGTGAGGGGATGGGGGTTATGCATCTGGTCCCACGTCCAGAACAACGCCTCCAGCGATGGGTCGGACCACTCGAACGGGAAGTTCTCGGGGGCCGGGATCGGCCTCGCGGTAGCCGGTGCGCTCATGGACCTCCTCCTTCGTTGCGCGGCATCGTAGCAGTAGATTGTCCCTGGTCGCTAGTCGCTGGAGGCGGGACGCGAGAAGGGGGATGCGAGAACCGCTATGATCGCGAACGATGCGATTGTCATTCTGAGCGAAGCGAAGAATCCGGCCCCTCGAGAAGAAGCCGGAATGACGGAGGAAAGAAGCAATGAGACAACCGATCGCGGGGACGGAGGCGAGACGGCTGCTGGGCGGCGGGCCCGTCACGCTGCTGACCACGGCGTGGCGGGGCAACTACAACGTGATGCCGGCGGCGTTCGTCACGCCGGTGAGCTTCGAGCCGCCGCTTGTCGCCGTCGCAGTGCACCCGTCGCGCCACACGCACGACATGATCCGCTACAGCGAGGAGTTCGCGCTCAACATCCCGTCGCGCGAGCTGCTCCACCACTGCCAGTACCTGGGCAGCGTGACCGGTCGCGAGATGAACAAGCTCGAGCTGACGAAGCTGCCCACGTTTCGCGCGCGCCAGGTCGAGGCGCCCTTGCTCGAGGGCTGCGTCGCCTACATCGAGTGCGGTGTGCACGACGCGTACACGACGGGCGACCACACGCTGTTCATCGGCAAGGTGGTGGCGGCGCAGGTCGAGAAGGAAGCGTTCGACCAGACGTGGCTGCTCGAGGACCCCGACCTGAAGCCGCTCCACTACCTCGGCGTCAACATCTACGCGCTGCTGGGCGACCGATCGGAGGCGCGCGTGCCGAAGCCGGAGGACGCCGCATCGGCGGAGGAGCAGGTCGAGGCGGGGCTGGAGGAAGGCGGCACGGAGCTGGCGGAGCAGCGCGAGCGGGAGGCGGAGGAATCGGAGCGGCGGCGGAGGGAAGGTCTGGGGTAGTCGCTGGTCGCTCGTACGGTTCGCGGCCATTGGGACGCTGGAGCGAAGTGGCCGTGATGGGAGTCGTTGCCCTCACCCCCCGTCCCCTCTCCCGCGCGCGGGAGAGGGGCGATCTGTCGCGGCAGAGATCGAATACTCGGTCGCATGGGGTGAGGGCGCGGGAGGCTAGAGGCGAGAGCCCGGGGCGGGGGCGAGAAGCGTGATGGCGACTCTGGCAGCTCGCCTCATCCTGAAGTCCCGCATCCCGCATCCCGCGTCTCACCTCTAGACAGGGCTTGACAGTAGTGCCGAGGCGGTGCTATGTTCTCTTCCAGAACACTCGTTCCGAATAGAAGATCGGAGCGGGTGGCCTCAGAGGGGACTGCGGAACGAACCGCGGTTCAGCCCGGAGGCCGCTAGGTGAGACAACCAGCGCCCGTGGTCATAACGTAGCTGTCGGGGCGCGAAGCGAAATAGAAAAGGGAGGCAGCATGAAGGGACTCTCGGGCAAGCAGCAATCGATCCTCGATTTCCTCCGCAAGTTCATCCGCGACAAGGACTACCCACCGAGCATTCGCGACATCCAGCTCGGCTGCGGCATTAGCTCCACGTCCGTAGTCGACTACAACCTGAAAGCGCTCGAGCGGCTGGGCTACATCCGCCGCGACCGCGAGGTCTCGCGCGCCATCGAGCTGCTCGACGGCTCGGGCCGCCGCCCCTCGACCGTGGCCGTGCCGATCATCGGCACCATCGCGGCAGGCCAGCCGATCCCTGTCCCGACCGAGGACACCTGGAGCGCGGCCAACTTCGACGACATGGTCGAGGTCGCGCCCGAGATGACAGGCGACCGCGAGCACGTCTACGCGCTGCGCGTGAAGGGCACCTCGATGATCGACGCGCTGGTCAACGACGGCGACCTCGTGATCATGGAGGCGACCTCCTCGGCGAACGACGGCGACATGGTCGCCGCCTGGCTCAAGCGCGAAGGCGAAGCGACGCTGAAGAAGATCTACACGGAGAACGGCCGCATCCGCCTCCAGCCGGCCAACGTCACGATGAAGCCGATCTACACGGACCCGGAGAACATCGAAGTCCAGGGCCGGGTGCTGGCGCGCATCGGCAGGGTGTAACGCGGCGGCGCGGGCGCGCCACACTGCCGTCCGGCAGAGAGGTCCCTCACTCGGCCCCGTCCAGGAAAGGGCCGTCGCGACTGGCGACTCTAACGAGAAGCTCTGTCCCTACGGGCTTTTCCCAGCAACATAGACGATCAGTTCCTCGACGTGCGCGGCCTCCGCGTCCAGTGCGCGCTCGGCTAGAATCGGTCCCGGGGTCGCCGCCCTGCCCGGCGGAGTTGCCGGACGAGTGCGCGTTCGTGCCGCGCTGCCGGAACGCGCTACTGCAGTGCCGGATTAGCCCCGCGCCGGCGCTGGCCGGGCAGGCCCCGGGCCAGCGGGCGGCCTGCTATAACCCCGTCCTGCACCCGGACTAGGTCGTGCTGCCGTCGCCAGCTCGACAACGAGGAGCTGCAGGGCGGTCTCGTCGTCGAAGACGCCGCGCTTGATGCTGAGGTCGGCCTCCAGCAGACGCCGATAGGCGTGCTGGAGCCGCTCGAGCGTGTGGCCGGGCGCTTGCTGGAGCAGGCGCTGCATCACGAAGCTCTGCACGCCCAGCCGCGTGCCGATCTCGGCCGGGCGCACGCGCCGGTCGAGCAGCTCCTTCGTGAGGAGGAGCATTCGATACTGGCGCGCGATCATCGAGAGCAGGAGCTGGGGTGCCTCGCCGTCCGCCAGGAGGCGCTGGACGAGCGTCGCGGCGTCCTGCGCGCGGCCTTCGATCACCGCGTCGGCCATCGCGAAGACGCTCGGCGCGCGCGCCAGGCTGACCAGCGCGCGCACGTCCTCCTCGGTCACGGGCTGGCCGTTCGCGTAGGCGGCGAGCTTCTGTAGCTCGCTATCCAACACCTGCAAGTCGTTCCCAACGAGGCCGGCGAGCGCGGCCGTCGCGCGCGGCTGCAGAACGAGGCCGTAGCGCGGCGCGCGCTGCACGATCCAGGCGGCCAGCTCGCCCTGAGGCATCGGCTTGAACTCCTGCGCCTTCATGCCCTTGGGAAGCGCCGCCAGGAGCGGGTTCTTCGCGGCGATGCCTGCGTCGAGGAAGACGAGCACGGTCGTGTCGGGCAGCTCCGCCATGCCATCGACAAAAAGCTGCCAGTCGCCGAGATCTGCTGCCCGGCCCTTGCGCGGCGCGCCTCGCCTGCCCCTGCCGGCACTCTCGAATCGCGCGAGGAGTCCCTCGACGATGACGAGGCGTTTGCTGCTGAGGAAGGGGATCGTCTGGCAGAGCGCGAGCAGCTCGTTGGGGCGCGTCGATGCGCCCTCCACGCGCGTCGTGTTGTCGGAGATCATTCCGTCCGTGTCGATCTCGCGCACGAACTCCGCGAGCGCCTCGCGGGCGCGGAAGGAGTCCTTGCCATAGAAGGCTGCGATCATCAGTCGAGGTTCGCCTTCCAGCCGCCGAAGACCACGGCGGCGACCGCGAGAAGGATCAGCACGCCGGGCCAGAGGAGATTGCTACCGAATTCCGTGAGGCGGCCCGCGACGTTCTCGTCTGAGAGGCTGACGGCGCGGTAGACGGCGAAGACGCTCGCGCCGGCGATACCGAGCAGGAATGACCACAGAGCGAGTGCGAGGTACTCTCGTCGCAGCATGGGAAGTCGATCAAGCATCGAGCGCGCGCCGGAGCTGCTCGAGGTGGTTGTCGTCGTGGCCGGCGACGCCGGGGGTCCAGTCTTCGATCGTGATGCGGCCGTGCTCGGGATGGATGCTCGTGCGCTGCCACTGCTCCGGCGTGAGCGCGTCGAGAAACGTCAGGACCTCTCCGCGGCGGCGGCGAAACGCCGCGAGCGCCTCGGCGGTGTCGCTGCGCAAGTACTGGCGGTCCTCCGCCCAGCGCTCGGGCGAGAGCGGGAACGGCACACCTTCGCGGATGCCCCACGCCTCGGCGTCCTTCGGTGGCGCGCCGGCGACGAAGACCTTGAGGTCGTCCACGACGAGTATCGTGTGATAGCGGATGATGCAGAGCTCCTCGATGTCGCGCATGTGACAGACGATCTCTTTCGCCGACCAACCGTCGGGTGCGCGACGCGACAGCGCGCCGTCATCGAAGCCCGCGATCGCGGCTGCGAACTCGCCGCACGTACGCCGGAGGCGCTCGATGCGCTGGGCGAGAGGCATGGCAAGGTACCCGGCGCGCGAAGGCACTACGCTTGCCCTCCGAGCGGCCGCAGCGTAGCTTGGCATGGGGTTTGAGACGTGTTCATCGCAGGCATCGTCATGCTGGTCATCGGGTTCGGGCTCTATCTCGGCGCATTTTCGCAGGGCCCCGGCCCTTCCATGGCTGATAAGCCGCTCCAGGCCTGGATGTTCTTCGGCGCGACCGCATCGATGGTGACGGGCTTCCTCCTGGTCGTTGCCTAGGAAGCGTACTAGGGGCTGGGGTGTCGGGTCTAGGGCGGCGGAGCTGTAGCCATGAGCTGCGCCCCATGAGCGTCATTCTGAGCCGGTCCGCCGCACGCGGACAAGGCGAAGAACGTCAGTTTCCGAATGGCTCGGTCTTTCGGACCTGGCACACTGAGCGCCGAATGCTGACCGCTGAAAGCTGATAGCTGATAGCTGACTGCTTACTGCTATCTCCGCTCCAGCACGTAGGCGCGTTCCATGAAAGCGCCGCGCAGGAGCGTGCTGCTGCGGACGATGCGCAGGCCTGCCGCCGCGAACTCGTCCGCTAGCTGAGCCGTCGAGACATAGTAGGCGGGCAGGCGCTTCCGCAACATGAGGTTGTTGAGCACGTACCACGCTGCGACTTTATGCGGTTGGTAGACCGCGACGACTCGGTCCTTTGCCACGCGGCCCATCTCACGCAGCAAGCGAACGCGCGCGTCGGGCGGGAGGTGCGAGAGCAGCCGGAAGCAGACCGCGGCATCGAAGGCGTTGTCCACGAACGGGAGCGATTCGCCGTCGCCGCGGACGAAGTCGGACGGAACGCGCTGCGCCGCCGCGAGCCGCCGTGCGACGCCCATCATCGCGAGCGAGATGTCGGCGCCGGTGGGGCGATAGCCCTCGGCCGCCATGCGACGCGCCAGACGGCCGGTGCCGACGGGCAGATCGAGCACGCGCGCGCCATGCGGCAAGCCGTCGAGAGAGCGAAGCAGCATGCGCTGCTCGAGCGTGTTGACCAGCCAGCCCTTGAGCCCGCGAAATCGTTCAGCGTCGTACTCCGCGGCGACGCTCTCGTCCTGATAATGCTGCTTCGCTTCGTAAGGCGCCGGCATTACGCCGCCTCCAGCACGAGATCCAGCGCCTCGGCGGGCACGTCGCCGCGCGGCAGCACGAGCCGGTAGCAGGCGACGCCCTCGAGCGCGCGGGCGACGATCTCGCGCCAGCGTTCCGGATAGGGCGCGCCGCCCAGCAGCGCGCCGAGGTCGCCGTACGCGACGTCGTGCAGCGCCTGCATCGTCGCGAGCTGCTCGAGGGCGAACGCGCGATCGATCTCGTGGCGGCGCGCGGCGTCCCCCGTCTCGATCAGAAAGAGACGGCTCAGACGGCCTGACGGCGCGGGCGCGCGGTCGAGGATGTCTTGGGGCGGCACGTGGACGAGCGGCTGGAGGAAGCCTCTCGTCACGAACGTGAGGATCTCCGCGACGCGCAGCGCGCCGCGCCGTTGCGCACCGAGCCGCTCGTACGCGCGCGGCGCCAGCGCGAGCGTCGCGCGTCGCAGAGCGAGCGAGCGGATGACGGGCGTAACGTCGCCGTCGTCGTGCAGTCCGATGTACTCGTCGCCGATGAGGGTCGCTCCCCGCTCGAGCGCGCCGAGGACGATGCTCGTCTTGCCGCGGCCCGTCGTCCCGGCGACCATCGTCGTTGCGCCGTCTAGCTCGAACGCCGCACCGATCGCCATCCCAACGGCGCGGTCGAGGAGGAGGCGGCGCAGCGTCGGTAGCAGCGCGATGTGGAGCGCGAGGTACTCGCGGAAGACGGGGCTGCGGAACGCGATCGCCCAGCTTCCCTCTGCGCGCGGGGCGATGCGGCAGGTCCAGGGCAGGACTTTGTAGACCCCGCGCAGCGTGACGTCTCGCGGAGACGCGGAGGGATCGTTGCGCGGCGCGAGATCGAGCACGAGGGCGGGCTCAGCGGTCGCGTTCGTCGCGTCGCCAAGGCAGTGCGAGAAGAGACGCGGCGCGCGGCCGGTACGCACGCTCACGAGCAGGCCGGGCGGGACGAGGAAGCTGCGGGACTGCGCCATGCTCGCGCGTCAGCCTCCGCGCTGCGTGGCGGCCGGCGGCAACGCCGGCGCGGACTGCGGCCTGCCGGGGCCACGCGAGCCCCCGGCGAGCGCGCGCCGTGCCCACTCCCACACTCCCGGCAGCGAACCGATCGCGCCGACCACGATCACGAGTAGCCCCGCCGCGATGGCGGCGTCGCGCGATTCGTCGGCGGCATGGAATGCGACGACGAGGATCGCCTCGCGCGTGCCGAGGCCGTTCACGGAGATCGGCAGCAGCATCGAGAAGGCGATCACGCCCCACACCGCGACGACGTACCAGTAGGCCAGATCGACGTTGAGGGAGCGGATAATGAAGAAGAGCATCGTCGCTTGCGCCAGCGCGATGAGCACCGACCAAACGGAGAGCCGCGCCAGCACCGTGCGATTGAGCGAGACGATCTGCTCCGCGACACCGTGGCGCTCGGACTCCGGCTCTACTGCCATGAACGGCAGCCGCTCGATGAGCGACTCGGCGAGCTGGCGCAGGCGGTGTCGCGCCGCATAGACAACGGCACCCGCCGCGACGGACGCGATCGTGACGCCGACAGCCCACCAGACGATCCCGCCGAACGTCCCGGCGAGGACGATCGAGCCGGCGACGCCGAACGTGACGTACGCCGCAAGCTCGAGGATCTTCTCGAGCGCGGAGCCGGCGGCCGCCCGATCGCCGCGGTAGCCGTCCTGCAGGAGCAGAAGGAATCGAGAAAACGGACTGAGGATCTGCGGCAGCGCGAACGTCGCGAGCATCGTCGCGAAGGAGAGGCGGAGCTGATAGCCGAACGTGGCGCCCGGCAGCCCGAAGGCGCGGTGGATATCGATCCAACGGAACGTGCGTAGCAGAATGATCAGCTCCATCGCGGCGAGCGCGGCCAGCCCCCAGGCGATGTTCATGCCGGCCAGCGCGTCGCGCAGCTTGCCGTAGTCGACGACGCGGACGAGCAGCACAATCAGCACGATGGGGCCGATGGCGCGCAGCCCCCACTGGCCGAGCTTGCGCGCGGTGGGTGACGTCAGCGAGCGGTAGATTCGATTCATCGGCAAACGCGACGATAACACCGGCCCGAACGGTCGTCAATCGGGCCACCCATCTACATCATCGTATCTTGTCTGCGTTTGTTGCAGTGCCAGCCGGACTCTTTATGGACGGCTCGGCGTTATGGTAGCCTGGGCTCACGTTGGCGCGGGTGCGAGCGCAGGTAACGACTTCGACGCCCCGCTCGTTCTTCCAATAGACGTGAAAGGGACTGCAATTCTTGGCTAAGGAAGCCCATCAGGAGCTTTCCGGCGTGGCGCGCGAGGGCTGGCAGCGCCGGCTCGACGGCGCGTTAGCCAACCGCGCGCTCTGGGCCCCCGTGACGGGCCTGGCCATGCTTGGCCTACTCATGACCGTCCTCCTGCGGGCGCCGCTTGCCGCGCTACCCGGGTACTCAGCCGTTGGCCTGACGTTCCTGATCGTGATCGTGCTACCGGGGTTCGTCGTGCAGCGCGCCGTGCTGACGGCCAAGGCTGACATCGCCGTGCGGCTGGCGGTCTCGCCGGCGCTGGGGCTGGGGATCATGGCGCTGCCGGGGTTCGTCGCGCTGGAGGCGCATACGGACCTCCAGGCGTTCGAAGTGATGTACGCGTGCTTCGCTGCGCTCGCCTGCGGCGCGGCGGTGCTGTTCTATCGAGATGTCACCGACGACGGCGAGCCCGTCGATCCGGAGGGCGGGCGCGGCAGCCTTGTGCTGCTCGCGATGCTCGCGATCGTCTGCGGCGGGGTGTTGACGACACCCCTCTGGGCGTCCGACCGTCTCGCCGCGGACTTCGATGACTGGACGTACATGGCCTACGTCCGCGAATTCCTTGACACCGACCACCTGAACCAGGACGAGCCGTTCCTCGGCACCGGCGCTGACGTAAACCCGCGCATGCGCGACAACGTCTGGGTGCTCTCCCAGGCGACGATCTCCGACGCGGCGGGCGTGCCGCCGCACATGCTGCTCCTGCAGTTCCAGAGGCCGATCTTAACGGTCTGCGCGCTCGCCGCCATGTACGCGTTGACGCGCATATTGTTCGGCAAGCGGTCGATTGCGCTGCTCGCAGTGGCGTTCATGGCGGGCTACGGCCTGCTCGATCTCTCCGCGCACGAAGGGTTCGGGCGGAACCTCTACCTGCGCATCAGCGAAGACAAGATGGCCTCGGCCTGGGTGATCTTTCCCGTCGGGCTGCTCTTCTTGACACGATTCGTTCAGGCGCCGTCCCGCGCGACGTATGCGGGCTTCGTGCTCGTGGTGCTGGCGGTGGCGTTCGTGCATCCGGTGCCGCTCGTATTTCTCGGCGCCGCGATCGCGGCGCTGGCGGCGATCCGGCTCGCGATGGAGCGCGACATTCGCACGTTGATAGCGCCCGCGCTGCTTGCGCTGCCCGTCGGACTCGCGGCCATCTGGCCGTTCGTGCAGCGGCAACTCCTCGTGAACGTCGCGCCGGACCTGTTCGAGACGGACGCCAGCTCGATCACGTTCCGGGACCAGTTCCACATCGTCGATCTTGGGCACGGCGTCCTGATGGGTAACTACCACATGATCCTGCACCCGCTCGTGATCCTGGCAATCGTGCTTACGCCGTTCGTGTGGCTCGCGGCGCGCAAGAGCGCAGGCCACCAGCTCGTGCTCGCGATGACCAGTGGAGCGCTGGTCGTGTTCTTCGTGCCGGTCATCGCGACGGTTGTTGCCCGGGGGATGACGCCGCCGACGCTGTGGAAGGTGCCTTGGATGATCCCAACCGCGCCCGTGCTCGCGTTCGCGACGTTCCGGTTCGCCGCGATGGTCCGCGCGTGGCGGCCGCTGCGACTTGTCTTCGGCGGGCGGCGGCTGGGCACGCTCACATCGGCGCTGCTGCCCGGCTTCGCCGTCGCCGTTGTGCTGGCGAGCGCCGTTGTCGTGATGGAGCAGTACCGTCGCGCGGACGGCAAGGCGTTCTACGACTGGACGAGCACTGACACCGTCGTGCCCGGTACCAACGAGTCGATCTTCCGCGGCGGCATCGACCGCTCGTTCAGCGCGGCCTGGCGGCTGGACCCGTCCCAGCGCGGGCTCTTGGAATACCTGGACCGGACAATCCCGCCCGGCTCCGTGGTGCTGGCCGAGCCGTTGATCTTCAATCGCTTTATTCCTGGGACGCTGACGGGTGTCTCGCCCGTTGACTTCGGTGGAACGGCGGGTGCAGGACAGCGTCGCATCGAGGCCGTCGCGTTCGCGAACGGCCAGCTCTCCGTCCCAGAGCTCCGGGCGGTCGTGAATAACTACAGCGTAGACTACATCCTCGTGTCGGAGCTAGGGCCGGCAGGCGAGCTCGCGCGCAGCCTTCCGGAAGCGGAACTGGTGAGCGAGCATTCCGCGTACAACCTCTATCAGGTCGCCCAGTAGGGCTCGTTGCAAGCCTTCGCTACTTGACAGCTTCTGTATAATGTGTCGAGGCTCGTCGTATCCGGGGCCTGTCTGTCTCAGGTGGTACGCCTATCCAGGGCGCAACACTTGGGGACGACTGATCGTTAACAGAGGCGCGTCCCCTGATAGGGGGCTTCGCAGCTTCATCAGCCGGAGGGTTCATTGGCAATCACCAGAGCCACTCAGCCGGGCAAGCCCGGCGCCAAGCAGGCAAGCGTCCGCACCGTCTCTAGTGAGCACGACCTCGACGTGTCGGTTGTTCTCCCGTGCCTGAACGAGGAGACGACCGTCGCCGCGTGCGTTGAGAAGGCGCTGGCGTGGTTCGAGGCCGCCGGCGTCCGCGGCGAGGTCATCGTAGTCGATAACGGCTCGACCGACCGCTCGCGCGAGGAAGCGCTGCGAGCGGGCGCGCGCGTCATTGATGAACAGGTCCGTGGCTACGGCGCGGCACACTTGCGCGGCTTCAACGAGTCCCGCGGCAAGCTCATCGTGATGGCGGATGCGGACGACACATACGACCTGCGCAACCTCGATCCGCTCATCGAGCCGCTCTACAAGGGCTGCGACATGACGATCGGCAATCGCATGCACGATATGGAGCCGGGCGCCATGACGTGGAGCCACCGCGTGATCGGCACGCCGGCGATCTCTTGGCTGCTGGCGGTCTTTGCCGGATCGCGCGTCGGCGACTCGCAGTGCGGGCTGCGCGCGTTTACACGCGAGGCGTACGAGAAGATGGAGCTCCGCTCGCGCGGGATGGAGCTCGCGTCGGAGATGCTCCTGAAGGCGTTCCGGCGCGACCTAAAGGTCGTCGAGGTGCCGACTCCGTATGCGGTGCGCAAGGGCGAGAGCAAGCTGAACACCTTCCGCGACGGTTGGCGTCACCTGCGCTTCTTGTTGCTGCATACCCCGCTCTACCTCTACCTGCTCCCCGGGCTGGCGCTCGCGCTCCTCGGCATCCTCTCGCTGGCAATCACGCTCGGCACCGCGAGCGGCGTGACGATCGGCGACCTGCAATGGCAGCCGGTGTTCGCGGGCGGCATCCTGATCATCGTCGGCACAAACGCGATGATGATCGGCGTGGCGACACATCTCTACGCGGCGTCGCGTGGCATTATTGTCGAGGATGGGCTGACGGACTTCTTCCGCAAGCAAGTATCGCTCGAGCGCGTGCTCGGCCTCGCGTTCGCGCTCGTCGCGCTCGGTGTTGGGCTCGACGGGCTGATCTTCTACGAGTGGCTGAGCGGCCGCGATCTCATCGCGACGGACGGCGTCGCCGCCATCGCGCAGACGAGCATCATCGTGGGCGCGAACCTGGGTCTCGGCGGTTTTCTGATCGCGCTCATGGACGTGGACTAGCCCGCCCACCCTCGATGGCTGAGCAGGCCGGCCCGTCTCCTCCCTCCGACCGCCCTATCGCAAGCGTTATTCTCCTCGGCTTCAACCGGCGGCGCTTTATCGAAGACTGCCTGTCGTCCGTGCTGGACCAGGACCTCGGGCGGCCGTACGAGGTCGTGTTCGTCGATAACGGCTCGATGGACGGCTCGCCGGACCTGGTGCGAGAGCGTTTCCCGCAAGTGCGCGTCATCGAGAACGGCAAGAACTACGGCTACGCCGAGGGGAACAACATCGGCTACCGCCACTCGCGCGGCGAATACCTGGTCTTCCTGAACGACGACACCGTCGTCCACCGTTCCTGGCTTCGCACGCTCATCGAGGCGGTTGAGTCGTCGCCGGAGATCGGGGCGGGCCACGCGAACATCGTGCAGCCGTGGTACCCGGAGTTCGCCGGCATGTCAGAGCGGGCGGACGCGCCTGCGGCTTACACGTCAGAGGCGAACCGGCTGGGCTACATCCGCTATCACGAGCTGCCGTCGATCGACCGGCTGTACGACACGGTGTTCCTGCACGGCGTCTGCATCATCTTGCGCCGCAGCGTTGCCGAGCAGATGGACTACATCTTCGACCCGGACTTCTTCGCCTACGCGGAGGACCTTGACCTGGGGCTGCGCGTGCGAGCGCTGGGTTACCGTTCCGTCGCCGTACCGAAAGCCGTGGTCTACCACAAGCACGCGCTGAAGACCGACCTGAGCTGGGGCACCGTGGTGAAGACGGTGCGCATCATCCGCAATCGATACCTGGCGTTCTATAAAGTAATGTCGGGCTGGGAGTTCGCGCTGATGGTGCCGCTGCTGACGATCGGCGCCCCGCTCAACGCAGGCGAGTTCGGCCTCGACCGCGCGCGACGGGTCCTCTACGGCATCGCCCTCGTGCCGGCGACGGCTGCAGCGCTGATCGTGACGGCGGTGCAGCTGCGGCAGTTCTCGGCAAAGCGGCGGCGTATCCGCGATTCGTCGCGCCGGGGCAGCTCGTGGTGCCTGCGCGCGATCTGGAGCGGGGTCTAAGGGACGACGGCTACCGGTCCCTGGTAGGGGACAACGTCCGATAAGCTCGCGTTCGAGCCCGACGGCGCGCTCACGAGCGACAGCGTGACGCCGGCGTATGCAGGACGCACCTCGAACGTCTGAACGATCTCGATCGCGTGCGGGCCGCGCGTGAGAGTCGCGAAAACGTCGAGGCTCGTCCGCGGGCCGGATGCATCGCCCGCCGCGATCTGTTGCCCGTCGATAAGCAGCGAAACCCTGCCCTGCCGGAACTCTACGCGCAGCTTGTAGTCGCCCGGCTGCTCAACGTTCCAGACGCCGCGCCAGCTCTCCTCGGTAAGGAAGACCTCCTGCTCGATGAGAGCGGGCGGCGCTGACGCTTCGACGATGATCGGCAGCGATTCGTGCGGCGAGAATTCGATGCGCTGCGTTGTGAGCATGGCGCGATCGCTCACCAGCCCAAGGACGCGTTCGTGCACCCAGCCACTGAGGCTACGGAGCGGAAACAAGTCATCAAGCGCCATCGGGCGTGGCTGGCCGTCCGCCGTGACCCAAGCCAGCCGCAGTGACCGGGTGGACCCTATCTCAAACAGGGAGATTTCGACGGTGTGCCAGCCCTGCGCGAGATCTCGCAAAGAGGAGCTCGACGTGCCGTTCTCGAGGACGGGGCGACCGATGAAGCCCTGCCCGTCGAGAATGATCGTCGCGCCGCTCGCACCGCCAGCCAGCTCGAGCGAGTACTGCCCGCCTTCCGGGAGATAGACGAGCCCGCGCCAGCGCACCGTGAACGGCGGTCCGAGAAGGTCCGGCCGCGTGTCCTGTGCCAGGTCGTTCAGCGGATCGATGCGCGTCATCGCGGGTTCGCTCGCGCCGGCCGGGAAGTATTCGCCGTAGAGGCCGTGCTGCGCCAGCGCCTGCGCGCTGGCGAAACGCCAGCCCGCGTAGGTAAAGTAGCCGCCCGGACCGGCGATGACGTCGGAGGGTGCGCCCAGGTCAGGATAGGCGCGCTGGAGCTGCGCGATGATGTCATCGATGGATGCGAACGGGTCGGAAAAGCCGAACGTGACCGGCGCGCCCTCCGGCAGGCCACGCAACGGCCACGCCTCCTCAGGCGCGGCAAGCTGCACGCCCTCGAGATCGTGGCAGACCCACGCTGAGTCGCTCCACGCCCCGAGCTTCTCGCGATACGTCTCGTGCGGTGCGGCAAGGCCCGGGAGCTGCGGTATATTCACAAAGGCGACGGAGTAGTTGTCGTCGCCGCTCTGACGTTGCTCGTTACAGAGCGTGTAGATGCGAGCAGCGTCGGTTGCGTACACCTGCTGGATGCCGTGCAGGTTGGCGATGTCGTTGAACAGCGTATCGGCGTTGGACCAGCACGCGAATGCCGCGACGATCGCGAGGATGCCGGCGAACGCACGCGTACCGCCGCTGCCGAAGCGTCGCAACACGAGCGCCCGGACATCTTCAACGAGCAGCGCTACGAGCACGACGAACGCCGGCAGGACGCCCATGAGCTTCCAGGGCGCGAAGTTCGCGAGCACGAGCGCGGCCGCAAAGCCACTGACGACGATCCATGCCACGAAGTAGAGCCGAAACCCGCGCATGAATAACGCCACGCCCGCGATCAGCCCCGCAACGCTGAGCCAGCCGAGCACGGGATCGAGCAGCTCGCGGTCGGGGAGGTCTCGCGGCGGTGAGGTCGGATAGCTGTTGGGGCCGGCTGGCAAGAACACTTCGACGACAAGTTTCGTCTGCTCGCGCCAGTTGTCCTTGATGCGTTCGCCCGCCGTCCCTTCGTTGCGGTGTAACGACGTGAGGTAGACGTCGTGGCCGTGCTGCTCGCCGATGATGATCGGGATGACGACAATGCCCGCGCCCATGAGAAACACGAGTACCGGCCTCCACGCGATTCGCCACAGCGCTTTCGCGCGCTCACGCGCGGCATCGAGCTGGAGCGGCGGCCGGAACGCGATCTCCCAGACGGCGGCCGCGCCGGCGAAGCCGGCCGCCACGATGGGCACGATCTTGAACGCTTCGTACTCGTAGGAGATCAACCCGGCGACAATGCCCGCACCGAGCGCCGCGGCCGCGCTGCGCTTTCGGACCGCGACGACCAGTAGGAGCGAGAAGAGGACGGTTTCGATCGTGCCCTCCGTCGCTTGGCGCGCGCGCAGCGACGGCCACCACGCGGCCGCATACAAGGCGAGCCCGAACAGGGCGACAGGTACGCTGACGAGCTGTCGCAGCAGCAGGTAGAGGAACACCAGCGTGACCAGCGCCATGATCGGGAAGAAGAAGCGCAGCCCGAACGCGTCGTAATCGAAAAGCAGGAAGCCAAGCGCGGAGCCCCAGCGACCCAGGAGGAAGAACAGCGGCCGTTCGCCCTCCAGCGTTCGATAGGCCACGCCACCATTGATGTTCTCCTCGCAGCACAGGCCGTTCTCAGGCGGCAGCGCACTGCCGATGCGGTACAGCCGCATGAACACACCGAAGGCAAAGATGAGGAGAAACAGCGCGATCTCGACGCGGTGCGCTTGCACGAAGTCGATGGCGGACGCCGCCCACTCGCGCGGGCGTGTCGATGGACGGCGTGGCCGCCACGCAACGAGCAACGCCGACAGCAGCGCGAGGCCCAGCCACGGCAGCGCCTGGTCGTGGTTGTCGAGCACCGGGCTTATGGAGGGCGAGCTCGCGTCGAGCACGCGCGCGCCGATGTACGCGAACACTGCGGCGGCGGCGAACGCGAGCGCGCGCACGGCGGCCCAGCCGCGCAGCGGCAGCTTCGCCAGCAGGGTAGAGAGAGAAGCGGAGGGAGGCCGGTCGCTAGTCACGCCAGCCGCTCCCTTCTGCTGCACTGAGCGCATTCTTCAAGTCGAATTGATTCTACCCCTCAAGCGTGCGGGCTGCGAGACTCCTTGTCATCCTGAGCGAAGCGAAGGATCTAGCCCCACGGGAGGCCGTGGCGCCCGTTCCGCCGCCGCTGGCGCAACAGAGGGCTTCGCATGTATTCGTCACGCCGATGGTATGCTAGTCGCCAGCCCCAAGGAGGAAGTCATGGACATCGATCAAGTGGCGCGCATCATCGCCGAGCAGAACATCGAGGTGGTGAAGCTGGGCGGCTCCGACATGGACGGCGTCTTTCGCGGCAAACGTATCCTCGCAGATGAGTTCGTCTCGGGCTGCCGCGCCGCCGGCTTCCCCCAGTGCGAGGTCATCTTCGGCTGGGACATCGCGGAGCAGCTCATCGATGGCGTCGCGGTCGGTAGCGCGCAGACCGGGTTCGCCGACGTCCTGATGCAACCCGACCTCTCGACGTTCCGCGTCGTGCCGTGGGAGCCCAGCGCGGCCGCTGTCGTGTGTGACTACGCTACGGAAGAAGGCGAGCCGCTCGCCGTGTCGCCGCGACAGGTGCTACGGCGCGTCATCGAGCGCGCGGCGGGCGCAGGGTACCTCGCAAAGATGGCCGTCGAGCTGGAGGTGCGCATCTTCCGCGAAGACCAGCAGTCGCTGCGTGCCAAAGACTACCGCGATCTGCAGCCGATCTCACCCGGGCTGAACTGCTACAGCATCCACCACGCCAGTCTCGACGAGGATGTTGTCGGACGCATCCGGCGCCTGATGAGCGAGTACGGCATACCGGTTGAAGGCTACAACCGCGAGCACGGCGAAGGGATGTACGAGCTTAACCTCCAGTACGCCGACGCGCTGACCGCAGCCGACCGCGCGTTACTCTACAAGAGCGGCGCCAAGGAGATCGCGGCCGCCTGCGGCGCCGTCCCGACGTTCATGGCGAAGTACTCGGACCGGATGGACGGCTGCAGCGGGCATATGCACCAGAGCTTGTGGTCGCTCGATGGCGAGCGTCCCGTGTTCTGGGACCCGAGCGCGCCGCACCACGCGTCGAAGGAGTTGCGCGCCTACGTCGCCGGCGTGCTCTCGACGTTGCCCGACTTCATGGCGCTCTACGCGCCTAACGTCAACTCCTACAAGCGCTTCGTCGCGGGCTCCTGGGCGCCGACAAGTATAACCTGGGGCTTCGATAATCGCACGGCGGCGCTGCGCGTGATCGGCGGCTCTCCGGGTGCGGCACGCATCGAGAACCGCGTCGCGGGCGCCGACGTCAACGCCTACCTCGGCTTCGCGGCGACGCTCGCGGGCGGCCTCTACGGCCTCGATCGCGGGCTCGAGCCGCCTCCGCCCGTCGAGGGCGACGCCTACGCGATCGAGGCGCCACGGCTGCCGCGCTCGCTGCCGGAAGCCATCGAGCGCTTCGCGTCGAGCGCCGTCGCGCGCGAGTACCTGGGTGACGCGTTCGTCGACCAGTACGCGCGCATGCGCCAGTGGGAGGTCGAGCAGTTCGGCCGCGCGGTGACCGACTGGGAGCGCCGCCGTTACTTCGAGCAGGTGTAGCTTCTGGTGAGGAACATGGAACAAGGAACAGCGAACGAGGGATTGATCGATCTGAGGCCTTCGCCATCTCGTTGCCACACAACGGGAAACGACGGGGTGCAAGGGCAGCGCCCCTGCCGGGGGGCTTGGGGGTGGTCCCCCCAGCCTAACAACCTCCCTGGGCGCGCGGGTGGGAACAGTTCAACGAGGGACGAGAAGGAGCCTAAATGCGTCTCAAAGATAAAGTTGCCCTCATCACGGCGACGCCGCTCGGTCGAATACATGTCGATCAACCGCGAAGCCGCCGCACTGTTTGTCATCCTGAGGGGAGTGGGGTAGAGCGCGAAGGGGTGGGGAGCCCGAAGGACCTGACAACTCGATCAATCGAGCGAAGCTGTGGTATGCATGCCGCGGACGAGAATCTCGTCACAATGGCCACCTGCGCCTCCCCGCAGAAGATGCAATCAGTTCAACGAGGGACGAGAAGGAGCCTAAATGCGTCTCAAAGATAAAGTTGCCCTCATCACCGGTGCGGGGAGCGGGATGGGCCGCGTCGCGTGCGAGTTGTTTGCCCGCGAGGGCGCGTCGATCGTCGCGACTGACGTGTTGGAGGGGGCGCTGCGCGAGACCGTCGAGGGCGTGAGCCGCGACGGCGGCAAGATCGTCGCCGTCGGTGGCGATGTGCGCGAGGCGGTCGACGTGCAGCGCTGGGTGGCGGAAGGGCAGCGCGCCTTCGGCAAAATCAACGTCCTCTACAACAACGCCGGCATCTTCCCTGACGAAGACGAAGACGTCACGAGCATGGACGAGGCCGTCTTTCAGCGCGTTATCGACGTCAACCTGAAGGGCGTCGCCTTGTGCTGTAAGTACGGAATCCCGGCGCTCGAGGAGGCCGGCGGCGGATCGATCGTGAACGTAGCGTCGTTCGTGGCGCTCGTCGGCTGTACGGTCCCGCAAGATGCCTACACGATGACCAAGGGCGCCGTCCTCTCGCTGACGCGTTCGCTCGCGGTGCAGCTCGGTCCGAAACGCATCCGCGCGAACGCGATCTGCCCAGGTCCGATCGAAACGCCCCTCCTGCGCGAGCTGCTCAAGGACGAATCGGCGCGGCAGAAGCGGCTCAGCCGCATCCCTCTCGGGCGCTTCGGCCTGGCCGAGGACATCGTCTACGCGGCGCTCTACCTCGCTTCTGACGAATCGGCCTGGACCACAGGCACCACCTTCGTCGTGGACGGCGGCATCACGATCAACTACTTCTAATCGACCACCGACTGCGTGCAATTGTCATCCTGAGGGGAGTGGGGTAGAGCGTGACGGGGTGGGGAGCCCGAAGGACCTGTCCGATCGATCAATCGGGTAAGTCGCGACCTCCGTCCGCACGTCGTCTGGAATGCAGCCGCCTTCGATCCCTAGCTCCCCTCTCCCGACTGCGGGAGAGGGGCCGGGGGTGAGGGATTCTATAGCGACGCGCTTGCGCCGTGCGTTAGAATCCAACCCCACGAAAGCGGGGTAGCTCATGGCGACATACTTGCTGCTGAGCCGGCTCACCGACGAGGGGCGTAAGACGCTCAAGGAGCGTCCTGAACGCCTCCAGGAAGTGAACCGCGAGGTGGAATCGTTGGGCGGGCGGGTCACGGACCAGTTCGCCGTATTCGGCCCGCACGACTTTATCAACGTTGTCGAGGCGCCCGACAACGAGACCGTCACGAACATCTCCGTCGAGTTGAGCTCGCGCGGCACGCTGCGGATCGTGACGATGGCCGCCGAACGCGTCGCGTTGCCGCGCCGCCTGCCGCATCTCGGCGGTGCGAAGGACGCGACGTTCGCGGTCTTTACGAAGCTCACGCCTCAGGGCCGCGAAGGGATCCAGACCAACCCGGCGCGCCTTTCCGAGGTCGACGCCCAGGTTGAGCGGCTCGGCGCGACGATCACGCACCAGTTCCGCGTTCTCGGCGAACACGACTTCGTCACGATTGCGCGCGCGCCTGACAACGAGACCGCGGCGCGTATCGTGATGGAGATCGCCGCGCTCGGTACTGTCCGGCTTACCACCTATCCCGCCATCCGCATCGAGCGCTTCGTTGAGCTGCTCAAGCTGCAGCCCTACCGCACGGAGCCGCATCGCTGGCAGACCAGCCTGTGGGCGAAGCAGGTGCGTCGTGTTGCTAGGCCGTACGTGATGCTGCGTCACGTGCGCCATTTCTGCCAGCCACTCGAGATCGAGGGCATGGAGAAGGTGCGCAGCTTCCGCGGGCCGGCGCTGATCATCGCCAACCACACGTCGCACTTCGACACGCCGGCCGTGCTAAACGTGCTGCCGCCTTCGTTACGCGAGCGGACAGCCGTCGCCGCTGCCGCCGACCGCTTCTATCGCGCGAACATGCGCACGTGGTGGTTCTCGTTGTTCTGGAACACCTTCCCAATCCAGCGCGGCGGCGGCAAAGCCGCCCTCGATTACCCGATGTGGCTGCTCAAGCACGGCTGGTCCATCCTCATCTTCCCCGAAGGTGGTCGCTTCAAGCCGGGCCAGGTGAAGCGCTTCCATCACGGCCCGGCGATCATGGCGATGATGGCGAAAGTGCCTGTCGTGCCGGTGTACATGGAGGGGTTAGACAAGATCATGCCCAAGGGCCAGCGTTCGCCCACCCCCGGGCCGGTCAACGTGCGCATCGGTGCGCCGATCACGCTCGAGGGCATCGAGTCCGTCCCCGAAGGTACGGCGCGCCTCGAAGAGGCGATGCGCGAGCTTGCGAACGGCAACGGCCGCGTGTAACACGCGCGCGACAGGCCAGTAGGTACAATGAGACGGCACCTCGAGGGTGCCGTCTTCGTTGCAAGCGCCTGGAGCAGCTGCCTTGCTGAATCGCCTCGAATACAAATGGATCGTCGGGCTCGTCTTTGTCTTCGGGCTCTTCATGGACCTGCTCGACTCGACGATCGTCAACGTCGCCTTGCCGACGCTCTCCCAAGAGTTCGACGCCCCTCCGACGAGCGTCGAGTGGGTCGTCACGGGCTACCTGCTCGCGCTCGGCGTGTTTATTCCCGTCAGCGGCTGGGCCGGCGACCGCTTCGGCACGAAGCGCGTATTCATGTTCGCGCTGCTCGTGTTTACCATCGGCTCTGCGCTCGCGGCGGAGGCCTGGAGCATCGAATCGTTGATCGCCTTCCGAATCCTGCAAGGCGCCGGCGGCGGCATGCTCACGCCAGTCGGCACGGCTATGCTGTTCCGGGCCTTCCCGCCCGCCGAGCGCGCGCAGGCCGCCGTGATCCTGAACATCCCCATCGTGCTGGCGCCGGCGAGCGGCCCGATTATCGGAGGCTACCTGACGGAATACTATGACTGGCCGTGGATCTTCCGCATCAACATTCCCGTCGGCATCCTGGCGTTGATCTTCGCTGGCGCCTTCCTGAAGGAGCACAAGGAAGAGAAGGCCAACCGCCTCGATATGGCGGGCCTGGCGCTGTCCACCGCATCGATGGCGACCTTGCTATACGCGCTCGCGGAGGCCGGGAGTCGAGGCTTCGACGACCCGCGCGTGCTCGCGTTTGGTCTCGTCGGATTCGTCCTGCTGGTCACATTCTGCGTCGTGGAGCTGCGCGTTCGCGAGCCGATGATCGATCTTCGTCTCCTCGGCAACCGGATGTTCCGCACCTCGAACGGCGTCTTGGTGGTGTCGTTCGCGGCGTTCGCGGGGGCGCTCTTCCTCCTGCCGCTCATGCTCCAGTCCGAGATGGGTCTCAGCCCCTTCCAGTCCGGACTCACGACGTTTCCGATGGCGATTGGCGTGGTGACGAGCTCGCAGATTTCTGGGCGGATCTATCCAGTCATCGGGCCGAGGCGCATGATGACGGCGGGACTGATTGGCGGGGCGATCTCCGCGCTGCTCATGCTCACGGTCGATCTCGACACGAGCCAGTGGTGGATCCGGCTCTTCATGTTCATCCGCGGGATATCGTTCGGACTGCTCCTCGTGCCGATGCAGGCGGCAACGTTCGCGACGATCAAGACGGAGGACATGGGTCGCGCCAGCTCGATCTACAGCAGCGCGCGGCAGGTCGCGATGAGCTTCGGCGTCGCCTTGCTGGCGACGGTGCTAAGCAGCCGCCTCTCGCACTACGGTGCGTCGCTGGGCGATCCCGCCACTGCGACGGCCGCCGTGCGCGCCTTCCACGACGGCTTCATCGCGGCTGCGGTGCTCTCCCTGATCGGCGCGGCCCTCGCGTGGGTCTTCATCCGCGATCGCGACGCGGAAGCAACGATGCGCCAACCGGCGCGCGCGCAAGAAACTCAGGTGCCGGAGAGCGATGTCGTTGTACCTGCGGCCGGGGGCGGGTCGAGCTAGCTGCGGCCGTCCGGCCGCCAGGGCGACCAGATGGTGACCAGCGCGACGACGAGCGCGACGATCGCGGCGGTCTGGTTCGCGCCCGACATGATCGCGATGTAACCGAGAAATACCGTCGTTCCGGTCAGGATGGCGAGCTCCGGGGCGCGGTTCGGCCAGCGCGCGACCGTCTGATCGACCGTCCTCCGCGCCCACGCCGCGAAGTCGTCGACGAATGACGTCTCCTGTTCCTCAGGAGCCGGTGGCGCCTCCTTCGAGAGGGGCGCCTCGGCATACGTCGGGTTGAGCACCAGGTACGCGCGGTTGAGCTCGTCGAGCTTGCGGCGTGCCTCCGGGTCGCGCACTGCCAGGGCACGGAGCTTGGTCGCCAGATGCCAGTACGCGTTGGTGACGAGGTCTTCTTCAGCGCTCGGGGCGACCTGCAACACCCTGCACGCCTCGGCTTTGGTCATGCCGTGGCGCTGCTCAGGAGAGGTCTCTTCCTTCCGCTTTGCAGCGGTCCTACGAGGCGGCATCGCATAGGGATAATCGACCGGACTCGGCCCGGAATTGAGGGCTCGCGCTCGTTGGGCCCTGTGCGGATCCTGCGTTACACTCAGGGACGCCATGACCTACAAGATTACGCTCATTCCCGGCGACGGCACGGGCCCCGAGATCGCCGAGGCCACCCGGCGCGTCCTGGAGGCCACCGGCGTCCCTATCGACTGGGACGTGCAGGACGCTGGCGTCGATGTCATGGAGCGCGAAGGCACACCGCTGCCGGACCGCGTCCTCGAGTCGATCCGGCGGAACAAAATCGCGATTAAGGGCCCGGTCACGACGCCCGTCGGGACGGGCTTTCGTTCCGTGAACGTCGCCCTACGTAAGGCGCTCGACCTGTACGCCTGCGTGCGGCCCTGCAAGACGTATCCCGGCGTACGCTCTCGATACGACAACGTCGACATCGTGATCGTGCGCGAGAACACGGAAGACCTGTACGCCGGCATCGAGTTCGAGCGCGGCACGGAGTGGATACCCAAGATCTCGGACATCACCGAAGCGAGCGGACAGGCCCGCATCCGCGACGACGCGGGCCTCTCGCTCAAACCGATCTCGGAGTACGGATCGCGTCGCATCGTGAAGTACGCATTCGAGTACGCGCGCGCGAAGGGCCGCAAGGCCGTGACCGCGGTCCACAAGGCGAACATCATGAAGTACAGCGACGGCCTCTTCCTCGCCGTCGCGCGTGACGTGGCGAAGGAGTACCCGGACATCGAGTTCTGGGACGTCATCGTCGATAACCTGTGCATGCAGCTCGTCCAACGCCCGGAGCAGTTCGACGTGCTCGTGCTGCCGAACCTCTACGGCGACATCATCTCGGACCTCTGCGCCGGGCTCGTCGGCGGCCTCGGCGTCGCGCCGGGCGCGAACATCGGCGACGACACGGCGCTCTTCGAGCCGACGCACGGCAGCGCGCCGAAGTACGCCGGACAGAACAAAGTGAACCCGATGGCGATGATGTTCTCGGGCATGCTCATGCTCCGCCACATCGGCGAGCAGGAGGCGGGCGACCGCCTCGAGCGCGCGCTGGCCGGCGTGATCCGCGAAGGCGCGTCGGTCACCTACGACATGAAAGCGGACCGCAACGACCCGGCGGCTGTCGGCACCTCGCAGGTGGCGGACGCCGTGATCAAGAAGCTCCAGTCCTAGTGGCGCCTACCGTGTAGGGGCGGCTCGCGAGCCGCCCGCCCCGCTCGTAGGGGCGCACGGCTGTGCGCCCGGGCATCCATACAGCTGCGCCTTGCTGTAAGCTATGGGCGCCATGGAGCCGCAGATCCAGTACTGCAAGACCAGCGATGGCGTGAACATCGCTTACTGGACGATGGGCGAAGGCGGCGTGCCACTCGTTGCGTCGTCGCCGGCGTTGTTCAGTCATATCGCCCTGGAGGTTCGTGACCCACGCCCCGCCGCGTGGTACGAGCGGGTCGCCTCTCGGCGGATGATCGTTCGTTTCGATCCACGCAACTCCGGGATGTCGCAACGGGGAGTTGAAGACCTCACGCTGGATGCGCTCGCGCTTGACGTCCTCGCTGTTGTCGATCACTTGGGTCTGGAGCGAGTCGACCTTGTGGGCTTCGCCCATGCGCCCATGGCGGCCTTCGCCGCGCACTGGCCGGAACGTGTGCGCCGTCTCATCCTCGCGCAGGTCGCCGTCCGCTATTCAGAACTCCATGCGATTCCCCGGGCCGCCGCTGTTTCCTCGCTCGCCGAACAGGACTGGGACCTCTACACCGAGACGCTTGCCCACACGATGCTCGGCTGGAAGGGAACCGACGCTCACACCTTGGCGCTATTTGCTCGCGAGAGCGTGCGCCAGGAGGACTGGGTTCGGTTGCTGTCTGCCCAAAAGGACTGGGACCTCGGGCCGTACCTCCCCAACATTGGTGCACCGACGCTCCTCGTTCGCTCGGAAGCGGGCCCCTTCTTGTTGCCCGAACAGGCAAAGGAGCTGGCGGCAGGCATTCCATCAGCCCGTCTGGTCCAGTTGGATGGCGGGTTCACTCCGGTCGACAACCCTGTGGTCGCGGATCTTATTGAAGACTTCCTCAAGGATGACGGAGAATCCGGCCGAACGGCTGCGACCCAGCAAGCGCCTCCCTCCGGCACCGCGATCATCCTCTTCGCCGACATCGCGGACTCCACGGGGCTAACGGAGCGCCTCGGCGACGCGGCGTTCCGCGACAAGGCGCGCGCCCTGGACGCATCTCTACGCGAGGTGATCAGATCGAACGGCGGCACGGCCATCGATGGCAAGCTGCTCGGCGACGGCGTCCTCGCCGTCTTCGGCGCGGCGCGTGAGGCGATCGCCTGTGCCCGGGACATCCACCGCCTCGCTCGCGAGAGTTCCCCTCCCCCTGTCGGGGAGGGGCCAGGGGAGGGGTCGGCCCTCCTTCTCCACGTCGGCATCCACGCGGGTGACGTGATCCGGGAGGAAGGCAACGTCTACGGCGGCGCGGTCAACATCGCGTCGCGCGTCGCGTCGGAGGCCGCTGCGGGCGAGACGCTCGTCTCGGGCACCGTGCGTGACCTCGCGCGCACCTCCGCGGGCGTCTCGTTCGAGGACCGCGGCGAGCGCGACCTGAAGGGCATCAAGGAGTCCGTGCGCGTGTGGGCGGTGGTGTGATGGAGCCGCAGATCCAGTACGCGAAGACGAGCGACGGGGTCAGTATCGCGTATTGGTCCATTGGCGAGGGCGAGCCGCTGGTCTACATGCCCAACGTCATCTGGAGCCACGCGCAACTCGAATGGCAGTTCCCGGAGATGAGGCGCTGGTACGAGAAGCTGGCAACGCGCCACACCTTGGTCCGGTTCGACATGCGAGGGACAGGGCTGTCGCAGCGAACGGTCGCAGACTACTCTCTAGAGACGCTGCAGCTCGACCTGCAGGCGGTTGTGGAGCGCCTCGGGCTCGAGCGCTTTGCCCTGTTCGCAGCGATCAATGCGGCGCCCGTTGCCATCGCGTACGCAGCGCGCCAGCCAGGGCGAGTGTCGAACCTCATGCTGTGGTGCTACGCGCCAAATGCAGACATGATGGGGTCCCGCTACGCCTCGCTGCAAGCCCTCCAGCAGGTCATGGACCGGGACTGGGAGACCTACACAGAAACACGGGCGGGCCTCGAGTTCGGTTGGTCAGAAGGAGAGCTGGCGCACCGCTACGCGACGTTTCTCAGGGAGTGCATCACACCGCAGATGGCGTTGCGGGCATACGGAGCCGTTGAAGCGTTCGATGTCAGTTCTTTCCTGCCGCGGATCGCGTCGCCCACGCTCGTCGTTCACCGGCAGCAGTTGTTCTTCTGGGGGGTGGAGGCCTCGCGAGACCTCGCCGCGCAGATTCCCGGCGCCCGCCTGGCGCTGGTGGCCGGCGTCTCCGCAGCGCCGTTCTTCGGTGATGTCGACGGCGCGATCGCCGTCCTCGACAATTTTCTCGGCGGGCGCAGCGCTGCGTCACCGCCCGACCCTCCGAGCTCTCCCTCCGGCACCGCGATCATCCTCTTCGCCGACATCGCGGACTCTACAGCGCTGACGGAGCGCCTGGGCGACGCGGCGTTCCGAGAGAAGGCGCGGGAGCTGGACGAGTCGCTGCGCCGCGCGATCACGTCAAACGGCGGTACGGCTATCGATGGCAAGCTGCTCGGCGACGGCGTCCTCGCGGTCTTTGGCGCGGCGCGCGAGGCGATCGCGTGCGCGCAGGACATGCACCGCCTCGCACAGAGTTCCCCTCCCCCCGTGGGGGAGGGGCTAGGGGAGGGGTCGTACCCTCTCCTCCTACATGTCGGCATTCACGCCGGCGACGTGATCCGCGAGGAGGGCAACGTCTACGGCGGCGCGGTCAACATCGCGTCGCGCGTGGCGAGCGAGGCCGCTGCAGGCGAGACGCTCGTCTCGGGCACCGTGCGTGACCTCGCGCGCACCTCCGCCGGCGTCTCGTTCGAGGACCGCGGCGAGCACGAGCTAAAGGGCATCGAGGAGCCGGTACGCGTCTGGGCGGTGCGCTGGCGCGAATAGGCAGCGTCCCGCACAATGGAGATAACCCCCGCGCCTCTCGCTAGGAAGGAATCGCTATGAGCGCACGCAAGAAGGTCACGATTGTTGGCGCCGGCATGACCGGCGGCGCGATGGCGCAGCGCCTGGTCGAGAAGGGCTACTGCGACGTCGTCCTGCAGGACGAGCCGGCCATCGTCGACACGATGCACCACGGCAAGGCGCTCGATACGGCGCAGTCCGCCGCCTGGCTCGGCTTCGAAAGCCAGGTCATCCCCACCGACACGTGGGAAGCCACGGCCGGCTCGGAGGTCGTCATTCTGACAGCCGGCGCGCCGCGCAAGCCCGGTATGAGCCGCGAGGACCTCGTCGCCAGCAACGCCGCGATCATGCGCGACAAGGTCTCGCACGCCGCCAAGCACTCGCCGGACGCCGTGCTCATCGTGTTCGCGAACCCGATGGACGCGATGTGTCACGTCGCGATCGAGACGTCGAAGTTCCCGCGAGAGCGCGTGATCGGCCAGGGCGGCATGCTCGATAGTGCGCGCTACCGCACGTTCGTCTCGCGCGAGCTGGGCGTGTCGATCCGCGACGTGCACGGCTACGTGCTGGGCGGCCACACCGACACGACGATGGTACCGATCGTGAGCCGGACCGAAGCCGGCGGTATTCCGCTGACGTCGCTGCTCCCGCAGGACAAGATCGATGCGCTCGTCGAACGAACGATGAAGGGCGGCGCCGAGGTGCTCGGGCTGCTCAAGTCGGGCAGCGCGTACCAGGCGCCCGCCGCCGCGACGATCGCGATGACCGAAGCAATCCTGTTCGACCAGGGGCGTCTGATGCCCTGCGCGATCATGTTTCGGGGTGAGTACGGCATCGATGGCGTGTTCTGTGGCACCATGGTCAAGCTCGGCACGGGCGGCGTCCAACAGGTGTACGAAGTGCCCGTCTCGGACGACGAGCGATCGAAGATCACGGCCGCGGCCGATGCGACACGAGAGCTGATCAAGTTGCTGAAGTAGCGACCGGACTGTAGGTCGGGGTCTTAAGACCCCGACAGCGAGCACGTAGGCGCGTGTCCTTAGACCCGCGCAATGTAGGGACAGACCTTTAGAGCCTGCCCTCCAGCGTGGCGAAGGGTCTGTCCGGCACAAGTTGTAGGTCGGGGTCTTAAGACCCCGACAGCGAGCAAGTAGGCGCGTGTCTTTAGACGCGCGCGATGTAGCAAGGTGGGGACAGATGGCCACCGACACGTCAACGAAGGTACGCGACATCCACGCCGGCGACATCACCGCGACCGTGGCGGAGCTCTGCCAGAGCGCGACGCACTTCCTCCCCGAGGACGTCGTCGCGGGGTTGGAGCGCGCCCGCGACAGCGAGCGGTCGGAGCTCGGTAAGCAGGTGCTGATCGAGATCCTCGATAACGCCGAGCTCTCGCGGAAGGAGATGATCCCGCTTTGCCAGGACACCGGCACGACGGTCGTCTTCGTCGAGCTGGGGCAGGATGTGCACATTGTCGGCGGCGCTCTGTACGATGCGATCAACGCGGGCGTCTCGAAGGGCTACACGGAGGGCTACCTGCGCGCCTCGATGGTGGCGCACCCGTTCTCGAGCCGCGTCAACACGAAAGACAACACGCCCGCCGTCACCCACGTCGATGTCGTGCCGGGCGACAAGCTCAAGATCAAAGTCCTCCCCAAGGGCGGCGGCTGCGAGAACATGAGCCGCTTCACGATCCTGCTGCCATCCGCGGGCAAGGAAGCCATCATCGAGTTCGTCCTGCGCACAATCGAGGAGTCGGGCGGCAACCCGTGCCCGCCACTCGTCGTCGGCGTCGGCATCGGCGGTACGTCCGAATACGCAATGTACCTCGCGAAGAGGGGCGTGACGCGCGGCATCGACACGCACAGCGACGACCCGGAGACGGCAGAGTTCGAGCGGGACCTGCTCGAGAAGGTCAACGCGCTTGGCGTCGGGCCGCAGGCCGTCGGTGGCGTGAACACCGCGCTCGCCGTCCACATCGAGACGTACCCGACGCACATCACCGCGCTGCCCGTCGCGGTGAACCTCCAGTGCCACAGCGCGCGTCTCAAGGAAGCAGAGCTGTGACCGAGCCCGTAGGCGCGGGTCTTCTCGAAGAGTCGCCGCAGGAGACAGACCCGCCGACCAAGCCACCTCCTTCTGTCATCCTGAGCCGGTCCGCCTCAGGCGGACAAGGCGGAGGACCTCAGTCACCGACGTGGCGGGGCGGCACTCCTGTTCCCGGTTCCGGGGTTCCAAGGTTCTAAGGTTCCGTGACTAAGCAAGTACGCATCGTCCGGCCGCATGAACGCGACACGTCGACCGCGCAGACCGCGGGTATGGTGCGCGAGGCCGGCGTCGCCGCGTCGACGGTCGGCGCGGAGAAGATCTGGGTCGGCTACGTGACGATGGCGCCGGGGGCGGCCTCGGGCGTACACCACCACGGCCCGCTCGAGAGCAGCATCTACATCATCAGCGGCCGCGCGCGTTTCCGCTTCGGCGACGGCCTGTCGGAGGAGGCCGAGGCCGGCCCGGGCGACTTCATCTACGTGCCGCCGGAAGCCGTCCATCAGGAGATCAACCTGGACGCGAACGAGCCGGTCACGATGATCGTCGCGCGTGATGGCCAGGAGAACATCGTCGTGAACGTGGAGGGCCTTGAATAATGAGCCACAGATGAACACTGATTGTCACAGATTATGATTGGCAGGACCGTGACATCCGAGCAACCAAAAGAATCCGTGTTCATCAGTGTCAATCTGTGGCCAATAAAGGAGTAGGCGATGCCGGTAGAAGAACGAAACGGTGAAATTCGCATTAGCGCACCGCTGACGGACGACGACATCGCGAAGCTGCGCATCGGGCAGCACGTGCGCTTCTACGGCACGATTTACACCGCCCGTGACGCCGCGCATCGGCGTATGATCGCCGCGGTCGAGAAGGGCGAGCCGCTGCCCGTCGATCTCACAGGACAGATCATCTACTACGTCGGCCCGTCGCCGGCCCGCCCGGGCCGCGTGATCGGCTCCGCCGGCCCAACGACATCGATGCGCATGGACCCCTTTACGCCGAAGCTGCTCGACCTGGGGCTGAAGATGGCGATCGGCAAGGGCGGTCGCGGGCCCGTCGTGCAGAAGGCGCTCCAGCAGCACAAGGCGGCCTACTGCCTGGCCGTCGGCGGCGCGGGAGCGCTGCTCTCGAAAACGGTCCGCAGCGTCGAGGTCATCGCCTACGAGGAGCTCGGCACGGAATCGATGAAGCGCCTCCAGGTCGATGGCTTCCCGGCTATCGTCGCCTGCGACATGCACGGCGGCGACCTGCTGCTCCAGGGCAAGGAGTCGTGGCGGCAGCAGGACAAGCTGGGCTCCTACCAGTCCGTCGCTCCCCTCGCCGAAATCTAGCCCTCGATGCCTGTCATTCTGAGCCGGTCCGCCTTATGGCGGACAAGGCGAAGAATCTTAGGTTCCTCCTGGCGCAGCGTTGCCATTACGGGGGCGACCAACCGCCTTCCGTAGCTGCAGGCCGGCGCCTGTCCGCCTATGGCGGAGGCCTCCGCGTTCCTTCGTCGCTCCAAGAAAAAACTCTCCAAATTTCTTCCATAACCCCTTGACAGGCCCAGCATATGTGTTCTATAGTACGGGTGTTCGCTGGAACATACATTCGGAGACTCGACTGAGGAGGCCTCCGAACGGGGAGCCCGGGCGCTGGGCGCCTGACCACGGAAGGGACAGGACCGACATGACGTTCGCAGTTGCGCTTGTGCTGGTGCTGGTCTGCTCGAGCGTGTACCTCGTACACCAGTGGTACACCGACGGCCTCCGCGAGCCGCAGTAACCCACTCAAGACATCTACCTCCTCCCTACACGCTTAACGCCGTCCCGGACGTGCCATCCTTCGTCCGAGGCGGCGTTGGCGTATGTCTGTAAAACCGAGAACCAAGAACCGAGAACCCCGAACCGACGACGCTTCGGAGCATGGAGCGGCCGAACGCTTGAACAATTGAACCCGGGCCGCACATCCCCAAGGTTCGATGGTTCTGAGGTTCCGTGGTTTCGCCGGTTCTGGGTTCCTGGTTTCTTGGTTCTGCCGGGAGGGGCGCGGGGAGGGGTTACAGGGGAGGGGTTACAATTGCATCATGCGCATTCTCGCAGTCGATGTTGGCACAGGCACGCAAGACATCCTGCTCTTCGATTCGTCGGGGCCGGTCGAGAACTCCGTCAAGCTCGTGATGCCCAGCGCGACGTCGATTGCCGCCGGGCGCATCCGCCGCGCGACGGAGCAGCGACGGGCCGTCCTGCTTACGGGCGTGATCCAGGGCGGCGGGCCCTGCCACTGGGCGCTCGAGGACCACCTGCGCGCGGGACACGCCGCGTACGCCACGCCCGCGGCCGCCCGCACGTTTGATGACGACCTCTCGCGCGTCGAGGCGATGGGTGTCCGCGTCGTCAGCGAGGACGAAGCGTCGCGGCTGATGGATGTGGAGCGCATCGAGCTGCGCGACCTCGACCTCGCCGCGGTCCGGACGGCGCTCGCGGCGTTCGACGTCTCGGGTGTGTTCGACGGGCTGGCGCTGGGCTGCCTGGACCACGGCGATTCGCCGCCGGACTATTCGGACCGCCTCTTCCGCTTCGATCACCTGCGCCGTGTCGTCGAGCGCGAGAACGACCTGCTCGCGTTCGCCTACCTGCCGCCGGAGCTGCCCGAGTACCTCACGCGCGCGCGCACGTTGATGTCGGGCGCGGCGAACGAAGCCCCCGCGGCGGTCTTCCTCGACACCGGCGCGGCCGCCGCGCTGGGTGCCCTCCAGGACGAACGCGTTGCGGCCGCTGACGAGCAGCTCGTGCTGAATCTGGGGAACATGCACGCGCTCGCGTTCCACCTCCGCGGCACGCACATCGTCAGCCTCTACGAGCACCACACCGGCGAGATGTCCACCGGGCAGATCGAGGACTTTACGGAGCGTCTGATCGCGCGCACGCTCGCGCACGAGGAGGTCTTCGGCTCGAAGGGGCACGGCGTCTTCTACGCGGACGGCGCGTCATCGAATGGAGCGAAACCGCTCGTCGCCGTCACCGGGCCGCAGCGCGGCCGGCTGCGCGGCAGCCGCCTCGATCCCTACTTCGCGACTCCGCACGGCGACATGATGATCTCCGGCTGCTTCGGTCTCGTGCGCGCGTTCGCGGCGCGCCATCCGCACCACGCCGCCGAAATCGAGCGCACGCTGGCGGGCTAGCCGTGCCGGCGCTCGCGTCCCGGGGGCTGGCCGTGGCGTGGCGGCGCAACGTCAGGCCGCTTTGCTCCTGCGAAAACGAGTCGAGGTGCCACCGGGCGCTGCTCAAGAAACTAATCGAAACTCGCTAGCGCGCACGAATCACCATCGACGCCGTAGGTCGGGGTCTTCAGACCCCGACGGCCATCGACTCGAGCCAACTACGAGGCCGCCCTTCCGGACGACCTCGAACCTCGAACTCCGAGCTTCGAGAAGCTACACGCCGCGCAGGAGCTTGCGGACGAACGGCGGCATCAGCGCGACCATGATCTCCGGCGGCTCCGAGATGTCGTTGATCTCAATGCCCTGCGGGATGTAGCGCCACGTGCGGAAGCCGTACACATCGATCTTGAGCTTCTTGCAAATCTTCTTCGCCAGGCCGCCGTACCCGACGGGCACGTACAGATAGAACGCCGCGTCCGGCAGCTTCGCGAACTTCGCCCAGGCGTGCTTCGCGCGCTCCTCCGTCACCGTCTCCTGCAGCTCGACCTGGGCCAGCATCTTCAGGATGTTGCCCGGCGTATCGACGCAAACGATGTCGGGGACGAGCTCGTTGCCGTCCGGGTCCTGGACGGGCATCGTCTTCTCGGGCACGTTCACGAACGCGCGCAGCGAGGGAAGGTCGGGCGTCGGGAACTCGAAACGCGCCTGGGCCACGTCCTGCACAACGCGCTCGCGCAGCTCTTCCCGGTTCTTCGGGATCGGCTGCAGCATCTTGTCGACGTCCGTCCAGCGCGTATCGATGGTCATGGCCTACCTCCGGCGGGCGCGTGAGTACGTGAAGTCCGGCACAATCATACTAAGAACGACGAGCAGGGAACAAGGAACAGGGAACAGCGAAGGTCATTCTGAGCCTCGCGGGCTGGGGGGGTCGGCGACGAGCCACAGACTTACCCGAGGCGGGGTGGGCGAAGAACCTCGTCCCATGCGTCTAGCTCCTCTGGTTCAAAACATCGCGTCACGCGGTAGGAGATCCTTCGCGTCGCTCAGGATGACAGGCTTCCAGTACAATAGCGCCCGAGCATACGAGGAGGTCACATGGACTACGAGCAGATCATCTACGACGTGTCGGACGGCGTGGCCACGATTACCCTCAACCGCCCCGAACGGATGAACGCGTTCACGAACACGATGATCGCAGAATGGGCCCGGGCGATCGAGGGCGCCCGCCTCGACCGCGAAGTGCGCGCCGTCATCGTAACTGGCGCCGGGCGCGGCTTCTGCGCAGGCGCGGACCTGCGCGCCGATTCCGGCGTGCCAGAGGCGGCGCGCACGGAGGGGACCGTCTCCTCGGCGAGCCGGCGCAACTGGCTGCGCGACGGCGTCCACAACGTCCCGCGCCAGGTCGCGCTGCTGGACAAGCCGTACATCGCGGCGCTCAACGGCGCGGCTGTCGGCGCGGGGATGGACATGGCCAGCATGGCAGACATCCGTATCGCCACGGAGGAAGCGCGTTTCGCGATGACGTACGTCAAGGTCGGCCTCGTCCCCGGCGATGGCGGGTGCTACTACCTGCCGCGCATCGTCGGCCTCGCGAAGGCGCTCGAGCTGATCTGGACAGGTGACTTCATCGACGCGCAGGAAGCGCTGCGCATCGGCTACGTCTCGAAAGTCGTGCCGGCGTCCGAGTTGATGACCACGGCTCGAGAGCTCGCGCTACGCATCGCGCGGGGACCAGCCGTAGCGGTCCAGCTCGCGAAACGCCTCGTTTACCGCGGGCTGACGACCGACGTCAACGAAGCGCTCGAGGCGGCCGGCCAGGCGATGGCCATCGTGCAGTCAACCGAGGATGCGAAGGAAGGCCCGCGTGCGTTCACGGAGAAGCGCGCGCCGCAGTTTACGGGTCAGTAGGAGCGGGGCCTCGTCTGTTGCAGCCCTTCGCGTCTATAATCAAGTCCCGGAGGCATATTCGAAGATCGTGTCGGCCAGGAGCGATGACTGAACCTGAGCTTTCCGTACTGATTCCCGTTCTCAATTGGGAGGACACGCTCCAGGAGACGGTGCGCCGCCTGCGGGAGGATGTCGCCGGCCACGATATGGAGGTCTTGCTCATCTTCGATGTGACCAGGCCGGAGCTACGAGGGGAGATCGACCGCGGGGCCGGCGAGCTGGCCGAACGGTACGAAACGCGCGCGCTGTTCCGCACGAACGAGCGCGGCTTCGGCTCGGCCCTCCGTTACGGCGCGTCGAACGCGACGGGGCGGGCTGTCATGCCCGTCATGGCCGACCTCTCCGATGAGCTCTCGGCGATTCCGAAGATGCTCGCACGTATCGAAGCCGGCGCGGACGTTGTCGTGGGCGCCCGGTACGTCCCGGGTGGCAAGACCGTCGGAAGCACGCCCAAGCAGCGCACGTCGCGGGTCTATACGTGGCTGATGGCGCTGCTGACCAACGTCAAGGTCGGAGACGTCTCGAATAGCTTTAAGATGTACCGCCGAGAGGTCTGGAGCGCTGTCGAACCTGTCGCTGATTCGTTCGACCTGTCGGTCGAGCTAGTCGTAAAGGCTGCGGAACTGGGCTACCGGATCGAGTACGTGCCGGTGACGTGGGAGAACCGCCTGGTCGGCAAGTCGACGTTCCGCGTCATGCGCGAGCTGCGCAACTATGGGCGCTGGCTGGCCTATGCGATGGTACGCATGCCCTCGCGATGGCTCATCGTGGCGGGGCTGGGGCTGCCGCTGGTCTTGCGGGCGCGCTATCGAAGGCCACTGCAACGGTCGGCGGCTGTTGGCAGTTGAATAACGTAGGCCTTAGCCGGAGGCAGACACGATGACGACACCTGAACAGCTACTCGAAAAGGTGCGCGCGCGCGACTTCCAGGTCGGGATCATCGGCCTCGGCCGCGTCGGGCTGCCGCTGGGCATCGCCTTTGCGCGAAGCGGCATCCGCGTCATCGGCGTCGACCGCGATGAGCGGCTGCTGGCGAGTGTCCGCTCCGGTCAGATGCCCTTCTACGAGGACGGTGGTGAAGCCGCGCTACCTGAGGTGATCGCGAGCGGCAAGCTCCACGCTACCGAACGCGATGAGGACCTGCGCGACGCCGACGTCATCTTCATCACCGTCGCGACAGGACTGAACAGCGAGCAACGCGTTGACTACGGTCAGCTCCACTCGGCTCTCGACCGGATCTGTCCACAACTCCGGCCCGTGCAGGTCATCGTGCTGCGCAGCACGGTCTCGCCCGGCACGCTGCAGAAGATCGTGAAGCCGTACATCGAGTCGCACACGGAGCTGGAGGTGGGGCGGGACGTCCTGCTCGCATCGGCGCCGGAGCGGATCTCCGCCGGTCGCGCGATCGCCGAGCTGGAAACGCTGCCGGAGATCATCGGCGGCTACGATCAGATGGCCACCGATGTCACATCGGAAGTGATGCGCACGCTGAACCCAGACAAGGTCATGCACCAGACCGATCCCGTAAGCGCCGAGCTGGCTAAGCTGTTTACGAACGTCTATCGATACGTCTCGTTTGCCGTCGCGAACGAGTTTGCCCTGCTCGCGGAGCACCACGGCCGTGATGCGCACGAGATCATCGGCATGATTAACGCCGGTTATCCGCGTGGCGGCATTCCGCTGCCGGGCCCCTGCGGTGGGCCCTGCCTCGCGAAGGACGGCTACCTCCTCGTCGAGGAGCTCAGCTTCCCGGACTTCATCCTCACCGCGTGGAAGCTGAACGAGGGTGTGCCGTCGTACATGATCGGCCGCCTGAAGGACGCCTTCGCCGCGAATGGGAAGAAGCTCGAGGGTTCGAAGGTGGGCGTGCTCGGCATGGCGTTCAAGGCTGACATCGATGACGTGCGCCACTCGCCCGCGATGCGCATGATCGAGATCCTGAAGCGCGAGGGCGCGGATGTCGTCGTGCACGACCCGTACCACGACACGCCCGGCCTCGACGCTACCGTGGAGAACGCGGACGCTGTCGTGCTGGCGACGAACCACACCGCGTTCCTAGGGCTGAAGACCGCTATGCTGCGTGAGCAGACGAAGCCCGACTGTATCTTTGTCGACTGCTGGGGCATCTGGGACGGAGCGGATCCGGGCGCCAACGTTCTGACGTTTGGCAAGGGAAGCGATGCATGATCGCCGTCACCGGTGGGGAAGGGTTCATCGGCAGCGCCGTCGTACGTAAGCTGCTGGAGCGTGGCCAGGAGGTCCGCGTCGTCGATGACCTCTCGAAGGGGCAGGAGCGGAGGTCCGGCGACTACGAGTTCGTCCTAGCCGACCTGCGCGATCCGGAGCAGGCCGAACGCGCGCTGGCCGGCGCCGGCACGTGCTTTCACCTGGCCGCCAAGATTGGCGGCATCGGCTACTTCCACAAGTACCCTGCGACGATCCTGAGCGACAACGGCAGCATGCTCTCGACTGTGTTCGAGACGGCCGCGAAGCACAAAACGAAAGTCGTCTACGTTTCCTCATCGATGGTCTACGAGCGCACGGACCAGTTCCCGTCGCCCGAAACGGCCGTCGAAACGTCGCCGCCGCCGATTACGCACTACGGCTTCTCAAAGCTGGTCGGCGAGTATTTCTGCCGCGCCTTCCACGACGAGCGCGGCGTGCCGTTTGTGATCTGCCGCCCCTTCAACGCGTACGGCGTCGGTGAGTACCCCGAGGACGAGCCGGGTATCGCGCATGTGATCCCGGACCTGATTAGGAAGGTACTGAGCGGCGATTACCCGCTCGAGATCTTCGGCAGTGGCGACCAGACGCGCTGCTTCACGTACGTCGATGACGTCGCCGACGGGATCGTCACCGCCGGACTGGACCCGCGCGGTGAGAACGAGGCGTTTAACGTCGGCGTATCGACGCCGACGTCGGTGCGGGAGCTGTCGGAGACGATCTGGCGTCTCTGCGAACGGCCAGAGCCGCTCGAGTTCCGCCACCTGCCGTCGCTGACGCACGATATCCAGGTGCGCGTGCCGGACACCTCGAAAATCGAGCGCATGCTGGCCTGGCGTCCAAAGGTGCAGCTCGAAGAAGGGCTGCGGCGCACGATCGCGTTCCTCAAGGAATCGGCGCCAAGTCCGGCCTAGCTTATGCAACCAGCGCGACAAGACGAGGTCCACCTGCCCGCGCTGTATCGCCGCCGCTTCGGCGCCGCGGAGCGCAAACGCAAGGACGCGCTCTGGAAGGTCCTCTGCGCCGGCTTCCTGCAGCGCTATGTACAGGCCACCGACACCGTCATCGATTTGGGCGCCGGTTACGGGGAGTTCATCAACAACATCCGTGCCGCCAGGAAGATCGCCGTCGATCTGAACGAGGACACCGCGGACGCCCTCGATCCTGACGTCACATTCGCGCTGAGCGCTGGCGCGCGCCTGCCGAACGTGCAGGACGGCTCAGCCGACGTCGTCTTCGCGAGCAACTTCTTCGAGCACATGCTCTCGAAGGCCGAGCTGATGGAGACGCTGCGCGAGATCGCGCGCGTGCTGCGCACGAGTGGACGGCTGCTTGTATTGCAGCCCAACATCAGGTTCGCGTACCGCGAGTACTGGGACTACTTCGACCACCACGTCGCGCTGAGCGACCGCAGCCTGGCTGAGGCGGTCGAGATGTCGGGCTTCCGCGTCACGGACGTCCGGCCGCGCTTCCTTCCGTACACCACGAAATCGAAGCTGCCGCAGCATCCCGCCCTGCTGCGTCTCTACCTGCGTCTGCCGCCCCTCCAGTGGCTGTTCGGCAAGCAGATGTTCCTCGCGGCGGAGCGCACATCCGAGCCTCCCGGAACGGCTCGCATCCTTCGGAGCGAGTAGCGGAAGCAGACGCGGCTCGGCGTCGGTGACTCCCTACCAACGTTATGGTAGGATGCGGACGAGTTCGGGGAGCTCTGCCCGTCGCGGTCCCCGCCGGGCGCTTGGAGCAATCGTGTGATCGTAACGAGGGGCCATCGCGCTGCGTTTTCTCACCTAGGGCCTCCCTCGTAGGCCCGGCCTACTCATGAGCAGCGAAAAGCTCGCCACGCGACCGGCCTTGCCGCCTCGACGCTTCACGGTGCCGTCCACCTCCGAGCTGCTCGCGGAGGGACGCGGCAGGCGTGCTCTGATGGGAGCCGCCGCGCTCTTCCTGTTCCTCTTGTTCATTCTGTACGTCCGGCCCCTCGGGCTGCTGCCCGGCTATCCGGCCGTCGCGCTGGCGCTCCTCGCCTGGGGCGTCGTGCCGGGCTGGCTCGTCCAGCGCGCGCTCCTTCGCAGCGATGCGAACGTCGTCGAACGAGTGGCTGTCGCGTTCTTACTGAGCGTGGCGATCTCCGCGCCAGCAGGTATCGTCGGGCTGCGCCTCCACTGGACGGTCGAGGGCTTCGGCGTCGCGTACGCGCTACTCGCCGCGATCGCGGGCGGCGTCTCGCTGCTGTTCCCGGCCGGAGCGAACGATGACGAGGTCTCGACGCAGGCCGGGGCGCCGTCGTTCAACACGACGCCGCTGCTTGTGCTCGTCGCCGTGCCCCTCCTCGCGATCGCGACCTCGCCGTGGTGGTCCGGCAACAACATCGCGCGCGACGCGGACGACTGGGTGTACATGGCGTACGTGAACCAGTACGTTCAGCACGACCTGGATGTGACGGCTACGGACGCCGGCCTCGGCTCGTACCAACGCATGGGCGCGAACGTCTGGGTCGTTGACGAGGCGCTCCTGGTCGATTCTGCGGACGTGGCGCCGCACGAGCTGCTGGTCTCGTTCCTGCCGCCTCTGCTCACGCTGCTCGCCGCGGCCGGGACGTTTACGCTCGCGAAGGGCGTGTTTGGCCGGACATCGGTGGCGCTGCTGGCGGTGGCGTTCATGCTCGGCTACGGCATCCTCGATCTCTCTCCGCATGAGGGGTTCGGCCGCAACCTCTTCTTACGCATCGGCGAGGACAAGATGGTGGCCTCCTTCGTGCTGTTGCCGGTCGGCATCCTGCTCGGGTGGCGTTTCATCGTGCGCCCGCGCGTCGCGGCGTGCGTCGCAGCGCTGACCGCCGGTATCGCGCTGTTCGCCGTGCATCCGCTGGGCCTGCTGTTTCTCGGCATCGCCATGGCGTCGTTCATCGTCTGTCGGACGCTCGTCGAACGCTGGCGGACGCTTGTCGAACGATCGCCGTTGACGCTCGCCGCGGGGCTGGCGCTTGCCCTGCCGCTGCTGGCGCTGGTCGGGATCGCGGCGGCGTACCTCTCCGAGCAGAGTCAGACCGTCGTTGCTGTGTCCGAGACGCGTCTCCTGTTCCGAGAAGAGTTCCACGTGCAGGACGTCGGCCACGGGCTCTCGATCGGCAGTTACCACCTCCTGCTGCACCCGCTCGTGCTCTTCGCGCTCGCCGTAGCGCCGATCGTGTGGTTGCGCGCCAGGCGCGATGCCGGCGCGCAGCTCCTGTTCGCGATGGCCGTTGCGGTTCCAGCCCTGTTCTTCATCCCGCCGCTGACGACGGCGCTCGGCAAGTGGTTCTCCTGGAGCTCAGTGTGGCGGCTCCCGTGGATGCTGCCCACCCCGCTCATCCTTGCGCTGTTCTGCGAGCAGACAGTGGCGTGGCTCGCGCGCGATCGCTTGCGGGCGCTGGCGCTGCCGGCGACCGTCGTGGTCGTGCTCGCCGCCGCGCTCGTTGTGCAGGAGTACTATTTCGTGCGCGATGGCGGCTCGTTCTACAACCGCACCAGCTCGACGGCGCTGCTGCCCGGTATTGACAGCTCGATCACGTTAGGCGGGCTCGACCGCGCGTTCTCGAGCGACTGGCGCCTTCCCAACCGCATCGAGCGGCTTGCGAACTATCTGGAGGAGACGGCGGCGCCCGGCTCGACAGTCATGGCCGAGGGCGACGTGAGCGTCTTCCTGCCGGGCTTGCTCGCGGACATCAACACATACGGTGGCCTGAACTCCGCGACGCAGGACGAGGTGGAAACAGCCCAGGCGTTCTATGGCGCAATGTTCGATAATGCGCGCGACGCGAAGCGTCTCGCGCTCGCCGCCGGCATCGACTACCTGGTCGTCGCGAACAACACGCCGGCCAGCGACAAGATGCAAACGATCGAGGCGTACTACTACGACCGGCTCATCCCGCGCGTCGGCTCTCCCGAATTAGGGACGTTCGGCATCCCGAATGTGATACCAGGCTGGGCGCTCGACGCGAACAGCGAGGAACGGATTGCGGCGCGCCGCGGGTTTGTCGTTCCGGCCGACATCTCGACGGAGGACCTATCGCTCGACTTCTCCCTCATCCTGGCGCCTCTCAAGCCCGTCGAGAAGGACGCCAACGCACGACTGGTAGTCGCGTATTTCCCGCCGCCGCCGCCAGGCGAAGAGCTCAAGATCGTGAATGTTGTGTTCGAAGCAGAGCTGGAGAAGGGCCTGGGAGTTGGAACCGTCGTGCGGGCAGACCGCTCGCCGTCAGCAACGGTCACGCCCGGAGCGGAATACGCCCTTGTCGTCGCGCGGCTAGGCGCTGCGCTGGAGGACACCTACCCAGGCGACATCGCGCTCTTCGGACTGCTCGTGCACTACCATCCGCAATGGCTGCATGAGATAGAAGAGACGTCTTACAGGGTGCTCGACGTATCGCAATAACAGGCCGCGCCCAGCCGGAGCATCCCCGAGTCCGTGCTGCACATGGTAAGCTGATCCGCAGCGACGGCTTTATGGATTTCACGAACGCCCGCTTCTATACCATGCAGTGGATGGAGCTTGCCAAGAGTGGTTGGGCTCCTCCGGCACGAGCGGGCGTCACGCGCAACGCCAAGTAGCCCGCATGCGCGCGCTACTCATTGGCAGCAAGGGCCAGCTGGGCAGCGACCTCCGCCGCGTCTGGAGCGGCAAACTCATCGCCCTCCCCCACGACGACATCGACGTCTGCGATCGCGATCGCGTGTCCGCCGTCGTTTCGCGCGAGCGGCCCGAGCTTGTCATCAACTGCGCCGCCTACCACCGCGTCGACGAGCTGGAATCGAACGTGCTCCGCGCGTTCGAGGTGAACGCTGTCGGCGCGAAGAACGTCGCGGACGCTGCCCGCGAGGTTGATGCTGCCGTCATGTGGATCGGCACCGACTACGTCTTCGACGGCGAGAAGGGGACTCCTTATGTCGAGACGGACCTACCGCGGCCGCTGAGCGTCTACGGCGCGTCGAAGCTCGCCGGCGAGCACCTCGTGCGGCAGAGCAATCCGAAGCACTACGTCGTGCGCAGCTCGAGCCTGTTCGGCGTGGCCGGCGCGAGCGGGAAGGGCGGCAACTTCGTCGAGACGATGATCCGCAAGGCGAAAGAAGGCGAGCCGCTCCGCGTCGTGGACGACCAGACCTCCTCGCCGACGCTGACGTTCGACCTCGCAGAGAAACTCCAGGAGCTGGCGGGGACGAATCGATACGGCCTCTACCACGTCACGAACAGCGGCCAGGTCTCCTGGTTCCACTTCGCCGCGAAGATCTTCGAGCTCTGCGGCCTCAACCCATCGATGACACCCATGTCCACCGACGAGCTTGCGGCGCCGGCCCGGCGTCCGCGCTTCTCCGTGATGGAGAACGCTGCACTGAAATCGATTGGCATCGCGCAGGCGCGTCCGTGGGAGGAAGCACTCGAGGCGTATCTACGCGAGAAGGGGCACCTGAAGCCGTCCGCCGCGCGCGCTACCCCGGAGCCTTAGAACCTCTGAACCTCGCAACCAGAGAGATCGCGCGCCGCGTCGTTCAAAGGTTCCGTGGTTCCGCGGTTGTGTGGTTCCATGGAGGGACGATGGGTGGAGTAGTCCGCGGCCTCTACGTCATCATCGATCCGGGCGCGTGCCGCGGCCGCGACGCCGTCGAAGTTGCGCGCCTCGCGCTCGAGGGCGGCGCTTCGATGCTGCAGTGGCGAGACAAGCGGCGCGAGAAGGGCGACCAGCTTTCGCAAGCGACGGCCATCCGAGACCTCTGCGCGCGCCACGGCGCGCTCTTCATCGTGAACGACCACATCGATCTTGCACTTGCCGCCGGCGCGGATGGCGCGCACCTGGGCCAGCACGACCTGCCCGTCGCGGTTGCGCGGCGTATCGTGCCGGCGGACTTCGTCCTCGGCGTGTCGACGAATAACGCCGACGAAGCGCGCGCGGCCGAGGCGAACGGCGCGAGCTACGTCGCCGTCGGCGCGATCTTCTCGACGGCCTCGAAGGAGCCGGAGCGTACGCGCGCGGCGAGCCCGGAGCGCCTGCGCGAGGTGAAGTCTGCCGTGCGGGTGCCCGTCGTCGCGATCGGCGGGATCGACGCCTCGAACATAGCGCAGGTCATCGCTGCCGGAGCGGACGCTGCCGCCGTGATCGGCGCCGTTTGCGGCGCCGACGACCCGCAGTCGGCCGCGGCAGAGCTAGCGAGAGCGTTCGTTACATAAGCTGCGCCCTCACCCCGAGTTGTTCACAAGCTCGGAAGAGGGAGCTACGCTGTCTCTCTACATAAGCCGCGCCGGATCGAACGGGGCGAGCGCCTCCGGCACGCGGTCGCTCACGATCAGGTCCGCGATCAGCTCGCCCGTAATCGGGCCGAGCAGGATGCCGTTTCGGTAGTGTCCCGTCGCGAGCGTGACGTTGTCCCAGCCCGACAGTGCCCCCAGTAGCGGCAGGCCGTCGGGCGAGCCGGGACGCAGCCCGGCCCACGAGAAGTGCTCGCGCGCGTGGCGGAGCTGTGGCACCAGCTCGAACGCGCCGCGACGCACCTGCGCCAGCCCGCGCTGCGTCGTGCGGATGCGAAAGCCGACCTGCTCGACCGTCGATCCGGCGAAGACGAGGCCGTTCGCGCGGGGCAGGACGTAACCGCGCGGCCCCCAGACGACGGCGTGGATCGGCGTGACCATCCGTCCCAGCGCCAGCATCTGGCCCCGGACGGGGAACACGGGCACGTGCGCGCGCAGGCGCTTCGCAATCTGGCCCGTCCACGCGCCCGCTGCCAGCACGACGCGGTCGCAGGCGAAGTCGCCGCGCGGCGTCCGCACGGCGGCCACGCGCGAGCCGCTCGTCTCGAAGCCGGTCACCGGCGCGCCCTCGACGATGCGCGCGCCGCGCTGCTTGGCCGCCCGCGTCAGCGCGAGGGTGAAGAGCTGGTTGCTGAGGTGGCCTTCGTCCGGGCAGAGCACACCGCCCACGATGCGCTCGCTCAGGCGCGGCTCCGCGTCGCGCACCATCTGCTGGTCCAGCTCGATCAGCTCGACGCCCAGCTCCTCCCGGTAGCGCAGCCCGCGGCGAAGCTCTGCGAGCTCATCCTCTTCGAACGCGACGCGCAGGACGCCGCACATGTCCAGCTCTACATCGATGTCCGGCACGTCCTCGAGCAGGCGGTCGCGCCAGACCGGATAGCGACGGAGCCCCTCGAGCCCGAAGCGCACCAGGGGGCCAGGCCGCTGGAACTCCGCCAGCGGCGCTACGATGCCCGCTGCGGCGTTCGTCGCGGCCATCCCCGCCCGACGGCTGTCCAGCACCACAGAGGCCACTCCGCGGCGCGACAGCTCGTACGCGATGGCGCAGCCGACGATGCCCGCGCCTACAATCACGACGGAGGCGGCGCCGGAGCCCCCGGCCTTCGAGCTTCGAGGATCGAGCTTCGAGGATCCGCCTCCAACCATCCGGACTATTTCGACGAGGTCGCCGTCATGGACGGAGGTCTCGGCGTGCTGCTTCTTCGGCACGACCTCGCCGTTGATCGCGACGGCGACCAGGCGAGCGTCGATCGCGAGCGCGCGCAGCAGTTCGAGCACGGAGAGCTCGTGCTCGAATGTGCGGGGCTTGCCGTTGATCGTGAGCGAGATCATCGCGCCGTGACGCCGTACGCGTCGTCGAGCGCGCGACGGAGGTCTTCGGCCGCGCGCTGCGGGTCGTCCGCGTCCAGGATTGCGCCGATCACCGCGACGCCGTCCGCGCCCGCCTCGATCACCTCGCGTACGTTTCCGGGCCGGATGCCGCCGATCGCGATCACGGGCAGCCGGATCGCGTCCGCCACCCCGCGCACGAGCGACACGCCTGCCGGAAGCTGGCCGAGCTTCGATACGGTCTCGAAGACCGTGCCTAAGATGACATAATCAAGGCCATCCTCCTCGGCGCGCCGGGCCGCGTCGACGCTGTGTACTGACCGCCCGACGAGGCAGTTCTCGCCGGCCAGCGCTCGCGCCGGCTTGCCGGGCAGGCCGTCCTCCGGCAGATGGACGCCGTCGGCGCCGCAGGCCAGCGCCACGTCGAGGCGGTCGTTCACGAGCAGGAGCGCTCGGCCGCGCAGGATGGAATGCAGCGCGACGGCTGTGTGGTAAAGGCCGGTCGCGGGCAGGTCCTTCTCGCGTAGCTGGACGGCGTTTACGCCGCCCGACACGGCCAGCGAAACGACGGCCTTTATGTCGCGTCCGCGCAGGCGCGCCTCGTCCGTCACCAGCATCAGGCAGGGCGATGGCCAGCGCAGCAGGCGGGGCGGGACGGCCATCGGACCGCTAGGAGACCGGTTCGCGCCGCTTGGGCGCGGGCGTACCTTCGAGCGGGCTGCTGGCCGAGGCGTACGGTTTCCGCGCGATGCGCCCGGCAAGGTACGCCGCGCGCCCCGCCTCGACGCCGAGGCGCATCGCCTCCGCCATGCGCGGCGGGTCCTCCGCGAGCGCGACGGCGCTGTTGACGAGCACGGCGTCCGCGCCGATCTCGAGCGCGAGCGACGCGTCGGACGGCGCGCCGATGCCGGCGTCGACGACGACAGGTACGTGTGCGGTTTCGACGATAATCTTGATCTCATCGATTGTGAGCAGGCCCTGGCCGGAGCCGATCGCCGAGCCAAGCGGCATCACGGTCGCGCACCCGGCATCCTCGAGCCGTCGCGCCAGCATCGGGTCGGCGTGGATGTAGGGCAGCACGACGAAGCCGTCGTCGATCATCTGTCGCGCCGCCTCGAGCGTGTCGATGGGGTCGGGCAGCAAGTACTTCGGGTCGGGGATGACCTCCAGCTTTACCCAGTCCGAGCCTGTTAGCTCGCGACCGAGGCGCGCCGTGAACATCGCCTCCTCGACCGTCTTGCTACCCGCCGTGTTGGGCAGGACGGTGTAACGCCCCCAGTCGATGTAGTCCAGCTCGGTCTGCTTGTCCGGGTTGTCGAGGTCGAGGCGGCGGATCGCCACCGTGACGATCTCGCAGCCGGAGGCGTCGAGCGCGGCCTTGCACAGCTCGGGGCTGGCGTACTTGCCGGTGCCCAGGATGAGCCGCGAGCGGAATCGCCTTCCCGCGATGATCAGTTCGTCTTCCATTGGTCTCCTTGCTCCGCGTTCGGCGGGTCCGTCAGTTTCGAGAGGCGCGTCGCGAAGACGGCGAGCCCGATCGTGACGGCGACGCCTACGCAGGCAAGCACTGCGACGAAGGTGTCCTCCTGCATGGCAGCGATCAGCGCCAGCGCGCCGAACGCGAGCGCCATCACGCCGTACAGGATTCGAGCGCGCTTCGGCGCGCGCCACGTGTCGGTCCACCAGTGCCAGAAGCGCGAAAACACGAACATCTCGCCTCTATCATACCTCCGCGCTGGCCCGATCCGTGTTCGATTGCGCCTCGCCCTCTCGCAGCGCCTGCGACGCCATCGAGCCGGCCCAGTAGACGACGAACGAGACGGCGAAGCCCGGTATCGTGCCGCCGATATGCTGCATCCACGCCGGCGCCCACGACACGAAGTCAGCGTGCTCGAGCAGCCACGGCGGCTGCGCCGATAGCGCGTATACAAGGAAGCCCAGCCCCCACGCGAAGAGCCCCACGACGTTCACCCCCCAGTCGTGCCAGTAGACGCCCGCCATGCGGTAGAGCTCCGGCACGTCGTAGCGCTGCCGTCGCACCACGTAGTAGTCCGCGATCAGGATGCCGAACACCGGCACGAAGATGCCGCCGATGAGGAACAGGAAAGTCTCGTACTGGACCAGATCGAGGCTGATGGCGACGATGATCGCGACGATGCCGACCAGCACCGCGAGCACGGAGTGCGTCAGCTTCGGCACAAGGTTCTGGATCGAGACCGCGGTCGAGTAGATGTTCGCGAACGCCTCGTCCGTTTCGCCGAAGAGCAGGACGATCAGCGCGACCCAGCCTATCGTGAGCGGCAGCATCATCTTCACCAGCGCGTCGACGAAGCCGCCGGGGTCGGTCTGGAGCGCCTGCACGTAGAGCATGCCGAGCGTGAAGAACCAGATGTTCGCGATCGCGTAGCCGGCATACGTCCCGATCGCGGCGGGGGCCGCTCGCCGCGCGAAGCGGCTGTAGTCGCCGACGAGCGGCAGCCACGAGATCGGCAGGGCGACCACGAGGTCGACGCCTTGCCAGAAGTTCGGGAAGCCGCCCGCGCCCTCCTGGTTCCAGATCGCGGACATGTCGAACTTGTAGAACAGGTAGAACGTCAGCCATGCCGCCGCCGCGACCACGACCCAGATGCCGAACTTCTGCATCCACTGGCGCACGACTACGATCGGCCCGCCCACGGCCATCGCCATGCCCACGATGCCGAAGAACAGCAGCCAGAAGTAGTACCCGCCGACATCGAAGTAGTGCTCGCTCAGCGCGCGCGCGGCCTGCGACATAATGATGATCTCGAGCGCGGCCCAGCCGACGAGCTGTAGGATGTTCAGCACCGTCGGCACGTACGAGCCGCGGATCCCCAGGGCGGGGCGCAGCGTGACCATCGTCGGGACGCCCGTGCGCGAGCCGACGATGCCCGCGAGCGAGAGCAGGACGGTACCCAGCAGGGTGCCGACGACGATCGCAAGCAGGGCAGCCTTCGTGCTCAGACCCGGCACGAGCAGCGAGCCGGCGATCATCACGAGCAGGCTCACGGCGAGGTCGCCCCAGAGCACCGCGAAGTCAAACGGACGTAAGTTACGCTTCGCCTCGGGGACGGGCTGGATGCCCCAGTCCTCGGGCACGCGCACGGACATTCGTTCGTTCATCCCGTTTCACCATCCATCTCGATCGATCTCCGTTTCCCTGCTCCTCGTTCCTGCGTTGCTACCGCCGCGCCGGCTGCCAGAAGACGCTGTAGGGATAGGCCTTCAGGCCTGTCCGGCCCTCTCGAAATGTCTGCGTATGGGCCGGACAGAGCCAAAGCTCTGTCCCTACAGATCTCGTCCTCGATCAGTCTCATAACGCTTGTTCGTCCCACGTTCCCGGTCGAGAGGTCGGCTGCCAGAAGCGGAAGAAGTGGTGCACCGGCCCGTGTCCGTGGCCGATCGGATACGCCGACTGCAGCGCCTTCGTGACGTACGCCTTCGCCATCGCGACGGCGCCCCGAGGCGTCTCGCCGCGCGCGAGCCCCGCCGCGATCGCCGACGCGAACGTGCAGCCGGTCCCGTGCGTGCTCGTCGTCTGGACGCGCGAGGTGCTGAACTCGTGCAAGTCCGTGCCGTCGAAGAAGAGGTCGGTCACAGGGGCGTTCGGGTCGGCGCCGGGGAGCGCGTGGCCACCCTTCATCACGACCGCCTGCGCGCCCATCGCGACCAGGTCCCGCGCGCCCGCGCGCACGTCTTCCCATGTGGCGATGTGCCTGCCTAGCAGCACCTCGGCCTCGGGCAGGTTTGGCGTCAGGACGGTGCATATCGGTACCAACAGCTCGCGCAGCGCGTCGACGGCGTCCTGCCGCAGCAGCTGGTCGCCGCTCTTGGCCACCATCACGGGGTCGACGACCAGCAGTCGCAAGCCGTGCTGCTTCGCCTTCTCCGCGACGACCGCGACGGTCGCCGCGTTCGCGAGCATACCCGTCTTCGTCGCAGCGACGTCGAGGTCCGAGACGACGGCGTCGATCTGCGCGGCGACGAGCTCCGGCGGCAGCTCGAAGACCTCGCTGACGCGCTGCGTGTTCTGTGCGGTGATCGCGGTGATCGCGGACGCGCCGTAGACGCCGAGCGCGGCGAACGTCTTGAGGTCGGCCTGGATGCCGGCGCCGCCGCTGGAGTCGGAGCCGGCGATCGTCAGCGCCACGGGCGCGGTCGCCCTCATCTCGATGGCTCCGAGATGGTTCGCTTGGTGGTGGAGGTGCCCGGCAACAAAATCGCCACCGGGATGCCGGCGGCGTAAATCATACGTCCCTTCGCTGGCATTACCCAGATCAGGTTAGGCGGTCGCCCCGATTCGGTCGAGGCCTCTCAGCCGGGCCATAGCCCCAGCTCCCGCTCGCTATTCGATTCGTTTTCGTAGACTAACGCCGGGCGCGCGCGCCTGTCAAGGAACGTGCCGGCCGGTGGCCGTTGCGATGCCCGTTGCGGCTCTGCGCCAGGAACTTCTTGTAGGCGAGCACTGCGCCTTCGTACTCGCCTTCCCGCGCGAGCGCGTAGTGCACGGGCACGCGATAGCGGCGGAAGAGGTTCCAGGCGCGCGCCCAGAACTGGGGCGAGTGGCCCTCGTCCGGCGTGCCGAGCCAGTGGGCCAGCTCATGGAGGAGGACGAGGCGCTGGTCGACCGGGTCGTAGCCCGCCGCCATCGAGACGCAGTTGCCGCGCCGGAAGCTATCGGCGGAGCCCGCCGACCGGCGGCGCCGGGTCTGCCGCCAGTAGATGGCAGGCGCAGGCTGGCGCCGCCGCCGCGCCACCTCCTTCACCATCCGCTCAGCCCAATCCGGCGTAGGCACCGATCTAAACCCTCCCCCTCTTGAGTAACTTATGTCCAGCGAAAGCGCCAGGGTTTCGTGGCACATCCGCGTAAACAGCTCATGAAAGAACATGGCCAGGCCAGTCCGGGCAAGGCGGTCACCCTTAGTCTCGGCAGGCCAGGGACAGGGGTGGAGACGCTACTGGCGGGTCGCGAACTCGGTCTCGGGGGCGACCTGGTAAATCTCCGTCTCACCGGACTGGAAGACCTTCTGGAGCATGCCGCCCAGGCCCGACTGGATGTTGTCGATGCCCACGCCTGGGAAGTACAGCTTCTCGAGCGCGCCGAGGATGACGTAGCGCACGTCGTACTTCTCGAGGATGTCCTGGGCCTCGGCCGGGTCACCCGTCTTGTAGAACAGCGCGACGTCTTCCTGGCGGTTCGTAACGAGCTGCGCGAAGAGCGGACGCTGCTGACGCTGGTGGAAGTCCCAGCCGGCTACGGCTGGCAGGCCGGTGTAGATCGTGTAGCGGCTGCCCCAACGATACCCCGCTCCCGTGACACCTTCGATGATGGTCGGCGAGCCCTGGACGTTATCGCGCATCCACTGGATGCCCGCGTAGTCGTCGGCGAGGTTGACCACTCCCCCCTGCTCGCCGAACTGCGCGCCGAGCATGTAAGCCATGCCGTCGTCTGTGCGCGGCTTGATCGCGCCCGGGTTATCGAAGCGGTCCTGCACGCGCTGCGGCGTCGCCACGATCGGGTAGACGACAGCGGCGAGCAGGAAGACCGCGACGCCCGCCCCGAAGGCCGGCTGGTACCAATGCGAGAACCGGATCCGCGGTATCGGCACCCGTATCGCCGACACCTTCGGGCGGACGACATCGAGGACGTACCACGCACCGAACGCGGCGGCAGTGGCGTACAGAAGCCAGATGTGCAGATAGAACTTGAAGACCGTGTTCATGCGCTGGATGTCACCGTCCAGCGTGAGCAGCTCGACGGCGGCGCTGAGCAGCAGCCCGATCGCGAGTAACGAGAACACGAAGAGCTGGATGCCATCGATAGCACGCACGCGCCGCACGCCCTGCCAGGCGAGCACGAGCAGTAGCGCCAGCCCGATTAGCGCAAACGCGACGACGGGCGTCGTATGGTGCACCGACCCTGCGTCGGTCGAGCCGGCGATCGGCTTCGGCCCGGGGGCAGGCTCGAAGATCGCGCCGAAGACGTCCCGCAGGAAGCGCTCGCCGGAGAGGCCGCGAGCGGTGAAGTTGCCCGGGGCGGCATCGAGGAACCACTGCAGCCTATCGGCCGCGACGATGCCCGCCAGTGACAAGGCGACGAACACGAGCGCCAGCGTTCCGAAGAAGCGCAGGCGGCCCATGCGACGCCAGGCCCGGCTCGACATAAAGACAACGAAGCCGCCGATCATGAAGAGCATGACGCCGAAATGCGCAAGGTACTGATTGAGGGGCGTCGTCTCGCGGTCGGTCATCTGGCTGAAGCCTGTCGCGGGCAGTTGGTAGTTCGCCTGGAACGGATAGAACAGCAGAACGGACAGCAGCAGCAGCACAAAGCACTTGATCGCTCCGCGGCCGAGTACCGCCCAGCTATTGCGTCCTTCCATCATGCGCTCGCTAATCAGCACCGCAGCGAAGCCGACGATCAGGAACGGCGGGTAGTCCCACGAGTTGATCCAGCGCAGCGAGCCGACGACCAGCGCCAGCACGACGACCATCCCCCAGGCCGCCCAGCGCTGGAATTGGACGCTCTCGCGCGTCAGGCGTGTCGCGTTGATAATGACGGCGGCGCCCACGGCAAGCGCTGTGACGGCGAACGGGATCGCCATCATATGGGCGTGCAGATCGGCGAAGAGGAAGCTGAAGAACGGGAACTCCGTGATGCTGATCGTCGGCGGCATCATGCGGCTGGACGCCCAGTACCAGTCGTAGCCGAGCGGCACGCTCTGGCCATCGATGAGCTGCGCCTTCACGCCGCCGATGAGGCCCACGAGGCCTCCCAGCAGCGGCGCGTCGACGTGCCAGGGCGAGATCCTCGAGTAGTTATCGATGAGCTGCCGCGTGCCGCCCAGGTTCCCTGCGAACATGATTAAGAACACGGTGCCTAAGCCGGCCAGCACCGGCCCTCGGGGACCGATGCGACCGCCGCCGGGTCTCCGGCGCATGAAACGGCGCGTCGTTTCGGCAAGGTTGAAGCCGAGCGAATATGCGGCGGCCACAGCGATCGCGAAGAACGTCGGCACCGCGAGGTTGAAGCCAACCTCGGGCAGGATGCCCGTGAGCTTGATGATCGTCGCCGTCAGGAACTGGCCGAAGTAGTAGTAGTTGATGTACGCGCCCGAGAACCACGGGTCGTACGGTGGCATCTCCGTGCTGCGGATGACCGCGTTCAGGTACGCGAAGTCCATCGGCTTCTCACCGCCCCGCGCTGGGTGCCAGATGTCCGGGTTCGCGAGGCGGACGAGGTAGATCAGCAGGAACGCGACGAGAAAGAGCGACTCCCACATCAGGATCGAGCGCCAGCGCTCGCGGACGAAGTCGCGCAGGTTCTCGCGTGTCGCGTAGGCGACGAGCGAGCCGGCGAGCAGCATAAGCAGCAGCGCGACGGCTATCGTCGTCCGGCTGAAGTCGAAGGCCTTCAGGCTCGCGCCGAGCCATACGACATACCCGAGCGTCAAGAAGCCCAGCGGCTTCGAGAGCAGATAGCCGCGGTCGGGTAGTCCGCGGAACAGCAGCAGCACGATGGGCAGTACCGAAAGCGAGATGACTTCGAACACGAAGAGCCACGCCCAGAGCGGCACCTTGTTGGAGATGCTGTCCTCATCGAAGATTTCGCTGAACGTGCCGCCCTGCTGCTGCACTTTCAGGTCGTCCGGGCGCAGGAGCAGCGCGTTCTTCGCGGCTTGTTCCGGCGTCATGTTCACGCCCGGGACGAAGGAATCGGCGCCCAGCACGGCCACCGCGCGGTCGTGGCTATACGCCTGTGTCTTCTGGAAAATATAGACCGGCGGATGGTCGTAGACCGTCCACGCCTCCTCTGCGCCGATGTCCGGTATCTCGATGCCGAGGACGCTCGGGTAGGACGTCTCCTTGTGGACGAGATCGAACCCCAGTTCGCCGCTGAACAGCGTGTCGTAGTAGCGCACGGTGACAGGCCAGATGGCTGGCGCGCGCGGGATCGTCTTCGAAAGACGCGTCGAGCTAAGGACGATGTAGTCGACGGCGTCGAGGTTTTGGACGAGCTTATCGACTTTCTCCGGCGTGTCGCCCTCGTAGTTATCGAACGTGAGATGTGTGTACGGCGCGCCATCGCCGATGCCGGGCAGCGCGTAGGGGACGGGGTCGTCCCAGTGCTCGTGCCCGATCGTCGAACCCTGCGGCACATTCGCATAGAACCAGCTCGATGCCTGGATGCGCGTGACAGGCTCGGAGTAGATGTGGAAATAGGCGAGGCCCCAGAGGATCGTCAGCACCGGCACCGCGACGGCAATCGTGCGCACGGCCACCGGCAGCGCGTTTGAGATGAGCTCGCGCGCGCTCACCGAAAGTCCGCTGAGCCATCGCGTTGCCGGCTCGGGTAACGACGGTTTGGCCGCCCACGACAGCATCGCCATGACGAGGGCGGCTGCGAACACCGTGAGCGCGGGGTAGAGCGGCAGGAAGTAGCGCATGTAGAGGGTGAACTGGCCGCCCATGAACAGGAAGTACCCGGCCACCCACACGAGCGGCACGATGAGCACAAGCTCTCGCTTTCGCACGACGCGCGAGGCAAGGTAGAAGAAGCCCAGCCAGCCTGCGATGCCCAGCGCCGGCCCCAGGCCCCAGACGATCATCTGCTGGAGCGGGTAGAGCCACGGCGTCCTGCCGATCCACTGCACGTTGGGCGGCCAGGACGAAGAGCCCCTCAGCAGGTTCTGCTGGTTGGTCTGGTCCGCCACCCACTCCGGGTTCAGGTTGAGCACCTGTCCGATGCCCTCGGTCAGCCCACCGCACTTCTGCTCGCAGGCGAAGTCGTCCTTCACGATATTGACGTCGCTAACGCCCGGCGTCTGGAAGGCGTACGGCTGGCCGATGCGGAAGATGACGAACGCTACGACGAGTGAGAGCCCGATGCCGAGCAGCGCGCGTCCGAACGCCATGCGCGCGCCCTGCGCCACGATGCTGCTCGCGCGCGGACGAGAGCGCCACATGTCCCCGATTACGGGTTCGACGGCGGGCCAGGCGCGCACGAAACCCGCTAGCCCGACGACGGGCATCAGCGACACGGCAGTCAGCTTCGACGCCGTCGCGAGGCCGACAAATAGCCCGGCCAGCGCGTAGTCGCGCCAGCGTCCGTCCTGCACGATGCGGATCGCGTAGTAGACGGCGCCTGCGGCGAAGCACGTCATGAACGCGTCGACGACAAAGAAATGGCTGTGCTGGATCGGCAGCGCGGCGAACGCGTACATGAGCGCCGCCAGCAACCCCGCCCGCGAGCCGAACAGGCGCTTCGCGATCAAGAACACGAAGATGACCGTGCCGATATCGGCGAGGCCGCTCAGCGTGCGCCCGACGGAGTACAGGCCACTGTACGAATCGCGCTCGCCGAAGTCGAGCGGCCCGACGCCGAGCGGTCCCGAGACAGCACCGCCGATCTTGCCCAGGAAGATCGGAACGGTGCCGTAGACGAAGCTCGGCACTTCCTGGTTGTACGGATTGAGCGACGAGGTTTCCGTGTCGAAGAAGTCGGAGATGCTGCCAGGTATCGCCAGCTTGGACGTCGAATCGACGACGTGGCGCTCGTCCGGATGGAGGCCGTTGCCGCCGTCCCAGTTGATCGCGGTCAGGCGCAGCACGCCCGCGAGGATTACGATAACCGCCAGCGCCACGGCCGTGAGCATGGCCTCGGAGATCGCGAACTCTCGTGTGCGGGGCAGCGGACGTGAGATACCGGCGGGCGGCTGGCCACCGAAGGGCTCGGCGATCTGCGAGCGCATTTCGGGGGTGGGGCCGGTGGAGATTCTACTGATCGGTTCTTCAGCCATAAGGAGTGAAGCGGGCCACAGATCCGCTATTGTAGCACGGCGCGACCGTACCAGATACCATAACGCCCCTGCGCGTCGCTTCGTTCCCGCTTCACTTCGAGAGTAATTCGCCCTAACGAACGCCGTGGATCACTCGGAGGCTGGCTGAACGGTGATCGTGCCGTGCATCCCGAGCCCCTCGTGGTTGCCGATCGTGCAATAGAATTCGTACGTGCCCGGCTGGGACGGCACGAAATCGAGTGTGCCGGAGTTCCCGGAGTCCGCGCTGACGAACGCCTCGCCTTCCTTGGCCTCGAGGGGGCCGGAGCTATTGGAGCTGACAGAATCGACGGCCAAGTCGCGGATCTTCAGGTCGTGCAGGATCTCGCCGTCGTTCTGGAGGACGAACCGCACCTGTTCGCCCTGCGTCAGCACAATGGCCGGCGGCTCGAAGCGCCATTCGGAAGCGCGTATGGCGAGCTCACCGCCCGTAGGCGCGACGGGCGTGGCGGCCGCGCCATCGGGCTCGTTATCCGAGCCGCCGCAGGAGATTAGCAGCGCTGCCGGCAGGACGAGGGCGAGGGCGGCGAGAACGAGCCGCGGGCGTCCTACCATCCCTTCGCGGCGACGAGCGCCGTGAGGTCGGCGAGGCGGCAGGCGTAGCCCCACTCGTTGTCGTACCAGGCGGCCACCTTCACGAGGTTGCCCGCGACGACGTTCGTGACGTTGGCGTGCACGATGGACGAGTGCGTGTCGCCCTTCATGTCCATCGAGACCACGTCATCATCGATGACGTCGAGGATGCCCTTCATCTTTTCCGAGGCGGCGTCGCGCATGGCGGCGTTGACCTCCTCGGGCGTCGTCTCCTTCTCTGTGAGGCAGACGACCTCGACGATCGAGACCGTGGGCGTCGGCACGCGATAGGCGAGGCCGTCCAGCTTGCCCTCGATCTCCGGGATGACGAGCTTAAGCGCCTTCGCGGCGCCGGTCGTAAACGGGACAATATTCATCGCGGCAGCGCGGCCTTCCCGGAGGTCCTTGTGGCCGACGTCCAGGACACGCTGGGTGTTCGTATAGGAGTGGACGGTGGTCATTTGCCCCTTCAGGATGCCGAAGTTGTCGAGCAGGACCTTGACCGGCGGGGCGAGTCCGTTCGTGGTGCAAGAAGCGTTCGAGATGACGTGGTGCCTGGCCGGATCGTACTTGTCGGCATTGACGCCCAGGACAAAGGTTGCGTCCTCGTTCTTCGCCGGGGCGGAGATGATCACCTTCTTGACCGTGGTACTCAGGTGGGCGCGAGCCAGCTCTGCGTCCGTAAAGAGGCCCGTAGCCTCGAGGACGATCTCAGCGCCTGTCTGCTCCCAGGGGATAGCGCCGGGATCGCGTTCGGCGAACACGGGGATCGCGCGGCCATCGACCGTGATTGCGCTGTCCGAGGCCTGGACGGTGCCGTCGAAGCGACCGTAGTTGGAGTCGTACTTGAGGAGATGCGCGTTCGTTGCGGCATCGAAGAGGTCGTTAATCGCGACGACCTCGAGCGTGCCGCCGTGGCGCTCGCGCATCGCCTTCAAGACCTGCCTGCCGATGCGCCCGAAGCCGTTGATGCCTACCCTGGTAGCCATGAAAGCCCTCCTGACCGCGTCCCTGTGAGTCGTGTCTGCGGACTTTCATGATATCGCAGCGCGGCGAATCGGTCACATCGCTGGCGATGCGACCGTGGCGACGCGGCCCGCGGCGGCGGTAGCGCGAGGCTGGCGGAGCAGCTCGATGAAGCGCGAGGCCTGTCGCTTCGAGAGCTGCGCCGGCACCGCGCCGAAGAGCGCCCGGCAGCGCTCGTCGACGGCGGGCTCAAGGACGCCGCTATCACGTCCGATCGAGTAGATCGCCTTGATCTGCGATGGCGTCGCCGGCGGCTGCTCGGCGTCGCGGATGACCTTGAGGTCGCTCCGCCGCACGGGCGAGTCGACGACGCGCTGGCGAGTGAGTGTAGACGTGGGGCGGCTTGTCGTTCGCCGAGGCTCGCTTCCGGGCTTGCGATTCACGGAGAAGTCGAAGTCCTCACAGAACTGAGTGCCGTAGCCGAGAGCGGCAAGCGCGCGGCCGAGCGCCTTCGTTTCGGCCTTTTCGATGTAGTCTCCGAAGTCGCCCTCAGTCTCGCTGCCCCAGCCGGTCGCGACGCCCTCGCCCGGGACGGTAACGCGCGCCCGGAAGAGGGCGAGGCCGTCGCCGAACTTGGCGAGCTCAGTCTCGATTATGGCGTCGGGGTGCTCGGTCCGGAGCCAGAGCAGCCGCCACTTCACCTCGAGGTAGTCCTTGCCGTGGAGATCGGAGAGGTACTTGCTGGCGTCGAAGTTCTTCGTCGACATCGTCTTCCACCACCTTTGTCCTGTCGAGAGATCAGGAATAGAATATCTGTTCTATGGCGGGTTGTCAAGCCCGGAGTACGATGCGACGCGATCTGGTGGTGAGATCCCCTCGAAGCATTACTCAGCGCGCGCGATCGACAAATGCACCAGCGCAGCGGCTTAGCAGATCTGCGCGCACGATGTCGTTGTGGAGAAGTTGTGTGAAATCTTTATGTTGTTCGCACAAAACGATCTGGACAAGAACGAAGGTCACGCGTACAATAAGCCTCAGTTATCCCCAGGCCCCCGCGAATTCTTTTCAACGAAGTGAGGTCAGCGTCATGGACGACCGCATCGGCCACTTCCTGCATTTTCTATCCGCAGAGAAGGGAGCTTCAGAAAACACCATCGCTGCCTACCGCAACGATCTCTCACAGTTCAACACCTTCCTTGGCACCATTCATCTCAACGGCACACCAACTGACTGGCGTCTCGTCTCGAAAGACACGATCGTCCGCTACATCATCGAGCTGAAAGACAAGCGCTATGCAGAAGCATCGGTCGCGCGAAAAGTTGCGGCCGTGAAATCGTTCTTTCAGTACTTGCAAGCGGAAGGGTCGATCCCGGCAAACCCAACGGAAAGTTTGGAGTCGCCACGCGTCGGCAAGACGTTGCCCAAGCCGCTCAGCGTACAACAGGTTGACGAGCTGCTGGAGCAGCCGGCGAAGCGCCACACGCCGGAAGCATCGCGGGACCGCGCGATGTTGGAGCTCCTTTACGCGACGGGTCTCCGCGTCACGGAGCTCGTCTCACTCGATCTCGATAGCATCTCGCTCGACCCGCGTAGCCCCAGCGCGCGTTGCTTAGGCAAAGGCGCGAAGGAGCGCTCCGTACCGATCCACGAGCAAGCCATGCAGGCCCTGATTTCGTATCTAAATGACGGCCGCCAAAGGCTGGTCAAGCACAAGAAGGAGCGGGCGCTCTTCGTCAACCGCAGAGGCGAGCGGCTCACGCGTCAGGGCTTCTGGCTGATCCTCAAGCAGTACGCGCAACAAGCCGGCATCGAGGGGTCGGTGACGCCGCACTCGTTGCGACACAGCTTTGCCACGCACATGCTGAGGGGAGGAGCTCCTCTGCGCAGCGTGCAAGAGCTGCTCGGCCATGCAAACATCTCCACCACCCAGGTCTACACGCAGATCACGGACGAGCACGTCCGCCGCGTCTACGAATCGGCGCATCCGCGCGCGCATTAGCCGCGGCTCACGAATCGTAAGCGACCGCCCCGGCCACGCCGGGGCGGTCTTGCGTCCGCCTCGATCGCTTATTCGGGCGACAGATCCGCCCGCGGCAAGTATGATGTGCCGGCGCCGGATCGGCTTAGGATCGCGACGCTAGCATGCGATAGGAGGGCTCTCGATGGCGAAGCAGGTCTACACCAACGATCTCCCATACCCGTTCTCGGCCGCGGTGCGTACCGGGAACCTGCTGTTCGTCTCGGGCCAGGTCGGTGTCCGCGACGGACGGACCGGGGACGGTATCGAAGAACAGACGCGGTTCACGATGGAGAACATTCGCGATGTCCTGGCAAAAGCCGGCGCGATGCTCGATCACGTTGTGAAGGCGACAGTGTTCTTGACCGACATGTCGCTCTGGCCCGCCATGAACGAGGTCTATCGCGAGTACTTCCCGAACGACCCACCGGCCCGTTCAGCGCTCGGCGTGAACGGCCTGGCACTCCCTGACCTCCTTGTCGAAATCGAGTGTGTAGCTGAGGTTACCTGAGCAGCCTTGCTCGCCAGAGGCTAGCGGCCAGCGGCCAGCGGCCAGTAAGATGCCCTCGCCATGATGATCGCCGTGATCGGCTCCGGCGCGGGCATCCTCGCCTTGCCGCAAGTCCTCGCCGATGCCGAGGCCGTCGGACGCGAGATCGGACGCCGCGGCCACACGCTGGTCTGCGGAGGCCGCGGCGGCGTGATGGAGGCGGCCTGTCGCGGCGCGCGCGAGGCCGGTGGTCACACGATCGGCGTGCTGCCCGGCCCGGACCGCTCCGAAGCCAACCCCTACGTCGAGTTCCCTATCGTCACCAACCTCGGCTCGGCTCGAAACCTCATCATCGTCCAGACCGCAGACGCCGTCATCGCGGTAGGTCACGGCGGGTACGGCACGCTCTCTGAGATCGCGATGGCGCTCGTCCACCACAAGCCGGTCGTCGGGTTGGGGACGTGGCGCCTGAGCGACGACGCGGGTCTCCAGGACCAGAGCATCGTGCGCGCCCAGGACCCCGCCGGCGCGGTCGAGGCCGCCATCGCGGCCGCAGAGCGGGTGCGGGCGTGAGCGGCGAGCGCGACGAGCTGCGCGAGAAGGTCGACGCCCTGACCGACGCCGAGGCGCGGACGCTGCTCGGCTGGCTTGGCATGATGCGCCGCAAGATCGAGCCCTTCTCCGGCGAGCAGAGCGTCGGGCCGCTGGGCGACCTGCTCGGGATGGCGACCGTGACCCGCGAGCCAGGGCGCTGCGTCATGGAGCTAACGGTCGACCCGGCCTGGCACAACCCGCACGGCGTCCTCCACGGTGGCGTCGTCTACACCATGATTGATTACTCCATGGGCGGGGCTGTGCAGCCGAGCCTGCCTGAAGGACGCGCCTGCACGAGCATCGAGGTCAAGGTGAGCTATCTCGCGGCGGTGCGCGAGGGCAAGCTCACCGTCGAGACCGAGGTCGTCCGCCAGGGGCGCAACATCGCCTTCCTCGAATCGAAGGTGCGCGACGAAGGCGGACGTCTCGTAGCCACGGGGACGGGCTCGATGTTCATCTTCGACGTCAGGCAGGACTAGAGGAGCAAGGCATGCAGATCGAAACAGTCCACGCGCGCGAGATCCTGGACTCGCGCGGGAACCCCACGCTGGAAGTTGGCGTAACGCTGAGCGGCGGAGCGAGCGGCCGCGCCGCGGTGCCGTCGGGCGCGAGCACCGGCGCCTACGAGGCGCACGAGCTGCGCGACGGCGACACGTCTCGCTACGGCGGCAAGGGCGTGCTCACCGCCGTAGCGAACGTCAACGGCGAGATCGCGGCGGCCGTGCGCGGCCTGCCTGCGGACGGCCAGGCCTCGCTCGATCGGAAGCTCATCGAGCTGGACGGCACGCCCGCGAAGTCGCGCCTGGGCGCGAACGCGATCCTGGGCGTCTCGCTTGCGGCGGCCCACGCCGCTGCCGCGGCGAAAGGCGAGCCGCTGTATCGACACCTTGCCTCGCTCGCGGGCAACGACGCGCTCGTGCTGCCCGCGCCCATGTGCAACATCCTCAACGGTGGCAAACACGCCGAGGGCTCGACGGACTTCCAGGAGTTCATGGCGATGCCGCTGGGCGCGCCTACCTTCGCCGAGGCGCTGCGCTGGGCGGCGGAGGTCTACCACGCGCTCAAGAAGCTCATCCACGACCGCGGCCTGCCGACGACCGTCGGAGACGAGGGCGGGTTCGCGCCGCCCGGTCTCACGAACGACGAGGCGATCGAGATGGTCGCCCTGGCCATCGAGCAGGCCGGCTATCGCCCCGGCGAGGATGTCGCGATCGCGCTCGATCCGGCGACGAGCGAGCTGTTTACCGGCGGCGCCTACCGCCTGGAGCGCGAGGGCAAGACGCTCGCGAGCGAAGCGCTGGCGGCGCTCTGGGAGGACTGGTGCGCGCGCTACCCCGTCGTCAGCATCGAGGACGGGATGGCAGAGGACGACTGGGCGGGCTGGCGCGAGCTGACGAAACGCCTCGGCGCGAAGACCCAGCTCGTGGGCGACGACGTCTTCGTCACCAACGTCGAACGCATCGAGCGCGGCATCAGGGAGCAGGCGGCGAACGCGGTGCTGATCAAGCTGAATCAGATCGGCACGCTGACGGAGACGCTGGACGCCATCGCGATGGCGCGGAAGGCCGGCTGGAACGTCGTGATCAGCCATCGCTCGGGCGAGACGGAAGACACGACGATCGCGGACCTCGCCGTCGCGACGGGCGCCGGGCAGATCAAGACGGGTGCGCCGGCGCGCGGCGAGCGGACGGCGAAGTACAACCGCCTGCTGCGCATCGAGGAGGAGCTGGGCGCGTCGGCGCGGTACGCGGGCTGGAGCACGTTCCGGCGGTAGTCGTTGGTTGCTGGTAGCTGGTACCATCCGGAAGCAGAAAGGGGCGGCCTCGATGATTAGTAGACGGATCGTCTTGTGGCTCCTCGCGGTCGCGTTCGCCGCGGTGGGCGTGGTGGCGGGGGCTCGCATTGATACGACAGGAGCCAATCCCATGTCGGGCGTGGCGTCTCTATCAGCAGGCGAACACAGTGCATGCATTCTTACCACTGCGGGAGGTGCCAAGTGCTGGGGTGCGAACTACTACGGGGAGGTTGGCGACGGCACAGACACCTTGAGAAAGACCCCGGTGGACGTTGTCGGACTAACCAGCGGTGTCGCTTCCGTCAGCGTCGGATGGGATCACGCATGCGCCGTAACGGACGACGGCGTTGTGAAGTGTTGGGGAAAAAACGGAGCGGGCCAACTTGGCGCGGCGACGTCAGAGGAGTGCGTCGGCTTTCCAGGCTTGTTGCCGTGCAGCCATGTGCCCGTTGATGTCCAAGGAATCAGCCCGAATTCGGCGGTTGAAGTCAGCGCAGGCCGCCTGCATAGTTGCGCGGTCATGACGGATGGCGGAGTCAAATGCTGGGGACATGGCTATTTCGGTGAGCTTGGTGATGGAGTAGTACCGCCGCCGAGCGGGCGGATTGATGCAGTCGACGTTTCTGGCCTTGATGCACGCGCTGTTCACGTAGATGTGGGTTCGTACCATCACTCGTGTGCCCTTTTGGAGGATGGCACGGTGGCTTGCTGGGGTGATAACGCGGGCGGGCAAACAGGACCGAGCTCGGGTGCAAGTTGCGCTCCGAAGTACGAGGGCTGCAACATTGTCCCGATTACCGTTCCTCTACCGCAGCCCGCTACCGCCGTGACGTTGGGCTCATTTTTCACGTGCGCTCTCCTCACCTCTGGCGATGTCTCGTGTTGGGGGAACAACTATGTTGGCGAGCTTGGAGACGGACAGGCATGCGGAACATGGACCTGCGGTCCTGTCTTCGTGAAGAACCTCCACGGGAATGCACTGGCTATCGCATCAGGATCCGGCCATGCCTGCGCGATCCTCGCAGAAGGCCTGAAGTGCTGGGGAGACAATAGCTACGGCCAGATTGGTGACGGGAACTTTACTTGGAATAAGAACCCGTACATTTTGCCCGTTTCGGTGATACTTCCACCAAGCGGTGTCGAAGAGATTGAAGGCGGGTGGGCGTTTACGTGCGTTAGGACAGAAGACGGCGCTGGCTGGTGTTGGGGACAGAATTCAACGTACCAGCTGGCAGCGGAGACAAGCGAGGAATGCCTGTATGGCCACCGATGCTCCACTACCCCCATCCAAGCGCTCAGCGAGGTGAAGCCAACGCCGACACCATCCCCGACGATCACGCCGTCACCCACACCGACGCGCACTCCGCGCCCATATCTTCTCGGCGATCCGACGTGTGATGGCGCGATCAACAGCGTCGATGCTGCTGTAGTCCTGCAATTCGCGGGCGGGCTGGCGAACGCCATCGTCTGTCCACTCAACGCGGACGTCAACGGCGACTCCATCGTGAACGCCGTCGACGCGGCGCTCATCCTGCAGGTCACCGCTGGGCTGCTGGACAGATTGGCGCTCTAGCCTATGAAGATCGCGTTGCGGTTTCTTCTCCTCCTTTTCGTGATGGCCATGTTCCTCGGGGCGGGGGCGTCGCCGCCGGGGCGTGATGCGCTCGCGGCTGTTCCTGGCGGCAATGGCAAGATCGCATTTGTCAGCGACCGGGACGGAAATCAGGAGATCTACGTGATGAACGCGGACAGCAGCGGCCAGGCTAATCTCACTAACCATCCGGAGGCCGACTTCGAGCCCGCCTGGTCTCCGGATGGATCACGTATCGCATTCGTTAGTGACAGAGACGGCAACGAAGAGATCTACGTGATGGATGCGAGTTCCGGCGCGGTTCAGCGGCTCACGGATAGCCCAGCAAGAGATCGATGGCCGTCCTGGTCGCCGGACGGCTTGTGGATCGTATTGTCGAGCAATCCATCCGGCGATCCTACTTCCTCCTTCAGTGATCTGTTCGTTGTGGCCGCCGACGGCAGTTCGAAAACGCGGCTCACCCATGAAGACGGGACGCTGCGCTTCCCGGACTGGTCGCCCGATGGGTCGCGCATTGTATTCACGGGTCTTCTTTTCTCTGACCTTCTCATTGTCAACTCAGACGGCTCCGGCATGCACTTCCTCTCCAGGAAGCACTACGGCGACATGTCCCCAGATTGGTCCCCAAACGGGACAAGCATTGTCTACTCCGGCTTCTTCTATCAGCAGGACTTCGAGATCTATGCTGTCGATGCCGACGGCAGCAACTCCCGGCCCATTACGGATAACAATGTCTTGGACGACCATCCCTCGTGGTCGCCGGACGGTTCGAAAATTGCATTCTGCCGGAAAGCTGCGTACTCCGACCCCGGGGAAATCTATGTCATGCGCTCCGACGGAACAGAAGTGGTGCGACTGACCCAGTTCCCCGGTGACGACTGCGACCCGGACTGGCAGCCCATCGTCGTGGGGAATGCGAACTGTCAGGGCGGCATCGATGCCATCGACGCGGCGCTGGTACTGCAGTACGGCGCGGGGCTGATCGCTACGCTGCCGTGCCCCGAGTATGCCGACGTGAACGGCGACGGACGCATCGACGCCCTGGATGCCGCGCTGATCCTCCAGTTCGCCGCGGGCCTGCTCGATAGCCTGCCGGCGTAGCGTCGGCTTGGGCGTGGTCTGCTAGAATAGGCCGTTCGCGTGTGCCGATAGCGGGAGAACGTTCATGATGATGCGCTTCGTCCCCCGGACAGCACTGCTCCTTACAATCGCCGTGGCGCTGGCGGCCGCGCTGGCGGGAAGCGACGCGCGGGCACAGGAGGGCGGCGGCATTATCGTGCCGCCTCCGCCGCCCGCAGGCGATATCGTCTTCGCGAGCAACCGCTTCGGCAACTACGAGATCTTCACGATGACCGTCACCGGCTCGGGCCAGGCGCGGCGGACGACGGCGGCCGGCGACGATACGCTGCCCGTCTGGTCGCCGGACGGCACGAAGATCGCGTTCGTGAGCAACCGCGACGGCAACGACGAGATCTACGTCATGAACGCCAACGGCACGAGCCAGACGAACGTCTCGAACAACATTGCCGACGACTCGTACCCGAGCTGGTCGCCGGACGGCACAAAGATCGCGTTCTCGACGAACCGCGACGGTGACTTCCAGATCTACGTGATGGACGCGAACGGGGGCGCGGCCGGCAACCTTAGCAACGGCCCGAACGATGACTACGCGCCATCGTGGTCTCCGAACGGACAGAAGATCGCGTTCTTTCGCAACGACGCGATCTGGACGATGAACGCAAACGGCGGCAGTCAGACGGAGCTGGAGTCGTTCCCGAGCACCGTCATCTCCCGCCCCGTCTGGAAGCCGGATGGCAGCCGCATCGCGACTACTCGGTACGGCGATGCCAATGTGTGGGCGATCGATGCGGACGGCTCGAACCTCAAGTCGCTGTTCGCCGGCGTCTTCCCCGCCTGGTCGCCTACAGGCAACCGCATGGTCTTTGTCCGCGACGGCGAGATCCGGACAGCAGACGAGGACGGCGGGGATCAGATCCAGCTCACCAGCAACGACGACAACGACCTCTATCCTCACTGGAAGGGCATCACCGGCAACGGCGGCCTTGTCGGTGACGTCGACTGCGACGGCTCCGTGGACGCGATCGACGCGGCACTTGTGCTCCAGCTCGGGGTGGGCTTCGTAGATTCACTGCCGTGCCTGGAGAGCGCAGACGTGAACGAGGACGGGAGTATCGACGCTGTAGACGCCGCGCTGATTCTCCAGTACGCAGCGGGCCTGCTCGATAGCCTGCCGCCGTAGCGAGCCGCTACAGTAGGCGTCGTGGACAGGCGCGCCGTTTTGTGGCTGCTCGCGCTCGCGTTCGCGGCGGTCGGTTTGTTCGCGGACGGGTCGCCGCGCGCACAGCCCGTCGAGGCGGCGTTTCCCGGTGCGAACGGCCGGATCGTGTTCATGCGCTGGATGCCGCCGTTCGACATCTTCACGATGAGCGCGGAAGGCACGCGCGCCGTCAACCTCACCAACCACCCCGCGAACGAATCGACGCCGGCGTTCTCGCCGGACGGCTCGCGCATCGCGTTCATGAGCGATCGCGGCGCGAACCTTGATGTCTACGTGATGAACGCGGACGGCAGCGGCCTCTTGCGGCTGACCGACCATCCCTCGCACGACTACCAGCCTGCGTGGTCCTCCGACGGGACGCGCATCGCCTTCGTCGCCGGCCGCCACGGCGCGCCGGAGATCTATGTGATGAATGCGGACGGCTCCGACGAGACGCGGCTGACCACGAACGGCGCGAATGAAATCCATCCCACTTGGTCTTCGGCCGGGATCGCGTTTCAGTCGGACCGCGACGGCCAGGACGAGATCTACGTGATGAGCGCGGACGGCTCGGGCCAGGTGAACCTCACTGGCCACCCGGCGACGGACAGCCATCCTGCGTGGTCGCCCGACGGCTCGAGGCTCTTGTTCATTAGCGACCGGGACAGCAACTCGGACGTGTACGTGATGAACGCCGACGGCAGTGCGCCCGCCAACCTCACCAACGACCCGTCCAGCGACGAGACTGCCGAGTGGTCGCCGGGCGGCGCACACATCGTGTTTACGAGCGACCGCGACGGCGACCGCGAGGTCTTCGTCATGGACGCATCGGGAGCCACCGTCGTGCAGCTCACGCACAACGACATCGATGAATGCTGCCCGGACTGGCAGCCTGTCGTCAAAGGCAATGCGAACTGTCAGGGCGGCATCGATGCGATCGACGCGGCGCTTGTGTTGCAGTTCGGCGCAAGCCTAATCGGTCCGCTGCCTTGCCCCGAGTATGCCGACGTGAACGGCGACGGACGGGTCGACGCCCTGGATGCCGCGCTGATCCTCCAGTTCGCCGCCGGCCTGCTCGATAGCCTGCCGCCGTAGCAGCGCTTGACCTCCAGTCGCGCCGCGGCGTACCGTTCCGCTAACGAAGCGCTCCTCTGGCGAACGGGAGAAGCACATGCCCCGCATCGGCCTCGCCCTCGGTTTCATCGCGACGCTGTTCTGCGTGACGTTTGTAAGCGGGCCCGCGCGCGTCTCGGCCGGCGGCCCGACACCGCCGCTCGATGGCGCTATCGTCTTCGTGAGCGACCGCGACGGCGACTTCGAGCTGTATCTCACAGGCCGCTTCCTCGATGGCGACGTACAGCTCACTCACAACGCGACGAACGACGACGACCCCGACTGGTCGCCGGACGGGACGAAGATCGCGTTCATGCGCGCGTCCAACATCTGGGTGATGAACGCAGACGGCACGGGGGAAGTGCAGCTCACCTCCATGGGCCGCGACTCGCAGCCGGCCTGGTCACCCAATGGGCTGCGGATTGCGTTCATGCGCGAGCTGGCCGGCGGCAACCGCGAGGTCCTCGTGATGTTCGACGATGGCAGCGGCGTCATCAACCTGTCGAACAGCCCCGGCAATGACTTCTCGCCCGATTGGTCGCCGGACGGCATGAAGATAGTCTTCGATACGAGTCGCGACGGAAACCGCGAGATCTACACGATGTTCGCCAACGGCTCCGGCCAGACCAATATCACGGACAATCCCGGTAACGACGCGGACGCGAGCTGGGCGCTCGCCGGCTTTCGCATCGCCTTCGCCAGCGATAGGACGGGCAACACCGAGCTCTATTCAATGGAGACAGACGGCGGTGATGTACGCCAGCTTACGGACGACTCCGCCTTCGACGGCGAGCCTTCGTTTGCTCCGAGCGGTATCGGCATCGTGTTCCGCAGCAACCGCGACGGCAACGAAGAGATCTACGGCCTTTCGCCCGTCGGGCCGTACCGCATCACGGATAACCCCGCGTTCGAGCGCGCGCCGGACGTGCAACCGGTCTCGAACGCCGGCCCGGGCGACACGAGCTGCGATAAGCGCGTTGACGCGATCGATGCGTCGATCGTCCTGCAGTACGACGCAAACCTGATCGAGGGCACGTACTGCATCGTGAACGGCCACATGAACGATGACAGCTTCATCAACAGCATCGACGCCGTGATCATGCTTCAGTTCGTGGCCGGACTGATCGATCACATCCCCGTCTCATAGGGAGAGCGAGTGGGCCGATACTAGACCTATGCGCCGCCTCGTATTCGCAATCGCCATCTCAACGCTCGTTGCGCCGCTGCTGCTCGGCGGCCACTCGAGCGCGCGAGCGGGCGCGCCCGCCGCGATCGCCTTCGCCAGCGACCGCGACGACGACTTCTACGAAATCTACTCGATGGCCGCCGACGGCAGTAACGTCACGCGCCTGACGAACAACCCGGCCTTCGATGAGCACCCCGCGTGGTCGCCGGACGGCAAGCAGATCATCTTCGATAGCGACCGGGGCGGCCAGCGGCAGGTCTGGCTCATGGACGCGGACGGCGGCAACGCACGCCGCGTCAGCGCGGAGGGCGCCTTCGGCTCGTACCCGGCGTGGTCGCCCGACGGCGAAAGGATCGCCTACCTGGGGGGCAACGACGTGGACGAGAACATCGATGTGTACGTGATGGACCTCGACGGCTCGAACGTCGAGCGGCTCACCGACGATCCGGCCTGGGACGGCGCGCCGGCGTGGGCGCCGAACAACGAGCTGATCGCTTTCGTGAGCGAGCGCGACGGCAACCGCGAGATCTACGTGATGAACGCCGACGGCAGCAACGAGACGAATATCACGCACTTCCCAGGCAACGACAGCGAGCCGGACTGGATCCCCAACGCGGGAGAGATCGCCTACCGGCGCGACGGCGATATCGCGGTCGCGTGGTCGGACGGGACCAATCTGGTTAACGTTACGAGCAACACGGACATGTCGGTATCGAGCCCAGGGTGGTCGCCCGGTGGCGCCGCGATCGCGTTCGTCGGGGCCACGGAGGGCCAGTCCGACATCTACACCGTGCAGTACTTTGGAACTCACACCATCGAGCGCCTGACCGACGATCCGGCGAACGATCTCGATCCGGACTGGCGGTCGGGGCCGTCGGCGGGGCCGGGCGACGTGAGCTGCGATGGCGTCGTGAACGCCGTCGACGCGGCGCTTGTGCTGCAGCTCACGTCGGGCCTGATCGACTTCACCGCCTGCGCGTACAAAATGGACGTCAACGGCGACGGCCGCGTCGATTCCGTCGATGCGGCGCTCATCCTGCAGTTCAGCGTCGGCCTGATCGATACGCTGCCGCCGTAGGCTTGCCGCGCTGTCCACAGCCGCCTCATACTGGCGGGCATGGTACGAGCCGTCTCGATAGCACTGCTCATCCTCTTCTGCGCGCTGAGCGTCCAGAGCGCGCCGCCGGCGCGCGCCGCCGCCTTCGCCGTCGATAGCGTACTGGACGCCGTCGATGCGGCCGCGGGCGACGGCGTCTGCGCCACGATCGAAGGAGACTGCACGCTGCGAGCCGCGCTCCAGGAAACGAACGCCCTGCCCGGCGCCGACACGATCTCGCTTCCCTTCGGGACGTACGAGCTCGCGATCGCGGGCCCGGACGAGGACGCCGCCGCTACCGGCGACCTCGACATTCTCGATGACGTGACGATTACCGGCGTGGACGCCGCGACGACGATCGTCGACGGCGGCGGGCTCGATCGCGCGCTTGACATCGACCCGCTGATGACCGGCGTGGAGGTGCAACTCGTTGGCCTGACGTTGCGAAACGGCAATGCCGCTGTGGGCGGTGGCCTTCGCAACGCCGCGATGCTCTCGATACGCGACAGCGTAATCGCAAGCAACCACGCGGACGCCGGCGGCGGCATCAACAACCGCAATGAAGGAACGCTCGACCTGCATGAGGTGCTCGTGGATGGCAACTCGGCTGGTACCGCCGGCGGCCTACAAAATGAGGGCATCGTGACTGTGCGTTCCAGCACGTTCACGGAGAACTCGTCCCAAGACGACGGCGGCGCCGTGATCAACCACGGGACGCTCTCGGCCACCGACTCCGCGTTCGCCGGCAACACGTCGGGCGACAACGGCGGCGCGTTCTGGGGCGACGGGACGCTCTCACTCGTCGACAGTACCTTGATCAACAACACCGCCGCGGACGAAGGCGGCGCCATCGTGAGCTTCGGCGGCAACGTAACGCTGACGCGGTCGGCGGTGGAGGGCAACCACGCGGGCCGGCTGCGCGGCGGCGGGCTCGTCAACTTCGGCTTGAGCACGATGACGCTCGTCGATACGAGGGTGCGCAACAACGCCGCGGCGACCAACGGCGGCGGCATCCTCAACAACGGCACGATGACGCTAGAGCGCAGCACGATCGATGCGAACACGGCAGGAGCGAACGGCGGCGGCATCCACGGCGATGCCGGCAGCTCGCTCTCGCTGCTCAACTCCACAATCAGCGGCAATTTGGCGCCGGCCGGCGGCGGGATATCGAACGGCGGCACGCTGACGCTCGCCTTCTCCACCATCGCGTTCAACGCAGGGACTGGCGTGACGATAACGGGCGAGGCGCACGCGAATGGCACGATCTTCGCGAATAATACCGGGGCCAACTGCCAGGGCCTGGTTCAGTCGGAAGGCCACAATCTGGAAGATACATCCCTCTGCAATTTCTCATCGCCTGGCGATCTTAGTGGCGTCGATCCGCAGCTCGAGCCGCTACAGCCGGGCCTGACGGCCACGCACCCGCTCGGTCCGGGCAGCGAAGCCATCGACGCGGGGGGCGCGGACTGTCCCGCGACGGACCAGCGAGGCACCGCGCGGCCCCAGGGCGTCGCGTGCGACACCGGCGCGTTCGAGGTGGAGCAGGAAGGGCCGCAGGCTGGAGACGTGAACGGCGACGGGCGCATCGATAGCGTGGATGCGGCGCTCATCCTCCAGCACACCGCCGGGCTGCTGGACACGCTGGCCTATCCAGCGGCCGCAGACGTGAACCACGACGGACGGGTCGATAGCATCGACGCGTCGTTGGTCCTCCAATTCGCTGCGGGACTCATCGACAACCTACCGGCTTAGCGACCGATTTGGCGGCCAATCGAATGAGGGGCGGCTAGTGTAATTCGTCGCCCCAGAGCGTATCCTGAGACCATGAGACGCCTGCGCGGCCGCCCGCGCCATCCCGATGTCCTAACGCCGCGCGAGTGGGAGGTAGCGTCGCTGTTGCGGCGCGGGCTGAGCAATCGCGAGATCGGCGGGCGGCTCGGCATCAGCCACGCCGGCGCGAAGTACCACGTAGCGGAGATCCTTGGGAAGCTTGGCGTCCCGAGCCGTCTCGATGCGGCTGCGTTGCTCTCGGCGGGCGAGGGCGCCATTACGCCGGGCTTCGTCTGGCGAAGGGAGGAACCCATGTGCGACAATCGAGGCGTGGACGACCGTCCCATCGGCTTCTTCGACTCCGGCGTTGGCGGGCTGACCATCTGGCGCGCGACGAAGAAGCTCCTGCCAAACGAAAGTTTGATCTTCCTCGCCGACTCAGGCCACGTCCCGTACGGCGAGAAATCGACCGCTGAGCTGCGCGACCTCACAGTTCGCATCTGCCGCTTCCTCTTGAGCAAGGACGCCAAGATGATCGTCGTCGCGTGTAACACAGCGACCGTGCACAGCATCTCCTACCTGCGCGAGACGTTTCCGGACGTGCCGTTCGTCGGGGTCGTCCCTGTCGTGAAGACGCTGGCGCGACAGACGCGCACCGGCACCATCGCCGTGCTCTCGACGCCGGCGACTGCGGCCAGCCCGTACCTGGCCGGCCTCGTCGAGGAGTTCGCGCCGGACAAGCACGTGATCAACATCGGCTGCGACGGGCTCGAGGACCTGGTCGAAGAAGGACGCGTCCGCACGCGGGCCGCGACGGCGCTGCTCGAGCGGCACCTGGCGCCGATACGCGGCAGCGAGGCGGACGTGCTTGGGCTGGGCTGTACGCACTACCCGTTCCTGCGTCAGCGCATCAAGCGCATCCTGGGACCGGGCGTACGCGTCTACGACCCGTCGCGCCCGGTCGCGCGGCGCGTGCGGCAGCTGCTGTCGCAGCGCGACGCCTTCGCGGGCGACGGCGCACCCACGTACGAGTTTTATACAACGGGCGATCCGGCCGTCTTCAAGCGCGTCGCGACAACGCTGCTGCGCTTCCCCGTCACTGACGCGGGCTACGTCGATCTGGAGGAGTGGGGCTAGAGCGCGTAGGTGCCGTACGCCCGATCATAACAGCCTCTTCTGCAGCTCCGTCGCGCATGACGACGGGGGCCGATCTGCACGCCGGCCGCCCCCGCGATGCGTATAAGCATATATCTGCCTATTGACGCGCTACCCCCTCCTCCCCCATAATGCACGGGCATTGAGACGAAAGGCCGGCGCACTACTATCGATCGAGATCGCCATCCTGCAGGCGGGGATCGCGGTGCTGCGCGGGAGCGACCCCGAGTTCCACGGGTACGCCATCGCGCGGGAAATACGCGACCAGGAAGGGGCTCGTAGCCTCACGGCCCACGGCACGCTGTACCGGGCGCTGGAGCGCCTCGAGGTCCGCGGGCTGCTGGCGTCGCGGTGGGAAGACCCGGAGATCGCCGCGGCCGAGGAGCGCCCGCGTAGGCGGATGTATCGCGTGACCGCCGAAGGCGAGGCGGCCGCGCAGGCCGTCGCGGCGGCGGCGAAGGCGCCGGCGAAAACCCTCAAGCGCGGACTGGCGGCGTCATGAGCAGCATCACGGCCGGCGGGGGCATGAGCGGCATCGCAGTCGTGGCGTCTCGAGTCGCGCGCGGCTGGACGGCCGCCTACACGCTGGGACTCGCCGCTCAAGTGCGGGACGCGCGCCGCGCCGAGATCGCATCCGACGTGTGGGAGCACCACCGCGATATCGTCACCGAGGAGCGCCCCATGTGGAGGTTCTTTGGGAGCGTATTTGGCCGCATCGTGCGCGGCGCACCAGCAGACGTGCTGTGGAGAGTGAACGTGGAGGGACCGAAGATGGACATCAAGATTCCGTTCGAGCGCATCGTAGGAGGATTGCTGCTGGCGATGGTCGTGCTGCTGATGATCACGACATCGATCAGCGGCTACGACACCGGCCGCGAGGGCTTCGATGGCGAGCTGCGCCGCCTGGCGGACATGAGCGGCGCCGCGCACAACGTCAACGCGTTCTTCCGTGCAATTACGGGCGTCGCGCTTATCGCCGCCGCCGCCGCGCTGTACACCAACCTAAAGGACCGCTCGCCGATGCTGTCCGCGATGGCAGCGTTCGGCATCGCTGCCGCCGGCGTGCTGGCGCTGATCGCCGGCGCGCTGCAGCTCGTCTTCGTCGAGCTGGCGCAGGAGTACGTGGCATCGACTGGCGCGCACCAGGAGCAGGTGCTGGTCACGGCACGAGGCTTCGCGGTGGCGACCGAGAACACGGTCGGCGGGGCGTTCATCGCGCTGGTGCTGAGCATCTACGTGCTGGCCATCCTCGCGGGTCGCGAGGCGCTCGTGCCGCGATGGCTCATCGGCATCCCGGTCATCAGCGCAGTGGTCATCGGCGGCTCGCTTATCGCGCAAGCTGTGGGAGCCGACCTCCAGTGGTGGATCCTGATTTCGGGCTTGTTCATGAGCGTGATCTGGCTGCTGATCGCGGGACTGTGGCTGCTATTGTCGCCGAGCAAAGGCCGGGCGCCGGCATCGGCCGGGCACGCGGCGGCAATGTAGGAGGACACGATGAACGACACATCGATGAGGACAATGTGGGTGCTGGGCCTGACCGCAGCGATCATCGTGGGCGTCGTCGGCCTGGCGATATTCGGCAGAGTCGACGTATAAGAGAGCCTTCGGTCGCGCGATGCGCACAGCGCGCCGGTCGACGCGACGCGGGCGATACGCTCGTCCTCCACGACGACAGCCATCGAGGGCTGTCGGGCGCTGCCCGTGCAGTAGATAAGCGTGGTGTTCCAGAAGCCCGTCGAGCAGCACGGCGGCAGTATCGTTAGGAGAGCCGACGATCGCGAGGCGATCCGGAAGCGAAGCCTAGACGCATATTCGGGGACTGCGGCGCCCTGTGGGGCCAAAATGAGCCACGGTTTGCTGGCAGCCATTTATGTACCGTTTAGCGATTTCTTAACATCTCCGCCCTATCATGAGTCTCGAAGGGTAAACCACGGGAATTGCTCCCCCTCCCGTGGAGCACCCGCCGCAGGGGTCAGGATGTGTGCCCCGCTCCTCGCTTAATCGGAGCATGCATCCTGGCTCTTTCTCTTTGTCCCCCGCCTCTCGTTCGAGGTTGGAGGCTCGAGGTTCGGTGCCTCATCGGCCGACCAGCAAACCCGTACCGTACCAGCCGAGCTTCGAGCCTCTAGCCCCGGGCCGGGCCCTACTTCATCGCCAGTGCGTTTGGTGGCGAGCCGACGCCGCCCCGCAGATGCAGCGGCGCCGACGTGAAGAAGCACTCGTAGACGCCGTCCGACGCGCAGTCCGTCGCCAGGTCATCGAGGTGCCACAGCTCGCCGATAGGCATCCCCAGGTAACACAGCGCGAGCAGGTGCAGCGACGGCAGGCTCGCGTCCCACGGCCACGGCTCCAGCGCGGGACAGTCCGACGCGACAGCCGCCACTCGATGGTCCCAGAGCCAGGCCGCCATCTCCTCGCTGCCCTCGAGGCCGGGCGCGTGTAAGTCCTTCGCCACGCCCTCGCGTCCCGATTGGTCGAGCGCCATGTACGCCGTCTCCCAGCCGGTGCGTACGAGCAGCACAGTCCCCGGCTCGACGGCGACGTTCTGCGCGCGCGCCGTCGCGTCCAGCTCCGCGACGGTGATCGCGCGCGTGCTGAGCCCGTCGAATTCGATCTGTCGCGCGACATCCAGCAGCACGGCGCGCCCGGCGATGCCGCGTCGCGCCCAGTTATCGACGCCGTTGCGCGAGCCTTCTTCGCCTGTGACCTGCTCCGGCTGGACGCCGTTATAGAAGCCTTCTTCCCCGTGCCCGACGTGCGCGAGGCTGTCCCACTGGCTCGATGCCTGCAGGTAGAAGTTGTCGAGGTAGTCATCGTGCCCGGCGCGCGCGCCCCGGCGGCCGCCCGTGATGTGGTGCTCGTAGGCGCCGCGGTTGAAGAGCGGCGGCCCGGGCAGGTGCAGCGGCAGGTTAAGCGAGAAGACATCGCCGCGCCGCACCAGCCGCGCCGCCGCCGCGACCCGCTCCGGCGTCAGGAGGTTGATCGTGCCGAGCTGGTCGTCCGCGCCGAAGACGCCCCAGTTCGATCGCGGCGGCGCGTCCGTCCGCGCGCGCAGCTCATCGTAGGAAGGGAAGTTGTCGTTGGGCATGAGAGGTGGCTCTCCTTGTCATCCAGGCAGCTGCACGAGACCTGGTTGCGAGAGGGCTTTGATAAAGGCCTGCGCATCTAACCTTGTCTCCCGGAGAAGCTCCAAAGCGTGAAAGAGGTCGAATGTGCTTACGAGGGTTACTTTGGAGCTCTTCGCGTCTTCCGGCAAGTCTCCTCCGAATGCAGGAAGACTCCTGCGCTCGGGCAGTGACCGACTGGCAAAGGGGTTGAAGAGGAGAATGCGCGCATCCATTGGACCGAGGATCTTCTCGTGATGCTCTATGTGTTCGAGAAAAGGAGCGAGATCCGGATCGTAGCGAGCACCTCGCCCCCCGGAACCGGATACTTCTACCAATGCCCGCCATGTACCCGACGTTAGAAGGAGGTCCGCGCGTCGCCTCTCCTCTGCAATTGCGGCTGCCTTATCTAGGTCAGTGACCGCTAGTCCCCACACGTCTCGAAAGATGTCGGCAACCAAGGTCTGGAGCGGAGGACCGAGGAGTCGAATGACCGGCTTGTACGGAGCGTAGTAGACCTGCTCTTCAGCAATCCGGGTCTCGAGTGCCGACGCTTGTTCTCGAAACCGGGTCTGTTCGTCAATCCACTCTTTCTGCAAGTGGGCGACGGTGCTGGGCAAGAGGACATCTGTGTAAGCATTAGGCTGGAAGAAAGGGAAGACATTATCGATCAGGAACTGAATGGCGTTGGTTCGCCTCGCTTCAGATACGCCAGGCGAGATCAGGACTCTGCACGTGTCTCCCTCCACGAAGTAAGTAAATATCCGTGGATCGCCATACTCGTCCGTGATGATGTCCATGTGATCCTTGATTGGCGGTCTTTCCCCGCGATCAATGCTTCCAGTACGCAAGAACACGGTCTGCTGAATGTCATGCTCAAACTCAAGAAGGAAGTTTCTAAAGTAGTCTGCCTCGGCGCTGGCACTCCGCCACTCTGGAACGATGTAGTTGGGCTTGTACTGTGCCTGGATGTAGTGAAGTCGATCCCCATGATCAGATAGGTTGTAAGTTCCGAATGGAACGTAGATCAGGGCATCGGCATCCTTCAGGGCGTCCGTGTATTGACGAGGAACGACGATTGCCTTGCCTACAGCAGCATTCGGCTGGCCCTCCGGTTCGGCGCTTGAAGAACCGTCAATGACAAGTTGGAATGAACGCGGGTCAGGCATGTCGTCTGGCATCTGCCGAGGTAGTCGGTTCGAGCGAATGACATCTGTTACCTGGTAGTCGGCGTTCCTTCGCAGAGCATCCGCCACTTCCTGAGCGCAATTTACAAGCAGTATTCGGGGCATCGGTCGCGGTCAGTATATCGTGCTATACTCCCCTCTACCCAAAAGGAGCGACTGCGATGGAGTACGAGCTACGGCCGATCCGGCCCGAAGAATGGGACGCGTTCGTCACGGCCGATGCGATTGCCTTCGGCTGGGTGCCGTCGCCTACAGACTTCGAGGACGTCGAGAAGATCTTCGAGATAGACCGCTCGCTCGCGACGTTCGACGGCACGGAAGTCGTCAGCACGACGGGCATCTTCTCATGGGAGCTGACCGTCCCCGGCGGCTCGCTGCCGGCGGCTGGCGTGACGTGGGTCTCCGTGAAGCCCACGCACCGCAGGCAGGGCATCCTCAACTCGATGATGCGCCGCCAGCTCAGCGACGTCCACGACCGCGGCGAGGCGCTGGCGGCACTCTGGGCGTCCGAGAGCGTCATCTACGGCCGCTTCGGCTACGGCCTCGCGGTCGAGGCGCTCGTGGTCGAGATCGACCGCCAGCGCACTACGCTCGCGCGCGCCCCCGAGGCGCCGGGCCGCTGCCGCATCGTCACCCGCGACGAGGCGCTCGCCGCCTGGCCAGCGATTTACGACCGCGTCCGCGCCACGCAGCCCGGCCTCTATTCGCGCAGCGAAGCATGGTGGAAGCACCACTCGATGCGTGAGAACGAGCGTGCCCAGCGTGGCTTCTACAGCCGCTTCTTCGTCCAGTACGAGGAGAACGGCACGCCGCTAGGCTACGTCCGCTATCGGACGCGCGGGGACCAGCTAGACGGCTCCCACAACGGAGAGGTCGCCGTGAACGAGATGATGGCTACGACGAAGGAGGCCAGCGCCGCCCTCTGGAGCTACATCTTCGGCGTCGATTTGATGGCGAGGATCAGCGCGTTCAACCGCCCCGTCGATGAGCCGCTGTTGTGGATGCTCGCCGACCCACGACGGCTCGTGCGCAAGACGTACGACTCGATGTGGGTCCGCGTCGTCGATGTGCCGCCGGCGCTCGAGGCGCGTCGCTACTCCGCACAGGGCAAGCTCGTCATCGACGTGCGCGACGACTTCTGTCCGTGGGTGGAAGGACGGTACGAGCTAGAGGCGGGCGGGGAGGGCGCGCGCTGCCGCCCGACGAACGCGGATGCTGACATCGTCATGCGCGCGGCCGACCTGGGCGCGGCCTACATGGGTGGCGTGCGCTTCCGCAGCCTGGCGCGCGCGGGGCGTGTCGAGGGCGATGCGAGTGCGCTCGCGCGCGCAGACGCTATGTTCTCGTGGGACCCGCTGCCCTGGTGCCCGGAAGTCTTTTAGCGTTCTCTCTGCTTACGCACGCTGTAGGGGGCAGACCTTCAGGTCTGTCCGGCCCCATCGATGACGCTGTGACCCACACAGGTTAAGCGCGCCCAGCCGTGCGCCCTTACGATTTCTTGCCCGGCACAACGAGCTGATCGAGCAGACGCTGCGACGCGTCGCTGATCTCGCGCACGGCGCGCTCGAACGCCTCCGTGTTCGCACGCGAGGGCTCTCGAAAGCCGCTCACCTTACGCACGAACTGGAGCGCGGCAGCGTCGATCTCGTCGGGGGCGGCCGGGCCCTCGGGTCCGCGTAGACGTTTGATGCTGCGACACATGCTCCAGCCTCCAGCCTCTAGCTCCCAAGCAACGGCGGCGCCGTACCTGCCGGCTCCGGCGGCGGCACGAGTGGCGCTGGGGCGTCGCTGCGCAGCTCCGCGAGCACGGCGTCCTCCGCGGCGTAGTCGGGCGGTCGGGGGCCGCCCAGCGTGCGTTCGGCGCGCTCCCAGGCGATCGTGCGGCGCAACCCTTCCTCGCGATCGACGGCCTCGACATAACCCAGCTCCCAGCGGATGCGTGATGTGTCCGCGACGAGGTCCTGCTGGTAATCGCCGTCCGGCGGGCGGAGCTGCGCCGGCAGCCGTCCATCAGGCACGACGATCACCTCGCCCTGCCAGCCTGCCGCCCGGCCCACCTCGCGAACCCAGCCGGCGTAGCTGAGGCCTTCGTCGCCCACGTTGTAGATGCGCCCAATGGCGCGCGCGTCCTGCACCGCCAGCACAACCGCGGCGGCGACGTTCTCGACGTAGGAGCGCGTCCAGCGCCAGTTGGCGAACGTCTCCTCGAGCAGGATCGATGGGCGGTTGCTGTCCATGCGGCGCAGCTCCACGGCGAGGCGGCGCTGATTATCGCGCTCCCCGTAGACCATCGGGAGGCGCAGGACAGTGCCGGGCAGGTCGTTGCTTGCCATCACCGTCCGTTCGACGAGGATCTTCTCGTAATCGTCCAGGCCGAGACCCTTACCGAGGTGCGGGTACATTCGCTCGCGCAACGGCGCGTACTCGAGAAGCGGTACGGTCTCAGGGACTCCCGGCTCCGTGCGGTGCAGACGCCCGTAGGCCCGATACACGTCCTGGCTGCTAAGCGCGATGACGCGCTGCGCATTGCCCAGGAACGTCGCCATCGTCGCCTGCGCGTCGCGCTCGCTGTAGGCGGCGGTATCGATCACGATGTCGGGCCGGAGCTCGCGAAACTGGCCGGCGTAAGCCGCGAGCGCCGAACGGTCGCCATGAATGTGACGGACTTCGGGGGGCAGGCCGGCTTCGGTCTGGCCGCGATGAAAGACCGCAACTTCGTGGCCGTTCTCGACAAGCCTCCGGACGATGGAAGGGCCGATAAATCCCGTGCCGCCGAGGACGAGGATGCGCATGGATCTCCTTATGTTCGCTGGCTAACGGCGAGCTACGCCCATGTTATCGACACGTTATCACGATCATCAATGATGATGCTTGCCACCAACTCCTGACCCGGCTATCATCGGCATGAAGCAGCATTCTTCTCTATGGCAAACGAAGCGTTCGGCAAGGCGCTAAGCGAGGCGAGGAACGCCCGCGGACTCACGCTCCACGATGTGGAGCGTGATACACGCATCTCCCAAAAATATCTCAAGGCGCTTGAAGAAGGCGACCTTACGGTGCTGCCGGCGCCGGTCTACGCGCGCGCGTTTACCCGTACCTACGCTCAGTACCTCGGATTGAATGCCCCGGCGATGGTTCAGCAGCTCCCCGGCGCCAAGCCTGAGGCCGATCTGCCGCCGCTTCCCACGGTCGGCCACGAGGCGACGCAGACGCTGATCACGCCGAGCTGGATCGTGGCGGGCGTCGTCGTTGCGATCCTCTTCTTCGCCGGTCTCGGCATTTTCTGGAATCGCGGCGGTGGCGACGGCAACGAGAACGTTTCGCGCCCGGTTGGCCAGGGCGCCGAGCAGGTCACGCCGCCAGTAACACAACCACCGCCTACCGTCGCGATTCAAGAAGGCGTCGTGCCGGACATCCGGAACGAGCACGTCTTCGAAGCGCTGCAGGCGCTGGCCACGGCGGGTCTGCCTTACCTCATCGTTGAGGTAGACAAGAACGACGCCGAGCAGGCGTACGTGTTCAACCAGAGCCCATCGCCGGGCACCGAGGCGTCGCCGGATACTGTCGTGACGCTGATGGTGGCGCGCTAGGCCCGCTTCTCCCCCAACCCAGGCGTTAGTACTGGACAGTCTCCACCTCGCTCTCGAGCAGCTCTGCGTCGAGGCGTGTGTTGCGGATGAACTCGACGATGGTGTCGAGCACCTCGCGCGCGTGGCCGGCATCGTTCGAGACGCAGCTTACGCCGATGGTGGCGATTTGCCAGCTATCGTTGTCGTCCACTTCTGCAACGGCGACGTTGAACTTGTTACGAAGGCGCTGCGTGAGGGAGCGGAGGACCTGGCGTTTGCCTTTGAGCGAAGCGTTCTCGGGCAGTCGAAGGGTGACCCGGCAGACGCCGACGGTCATGCCCTTACCCGTCTTCACGCTCCTCCGCGTCGACGGCGACAAGCTCCGGCGGCCCTTCGGCCGTGTCGTTCGTCTCCGGCGCCTCTGCGATTGAGGCAGCGGCGTCGGCGATCTCAGCAAGTTCGTCGATCTGCGGCAGTGGCGGCAGGTCCTCCGGCCGCTGTAGGCCGAAGTATTCAAGGAAACGCACCGTGGTTGCGAAGAGCACCGGACGTCCCGGGCCGGGCGCGCGACCGAGTTCCTCGATCAGCCCGCGCGATTGCAGCGTGGCGACGGAGTGGTCGGAGTTGACGCCGCGCACGGCTTCGATCTGGGCGCGAGTGACCGGCGAGCGGTACGCGATGATCGCAAGCGTCTCGAGCGACGCGCGCGAGAGGCGGCCGAACTCGACTTCGAGGAAGCGTTCGATGTACGGCGCGGCGGCAGGCACTGTAGCGAGCTGCACACGATCGCCCATGCGCTGGACGAAGACGCCGCGGCCGTCCGTGGAGTCAATCAGGTGCTCGACAGCCTTCTCGATGCGGTCGCGCGTGGTGTTCAGGCTCTTCGCGAGCGTGCCGATCTCCTGGGGCTCGTCGGCGACAAAGAGAAGGCTCTCGATGACGGCCGGGAGGAGCTCAGGCTCCGGGCGTGGGAGCGTCTTCTCGTTCTTCGGCTGTAGATGTGTCATGAGGCTCGCTGCTGGGATACGGCGGAGTCGGGGATGTGTTTGTGCTGGGGGCGATCGCCGGACGCGCGACGCTCAGCTCTCGATAGTGTATCTCGACCTGCGGTGCCTTCTCTAACTCGATGCCCATACGACCCTCGACGAGCTCGCGTGTGCGGCGCAGGGCCTCCTCAGTCGTGGCGGCGAGGTCGGCCTGGACGCCGACGAAGAGATCGAGCTTGACCTCCGCCTTTCGCCCGCGCGCTGCGACGTTCGCCTGGACGCCGCTCAGGCTTGGGAGCGGGCGCAGCTCGTCCTCGAGCCGCTGGACGACCTCATCGATGCCGATGCCGGCGTCGCCTGCACCCGACGTGCGGACGTGGACAGAGCCTGTCTCAGGGGGCGCCAGCTCGAAGATGATGAGCAGCCCGGCAAGCAGGACCAGGATCAGCCCACCGAGGGTGATCACGAGCTTCGTGCCCGTGCTGTTGTGCTTCTCGAGGTAGTTGGCGAGGTCGCCGAGCCTCTGGATGCTCTCGTCAGGCGCGCCCCAGGCGAGCAGGATCACGAGCAAAACCAGAAAGACGCCGATAAGCGCCCCGCCGACGATGATGGCGCGGTTGGTTACGTCCATAGCGCTCCGGAGCCGGAGCACGAAGGCAGGCGATTAGCGCGGGGGATCTTGGTGTAGGACACGGCTCGCAGCCATCATACCGTATCGCTTCCGAGTGTCAACGAAACGATGTACTGCCAGCCGGGAGATGGCGATTCGCCCGTCTAGCAGGCCGTGAAGCCGCAGACGGGGCAGCAGCAGCAGCCCTCTCCGTAGACCAGGGGGCCACCGCAGTCGGGGCAACGATGTCGCTTCATGTCGAACGCTCCTGTGCGTACAGATGTTCTAGCTAAGAGCAAGAATATCAGAACGCCCGTTCTTTGTCAAGCGCTGGTCTGCGATAGCCGTAGGGGCGGCTCGCGCGCCGCCCGCGCCGGTCATGGTGAGGCGTGGATCAGGAAGAGAGCCACTCGAAGAGCTCGCGGACCTTGGCGACGGCCCAGTCGAGCCGGTCGCGCTCGATCACCAGCAAGCCGCCCATGATGAGGATGCCGACGCCAAGCTCAGTCACGGCGCCAGCATAACATAGGCGAAGGCCCGGCCGGATGCGTTCCGTGCCGGGCCTTCCCCTTACAGGAGGTCCGCGACGAGGTTGGGCCAAAGAGAGGCCCACCGCCTTCTTCTGGCGGTGGGCGAGAAGTCTCCGGTGGGCTCCGGCGGCCCGGCTGTCCTCGGCGGGGAACGAGGACCCGTGGCTTTGCGTCCCCGGCTTACACCGGGTTTGCCCTGATCGGAGACGATCCTCTTCGGTTGTGGGAGCTTCTCGCTTCCCGATAGCAGTATCGGCCGCGTCCGCGAAATCCGAAGTCTAGTTTCGGAAATAAAGTTCCGGTGTTGGTAGCTACGCCTTCGCCTGGGCGAGCTCCGGACGGCCCGACCAGTTCCAGGCCAGGTTCGTCCTGCTCACGCCCATCAGAACGCCGTGGAGCGCCTTGGGGTGGATGAACAGTCCCTCCGGGTTGTGGGCGTCCTTGCGACGTGCGTGCTGCGCCCCGTGCCGCTCGAGGCGCTCTATCACGCCGGGAACGTCGTCCGTCTCGACGTAGCACATGTAGATCGACTGGCCGCGCCTGGCGGCGAAGCGCCCCATGGCGCGCGTAGGGTCGGTGATTTGCGACAGCTCGATGCGGTCGAGGCGCGCGGGCGGGTCGAACAGCGTGAGCTGCCCCTTATAGCCGTAGTCCTCGCTCTTGAGCGGGGAGAAGCGGCTCTGGTCGAGATCGAAGGTGTCGGCGTAGAACGCGGCGGCGGCCTTGTGGTCGTCGACGATGTTCGTCACTTCGTAGAGCCAGGTGATCGCACCAACGCGCTCGCGCTCTTCGTCAGGCGAGATGACCATACGCAGCCCCGGCGTCTGGCTCGCCTCGATGTGCACCTGTCCGCCTTCCTCGCGCCAGAGGATGCCGCGCTCTGAGAGGCGGGCGCAGATCGCGGAGATGTCAGGCGTCGAGAAGCCCGCCGACATCAGCCCCTCCCCCCAGCGATCGAGGAAGTCGCGCACCGGGCCGTCGCCGGACGGCTCGCACAGCTCGAACAGGCTGATGCCCGCCTGCACGACGGTGCGCTTCGCGCCGAGAAGCGCGCTCGTGTCGTCGCGCACGGTCTCGGCGCCGAGCAGATCGTGGAAGGTCTTCGCTGCGGCGGCGCGGTCGCGAACGGCGAGCTGCATACGGTCTACACGGGTAAGCATGGCGGTCCTCCTGCTGCGATGTCCTCGGAGCGGCACCAGCGTAGTGCGCGCGCCGCCGCGTAGTCAAGCTGCTAAGCTAACGCCATGGAATCGAAGGCGGAGAGCGCGGACACGCCACGCGAGCCGGACGCGAGCGACCCGCCCGCCTGGGCGATGGCGCTCCACACGTGGACCCAGCGCTACACTCCCAAGTCTCGCCGGGGGCGCATCACGTTCGCCATCGTCGTGGGTGGCCTCGTCATGGCCGTCTCGATCGGGCTGCTGGTGCTGTCGCTGGTGATCGATCTGAGCCAGGACCGCCTGCAGGGTTTCGGCTACGGCGGCGTCTTCCTCGCGAACCTGCTCAGCACCGCCACGGTGTTCGTGCCCGTGCCGGGGCTGACGGCTGTCGGGCAGGCGCTGATCATCCAGCAGGGCGCGACGCTCAATCCCGTCCTCGTCGGGCTGCTCGGCGGCACGGGCATGGCGCTGGGCGAGGTCACGGCGTACGCCGCGGGCACCGTCGGGTCGGAGATGGTGGCGGACGAGAACATTCAGGCGCCGCGTCTCGTGCGGCCGGCCGTCATGAAGATCATCTCGTGGGTTGACTGGCTGATGGACCACTACGGGTTCTGGACGTTGCTGATCCTCTCGGCGATCCCCAACCCCGCCTTCGAGCTGGCCGGGATCACGGCGGGCGCCGCGCGAATGAGTTTTCCTCGCTTCATGGTGGCGGTGCTGATCGGCAAGAACATCCGCGGGCTGTTGCTCGCGTTCCTCGGCGCGGCCGGCGTTCACGTCCCGCTGCTCACGTAGTGTCATCCTGAGCCCTTCGCTTCGCTCGAGGGTAAACTCCGCGAAGGATCTCGCCCTGTGCGAAGACACTCCGCCCCCCTTCCTCCGCGGTTCACGCTTCAACGTGACGGGGTGTGGGGGGAGGAACGTAGGGGAGCCCTTCAGGGCTCCCGCAACTTCCGTCATCGATGACGTGCCGCGGCGGGAAGCCTAAAGGCTTCCCCTACAAGTGTTGCGCCGGTTGCTGCTCGCGCTCCTCGGCGCGGCCGGCGTTCACGTCCCGCGCTGCTCACGTAGTGTCATCCTGAGCCCTTCGCTTCGCTCGAGGGTAAACTCCG
>JBBDXS010000012.1:0-14550 GCA_040902195.1 Dehalococcoidia bacterium
CCCCCCCCCCCCCCCCCCCCCCCCCCCCCCCCCCCCCCCCCCCCCCCCCCCATACCTCTACCTAATGATCCCTTCGCCTTGCCAGATGCGGGAGATGTCGAAGAACGTGATCACCGCGGCGAGAGCGAGCATGAGGACCATGCCGACGAAGTGCACCATCGCTTCGCGCTCCGGCGCGATGCGGCGGCCGCCGCGCACGTACTCGATCAGGACGAACGTGACGCGCCCGCCGTCGAGCATCGGCAGCGGCAGGATATTGAGGATCGCCAGGTTCATGCTGATCAGCCCCGCGAACTCCATCAGCGACTTCCAGCCCGCCTCCTCGACCACTTCGCCCGTGAGCTGAGCGATGCCGACCGGGCCCGTGACCTGGAAGCCACCGCTGCCGCCGACACCGCCTCTAATGCGCGAGATGATCTCGTTGCGCGCGAGAACGACCGACTCCCACGCGCGCTTGCTGCCGTCGACGACGGCGGTGGCCGGACCGGAGCGGCGCGTGTCGCTAATCGGCACGCCCACGATCGCCGGTACCTCATCGTCGCAGGGCGTGAGCTGCTCCTCGAGTTGCTTGCGCTCCTCCTCGGTCAGGCGTACCGGGTTCGTGTAGGCGGGGCCGATCGTGATGCCCGTCGGCCCCTGGCTGACCTTCGTGATCACCGGAGCTCCCGCCGCGTGTGCCGACTGCGGCAAATCTTCTAGGCCGCGCTCCATCAGGATCAGCGTCGTCGCGTCGTCCACGCAGTACTCAAAGCGTTCTTCCGCAGGCGTACCGTCATCGATGACGAGGACGCTGCTGTTATCGAACCCTTCCGTCGATGGCACGTGCACGGCGATCGGAGGCTGCGCGTTCGCATCGACCGGGGCGTCCAGCTGCGTCCTATACGTATACGGGCCGGCGGACCAGCGGGCATGCACCGGTATGTCGATGAACTCGGCGCTGCCACTCTCGGTGCGTCGCACCTTGAACTCGATCGTCTTGCCGAGGTTGAGGCGGATCTGATAGCCGAGCTCGCCCGCGCTTTCTACTTCCGTTCCGTTGACGGCGAAGATCTGGTCGCCCGGCTTCAGGTCCGCCTCCGCGGCCGGGCTGCCCGGGATCACGTCCCCGATCTGGGCGCGGCTTATGTCGACATCGCGCGGGATCATGAGCGCGAGGCTGAACAAGAAGATCGCGAGGATAACGTTCATCACGGCGCCGGAGCCAAGTACGATTACGCGTACCCAGCGCGGCTTCGCGGCGAGGCTGCGCGGATCGCTGGGGTCTTCTTCGCCGAGGAGCTGGACGAACCCGCCGAGCGGCAGCGCGTTGATCGTGTACTCGGTCTCACCGAACTTAATGCCGAAGAGGCGCGGCGGATAGCCGAGCCCGAATTGGAGCACTTTTACGCCGGCAATCTTCGCCGTGACAAAGTGGCCCAGCTCGTGCACAACGATGAGCACGACGAGCATGGCGAAAAACGGCAAGATGCTATGGCTGATGACGTTCATGTAGTTCCTTTATGGTAACGCAGGCCAAGGTTACGCGCAGTCCATTGTCATCGTGAGTCCTTCTGCGGAAGACCTGCTGTAGGGACAGAGCTTTAGCTCTGTCCGGCCCCTTCGCAGGACAATTCGACCGGGCCGGACAGACCTGAAGGTCTGTCCCTACGAGGTCCTCGCATCCGACTGGGTCTGCGAGCCGTTCGATACGTCTCGATCACACCCGCGCCGTGACCCAGCCCTCAGCCCGATCGCGGGCCCACGCGTCCGCGTCCAGGACGTTCTCGATGTCAGTATCGGGCTGCGAGGCGTGCTCCGAGAGGACATCTTCGAGCAGGGCGGGAATATCGCTGAACCGAATGCGACCGTCGAGGAAGTGCGAGACGGCCACCTCGTCTGCGGCGGCGAGCGCAGCCGGGTACGTCCCACCGTCGCGTCCAGCCCGCAGCGCGAGGCCGAGGGCGGGGAAGCGGCGGAAGTCCGGCGTCTCGAAATGGAGCGCGCCGACGGCGACCGGATCGAAGGGCGGCGTGCCGGGGCTGGCCGCGCGCTCCGGATAGCAGAGCGCGACACGGATCGGCACGCGCATGTCGGGCTCGCCAAGCTGCGCCTTCACGCAGCCATCGACGAACTCGACCATCGAGTGGATGATGCTCTCGCGGTGCAGGACAATGTCGATGCTCTCCATCGGCACATCGAAGAGCCAGCGCGTCTCGATGGCCTCGAAGCCTTTATTCATGAGCGTGGCGGAATCGATCGTGATCTTGCGGCCCATCTGCCACGTGGGGTGCTTGAGCGCCTCCTCCGGCGTGACCTGCGCGATGCGCTCAGGCGCGTAATCGCGGAAGGCGCCGCCAGACGCTGTCAGCATGATGCGCGCGATCGAGCTGTGCTTCTCGCCCCAGAGGCACTGCCAGATCGCGCTGTGCTCGCTGTCGACGGGGAGAAGCTGCGCCTTGCCCTGCTTCGCGGCGCGCGTGACGATCGCGCCCGCCATCACGAGCACCTCCTTGTTCGCAAGCGCGACGTTTTTGCCGGCCCGCAGCGCGGCGAGCGTCGGGTTGAGGCCGGCGCTGCCGACCGTGCCAACAAGGACGAGATCGGCGTCGGGATGGCAGGCCTGCTCCTGGAGCGGCAGCCAGCGCGTCGCGCGGGTACCGGCGGCCTCGAGCTGCGCGCGGAAGTCCTCGTTGTCGGCGCAAACGAAGCGCGGCTTGAACTCGCGCACCTGCTGCTCCAGGACCGAGACGTTGCGTCCCGCCGCGAGCGCGAGGATATCGAACCGTTCGCGGTGCTCGCGCACGACATCAAGCGTCTGCTGACCGATCGAGCCGGTCGATCCGAGGATGACGAGGCGTTTGGTCTTCATGAAGGGACGACCCAGATCACGAAGTAGTATACCGTTGGGACGGTGAAGAGGATGCTGTCGAGCCGGTCGAGGAAGCCGCCGTGGCCCGGCACGATGTGGCCGGCGTCCTTGATGTGCATGCCGCGCTTGATGATCGACTCGGCGAGATCGCCGAGCACAGCGGCGAGCGGCAACAGCAGCGCGAGCGGCACGATGAGCGCCATCTCGAGCCGGATGCCGAGGAAGTAGTTCGCGAGCAGAACTATCGCGAAGCCGCCCGCGATGCCACCGATCGTGCCCTCGACCGTCTTGCCGGGGCTGATCGAAGGCGCGAGCTTGCGCCGCCCCATCGTGCGGCCGACGGCGTAGGCGGCGGTGTCCGTCGCGAACGTACCGGCGATCGCAAGCAGCACCCAATCGAGGCCGTCGGAGAGCTCGCGGAGCAAGACGAGGTGCGCGCCGAGGAAGCCTACATAGAGGAGGCCGGACGCGGCCCACTGCCAGTCGGGCAGCGCGGTTTGGGGATCCGCGCGGAGCGTCACCCAGACGAGCGGGACCAGCACACCGCCCAGCGTGAACCAGACGACCCAATCGAGGCCGACGAACGCTCCGGCGGGAACAGCAGCCGCGAGTCCGGCGCAGAGCAACACGAAGGGTGTGGCGCCGCGCTGCGCCGAGTTGTACTCGTACGCCGCGACGAGGACGATGAACGACACCGCGCCGGCGTACCAGCCGCCGCCGGCCCAGATGAGCAGGACGATGAGGGGGATGCCGACGGCTGCGCTCGCGACCCGCTGTGCGAGCATCGCGGGCGGCCTACGAACGGCTCCGCCGGCGGGATGCGTGATTAGGCTGAGCTTTGCCGTTTTCCGAGAGGCCGCCGAAGCGCCGCTCGCGCTGGTCGAACGCGATCAGCGCGCGCTCGATCTCCTCCACGCCGAAGTCCGGCCAGTAGATCGGCGTATCGTAGAACTCCGCGTAGGCGGACTGCCAGAGGAGGAAGTTGGAGAGGCGTCGCTCGCCGGCGGTGCGGATCAGCAGATCGACGTCCGGCAGGCCCGCGGTGTAGAGATGCGACGCGATCAGGCCGTCATCGATCTCATCGGCAGCCACACCTTCCTCGACGATGCGGCGGACGGCCCGAACGATCTCGGCGCGGCCACCATAGTTAAACGCGACGTTGACGGTGATGCGCTCGTTGTCCTTCGTCATCTCGATCGCTTCCTCGACGCGGCGGCGCAGATCGGGCGACAGCGGGTCGAGATCGCCGAGGTGGCGCAGACGCACGCCGTTCTTGTGCATCTCCTTCAGCTCGCCATCGATGAAGTGGCCGATGAGCCGGATGAGGTGGTTGACCTCGCGGCGCGGGCGCGTCCAGTTCTCGGTCGAGAAGGCGAAGAGCGTAAGGCAGGGCACCTCGTAGCGCGCCATCGTCTCGATGGCGCGGCGGATGTTCTCGGTGCCGGCGCGGTGTCCCGCCTGGCGCGAGAGCTTGCGCTCCTTCGCCCAGCGTCCGTTGCCATCCATGATGATGGCGACGTGCTTCGGGAGCTGCTTCAGCTCCACCTTCGGGATGTCCTGGGGAACGGGGTGGGCCACCATATGCTCAGCCGCTAGATCTCCAGCAGCTCCCTTTCCTTCTCTCTCCCGATGCCGTCCGCGTCGCTAATACAACGATCCGTGATCTTCTGGAGTTCCTCCTGGGCGTTGTGCTCCTGGTCCTCCGAGATCTCCTTGTCCTTCTTGAGGTCACGCAGCATCTCGTGCGCGTCGCGGCGGACGTTGCGAATGCCCACGCGTCCGTCCTCGACCTTCTTGTGGACCGTCTTCACGAGCTCCTTGCGGCGGTCCTCCGTAAGCGGCGGAATGGCGAGGCGAATGACCGAGCCGTCGTTGCTGGGATTGAGGCCGAGGTCGGACTTCAGGATCGCCTTCTCGATGTCGCTGATGGAGCCCTTGTCGTAGGGCTGGATGACGAGCAGGCGCGCCTCGGGCACGGAAACGGAAGCGAGCTGCTGGAGCGGCGTCGGCGTCCCGTAATACTCCACCTTCAAGCTGTCGATCAGAGCCGGGTTGGCGCGGCCCGTCCGCACGGTGGCGAGATCGCGATGGAGCGCCTCGATCGCCTTGCCCATGCGTTCGTCTGCATCCTTGAGCGTCTCTTGCACGATGGCCGGGTCCGTTACGCTCATTCCGTCACCCCCGCAAGCGCCGTCTCCTCGCTGCCGACGCGCGTACCGATCGCCTCGCCGCGGACGGCGCGCACGATGCTTTCGTCGCCGGCGAGATCGAAGACAATGATCGGCAGCTCGTTTTCCATGCAGAGCGAAAGCGCCGTGCTGTCCATCACGGCCAGCCGGCGGCTAATCGCTTCCATGTAGCTCAGGTACTCGAAGCGGCGCGCGCTGGGCTCCTTGTTGGGGTCGGCGTCGTACACGCCGTCCGTGCCGTGCTTCGCCATGAGCAGCGCCTCGGCGCCGATCTCGATCGCGCGCAGGGCGGCGGCGGTGTCGGTCGTCATAAAGGGGTTGCCGGTGCCGCCGGCAAAGATGACGACGCGCCGCTTCTCGAGGTGGCGCATCGCGCGGCGGCGGATGTAGGGCTCGGCGACCTGCTGGACGTTGATGGCGGTCTGCGTCCGCACCGTCACGCCGATCTTTTCGAGCGCGTCCTGCAGCGCGAGCGCGTTGATCACGGTCGCGAGCATGCCGCCGTAGTCGGCGGTCGCGCGGTCCATGCCGGAGGCGGCGATGTCGGCGCCGCGCACGATGTTGCCGCCGCCCACGACCACGGCGATCTCGGCAGCCTCAGCGGCGTCGCGGATCTGTTCGGCGATGCGAGCGACGGTGGGGGCGTCGATCCCGTAGGATGCGTCGCCCATGAGCGCCTCGCCGCTCACCTTGAGGAGGACGCGCCGGTAAGGAGCGCCGGCCATGCGGGCTCGCCTCCTAATGACCGAGTTCGAATCGCACGAAGCGGCGGACGCGGATGTTCTCGCCGGTCTTCGCGATTACGTCCTTTACCATGTCGCCGATGGTGCGCGACTCATCTTTAATGAAGGGCTGGCTCATCAGGCAGATCTCTTTCGGGTCGCCCTCCGCGCCCGGCGGCAGGTCTTCCTCCGACACGGAGAGCGGATTGTGCGCGACTACCTGCATCGCCAAGTCCTTCGCCAGCGCCCTGAACTCCTCCGTGCGCGCGACGAAGTCGGTCTCGCAATTGACCTCAACCAGCGCGCCGAGGCGGCCACCGTGGATGTAGCATTCGATAACGCCCTGCGAGGTCTCACGGTCCATCCGCTTCTCAGCGAACGCCATGCCCTTCTCCTGCAGGATCGCCATCGCGCGCTCGGCGTCGCCGCCGGCCTCCTGGAGCGCGCTCTTGCAGTCCATGACGCCGGCGCCGGTGCGTTCCCGCAGCTCTTTGACCTGCGAGGCGGAGATCGTCGTCATGCAGGCGTCTCTACTGCCGCCGTCATTGCGGCGGGCTCGGAGGGCTGAGCGCCCTCGTAACCAACGAGCGACAGTCCTTCGAGGACGGCGTCGGCGGCGCGGCCGGTGATCAGCTTGATCGCGCGGATGGCGTCGTCGTTCGACGGGATGGGGTAATCGATCAGGTCCGGGTCGCAGTTCGTGTCGCACATCGCGACGATCTGGATGCCGACGCGGCGCGCTTCCTTCACGGCGATCGCCTCAACGTCGGGGTCGACGATGAAGAGGGCGCCCGGGATGCGCGTCATCTTCTTGATGCCGCCGAGGTGACGGTTGAGCTTCTCCATCTCCTTGTCCAGCATCAGCGCCTCCTTCTTGTGGAGACGCGTGAAGTCGCCGCGGGCTCTCGCCTCTTCCTGGCGGCCGAGGTACTCGCAGCGCCGCTGGATCGTCGACCAGTTCGTGAGCGTGCCGCCGAGCCAGCGGTTCGTGACGAAGGGCATAGCGCAGCGCTTGGCCTCGCTCTCGATGACGTCGCGGGCCTGCTTTTTCGTGCCGACGAAAAGGAGCTGCTCGCCGTTAGAGGCGAGGTCGCGGACGAAATCGAGCGCGACGCCGAGGCGGCCGACGGTCTGCTGCAGGTCGATGATATGGATACCGTTGCGTTCGGTAAAGATGTAGGGGCGCATCTTGGGATTCCAGCGCCGGGTCTGGTGCCCGAAGTGGACGCCCGCTTCGAGCAGCGACTTCATGCTTACGGGTGCTTCCAAAAGAGTCGGGTCCTCCTCCGCCGCATGTAAGGAATGGAGCGGTCTCCCGCTCCTCTCTCAGCTTCGCATCGAACGTGCGGTGCGGCCACGTCACTATAGCATAGGGGTTTGGGGGCGGCAATTTGCGCGTGGGTGGTTGACAGCCCTCACCAGCGCGGCGCGAGCGAGACGCTATCGACATGGGTAGAGACTCGGCATCCGGGGAGTGCAGAGGGGGCGAAGTCCCTCTCTGCCGGGGGTCTGTCTGGGGGTGTCCCCCAGCCGCAAGACCTTCCTGGGCGGGCGGGTGGGAAGACGGACCTCTCTTACGCAGTAGCGCTGGGGCCGCGACGCGAGTCGCCCCCTACCCCTTCACCGCCCCGCCGAAGAGGCCCCGCACCAGGTAGCGCTGGAACGCGACGACCAGGATCAGCATCGGCGCGAAGGCGATGATCGTGCCGGCGAACGCCGTGTTGATGCGCTGGATATCGGCCGTGTCCCCGGCGATGCCGATCTGAACGGTGCGCATGTCCGCGTCGTTCGTCACCAGCAGCGGCCAGAGGTACTGGTTCCACGCCTGCAGGAACGCGAAGACGGCCAGCGTCGCGAGCGCGCCACGCGCGAGCGGCAGCACGACCGACCAGAGGAAGCGGAAGTGGCCGTAGCCGTCCATCTCCGCCGCGTCGTGCAGCTCGCGCGGGATCGACAGGAAGTACTGGCGCAGCAGGAACGTGCCGAAGCCGGTCGCGAGGAACGGCGCGACGAGGCCGGGATACGTGTCTGTCCAGCCGAGCCACTGGACCGTCTGGAAGTTCGGGATGATCGCGACCTCGAGCGGCACCATCATCGTCGCTAAGAAGACGGCGAACAACGCGTCGCGGCCGGGGAAGCGCAAGAACGCGAAGGCGTACGCCGCGAGCGCCGCCGTAATGAGCTGCCCGATCGTGATCACCGAGGACATGATCAGGCTGTTCGTCAGGTAGCACGTCAGCGGCGCGACCTCGAGGCCGTTGTTGTTGAAGAGGTGGCAGCTCTTCGACGCGGTGCCGACCGCGCCCGTATCCGAGTAGTAGTTGCCCCACTGCGGGTCGGACGGCCAGAGGCTGGGCGGCGGGTTTTGAATCAGCTCGCCCACCGTGTGCAGGCTGTCGACCACCGTGACGTAGAGCGGGAACAACAGCACGCCGGCGCAGACGATCAGCAGCGCGTACGCCGGTATGCGGCGGAGCCATCGCTGCGCGAACGCTGGGGACGTCATCTGTAGAAGACTCGTCGCGAGAGGAAGCGGAACTGCAGGTACGTCAGGCCCAGCATAATTACGAACAGCCCGATCGCCTGCACCGAGGCCGCGCCGGTGCGGAAGTTCTCGAAGCCGTCCTGATAGATCGAGTAAAGCTGAACGTTCGTCGCGTCGACCGGGCCACCCTGCGTTAGGATGTCGATCTGGCCGAAGGCCTGGTAGGCGAAGATGACGCCGATGACGGACGCGAAGAACAACGTCGGCGAGAGCATGGGCAGCGTGACGTGCCAGAACTCCGACCAGCGCCCCGCGCCATCGATGCGCGCGCTCTCGTACAGCTCGTCGGGGATCGTCTGCAGCCCGGCGAGGACGACCACGGTGAAGAGCCCGACGTTCATCCAGATCGTCGTCAGCGAGACGGCGATGAGCGCCCAGTTCGGATCGGTGAACCACGCAAGGACCATCTCGAACGCGTTGTCGTGCTGCGAGACCGCCCAGCCGCCGTCCTGCAGCCAGCGCACATGATCGAGGCCGACCGTACCGAGCAGGTTGTTCATTACGCCGATCTGCGGGTGGAGGAGCACGAGCCACAAGATCGAGCTGATCGCGACGGACGCTGCAAGCGTCGACGAGAAGACCGTGCGGAAGATGACGATGCCGGGCAGGCGCTGGTTCGCGAGCACGGCGAGGAACGTCCCGATGATAATCGACGGGACGACTGTGTAGAACGCGAACGTCGCAGTGACGAGCAGGCTGCTGATGAACTCCGACGACGTGAGCACGTCGCGGTACTGATCGAAGCCGACGTAGATCTTGCGCGTGTGGAACGGATTGTCGATGAAGAAACCGAGATAGACCGACTTCGCGAGCGGATAGAAGATAAACGTCCCGAACAGCACGATCGACGGCGCGACGAACGGGAGCGCGGTGAGGAGTTGCCGTGCGGGTTTCGGGAGCGCGCTCACGGCCCGATCCTGCGCTGCGTGTCCGCATCGAAGAGGTGCAGGTGTTCCGCCGGCACGCCCAGGCGCAGCGTCGCTCCCGCGTCGACACGCCGGTCGGAGGGCATGCGCACCGTAATCGTTCCGCTCGGCAGCTTAACCAGCACGTGCTGCTCGCTGCCGAGCGATTCGACCACGTCGACGGTGCCGTCGAACGTCATCGCGTCGCGGTCGCCGTGGAACGGCACGACGTGCTCCGGCCGGATGCCGATCGTGATCTGCTTGAACCCTTCCGTCTTGATGGCGGCGGCCTGCTCCGGCGTGAGACGGACGAAACCGGCGTCCGACTGGAGCCCAAGCTCGTTGTCGCGCTCGAGCGCCTCGGCGTCGAAGAAGTTCATCGATGGGCTGCCGATGAACTCGGCGACGAAGCGATTAGCGGGACGGTCGTAGACCTCCTGCGGCGGCCCGACCTGCTGCAGCTCGCCGCTTTCCATGACGGCGATGCGCTGGCCCATCGTCATCGCCTCCACTTGATCGTGCGTCACGTAGATGAACGTGCCGCCGAGCTCGCGATGGAGGCGGATCAGCTCGGCGCGCGTCTGCACACGCATCTTCGCGTCGAGGTTCGAGAGCGGCTCGTCCATCAGGAAGGCCTGCGGGCGGCGCACGATCGCGCGGCCCAGCGCGACGCGCTGCTGCTGGCCGCCGGACAGCTCGCCCGGCTTGCGCTTGAGCAGCGTATCGATGCCGAGCGCGGTCGCGACATCGCGCACGAGCGTATCGATCTCGCTCTTGCTCGTCTTGCGCATGCGCAGCCCGAACGCGACGTTGTCGTAGACGCTCATATGGGGATAGAGCGCGTAGTTCTGAAAGACCATCGCCAGGTCGCGGTCTTTGGCGGGCACCTCGTTCACGACGCGCTCGCCGATCGTGATGCTGCCGGACGTGGGCTCATCCAGGCCGGCGACCATGCGCAGCGCGGTCGTCTTGCCGCAACCGGAGGGACCGAGGAGCACGAAGAACTCGCCGTCGTCTATCTGGAGCGTTAGCTCGTCCACGGCGTGAACGCGACCAAAGCGTTTGGAAACGGCGTCGAAGGCGACCCTGGCCAGCGGTGGACCTCCTTGCCCCTAGCGCGATAGTAACGACATTCTCGCTAAGACGCTAACTCTGTATGCTGGCCGCATGACGGTCCCGATCATCGCCCACCGCACCTGCCCGCTGGACTGCGCCGAAAACAGCCTGGCCGGCATTCGCAAGGCAGCGGAGCTCGCGGCGGACGGTGTGGAGATCGATGTGCGGCGGACGCTCGACGGCAAGGTCGTGCTCATGCACGACTGGTCGCCGCGGCGCACGACGGGCCTGCCAGGGCCGGTGGCGTGGTACCCCTCATTTCTGCTGCAACGAGCCCGCCTGCGCGGCGAAGGCTCGGAGCGCGTGCCGGCGCTCGATCAAGCGCTCGACGCGCTGCCCAACGGGCTGGTCCTCGCGATCGAGATCAAGGACGCAGGCGCCGCGCCGCGCGTGCTCGAATCGGTCCGTGCGCACCATCTCGAGGAGCGCGTGCTGATGTGGTCGTTTCGCGAGGCGGCCGTGCGCTACTTCGCCAAGCGTGCCCCGGAGATCGAGGCGGCGCTGCTGCGCAACGACACAGACCCGGAAGGTCTTACTCGATTTCTCACCGACGCGACCGAGTACGGGGCGCGCGCGATCTCTGCGCACTGGGACGCGATCTCTCCGCAGTTCATGGGCGAAGCGCACGACCGCAACCTGCGCGTGTATTCGCTGAACCGCGACCTCGAATCGATACCGAAGCGCATCGCGACGGGCCTGGACGGCATCGTGACGGACCAACCGCGCGAAGTACGCGCGGTCCTGGAATCGTTACCTGCCGCGCCGCTAAGGAAGGAGGCGCTCGACTAACCAGCTACGGCTGGATTACGACGCGCGTGCCGACGTTCGCGAAGTTCCAGAAGAACTCGGCGTCGGAGTAGCGCATGCCGACGCATCCGTGGCTGGTGCGCTGACTGCCGAAGACGGAGTCGGGCCGCCAGTAGTTCAGATGCAAGGCGTGGCCCTCGTTCGTGAAGTACTGCGTGTAAAGCACGTGATCGAGGACGTAGTACTCCTCCGCGCCGATGGCGGCTGACGTCATCGTCTCGTCGGCGACGCGATACAGGATGTGGAACTCGCCGGCCGGCGTTTCCCAACCGTCCTTGCCCGTCGTCACGTAGGCCGTGTAGTACGGGTTTTGCCCGACCATCGCCTGCGTGGTCTGGTCGCTGAGGTCGACGCGGACCCAGCGCTCGCCGAGGCCGATCGGGAGCGGCACGGGCGTATTCGTGGGCGTCGGTGGCTTCGTCGGCGTGGGCGAGGGCGTCTGCGTAGGCGTATTCGTCGGCGTCGGTGTTGGCGAGGGGGTCGAGGTGGAGGTAGGCGTGGGCGTGGGATTGGCGGTCCAGACATAGCCCGTGCCGAGGCAGCTCGTCACCGAAACGACGGCCAGGACCATGGCAGAGAGCAAGGCCAGGCAGAGGCCGACGATAGGCGTCCGGCCCTTGCGATTGCCTTGCGGCGCCCGGCGCGTAGATTCAGTCATAGGGAAACGATGAACCGATGCGCCAGCCGACGCGATTCTGTCCGGGAACCACCAGACGCTCCTCACCCCTGGCGGCCTTCCTCCAGCCGCCAAATGCAGTGTACGGAGCGAGTATGGGCTGGGTCAACGTAACGATGTCCCGTATCCAAGTTGACGCACACGTATTGCCATAGTGCATAATGGGATGACTCATTGCCGGGAAAGCGGGAGGCTTGCCCGTGATCAATCAGCGGTTCGTCCGTCAGCCACGAGAGGCTCTCGCGGACGCGCTCATCGCCATCGCCGCTTCGCTCCAGGACGTAGAGGGCAGCGACGAAGTCCTCACCATCCTCACCGACAGCCTCGCCGGGCGAGGTGTCGCCTGCGCGCTTTTCAGCCAGTCCGGAAGCGACCTGCAGCTCGAACGCGCGACGATGCCGCTCGCGCCCGATTCCGGAGGGCGGCCGCTGCGGCTGACGCGTCTCGCCGTCGTGCTCGCCCGAGGACGTCCCGCGATGTTCAAGGACGTTGCGGACGCCTGCAGCGAATCGACGGGCGGCGAACGCCGCACGCTCCTCTCGGACCGCGTCGAAGGGCCGCTCATCGCCGCGCCGTTCGAAATTGGACGCGGGAGGCAGGCGCTGCTCTGCGTCGCCTCGAAGGAGCTGAGCGCAAACGACACGGCGGCGGTCTGGGGCCTGGCGCTGCAGGTCGGCGCGGCGCTACGAGCCGTGCCGGCGAACGGACACGCTTTCCCTGGGCGGCCAGTAAGCATCGCGCCGGCCGAAGACCTCTCGCTCTTCCACGAGCTGACACGGCGGTTCAGCTACTCGCTAACGGACGACGAAGTCGTGCGCACGGCTGTCGAGGTGCTCGCGCCCGCGCTCGGGTTCGAGCTGGCGGCCTGCGTAACGTGCGCCGGGCGGGAGGACGTGACGACTGTCTTCGGGGCGGCGAACATCCCTGAGCGTCTCGCGACGAGCACCGCCGCGGGCGCGCTCGACGCCTTCCTTAAGCTTACGGGCAAGCACCAGGCGTGCGCGCGCCCGCCCTTCCGCACCCTCGCGTTCGACCGCGCGCCGCCGCCGCAGGACAGCCTGCGCACCGTCCTCGACGCACCGCTCGTGACGGGCGGGGAAGTGACGGGGCTGCTGCGCATCGGCGCTTCGCAGCCCGGCGCGTTCGCCGGCGAGAAGGAGCGCTCGTTCTACACCGTAGCGAACCAGGTCTCGCTCGCACTGGAGCGGCTCGCCGCGCAACGGCGCGCCGAGCGCGCGCACCTGGCGTCGCTCGCCGAGAGCCTCACGGACGGCATCGTGCTCGTTGACGACGCGCTGCGCATCACGTCGCTGAACGCTCCGGCGAAAGCGCTGCTCGCGCCGATCGTGGGCGAGACGGCATCGCTCGCCGGGACGGCGCTGGAGGACATGGTACGGCTCGCGCTCTCGGAAGGCCGCATGACGCCTGCGCGTGAACTCGAATCGGACGCTTCGGCTGCTCCACAGCGCTACGTAAGCGCGATGGCGGCGCCGCTGGCGAATTCGCCGGAAGGTTCGGCGGCCGTCGTGATCGTGCGCGACGTGACGGAGGAGCGGCTGATGCAGGAGCGCCTCCTCCAGTCCGAGAAGATGGTCTCGGTGGGGCAGCTCGTCTCTGGCGTGGCGCACGAGCTCAACAACCCGCTCACGGGGATCATGGGCTTCTCGCAGCTCCTGCTCGGACGCAACATCGACGAGCAAACGAAGACCGACGTGCAAACGATCTACACGGAGGCCGAACGCGCCGCGAAGATCGTCGAGAACCTGCTCGATTTCGCGCGGCGCAAACGAGCGCAGAAGGAGCTGGCGAACGTGAACGAGCTGCTCCGGCGCGTGCTGGAGCTGCGCACGTACGACCTGCGCGTGAAGAACATCGAGCCGGAGCTTGATCTCGACCGCAACCTGCCCGAGACGATGGTCGACGCGAACCAGATCCAGCAGGTCCTTTTCAACGTGATCGTCAACGCCGAGCAAGCGATGATCACCGCGCATGGACGGGGCAAGCTGAAGGTGCGTTCGCGGCGTAAGGACGGCATGATCGAGTTGAGCTTCGCGGACGACGGCCCGGGCATCGAGCCCGAGACGCTGCGGCGCATCTTCGACCCGTTCTTCACGACGAAGGACACGGGCGAAGGCACCGGCCTGGGGCTGACGATCTCCTACGGCATCATCGATGAGCACGGCGGGCGCATCTGGGCGGACAGCCGTCCCGGGCGCGGCACGACGTTCTACATCGAGCTGCCGGTCGTGCAGGGCGCGACGGAGCAGGCGGCCGGGCCTGTCGAGCAGGAGCCGGAGGCATCGGTCGCGGCGCGCTCCGTGCTTGTCGTCGACGACGAAGAGAGCATCCAGCGGCTCTTGGGCAGCATCCTGCAGATGGACGGCCACCACGTCGATACCGCGCGCAACGGCCGCGAGGCGCTGGAACGCATCGAGCGCACGAACTACGACCTCGTGATCACGGACATCAAGATGCCGGACATGGACGGCCGCGCGTTACACGCGCGGCTCGAGCAGATCAACCCGCGCCTGGCGCAACGGACGATCTTCATCACCGGCGACACGGTCAGCCGCGACACAAGCGACTTCCTCCAGCGCGTGACGAACTTCTGCCTCGCGAAGCCCTTCAAAGTCCGCGAAGTCCGCGAGACCATCGCCCGCATCTTCGACCAGTAGCGCGTTCTCGGCGCGTTACCTCCCTTCATTGTCATCCTGAGGGGCGGGCGGTAGAGGCAGGGGGTGG
>JBBDXS010000012.1:14650-134066 GCA_040902195.1 Dehalococcoidia bacterium
AGGATGACGGAGCGGTACCCGCAGTCCGCGAGACCATCGCCCGCATCTTCGACCAGTGGGGCTTTCTCGGGGCGTTACCTCCCTTCATTGTCATCCTGAGGGGCGGGCGGTAGAGGCAGGGGGTGGGGAGCCCGAAGGACCTGACCGTCCACGCGTCAGCGACGCCAGGCTGTCATACACGCTCGTTGGTAGACTTCGTGGCGGCGTCGTGCGGCGAGGGGCGAGATCCTTCGCTTCGCTCAGGATGACGGAGCGGTACCCGCAGTCCGCGAGACCATCGCCCGCATCTTCGACCAATAGGGCCGCCGTACAGCCCATCGCCATACTGCGGCCCTGCGTGAGGGAAGGACCGCTTCGCCAGCGGCTGCGCGAGAAGGTGAGCACTTGAGCGCAGAGCCTCCTCCCCCTCCCCTCTGCAAGACGCTGAACAAGTTTGACAACGCCCCTGGATGCGTCGACCATGGATATGTGGGAGGCGGTCTACATGCGGCGAAGCGTAGCAACGGCAACGGCCATAGTTCTGCTGGGCGGATTGGCGTTCGGCGCGTATCGATTGGCATCCGGGATTGCGGCTCCCGATCCGGTTAAACAAGCGGACGAGGCGCTGGAGACTGACCGAGCGGCCGAGCCTTTTCGCGGGCAGTTCGGCGATTTCGTCGTCTCGGAACGAGACGAGACCCGGCGCACGTGCGCTGGCCCGTACACCCCGCTTCACGACATGGACGTCATCAAGGAGTCGGAGCTCTATGCAGGCGCCCTCGGCGAAGAGGTGGAGGCTGGTCTCTGCCCAGACGGTTCGATTGTGGGCCTGTACGTGTTCGGTGATGTTGTGATCTTTCGTGGTTACTTCTACGGCGAGCCGCACGTACCGTTCAATGCTCCCCGCGATCGGCTTCAGCTGATGACGGTAGCGGGGATGTCGGCCATCGCCGAAGTTCCCGTAGAGCGCGGCCTAGCCTCCAATGCGCAACTCGTTGTGATTGAGCGTCTTCCCGATGGAGCGACACCTGGCATCCAACTGGGGATCACCACCGTTGATGACTTGGAGAAAGCGCTGGCCCTGGCGGAGGACATCATTAGGGATGGCACTCATTGAAGAAGACCATCTTTCTCATCGTCGTTCTGGCGGCAGGGCTCGTTCTTGCCCAGCAGGATAGCGGCAGAGTTGATGCGGCCGAGAACGTTTCCCTTCTCTGGATCTCTTCCGTTCTAGTCAACGAACAGTTCTGCACGGGAATCTACAACCCCGTGTATCACGGGTCCGATCAGGCAGCAGACGTGTTTGCCGACACTGACGGCACGATGTGTTCCAGTACGACGAGTTGCTGCCAAATTGCGGTCAAGATGCGTACCTGGGGCTTCGCGTCGACTGCGCATAACAGTCTGACCGCGTTCATGTTCAGTGGCGAGTTTCCGGGCGGATGCGATTACATAGAGGCTCGAACGATCGAGAACGGCTCGGGGAAGCTACGAGGAACACAGCGCTATCTACACGCTCGGGGTCAAGGGGGCGGTTATGGCTTGGCGATACCGGTGGCCGCGTCCCCAGGGGCGACGTCGCTCCCCATCATCGGCAACACAGTTTACGATGGCAATTGCCCCTGGACCGGACACCATGTACATCAAGGGTTTCTCTCAAACTGCGGTACCAAAGGCGGGCTCCAGCCCGTTACGATCTACCCAGTCTGGCACCCATACACACACGTGAATAGATTCGACTACACTGAGGGCCTTAACTGCTAGGGTTCCCAGTCCCGTGCTTCCGTTGCCCGAACTCTCCAGCAGACCACCCGCGCCTAGCGCAACGGACGATCTTCATCACCGGCGACGCCGTCAGCCGCGACACCAGCGACTTCCTCCAGCGCGTGACGAACTTCTGCCTCGCCAAGCCCTTCAAGGTCCGCGAAGTCCGCGAGACCATCGCCCGCATCTTCGACCAGTAGGGCAACCCCTCGGTAGGGACAGACCTTCAGGTCTGTCCGGCCCCTTCGCTCGCGGGTCGAACCGTGTAGGGGCGGCTCGCGAGCCGTCCGCCTCGTAGACAGGCCCCAGATAGTCAACCCACGCATTCGTGTATACTCTTCCTCGCGGCGGCCCTTCGGTTGGAGATTCACCATGCGCCTGCTATTGCTCGTCCTGTTCACAGCGTCGCTTGGGGTTGCTCTGCTCTCGGCGCCGCCCCGCGCGTCCGCTCAGGATCCGGATCTTGGCGTTAGCTTCCGGCTGGCAGTCGACACGGACGGCGACGGCATCGCTGCGTGCTCAACCACGGGCGGACCATCCACTTGCACTCTCCGTCGCGATAGCCAATTCGGCGTGGATGTTTTCCTGGACTCGCTTCCACCGGAGCTTTCGGAATATGGCGGCTTCGAAGTCGAGCTGCGCGGAAGCGGCGGCATAATTTCTGGCGAGGGCGCGGTGGCATGGCCGGACGGCATATGCATTGCAGAGGACCGTAACCAAGGGCCAGGAAAACCACACCGCTTCGGATGCTCGGTCATGAACTTTGGGGAACGATCAACATACGTTGGGCTCATGGCGACAGGATTCTTCCGATGCACCGGCGACGGCATGGTCCATCAAGAATTCGCTGAGCTGGCCGATCCTTCAGGGCAAGGCTACTCTCTTGAAGGCAGCACACTCGACATCCGCTGCCTGCCGCCGGGCGACGCAAACTGCGACAACACCGCCAACACCCTTGATGCAACACTCATCCTTCAATACCACGCGCGCCTGATACCCAACCTCGCGTGTCTGTCCGTGGCCGACGTCAACGCCGATGGTCGCGTAAACTCTATCGACGCGTACCTCTTGCTCTTCTTCACGGCGTCACCCATTCTTCCATTGCCGCCGCCATAGGCACTCGCGGCTCCTAGTCCGCCGTGGCGAAACGAGCCGTCCGCCCGATCGAGGCCCGTTCGTCAACGTAGGGGCAGGTTTGAAACCCGCCCCTACACTACTACGCACCACTACTACCCCTCCAACCTCACCGCCGCCCCAATCGCCTGCGCTACCATATCGCCGTGCACATCAGCGTCACGTTCACAGATGACCCGGCCCGCGTGCTCACGGAGGCGCACGACTTCCTCGCCTCCGAGCCCGTGCACCACAACGTCATCCTCACGCTCCTGCACACGCGCGTCGCTCATCCCGAACCGGGCCGCTACTGGACCGCGACGGACGGCGGACGCACCGTTGGCGTCGTCTTCCAATCGCCTCTTACCTACCACGCCACGATCACGCCGATGCCGCCCGAAGCCGTCGTCGCTCTGGTCGACGCCGTCGCGGACGCAGGAGTCGCGCTGCCGGGCGTCATTGGCGACGCGGCGACGGCCGCGCGCTTCGCCGGACAGTGGACGGAACGCCACAAGTCCGCCGCGACGCCGTACGAAGGCCAGCGCATCTACGAGGTTCGAGACGTGCAGGACGACCCCACCGCGAGCGGCCACCTTCGACAAGCCGTCGCCGCGGACCGCGACGTCGTCGTCGCGTGGTGGCGCGCGTTCCAGGCCGAGGTCGGCGAGGGCGCCGCCGCCACGGACGCCGGACGCGCCGTCGATCAACGATTGCCCGCTGGCCAGCTCTGGCTCTGGGACGACGGCGATCCCGTGTCCCTCGCAGGCGCGTCAGCGCCGGTCGAGGGCGTCGCGCGCATTGGGCCCGTGTACACGCCGCCCGAAACGCGCGGCCGGGGCTACGCCGCAGCGTGCGTCGCCGCCCTCTCCAAGCAAGTCCTCGCGGGAGGCCACCGCTGCATCCTCTACACGGAACTCGGCAACTCCACCTCCAACTTCATCTACCGCCGCATCGGCTATCGCGCTGTCGCTGAAGTTCTGCGTTATAGATTCGCGTAGCTCCTGCTGTCATCCTGAGCGAAGCGAAGGATCTCGTAAGAGTCGCCTCCGGAGACTGGCCCCCCGTACAAGACAGCAACACGAAGGCATCCGCCTCTAGCCCCTAGCCTCTACCTCGTGCCACCTCCCTCTTCGCTCTATTCGCCGCCACCCCTACCATCCACTCATGACCACGACACCGATCGCAACGGGCCCGGAGGCTGTGTTCGCTAGATCACAGAGATCCTTTTCCGATAAATCGCCGATCGCAGATTCAAAAGTCGCTCAGATTTTTTATTTTTGCGCACAAAATCGCTCAGCCAACGCGGCGCCCTCGCCCTCGCCACTCGCACCCCTTGACACGACGGCCCTCGCGTCACCCACAATGACACTCTGATGGCAGAGCGCGAGAACTGGATCATCGTGACGGGCACGGGGCGTTCGGGGACGAGCGCCGTGGCGACGGTGCTGCACGAGTCCGGCATCTCGATGGGCACGACGTTCGACGCGGCGTCGAAGCACAACGCGCGCGGCTTCTACGAAGACCTGCACGCGCTCGAGATCAACGAGCGCATCTTCGCGGACGCCGGCCTCGCGGACCTGCGTCTCGCGCCGGAGCTGCCTTCGCGCGAGACGTTCCTCGCGGCGGCCGAGCCGTACGCGGACGAGATGCGGCGCGTCGCCGCGATGGGTGCGCGCGGATGGAAAGACCCGCGCTTCTGTTTCACGCTCGAAGCGTGGATGCGCGCGCTCGATGCGCGGCCGCAGGTAATCGCCTGCTTGCGCGGGCCCGAGGCATACCTGCACTCCGTGATGATGGTCGTCGGGCTAATCGAGCGCGACGTCGCAGAGGCGTGGTGGACACGCCACCTCGAACGCCTGCTCGAGGTGATCGAGGCGTACGAGCTGGACGCGCACTGCGTCGACTACGACGCGCTGCTGGCCGATCCGGCGCGCACGGTCGATGCGCTCTCGCGCTTCGCCGGGCAGCCGCTGGACGCGAGCTATGTCGATCCGTCGCTGCGCAGCCACGCCTATCCGCTGGCGCGAAGCCATCGCGCGTTGTACCGGCGCGTGCTGGCGCTCGGCGCGAACGGCGACGCGCCGGTGCTCGATCCGCCCTGCGACGCAGCAACGATCGCCGCGTACGTTCGCGCAGCAGAAGCCGCCGAGCGGCGCTTCGCAGCGGCGCAGCGAACGTGGGAGGACGCCGTCGATATCGAGACGATCGCGTCGCTACGCGGCCAAGAGCTAGCGGCGGCGCGTGACGCCTGCCTCGCGCTCGAGGCGACGCTGGGCGAGGCGAAGTCGCTATGGCTCGCGCTCACACCGCCAGACCAGTTCGAGCGCGAACACGAGCTGCTGCGCGACGCCATCGATCTGTCGCGCATGACGGGGCTCCTGCTCAGCCACGCCTGCGACGGCATTGAGCCGGACGCGGACGTCATCGAACGCGCGAGAGAGATCTGGAGGCGCGTTCCGCCAAGAAGCGGACGGAGGTCCCTTCGCTTCGCTCGAGGGCATGCCTTCGCCCTCCCCTCCTCCGTGCCTCTACCCCGCCCGGCTCAGGATGACAGCTGATCACGAGCCGCTAGCTCCGCGGCTTCCCACCGCTCTACGGCGTCGCGGGCGTCCGCGTAACGCGCCGGGACGGCCTGCGTCCAGTCGCCGGGCAGGAGCGTGATGTTAGGCGCGCCGCGGAAGAACTTGGCGCGATAGTAGAGGATGCCGGTGATGTGGAACTGCACCTGGCTGGCCGCGTCGTTCAGCTCACCACGCAGCCTATCGATCACCTCCTGCGGCACCTGGCCCGGCAGGAACGTATCGCCCAGCAGCACGAGCGCTTCGACCTCGCCCAGCTCGCCGGCGCGCAGCCACTGCGCGCGCGCATCGCCGGTCTGGCGCTGCGCCGCGTACCACGAACCGAGCGTCGTGCGCGCGGGGCCGTAGTCCGGCTCGCGGTCGAGCACGTCGTCGAGGAGCGCACGCGCGCCTGCGAGATCGCCGTCCTCGATCAGCGCCGCAGCCAGCGTCGTCTTCTCCGCGGCGATACCCGACGCGCTCGCGCTGGCGCGGCAGTCCTCGAGCGCCTCCTGCCGGCTCACGGAAATCGCCGCGACGCCCTCCAGGTGCAGGCGGAGCATCAGGCACGGGTTGAGCACCAACACGGAGCGGCTGATGATATCCGGGAAGCGGTCCTGCCGGAAGGGAGTGCTCTGCCAGAACGTCGAGCCGGCGAGGCCGGCGTCGAGAAAGAGCGCTATCGAGTAGGCCTCGACGGCCTCGTCGCCCCAGTTCGCCTGCTCCAGCGCGCTACCCGCCACCAGCACGACGGCGAGGTCGCGGTTGGCGTATTTCAGCGCGAGCTCGGCTTCCGTGCGCGCGCCCTGGCGGTCGCTGCTCTCGGCGAGCAGGCGCGCCAGGTTGGCGTGACCGATCGCGCTGCGCGGCTCCAGCTCGGTCGCGCGCCGGAGCTGCGCGATCGCGCCGGGCAGGAGCGACGCGTCGTGCGTATCGAGGTAGGCGCCGCCCTCGATCGCACCGAGCTGCAATCGATACGGCGTGAAGTTCGGGTCGAGCTCGACCGCGCGGCCGGCGGCATCGATCGCCTGCGACCACTGCTGCGTCCGTTGCGGGCCGATGCTGTTGCTGTAGTAGTAGTGCGCGATGTCGAACCGGGCCCAAACGATCAGGAGGGCGGCGGCCGCGACGGGCACGACAGCGCGGAGGACGTTTTGCGTGCCGCCGCCGTACCGCTCCCAGGCGCCTGGCAGGAGACCGCGCGGCGCGGACTGCGCGACACCTTCTCGGTAGCTGAGCGCGAGCACCGCGCCGAGACCGGCGAGCGCAACGAGCGGGCCCTTGAAGCCATTCGGCGCGTCGAACAGGCTAAACGTCCCGAAGGCGAGGAGCCCGCTGGCGCATGCGATGATGCTCAACCTCGACTCGCCTTCCGAGCGACGCAGGCCATCGACGATCATCCACGCCGCTGTGCCGGCGAGCACGAGCATCGCAAGGCCGCCGGCGAGCCCCATGTCGACGCCGGCCTGCAGGAAGCCGTTGTGGGAGTGGAACGCGTGGTTTGGGTCCTTCCCGCTGTACTCGGGGTAGAGCAGGCCGTAGAGGCCGGGTCCCGTGCCGAGCAGCGGATAGTCCTGGACCATCTCGGCGCCGGCGCCCATCGCGTCGACGCGCGCTTCTCCGGACTGGCGGAAGAGCCAGAGCGGGCGCGACTCGACGGAACGCGCGGCGAAAAACGATAACGCCGCGACGAGCACGACTGCCGACGTCGCGACGAACACGACGAGCGCGCGGCGAGCGGGCGTGTCGCCCCAGACGCGCCGGACCAGCGCGAGACCGGCCGGCGTAAACGCCGCGAACAGCAGCGCTGTCGTCGCAGTACCGATCGCAGCGCCCAGCCACGCCGAGCGTGCGAGCGAGAAGAACGCGGCGAGCAGGAGCGCAAGCGCGCCTATCGCTGCGGCTGCGCGAACGACGCGCGGCCACGGACGGAAGAGCGCGACGAGGAAGAACGGCAGCGCCATCGCCATGATGCCGCCGAGGAGGTTCGCGTGATCGCCGACATCGTGTACCTTGGGCACCGTCGGCGGGACCAGATCGCCCGCGCCGATGCTGCCGCGCACGGCGTCCGTGAGGCGGAGCCACTCGAGGTAGTCGTCGCCGACGACCCAGAGCGCGCGCAACGCCAGCGCCAGCACGGCGAGCATGAGGGCGGTCTCGATCTGCCAGCGACGGAACAGCCCGCCGTCCGACAGCACGTAGAAGACCGCGATCGCCATGAGCGCGGTCATCGACACCTCGAGGCTGAGCCGCCAGTCGAGCGAGTTCGCGGTCGCGAGGAGATAGACGCCGAGCAGCGCCAGGACCGGCACATCGAGCGGTGTGCCGCCCGGCAGCCGCCGTCCGATAACGAGCGCGACAAGATACGGGATGATAACGATGCCTGTGACGAGATGCAGGGCCACCGTCGCGCGGAACGTCTCGACCGAGATGTACGGGAGCGGCGTGATCAGGTAGTAGCCGATCCATGCGCCCGCACCGGCTATCGCCGCGACGGCGAGCGCGCGCTGGAGGGCCGGGTTCATCGCGCTGGCCGTTCGCGCGCGCGGCGCGGCGGCGGGAACGGCAGCCGGCTGGCTCAACGACCGAGATGAATCTGCCATCGTCTCCGGCACGCTCCCGTGTGGATTCGCTTGAGCGTATCGATACGCACACGGGGGGTCAATTCAATCGCATGTCTCTGCCATTCACGGCTGGGTCGGACCGGCGAGGCGATCGGCTATCATGACGTCACGCCTCATGACCAACGTTCGCGCGATCCTCTACGACGCCGGCCATACGCTGGTGGAGCCGAGACCTCAGGCGTCCGACATCTGGACGTTCCTTTCGCACCAGCTCGGCATTGAGCTGGCGACGAAACGCGCCATGCCGAACGTCGGGCAATCGTACTACGCGAAGATCGGCACGTACGACTCGGACGAGCGCGCGCGCAACTTCTGGTCGGAGTACTACGCGTCGGCGCTCATCGATGCGGGCGTCGACCTGCCGCGCGAGCAACTGCTGTCGGCGGGCAACGCGGTCTTGGACTGGTACCGGGACCCGGCGCAGTGGGTGCCCTTTCCGGAGACGCTCGAGGCGCTGACGCGCGCGCACGAACTCGGGCTGGTACAGGGCGTCGTATCGGACTGGGGGACGGATCTTGTGCCGATCCTGCACGCGCACGAGGTGACGCGCCACCTCGACTTCGTCGTCGCCTCAGCGACGGTCGGCGTGGCGAAGCCGCATCCCGACATCTTTCGCTTCGCGCTCGCGCGCGCCGATCTCAAGCCCTCGGAGGTCATCTACGTCGGCGACTCGTACGTCTCCGACGTGCTGGGCGCGCGCGCCGTCGGTATTCGCGCCGTGCTGATCGACCGCGAGGGCAAGGCGCCTGCGCTCGACTGCCCCGTCGTCGCATCGCTGCTCGACATTTTCGATCTGATCGAGGCGTAACGTGCGGCTCTACCTCGTACGACACGCCGCGGTTGTCGTCCGGCCCGAAACGTCATCGCGGCACTGGCACCTCTCGCCGGAAGGACGCGCCGCCGCCGAAGCGCTGGCACGGGAGCCGTACTGGCCGTCGATCGCGCTCGTCTACAGCAGCGCGGAGGTGAAGGCCATCGCGACGGCGCAGCGTATCGCGGCGCCGCATGAGCTGGCGATCCGCATCGAACGCGCGCTGGGCGAAGTCGAGCGGCCGTGGACGAACGCTGTGTACGAAGACCTCGTGCGGCGCTACCTGGCTGGCGAGCCGGTCGAGGGCTGGGAGCCGCGCGACGCTGCGCTTGGGCGCGTGCGATCGTGCATCGACGCGATCGTTACGATTGGCGAGGACGCGGCTGTCGTATCGCACGGCCTCGCGCTGACGCTCTACGTCAGCGACCTACTCGATCTCGACGCGGACGCGTCGTACGAGCTGTGGCGCAGCATACGCTTTCCGGACGTGGCGATCGTGGACCCGCAGGCGCGCCGTGCGGAGAAGGCGTTCGGACCGTAGGAAGGCTTCTCCGTTCAGGCCGAAGTCAGTTAGGCAGTCGCGACGAGTTCCTTCGCCAGGAATTCGCGTAGGTGCGCGGCTAGCGCCTCCGGCTGGTCTTCGGGGATAAGCGTGTAGCTGTCGGAGATCTCTACGAGCTGACTATGCGGGAACAGCTCAGCCAGTCGCCTTCCGTGCTCCGGCGGCATGACGCGGTCTTCAGATGCCCAGACGACAAGCACGGGCCGGTCGAATGTAGATAGGTGCTCGCTCGCAGCGATCAGTTCCCGCTTGGCTCGCCGCGCGCCCCGCGCGTACTTGCGTAGATCGCGCCGGATCGCCGGCTGCGTCAGCGCTGGGCGCAGCCAGGCGTCCATGATCTCATTCGGGACCGGTCGCTTTGACATCCAGCCGAAGGTGACGGGCAAGCGCCGGAGCGGGTGAAAACGCAACGGCTGCAGCGCGGCGTAGATCCCGCCGGGCACTTGCGCCACAAGCCAAATCATATGGCCGGGAAGGCCCGGTGGATAGTTGTCGAACGCCTCGCACGAGACAAGCACGAGCTGGCCGACCCGCCCATCGAGGCCCTCCGCAATGAGTAACTGTGCGCCACACCAGTCGTTGAACACGAGAGTCACGCCATGCAGGTCGAGTCGCTCGAGAAATTCAGCGATCAGCCTGACCTGCCCCCGGAGGGAGAGGTCCGCGTCCGGACGCATCGGGCGGCGATGTCCGCCCAGCGGCAATGTCGGCAAGATGCACCGATAGTCCGAACGCAGGTCGGCGACGACGTGCCGCCACTGCGAGCCGTCCATCAGCAATCCGTGTAGCAGGACAACCACGGGGCCGCCGCCGCCGGTGTCCTGGTACTCAATTACGCCGGCGGATAGCTCTATTTCCGGCATCGCGGGCGTCCCCCTTTTGCAAATGCTACTGCCAATATACCATCCAGTTCAGCTGTTCTCCAAAGGTGCGACGAAGATCGACTGCGAGGCGTGGCAGGACGTGCAGCACCGGACAGCAGCTTTCTAAAGTGAGCGCCTTGTCGGGGTCTAAAGACCCGACCTAACCCAGTTCGATCGGGTTGTGGAAGCAGGTGCGCGCGCCGGTGTGGCAGGCGGGCCCGACCGGGTGTACGCGCACGACGAGCGCATCGTTATCGCAGTCCGAGGCGATGCTCTCGACGTGGAGGACGTTGCCCGACGTATCGCCCTTGCGCATGAGGCGCTGCTCGGCGCGACTGAAGCGCCAGACTTCCTTCGTCTCGCGCGTCTTCTGTAGCGCCTCCTCGTCCATATAGAAGAGCGTCAGCACTTCTCCGGTGTCGGCGTCCTGAATGACCGCCGGGATCACGCCGCCGCTCTTCGCGAAATCGAGCTTGTAGTCGTTAGCCAAGGTCTGCTCCTTCGAGTCGCATCGGAATGCCGCGCGAGGCCATGTACTCCTTCACCTCGCGAATGCTGTACGTGCCGAAGTGGAAGATGCTCGCGGCGAGCACGGCGTCCGCCTTGCCCTCGATGACGGCGTCGACCATGTGCTCGGGGCCGCCTGCGCCGCCCGACGCGATGACCGGCACCGGCACCGCCTCGGAGATCGCGAGCGTGAGGGGCAAGTCGTAGCCGGTGAGGTGGCCGTCGGTGTCCATCGACGTGAGGAGGAGCTCGCCGGCGCCCAGCTCGACGATGCGCTGCGCCCACTCGACCGCGTCGAGGCCGGTGGGGCGGCGGCCGCCGTGCGTGTAGACCTCCCACTTCCCTTCCGCGACGCCCTTCGCGTCGATCGCGACGACGATGTTCTGGCTGCCGAAGCGATCGGCGCAGCGCGCAACCACCTCCGGCTCGGCGACGGCGGAGGTGTTGAGCGAGACCTTATCGGCGCCCAACTCGAGCAGCAGACGTACGTCGTCCGGACTGCGCACGCCACCACCAACCGTGAACGGAATGAACACCTGGTCCGCGACGTGCGCGACCATGTCGTACACCGTCTGGCGGTCGTCCGACGACGCCGTGATATCGAGAAAGACCAGCTCGTCCGCGCCCTGCTCTTCGTAGACGCGGGCCAGCTCGACCGGGTCGCCGGCGTCGCGCAGCTCGACGAACGAGATGCCTTTGACAACGCGGCCGTTCGCGACATCGAAGCAGGGGATGATGCGCTTGGTGAGCACTAGACCGCCACGGTGGCAAGCTCGACGGGGGCTGTCTCCTCCGGCACCGGCTCGCCAGCCTTCTCTAGACCTTCGATATAGCCGAGTATGGCTTCGCGCGCATTCGCCAACGCTTCCTCGCGCGTTCGTCCTTCCGTTACACAGCCTGGAAGCGCGGGGACGCGCACCGTGAAGCCGCGCCCCTCATCATCGGGCTCAAGGACAACCGTGTAGCGCATCACAACAACTCCTGAAATTCTTCGTTGGACAGGCCGGCCTGATCCAAAATGCTGGCCAGCGTCTTTGGGAGCACGTCTCGCCTTCGATGCATCGGTACCGTGACCTGCCCGGGACGATCAGGATGCCGCAGATAGAGATGCGATCCTCTTCTATGATGCTCGAACCATCCGGCCCGCCGCAAGGCGCGCGCGATACGCTCGGCGCTTATGCGAGGAAGCTTCGGGCTCACAGCCGCGCCGTGGCGGCCATGGCCATCGGCAGGTCGACGCGGCCGTCGTAGAGCGAGCGGCCGACGATGACGCCTTCGACACCGATCTCGCCCAGGCGGACGAGGTGCGCGACCTCCGCCACGCCGCCGGCCGCGATGAGCGCGACGGGCAGCCGGCGCATGAGGGCCACGAGCGCCTCGTAGTTCGGTGAAGTGAGCGTGCCGTCGCGGCCGATGTCGGTGTAGACGAAGCGCTGCACACCGAGCGCCGCGAGCCGCACAAGCAGGTCGTCGGCGCGCACGTCGCTTACCTTCTTCCAACCGTCGGTAGCGACGAGACCGTCCTTCGCGTCGATCGAGACGACGATGCGGCCGCCGTAGCGACGCACGGCTTCCTCCGCGATGCTCGGGCCGGCTACGACGGCCGTGCCGAGCACGACGCGTTGTGCGCCCGCTGCGATCCAGCGGTCGACGGCCTCGAGTGTGCGGACGCCGCCTGAGACCTGCACCGGGATGCGCACGGCGTGCAGGATCGCACGCGTGGCGTCTTCGTTAAGCGGCGTGCCCTCACGCGCGCCGTCGAGGTCGGCGACGTGCAGTCGCGGGGCGCCCAGATCCGCCCAGCGGCGCGCGACGGCGACGGGGTCGTCGGAGAAGACCGTCTCGCGATCGTAGTCACCCTGAACGAGACGGACGCAGCGTCCGCCGCGCAGGTCGACGGCCGGAATGACTTCCATACGTGGTGTCGTGTTACGTGCCGCGACGGCGTCGCAGCTCGCGCTGGACCATGCGCTCTTCGGCCTCGCGCCCCCAGAGCGATGGCGCGACGAAATGGCTAATGAACTCCCAGCCGATGAAGACGCCCCAGATGAGCGCCACCCAGAGCGACCAGGAGAGGTTCGCCGGCCCGCTGCCGCCCGTCATCGCATCGAGCAGAAGGAAGAGGCCGTTCAGCGCGAGGAACATGACGAGATGCCGCACGAAGCGCAGGCGGCGTCGCACGCGTCGGCGCACGTCGCGGTACTCGTAGCGGTCTTCGTCGCTTGCGTCCATATCGATCACGTCCTCCTCGTCTCCGCCGAAGAGCATGCGAGAGCCGCCGAAGCGAACACGAAAGAAGGGATGATCGAAGTCATCATCACGTGGCATTAGCAGCAGCTCGTCAAGAAGTTGCGGTAGAGCTGGAGCCCTGCCGGCCCGCTCTTCTCTGGGTGAAACTGCGTGGCGACGATGTTATCCTTCGCGATCGCGGATGCGAACGTCACGCCGTAGTCCGTGCGCCCCAGCACGACCGATTCGTCCTCCGGGTCCGGGTAGTAACTGTGGACGAAGTAGAAATAGCTCCCGTCACGAATGCCGGCGAACACAGGGTGCTCGCGCTGCTGGACGACTGCGTTCCAGCCCATGTGGGGCACCTTCAGCCCCCTCGACCCGTCCAGCTTGCGCACGCGCCCCGGCACGATGCCGAGGCAGTCGTGGCTGCCGCCCTCCTCGCTTACGGTGAGGAGCGCCTGGAGTCCCATGCAGACACCCAGGAACGGCCGGCCGTCCTTAATGTACTGGCGGAGCGGCTCTACGAAGCCGTGCTCATCGAGGTTGCGCATCGTGTCGGCCGCGGCGCCCACGCCGGGCATGACGACAGCATCCGCGTCATCGAGGGCGCGGGGATCGTCCGCGATGTCCGGCGTGAAGCCGGCGTGCTCGACCGCGCGGGCGACGCTTCGCAGATTGCCCGCTCCATAATCGAGGACGATGACACGTTTCGTAGCCATTATGAGAGCATTGTAGCATGGCGACGTATAGCCTATGTGACGCACACCACCATGCGCGGAGCTCTTCTAGAACGCGACCGGCAGCGTCTTCAGACCGTGCAGGATCAGGTTGTCGCCCGGCTCCGGATGCTCGCCCGTAAGGCGCAGGTTGGGGAAGCGCTCGAGCAGCGCCTGGAACGCGATCGGCGCCTCGAGGCGCGCGAGCGGCGCGCCGAGGCAGTAGTGGATGCCATGCCCGAACGCGACATGGCGGTTGTCTTGCCGCGTGATGTCGAGCCGCTCCGGCTCGTCGAACTGCTCCGGATCGCGGTTTGCGGCGCCCAGCAGCGCGATCACCTGCTGTGTTGCAGCCACAACGTGGCCGTCCAGCTCGACGTCCTCCAGCACGAAACGAGAGGTCGCCTGCACCGGACAATCGTAGCGCAGCAGCTCTTCGACAGCGCCCTCCATCAGCGAGGGGTCATCGCGAAGGAGCGCGAGCTGGTCGGGGTGTTGCAGCAGCGCATAGAGGCCGTTCGCGATCAGGTTCGTCGTGGTCTCGTTGCCAGCGACGAGGAGCAGGACCACAATCGAGAAGACCTCGTCGCTGGTGAGCTTGTCGCCCTCCTGCTCCGCGGCGAGCAGCGCGCTGAGCAAGTCCTCGCGCGGCTCGCGGCGCCGCTCCTCAGCGATGCGCTCGAAATACGCGCGGAGCTCGCGGAATGCCTCCTGCGCCCGCTCCACTTCTGCAAGGGAAATCACACCGAGCCCGCGCACGGACTCATCGGACCAGTGCTTGAACTGCTCGCGGTCCGACCCCGGCACGCCGAGCATCTCCGCAATGACGATGACGGGCAGCGGATAGGCGAGCGTCTGGACAACGTCCATGCCGCCCTGGCCGGCGACCTCATCGAGCGCTTCCTGCACGATCGCCTCGATGCGCGGGCGGAGCGCCTCGACGGTGCGGGGCGTGAAGGCCTTGCTAACGAGGGCGCGCAGTCGCGTGTGGTCGGGCGGGTCGTTCCGCAGCATCGAAATGCTGCTGGCTTCGTCTTCGCGGATGATCTCGTCGCTGATCATCTGCCTTCGCTGCTTCTGCGCGAACGGCAGCTTGGTGTCGTCGGCGAGGAAGCGCGGGTCGCGCAGCACCTCGATCACATCTGCATAGCGCGTCAGCACCCAGCCGTTGATCAGCCCGCTGCGATGGAACGGATCGCGTTCGCGGAGCCGGCGGTAGAGGGGATACGGGTCTGTCCGGTAGCGCTTGTCGAGCGGATTGTAGTCGACGCCGGAGCGTAGCCGCTCGATGCCCGTCAGGGCGCGCAGCGCGACGGGCTGGACGGCGCGTTCAAGGACGGCGTACTTGACGCGGGCTCTCAGCTTCATGGTCGCCCCCTTCCACTAGAGCGAGCCCAGTATAGCACCGCACCGAGCAGGCTTCCGTATAATAAGGCCTCATGAAGCAGATGGACCGGCGGCTGCTGATCCTGATGCGTCTGCGCGAGGAGCGGCCGGCGCGCGCTTCGGACCTGGCGGAGGAGTGCGGCTGCTCCGTCCGCACCATCTATCGCGACATCGACGCGCTCTGCCAGGCCGGTGTGCCCGTCGCCGCGATGCCCGGCGAGGGCTATCGCATGGTGCCGGGCTATCACCTCCCGCCGATCGCGTTTACGGCGGAAGAGGCGGTCCAGCTCCTGCTCGGAGCGGACCTGGCGCAGCGGCTCGGCACGCCGGAGCAGCGCGACGCCGTTCGCGCCGCGGCGGCGAAAGTCGAGGCGGCGTTGCAGCAGGAGACCCGTCGCGAGGTGGACAGGCTACGACGGCGGATCAGCGTATCGCAGCGCGACGGCGCCGCCTCGCCGTGGCTGCCGCTCCTGCAGCAGGGCGTCATGCACGACCGCGTGCTTTCGCTGCGCTACCACTCGTTCAGCGCGGATGAGGTGACCGAGCGCGAAGTGGAGCCCTACTTCCTGGTGTTCTACGGCAACGACTGGCATCTCGTCGCGTACTGCCGGCTTCGCGATGCGATGCGCGACTTCCGCGCGGGACGCATTCGCCATGCCGAGCTGCGTCCGGAAACGTTCGAGCGTGTGGAGCACGTCACGCACGATGAACCCGACATGGAGCGCCGTCCATCCGAGGATGTGCGCGTATGGATTGAGGCGTCGACGGTGCCGTGGGCGCGCGAGAACGTTTCGTTCGGCTTCCAGCGTGAGGAGCCCGCGGAGGGCGGCTCGATCTTTGTGTTCCACTCGTGGAACCTGCGCCAGCTCCTGCCCTGGATCCTGGGCTGGGGCGTGGCCGCGCGCGTCCTCGAGCCGGTGGAGGTGGTCCGGCAGGTCCGGCGCGAGGCGGAGGGTCTGGCGCGGGCGTATATCGAGGAGTAAGCGGACCACTCCCGCCCCACACACCGCCCAACCATAGAACCAGAGAACTTTGGAACCTTGCCGTTCAACGCCAATCCTTCCCGCCGACCTGCTGGTTCTAAGGTTCAAAGGTTCCAGGGTTCTCGGGTTTCGCTACTGACATCCTGCTGTCACGGGGGTCTCGTATGATGGCCTTCCACGATTCAGATCAGGAGGTAGAAAGATGAAGGTCAATTCGTTCGTCCTCACCGTTACCAGCGAGAAGCCGGAACAGCTCGTGTCGTTCTACAAGGACGTCGTGGGCCTGGAGCCGCGTCCCGAGATGGGAGAAGGCGCCTTCGACGCGGGCGGCGCCTCCTTCACGATCGACGGACACAGCGAAACGAAAGGCGTAGCAAAGGAGCCGCAGCGCGCCCTCATCGACTTCTTCGTCGACGACGTGGCGGCGGAGCAGACGCGCATCGAGGATCAGGGCGTGAAGTTCATCCGCACGGCCGGGAAGGAAGAATGGGGCGGCGTCATCTCGACGTTCATCGACCCGGACGGCAACTACTGCCAGCTCATCGAATTCAAGCCGTAATGACAGAACCTCGGGGCAGCAAGCCGCACATGCCCGACTACGGGCTCGAGGAGAGCGCGGGACAACTGCCCTGGAGCTGGGCGCGCGCGCGGCTCAAGAGGACGCACAACTACTGGATCGTGACAACGCACCCCGGCGGCCGGCCGCACGCCGCGGCGGTCTGGGGCGTCTGGCTGGACGATACGTTCGTCTTCAGCACGGCGACTGGATCGCGCAAGGCGCGCAATCTTGCGTCAAACCCGTCGTGCGTGGTCTGCACAGAGCGCGCGGACGAGGCGGTCAGCGTCGAGGGCATGGCAGAGGAAACCAAGGACGGCGAGCTGCTCGCAAGGTTCAAGGCTGCCTACAAAGAGAAGTACGACTGGGACATGAGCGACGTCGCCGAGGGCATCTTTCGCGTGCGTCCGCGCGTGGTCTTCGGCTTCATCGAGCACTCGAGCCAGTTTGCGAAAACGGCGACGCGCTGGACGTTCGACAAGGAGTAACCAGATGACGGCTACGATGACAGGACTCGATCTGCTGCTGGACGCGGCGCAGGGCAAGGGCGAGGCGCCGGCGGCGGCGGAGCTGCTCGGCTGGGAAGCGCTCTCGCTCGAGCCGGGGTATGTGCGCGTGCGGTTCACCGCGCGCGAAACGTTCTGCAACGGGATGGGCAACATCCAGGGCGGCTTCCTCGCGGCGATGCTGGACGATACGATGGGCCCCGCGCTGTTCACGCTGCTCGATAACGGCCAGTTCGCGCCCACGCTCGAGCTGAAGGTGAGCTTCGTGCGGCCCGCTTCGCCGGGCGCGCTTGTCGGCGAGGGACGCGTCGTGCACAAGGGCAAGAGCATCGCGTTTCTGGAAGGCACGCTCTCGACCGAGGGCGGCGATCTCGTCGCCACGGCGACCGCGACGACGCGCATCTTCGCAAGCAACGCCTCCGATGCACTTGATCGATAAGGTCGCGATCGTCACCGGCGCAGGATCGGGCATCGGACGCGCGATCGCCGCAGTGGAGCTGATCCGCGACGACGCGCTCGCGGGCCGCGTCATGCTCTACTACGAGGGCGAAGAGCGCCGGCTCGTGCCGGTGGAGACGGAGGTCTAGATGGCTACGTGGAGCGACTTCGCGAACGCAGAACCTGAGATGGCCCGGCGCGGCCGTGAGCTGCTCAATATTCCCGTCGCCTACCTGGCAACCGTGCGCCGGGACGGAGCGCCGCGCCTGCATCCGCTCTCGCCGATGTTCGCGGAGGGACGTTTGTTCGTCGCGATCCAATCGAGCGCGCCGCGGCGCTACGATCTGCTGCGCGACGGCCGCTACTCGTTGCACGGCCTGCCGCCCATGCTCGGCCCGGACTACGACGAGTTCGAGATCAACGTGACGGGCCGCGCGACGCTCGTGCGCGATGCGACGTTGCGCGCGCTGGTGAACGAGGCGGAACACGCGCGCAACCGCCCATCGATCGAAGACGACGCGTGGCTGTTCGAGCTGGACATCGAGACGGCGCTGACGACGGTGTGGAACCACAAGATGGTGGAACGCGGTGGGCGGTGGATACCGACGCTCGACGAGATGCCGCAGGCGACGCATCGCGTGTGGAATGCGGCGTAATGGCGACCTGGGATGAGTTCGCAGCAGCCGAGCCGGAGATGGCGGAGCTCGGCTTGCGCCAGTACCGCAAGTTCGGCCTTGCTTATCTCGGCACGACGCGCAACGACGGCTCGCCGCGCGTAAACCCCGTCTGCCCCGTGATCGCCGAAGGCCGGGTCTTCGTCGCTACGTCGCCGCACTCGCCGAAGCTGCGCGACCTCTTGCGCGACGGCCGGTACGTCTTGCACCTGCTGCCCGGCAAAGAGGAGGAGGAGTTCTGGATCCGCGGCGTGGCGAAGCTCGTCAGCGACCCCGGGACGCGCGCGAAGGTCATCGAGGCGGCCGTCGGGATCACGCGCATCCGGCCCGCGGAGCAACTGCTGGAGTACGACATCGAGGAGGCCGGGACGACGGTCTGGCTGGACTTCCAGACGCCCAACCACCGTCCGTCGCGGCGCTTCTGGCGGGCGCGCGACAGCTAATCTCGCGCCTCTACAGCAACACGTTCCTCGATATACTCACTCCGTACCACCCTGTACGGAGCGTGCGATGACAACCAACGTCGAGAAGGAGATCCAGGTCGACAAGCTCCGCGTGGAGGAGCTGCGATCCCAGATCGCCTCCCACGACTACCGCTACTACACGCTCGACGCGCCGGAGATCAGCGACGCGGAGTACGACGAGCTGATGCGCGAGCTGCGCGAGCTGGAGGAGAAGTACCCGCAGCTGATCACGCCCGACTCGCCGACGCAACGCGTCAGCGGCGAACCCGTCGCCGCGTTCGGCATCGTCGAGCACCCGCGGCCGCTGCTCAGCCTGGGTAACGCCTTCAGCGAGGAAGAGGTCCGCGCGTGGTACAAACGCGCGACGAACCTCGCCGAGACGGAGTTCGCGATGGTCTGCGAACCGAAGATCGACGGCCTCGCTGTCGCGCTCGAGTACGCGAACGGGCGCTTCACGGTCGGCTCGACGCGCGGCGACGGACGTCGCGGCGAGAACATCACGCCAAACCTGCGCACGATCAAGTCGCTGCCGCTGCGGCTCAGCGCGAAGGGGTTGCCGCGCCGCTTCGAGGTGCGCGGCGAGGTCTACATGCGCAAGGCCGGTTTCGAGAAGCTCAACGAGGAGCGGGCAGCGCGCGGCGAGCCGCTCTTTGCCAACCCACGCAACTCCGCCGCCGGCTCGGTGCGCCAGCTCGACCCGCGCATCACAGCGAGCCGGCCGCTCGATTGCTTTGTCTACATGCTCGGCTGGGCGGAAGGCGGCGGCAAGCTGCCAACGACGCACTACGAGACGCTGTCCTGGCTAAAGGAGCTGGGCTTTCGCGTCAATCCGGAGATCAAACGCTTTGAAGACATCGATGACGTCGTGCGCTTCTGCGAGGCGTGGGTCGACAAACGCGACAAGCTCGATTACGAGATCGACGGGATCGTAATCAAAGTCGACGGCGTGCGCCTGCACGACGTACTCGGCGTCGCCGGGCGGGAGCCGCGCTGGGCGCTCGCGTACAAGTTCCCGCCGACGCAGCGCACGACAGTCCTCAAGAAGATCGAGGTCAACGTTGGCAGGACGGGCAGCATCAACCCATACGCCGTGCTTGAGCCGGTGAACATCGGCGGCGCGATGGTCAAGCTCGCGACGCTGCACAACGAAGAGGACATCAAACGCAAGGACGTGCGGCCCGGCGACACCGTGATCGTGCAGCGCGCGGGCGACGTGATCCCGCAGGTCGTCGGGCCGGTGCTCTCGAAACGTCCGAAGAACGCGCGGCGCTGGAAGCCGCCGGAGAAGTGTCCTGCCTGCGGCGCGCCCCTCGTGCGGCCGGAGGGCGAGGTGATGCGCTACTGCCCGAACCCGGGCTGTCCGGCGCAGGCGTTCCGCGGCCTGGAGCACTTCGTTTCGCGCGGGGCGATGGACATCGACGGCCTGGGCGAGCAACTCTGCAAGACGCTTCTGGACAAGGTTTTGGTGAAGGATGCAGCGGACCTTTACATGTTGAAGAAGGACCAACTCGTTGAGCTCGAGCGGATGGGCGAGAAGAGCGCCCAGAACCTCATCGACGCCATCGACGCGAGCCGGAAGCGCCCGCTTGCGCGCGTGCTGTTCGCGCTGGGCATCCGGCACGCCGGCAGCGAAAACGCGGCACTGCTAGCGCAGCAGTTCGGCAGCATCGACGCGCTGATGGACGCGAGCGTGGAGGAGATCGAGCAGGTGCCGGGCATCGGGCCGATCGTGGCCCAGAGCGTCCACGACTACTTCCAGGACAAGGCGCATCGCAAGCTAATCGAGCGGCTGCGCAAGGGCGGTGTGGAGATGAAGGCCGAGGCGCCCGCTGCGCGCGAAGGGCCGCTGGCGGGCCAGACGTTCGTGATCACCGGAACGCTCTCGGGCTTCAGCCGGGGCGAGGCGGAGGCGCGCGTGCGGGCGCTGGGCGGCAACGCGGCATCGAGCGTGACGAAGTCGACGGACTACCTGATCGCGGCCGAGAACCCGGGCTCGAAGTTAGAGAAGGCGCAGAAGTACGGCACGAAAGTCCTCGACGAACGCGGGTTCCTGGCGCTGCTCAAGCGCCACGGCGGACTCGACCGCAACGCTTCGAAAAGGTCCTAAGTCTTCCCTTAGCCAAAAGACCGCGCGCCTCTTGCAATCTACGACGCGCCGGTATAATCTGTTCACTCGCAGACCATTTCATCGGTGGCGCCGATGTAGCGTAAGGAAACGCCTTGTCGTTCAACCCCTTGAACTCCCTGTTCGGGATGTTCTCCCACGATCTCGGCATCGACCTCGGAACGGCCAACACGCTCGTGTTAGTACGCGGGCGGGGCGTCGTCATCGATGAGCCCTCGGTCGTCGCCATCGATAAGATCTCGAAGAAGATCCTGGCCATCGGGGCGGAGGCGAAGCGAATGGTGGGCCGCACGCCTGCCAATATCGTGGCGATCCGGCCCCTGAAGGACGGCGTGATCTCCGATTTCGAGGTGACGGAGCGCATGCTGCACTACTTCATCCGCTCCGTGCATCAACGCTTTGGCCTCGGCTTCCCGCGCCCGCGCGTCATCATCGGCATCCCAAGCGGCGTCACCGAAGTCGAGAAGCGCGCCGTGCACGATGCGGCGTTAAGCGCCGGCGCGCGCGAAGCCTACCTCGTCGAGGAGCCGATGGCCGCTGCGATCGGCGCAGGGCTGCCCGTGATGGAGCCGCACGGTTGCATGATCGTCGACATCGGCGGCGGCACAACGGAGGTGGCGGTGATCGCGTTGGGTGGCATCGTCGTCAGCACGTCGATCCGCGTCGCAGGCGACGAAATGGACCAGGACATCATCGCCTACGCGCGCCAGGTGCATAACATGCTCATCGGTGAGCGCATGGCTGAAGAGATCAAAGTGCAGGCGGGCTCCGCGTTTCCGCTCGACGAAGAGGAGACGGTGGAGATCCGCGGACGCGACCTGGCGACAGGGCTGCCGAAGTCCGTAGAGGTGAGCACGGTGGAGTTGCGCGACGCGCTGTCCGGTTCGATCGGCGCGATCGTGGAGGCCGTGCGTTCGACAATCGAGATCACGCCGCCGGAGCTGGTAGCCGACCTGATGTACCGCGGCATCGCCCTCGCCGGAGGAGGCGCGCTGCTGCGCGGTCTGGACCGGCGGCTGGCGCAAGAGACGAAGTTTCCGGTGTACGTAGCGGAAGACCCGCTTACGAGCGTGGTGCACGGCACCGGCGAGATGTTGGAAGAGGCGCAAATGCTGGCAAAAGTGCAAGCTGCCCTAGCAACGCGAAAGCCGCCTCGATAAAATAAGCGCTGGCTCCCCAGCCCGCTCGATTCCGGCGCGTCGCGTCGGGTGCGCTCCCAGTTCCGAAGGAGTGGAACATGATCCGCGTCCGCACCCGCACCTGGTTTGTTGTCGTTGTTTGCGCCAGCCTGCTGTTCATGCTGGGCAGCCGCTTTGCGATGTTCGATCCGCTTGAGAACGCGGCGCTGACCATCGCAAGCCCGATCGAGACCGGCCTGGGCGACGTCACGCGGCCGGTCGCCGACTTCTTCAACAACCTCACAGACGTCAACCGTCTTTCGGACGATAATCAATCGCTGCGGGAAGAAAACGAGCGCCTGCGCGTGCAGGTGGCGCAGCTTCAGGGTGCCGATACGGAGCTGACGGAGCTTGAGCAGCTCAACAGCATCCGCGAGGCGAAGCCAAACGACACCTTCGTAGGCGCGAACGTGTTCGCGACCGACACGAACAACGAGCGGCGCGTCGTCGCGATCGACCGCGGGACGCAGGACGGCGTGAAGGAAGGCATGGTCGTGATCACGCGACAGGGCAGCCTCGTCGGCTCGGTCACGCGCGCGCTCGACGATGTCGCGTGGGTCACGCTGGTGACCGATCCGACGGCAGGGGTGAGCGCAATTATCCAATCGTCGCGCGTGCAGGGCGTGGTGGCCGGCTCGCCGGACGGCACGCTAACGATGGAGTTTGTAGAGGACACCGGGGACGTGAAGGAGGGGGACCTCGTCATGACGTCCGGCATCGGTGGGCGGCACCCCCCAGGCGAGGTCATCGGCCGCGTGGTGGAGGTGAGCAACGCCGCGCAGGAGCTGTTCCAGTCGGTCCACGTCAAACCGCTCGCGGATCTGGAGCATCTCGAGTCTGTGCTTGTACTTGACAGCTTCTTGCCGGCGGACCCCGGGCAGCCGTGAGCCTTGCAATCGGACTGGTCCTGGTCATCGTGGCGAGCCTGGCCCAGGTCTCGGTGTTGCCGCAGTTCTCGCTCTTCGGCGTTCAGCCAAACATAGTCATCGTGCTTCTCGTCGCGTGGATCGCCGTGCGCGGCCAGCGCGAGGCGTTCCTGCTCATTCCGGTCGCCGGGTTCCTGCTGGGCATACTCGATAGCGAGCCGCTGGGGTTAGCGATGCTGGCGCTGGCGCCGCTGATCTTGTTGACAGAACTACGGGAGCTGGAGCTCGTGGCGTCACATTTGATACCGGCGTTCTTGCTCGTCGTGATCGCAACCCTAGTATACGAGGGCAGCATTCTGCTAACCTTGGCGTTAACGGGCGATCGCACAGGCTTGCCCGGCAGCGTTCTGGATATCCTGGTACCGGCTGCCATCGTGAACATACTCTTGCTCATCCCGGTGTACGGAGCCGTCCGGCTCGCAAGCGTGGATCTTCAGCGCCAGCCGTCGTTCTAACGCGACAGCAAGGACGCGTTTCAAAGCGTAGGGAACATGCGGCTTCCTTCTGACCGAAATCGTCGTTGGCGCTCGCGCACGCAGGCGCCGAAGCTGCGCGAGACCTCCAGCCACCGCTTCCTCTTTCTCAAAGGACTTGTTGTGCTGCTCTTCGGGGTGCTGCTGCTGCAGCTCGCGCGCATCCAGATCATGGAGCACGCGCAGTACGAAGCGCAGGCGCAGTCGAACCGCTTTCGCACCATTCCCGTCCTTCCTGCGCGTGGGCTGATCTACGACCGCAACGGCGAGCAGCTCGTCGAGAACGAGCCGATCCTGTCGGCGGCCGTCGTGCCCGCTGACGTGCAGGAGGAGAAGTTCTTAACGACCGTGGCAGAGCTTGCCGGTGTTACTGGCGTGCCGCCGCAGGAAATCGGCGACGACATCATGCGAGCGCGCGACAGCAACGACCCGTTCACGCCGCTGATCATCAAGGACAACCTCAATGAAACGGAGGCGTTCCAGTTGCGCGAGCGTCAGGGCAACCTCCCCGGCGTACACGTGCTCGTCGAGTCCGTGCGGCAGTACCTTCCCGGCATCACGATGTCGCACATCCTGGGCTTCGTCGGACGCATTGATGAGGAGGAGTACGCCGAGCTGCGCAGCGAGGGCTACGGCATCAACGACCGCCTGGGGAAGGCGGGGACGGAGTATACGTACGAGGCGGCGCTGCGCGGCTCGGCAGGCTACCGCAAGATCGAGGTCGACGCGGCGGGTCAGGAGGAGCGTGAGATCGCTCACGTCGACCCGCGCCCGGCGGGCAACCTGGCGCTAGCGGTCGACGCTGACTTACAGCGCAAGATCGCGGAGATCCTGCAGAACGGCATGGGGCCATCGCAAAACGCCGCCGCCGTTGTGATGGACGTCAATACGGGCGAGGTGCTCTCGATCGTGTCGCTGCCGTCGTACGACAACAACGACCTGACCGATCCGGTGAACCAGGAGGCCCTGCCGGCTCTGCTAAACGACCCCGCGAAGCCGATGGTGAACCATGCGGTCGCGGAGGTGCACCCGCCCGGAAGCACGTTCAAGCAGATCACCGGCACCGCCGCGCTGCAAGACGGTATCGCTTCGACGAACACGACGATCACGAGCTACGGCTCGATCAGCGTGCAGGACGAGTACAACCCGGACGTCACGTGGGTTATGAAGGACTGGGCCGCACTGGGCACGCTAGACTTCTACCGCGGACTGGCCATGTCGTCCGACGTGTACTTCTACTACCTCTCGGGCGGCTTCTACCAGGACGGCGTCGAGGTGTTCCGCGGTCTCGGTGCGGAGCGGCTCGCAAGCTATTCCCGCGAGTACGGGCTCGGCGCGCCGACGGGCATCGATCTTCCGGGCGAGGCTTCGGGCAACGTACCGGACCCGGACTGGAAGGCAGAGACGTATAAGGACTCGCCCGTCGCGTCGGACGCGATCTGGACGCTGGGCGACACGTACAACTTCGGTATCGGGCAGGGCTACCTGACGGTGACGCCGATCCAGCTCGTTCGCGTAACGGCCGCCATCGCGAACGGCGGCAAGGTACTCGTGCCGCACGTCGTACACGCAGTTGTCGATGAGAACGGCAACGTACTCAAGGCGATCGAGCCGGAGGTGCAACACCAGCTCAGTATCTCCGACCAGAACCTGGGCATCATGCGCGAGGCGATGCGCCAGGCGGCGGTATACGGACCGGCGCGGACGGGCGCAAGCAGCCAGGTGACCATCGCAGCGAAGACGGGGACTGCGGAGTTCGGCCAGCAGCTTGCCAACGGTACCTATCAATTCAGCCACGGCTGGTACTCCGCCTACGCGCCGTTCGAAAACCCGGAGATCGCGGTTACGGTGTTCCTCGAGAAGGGGATCGGCGCGACCAACGCGGGCCCGATCGCCAAGCAGATCTTCGACTACTATTTCGACCGGCAGCGGCTGGCGCAGACAGAGGGGACACCGTGAACGCGCGCATCGTTCGCTTGCGCGATTTCGATCCCCTGCTGCTCATTGCGGCGCTGGCGCTCGTGGCGTTGGGCACGATGCTGATCTACAGCGGCAGCCTCAGCCATTGGGGCGAGCCGAAGGCGTCCGACTTCTCGCACCCGGTCGTGCGGCAAGGGACGTTCGCCGCGATCGGTCTCGTGCTCGCGCTGGCCTTCGCGCGCGCCGACTACCGGATGCTCGGCGTGCTGAGCGTAGGGCTCTACATCGCGTCGGTCGCGGCCTTAGCGTTCGTTCTGCTGTTCGGCGACGCGACTTACGGGTCGCGCCGCTGGATCGAGGTAGGCGGCACGCCGATCCAGCCGTCGGAGATAGCGAAGCTCGTCGTCATCGTCGCGCTGGCCAAGTACTTCTCGGACCGGGAGGAAGCGATTCGTACCTGGCGCGTCTTGCTAACGTCGCTCATGATCGCAGCGATCCCGGCCGCGCTCGTGTTCGCGGAGCCGGACCTGGGCTCAGCCGTCGTCTTCGCGGCGATCTGGCTGGGCATGGTCATCGTGGCAGGTGCGCGCTGGAGTCAGATCTTCGCAGTGATTGGCTCGGCAACCATCGCCGTGCCCTTCTTCTTCATCGGGCTCGTGACGGACTACCAGCGCGAGCGGGTCGCGCTCTGGCTCGATCCGGAACGCGACCCGCAAGGCGCGGGCTTCAACATCCTGCAGGGCCGGATCAGCATCGGATCGGGCGGCTTCTGGGGCAAAGGCCTCACGCAGGGCAGCCAGACGCAGCTCGATTACTTGCGCACGGAGACGACCGACTACGTCTTCAGCGTGCTCGGCGAGGAGCTCGGCTTTTTCGGAGCGATGCTGCTGTTCGCGCTGTTCGTCGTGCTGATCTGGCGCGGCTTGCGCGCGGCCGAGCTGTCGAAGGACATGTTTGGCCGCCTCATCGCGACGGGCCTCGTGATCTACATCCTGCTCCAGGCGTTCATCAACGTCGCTGTTAACGTGGGGTTGCTCCCTGTGACGGGCATTCCGTTGCCGTTCGTCAGTCAGGGGGGCAGCTCATTGATCACGCTCTTTATCGGCATAGGTATCTTAGAAAGCATCCTGCTCCGGCACCGCCGGTTCAACATCGGCGAGTTCTATCACAACGGCTGATCGCTACGCGTCGCGCGGCGGCGGCGCGACGAGCCGCGGCGCCATGCGCCAGGCCATCACGATCGTCCAGGCCGCCGTTACGCTGACAAAGGGCACCGCCGGCACGTGGAACCGCGCGTCGCCGAAGAACAGCAGCGGCACGAACGACACGAACAGCATCGCGAGCAGGAAGACCATCCGGCGCGGCTCCCAGAGCGGGTACACGAGCCCGGCGATCCCGACCCCGCCGAGCGCCATCACGATGAAGAAGTAGCCGTCCGCTACGTGGATGAGGGCCGTATGCAGGTTCTCGCCGATAAACTCGTCGTCGCCGTAGGACTGCGCGGCATCGAGCCCGTCGTGGTCCTGGTCCCAGAGCCAGCGCGCCTTCTTCACGATGAGCTTTGCCTCCGCGACCGGATGGTCGACGGCGAATCTGATCGCTCGACGGGTATTGTCGTGATCGCGCTTTAACTCGACCTCCGAACGCTCCAGGTGCTCGTAGCCAGCGAAGCAGAAGTCGGGCAGCGCGAAGTGGCCCGTCGCCCCGGGGTAGTGGCCCATACAGAGGTCGTCGCCGAGGTTCGTCGAGATAATCACGGGCGAGTCCATAACGATGAAGTTGCGTATCGACCATGGCAGGATGACCGCGACCGCCGCGACCCCGGCCAGCGCGGCGTACTGAATCGATCTGCGCCAGCCGAACCCCCACGCCAGCATGACGATGAGCATGATCAGCAGGAACGGCAGCGAGATCGGCCGGACGAGACCGGAGTAGCCGACTACGAGCCCGAACGCGACCAGCCGCCACGGCTCGAGGCGGCGCGCGCGCCAGTCGCCCGAGAGGAGCAGCAGCAACGCCGTGGCGACCAGGAACATGAACAACGTCTCCGTCAGCGGCACCGCAGTGTGGTAGACGATGTTCGGGAACACCGCGAAGATCGCCGCCGCAACGAGGCCGACCGTGCCGTCGAAGAGGCGTTTGCCCAGCCCGTAGAGCACGCCAGTCGTGGCCACGCTGAGCACGACGTTGAACCATGCCGTTGCCATGACCAAGTTGTCCGGGATAATCGAATGCTTCACTAGCGCAAAGACGAGGCCCAGCGTCCCAGGATAGCCGACGGGGTAGTACGCCGTTGGTTCGCCGTCGAGGGGGCGATAGCCGTTGCCAAGAGCGATCTGCTCCGCATAGAACTTGTAGAACAGCGGGTCGTGGAGCTCCTGCGGTTCGCGCGCCGCGTAGAACACCCACGCCGCGCGCACGGCCGTCGCGACGACGAGGATGACGAGCAGCCAGCGCAGCTCGCGCTGGGACCAGGCGTGGCGAACGAGGGCGACGGCTCGGTGCGTCATTGTTCCTCCCACGGGCCTGCGGCGCACAAGTTACCCATCGTCTCCGGCTTTACGTGCGGCAGCGCGGTGGCATCTGCTTCGTTCGAAGGCGGCGGGCCCGGCACGAAACGCCCGTCCTGGTAATCGAAGACGTAGACAGCATAGCCAGGCCGGACGCGATACGGCTGCAGCGCGTCCGGGGCGTTCGTAAAGAGCCGGACATCGTCCCAGAGCACCTGGCCCAGGGCCGGCATGACGGTGCACTGGCTCAGGAAGTCAGTGATCGGCCCGCCGCGCAGGTAGACCGTGCTCCCCGGTTCCGGATCGATATCCGACCGCTCGATCGCGGCCACGAGATCGTGCCAGCGATCGGAGGCGGCCGCGATCGTCTGGTTCTGTTCCCACATCTGCCACGAGAGCAGCCCGATCGCGCTCAGCGCGCCGAACGCGAGGAGCGCCGGCGCGGCTGGTGCGAAGCGCATCGTGACGCGCACGAGCTCTCGCAACGAGACGGCTCCGAGGATAGCGAAGGGCAGCGACGCGAGGTAGACGTATCGTTCGGCGGACCAGATGCCGAGCGGCAGGTACGGCACGAGCGCTATCGCGAGCCACGCCGCGCCGATGCGCGCGAGCTCCGGCCCGCGCACAAGCGCAATCAGCGCGATCGCGAAGACGACGCCACCCGCAACCTTGTGCGCCAGGTGAACCGAACCCGGCGACTCCAAGCCGATCGGATACAGGAGCCGGCCCAGGTATAACCAGAGGTTGCTAAACACATCATCGCGCGAATAGACGTTTGCCTCCGTGCAGTCGCAAGCGCCGAAGCCGATGAGGGCCGCAACGCCCATTGCTGCGTAGGGCAACGAAACCAGCGCGACGCGGAGCCAGGCGTTACGGTCGCGGTGCCAGCCATCAACCCGCGGCAGCTTCCAGACCGCGAGCATACCGAACACCGGCGCGGACACCGCGGACGCCTCGTTCGCCGCGATCGCGCCGGCGAAGCAGACCGATGACGCCGCGAGCCATAACGGCAGGCTGCGCCGCTCGAGGCCTTCGTAGAGCAACACGATTGCCGCCAGCAGCAAGAACGCCGCGAGCACGTTGTTAAAGGCCGTCACCTGCCCGACCGTCGGCACGTGCGCGGCGGTGAGCCCGAACAGCATCGAGCCGAATATAGCGGGCCAGACATCGTCGAGCGCGCGCCAGAGGAGCCAGAACAGCAGCCCGGCCGTCGCGGTGTGCACGAGGACGCTTACGAGGAAGTAAGGGGAGGCATCGAGGCCGAAGGCGCGGTACTCGGCGAGATAGACCATGCCCGTCAGAAAACGCCAGTTAGGGGTCAGGTCGTCCATGACGAACAGGTCCCGGATGTAGCCCCACGCGCTGCGCTGCGAGATGTCTGCGAGCGGCACGAAGTCGTCGTTTAAGAAGTAATGGCCGAGCACGGGCAGGTGGACGAAGAAGACGGCTGCCACGCTGATGGCGAAGCCGATCGCGGGCCAGTAGGCCCGGGCGATCGCAATCGGTTCGGCTCTCAACGCGGCCGCGCGCGGACGGACGCGCTGCCCCTCGACGGCGCGATCAGTCATCGGCAGGCGTGTGGCCGCCGGGCGCTGGTCCCGCGTCGTCCAGGCGCGCCCGTAGGAGGCCGAGCTCCTGCGCGAGATCGCGGTTCTGGTCGGACAGGCGGGAGATCTCGAGCGAGTAGTGGAAGAGCATCATGGCGACCACCGCGAGCGCGGCGAAGAAGAGGATCGATGGCGCGTAGATGACATCCAGGCGATCGGCGACCCACTCGACGAGGTCGGGCGCGGCGGCCGGAATGACCATCGCCACGGCGAGCACGAGCCAGAGCAAGGAGTACTGCTCCTTCAGCCGCCAGCGGCGGATGTAGAACACCACTGTCAGCGCGATAAACAACGCAACGACGAGAATGAGAACGCTGATGGGACGGATGCCGCACCTCCCTAGGCCGCCTGCCGGCCTTCCTTGAAGACCGCGAGAAAGACCGACAGGCTCACCTTCGCTATGTAGTACACAGTCGACGCGCCGCTGATCGAGGACTTGCCCGCCTGACGCGGGCGCATGCGCACGGGCACCTCGCGCATGGCCATGCCGCGGCGGCTCAGCAGCACGATCGTCTCCGGCTCCGGGTAGTCGGAAGGGTAGTACGAGGAGAGATAGCGCAGCGCGCGTGTTCCGTAGGCGCGGAACCCGGACGTGGCGTCGGTGATGCGCCGACCGGTGACGAGGCTACAGATGGTCGAGAGGTAGCGCGTGCCCCAGCGACGCCAACCGCTGCCGTCGTACTCCGTGTCGGTGAGGAAGCGAGAGCCGATGCAGAGATCGCACTCGCCGGCGCGCACGGGCGCGAGGAGGAGCTCGATCTCCGCGGCCAGGTGCTGGCCGTCACCGTCCATCTGCACGGCGACGTCGTAGCCGCGCTCGACGGCGTACTTGAAGCCGGCCTGCACCGCGCCGCCGATACCGAGGTTGAAGCACATATCGAGGACGCGGAAGCCGGCGTCGCGCGCGACGTCCGCCGTCGCGTCGGTCGAACCGTCGTTGACGACGACGACATCGTACTCGGACGCGTACGCTCTGAGCTCGGCCAGCACGGACGGCAGCGCATCCGCCTCGTTGTGGGCCGGCACGATAATGAGCACGCGGTCGCCGGTCATGGCGAGGCCTCCTCGGCCTTCACGAAGCGCGCCAGGGAGAACACGGCGAGCAGCGAGACGTTGGCCGGGAAGTAGCGCCGCTGCGCCAGCGGCAGGTGGCGCGCCAATGTCTCTTCGACGAACGAGGCGGCGTGGTAATGGTCGTCGGGCTTGGTGTAGCCGAAGATGCGGCGGCCCAGCTCGTAGAAGCGGTTCTCGGAAGGCGCGCTCACCAGCAGCTGGCCGCCGGGCTTGAGCAGCCGCTTGAACTGGCCGGCCAGGGCATCGAGGTCGATGATGTGCTCCAGCACGTCGGCCGCGATGATGGTGTCGAAGTGGCCGTCGGGCAGGCCGAGCGAGGCGATGTCGCCTGGACGCGCGGTGACGTTCGCCAGCCGTTCGCTGCGGGCGATCTCCTCCGCCATCTCCGTGCGCAGGTCCACGCAGACCACCTCCCGATACAAACGCGAGAGAGTGGGCGTCAGTACGCCGTTCCCGCCCCCGAAGTCCAGCACACGCTCGCGCGACGGCGCCTCCGAGAGCGCCAGCAGCGCGTCGAGGCGGCGCCAGAACAGCTCGCGCACGAGGAAGCGGTCGTTGTAGACGCGAGGGGTATCGTCGTGCCCCAGCCGCGCCCTGAGCGCCTTCATGCGCGACGGCTCCAGTCGAATAACGCCTACCCTGGCCATCACGCCGCTACCTCTGTGCTTGTTACGCCCCAAGATTATAGCCGGAAGGCTCGGCCGTGGGCAGCCCTACTCCGAGGTCGAGACGGCCCGCCATCCGGCGAGGCGCTGAACGAAGGCGGCCAGGCCGATGCCCGCCAGCACCGCGAAGATGGGCAGCAGCGGGAAGTGGTAGCGTCCCTCCGCCACGAACAGGAAGGCCCACATCGCCGTGTAAACGGCGAAGGGCGCCCAGAGCAGGACGTGGCGCCGGTCCATGCGCCGCAGCCAGAACGGCAGCCCTAGCACCATCATCCCGCAGACGATGTAGTAGTAGACATTCGCCAGGCCCATCCAACGGTCCTCCCACTTGGCCGAGAACTCGTTCGGCTCCGCGTGGTTGACCCAGAACACCGCCGCGTCGTCGCCGCGGAAGAACCAGGCCAGCCGCTGCGGCACCAGGCTCAGCTCACGCGGGATGTGGTGCACCGCGTAGTCGATCGAGTCCTTGGTGGCCTCCGTGTTCATCCGATTCTCGCGCTCTGGCAGCGGGATGTTGTCGAACTGCGAGCCATAGCGGATCACGGTAAACAGATCGGGGCGACCGCCGGCCTCCGGGTTGTGGGCCTGGATCAGCACCTGGCCGAGCCCGTTCGTGCTCACGACCGGCGCGTCGAGCTGGATGATATTGCGCACCGTCCACGGCACGTAGATCAGCGCCATCCCCAGCACCAACAGCCCGGCCATCACGCCCACGCGCCGCCACGAACGGTGGAACGCCGCCCACGTCGCGATGATCATCACGGCGAACGTCGCACCCTCAGGCCGTATCATCGCCAGCAATGCCGTCGCCACGCCGAGGACAGCGACGCGCCACGGCGGGACATCGTCTCGCAATGTCCAGGCGAGCGCGAGGCAGAGCACACCGACAGCGCTGCCCGTGAAGAACACCTCAGTCATCACCAGGCTGGAGAAGTAGATGTGGCTCGGGAAGGCCGCCATGATCCCGGCGGCGAACAGCCCTGCGCGCTTGTCCCAGAGCCGCGAGCCGAGATAGTAGATACCCGCGATCATTCCGAGGCCCGCCGCGAGGTTCAGGACGCGCGCGGCAGCGACGTCGTCACCGGGGAGGAGGAACAGCCCCGCGAGCGTGAGAGGATAGCCGGGCGCCCAGAGCGCCGTCGGCGTCAGCTCACGGTAGTCCACATACCCGTGGCCGTCGGCCAGCAGCCGCGCGCTGTTGTGGTACCAGACCGAGTCGTCGAACCGGCCGTCGGCGCGCGGGTCCGGCTGCACCGCGAACACCCACACCAAACGCAGCACGAGCGCGACGACGAGGATCCCCACGAGCCAGCGGAGATGCGTCTGCGTCCAGGCGCGTCGCAAGGCCGCCGCCCAATCGATGGACGGCAGGCGAGCGAGCCCGGCCGGGACGATCGCCGCGCCCTCGGCGGTTGCAAGCGGCGGTTCGGGATTCACAGCCAAGCTGCATCCTAGCCGTTTCGCTTCCAGCAAGGCAAACGCCTTGACCTCCTCCAACACGCGCACGCGAGCTAGGCTGGCCGCAAGTTCCGATCCGACATGCCCTACCCCGCATTCGCATTCGCCAGCCTGGCGGTCGTTGCCCTCACCGGCGCTACCATGGTCGCTGCCCCTCGACCGCGCGATCAGCCATCGTTGGGGCGCTCGGCTCGCGCGGTGTCGGCGCTGTGTTTGTTGGTGGGCATCCGGTACGTCTCAGACGTATAGCCGCAGCAGCAGCCTCGACGAACTTTGGTTATGTCGACAGCATGCGTTCTAGTTGACGCGTACGTGACAGAACAGTAGTATCCCAATCTGCGGGGTGGTGGTTTATGTCCTATCCGGCCTTCGTGCTGGCCAGTCTTCTGGTCGCTGCGATCACGTCTGCCGCCGTTCTTCTGTCGCGCTCGCGATGGATGTCGGTGTCATCGGCGTTCGCCGGCGCGACGGCGTTGCTGCTGATCCACGCCTTCGGTTTCTTCCGCTTCTTCGCGGACGATAGCTACATAACATTTCGTTATTCGCGCAACCTCGCCCACGGCTTCGGTCCCACGTGGAACGCCGGCGTCAACGTCGAGGGCTATACGAACTTCTCGTGGATGCTCGCCCTCGCGCTGTTCTCGAAGCTCGGAGCGGACCTCGTGATCACGTCGCAGGTGTTCGGCGGCGTCGCTATGGTCGCGACCTTCTTAGGCGTGTACTTGCTGTGGCGTCGCTGGTCAGAAGATGAACCGGAGAGCGGCATCGGCCACCCAATGGTGTTGTGTGCGATGCTTACCGGCATCGCGTTTACGGGCGCGCTGCCGTTCTGGGGTTTCTCCGGCATGGAAACGGCGCTTTTCACGGCGTTCCTCACGCTAGGTGCGGCGCTGTACATCTCGGAGCAACGTCACGATCGCGCGATCCCGTGGTCGGCGGTTGCCTTCGCGGCCGCCGCGCTCACGCGGCCCGAGGGCGCGATCGCGGCGGCCGTCACGGCAGTCTTCGTCCTCGCGCGGACGCTCGATCCGGAGCGGCGCGCGATTGAAGTGCGCCGGGCGACGTTCTGGCTCAGCACATTTGCCGCGCTCTACATCCCCTACTTCACGTGGCGCACGGTCTACTACGGCCATCTCCTCCCGAACACGTTCTACGCCAAAGTTGAGCCGACCAGCGCCCTCTATGACCGTGGGCTCGACTACGTCTGGACATACGGAACGCGCTACCTCCTGCCCGCGATGTTCGTCGGCATGGCGATCCTGGCGAAACCTTCGTTCCGGCGCGACGCGCTGTACCTTATGGCGCTTACGGGCGCGCTGCTCGGCGTTGTGATCTTTGAGGGCGGCGAGAGCTTCCCGCACGGACGGCTGATCGTGCCCGTGCTGCCGCTCGCCTACGCGGGCGGGATCGCCGGCTTGGCGATGGCGCTCAAGCAGCTCCCGCTCACAGGACGGCAGCCCGCGCTGATCGCGGCGTTCGCGCTGACGCTGGGCGCGCTGGCGCTACTGCGCAGCTCGCAGGAGTTGATCGGGCCGATCGCGAACGAGCGAACCGCCGTGCAGCAGCGCGAGGCGCTCGGCCACTGGCTCCAGGAGTACACGCCGCCGGACTACACGATCGCCGCGTTCGCCGTCGGCGCGATCGGCTACGAGACGGACCGGCCTGTGCTCGACATGCTCGGCCTGAACGATGCGGTGATCGCACACACGACCGTGCCGAACGTCGGCAAGGGTCTCGGGGGACACGAAAAGTACAACGTCGACTACGTGCTGGACGAGGCCCGTCCCGAAATCATCGTGATCAGCGACGGCGAAGGGGGCCCTGTGACGGAGGACCAACTACGCGCGGCGACTGCAGCTTCCGTCTCGCCGGTTCCGGCGCGCAACGCACTGGTCGCCGACCCGCGTTTGTGGCAGCGCTACGACGTCCGGTCGCTCGAGCTCGACGGCGTCTGGTACAACTTCCTCCAGCGCAGCGACACGATCTCCTACCTCCAGGCGCCCAAGCTGCGCTAGCTCGCTCTACTTCTTGACCTGGCGCACACAGGGTTTTCGTTCACGGCGGACTGTTTCGTGGTCAGGGCGCGATGGTGGGACGTGACGGGGCTAGCGCAGAAGGATGGGTGGCAAGGCTGTGATGGTCGCGGGAGGCCGGAAAGAGCCTTCTGCACGGCGTTCGACGTTTGATGGTCATCGAGTGCTGCTGGGGCGACCAGCGTAAGCAGCGTCAGATCCCTCGGGCTCCCCGGCCCCATCTCGCTCTACCCCACTCCCCTCGGGATGACACATGCATTAGCGCAGCACGAAGATTGTAGCTGTCGTGGACACGCAGCGGCCGGCCGATGTAGCGAGGTCGCGGGAGGCCTTAAGGCCTCCCCTACGAGGTCTCGACACGAATGCGGCTGACGAAAGGGTCGTGTCGAGAGCGGGTCTTAAGACTCGCGCCTACGGTGCTTCGCTCAGGACGACGTGGGGGGTGACGGGCGGACACACGGGTCCGCCCCTACGAGGCGTGGCTACGGCGTGGGCGGCTGCTCGACGATGCGGATGCCGAGCTCCTTGAGTTGCTTCTCACTCACGGGGAACGGGGCGCCGGTCATCGGCTCCTGGCCGCTCTTCGTCTTCGGGAAGGCGATCACCTCGCGGATGTCGCTTTCGCCCGCAAGCTGCGCGACGATGCGGTCGATTCCGGGCGCGAAGCCCGCGTGCGGCGGCGTGCCGTACTCGAACGCCTCCAACAGGTGACCGTAGCGCTGCTGCGCGTCTTCGTCGCTGATGCCCATCAGCCGGAAGATGCGCCGTTGCAACTCGGGCTGGTGGATCCGGACGCTGCCGCTGCCGATCTCCTCTCCGTTGCAGGTGATGTCGTAGTGACGGCTGCGGACGCGGCCGGGATCGCTGTCGAAGAACTCCATGTCCTCTTCCAGCGGTGCGGTGAAGATGTGGTGCGGAGCCTCCCAGTGGCCCTCGTCCTCGTCCCACTCTGCCAGCGGGAACTCCGTGACGAAGGCGTAGTGCAGCATCAGGGGATCGGCGAGCTTCTGTCGCGACGCGACCTCACGCCGGAGGCCGTCGAGCGCGGGCTTGACGCGCTGGGCGGAGCCGGGCTCGAGCCTGGGCTTGCCGCCCTCACCTGCGATGAGCAGGAGCATGTCGCCTCGATTGGCGCCCGCGCGCTCCGCTGCGCTGCGCACGAGTTCGATCGCGAGGTACTTCGCGACGGGCGAGCGCACGTCGTCGATCTCGATCGACGCGACGGGGCCGTCGCCGAGGAGCGCGATCGACACGAGGCCTTTCGCGCCATAGCCCTGCACGAACGTGGTAAGCGTATCGATCTCCTTGCGCGAGAACTCAGCGCCACCCGCGACACAGATGCCCTCGACGGCGCCGCCCGACGTCGCGGCGTTCTTGAAGACGCCGAACTCGGACTGGGCCGCGAGGTCCGTGATGTCGAACAGCTCCATCCCAAAGCGCAGCTCGGGTTTGTCCGTGCCGAAGCGGCGCATGCACTCAGCGAACGTCAGGCGCGTGAACGGCGTGACGAGCGTCATATCGGGCCGGACGGAGCGCGCGAGGCCCGTGAGCAGCGTCTCCATCAGCGATGTCACGTCCTCTTCGTCGACGAAGCTCATTTCGAGGTCGAGCTGCGTGAATTCGAGCTGGCGGTCGGCGCGCGGGTCCTCGTCGCGCATGCAGTGCGCGATTTGGAAGTAGCGCTCGAAGCCGGCGACCATGAGGAGCTGCTTGTACTGCTGCGGCGACTGCGGCAGCGCGTAGAAGCTGCCCGGCTGGAGCCGGCTAGGCACGATGAAGTCGCGGGCACCCTCTGGCGTGCTGTTGGTGAGGAGCGGCGTTTCGATCTCGACGAAGCCCTCGCCGGAGAGGAACTGCCGGATGTAGGCGAAGACCTGGTTGCGGATGCGCATGTTGCGCGCCATCCGCTCGCGGCGCAGGTCGACGTAGCGATAGCGCAGGCGCAGCAGCTCCTCGACCTCCGTCTCTTCGTTCACCGGGAAGGGTGGCGTCTTGGCCGCGTTGAGCACCTCGACCTCGCGGACACGGACCTCGACCTCGCCCGTGGGGAGGTTGGGGTTTTCGGTGCCGGGCTGGCGCGGCGCGACCTCGCCCCGGACGAGCAGGACGTACTCGGGCCGCACGTCGCCGGCGGCCTCGTGCGCGGCAGCCTCCTCGGGGTGGAAGACGACCTGGACGAGCCCCCGGCTGTCGCGCAGGTCGATGAACACGAGGCCGCCGTGGTCGCGCCGGCGGTGCACCCAGCCGGCCAGCGTTACGCTCTGGCCGGCGTGTTCCTTACGCAACTCACCGCAGTAGTTACTCTTGAGCATTCTGGAGTGTGGCACGAGAGCGCGGCGGAGGCAAGGGAACAACTTCAACGTGCCGATGCCGCGCGCGCCTTGATACAATGGGGCCCTGAGCCGAGACTAGATAACAGAGGAAGTATGGCGACAACGAAACCTGACTATTACGACGTGCTGGGCATCCCCAGGAGCGCCTCTCAAGAAGAGGTGAAGAAGGCGTTCCGCAAGCTGGCGATGCAGCACCACCCCGACCGCAATCCGAGCGACGACGCCCACGAGACGTTCAAGGAGATCAACGAGGCGTACGAGATCCTCGGAGACGCAGAGCGGCGCTCGATGTACGACCGCTTCGGCCACGCCGGGACGGAATCGCCGTTCGGCCGCGGGTTCGAGGGCTTCAACTTCGGCGGCTTCGGAGACATCTTCGACGCGTTCTTCGGCGGCGCGACCTCCGGCCGCCGCGGGCCTCGTAAGGGCGCCGACTTGCGCCAGCGCATGACGCTGACGTTCGAAGAGGCCGCCTTCGGCACCGAGAAGACAACCGAGGTCCCGAGCATCGAGCTGTGCGAGCGCTGCAAGGGCGTGCGCGCCGAGCCCGGCACCGAGCCCGAACGCTGCTCGAACTGCGACGGCACAGGCGAGCTGCGCCGCGTACAGTCGAGCGTCTTCGGACAGTTCGTCAACGTGGCGATGTGCGATCGCTGTCGCGGCGAGGGACGCGTTGTGCCGCATCCGTGCAAGGCCTGCCGCGGCGCCGGGTTCGAGAGGCGGACGCGCAAGCTTCAGGTGCGGTTCCCACCCGGCATTGATGACCAGTCGCAGATGCGCCTCGCGGGCGAGGGCGAGGTCGGCGCGCACGGCGGGCCTCGCGGACATCTCTACATCCTGATCGAGGTCAAGCCGCACAAGCTCTTCCAGCGTGACGGCGACGACCTGGTCTACAACCTGGAGCTGAACTTCGCGCAGGCGGCGCTCGGTGCGCAAATCGAGGTGCCGACGCTGGACGGCAACCAGGAGTTGCGCATCCCGCCGGGCACGCAGAGCGGCGAGGTGTTCGTGCTGCGCAACGAGGGAGTGCCGCACCTCCGCGTGCACGGCCGAGGCGACCTACTCGTGCACGCGCAGGTCGTCACGCCGAAGGACCTGACGCCGGAGCAGAAGCGCCTGATCGGCGAGCTTGCGGACTCGCTGGGGACGCCCGAGCCGGGCGACGACGATAAGGGCATCCTCGGCCGGATCAAAGACGCCCTCGGCTAACCCATGGACTACCTGGAGCTGACGGTCTCCGTCCGGCCCGAGACGGCGGAGGCGATAGCCGATGTTGTCCGCCGCTATGCGCCCAACGGCGTGAGCATCGAGCCGCCGTTCGAGGCGCTGGACGAAGAAGGCGGCGTCGCGTTCGACACCGAGGCGCCGCTGACGCTGCGCGCGTGGCTGACGACGGACAAGGCCGGCAAGGCGGCCCTCGCGGCGCTGCGAGGCGACCTGCATGAGCGCGAGGGCATTGTCATGCCGCTGCGCGCCCGGACCGTCAGCGACGACTCGTGGAAGGACGCCTGGAAGCGCCACTTCCCCGTGACGCGCATAGGCAGGCGGATCGTGATCAAACCGTCGTGGCGAACGCACAGGCGCCGCAAGGACGACGTGGTAATCGAGCTCGACCCCGGGCTCGCGTTCGGCACGGGCCAGCACGCGACGACGCGCCTCTGTCTCGGGGCGCTGGAGGAGCACGTGCGGCCTGGCGCGAAGGTGCTCGACGTTGGCAGCGGCTCCGGGATCCTGAGCGTCGCGGCGGCGCTGCTCGGCGCGACGCAGGTCGACGCGCTGGACATCGATCCGGCGGCCGTGCGCGCGACGAAGGGGAACGCGGCGCGCAACGACGTCGTCGTGCGCGCGCGCCAGGGCTCGCTAGGCGAGGACTGGCCGTTTCGCGAAGGAGCAGACGGGCGCTACGACGTTGTCCTCGCGAACATCTCGGCGCGCGTTGTGAAGGAGCTGGCGGGGCCCATCGTGGCCGCGCTTGCGCCGGGCGGCGTAGCGATCGTGAGCGGTGTGATCGAGGAGCAGGAGGTTGCGTGCCGCGACGCTCTCGAGTCGGCGATAGCATCCGTCAGGCTAACGCCTGACCCTCGCGTGGCGGCAAAGCGCGAGGAGGGCTGGGTGCGGCTGGTGGTGAGGCTAGTACGCAACGGTGGCGACGGGGCCGGACAGACCTGAACGTCTGTCACTACTACGTCTTCCCAGCAGGCGCTAGGGGCCGATCTCTTCGTAGGTCCAGAGGACGGGGTCGACGTTGACGCCGTTCACGACGATCTCCCAGTGCAGATGCGGGCCGGTGGCGAGACCCGTTGCGCCGACCTTCCCCACGAGATCGCCCTTTGCGACGGTCTGACCAACCGCAACGCTCATCTCCAGCAAGTGGTGGTAGGAGCTAAAGACGCCGCCGCCGTGATCGACGATGACGCTGTTGCCGCGGATAGGCAGCGGCCCCGCGAACGCGACGCGGCCGGAGTTCGATGCAGCGACGGGCGCGCCTTCGTCCGCCGCGAAGTCGGTGCCGTGATGGAAGCCGCTTACGGGCGCGCCGTTATAGCTGCGTCCGATGCCATAGGGGCTGCTAATCCGCGCCGCCGATGGCAGCGCGAACGGGCCCGACCAGAGCCGCTCCGGCGTGAATATCGCGTAGACCCGCTCGCGTGTCGCGGCCTCCTGCTGCGAGAGAGTGGGGTCGAGCAGCGCAGACTCGTCCGGCGCGAGGTAGATGGTCTCGACGGGGTAGCCGGCGGGATCGATAACGAACAGAGCGTCCAGCGTGGCGACACTGCTCCCGGCGCTGTCTCGCAGCGACACGCTGAGCGTGTATGAGCCAATCGCATGGTCGGCGGCGACGCCGATGACGCCCCAGAAGCCACCGTCCCGGGGCAGGAGATCGTGCGAGACGCCCTCGAGGGTGGCGACGGCGGACGCGGCCACGCCCCAGACGCGCACGACGGCGTAGGCGCCCTGGTTGAGCTCGAAGGAGGCCGTCTGGAACTCCGGCCTGGGCGTCGGCGAAGGCGACGGCGTGGCGGTGGGAGTCGAGGTCGGCGTGGACGTTGGCGTGGGCGTGGCGTTCTCGCCGCCGCCGATCACGCCGCAGCCGCCGGCGAGCGACGCCCAGAAGGCGAGCAGAACGAGTAGAGAAGCCAGGGTGGCGAGCAGTCGCATGGGCGCTGGCACATTGTAAACGGCGCAGCGCAGCCGCGCCCAATTCGCCACCCATATGACACCGCGGGCAGGCCTGAAGGCCTTGCAGCTACGGCACACGAGGCCGTCGACGCGGCGAACAACTTGCTATACTGGCGGGCCGGCGGCGGTGCTTTCTTTCGCTCGCGCACGTATGCCGCGCCGTGCTGTCTCCTGATGGAGGTACCCGTTGGAAGACCCCAAGACGATCGCTGAACGCCTCATCGACAACGTTGAACGCGTGATCATCGGCAAGAGGGAGGCCGTGCGCCTCGCCCTCATCGCGCTGATGTGCCAGGGACATGTGCTCATTGAAGACGTGCCCGGCGTGGGCAAGACGATCCTCGCGCGCAGTCTGGCGCGTTCGACCGGCTGCGCGTTCCGCCGGATCCAGTTCACGCCCGACCTGCTGCCGACAGATGTCACCGGCGTCTCGATCTACAACCAGAAGACGGGCGACTTTGAGTTTCGCCCCGGGCCGATCATGGCCCAGGTCGTGCTCGCGGACGAGATCAACCGCGCGACGCCGAAGACGCAGTCGGCGCTGCTGGAGTCGATGGAAGAGCGCCAGGCGACCGTCGACGGCGTGACGTACATGTTGCCGCAGCCCTTCATCGTGCTCGCTACGCAGAACCCGATCGAGTACGAGGGGACGTTCCCGCTGCCCGAGGCAGAGCTCGACCGCTTCTTGCTGCGCATCCACCTCGGCTATCCGTCGCAGCAGGACGAGATGGCGATCATGGACGCGCAGCAGTACGCGCACCCGATCGACACGCTGGAGCAGGTCACGAACCCCGACGAAATCATCGCGATGCAGCGCGCCGTGCGTGAGGTATACGTCGACCCGCTCGTGAAGGAGTACATCTCGTACATCGTCGACGCGACGCGCCACCATGAATCGGTCTACCTCGGCGCGTCGCCGCGCGGCTCGCTGGCGCTCTATCGGACGGGCCAGGCGTTGGCGATGCTGGACGGGCGCGACTTCGTGACGCCGGACGACATCAAGGAGCTGACGTACCCGACGCTAGGCCACCGGATCATCGTGAGCCCATCGGCGCGGGTGCGCAACGTGGCGACGGAGAACATCATCGAGAGCTGCCTGGCGCGCGTACAGGTGCCGGGCGCCCGCCCTTTCGCCCGCCCGTCTAGCTAGAATCGAGGGCGCATCTTGCGCAGGCTCCGACGCCTGTTCCGCTTGCTGTTCGTGCGACACCGCTCGTTGACGGTGTTCACACTCCTTTTCTTCACGACGATCACCGTCGCCTACGCGAGCGGCTTCTGGCTGGCGGCGCGTCTGGCGAACGTCATCCTGCTCACGATCCCGCTCGCGTGGGTCTGGGCGCGTTACAACCTGAGCGGCCTCGAGGTCGACGTCGAGCGGCCGGAGGAACGGCTGCAGGAGGGCGGCGACTTCGAGGAGCGGATCTCTGTCACGAACAAGAGCTGGTTCACGAAGCTCTGGCTCGAAGTCGAGGACCTGTGGGAGCTGCCCGGCCGCCAGCCGCGGCGCGTGATCAGCCTGCCGCCGCGCTCGACGCGCTCGTGGCGGACGGTATCGACGTGTTCGAGGCGCGGTCTGTATAACGTCGGGCCGGTGCAGGTGACGACGGGCGATCTGTTCGGCCTCTTCCGCCGGTCGAAGACGTTCGGCCGTCCTCACACGATCCTTGTGTATCCACGCGCGCACGAGCTGACGAACGTCGTCGTGCCGCCGGCGATGCTGCCCGGCGAGGGGCGCTTTCGCCGGCCCACCCAGCAGATCACGCCCAACGCGGCGACGCTGCGCGAGTACCAACCCGGCGACAGCCTGAATCGTTTCCACTGGCCGAGCACCGCGCGCACAGGACGGCTGATGGTGAAGCTCTTCGAGCTGGACCCGGCGAGCGATCTCTGGATCGTCCTCGATCTCGAGGGCAAGGTGCAGGTTGGCGAGGGCGACGACGGCACCGAGGAGCACGCCGTGCGCATCGCGGCCTCGGTCGCGCGCTACTTCTTGCTGGCGAACCGGAGCGTGGGCTTCATCGCGTTCGGGAAGCAGTTCCACCTCGAGGAGCCGGAGCGCGGCCTCTCGCAGTACACGCGCATTCTCGAGGCGCTGGCGCTGGCGCGCGCGACCGGCGACGTGCCGCTCGCGGACTTGCTGAGCCACGAAGGGCGTCGCTTCGGGCGGCATACCACCATCGTGGTGATTACGCCATCGACGGACGAGTCGTGGGTGGCGAGCATGCAGACGCTCGCGGGCCAGGGCGCGAAGCGGTCGGCCATCGTGCTGGAGCCGCGCACGTTCGGCGGCGACGAGAGCGCACTGCTCGTGTTCACGGCGCTCGCCGCCGCCGACGTGCATACCTACCTGGTCAAGCGCAGCGACGACCTGAACGTCGCGCTCGGTGCGAGCGCGGAAGCCGTCGCGGGCGGAGGCGGTGCATGACGGAGACCCTGCTTGCCCTTTACATACGACCAATCATTGAGCGCAAGCGCTTCGTTCAGTTCGAAACAAGGGGCGTTCAATGCTGGCCAGACTTCTTAAATGATCGCGGTGAGCCGTACGGCCCTGGTGATTGGCAAGATGTGAGCAACGTCCCGATCATTCAGCTCGGCTCGCCCGATCGGCCCTGCGCCCACATGTTGGACCGCCTATCAGAGCACGGCGACCACGTTCCTGAATGGCGGACTGACGTTGACACAACGCACCCACGCCACTTTGGAGCGCTCTTCGCCTATTCGAATGGTCTGGTGAACCAATTTCTTGCCGTGCTGAATCCGAAGAGTGCGATTACCAAAGTGATGGACACGGGCGCTCCCCTGACAGGCAACGTCCCGTTCACGGTGGGACTAGAGGATCTGGGAAACCTAGCCTACATGGCAGCGGGAGTCGCTCTTGATTCGGGACGCGCAATAATCGTGTCGACGAGATTCCTAGCTGAACAAGCCCCGGCATACCTGCCACGACGACGCGCATCCGAATTGCCGGAGTTCTTGGAGCTGGCAGCGAACAATCTTGGACAGCTCCTGAGCGACCCTGGCACGGGGAGCAGCGGAGGCCGGGCATGAGGCAGGCAAGCTGGAACGAAATCTTTGCGCCGCGCGGCGGGCCGTCGGTCGTCGTCGCGGAGGTACCGCAGGAACCGGTTGGCTGGCGGCGGCTCTTCTGGTGGGAGGACCTCGTCACGTTCGCAATTGTCGCGGCGATCATGCTCGCCGTCGTAGCGTCGATCCAGCTCGCGGGCTGGGTTGACGAGATGCCGCCGCTCGTACCGATCTCGCTGCTCGGACTGCTGATGGGCACGCTGTTCGCGCGCGTACGCTGGCCCGAGGGGTTCATCCACCTAATCGCGCTACCGATAGGCGCGGCTGGCATTCTGGGGCAGCTCATCGGCATCATGTCCGGCGCGACGCCGTGGGCCCGCTACTGGGAGCTGCACCACCGCATGGGCGAGTGGTTCCACGCCGCGTTCACCGGCGGCATCAGCAACGACGAGCTGCCGTTCATCCTGCTCGTCGTCTCGCTCTGCTGGCTGGCGTCCTACTGGTGCGCCTGGGCGGTCTTTCGCTGGCACAACGCGTGGCTGGCGCTGCTGCCCGCGGGCGGCGCGCTTGCGGCGAACTTCGGGCTCCAGACGGCGCAGTTCAGCCTGTCGTTTCTGGTGTTTCTCTTCGGCGGGGCGCTGCTCCTGACGCGATTGCACCTGCTGGAGCGCTCGAAGAGCTGGCGAACGGAGGAGACGCCCTACCCGCCCTACCTCAGCCTCTCGGTGATGCACGCGACGTTCTGGCTCGCGCTGGCGCTGCTTGCGGTCGCGTGGCTCATGCCGCGCGCTGACGAATCGACGGCGCTCGACGGCCTTTGGGACAGCGCGACGGCACCCGTCGAGGCGCGTATGGAGAAGATCAGCCGCCTGTTCGTGTCGGTCGACGCGAAGAAGTCGGTGCGCATCCACGACTTCCAGGACATCCTCCCCTTCCTGGGCAATGTCGACCTCAGCAACGCGGCCGCGCTCGAGATCCTCGCCGGCAAGCTCGATCAGCAGGGCTACCTGCGCGCGCAGTCCTACGCGATTTATACGCCGGAAGGCTGGCGACTGGGCGATTACAACGCCAGCGAGCTCAGCGGTGAAGGCACAAGCGTGGACCAGGACATCGCCGCGCGAGAGGACGTGACGATCCAGGTGATCAACCGCGGCGAGGCCGGCAGCTCGATCTTTACGCTGGGCCAGCCGATCAGCTCGGACGTCAGCGCGCGCCTGCAGTGGCTAGAGACCCAACAAAACGTCACGGGACTTCAATCGCAGAGCGAGGTCGATACAGGAGGCCGGTACAACTCGACGGGCAGCGTGTCGGTCGCGACGGAAGAGCAGCTACGGGCGGCCGGGACCAGCTACCCGTACTGGGTCAGGCAGCGATATCTTCAGCTCCCGGCCAAGTTCCCGGAGCGCATCCGCAGCCTCGCGAATGGCATCAGTCTTATTTATTGCGTGGCCCCGCAATTTTATCCGACGTGTGAGAGCGAGACACCTACGCCGTATGACGAGGCAGTCGCGATCCAGGACTACCTGCGCGAGTTCCCCTACGACATTACCGTGCCCGACCCGCCGCGCGGCGCCGACGCGATGGAGTACTTCCTGTTCGACGCGAAGCGGGGCTACTTCGACTTCCACGCCTCCGCCATGGTCGTGATGCTGCGCTCGCTCGGCGTGCCCGCGCGACTGGCTGTCGGCTACGTGATCGATCCGCCGGCGGAAGACGGCGAGGTCTTCCGCTACCAGATCACCGAGCAGAACGCGTACGCCTGGCCGGAGGTGTACTTCCCGGGGCTGGGCTGGGTGGAGTTCAACCCGACGCCGGACCGGCCGGCTATCGAACGGCCGGGCGGTACCGGATTCGGCACGGGCGTCGACGGTGGAGTAGACCCCTCGGTCGCGCCGGACCTTGGCTTCGGCGGGCTCGGCGGGCTTTTCCCGACGCCCGAAGAGACCGGCCCGGACGTCTCTGTCGCGCCCGCCGGGTCATCCGGCAACACGATGCGCTTCGTGCTGTTCGGATTGCTGGGCGGGCTCACGACCCTCGCAGTCGTCGCGACAGGCGGCGCCGGTTACGCGTGGCGACGTGGCCTCAGCCGCCTCGAGCCGCCGGCGCGCCTCTGGGAACAAACGATCCGTTTGGCAAGCTGGACGCGGCTGCCCGCGCTGGAGAGCCTCACGCCGCGCGAGTATGCGCGCGTGCTACACGCCGAGGCCGGCGCGGACGGCGTCGAGGCTCTCGCGGAGGCCTACGTGCGGCATCGATTCGGCGGCGCGCGGGCCGGCGAAGCGGAGGCTCAGCGGCTCGAGCTGACGTGGCGGTCGGTGCGTAACGTGATGTTGCGGCGCCTTTGGCCGCTCGGAAGGCGCGGGGCCGGCTAGGGCTTCGTTGGCGGCTGCGTGTCGCCGGTGGTAGGCGGACCTGATGAGCGGTCGCCGTCCCTCTCTTCGCCGTCCTGGGGGATCAGCGGAGGCGGGACGCGGCGCACCGGAACGCGCGTCAGCCACATCGTGAACGCGCTGAGCGCGACGAAGCCGGCCATCACGAGAATTGCCCAGACCCAGGCCGGGACGGCGGACAGCACGGGGACTGCGATCGCGAGCATCGGGCGGCGCGCTACGGGCGTTCGAGCAGCTCGGCGTTCTGCTCCTCACGCCCGGCCGCGGCGAGGAGCTCGTCGCGCGCGGCCGCGTCCTCTTCCTCCGCCGCGAGCGCGCGGTAGACCGCGGCGCCGGCGCGCTCGAGCGCGGCGAGGAGCGCCCGCTGGTCCTCCGGCGTCTTGCCCTGGAACAGCCCCGCCATCGACCGGACGGCGGCATCGATCTCTTGCTTATCCATTGCGCGCCTCCAGCACCATCTGCGTTTGTGTGACGAGGGCGACGAGCTTGCCGCTCTCCAGCGATACGTGTGTTTGCCAGACCATCGTCCGCCGGCCGCGATGAAGCGGCGTGCACACGCCGATAACTTTCGCGTCGGCCGGCGCAGCAGCCAGGAAGTTTGTCTTCGACTCAATCGTCGTCGTGCCTGCGCCCTCGGGGAGATTGAGCGCGGTACCGAAGCCGCCCAGCGTATCGGCGAGAGCCATGATTGCGCCACCGTGCATAACGCCGGGAACAGTACAGAGATCGTCGCGCACAGTAAGCTCCGCGACGACGCGTTCCGGCGACGCCTCGGTAAAACGAACGCCGAGCACCTCGGGAAACAAGCCCTTCGTGCGCTCCTGGAGAGACGCGATGTCCGTCATGCGCTGACCTCCTGCGTCTTCGCGCTGGTCTGCAGGAAGCGGCCGATCAGCTCGGCGAGCCGCTCCGGCTGGTCCTCCGGCACGTACGTGAGCGAGTCCTCGACCGCCTCGAACTGAGCGCCCGGGATTGCCTCCGCGAGGCGCTGGCCGTAGGAGAAGGGGAAGAACTTGTCGTCGCGCGCCCAGGCGATCAGCGCGGGGATGCGCAGCTCGGGGAGCCTTCGCGCCGCCTCGAGCGTATAGCGAGGCGACAGTCCCTTGAGCAGCTTCGTGGCGTCGCGGCGCACGCCCGCGTCGCTCGTAAGGGGACCTACGTACGCGTCCATCACGTCGTTGGGGATGCGGCGCTTCGAGAGCCAGCCGAACGCGATCGGGAGGCGGCGGTTGGGGCGCAGACGCATCGACTGAGCGAGGAGATAGATGGCGCCCGGCACGCGCGCGGTCACCTTGAGATACGCGAACATACGCGGCGGGCAGATATCGAACGCGTCGCAGTCGGTCAGGATGAGGCGCGTGACGCGCTGTGCGTGCTCGGTGGCGACGATCTGACAGATCGCGCCGCCGGTGTCGTTGCCAGCGATGGCCGCCGACCCGATACCAAGCGCGTCGAGAAACTCGATAACGATCCGGGCGAGTCCGGGAAGCGACAGGTCCGCTTCCGGCGCGAGTGCGGGCTGGTGCGAGCCGAGCGGCCAGTCCGGCGTCAGACATCGATAGCGGTCCGAAAGCGGCGGGACGACGTTGCGCCAGAGGTCGCCGTTCACGAGCGCCCCGTGGACGAAGAGCAGCGGTTCGCCTGAGCCGCGCTCGCGGTAGCGCACGGTCCCGGACGGAAGCGAAACCTCTCGTTGTTCACCGAGGCTTGCCGAGATAGACATGCCGCCCTCCTTAGCTCTGCGTCGCGGCTTCGCGCCGGCGGCCCCTGCGCAGCACGTACAGCGCCCACGAAGACTCACACAGCTCTTCGCCGCCGATGACCAGCGCGAGCACCAGCACCCACAGCTGTTGCCAGATCCACGCGCCGGCGATGCCCGCGACCGCGAGTCCGATGATACCCATTCGGAAGCCGGCCATGTAGGACGCCGGGCGCTCGGGAATCGCGCGCCGGAGGCCTGTCCCCATGCTCCAAACGCCTCGTGCGAAGACGGCGAGCCCGAGCGCGAGGAGCGCGCTTCCCGGATACATCCTCCAGGACAGCTCTACAATCGCTTCCATCTCTGCCCTCCCTCAGCGCGGTTGCTTCTTATGGCCCTCGCTGGTAACATACGTACAGTACGTATGTATCTTACATACAGCCTGTATGGATGTCAAGAGCCGCACCAAAGCTGAGCAATCGGAGGCGACGCGAGCCGCCCTCCTAGCTGCGGCTGCCGAGCTCTTCGCCGAACGCGGCTACGCGGACACGCCGACCGAGGAGGTCGTCCTGCGCGCGGGCGTGACGCGCGGCGCGCTCTACCACCACTTCAAGGACAAGCGAGACCTCTTTCGCGCTGTCTTCGAGGAGGTCGAGGCGGCGTTCGTGCAGCGCGTCGCCGCGGCGAGCGCCGCCGCCACGGGCGACGTGATGGCGCGCCTGCGCGCCGGCATCGACGCCTTCCTCGCCGCGTGCACGGAGCCGGCCATCCAGCGCATCGTGCTGCTGGATGGGCCTTCTGTGCTGGGCTGGGCGACGTACCGGGCGCTGGACGCGAAGTACGGCCTCGGGCTGGTGAAGGCGGCGCTGCAGGGCGCGATGGAGGCAGGCGTCATCGAGCGCCAGCCACTCGATCCGCTGGCGCATCTGTTCATGAGCGCGCTACATGAGGCCGGCATGCTCATTGCGACGGCGCAGGACCCCGCCGTCGCGCGTAGGGAAGTCGGTGGCACAATCGACCGGATCCTGACAGGACTCAGGCCGGCTCGCTAGCGTCGCGCTCCTGTCCGATCTGCGACGAGAGGCCCGTGTGCCGCCCGGGATCGAAATCATCAGCCCCGGTGTACGGATCGAAGAACGTGCGCCCGGTCTGGAGCGCGCGGCCCCCGAACTTGCCCCGCACGCGATCGATGCTGCGCAGAAGGTCCTCATCCTTGCGGCGGCGCGGATCGAACAGATCGAGTTGCACTGCGTCATCGACAAGCTGCGACGCCCCGAGGCCGACAAGCCGCACCGAACGCGGGTCTTTTGCCAAGGCGCGATCGAGTAGCTCGGCGCCGGTGGCGTAGAGCTCTTCGTCCGAGTGCGTGGGCTGCGCGAGCGTGCGGCTGCGCGTGATCGTCGTGAAGTCACCGTAGCGCAGCCGGAGCGTAACGCAGCGAGCGCGTCGCTCCATCTGCCGCAAGTCCGCACCGACACTCTCGGCATAGCTGCGCAGCGACGCGCGCAGCACCGCGACGTCATCGATGTCCTGTGCGTACGTCCCTTCCCTGCTGACCGACTTCGCCGCGCCCCGGTCCTCGCCCACAGGCGTGGGATCGACGCCGCGCGCTCGCTCGGCGAGCAGCGGCCCCCACTTGCCGAACAGCGCGCGCAGCGTGCCGTCCGGCGTCGCGGCGAGCTGGCCAAGCGTGCGCACGCCCAGGCGCGTTAGCTCCGTCTCGGCCTTCGGGCCCAGGCCGGGCAGCTCGCGCAGCGGCCGCGGCGCGAGGAACGCTGCCTCCTCGCCGGGCGGCACGAGCAGCAGGCCGTCGGGCTTCGCTGCGTCCGAGGCCACCTTCGCGACGGAACGGCTCGTTGCGATGCCAACGGACGCCGCGATCGAAAGCTCGTCGCGGACACGACGGCGGATCTCCTCGCCGGCGGCGCGCGCCAGCTCCTCGAGCGAGCGAGACGGATCGTGTGCAAGGCGGCACGACGACTCGATCACGGGTTCGCAGCCCGTGAGGTCGAGATAGGCCTCATCGAGGCCGCCGGGCTCGACGAGCGGCGAGAAGTCGCGCAGGATGCGATGGAACTGCTTCGAGACGTTGCCGTAGGCTTGATAGTCGCCGCGCAAGAAGATCGCGCTTGCGCACAAGCGCCTCGCCATAGAGAGCGGCATGCCGGAGCGCACACCGAAGACTCTCGCCTCGTACGACGCCGTCGCGACGACGCCGCGCCCGCCGGGATCGCCGCCGACGACGACGGGCTTCCCGCGCAACGACGGGTCGCGCACTTGCTCGACCGACACGTAAAAGGCGTCGAGGTCGACGTGCATGACGATGCGAGAGGCTGCCACAGGCACGCTCGTTCGGAGAATAGGTGTTCTAAAGTATAGGCGGAAGCGCGCCGGATGGCAACTAGGCGGTGCGCTCGACCGGAGTGAACTGTTCGCTTGCGGGCGCCTCGCGGAGAATCTCGATCACGCGGCCGCACCACGTCACATGCGCCTCAGCCCGAACGAGGGCAGCTTCGAGCGTCAGCAGCTCACCGAACTGAGATGGATCGGTGCGCGAGACCTGGCCGAGCCGCGCGCGCACACGGTCGATCTCTCCCTCAAAATGCTCGAGGCGTTCGCCGAGCTGACGCAAGAGCGGCTCCCGCGGGACCCGGTCCAGGCAGTACAGTTTGATCAGCAACGCATCCTTCGGCACATACACGTCGGTGCGACCGGCGAGCCAGCCGTCGAGGAGGTCGTCGCCTGCCGTCGTGAGCGTGTAGATCTTTTTCGCGGGCCGGTTGGGCATGTCGACTTGCTGGACGTCCACGAGGCCGTCTTCTTGCGCGCGGGCGAGCTCGGCGTAGATCTGCTGCAACCGCGCGTCCCAAAGGTGGCTCAACGTGCCGCGCAGCAGCCGCTGCAGGCCGTACCCGCTGTTCGGCTCCTTGCTTAGCAATGCGAGCAGCGCGAACCGCAAGCTCATCGTTCGTCCCCTCTTGCCACCGACCCGATGGTAGACACAGGTGTGAATTTCAACAAGAGCCGGTCTCTGTACACCGCACGATGTAGACAAGCACAGAACATGAAGTTATTGTCCATCGACGCGGGGACGGTAGCTGTAGGATCCGTGTGAAGAACGAGGGAAGGGCGTGAAGACCCGCGCTGTGCTGCTAGACGATCTCCAGCATGCGGTCGAGGGCGAGCCTGGCGCCGCGCGCGATGCCGTCCGGCACGGCGATCTGGTTGACCACGTGGCCCGCGGCGAGACCCTCGACGGCCCAGCAGAGGTAGGCCGGGTGGACGCGGTACATCGTCGAACAGGGGCAGACGACGGGGTCCAGGCAGAAGACGGTCTTGTCCGGGTTCTCCTTCGCGAGGCGGCTGACCAGGTTGATTTCCGTGCCGACGCCCCACGCGCTGCCGGACGGCCCCTCCGCGATCGTGCGCGCGATGAACTCCGTCGAGCCGTTCAGGTCGGCCGCCTGCACGGTCTCGAGCCGGCACTCGGGGTGCACGACGATCTTCACATCGGGGATGCGCTCGCGCGCGTCGTTGATCTGGTCGACGGTGAAGCGCTGGTGCACGGAGCAGTGTCCCTGCCAGAGCACGATGCGCGATCGCGAGAGAGTCGCCTCGTCGCTGCCGCCGAGCGAGCCGAACGGCAGGCGGTAGTTCCACAAGACCATCTCGTCAAGCGGCACGCCCATCGCGACGCCCGTGTTGCGCCCGAGATGCTGGTCGGGGAAGAAGAGCACACGCTTCTTGCGGGCGAACGCCCACTCGAGGACCTTGGCGGCGTTGCTCGACGTGCAGACCGCGCCGCCGCGTTCGCCCACGAACGCCTTGAGCGCGGCAGCAGAGTTCATGTACGTGACAGGCATCGTGTCCTGCGCCAGCCCGAGCTCGTCTAGCTCGTCCCACGCGGCGTAGACGTCGTCGGGGTCGGCCATGTCGGCCATCGAGCAGCCGGCGGCCATGTTCGGCAGGACCACCTTCTGGTGCGGCGCGCTGAGGATGTCGGCGGCCTCGGCCATGAAGTGGACACCGCAGAAGACGATGAACTCGGACTCCGGGTGCTGCGCGGCCCACTGCGCCAGCTTGAACGAATCGCCTTTGAGGTCCGCAAACTGGATCACGTCCTCGCGCTGGTAGTGGTGGCCGAGGACGATCAGTCTCGAGCCGAGACGCGCTCGGGCGGCCGCGATGCGCTCGATGATCTCCTGCGGCTCGAGGTCGAGGTAGGCTTTCGGGATGTCCTGCTGCCAGAACGCGAACGAGCGCTCCTCGCTCAGGGGAACGGTCTCGATGCTATCCGCCTCGCAGGCGATGCCCGGCAGGACGGCTATCTGCTCGCGGGTTAGGGTCGTGACCATCGCTACACCCACAGGCTAATTAGTGTACTAGGTACACTAAAGACTACCACGGGCTACCTACCCTGTCAAGCGTGGCGGCCGTGTGTATGTGCTCGAAGCTGGAGGTTCGAGGTCCGAAGTCGGGAGATGGTAGCATTGGCGACGATGCGATACCTCCTGCCACCACTCCTGCTTGGACTGACCCTCCTCGCCGCCTCATGCGGCGGTGGCGGCTCCGGTCAGGACGCGACCACCCTTCCGGGCGGGGACTCACGCGCGGGCGCCTCGCCGGGCGACTGGCCGATGCTCGGCCACGACCTCTCGTCGACGTTCCACAACACGGATGAGACGGTGCTTTCGCCGGACAACGCCGCCGGCCTCAGCGAGGCGTGGACGCTCACAGCGCACGTCTACGGCGTCCCGGCCGTTGTCGATGGGACGGTGTACGTGCTCAGCCTGGACGGCACGTTCGCGCTGGACGCGGAGACGGGCGATGAGGTCTGGCACAACGCCAGCGCCAACGGCACGTCATCGATCACCTACGCGGACGGCGTCCTCTACGCGCACGACTTCCGGGCGGGACTGCACGCGCTGGATGCGGCAACCGGCGAAGAGCTCTGGCAAGCGCAATCGAGCGACAATCAGTACGCTGCCGGCTTCTCGTCTCCCATCGTCGCGGGCGGTCTCGTGATCGTCGGCAGCTCCTCGTCCGAAGAGACGGCGGCGGTGGACAACGCAACGTTCCGCGGCAGCATCGTCGCGTTCGATCGCGAGACGGGCGCGGAGGTCTGGCGTCACTACACTGTCGAGCCGCCCTACAACGGCGTGTCGATGTGGTCGACGGCGACCGTCGACCTGGACGCCGGGCGCGTCTTCGGCACGACGGGCAACAACTACACGGGCGACGCCAGCGACACCTCGGACTCGATCTTCGCGCTCGATCTGGAGACGGGCGCTCTCGTATGGAACACCCAGCTCAGCGAAGGCGACGTCTTTACGATTCCCAGCCCGCAGAGCGATGACACGGACTTCGGGACGAACCCGCTGCTGTTCGAGGCAACGGTCGACGGTACATCACGCAGGCTGCTGGGCGCGGGACAGAAGTCGGGCATGTTCTGGGTGCTCGACCGCGAGACGGGCGATGTCGTGTGGAGCAAGCAGGTCAGCGGCGGCAGCGCGCTCATCGGCGGCGTGTTCAACAACGGGGCCTTCGACGGAGAGCACATCATCCTCGCGGGCAACAACGCGGCGAGCGACGCGCCGGGCGGCGAGCCCGCGAGCGGCGAGAGCGAACCGCTCGGAACTGCAACCACGCCGACGTCCGTCCTGATGGCGCCCGATCCGGCGACGGGCGACATCGTCTGGGAGCGCCAGCTGCCGGCGTGGGTCTGGGCGCCGATCACGCTCGCGAACGGCGTCGGGTTCGTATCGGCGGAGCGTCAGTTCGAGGCGTTCGATACGAAGACGGGCGAGATGCTCTTCTCGCTGCAGGCCAGCGGCACGATCGCGAGCGGCGCGGCGATCTCCAACGGGCGCGTCTTCTTCGGCAGCGGGCTGTCGTACTTCAACACAACGGAAGGCGATACGTTCTACGCGCTGACGCTGCCCTGAGCCGGCTCGCCGAGCGACGCCCAGAGGTGCATCGCTGCCAGCCCTCGGTGGGGCCGCCAGCCTTCCGCGAGGTCCCGCAGCTCGTCTGCCGTAGGCGCTGCTGCATCGCCACGCGCGAGGCCGTACGCGCGCCGAATGCCGAGGTCTCCAGCAGGAAACGCATCGTGGTGACCGACGGCGCGCAGCGCGATGCACTCCGCCGTCCACGGCCCGACGCCCGGTAGCGCCAGGAGCTGCTCGAGTAGCACGTCGAGCGGAAGCGACGGCTCCAGCGAGAGCTGCTCCGACGCGTAGGCGCGCGCCAGCCCGCGGATCGTCGCGGCGCGCGCGCCGGGCATGCCGAGCCCGGCAAGCTCGGTTTCCTTCGCGCTCGCGAGGCGTTCGGCGGTGGGGAAGAGATGCGTCAGCCCGACCTCCGTCAGGCCCGGCACGCGCGTGCCGAAGCGCTCGACGATGCGCCCGAGGATCGTGCGCGCGCCTCGGATCGAGATCTGCTGGCTAACCACGATCCGCACCGCCATCTCGAAGCGGTCCCACGCGCCGGCGACGCGCAGGCCCGGCCGCGCATCGATCATCGGCGCGAGCAGCGGATCGTCAGCCAGCGCCGGGACCGAGCCGGCTGCCGGGCTATCGAGCCCGAAGATGCGCCGCACCCGCGCGACGTCATCGATCAGCGCCGAGTACGTCGGTAGGTGCGCGACGATCAGGAGGTGGCCATCGTCGAGGTCCGACGCCTCGATCATGCCCGGATGGCCGCACGTTGAGATCGTGCGCCGGTAACGCCCGCCCTCGATCGATTCGACGCCCGCGATCGTGCGCACCTCGAGGAAACGCAGTTGCTCGTTGAACGAGAACGGCCGCGTGTACGGCATGCGCAGCGGCAGACCACCGTCCGCGACGAGGCGGTCGCGCTCACGCCGCTTCGCGCGCAAGTCCTTCGGACTGAAGCGGAACACGTCCTGCATGACACGGTTCATCTGCCGCACGCTCGCGAAGCCCGCCGCGAACGTGATCTCTGTGATCGAAAGGTCGGTCTCATCTAGGAGGCGTCGCGCGAAGTGCGCGCGACGCGAGCGCGCGACGAGCGCCGGTGTCGCGCCGACGTGCTGGAGGAAGAGACGCCGGAGCTGCCGGCCGCTCAGGCCGACCTGCCGCGCGAGGTCGTCCTCGGCCGCCTCGTCCAGCGTCCCTTCGCCTAAGAGGAGCAGCGCGCGGCGGAGCGCGTCGGGCGCGCCATCGACGGGCCAGGTAGGCGGCAGCCTATCGGGCCGGCAACGGAGGCAGGGCCGGAAGCCCGCCGCCTCGGCCGCGACGGGCGAGCGGTAGCGCTCGACGTTGATCGGCTTAGGCGAGGCGGGGCAGCCGGCCCGGCAGTAGATGCCGGTCGTCACGACGCCGCTGATCGCTGCTCGAGCGCGTCCCATGGCAGCATCGTAGCTCCCGCCAGCCGGCCTGACTAGCCAGATCCGGACAACCTTCGCCGATGTCCGGATCCGGCCAGCAGGGGCCTGGCGCGCGTGCGATACTGCGGCCATGGATGAGCACACATGGACCCAACAAACACCCTACGGATCGATCCAGGTCTCGGCCGGCAAGGACGGCGTGCGATCGCTGCGCTTCGACTGGCAGGGCGCGAAGAGCAGCGCGCCGCAGAAGGACGACTCGGGCGACGCCGTGCCCGCACAGTTCGCGAAGATCGCGCAGCGTCTCGAGCGCTACTTCGACGGCGACGCGCACGCGCTCGACGACATCGATATCGACCTCAGCGACCTCAGCAACGAGTTCCAGCGCTCCGTGCTCACGACGCTACGTGGCATGATCGGACCCGGCCAGACGATCAGCTACGGAGCGCTTGCGGCGGCCGTCGGCCACCCCGGCGCGGCGCGTGCCGTCGGGACGGTGATGGCGACGAACCCCGTACCGATCATTATCCCGTGCCATCGCGTGCTCGCGTCGGACGGCACGCTTGGCGGCTACGGCGGTGGCCTCGACATGAAGCGAGAGCTGCTGCGGATGGAAGGCGCCGAGGTTAAGGAATCGAAGCAGCAGCGTTCGCCGAAGTAATTTGCAGCTCGATTACGAGGTGGGGGCGCACAGCGGGGCGCCCCTACGATGTTTCCAACCGCCACCAGCCCGCCTGGCCCGTCTGCTCTTCGATGCCGACGGCGATCGACGTGAGGTTCGTTGCGCCGCGTTCGGCGAAGGCGTCGCGCAGGCGCTCCGCGAACCAGCGCGCGAGCTGCTCCGACATCGTGTTCTCGATCGGGAGCGAGAGCACGTCGGACTTGGGGAAGACCCAGCCGCGCTCGAGGAAGCGGACCTTCCAGTTGCTTTTCCCCTCATCGATCTGGAGCACCTTGCTGTCGCGCTGCAGCAGGAACTTGTGGTCGAGCTGCTGGCAGAGCTCGCGCGCGATCGACTTCACGAGCCCGAAATCGATCACCCAGCCGTCTTCCGTCAGGCCACCCTCGACCTCGATCATCACGTCGTAGTTGTGGCCGTGGAGGGGCTCGCACTGGCCCTCGAACGTGGCGAAGTGGGCGGCCGCGAACCGCAGCGTGTTGCGCTCTACCGTGACCTTGTAGGACATGGCGATGTGAGTGTGGCTAGCGAGGAGTGAGTGTGTCAACTCCGGGAGACTTGCGGTCTGATGTTGTAGTCGGTTGGATCGGCCACCAAATCGTAATCATTTCTCGAAAGGCGGTGACACCACAGATGAATCCCTGGGATAGTCAGGCCGGCCCGGGGACCAGCGATCCAGGCAGCCACTTCAGCAGAGGCTGCGGTCTTCTCAATGACATATTCGATCGCAGGTCGCAGATCGGTGTCTGTGGAAGCGATGACGCCGATATCGTACGTTCCATCAACGGCCATAGTCACGAAATCTATAGCCAGGGCGACATCGACACCTTTCTCTTCGGCCGGGCGGCTCGGCCAGTCGAACGGATAACGTAGCGTCCGGGGGCGTACGATCACGCCACGTTTCTCCCAAGCCGCACTCTGCCTCATGTGAGCACCATACGAGCGAGGGTCTTTCGACGAATCGGGTCTCCCTGTGTAGACGCGCACGTCAACCAGCGCTCGGTCAATATCTGTCCCGCCAACAGGCGCCTTCTGGCAGACCAACTCTCCGAACTTTCGCGGATCGAATTGGCCAAGCGTATGTGAACCCGACCTACCAAAGAAGGTGGTCCTGGCGCCCTGGTACATGTTCTGGGCGTCTATGAACACCGCCACGCGTTTCGCCATCTCGCATCCTTGCAAAAAAACCCCGGCAGTTCACCTCAACGAGGCGGACGCCGGGGAGCATTACCCGTGGAGTATCGGCCGCCGGAAGGGCCTTGTCAACCCCTCAGTGGCCACGTCAGGGTACCGATGCGTAGGGATAATTGTCAAGGTGCCTACCCAATTCGAGGCTATGGTATTGTCGCCTGATTCTGCCCTCCGCTATGCTTGAGCCCCATGACCCTCTCCGACCGCGACATCCGTATTGCCCTCAAGGAGGGCCGCATCCAGATCTCTCCTACCGACGGGCTGGAGAAGCGCATCGGCCCGGACGGAATCGACTTCCGCCTGGGCAACGTCTTCCTCGTCTTCGAGCGCAACAAGCAGGCCTACATCGATACCCGCCGCGCCGAGACGGCGAAGGGCATGACGCGCGAGATCAGGGTCAAGACGGGCGAGGCGTTCATCGTCCACCCGCACGAGCTGGTGCTCGCGACGACGCTCGAGCGGCTCACGATCAGCGCGGACCTGCTGGGCCGGCTCGAGGGGCGGAGCAGCCTGGGGCGGCTGGGCATCATCGTCCACAGCACGGCATCGGTCTTCCACCCGGGCTGGGACGGCACCGCGACGATGGAGCTGGGGAACCTGGGCGTGATGCCCGTCGCGCTGTACCCGCGCATGCGCATCTGCTCGTTCACGTTCGAGCGGCTCTCGTCGCCCGCGGAGCACCCCTACGGCGCGGGCGGTACGAGCAAGTACCAGGGCCAGTCGGGCCCGCTGCCGAGCGGCGTCTGGGAGGAGCTGGGCGACGAGCTAAAGGAAGAGAAGCTGCACAAGGGACTCCAGCCGCCGCTGGAGCTGGACGAGGACGCCGTCACGTGAACGATCCGTTCATGGCGCGCGCGCTCGACCTGGCGGCCGGGTGGAAGGGACGCACCAGCCCGAACCCGACCGTTGGCTGCGTGATCGTAAAGGACGGGAGCGCGATCGCCGAGGGCTGGTACCAGGGCGCCGGCACGCCACACGCGGAAGCGATGGCGCTCGATCTCGCGGGCGAAGCCGCGCGCGGCGCAACGATGTACGTCACGCTCGAGCCGCATTCGTTCCAGGGCAATACGCCGCCGTGCAGCGAGGCGATCATCGCCGCCGGCGTCGCCGAAGTGCACTGCTCGATGATCGACCCCAACCCGCGTGTCGCGGGGCAGGGCATCGCGCAGCTCGAGGCGGCCGGCATACGCGTCGTCACCGGCGAGGGCGCGGCGGAAGCGCGCCGCACCAACGAGGCGTATATCAAGCACCGCGAGACGGGACGCCCCCTCGTCATCGCGAAGTTTGCCGCGAGCCTCGACGGCAAGATCGCGTCGACGAGCGGCGACTCGCGCTGGGTGAGTGGCCCCGACACGCTCGCGTGGTCGCACGAGCTGCGCACGCGCATCGACGCGATCGCGGCCGGCGTGAACACCGTGCTTATCGATAACCCACAGCTCACGGCGCGGCCCGGCGATCGGCTGGCGGAGCGACAGCCGCTGCGCGTCGTGATCGACTCGCGCGGCCGCACGCCCGCGGACGCGAACGTGCTCCCATCGGCAAGCGCCGGCTGCGCGAAGACGCTCGTCGCCACGACCGGGGCCTCGTCCGCTGCGTGGCGCGCGCAGATCGAGGCCACCGGCGCGCGCGTCGAGGTGCTGCCTGACCAAGCGGGGCGCGTGAGCCTGCCTGCGCTGCTTGATCTCCTAGGCGCGCAGGACGTGATGTCGCTGCTCATCGAAGGCGGCGGCGTGCTGCTCGGCTCGTTCTTCGACCAGCGGCTCGTCGACAAAGTGCACGCGGTGATCGCCCCGATCGTGATCGGGGGAGCGAGCGCGCCAACCGCCGTCGCGGGCGAGGGGGCGTCTCGCATGGCGGACGCGCTCCGCCTGCGCGACGTCACCGTCGATCGGCTGGGCGCGGACGTGCTGGTGACCGGACTGGTCGATTCCTAGGTAGCCGCCGTGGCGAGCGCGCGCGAGAGCATTGCAGCACTCGTAGAAGAGCTAGCGCCGGGCGGGCGGCTCGTACGGTCGCGCCGGCTGCGTGGCGGCGTCGGCGCGCGCATGGACGTCCTCGACATCGAGCGGGTGGACGGCACGCGCTTCAAGGTCTCGCTTAGGCGCTTTGCATCAGACGATCGTCACGCGGCCCGTTTCTCGAAACCCGAGCACGTCGCACACGAGTACCGCATCCTCGAGCTAGTTAAGGACGCAGATCTCCCGGCCCCCCGGCCCCTTCTACTCGACGCGGAGGGCCGCCTGTTCGGCGTACCGGCGATCGTGCTGACCTACCTGCCCGGGCGGCCGCTGTACATCCCGCGCGACCTCTCGTCGTGGGCGAACGACCTGGCCGCGGCGCTGCTCGCGACCCACGCCGTCACGCCGGAACGCTTCGACCTGTCGTGGCTCTCTGTCCATTTGCGCGACGGCATTCGCGAGGAGCTGGAGAAGCGCCGCGAGTATGCGGAGCAGGACGGGCCGTTGGCGCGCCAAGTCCACGCGGTGCTAGAAGCGGAGATCGACCGGATCCGTTGGCCCGAGGCGTGCTTCGTACACGACGACTACTGGCCCGGCAACACCGTCTGGCAGCGCGGCAAGCTGACGGGCCTCATCGACTGGACGCACGCCGAGCTGGGCGACCCACGCACCGACGTGTCGCAGTGCCGCATCGACCTCGCCCTGATCCTCGGCTCCCACGCGGCGGACGCCTTTCGGGACGCCTACCAGGCGAGGGCGTCGAGGCCGCTGCCGGACCTCTGGTATTTCGATCTCTTCCGCGGGATGCGGGCGCTCCTGTCCTACCAGCACTGGCTCGCCGGCTACCACGACGCGGGCCTCACGCACGTCACGCCGTCGCACGCCCGCGAGCGAATCGAGGCGTTCTTGCGGCCGGCTCCGCCGACCAGCGAACCTCCAACCGCCTAGCCCCCACATCGGAACCCAAATACTGGAACGATACGTCGGCGGCGCGCGGATGGAGTGTCACAGCCCGCTTTGCACTCTTCCACCCACCCCCTACGCTCCCCACGTCAAAGGAAGGGCGTCCCGGCTGGGCCTCTCAACGTCGATTTCATCCGTTGACGCTCGGCCGAACCCGCCGTCACGCGTGCACGGCAACGCACCTTCCGCTTCCCGCCCGCGCATCGCCGGCCCTAATGCCGCGCGGGTTCTGAGGAACAAAACGAAACCGCAGCGCGCGCAGCCAAACGACGCGGTTGCTCCGGCCCGCATCGCCGCTGCATGCCTGAGGAGCGAAAAACGGGCCAAAATCGGCCCGGAAAACCAACAAAAGTGAACAAACAATAGCGGTCTGAAACCGTAGAGAAAGGAGGGAACCGGAAGTTCGCGCCGGCTCTTTTCGCCGCGGCCCCAGGATCGATCGGCATCGTGACCTCCTCGAGCGCACCCCGGAACCCTAATACCGGAAGAACAAATGGGACGCGGGCGCGCGACGCCAGCGGCTACAATGGCAGCGGAACGATTGGTACGGTTCTAAGTTCTAGGTTCTAGGTTCTGACGCATGTTTACGGGCATCATCGAAGAGCTCGGCACGGTGCGGGTGGTCGAGGAAGGCCGCCTGATCGTCAACGCCAAGAAGGTGCTCTGGGGCACGAACCTGGGCGATAGCATCGCCGTGAACGGCTGCGACCTCACCTGCACCTATTTCGAGGACGACTGCTTTCACGCGAACGTGATGCCGGAGACCTATCGCCGGACAAATCTGGGCGAGCTCAAGTCCGGCGACATCGTCAACCTCGAGCGCGCGCTGACGCTGGCGCAGCGCCTGGGCGGCCATCTCGTGCGCGGCGTCGTCGAGGCGACGGGCGCACTCGTGTCGTTTACACCGGAGAGCGAGGCGCTGATCGCGCGCTACACGGCGCCGCCCGAGATCCTGCGTTACACCGTCGTTAAGGGGCCGATCACGATCGACGGCGTGAGCCTCACCGTCATCGACAAGACGGACGAAACGTTCGACGTTTCGCTCGTGCAGTTCACGCAGGAGCACACCAATCTCACCCGCAGGGCCCCGGGCGATCGGGTAAACTTAGAATCAGACATCATTGGCCGCTACGTTGGGCAACTTCTCGACGAGCGGCTGGCGTCGAGCTGACGCGGGGGAAGTCGATGGAAGGCAACAAGGTGCACGGCAAAGGGCTGGCGACAGTCGAAGAGGCGATCGAGGAGTTCCGCAAGGGGAAGTTCGTCATCATCGTCGATGACGAGGACCGCGAGAACGAAGGCGACCTCTGCATCCCCGCGCAGTTCATCACTCCCGAATCGATCAACTTCATGGCCCGGCATGCCCGCGGCCTGATCTGCATGCCGATGAGCGCCGACCGCATCACCCGGCTCGGGCTCCCCATGATGGTGGGGCGCAACGACTCGCACTTCGGGACGCCGTTTACCGTCTCAGTCGAGGCGCGCACGGGCGTAGCAACGGGCATCTCCGCAGCCGACCGCGCGCGCACCGTCCAGGTGCTGATCGACCCGAAGACGCACCCCGAGGACCTCGTGATGCCGGGACACATGTTCCCGCTGCGGGCGCGCGAAGGCGGCGTGCTCGTACGCGCCGGCCAGACCGAGGCCGTCGTCGACCTATGCAAGCTGGCCGGGCTGTACCCCGCCGGCCTCTGCTGCGAGATGATGAAGGCAGACGGCACGATGGCGCGACTGCCCGACCTGCGCCGCTTCGCCACACGGCACAAGCTCAAGATCATCAGCGTCGAGCAGCTCATCGCGTACCGGAAGGCGAAAGAGAAGCTCGTCCAGCGCGTGACCGAGACCGTCCTGCCGACCGAGTTCGGCGAGTGGAAGGCGATCGCATACAAGAGCAACATCGACGCCGACGAGCACGTCGCGCTCGTGATGGGCGACGTCACCGGCGCCGATCCGGTGCTCGTCCGCATGCACAGCCAGTGCCTCACGGGCGACACCTTCGGCAGCAAGCGCTGCGAGTGCGGCGAGCAGCTCCACACGGCGATGCGCGCGATCTCGGAGGCCGGCCGCGGCGTAGTGGTCTACATGCGACAGGAAGGGCGCGGCATCGGCCTGCACAATAAGCTTCGCGCCTACGCGCTGCAGGACACCGGCCTCGACACCGTCGAGGCGAACGAGGCGCTCGGATTCGCCGCCGACCGGCGCGACTACGGGATCGGCATGCAGATCCTCGTCGATCTCGGGCTGAGCGACATCATGCTGCTGACGAACAACCCTGCCAAGCGCGCCGGACTGGAGGGCTACGGCCTCCACGTCTCTGAGCGCATACCGATCGTGCAGGAGGCGAACGCCCACAACATCCGCTACCTGGAGACGAAGCGGACGAAGCTCGGGCACGACCTGCCCCACCAGGGGAGCGTCTAGCACCATGGGCAGTACGTTCCAGGGGGAGCTGAAGGGCTCCGGCCTGCGCATCGGCATCGTCGTCGCGCGGTTCAACGAGACGGTGACGGCGCGGATGCTCGCTGGCGCTCGCGAGGCGCTCCAGCAGCACGGCGTACGCGACGAAGACGTCGACGTCGCATGGGTGCCGGGCGCGTTCGAGCTGCCGCTGATCGCCAAGAAGCTGGCGGAGAGCCGTCGCTACGACGCCGTGGTCTGCCTGGGCGCCGTGATCCGCGGCGAGACGCCCCACTTCGAGTTCGTCGCGGGCGAGGCGGCGCGCGGCATCGGCCAGGTCGCGCTCGATACGGGGCTGCCCGTGGTGTTCGGTGTCGTCACGCCGAACACGGTCGAGCAGGCGATGGACCGCGCGGGCGGCCGCATCGGGAACAAGGGCTACGATGCCGTCACAACGGCCATCGAGATGGCGACACTCGTGCGGAACCTCCGGCCGGACTGATGCGCCAGCGGTGCTGAACCTTTCGCGCCTGGCGGCGCTAGAACCTCAGAACCACAGAAACGTTCGCGCGCGGGCGTTGCTGACGCCCGGAAAGGCCCCGGTTCGGGGATCCGCGGTTCCGTCACGCAATTTTCATATCTACAGGCTTCCCAGGGGCGTCGTCCGGTGGTACGCTGAGCGCCTACCCCCTGACCAACCATCAGGACTTGCCGCAGGAGGACCCCGCTCATGACGCGCGCAGCTGAACGTTCCAAGATTACCGAGCCGGAGCTCGATGTGGACGAGCGTCCCTGGGAGGACCAGCACGGGGGGGAGACGCCGGACACAGCGACGGCGCAGGCGCTCAATCTGGCGCATCGCGCGGCAGAGAAGTTCCCCGAGCTGGCGAACCGTTACAAGAACTTCGCCGGGCCGGCTGCGGTCGTCTCCGGCGCGCTGGTCGTGATGGCGGGCGTCGCGGTGGCGCGGCGCGCGAGGAAGGGCCAGGGGCCCGAACAGATCCTCGCGCAGATCACCGCGGAAGAGATCGAAAACGCGGCGACGGTCTCGACCCGCCAGAACCAGCTCTGGCGCATGTTCGCTCGCATTTCCAACCGCCGGCGCAACGAAGCCAAGTCCGACTAACGACGCGGCGCGATGCCGGACGAGCGCCGCAAGCGCAGCAACGACGAATCACGCCTTCTCGCCCTGGCGATCCGCATCGGGATCAATGCGGCGGCGCTGTGGCTCGCGTCGCAGTGGGTACCGGGCTTCGACATCAACGGCTGGCAATCGATCCTGGCGACAGCGACGATCTTCGCCGTCGTGAACGCGGTGATCGCGCCGGTAGCCCAGCTCCTCGGCGCGCCGATCTCGTGCGTGACGATGGGTATCTTCGTCCTGGTGATCAACGCCGCGATGCTAGGGCTCGCCGTCTGGATCGCGGCCGCGTTCGATGTGAACGTCGACGTCGATGGCGTCTGGGGCGTCTTCGTGGCGGCGCTGCTGATCAGCTTCGTGAGCTGGCTGCTGAACCTCTTCGTCGGCAAGCCGCTCAAGCGCGCGCTTAGGTAGCGGCCTCTACAGTTCCGTAATCGTCCCCTTCGTCCCGTCGACTTCGACGAGCTGGCCGTCCTTGATCAGGCGCGTGGCGCCGCGGACGTTGACGATCGCCGGGATGCCGAACTCGCGCGAGGCGACGGCGGTGTGGCTGAGCATGCCTCCCACCTCGGTCACGACGGCGCGGGCGACGGTGAAGAGCGGAGTCCACGTCGGCTGCGTGACGGGCGTGATGAGGATATCGCCAGGGCGGAGGCGATCGGCTTGGTGGAGGCCGTGGAGCACGCGAGCGGGACCGCGCGCCACGCCCGCCGACACGCCGGTGCCTTTTAGCTGAAGTCCGCCGCCCATCGCGGAGTCGGACCTGCGTGCGGGGGCAGGAGCTTCGGGCTCGCCCTCCGGAGGGGTCGCACCGACGTAGGATGGCGGCTCTTGTTTCTGCCAGTGCGCGAACTCTCCCTTGCGCTGCCGGACGAGGTCGTTGACGCGCTCCGCCTTGCCCTGCAGGGCGTCGCACAGCTCCGGGCTCTGCAAGAAGAAGACGTCGTTCGGCCTTTCGAGACCGACGCGTTGCGCAGCGGCCAGCACGAGGCGGCGCGGCATGCAGAAGAGCCGCTGATCGAGGTAGAAGTTGTGGTCTTCGAGCTGCGGGGCGACCGCGACTGCGGCGTCGAGGGCGTCCGTGAGCCGCGCGCGGCCCGCGTCGTCGAGCGCGGCCAGCGTCTCGCGCAAGAACGCCTCGCGCTCCTCGACAAGGCGGCGCTGCTCCTCGCTCGGATCGTAGCCCTCGGTCTGGACGTAGGTGCGGAGGAGCGTGAGCGGAACGGCCGGGTCCTCGAACCATGTTGGCGTACCGAAGCTGGCGTTGCTGCGCCAGCCGTACTCTTCCAGGTAGGCGTCGAGTGCCTCGACGAAGGGCGCGGCCTCGGGCTCGGCGCGCAGCCCAGCGAGCGTATCGAGCGCCGTTGCGCTCTCGATCGCGAGGAGGCGTTCGCGCACGAGCGGGATGCTCCCCGCGATGCGTCCGACTCGCCAGAGCTGCGCGCCCGCGTCGAAGCTCTTCGTGCCGTACCCCTGCACGAGGCGCATCGCGGCGAGATCGTCGCCGCCGGTGAGATCCTTGTACGCCTCGATGAGAAGGCCCATACCCGCAAAGTGCGGGCTGATCGCCATCGTGTGGAGCTGACCCGAGCGATAGCGGAGCTCCGGCAGCTTCTCGATCTCGACGATGAGGTCCTCGTTGCTCATCGACGCGAAGTCCGTCGTGCGATAGCGCTCGGTATGCGCGAGGATCTCCGGAAGCACGCTCTCGCGCCACTGGCTGGCGGCCTCGCGGACGGAGTCCGGCGTGGCCTTGGGCGGCGGTGCGTTGACGTCCCCGCCGAACGCGAAGTAGATGAAGTAGTTGAACTGGCGGGGCCGCATCCCCCAACCGAAGCCCTCGAGAAAGCGGTGTGTGCCAAGCTCGAACTCGAGCGGCGGTACCGCGTTCGGCATGTGCTCCGCGCTGAAGCGCCAGCACTGCTCGGCGTCCGCCGGGTCGTCCCACGTTATGGGGAAGGTCTTGGTGTCTTCAGTCGTCGTCATGGCCAGGAAACGCAGGTACCACAGCGTAGGAGATGGACGGCAAAGCGCGCAAACTCCGGAAGGAGCACGTCCGCGGGATGTCTCCTACGGCGACTCTTCGAGAATCCCGCGGCTTCGCGCGAATAATCGTCCCTCTGTCACTTTGCGACGTCGAGGACAGAGCTGAAGCTCTGTTCCTACGGGTGCCAAGCCCCGGCCCTACTCCCCCGCGTAGCTCGCGATCAGGTCGCCGACGTCCGAGGTGGACATGCCCATCTTGCCGGCGGCGAGCGATTTGATCTTGCCCGAGACCAGCGCGCGTTCGATGGCCCGCTCGATGCGCTGGGCGGTCTCGTCCTCGCCCAGCGTCTCCATCATCATCTGCCCCGCCGCGATCGCCGCGATGGGGCAGGCGACGTTCATGTTCGTGTACTTGGGCGCGCTGCCGCCGATCGGCTCGAACATCGAGACGCCGGCGGGGTTGATGTTGCCGCCGGCCGCGACGCCGAGGCCGCCCTGGATCATCGCGCCCAGGTCCGTGATGATATCGCCGAACATGTTCTCCGTCACGATGACGTCGAACCACTCCGGGTTCTTCACCATCCACATCGTCGTCGCATCGACGTGCGCGTAGTCACGCTCGATATCGGGGTAGTCGGCCTCGCCGACCTCGTGGAACGCGCGGAACCACGTGTCGTGGACAAACGTGAGGACGTTGGTCTTGCCGCAAAGGGTGAGCTTCTTCTCTCTGTTGCGCTTGCGACAGGCCTCGAACGCATAGCGGATGCAGCGCTCCGCACCGAAGCGCGTCGTCATGTGGATCTGCGTCGACACCTCGTGCGGCGTGCCCTTGTACTGGATGCCACCCATGCCGCTGTAGAGGCCTTCCGTGTTCTCGCGCACGACGACGAAGTCGATCTCGTCGGGGCCCTTGTCCTTGAGCGGCGTCTCGACGCCGGGGTAGAGCTTAACGGGGCGCAGGTTGATGTACTGATCGAGCTCGAAGCGCATGCGCAGCAGCAGCCCTTTCTCGAGGATGCCGGGCGCGACCTCCGGGTGGCCGACCGCGCCGAGGTAGATCGCATCGAACCCGCGTAGCTCGTCGAGGACGGCGTCCGGCAGCGGCTCGCCCGTGCGTAGGTAGCGCTCGCCGCCGAGGTCGTAGTGCTCCAGCTCGTATTTGACGCCGGTCTTCGCCGAGGCCGCCTCGAGCACCTTCAGCCCCTCGCGCACCACCTCCGGCCCGATGCCGTCGCCGCCGATCACCGCGATCTTGTACATGCCCCTCTCCTCCCCGCGCCGGAACCTCAGAACCACGGAACCTTAGAACCGAGCGGACGATCTCACCACAGGAATTGGCAGTATATCGAACCGGTGAGCTTGGGGCAGGTTGGCTAGATGAGCGCGCTGGCGCTGCCGACGATGACTTTCGTGCCGTCCGGCTTCTCGCACCAGACCTCGCACTCCGCGCGACGGCGTTCGCCCGCCGGCGTGTACTCGCGCACGACGCCCCGGCATACGGCCGCGCCGTCGCCGCCCCACAGCACGTTCACGAGCCGGATGTCCATGCGCCCGCCCGCGTACCAGCCCTCGCCGAAGCGTCGCGTCATGAGCTCCGAGAGGAAGCAGACCGGCATCATGCCCTGCACGACAACGTCCGGGAAGCCCAGCTTCTTCGCTTCCTCCGCGTCGTTGTGGTAGTTCGTGCCGGGCGAGAAGCGTTTGCACATCTCGAGCGTCACTGCCTTCTCGAGCGGCTCGATCTCCTTCTCGATCGGCCCCTCCGCGACATCGAAGCGCCGCTCGGACGACTTCTCGCGCGATTTATCGACCGCGAGACCGTCCTCCGCGACTTTGAGGACGAAGCTCTGGTGCGTGCGCCCCCGCATCAGCAGCCGGCCGTCCGGCCCGAAGGCCTGCACCTCGTTCACCACGTAGTCGCGGTTGCGTTTGATGTAGCGGTCGACGATCATCGCGCGGGTCGTCACGCGGTCGCCCACCATCGCCGGCGCGAACAGCTCCCACTCCTGCCGGGCGTGGAGGTTGCCCCAGATGTTCGGCAGGTACCAGCGCCCGAAGCGATAGCACTCCGAATGGAGGACCAGCGCAGGCGCGATCGGCCCGCCGAACGGCGAGGCGCCCGCATACCAGGGATTGCCGTCGTCCAGCGCCTCCGCGTAATCGCGGACGAGCTCCGGGGTAATCTCGTACTCGTGGGAGCCGAGATCGTGGCCGGGCTGGAGATCGACTTTCGCTACGGTGACCATGCGCTCCTCTCGAACGGGGTGAGCACAATCGTAACATACGCAGCGGCTACGACGACGGCGGAGCGCTCCCTCCGGTTACGGCGGCAAGGATGCGTTCGGCGACGGCCTCCATCTGGTGGTCTTGGACGTCGAGGTGCTGCAAGATTGGCCGGATGTGGCGCACGTCGATGCGCTCCAGAATTTTCTGGACCATCCGCTCCTCCTGCTCCAGGCTGCGCTCCTCGTCCAGGATGCCTTTCAGCAACGCGGCCTGGCTCTCGGTGATCCGGTTCGAGGCGTTGCCGAGCAAGAAGACCATCAGGAACGTCACGATCGTCGTGCCGGTGTTGATGATCAGCTGCCAGGTATTGCTGAAGTGCGCTAACGGCCCGGTCAGCGCCCACACGAACACGATGCTGAGCGCGATCGAAAACGCCACCGGCGTACCGATGGCGTAGGACATGAAGTCGGCTACTCGTTCGAACAGCCCCAGCCTTTGTTCGGGAGCGGCCGCGCCGGCGTGAGCACTCATTGCTTTCTCCTTTCGATAGCAGAGTGGGGAGGAGGCTCGTCGCGGTGGTCCTCCGGATGGCGGAAGACCAGGCCCCGCAGGAATCTCCGGACCTGATCGCTCGCGCTGGGCTCGGGGCCCGTGTCGGGGATCTCGCCGCGACGCATGCGGCCGTACTCGGACGCGAGCTCCGCGCCGATCAGCAAGATGTTCGCCGTGAGATACGTCCACAGCATGAACAGCAGGATGCCGCCCAACGCGCCGTACGCGCCCGCGTAGTTGTTGAACTTCGCGACGTACAGCGCGAACACGTTCTTGAGTAGCTCGAACAGAACGGTGGCGAGCAGCGCGCCCGGCCAGATCTCCGCGATGTTGTGCCTGACATCAGGCACGTAGCGGTACAGCAGCAAGAACACGGCAAAGCTGAGCAGCGCGGGCAGCATGTATGGCAGCACCGACCAGAAGAAGCCCGTCCCCGTCGCAAGCGGGCCGAGGTTCTCGTTGCCGAGCTCACGCAGCGTGCGGAGGGCGGCGGTGCCTCCAATCGAGAGGCCGAGCAGCACGCCGATCGCACCGACCATACCGAGATCGACCAGCTTCTGCCGCACGAGCGGCCGCGGCGACTGCACGCGCCAGGCGATGTTCAGCGAGCGGCGGATCGCGCCGAACATCGCGGACGCAGACCACATCATGCCAGCGAGAGCGACGATGGTGAGCGCTCCGCTCGCCTTCGTTACGCCGCGGACCGTATCGATGATCAGGTTGTCGGATTGCACGGAGACCTGGTCCGGTGCGAGCGTCACGCCGTCGAGGGTCACGCGTTGCCCGCGGTCCACCTCGCCGGCGATCTCCTGCTTTTCGTTATCCGACAAGTGTTCGATGGCCCGTCGAACGTCATCAGACGTCTGTGCGCCGTACTGCTGCTCGATCGCATCGTAGTTCGCGTCGATCCGCGGAACGCCCGGCTGGACGTTTAGGTAATCAATAATCTTGTCCGACACGTCCTCCTGCGCGCTCTGATCGCGAATGACGAGACCGAAGATGGCGACCAGGAAGATCGCGAGCGGAATGATGGAGAAGAGCACGTAGTAGGAGATGGCCGCCGCCATGTGCGAGCAGGCATCGGCGCTGTAGGCCTTCGCCGTCCCCTTAGTTAGCTTCCAAAGGATGGATCCCATCGGTTAGCAATGGAGGCCCGGTACCCCGAGCCTCGGCAGAAGCAGTGTAGCACCTGGCCAGACTTCGTCCTCTAGCTAGAGCGGAACATGCAACAGGCCGGGACGAGCGCCCCGGCCTGTGACTCTTCTTGTGGCAGGCTTGACCCTGTGATGCGGGCTACCTCTTCGCGCCGACGGCGAACTGCGTGTCGACCTTCGCCGACGAGTCGAAGAAGTGCTGGAGGCTCTGATTGAAGCGGTAGAAGGCGTCGCGCTTGTAGCCGTCGAACGAGCGCGCGAAGCCCTCGGGCGTGCTCAAGTCGAGCGTGTTCAGCGTGTGCTTCAGGTCCGCCGATCCGTGCTCCTTGATATTCTCGATCATCTCGCGCCATTCGTCCGGCGTCTGCTCCAGCCAGAAATCGAGATCGCGAAGCTCCGACTCGTTGATCTCGCGCACACCCGTGCACTCGAACGCCTCGAACGGCAACTCGTAGAGCGCATCGCCGACCTTGATGCCGACGCGCGCGTCGACGGTGCCCAGACGCCGGAAACCTTCGTCGTTGTTGACAATGTTGCGTACGGTTTCAAACCACTCGGTGGACGGAAACGTCGGCATGTCAGCCCTCCTGTCGCGTGCGCCTAGGCGCCGTTGTCGTCGCTGGGCGCGTAGGCACGCAGCGTCGGGTTCAGCTTGTCTTTGCGGTCGACCGTCGCCCACGTCAGCCGGTCGAGGTACTGGCCGACCTGGCGGCGGCGCATCTCATCGTAGATCTTGAGCCCGTCCTGGATCTTGTCCTTGCTCCCTGCGAACAGGATGGCGAACGCTTCGCGCGTAGCCGAGTCCTTGTCATCCGCGACGAGCAGCGCCTCGCCCTTGTCGATGTAGCGCTCGATCTCCTCGCGGCGCTCCGGGCGATGGAGCAAAACGTAGCGCAGATGGTTCAGTCCATACGCGATGTGGCGCGCCTTGTCCTGCATCGTCAGACGGAAGATCATCTGCTCCGCCGGGCTGGGCGCGTACCGCTCGCCGTACTCACACTGCACCAGCGTGAAGCTGTCCTGCAGCACCATCTGCACCGTGACCATCTCGGTGAAGTTGCGGGCGTCCGTGACGGAGCGGAGGCCCCAGCCGGTGCCCTGGATGCCCAGCCCGCCGCCGTTCGACAGGGCGCGCTTGCGGAACGCTTCGTTGTGGCGCGCGCCTTCGAAGATGACAGTGGAGAGGTAGAGCTTGACCTCGTGATAGCCGTAGCTCAGCTCCGGCTGCCAGCCGGCGAGCACGTCGGCCTCGAGCTGCGACTTCTCGCTGATGTGCGTGCAGATCTGGCAGATCGCGCGCTCTAGATCGTCGGGGAGCGGCTTCAGCTCGGCCCACGGGACGTCGCTGGCGGGACGCCATCGGCGCTGGATCGCTTCTTCGTAGAGGTCGGCGGCGTTGTCTGCCCAGAGCTCCTGCTTCTGGTAGACGGAGTAGCCCATGCCCTCGACGCCGAGGATGGCGACAGCGCCGCGCGGCATCTCGGTCTGGTACTCCCAGACATCGGGCACGTCGCCGTACTTTCCGATGTTGATCGCGCCGATCGTGAGGCCGTGCTTCGTCGGCTTGGCGCGCGTGCCCCACTCCGTCGGGACATGCATCCAGGCGAGGTCGAGCTGGGGGCCGCCCGGCCCGCTGCCGGCGTCGCTCTGGGCCATGAACTCGCGGACCTGCTGCTCCGAGATGCCCATCTGCATGTAGCGCATCAGGTCGGCGGGCTCCCCGCCGCGGCCGAGCAGCTCGGCGACGAGCTCCTCGGGCCAGGCTGCGGCCTTCGCCATCTGCGCGAGCTGTTCCGGGATCTCAACGGCGGTCGCGGCAGATTCGTCAGCCATGGGACGACTGGCTCCTTAGTAAGCGATTGCTTAGTTTCGCAGCCGCCGCCTATCTGCAATCTGGGATTGGGCTGCGGAAGCATCTTGCCCGATCGAGGGACGCCTCGTCAAGTCGGCCTGAGGCTTGGAACAAGCCGGCCGTCTCCTAGCCAGGAAGACGCGGTACCCGACGTGCAAGCCCCCTAGTCGGTGGGATGAGCCCCGCAGCCGCCATTGCCATCGGCGGTGAGGCAACTGCCTCCCTTGTCGTAGACATTGGCAGTGAGTAGGACCGCCATGACCCAGATCGCCACTGCAGCCAGGCACTGCACGACTCGTGCGACAAGCTCCACGCGCGGATTGGGCCGCACGATGACCGGGGCCTCGTAGAGCCGGTCGGTCAGGAGCGCCACGCCGATGCCGTAGAGCACAATCATGACGACGAACATCGCGAAGACGGCTAGCGCAGGCTCGAAAATCTGGAGGTCAACCTCGCCGAGGAAGATCACGCCAGGACCGAACATCATGAGCAGCCCGAAGAAGGCGCCACGCGCCGCGCCCGAAAACGGAAGCCAGCGACGAAGGCCGACGTAGATCACGCCACCCATGACGCCGGTGATGGCGCTGAGGACGAGGAGCGTGAACGAGCCGCCGAGCGTGATCTCGCCGACGGTGCCGAAGTCGGTCTTCGCGCCGTCGGTCGACTTGTCGATCAAGAAGATCAGCCGCATGACGATCCGGCCCGCGATGCCGCCGATGACTGCGCCGCAAAGCGCGCCCGCGAAGATGCCGGCCGGCAGCGCGCCGAGACCCGCCCGGACCTTCGTGACAAGGCCTCGATTGTCAGGGCGTTGGGTTGAGCTGATCTTGTCTACCGTTACGCCTTCGCTTCTTCCTTCGGCGCGAAGGCGTTCGTCAGGTCCGCCGTGACCTTCTCCGGCATCAGCTTCGACAGGTCGTCGAGCGACCACGTGCCCTCGGAGCGGATGTCCGCGATAACCTGCGGCTCGCTGTAGAGGCCGATCTGGTTGCCGGTAACAAGGAAGCTGCGCCCGTTGACGTTTGACGCCTCGTCCGTGCAAAGCCAGACCACCAGCGGCGCGACGGCCTCGGGCGGGTTCGCTTTCTCGAACGCCTTGAGCAGGTCCGGGTTCATGCCGGCGGCGCCGCCGCGCTCCGCGGCCTCGCGCATCTCGTCGCTGATCGTGAGGCGCGTCGCCGCGCGAGGACGGATCGCGTTGCAGCGGACGTTGTAGCGCCCCATGTCGCGCGCGACCGTTCGCGTCAGGCCGACGATGCCTTCCTTCGCCGCGGCGTAGTTGGCCTGGCCCATGTTCCCCAGGCCGGACTCCGACGACGTGTTGACGATCACACCCGAACGCTGCTGGCGGAAGACCGTGCAGGCGTGCCGGGTGACGTTGAACGTCCCCTTCAGGTGCACCGCGATGACGGAGTCCCACTCGTCCTCGGCCATGTTGAAGATCATGCGGTCGCGCAGAATGCCTGCGTTGTTGACGACGATGTCGAGCCGGCCGAAGTTATCGAGCGCCTGCTTGACCATCTCCTCGCCGGTCGAGAAGTCGGCGACGTTGCCGTAGTTCGCGACGGCGCCGACGCCCAGCGCCTTGATCTCGTCGACAACCTCATCGGCCGGGCCCCTCTCTTTGCCCTCGCCGTGCGCGCCGCCGCCGAAGTCGTTCACGACGACCGAGGCGCCCTCGCTGGCGAGCAGGAGCGCCTCGCCGCGGCCGATGCCGCGCCCCGCGCCGCTGACGATAGCCACGCGGCCCTTCAATCGATCACCCATAGTCAGTCTCCTCTCGATGTGATTGTGTAGATAGAGTTGTCGCGCCTGCCACAAAGGCACGCGAGCGTAGATATAGCCAATTGACGTAAGGGGCGCAAGTAGGGGGGAGGGGCTAGCGCGACAGCGGAACCACAGAACCTCAGAACCATGGAACCGGGCATAGGCAGAGTCGCCGGAGGAGTATTAGCCGGCTAAGGCCTGGCTATCGATAATGGGGCGCACAGCCGTGCGCCCCTACGGCGCTTCCCTAGAACCCCCAGCCGTAGATGCGGTTGGCGTCCGACTTGATCTGCTCCTTGCAGTCCGGGTGCGCGACGGCGATCAGCTCGCCGATGCGCTGTCGGAGCGACTTGCCTCGCATGGTCGCGATGCCCCACTCCGTCACGATGTAGTCGACGGCGGTGCGCGGCACCGTCACGGGCGCGGCGTCCGGCAGCGTCGCGAGGATGCGCGAGTGGCGCTCGCCGTCCTTCATGTGGGACGACGGCAGGACGATGATGCTGCGGCCTTCGGCCGAGTGCGCGGCGGCGATCGCGAACGCGGTCTGGCCGCCCGGGCCCGTAAACGGCCAGGGGCCCTGTGCCTCGCCGTTGACCTGGCCGGTGAGGTCGACCTCCATCGCGTTGTTCACGGCGACGAGCCGCGGCTCCTGGCCGAGCAGGTCGATGTCGTCCGTGTAGGTGAAGTCGTACAGCTCGAACCAGCCGTTGTCGTTGAGCGCGGCCAGCTCGTCCGGCGGGACGAGCGCGACGCCCGTCGCGATGACTTTGCCCGGATGCGTGACCTTCTTTCGCCCGGTGACGACCCCGGCGTTCACAAGATCGACGACGCCGCCGGGAAGTAGCTCGGTATGGATGCCCAGCTCCTGCCGGTGCGTCAGGTACGGCGCGAGCGCGCCCGACACGGCGCCGGTGCCGATCTGCACGGTGTCGCCATCGTTCACGAGCTCGATGCCGACGAGCGTGCAGATCACCTCCGCGATCGCGACCTCCTCCTCGTTGCGGTCCGTGGCGCGCCGCATCGCGGTCGTTACCTTCTCGCGAATCAGCGGCTCGGGCGCGACGAGGCGGTCGATGCGATCGATGTGGATGCGATTGGCGCCGCCGGTGCGGATGAAGCTCTCCTCGACCTCGGCGATGATGACGCGGCTGTTGTCGGCGAACGTGGGGTTCATCCAGACCGAGTGCCCGTACGAGCACCAGCCGTCCTCGTCCGGCGGCGAGACGGTGCACAGGTGGTAGTCGAACGGGCCGACGCCGTACGGCAGCCGTCCGGTGCGCCAGAGCGCGAACGGGATGTAGTCGATGATCCCGTCGCGCACGGCGCCGCGGTCGACGTTCGTCGTAAACGGCGTGATCTGGCGGAACGACTTGCCCTCGCCGAAGGAGTACCACGGGAAGGCGGAGACGAAGTGGAAGACCGAAACGTCCTCGAGCTGGGGGGCGCGCTGGCTCAGCGACGTACAGAGCGAGGGCGGCATGCCGTCGAGCATCGCCGCGACGACGGCCTGGCCGGACTGCACGTCCGCGACGGCGTCCTCGGCGGTGCGGAGCTTATCGGCGTATTTTGTGCGCCAGTCCACGATGGGGAGTGTACGAGATGGGAGGAGGCTGAGCTAGCTGGCCGCTACGACTTCCGCGCTGCCGGCGTCCGAGAGGATGCGCTCCAGCCGCGCGGCGAGTTCCTCGCTGGCGCGCACGCGGAGCTTGCCCAGCGAGACGAGCTGCGAGTTGCCGTCCAGCGTGTGCACGGTCAGCCGCACCTCGTCCTCGCCCGGGGCGTCGCGGAGCGCGGCGAGAAGGCGCTGGAGACGATCGCGGTCGGCGTCCTCGTCATCCGTCTCGAACAGCTCGATGCGCAGTCGATTGGTGATTACCACAACGTCTGTTTCGGTGTTCGAGGTTCCCTTCGCTGCGCTCGAGGGCAGGCTCTGTTCGAGGTTCGAGGTCGCTGATTCGATGGGTTTCGCGGCGACCGCAGCCGGTTCTCGTTTCCCTTCGCTACGCTCGAGGGCAGGCTTAGTTCTCGACTCTGCGCCGTTGGAGCCGTTGGCGCCGTTGGCTTTCGAGGCGTTCGCGACTTGTTCCTGGCTCCTGCGCCGCGGCTCCTTGAGAAGCCAGTCGGGCGGGACGAAGCCGCTCGGCGAGCCGTCGCCCGCGCGGTACAGCTCGATTTCGTTTACGGAGATATTGAGGCGGCCGTTGCGTTCTTTCGCGCGCACCTGCAGCACGACGATGTTGCCCTCCACCCAGAGGTCCTGCGTGTGCTCGAACAGCTCCGGCCAGACCGTCACCTCGATCATGCCGGAGAGGTCCTCGATTTCGGCGGCGCAGAACGGACGTCCGTCGCGCGTGTAGAGGCGCCGCGTATTGCCGACGAGCCCGGCGATGACGGCCTCGCGCCCCTGCGGCGGCAGCGACGGCGTCGCGACCTCGGTCTCCTCTCCGTCTTCGTTCACCGAGGCGCTTTGCCTCGACGACACCTCGGCGAACTCGGCGCAGAGCGCCGTCACGTAGGAGGACATCTCCGCCGCCGCAGCCGTGAACGGGTGATCCGAGACGTAGACGCCCAGGTGCTCTTTCTCCCACATGAGCTCCTGCTCGCGCGGGACAGACGCCTCCTCCAGCTCGAGCGCGGGCATCGGCGTCGCGACCTGGTCGCCGAACAGGTCGAACATCGTCGACTGGCCGGACTCGCGCAGGCGCTGCTCACGCTGCGCGAGCGAAACGAGGCGGTCGAGGTTGGCGAGGAGCGTTCCGCGCGCGTGCGTCCTGGCGTTCTCGCCTTCGCCGAACGTGTCGAGCGCGCCGGCCTTCGCCAGTGCCTCGAGCGCGCGCTTATTTACCATCTTAAAGTTCACGCGGCGGCAGAAGTCCTCGATGGACGCGAACGGGCCGTGTTCCTCGCGCTCCGTCACGATGCTCTCGGCAGCGCCGGCGCCGACGTTCTTGATCTGCTGCAGGCCGAATCGAATCGCACGGCGGCCGTCCTGCGTCTCGAGCGCGAAGTTGGGCCTGCTGTGATTGACGTGCGGCGGGACGACGCCGATATTGAGCTTCGCGCACTCCGCGACCGCCGCGGCGATGCGCGCCTGCCCGCCCGACGGGTGGCTGCCCGCGAGCGCCAGGACCGCAGCCATGTACTCGGCGGCGTAATGCGCCTTCAGGTAGGCGGTGCGATAGGCGATGATCGCGTAGCTGACCGCGTGCGCCTTGTTGAACGCATAGCCCGCGAACGGCAGGATCAGCTCGAAGATCTCCTGCGCGTCGGTCTCGCTGTATCCGTTGCGCTTGGAGCCCTTGATGAAGTTGTCGCGCTCGGCACGCATGACCTGGGCGATCTTCTTGCCCATCGCCTTGCGCATCACGTCCGCCTCGCCGAGCGTGTAGCCGGCGAACTTCTGCGCGATGAGCAGCACCTGGTCCTGGTACGTGATGACGCCGTACGTTTCGTCCAGGATGTCGGCCAGATCGGCGTGCGGATAGCGGATCTTCTCCAGGCCGTTTTTCGCGCGGCAGAAGACGGGGATGTGCTGCATGGGCCCCGGGCGGTAGAGCGCGACGAGCGCCGAGAGGTCGCCGATGCTGCTCGGACGCAGGTCTTGCACCGCGCGCCGCATGCCCGGCGACTCGAGCTGGAAGACCCCGAACGTCTCGCCCTTCGCGAGCATGTCGTAGGTCGCCTCGTCGCCCTGCGGCAGCTGCTGGAGATCGATATCGACGCCGTGCGTGTCGTGGATGAGCTGAACGGCGCGTTCGAGAATCGTCAGGTTGACGAGGCCGAGGATGTCCAGCTTGAGCAGGCCGATCTTCGCAACCTGCGCCATCGCGAACTGCGTCGTCGCGATGTAGTCGACTTTGTCGAGCTCGCCGCGGGACGGACGCTGGAGCGGCAGGTGCTCGACGAGCGGCTCGCGCGAGACGACGATGCCCGCGGCGTGCGTGCTCGCGTGGCGCGCCACGCCCTCGAGCCGCCGCGCGGTATCGATCAGGCGCTTGACGTGCTCGTCCGTATCGTAGGCGCTCGCCAGCTCGGGCACCATATCGAGCGCTTTGTCGATCGTCATGTTGAGCTGCTGCGGTACGAGCCGCGCGACGCGGTCGGCGTCCGAGTACGACATGCCGAGCCCGCGGCCGACATCGCGCACGGCGGCTTTTGCGCCGAGCGTCCCGAACGTGATGATCTGCGCGACGCGGTCGTGGCCGTACTTCTCGGCAGCGTAGCGGATTATTTCGTCGCGTCGCTCGTCCGCGAAGTCCATATCAACGTCGGGCATCTCCCGCCGCTCGACGTTCAGGAAGCGCTCGAAAACAAGCCGGTGCTCGATCGGGTCCACGTCCGTCACGTCGAGGCAGTAGAGGATCAAACTCGCGGCGGCGGAGCCACGCACGCCCATCGCAATGTTCTTGCGCCGCGCGAACTGCGCGAAGTCGGAGACGACGAGCATGTAGTTCGCGAAGCCGGTCTCGCGGACAACGTCCAGTTCATACTGGAGCCGCTGCCGCACTTCATCCGTCAGCGTCGCGTAGCGCCGTTCGAGGCCGGCGCGGCAGAGGTTCGTTAGGTGCTCGTCCGGCGAAACGCCGTCGGGCAGGTCGGCGTCGGGCAGGTGCAGCCGGCCGAACTCCAGCGTGAGATCGCAGGCGTCCGCGACGATCTGCGTGTTGTCGATGGCCTCCGGGACCGCGGCGAAGCGCGCGCGCAGCTCCGCCTCCGATTGCACGTAGTACACCGGCGCGTTCATGCGCATGCGCTTCTCGTCCATGACCGTCGTGTTCGTGCCGATGCAAAGCAGCACATCGTGGTCCGGCGCGTCTTCCGGATAGGTGTAGTGGCTATCGACCGTGGCGACGACGGGGATATCGAGCTCGCGCGACAGCTCGACGAGTTGCTTGTTTACGGCGATAACGTCGGGGAGCCCGTTCTCCTGCAGCTCGAAGTAGTAGCCGTCAAACACCTCTCGGCTCCACTTCGCCAGCGCGACGGCGTCGTCGCGGCGGCCGTCCATGAGCAGGCGGTGGATCTCGCTCGAGTTGCAGCCGGACAGCGCGATGATACCCGAGCCGTGCGCCTCGAACAGCTCGCGGTCCATGCGCGGTTTGTAGTAGTAGCCTTCGAGGTTCGCCTTCGTGACGAGCTGGAGCAGGTTCTTGTAGCCGACGTTGTTCCGCGCGAGGAGCGTTAGGTGGTACGGAGACTTCTCTTGCGGGTCACGCGACTTCCGGCTGCCGGGCGCGACGTACGCCTCGACGCCGATGATCGGCTTGATGCCGCGCTTGCGAGCCTCTTCGTAGAAATCGATTGCGCCGTAGAGCGCGCCGTGATCGGTGATCGCGCAGGCCTCCTGGCCCATCTCCTTCACTCTGTCGAGGAGCCGCGGGATGCGCGATAAGCCGTCGAGGAGGCTGTACTCAGTGTGTAGGTGTAAGTGGGTAAACATTTGCTCGGTTACGTAGACTCAGGCATGCGTATTATAACAACGCGAGGGGCCCGGTTCGGGTGGACTTATGTGAAAATCGTTGGCTATTTCTGCTGCCGGGCGAAAAGCTGCTTGAAGTAGCTCCGCTTGAGGCAGAGCGGCTGGAAGCCGAGCACTTGGTACATGTTCTTCGGCGTGTCGTCTGAGCAGGCGCCGATAAGAACGGGGCTGGCGACGTGCTTCCGGCAATCGGCGACGTAGTGGTGGATGAAGGGCGGTTGTTGCGCGAGGGCCAGATTCTTCGCTGCGGTCAGGATGACAACAAGAGCGTTTGACGGTGTGGCAAGCCGAGAGCTACCGTGAGGGCACGATACTTTCTACAGCGGAGGAGCCGGCCATGCCTATCGCCGCCAAGAAGCTCAGCCATATCGTCCTGCGCGTCCGCGACCTCGAGCGGTCGGAGCGCTTCTATGTCGACGTGCTCGGCCTCAAGAAGGCAGGCGGCATCCCCGGGATGATGTCGTTCTTCACGACCCAGTCGAACAGCGACTCGCATGACCTCGCCCTGATGCGCGTCGGGCCGGGCGCGCCCGGGCCCAACCCGCAGGGCGTCGGCCTCTATCACTTCGCCTATCAGGTCGAGAGCGAGGATGCGCTGAAAGACGCGTATCGTGTGCTACAGGAGGCAGGCGTCCCGATCACGGGGATGGGCGATCACGGCGTATCGAAGGGCATCTACATCACGGACCCGGACGGCATCGAGATCGAGATCACGTACGAAGTGCCGCCGGAGCAGTGGCCCGAAGGCGTCGACCCGTTCGCCGCGGGCACGAAGCCGCTCGTGCTGTCGTAGGCAGCGGTCAGCGGTCAGTTGGTCGCGACGCCCAAGCCAAGGGCCAGATCCTTCGCTTCGCTCAGGAGGACAGTTGGAGGCCACGTGACCCACGGGAAGCGCTTGAGCCTCACGCGCAGGATCGGGCGTGCTACCATGGGGCTGCTATGACCCGGCTTGCTGAAGAGACGCGCGAGGACCTGATCGGTCAGGTCGACCGCGCGCTGGAAGACATCCGTCCGTACATCCACTCCCACGGCGGCGACGTGAACGTCCTTGAGGTGACGGAGGAGGGTGTGGCCCGGCTGCAGATGGTCGGCTCGTGCAACGGCTGCCCGATGAGCATGCTCACGATGCGGCTCGGCATAGAGCGCATCCTGGCCGAGAAGGTCCCCCAGCTCACCCGCGCCGAGGCGGTCTTCGTCGACGACTTCGAATGGCCCGAGATCGATTCTGAGGAGCCGGCGCCGTAGCTACGCGACGGCTCACATTCCATCGTGCTATAGTGGGGCAACGCTAAGCGGCAGGAGACCCGCCATGCCCGACCGCGCAGCTCCAGAACCCCCCGACGACTCGCACGACGATGACTGCCGCCCCCACGGCCTGGCGTTGCTGTTCCCCGGCCAGGGCGCCCAGCACGCCGGCATGGGCAAGCGCATCGCCGAGATGTCGCAGGCGGCACGGCGCATCTTCGAGCAGGCGGACGAGGTGCTCAACTTCAAGATCTCCAAGGTCTGCTTCGAGGGCAGCGAAGAAGAGCTCGAGGACACGGCCAATACGCAGCCCGCCATCCTCACCACCAGCCTGGCCTACCTCGCCTACCTGCGCGAGCGTCTGGGCGAGGCCGGACGGCGGCTCCGGCCGTCGATGATGGCCGGGCACAGCCTGGGGCAGTTCAGCGCCGCCATCGCCACCAATACAATCGACTTCGACGATGGGCTGCGGCTCGTCATGGAGCGCGGGCGCGTCATGGGCGAGTACGCGCGAGCGCGTCCCGGCGGCATGGCGACGATCCTCGGCATGAGCGACGACGACGTGCGCACATTGTGCCGCGACGCCTCGCCGGAAGGCGTCGTGAGCGTGGCGGTCACGAACGGACTGGGCCACACCGTTATCTCCGGTGACGACGGCCCCCTCGACAAGGCGATGGCGCTTGCGCGAGAACGCGGCGGCCGCGCCCTGCGCCTGCACATCGGTGTCCCCGGCCACACGCCGCTCATGCACGATGCCGCGCGCGAGCTGTCGCGCTTCATCTCGACGCTGACGTTCCGCGATCCCAACCCGCCGATGGTCTCCAACATCTCAGCGCGGCTACTGATGACCGCGGAGGACGTGCGCCAGGAGCTTTCGGACCAGATCTGGGCCGCCGTTGAATGGGCGCGCTGCGTCCTGGCAATGATCAACGAAGGCGCCACGTCCTTCATTGAGGTTGGGCCGGGGCAGGCGCTCTCGAAGCTTGTGAAGCGTATCTCCGGCGAGGCCAGCGTGATCGGCGTCGAACACGCGTCGATTGAAGATCTCATTCGCTTTGCGGACGCGGTCCCCGTGCCCGCGCGCAGCGGGGCCGCTCGCTAGACTCCGCAACTCGCGTACATGAACTCGAACGCATATCCGCCCTTCTTCGATCTGCCCGACGAACAGCGCGTGGTGATCACGGGGCTCGGTACCGTATGTCCGCTTGGCAACGACCTGCCGGCCTCCTGGGCCGCGATGCTCGCTGGCAAATCGGGCATCGGACGGCTGACGAAATTCGACCCGTCTGGGTTCGACTACGACCTCTTCGTCGGCGAGGTGCATGACTTCCATCCCGAGGAAGTGATCCCGGGGAAGGACATGCGCCGCATGACCGTGCCGGCCCGCTACGCGCTCGTGAGCGTGCAGGAGGCGATCGCCGACGCCGGGCTGGTAATCGATGAGAGCAACGCGAGCGAGGTCGGCGTGATCTTCGGCTCGGCGGGCGGCGGCTACGACTTCCTATTCGAGCAGGAGCGCATCTTTCGGGAGCGGGGCGCGCGGCGCGTGAGCCCGTTCCTCATCTCCCACATGCTGCCGGACTCCACGTCAGGGCACATCGCCATCGCAACGGGCGCACAGGGGCCGAACTACTGTCCCACGTCGGCGTGCGCGACAGGTACAGCGGCGGTGGGCGAGGCGATGGAGACGATCCGCCGCGGCGACGCGCGCGCGATCATCGCCGGCGGCACGGACGAGCCGATCCTGCCGGTGCTGCTCGCGGCGTTCGGCGCGCTGCGCGGCATGGCGAGCGGCCCCGACCCATCGAAGGCGTGCAAGCCGTTCGATGCGCGCCGCAACGGCTTCGTCGTCGGCGAGGGCGCGGCCACGCTCGTGCTGGAGAGCCTTGCGTCAGCGAAGGCGCGCGGCGCGCGGTGCTACGCGGAGGTCGTCGGCTACGGCGCGAGTAACGACGCCTACGACATGGAGGCCTCGCACGAATCGGGCCGCGGGCCGATCAACGCGATGCGTCTCGCGCTGCGCAAGTCCGGTCTGGCGCCGGAGGACATCGATTACATCAACCCGCACGGCACGGGCACGCCGCTGAACGACCGCGTGGAGACGCACGCGATCAAGCAGGTCTTCGGCGAACACGCGTACCAGCTCGCGATCAGCTCGACGAAGTCGATGGTTGGGCACCTGATGGGCGGTGCGGGCGCGCTGGAGGCGCTCGTTGCGGCGAAAGCCGTCCACGAAGGGATGATCCCGCCCACGATCAACTACGAGGTGCCGGATCCCGACTGCGACCTTGACTACGTGCCGAACGTGGCGCGGCAGGCCGACGTACGCGCAGCGCTTTCGAGCTCAGTCGGCCTCGGCGGGCACAACGCAACGGTCATTCTGCGGGGGGTCGAAAGATAGACTTCGTCTCGGTCGTCAGATGAATTCGCAACAGTGGTGGCGGCTCATCGAGCCAGAATTGCAGGACGTTCACGCTACCAAGCAGCGCCGTTTCAGAGCTCTGTGTCCAATACACAAAGGTACCCACCCGGGACTCGCGATAGACCTGGATAAGGGAGATGGTGTCTGGTACTGCTACGGCTGCAAGCGGGGTGGCTCTCTCCGACGGCTCGCCCTAGAACTGGGCTGGATGGAAACGGAGCAAGGTCCGGTTCGGATGGACCGGCTCAGCCCGCCTTATCAGTACTTGCAGGTCGAGGAGGGTAAGCGGGTCGAACTTCCCGTCGTGCGCTTCGAGGTTGGGCTTTCGAGGCGGCAGTACGGGGATGACTTGGTCACGCTACCTACCATTCGCCTTCACGTTCCCCGAGAGCAGAAACTTTCCGAACCTCCCTACTACGACTCCACAAATTTGACGCTGATCATCCGCGTCCTTGACGCATACGACTCCACGATTGAGAAGGGTTTCAAGTCAGCACCTCCCGAGGGCCTAGCGATCCTTGAAGCAACATCTCCTGAGCGCAGTGGCCCCCTTCTTCTACGCTTCACTCGGCGTGGAAGAGGGCGGGAAACACGATACGATGTGCGGGTCATCGGCCCAGCCACGAAGAAGAGGAGGCGCTGGCCATTTTCGTGGCTGAATCGCTAATCGCAATGTAGCCGGACAGACCTAAAGGCCTGTCCCTACAGGAGGCTACCGGGGCCAGCCTTGACAAACATACAGTCTGTATGTAAGATTGCCTTCGCCAACAAACCCCCAATCTGAGGAGGAACCAATGTCAAGCAAAGAAGAGCTGATCGAGGGCTTTCGCTCGGTCATCCGTCAGGCCGACCGCGTCACGTCCGGCTTCGGCGAGGACGATTGGGCCAAGCCCGTGAACGATGGCGAAGGCTGGAATCGCAAGCAGACGTTCTGCCACATCACCGCGACGGCCGAGATCGCGCCGGGCTTTCTCGGCAGCCTGGCAGGCGCGACCGAGAACGACAACCCGATGGACAGCATCGACATCAACGGCCTGAACGCACAGATGGTGGCCGGCAAGGAAGCGCTGAGCCCGCCGGACCTGATCAAGAACCTGACGGCGTCGTACGAGAAGCTGATCGAGTTCACGCAGGGCATGCCGCAGGAGCAGCTCGACTCGAAGCGGAACTTCGGGCTGCTGACCGGCGGGACGCTCTCGGACGTGATGGACTCTGTGCTCGTCCTTCACGCCATCGCGCACATCTACAGCGCGGGCGGCAACGCGGCGTAGGCGAAATCTACGCAGCCTAGGAGATCAACTGCCGAAGCGGGCCTGGTATTGATCGCAGATCCGCTGTAGAAACGAGTCGTAGTGCAGTGGGTCGCCCACCTGGGGAGAAGGTGGATGCGTTTCATAGCGAGTTCCCGCGACGTTGATGTTGTCCATGTCGAGAACCAATGCGCACTTCGCATCCATTCCTTGTTCAGCGACCGTGCCGCGTTCACCAACGTTCCTGAGCTCGCTGATGCAGTGCGTGACCGTGGAGATCAATAACTGCTTGCTGGTGGCATGCTTCGTAACCCCGGTGAGGAGCGTCGACTGGAACTCTGCAGCGCTGTTGACGACCAAAACGCCTCCAGCGATAGCGCGGAGATCATAATTGTGAACATGCTCGTGGTGTGCCTCTAGATCACGTTTTCTATTCTTCACGGCCTTCCGATGCGCGGTCATCACACTGGCGATCTCTACGGTGGAAGGCGATTCCCTTCCAATAGGTTCGCGGTCTCCAGGAGCCTGCGGGACGGCCGGACGTCCCAGCACAAGATCAACGTTCCATGTGGCCGTCTTGAAATGCAGATTAAAGTTCAGTTGAAAGACTACCTCGCCCTTTCGAGCCTTGTCCGCGAGGACCGGGCAGGCTGTGAGGAGATCATGCACTATCGCAAGCGCCAAGGCATTGGAGTGCTTGTTTGAGCGAGAGTTATACGTGTGCGAGCTAGCTGAACATACTGTGGTTCCACATCAATACCTACGGCCCTGCGGCCAGCTTGCGCAGCAGCCAGGGTCGTCGTTCCCGTGCCTACGAACGGATCGAGAACCCAATCGCCAACGAAGGAGAACATGCGGATCAGTCTGTTCGGGATCTCAAGAGGGAAGGGAGCGGGGTGCGGCTTCGTACTGGCCCCAGTGACATCCGACCAGACCGGTTGGAACCAGCGGAAGTACTCAGCCTTGGCGATGCGGCTGTCGTTTTCCATCTCCTCCGTCGGCTTTCGATACCCGCCGGGCTTTCTGAGCATTAGGATCGTTTCTCGATCGTTCTTGATGACGCCATTTGGCAGGTACGGCTTACCGAGGAAACGACTGCTGTTACCGGCCTCCATGCGGATGTTGGCAACCTTGAGCCAGATTATCGGCGTGAGGACATCGAACCCCACACGTCGAGCTCGCACCGTGATGTCGGAGGCAAGTGGCAGAACGTGGTGGCGGCCTGCTTTTCGTCGGGATAGGCATATGTCACCAACAACGCAGCAGAGCCTACCACCCGGTACAAGCACTCGCAGACATTCCGACCAAACCGGGTCCAACTGCTCTAGAAAGTCGTCATAGGAGGGCCAGTTGCCAAGTTGGCCGGGCCCCTTTGGGTATTCCTTCAATGATCCATAGGGGGGCGATGTGACGACCAAATGGATAGACTGATCTGCTAAGAAGCCGAGGTTCCTGGCGTCTGCAATTGCCAGCAAATGCGAATCAGGCATCCTGTCCGTCCACGTCCATCCTGGTTGTCTATCCTAGGACATCTGTGCTAGTGTGTCAAGCATGCAAACTCAGCAGCTATCGGAAACATCATCGTTGAGTAGCCGCCAGAACACAACCCACTGGAGCGTGAAGGACCTCCCAGCCCTCGTGCCCGCCGGCGAGTGGCCGCCGCTTATCGGCAGGCTGCTGGCGAATCGAGGCGTCACGGACGCCGCGGCGGCGCGCGCGTTCCTCGCGCTCGAAACGCCGGCGGCGCATCCCGCGCTGCCGGACATCGACCGCGCGGTGGAGCGGCTCGCGCGCGCCTGCCGCGCAGGCGAACTGGTCGCCGTGTTCGGTGACTTCGACGTCGACGGCGTGACATCGGCGACGCTCCTGACGGAAGGGCTGACAACGCTCGGAGCGAAGCCGCTCCCCTACCTCCCCCATCGCGAGAACGAAGGCTACGGCCTAAACGAAGAAGCGGTGCGCTCGCTGCACGAGCTGGGCGCGACGCTGCTCGTGACTGCGGACTGCGGCACGAGCTCGATACCGGAGATAGCCGTCGCGACGGGCCTCGGCATGGACGTGATCGTGCTCGACCACCACGTCGTGCCCGATCGATTGCCCGCCGGCGCGACGATCGTCAACCCGAAGCGCGACCCGTCCGTGAGGGACGAACCGGCGGCGTGTGGCATCGTGTACTACGTGCTGCTCGCGCTGTTCGACGCGCTCGGCCGCGCGCCGGACGAAGGGCGCATGATCGAGCTCGTCGCGCTCGGCACGGTCTGCGACATGGCGCCGCTGGTGGACGAGAACCGCCGCCTCGTGCGCGAGGGGCTTGTGGCGCTGCGCAGGACGGAGCGGCCCGGGCTGCGCGCGCTGATGGAGGTCTCGGGCGCGGACCCGGCGCGCTGCGACACACAGACGCTCGGCTTCTCGCTCGGGCCGCGGCTGAACGCGGCGGGACGCCTCGCGCACGCGCGCATCGCGTTCGACCTGCTCGTCGCGACGGACGAGGAGCAGGCGCGCGAGCTGGCGCAGCAGCTCGACGCGCTCAACAAGCAGCGCCAGCAGCAGACCGAGACCGCCTGCGCGATCGCCGAGGACCTGGCAGCGCAGCAGGGCGACGTGCCGCTGCTGCTGATCGGCCACGAGGAGTTCCCGCTGGGCATCGTCGGCCTCGTCGCGGCGCGGCTGCTCGAAGCGCACCGGCGTCCCGCGATCGTCTACAACCACGGCGCGGAGGAGAGCCGCGCGAGCGCGCGCAGCATCCCCGAGTTCCACGTCACCGACGCGTTGCGTTCGTGCAAGGAGCTGTTCGTGCGCTACGGCGGGCACCGCGCAGCCGCGGGCTTTACGGCGCTGAACGAGAACCTGCCCGCGATCAAGGAGCGCCTGCTCGCGTACGCCGCGCGAGAGCTGGCCGGCAAGGACCTGTCGCCCGTGCTGACGATCGATGCGGAGCTGCCGCTCGCGTCGCTGCGCGGCGAGGAGATCCGCTGGCTGGCACGCCTCGCGCCGTTCGGCATCAAGAACCCCGAGCCGGTGCTGCTCAGCCGGAACGTCCTCGTCGCGGAGCGGAGGGCCGTTGGCGCGGACGGCAAGCACCTGCGCCTCAAGCTGCGCGACGGCGCGGTCATCTGGCCGGCGATCGCCTTCCGTCAGGAGGGCGCGGGCATCGAAGAAGGGGCGCGCGCCGACGTGGTGTACAGCCTGTCGGCGGACCGGCGCAGCGACGGGCTGGAGCTGCGCGTGCTGGACGTGAGACGAGGAACAGGGATCGAGGAACAAGGAACGAGGGATTGATCGAGGCGGAGACGGCATGCGGCCACTCGTAGCGCTCATTGCTCTGACGCTCTTCCTCATCGCGTGCGGCGGCGGTAACGGTGATGCGCCGGCGCCAACAGCGTGCCGGGACCCGACCGTCCGCATCCCGACGGGGGAGATCCCGACGGCGGCGCCCGGTTCGATGATACCTAGGCGTTGCGGCGACGACGGCCCGGCAACGGTGCCCTTCCCGACCGCCACGCCGGAGGCAGCGCTCTCGCCGGACGAAGCGCTCGCACAGCTCCTCGATATGCCGAACGTTGGGCCAGCGCTGCGGGCTGCGCTCGATGGTGACGTGGATGGGCTGCTCGCGCTCGTCGACTGGCAGCCTTATCCCTGTGGGTTACCTCGCGGCTCCTCCGAAGCGTGTCCGGACGGCGTGGCAGCCGGAACCGAGCTGCCGTCTACTAATGTTGGCGAAAGCGTTCCGTTCTGGGTGCGCGAGGAGCACCTCCGTCCGGTGCTGGACGATCTCCTCGCCGGTTCATCGCTCGTCATCACGTTTGCGAGCAGGAACCAGTCGATGTACTACGTCGGACTGCAGGGCGCGACGCGACCGGTCAGACCATCGCACATATTCGCAGACCCCGGTACGGGTACTGGCGTGTTCCTTGTTATCGATAGCGCCGCAGAGCAGCCCATTGCGCGACTACGCCCGCTTGTCGGCGAGGGGCGTGCCGCCGAATACGCTGCGCTCTACGGCTACACCGACTACGACATCATCGCCTACGGGCCGTAGTGCCAGAAGGTCAGCAGACTTACCGCGTACGCCGCCAGGATGATGCTCCAGGGTGCGAGCCCGGCCAGGACGCTTGGGGTTTCGATTCTTCGCAACATGTCAAACTCCTGCTCCCGCAGAACGCTTCCTTGTATAGCGAGCGTACGCCTGCGGCGCGGAGAAGTCGTTACGGAAGTGTGTTCTTGGAAGGAAGGGTAACGGGCGCTCGTCCGGCTATCGGTAACCGCAGTGCGACTGCCTACCGCCACTTGAGAGGTCTTGAGCGGATGCGTCCAGGCGCCACCGTCACATGCTGCCCCAGGAGCCCAGCGGCGAGCGAGCGGACGGCCTTCGAGACGGATTCAGCCATCAGCGCCGTCGACAACCGATCGAAGTGCCGGAGCACGATCAGTGCGCTCGGGCCAGAACCGGGGAGGGGGAACCCGAGGTCGGCCGTCACAAGCACTTGGCGTTCGCGCGCAGCGAGACGCCAAGGTACGTCATCGTTCGCACCTCTCATTGCCGTCTCCGGCACCCAAATGACGTTGTGCCCCTCCTCACGGAGGGCCACGGCCAGGTCCCGCGGGATGTTCTCGTCAAGAAGAAAGCGCATAGACGCGTTCGTCCGCCAGCGTCTCTGCCGCATATGCGAGCGCAGCCCGCACGTCTGCCTCGGCTACTGCAAACTGATCGCACACGCGAGGCACGTCATCGCCGCCGGCGAGCGCTGCGATGATCGATTGGACGGGCACGCGCGTCCCTTGGATGACAGGCTTGCCGCCCATCACCTTCGGATCAATCGCGATACGATCTTGCCACGTCATGCGCCCATTCTAACACGAGGGGCGCAACGTAGGGGCGTTCAATTGAACGCCCCTACGAGGATGCGCGGACTATTGGGCGGACACCCTTCGCTCCGCTCGAGGGCAGGCTCCGGGATCCGCCCCTACCGGTCTCGCCATATCGATGACTGAGGTTCTTCGCCTTGTCCACCTTTGGCGGACCGGCTCAGAATGACAGCCCTAGACCTCCCTGTACTCGCCCTCTACGGTGCCTTCTTCCGTCGCGCCGTCTTCCGTCGGCGGCACTTCCTCCGGCGCGCCTTCCATGCCCGGCTGACCGTACATCGATGCGCCGATCTTCTGCATCGATTCGCTTAGCTCGTTCACGGCGCTCTGGACCGCGCCGGAGTCCTGTCCCGCGAGCGCGTCGCGCGTAGCCTTCACCTTCGCTTCGACGTCCGATTTCACGTCGTCGGGGACTTTGTCGCCCGCGTCACGCAGCGCCTTCTCCGCCGTGTACGCCATCGAGTCCGCCTGGTTGCGCAGCTCGATCTCCTCGCGGCGCTTGCGGTCCTCATCGGCGTGAACGTCCGCCTCCTGGCGCAGCTTCTCGACTTCGTCCTTGCTCAAGCCGGAGCCGGCTGTGATCGTGATCTTCTGCTCGCGGCCCGACGCCTTGTCCTGCGCCGAGACGTTCAGGATGCCGTTCGCGTCGATGTCGAACGTGACATCGACCTGCGGCATGCCGCGCGGCGCGGGCGGGATGCCATCGAGGATGAAGCGGCCGAGCGACTTGTTGTCGGCGGCCATCGCGCGTTCGCCCTGCAGCACATGGATCTCGACGCTGGGCTGGTTGTCGGCCGCGGTCGAGAACGTCTGGCTCTTGCTCGTCGGGATCGTGGTGTTGCGCTGGATGATCGGCGTCGCTACGCCACCGAGCGTCTCGATGCCGAGGGTGAGCGGCGTCACGTCCAGCAGCAGCACGTCGCGCACTTCGCCCTTCAGCACGCCGGCCTGGATCGCCGCGCCGATCGCGACGACCTCGTCCGGGTTGACGCCCTTGTGCGGCTCCTTACCGAAAAACTGGCGCACGATCTCCTGCGCTTTCGGCATGCGCGTCTGCCCGCCGACGAGGACGACCTCATCGACCTGCGCCGAGGTCACGCCCGCGTCTTCGAGCGCTTGCTTGCACGGGTCGAGCGTCTTCTCCACCAGGTCGCCGACAAGCTGCTCGAGCTTGGCGCGAGAGAGCGTGATCGTCAGGTGCTTCGGGCCCGCAGCGTCGGCCGTGATGAACGGTAGGTTGACGTCCGTCTGCATCACCGTCGACAGCTCGATCTTGGCCTTCTCCGCGCCCTCCTTCAGCCGCTGGAGCGCCATCGCGTCCTGCTTGAGGTCGATGCCCTGGTCGCGCTTGAACTCGTCGACGAGCCAGTCGATGATGCGCTGGTCGAAGTCGTCGCCGCCGAGGTGTGTGTCGCCGTTCGTCGACTTCACCTGGAAGGTGCCTTCGCCCAGCTCGAGGATCGAGACGTCGAACGTGCCACCCCCGAGGTCGTAGACCGCGATCACCTCCTCGGCCTTCTTGTCGAGACCGTAGGCGAGCGCGGCCGCGGTCGGCTCGTTGATGATACGCAGCACCTCGAGTCCGGCGATAGCGCCGGCGTCCTTGGTGGCCTGGCGCTGGTTGTCGTTGAAGTAGGCCGGGACCGTGATGACAGCCTCGGTGACCTTCTCGCCCAGGTAGGCCTCCGCGTCGGTCTTGAGCTTCTGTAGGATCATCGCGGAGACTTCCGGCGGCGAGTAGGTCTTGCCGCCCATCGCGACGAGCACGTCGCCGTTCGGCGCCTTCTCGATCTTGTAGGAGAGCAGCTTGGTGTCGCCCTGCACCTCCGGGGCGTCGAACTTGCGGCCCATGAGGCGCTTGATCGAGTAGACAGTGTTCTCGGGGTTCGTGACGGCCTGCCGCTTAGCGACGGTGCCGACGAGCCGCTCGCCCGTCTTGCTGACGGCGACGACGGACGGCGTGACGCGTCCGCCCTCCGAGTTGGGGATGACGACGGGCTCGCCCGCCTCCATGACGGCGACGACCGAGTTCGTCGTGCCGAGGTCGATTCCGATTACTTTACCCATGTTGCGTTCTCCTAAACGAGAGTTTTCAGCCGGCGACTTCAGATCGCCAGGTCATCTCACCTTGCACCGTCGAGGACAGAGCTGAAGCTCTGTCCCTACAGTTGCCATTATCATCCCGTAAGGTCCGCCTGCGTGTCGCCGTTGTTGGTGCCGCGGCCCTCCGCTTCCGGAGCGCCGTTGCCGACGATGACCAGCGCGGGCCGGACGACGCGGTCGCCCAGCAGGTAGCCCTTCTGCACCACCGAGACGACCGTGCCTTCCTCGCCCGGCGCCTCGCTGATCGCTTCGTGCACCTTGGGGTCGAACGGCAGGCCGTCGGCCGGGACCTCTTTCACGCCGAAGTTATCGAGCAGCATCTGGAACTTGCGATAGATCAGCCAGACGCCATCGACCCACGTCAGGCCGGCGAGCTTCGAGTCGACGGTGCTCAGCGCGCGCTCGAGGTCATCGACGAGCGGCAGCAGGTTGATGACGAGCGCGGCGTTCGCGAGGCGGCCCACCTCGGAGCGCTCCTCCTCCATGCGGCGCTTCAGGTTTTGGAAGTCGGCCGCGGTGCGCTGCCAGTTCGCGTAGGCGGTCTGGGCCTTCTCTTGCTCTTCGCGCAGCCGCGCGCGCAGCCCCTCGACGTCGTCCGGCTCGCTATCGATGGAGGCTTCCGCGCCGCCGGGCTGTTGCGATTCTCCCTGTTCTTCGTTCGTCACGTTCGGTCACCTCGGTATTCGTTCTCGATGTGCCCTTCCGAAAGAGCATTGCTGCAACGTCTTCTAAGGGGCCGGACAGGCCTGAAGGCCTGTCCCTACAGACCCCTCCCCGCACGGACCAAGGTCTGTCCCTACATTGCCCTCCCCGTACTTATTCGTAGCTTTCGACCATGAGCTCGCTCATCACGCCGGAGAGGTAGCGCACGGTCGAGATCGTGCGCGAGTAGCGCATGCGCATCGGACCGAGCACGGCGAGCGCGCCCGATGCGACGCCGGGCGCGCCGTACGCGCCGATCACGACGCTGCATGCGCGCATCGCTTCGTTCGCGACGTCGAGGCGCGGGTTGTCCGCGCCGATGATCACCGTCACGCCTTCCTGCGCGAGCGAGCGCAGCGGGATGGCGCGCGTCAGGTTTCGCTCATCGAGCAGCTCGAGCAGGCCGAGCATCTGATCGCCGCGGGCGAACTCGGGCTGGCTGAGGAGCTGCCGCACGCCGTCGAGGTACGCTTCGTCGTAGCCGCCGGCGTCGACGGCGCGCATGACCTCCGTCACGCTGTCCATCACCACTTCTTCGACCGCGCTCAGCTCGACAGCCTGCTCGGCCTCACGGACGGACTTGCCGCCGAAGCGCTGGTTGAGCCGCTCGGCGGTCGTCGCCAGCTCCTCTTGCGTGTAGACATCCTCGAAGGTGAGGAGCTGCTGGCGGAGCAGCCCCTGGTCGAGCACGAGCACGAGCAGAACCGTGCGGTCGTGCAGGCTGACCAGCTCGAGGTGCTTGAGGTGGCACGAGGCGGTGCGCGGCGCCGTGACGACGGCGGCGTTCTCGGCCGCGCGCGCCAGCACCGACGCGGCGAGGTGCGCCCAGGCGTCCTGCCCGCCCTCGACCTGGTGGAACTGGTGGCGGATGGTCTGCTGGGCCTCCCACGAGAGCTGCTCCTCGCGCATGAGGCGCTCGACGTAGAAGCGATAGCCCTTGTCGGTCGGGACGCGGCCCGAGGAGGTGTGCGGGTGGTCGAGGTAGCCCTCGTGCTCCAGCTCCGCCATCTCATTGCGGATGGTGGCCGCGGACACGCCGAGGCCGGAGCGGCGCGCGATGTGCTGGGAGCCGACCGGCTCCGCGCCATCGACGTACTCGCCGATGACGAGGGCCAGGATGCGAGACTGACGTTCGGTCAGCATCAAAGCGCGACCTCGCTAGAATCGAATTAGCACTCTACCGATGAGAGTGCTAAGGGTCGCGTTCAGCGTACCAACGTGCGATCTACGGTGTCAAGACTGCTGGTGAGGAATTAGGAACCGGAAACGAGGAACGAGGGATTGCTCGGGGCGCCTCCACCCGACGTCGTAGCCGAGCCTTTCCAGGCTCGGCCTGGCCGCGGTTGGGGCGGGAAGTTCGTTTTGCGGAGCGGAGGCCGGGCCGATTAGGTTCGGCCCAGACTCGGGGTTAGGAAGTTCGTTTGGTAGAAACGGCTGTTTATTGTGTACGCTCATGCTCGATTGCTCCATGCAGCCTGCGTTTTTTGATTTGGCGTTTTTGTGTTCTTCCCGTCTATACCCATGATCGTTTGCCTCCTTGCGAACGAGTGGATCTAAGTGTTGGAGGCGATTATAGCACAGGTGTGTTGGGAATCATCAGGCACGACTGCTGTGCCCGTAGGGGGGCGCTCATAGTGTCCGTCCACCAGTTCGTTCTGTGGCCGAGTGCGCAAAGCTTCGTCGACGTCTGACAGCTTGACTCATAGTGGCTTGAGAACGGCGGTCCCGGATGGCCCGAAGTACCTCTTGCTGGCCCAGAGCGACACATAGACAAGCGTGACGAGGGCTGGCACCTCGACCAGGGGCCCGACGACCCCGGCGAGTGCCTGGCCGGAACTGATACCAAACGTGCCAATGGCGACGGCGATCGCCAGCTCGAAGTTGTTGCCCGCCGCTGTGAAGGCGAGCGTCGCCGTCTTTGGGTACCCGAGACCCTGCGCCCGCCCCCAGGCGAACGCGGCCGCCCACATGAGCGCGAAATATACGACGAGAGGAACGGCGATACGTGCGACATCCAACGGCCGCGATGTGATGGCATCACCCTGGATGGCGAAGAGGATCACGATGGTGAACAACAGGCTGTACAGCGCGAACGGGCTGATGCGCGGCAGGAATCGTTCTTCGTACCACTCGTCGCCCCTGCGCTTTCTGCCGACCATGCTGGTCAGGAACCCGAGTAACAGGGGCATGCCGAGGAAGATCAAGACTGACTTTGCGATGTCCCAGAGGGCGAAGTCCACCGCCGTCCGGTCGAGCCCCAGCCAGCCGGGCAAGAGCTCGAGGTAGAAGTATCCGAGCAGGGCATAAGCAGCGACTTGGAACACGGAATTGAGCACCACGAGGACCGCGCCGGCTTCGCTGTCGCCGCAGGCGAGGTTGTTCCAGATGAGCACCATCGCGATGCACCGCGCCAGGCCCACGAGGATGAGGCCTGTCCGGAAGTCCGGCAAATCGGCGAGGAAGATCCACGCCAGCGCGAACATCAACGCGGGACCGACGACCCAGTTCAAGAGGAGCGAGGAGACCACAAGCGGCCGGTCCGCGGTGACGCCTCGCAGCCGGTCGTAGCGAACCTGCGCCAGCACCGGGTACATCATGCCCAGCAAGCCGATGGCGATAGGCAGCGACGTCGTGTCGATCTTCACGCGGTCGAGTTGGTCGTTGAGGCCAGGGAAGATCCGCCCAAGGGCAAGGCCGATAGTCATGGCAACGCCGATCCACGCGGGGAGGAAACGGTCGAGCGTGGACATCTGGGCGAGGACGGAACCTTCAAGTTCGCCGCGTGGAGGAGTGGCTAGGGTCACCGAGGCATGTCCCTGGGGGCGCCGCAATACTGGGTGGTTCTGATGCAAATCGAGTGCGGCATTGCGGCTGTGTCCTCGGTCATAGTGCGACGACGCTTTGCTTCAGCCAGACCAGCGCGTCCTTGCTCAGGCAGTAGCCGGTGCGCGCGCGAGGCCCACACGACTCGATCAAGCCAGCCTCCTTCGGCACCCGGAGATGTTCGGACACTGTGCAGATGCTAATATTGTATCTAACAACAATGGTTCTTGTTACCTATCCGTCATGGTTGAGTAACAGGGAACACGTCCTCCTAGACCCGCCGAAAGAGCATCATCTCAAGTTAGCGAACCGCACCTTTAGCCCAGGCAACATGTAGCCCGTTGGTCGTGGGGTTCGACCCCCGAGGCGTCGCAGGTCAACTCGAAGTCAAGATAGGCTCGCGCAACTACGCAACTTTGGGCTAGACTAGTTCTAAACTCAGGATGGTTGGTGAATGGAGGCTCGCGATGAACTGCTACGTATGTGATCGCAAGGGCGTTGCGACTACGGCAGTCGGCTTATGTCGGCACTGCCAGGTTGCGTTGTGCAGGGACCACCTCGCAGAGGCTCAGGCTCATAGGACTGGTGGGATGACTTACAGCTGCCCGCACGCGCCTCTGCCGGTGAGAACAACGAGGGGGTGAGATCGGCGGTAGATTCCTTTCAACTCGGACACTACCCCGCGGTCTCAGATTCGTAAATTAGTCACGGCGCAAAGTGGTCGCGTCCCAAGCACCCGGTTCAGCCTAGCTTGACCGACAGGGAAGCCCCATGTCGCCAGCCTCGAGTATGCGCCACCATGACGCCAAGCCGATAGTATAGGAACGTCGCTCTAGATCGAGGCCTGATTCCGAACGGCGTCGCGCCATACTCAGAAATAGCGAAGAGAGAAACGAAATGCCTTCGAACCAAAACTGGTGGCCAAATCAGTTAAACCTGAAGGTTCTCCGCCAGAACTCTCCCCTGTCAAATCCTATCGGCGAGGATTTCAACTATGCGGAGGAGTTCAAGACACTCGACCTCGATGCCGTGAAGAAGGATATCGAGGAGTTGATGACGACGTCGCAAGACTGGTGGCCAGCCGACTACGGCCACTATGGGCCGCTTTTCATTCGTATGGCGTGGCACAGTGCAGGCACGTACCGCATCAGCGACGGCCGCGGCGGTGGAGGCTCTGGCTACCAACGCTTTGCGCCCCTTAATAGCTGGCCCGACAACGCGAACCTCGATAAGGCGCGCCGGTTGCTCTGGCCGGTCAAGCAGAAATACGGCCGGAAGATCTCGTGGGCCGACCTGATGATTCTCGCCGGCAACTGTGCTCTGGAGTCGATGGGATTCAAGACCTTCGGTTTCGGCGGAGGGCGCGAGGACGTCTGGGAGGCCGACGAGACAGACTGGGGGGCTGAGGAGACATGGCTTGCAGACGAGCGCCACAGCGGCGACGGGGAACTCCGGGGACCGTTCGGCGCTGACCACATGGGTCTGATCTACGTGAATCCGGAGGGGCCGAACGGTAATCCGAGCGCGCTGGAGGCGGCGAAGTTCATTCGCCAAACGTTTAGCCGCATGGCGATGAACGACGAGGAGACGGTTGCGCTCATCGCCGGCGGGCACTCGTTCGGCAAGACCCACGGTGCGGCCGATGCCACCAAGTACGTCGGACCCGAACCAGAGGGTGCCCCCCTGGAGGAGCAAGGCTTCGGCTGGAAGAACAGCTACGGTACCGGCAGTGGTGACGACACGATCACCAGCGGGCTTGAGGGCGCGTGGACACCTACCCCGGTGAAGTGGGACAACAGCTTCTTCGAGACCTTGTTCCGCTACGACTGGGATCTGGCCAAGAGCCCTGGCGGTGCCTTCCAGTGGGTTCCGACGGACCCATCCGCCGCGGGCACCGTGCCCGATCCCCACGATCCGTCGAAGAGGCACGCCCCGGTGATGCTGACGACGGATCTCGCACTGCGCATGGATCCGACCTACGAGCCGATCTCACGGCGCTTCTACGAGAACCCGGAGGAGCTTGCAGACGCCTTTGCCAAGGCGTGGTTCAAGCTGACGCACCGCGACATGGGGCCCCGCTCGCGATATCTCGGCCCGCTGGTTCCTGCGGAGCCGCAGTTGTGGCAAGACCCGGTGCCCGACGTTGATCACGAGTTGATCGGGGAGCAGGATGTCGCCCACCTCAAGGGCAAGGTCCTCGCATCGGGCCTGTCCGTTTCCCAACTGGTATCGACCGCATGGGCGTCGGCGGCATCGTTCCGTGGCACCGACAAGCGCGGCGGGGCGAACGGCGCACGCATTCGCCTCGCGCCGCAGAAGGATTGGGAAGTCAACAACCCGGCCGAGCTGGGGAAGGTGCTGCAGACGCTGGAGCTAGTCCAGACGGAATTCAACAGCGCGCAGTCCGGTGGGAAGAGGATCTCCCTCGCTGACCTGATCGTCCTCGCCGGGTGTGCAGGCGTCGAGCAGGCTGCGAAGAACGCCGGGCACAACGTGCAGGTTCCCTTTACGCCGGGGCGCACGGACGCGTCGCAGGGGTGGACCGACGTGGACTCGTTTGCCGTGCTCGAACCGACAGCAGACGGGTTCCGCAACTACCTCGGGAACGGCCACGGCCGATCCGCGGAAGAGTTGCTGGTGGATCGGGCGCAGCTGCTGACGCTGACCGCTCCCGAGATGACCGTGCTCGTCGGCGGCATGCGCGTCCTCAATGCGAACGTCGGGCAGTCTGAACACGGTGTCTTCGCCAAGCGGCCTGGGACGTTGACCAATGATTTCTTTGTGAACCTCCTCGACATGAACACCGAGTGGCAGGCGTCTTCCACATCTGAGGACGTGTTCGAGGGACGCGATAGGGGGACCGGTGAGCACAAGTGGACTGGAAGCCGCGTCGACCTCGTCTTCGGCTCGAACTCCGAGCTCCGAGCCATCGCGGAAGTCTACGCATGTGACGACTCGCAGCAGGCGTTCGTGCGTGACTTTGTGGCTGCGTGGGACAAGGTGATGAATCTTGATCGCTTCGACCTTGCCTGAGCGTCTTCTCGTCCACGTGCCGCCCCTGCTGCACGGTGCTCCAGCGTTCGTGTTACCGGAGGTCGACCGGCTGGTCCGGCGCCTCGCACCCTCATCCGGAGCGTTCCTGGCCATTCGAGTCGATGTGAGGAGGCAGTCGTGCGTCTACTCCGTCAAACGCGACGGGAATTGACCGCCGATCTGCATCTTGGCATAATTGCGAGCAGGCGTCAGGGAGATCTACTATCGCGCTGACGAGGGCATGTCCGGCCGTGCCAGCATGACGAGGAGGCATCCTCTGAAGTCAACAGTTCTTGTCGCACTTGGCATCGCACTCACCGCAGCGCTAACGCTTGTGTCCACTGCGCTTGCCCACGAGGCTTCGGCGACGATAACGCGCACAGCCGACGACTTCAGATCGCCAGGTCATCTCACCTTGCACCGTCGAGGACAGAGCCACCTTACGTCGTAGCCGGGCCTTTCCAGGCCCGGCCTGGCCGCGGGCGGGTCGCGGACCTTCCGAGGGCGGGCACTCTTCGCTGTCGCCAAAGGCGACCCTGCGGCCGCTCGAGGGCATGCTTCGGGCTCGCCTCCCCATCGCGCTCTACCCCACTTCCTTCGCTTCGCTCGAGGACAGGCCCCTCAGGATGACGCCGTTCCTGGTTCCTTGTTCCTGGTTCGATAACTCCTGCTATACTCGGTTCCGACGCGACGTGCGTATCTGCGACGGCTGGAGGAGCGCCCCTTGACGATCCATGCCCGTATCTCCGGGGTCGGTAAGTACCTTCCGGAGCAGGTCGTCTCCAACGCCGACCTCGAGCGCATCGTGGACACGTCCGACGCGTGGATCCGCGACCGCACCGGCATCATCGAGCGGCGGCGAGCAGCCCCGAACGAGACCGCCAGCACGATGGGCATCGAGGCGGGGCGGCAGGCGCTGGCGCAGGCGGGCATCCAGCCCGATGACCTCGACCTGATTATCGCGGCCACCACCTCGCCCGATGGCCTGTTCCCGTCGGTCGCTTCGCTGATCCAGGACGGCATCGGCGCACACCACGCGGGCGCGTTCGATATCAACGCGGCCTGCGTCGGCTTCCTCACCGCGCTCGCGACGGCGTCGCAGTTCGTGAGCGGCGGCATGTACAAACGCGTGCTCGTCGTAGGCTCGGACGTGCTCTCGCGCATCGTGGACTGGACGGACCGCTCGACGTGTGTGCTGTTCGCGGACGGCGCGGGCGCGGTCGTCGTCGAGGCGTCGGACCAGGGCGGGCCGCTCTCGTTCGTGCTGCGCAGCGACGGCAGCGGCGCGAACGTCCTTTACGCTCCCGGCCCGGCGGGAGCCGAGGGCGTCGCGAAGCCGGGCGAGTTCTTCATCCACATGGACGGCAAACACGTCTTCAAGTTCGCTGTGCACGCGATGGAGTCCGCCACGCGCGACGCCGTCGCGGCCGCCGGCATGACGATTGACGACATCGACCTGCTCATCCCGCACCAAGCGAACCTGCGGATCATCAACGCTACGGCGAAGGCCTTAGGCCTGCCGCCGGAACGCACGGCGGCCAACGTCGACCGCTACGGCAACACCTCGTCCGCGTCGATCCCGATCGCGCTGCAGGAGGCCTGCGAGCAGGGGCGGCTGAAGGACGGCGACCACATCGTGATGGTCGCGTTCGGCGGCGGGCTCGTCTGGGGCGCGATGATGCTCGAGTGGGCGCCGATCGGCCCGCTGCCCGCCGAAACCAAGCCCGCGCACGCGACCGCTCGCGGCAGCTAGCCGTGCCGATCGAGCTAACTCAGGGACCCTGTATCTTCTGCGCACGCATCGCCGGGGAGCGCGACGACTGGGCCGTCATCGCCGAGGACGACGTGACAGTCTCCTTCATAAACCCGGCGCAGTTCGAAGTGGGCCAGGCGCTCGTGATCCCGCGGCGCCACGCCGCGACGATCCTCGACCTGACCGATGCCGAGGCCGCCGCCCTCCTGCAGCATGCGCAGCGCCTCGCCAAGGCGATGGTTGCTGCGTTCGATCCGGACGGCATCACGCTCTTCCAGAACAATGGCGTCGCCAGCTATCAGCAGGTCCCGCACGTTCACTTGCACGTTGTGCCGCGTCGCTACGGCAGCGGCTGGGGCGAGGGGCCGCCGCACCTCGCCAAGATCACGCGAGCAGACCAGGAAGAGCGCTTTCGTAACCTCGCGGTCCCCATGGAGCGAATGACCGCCCTCGCCAAGCGGGTGCGAGCGGAGCTTGTGACCGGCTGATGGACGAACGCGAGGTCGTGATCACCGGCATGGGCGCGGTCACGCCGCTCGGCCGCGACGTGGCGTCGACGTGGGCCGCGCTTGTCGCGGGCACGAGCGGCATCGGACCGATCACGGCGTTCGACGCGTCCCCATACAAATCGCGCATCGCGGGGGAGGTCCGCGACTACCAGCCGCCGGCGTCGCTGACCGCGCGGGAGGCATCGAGGCTGGACCGCGCGTCGGTCTTCGCCCTGGACGCCGCGCTCCAGGCGCTCGAGCACTCCGGCCTGTCGTTGACGGCAGAAAACGCGGTCCGAGCAGGCCTGGTGCTAGGCTGCGCCCGCCCGGGCGAGACGTCGGTCTGGCGCGGCCAGGAGGCTTTCTGGCGGTCAGGTGAGGTCTCGGCAGGCTACCTGCCGCGCACGCTGGCCAACTCCGCCGCGGCGGTCGCTGCCGGGGCGCTGGGCACCAGAGGCCCGGCCGTGGCCATCTCGGCGGGGGGCGCGTCCGCAACAGCGGCGATCGCGCTCGCGGCGGGCCTGGTGCGTAGTGGCGAAGTCGAGGTGGCGTTCGCGGGGGGCACCGACGCGGCGCTCGCGCCAGCCGCGCTTTCGGGGTTCGCGGCGCTCGGCCTGCTCTCGACGCGCAACGACGAGCCGGAGCGCGCGAGCCGCCCGTTCGACGCGGACGCGGACGGCATGGTGCTGGCCGAGGGCGCGGGGTTCGTGGTCCTCGAGAGCGAGGAGCTCGCGAGGCAACGCGGCGCGCGCGTCTACGCGCGGCTGGCCGGCGCATCTTCGCTCATGGAGCCCAATGTGTCGACGCCCAGCCCCCGAGAGGCCGGGCGGTCGTTTCGCGCGGCGCTGCACCAGCCCGCGCTGATGCAGGGCGAGATCGATTACTTCTGCGCGTATGCCGCGGGGTTGCCGGACATCGACAAGATGGAGAACGCGGCGATCAAGCAATCGTTCGGCGAAGTGACAGCGTCGAAGCTCACGATCAGCGCTCCGAAGTCGATGCTCGGACACATGCTCGGCGCCTCCGGCGCGATCGACGCCATCGTTTGCGTGAAGGCGATCGAGACGGGCACGATTCCGCCGACGATCAACCTCGAACGGCCGGCTGACGGCTGCGACCTCGATTACACGGCCGGGACGGCGCGACCGCTGCTTGTCCGCAATGCGCTTTGCTACGCCTATGGGTTCGGCGGCCACCACGTGGCGCTCTGCTTCTCCGCGCCTTAAGCTGAAGTAGGAGGACTCGACAATGGAGATTACCTGGTTGGGCCATTCGTGCTTCCGCCTGCGCGGCAAGGACGCAACGTTGGTCACCGACCCCTGCGATAAGGGCACCGGCTACAACATCAGCCGCCCTACGGCGGACATCGTGACGGTGAGCCACGACCACCCGGCGCACAACAACGTCTCGGGCGTGGCGGGCACGCCTCGCATCATCCGCGGGCCGGGCGAGTTCGAGGTCTCGGGCGTCCTCATCCAGGGCATCCCGACCTTCCACGACTCGGCGAAGGGCAGCGAGCGCGGCAAGAACACCGCCTACGTCTTCGAGGTCGACGAGGTGCTGGTCTGCCACCTGGGCGACCTGGGGCATGTGCCGTCGCCGGAGCAGGTGGAGGAGCTGAGCGGCGTCGATATTCTCTTCCTGCCCGTCGGTGGCAACACTACGATCGACGCGACGGCCGCGGCGCAGACGGTGAGCCTGCTCGAGCCGAAGCTCGTCATCCCGATGCACTACAAGACGCCTGCGGTGAAGGGAGACCTGGAGCCACTGGAGCGCTTCCTAAAAGAGATCGGCGCGCCGGGCGCGCTGAGCGAGAGCCAGCCCAAGCTCGCGGTGACGAAGAGCACGCTCCCGCACGAGACGAAGGTCCAGGTCATGGACTACAAAGTCTAGCGCGCCGACGACGGCCCCAACGATCAATACGAGTCCGCAAAAGCTTGCTGGCGCGGAAGATTCTGTAGGCTTTCACAGGGCGTATGCCCTATGCTGTTCATGCGCGGACCACCAGGCATGGTTTCCTAAGCAACGAAATATCATCGCTCCAACCGGCGCGCAAGAGTGCGGCACCGATTAGTGAGTGCACGCTCTCCACTGTGCTGTTTTCGTCTGCTCGCGCCTCCAACGCCCAAGTCCTGAAGGCACCCACCGCGATCGCTGCATCCTCTTGATGCGATGCGCCCTTAGCCTCGCCCGTGACCATGGCTTCCCACAGAAACAGGCCCCGCTCGGATTGGCCAAAGCTGCTCCAATCCAGGAACGCTGGCGGTGGCGACCCGAGCTGCTTCCGTAACCGCTCGAGGATCCAGACTGTCTCCGTTAGCCCCGTGGCTAGGACAGCAGGACCGGCGCCGGCGGACCACGGCTTGCCCATGTCAATCCGACGTTGGGATGTTAGATCGACAGGATCGTCGGAGATTGGGACATACAAGGGGCACTCGAAGCCGAGCGCTACGCGGGTGCCTGCCTGGAGATCGACCGCGAGAACCCTGACAAGATCGGAGATGTCGGTCCCAGCCTCGGTGCTTCCCGCGCTATCTTCCCGGGCCCAGCCGAACTTGCCGCTCTTGATGGAGCCGATGTCCGCGCAGTAAACGGAGAGCAAACTCATCTTGCATCCCCCTGCTTGGAGACAGCAGCATAGCAGATGCAGCAAAGGAGCGATTATACGCGATCCGCCCCCTCTCCGACGCATCGGGGCGGCAGATCCCTCGTGCTCCCTCGAATTCGCGAGCTGCGCGGTGAATACGCAACGATAGTTGAGGGTCGCTTCATTGCTCCGTCACGATGAGAGCGCGTAGACTGGCCGCGCATGACACCCGACTCAACGAACCGCTGGCTGCAGGAACGGAGCGCTTCCGGCGACGCCTACGATGCGACCTACGACCGCCGGTGCCGCAGCCGGCGAGAACGTCCACGGCGAAGCCGACTTCGTCAGCCGCTTCGCGCCGGCGTCCGTGCTCGATGCCGGTTGCGGCACCGGTCGCGTCGGGCGGGAGCTCGCTCGTCGCGGCATCGACGTTGTGGGCGTCGACCTCGACGCGGAGATGCTCGCCACAGCGCGGCGCAAAGCTCCTGACGTAGAGTGGCACCTCGCTGACCTCGCAACCGTCGACCTTGCCCGCACGTTCGAGGCCATCGTCATGGCGGGCAACGTCATGATCTTCCTGGCGGCGGGGAGCGAGGCGGCCGTCGTCGCGAACATGGCCCGCCATCTAGAGCCAGGAGGGCTACTCATCGCGGGGTTCCAGCTCATGCCCGGCCGCCTCGCCATCGAGCGGTACGACGAGATCGCGGAACTAGCGGGCCTAGCGCTCAGCGAGCGATGGTCGACCTGGGACCGCGACGTTTGGGATGAGGGGGGCGGCTACGCCGTATCCGTTCATCGGAGGCAGCCGTAAGACAAAGGCGCGACACGGACGTATCAGGACATCGCCCAGGTGAGAGCCTGGGCGTTTCGTTTGGCGCTGGCTAGGGATCCGTCTTACGGAAGGTAGGAGAGCGGGTTGACCCGCACGCCGTTGTCGATGACTTCGAAGTGGAGGTGCGTGCCCGTGCAGTATCCCGTGCAGCCCGCATAGCCAAGCGTTTGGCCCTGGCCGACGAGCTGACCGACAGACACAGCAAAGTCCGAGAAGTGGGCATAGAGCGTCTCGATGCCATCCGGGCTCATGACGACGACGTAGTAGCCATACGAGCAGCAGGGGTCGCCTCCGGCGAAGGTCACTGTGCCGCTCGTGGCCGCGGCAATCGCGGCACCCTCGTGGCCGAAGAGATCGATGTCGATGCCCAGCGGATGGGACGCGTCCATGTAGCTCGAAATCGAGCCGTAGACGGGCCAGATCAAGCCGGAGCCGGACGCGGCCGGGACGGCGACAGGCGGCGGCACGGAATCGGGCGGTGCGCCGACGAACACAGGCGGCTCGGTTGGGATGGCCGTCGGCTCGGGCAGGATGGTCACAGGCAGTACGCCGTTGGGCACAAAGACGAGCGCGTCTTCGATCACCTGGTCGGGCGACGTGATCCCGTTGCCTGCCCAGTTGACGATCGACTCGATCGGGACGCCGTACCTCGCGGCAACGTCGCTCAACGTCTCGCCGTACAACATATGGTGCAGGATGCCGTTGCCGGCTGGAATGAGCAGGTTCTGGCCGACGGCAAGCAGCTCGCCGTCGCGCAGGTCGGGGTTGGCCCAGAGCAGGTAGCTGAGGTCGATGCCAAACCGGGCGGCGATGGCGCTTGCCGTGTCGCCTTCCTGGACCGAGTAGAGAACGAAGGGGTCCTGGACCGCCAGCGCGGCGAGCGCGGTCTCCTGCCCGTTCGCCTGGACCGCCGGCGCCTCGCCGTTCATCGCACGCAGGCCGTCCTCCAGCTCATCGCGGCGCACGGTGTCCGGGATAACGTTCGATGTGAGGACGGGCTGCTCGGTTGACACCGCGCCGATGCCCGGCATCGAAAGGCCGGTGACGGCGGCGGAGGTATGGGAGTCGAAGGGGAAATGCGAGAAGAAGAATGAGAAGGCGGCACCCACCGCGATCAGGCCCAGCACGACAACGTGCAGCATAGGCCGGCGCCGGCCGCGTGCGATGGCCGATGCGCGTGCCGGCGACGTTGGTCGCGGGGTGTCACCACGTGTCATGCGAGAACCACCCACATCACGCGCAAACCTACCTTCAGGACCTGGAATGAGCGGCCTCCCTGCCTGCCCGACGTGGCTGCCGGGCTCTTGCTGAGCTTTCGGCTATTCTACCTGAGCCTCCCCAAGGATCAACCGACCATAACAGAACGCATGTCCAGATTTCAGTACGCCAACAAAGCAATCACGCCCGCGTTGGGTTATGCGGGCGTGAACGTGACGCTTCGGAAAAGGTGTATTAAATCTCGTCCTTAAGCGTGCTAAGGAACTCGTCGTTGGTCTTTGTGCGAGCCATCCGCTCGATCAGGCGCTCGGTGCCGTCGGTGGGGTTCGGCGAGTTGCTTGCGAGCATCGCGATCATGCGGCGCACGAGCCAGACCTGCTGCAACGTCTTCTCGTCCATGAGGAGCTCCTCGCGTCGCGTACTGGAGCGCTGTACGTCGATCGCGGGATAGGTGCGCCGGTCGGCGAGGCGACGGTCGAGGTGGACCTCCATGTTACCGGTGCCCTTGAACTCCTCGTAGATGAGCTCGTCCATGCGGCTGTTGGTGTCGATAAGGCACGTGGCCACGATCGTCAGGCTGCCGCTCTCCTCCGTGTTTCGCGCGGCGCCGAAGAAGCGTTTCGGCGGATAGAGCGCAACCGGATCCATGCCACCGGAGAGGGTGCGGCCGCTGGGCGGCATCGCGAGGTTGTAAGCGCGGGTCATGCGGGTGATGCTGTCCAACAGGATCATCACGTCCTGGCCGCCTTCCACGAGACGCTTCGCCCGGTCGAGCGCCATGTCGGCGACGCGCGTGTGGTCCTCGACCGGCTCGTCGAAGGTCGACGCGATGACGTCGCCGTTGACGGAGCGCTTCATGTCGGTGACTTCCTCCGGGCGCTCGCCGATGAGCACGACCATGAGGTGGATGTCGTCGTAGTTGGCCATGACGCCGTGGGCGATCGCCTTGAGTAGGAAGGTCTTGCCCGCCTTGGGAGGCGAGACGATGAGCGCGCGCTGTCCTCGACCGATGGGCGCGACGAGGTTAATCACGCGCTGCGACAGGTCGTCCATGCCGCCGCGGCCGGTCTCGAGGTTGATCATCTTCTCCGGGAAGATCGCCGTCAGGTTCTCGAAATGGGGCCGCTGCTTGGCGACATCCGGGTCGACCCCGTTGACCGCCTCGACACGCAGGAGGCCGTAATACTTCTCGCTGTCCTTGGGCGGCCGGACCTGGCCCATGACGAGGTCGCCCGTGCGGAGGCCGAAGCGCCGCACCTGGGACTGGGAGACGTACACATCGTTCACCGTGGGGAGCATCGATTCGCCGCGGAGGAAGCCGTAGCCATCGTCCACGATCTGAAGGATGCCCTGGGCGAACATGTTGCCTTCGCGCTCGGCCTCCGCCTGGAGCACACGGACGACGAGGTCCTGCTTCTTGAGTGTGCTCACGCCCGTGACGCCGAGGTTCTTAGCGAGGTCGATGAGGTCTTCGCGGGTCTTGCTTTCGAGTTCAGCTATTGTCACGTGTTGCTCCAATTAGTAATACAGCGCTCGCTGCACCACGTTATGAAAAACTAGCCCTTCGGTGCTTGTTTCCGGTTCTAACAGGGGTTTCCAAACGCCGGAGATGGGGGCGTTGAGGTTTGCGTGTCCTACAGTTCAAATACCCTATCTATAGCTAGATTGTCAAGGCCGTCCCGCCCGCTCCCGGGCCGACTCCTTCTGGTACTTCTGCGAATCTGCCACGAAGCGCTCGATGCCGGCGTCCGTAAGGGGATGCCGGACCATCTGCTGAAGGACCGAATACGGGACCGTCGCGATCGGAGCGCCCGCCTTGGCGGCCTCGATGACGTGGCGAGTGTGGCGAATGCTGGCGGCCAGCACCTGGGCCGGCAAGTGGTAGCGGTCGAAGATCTCGACCGATTCGCGGACGACCTCCATCCCGTCCTGACCGCCATCATCGATGCGGCCCACGAAGGGGCTAACGTAGGCCGCGCCGGCCGTCGCGGCGAGCAGGGCCTGGTTGGCCGAGAAGATCAGCGTCATGTTGATGGCGATGCCTTCGCGCGAGAGGACGGACGTCGCTTCCAAGCCGGTCTCATCGATGGGGATCTTGACGACGACGTGCTCGTGCCACTTCGCGATCGCGCGCCCTTCTTCGAGCAGGGCGGCCAGATCGCGCGAGACGCACTCGGCGGAGACGGGGCCTTTGACCACGTCACAGATCTCGACAACGCGGTCGTGGTAACTAACGCCGCTCTCCTTTGCCATCAGGCTCGGATTCGTCGTCACGCCGGCAAGGATGCCCATGCGGGCGGCGTTGCGGATTTCGTCGATGTTGGCGGTGTCCAGGAAGAGTCGCATGGCCCTCCTCTAGCTTCTCAGGAGCCGGCGAGGCGATCTCATTGTAGCGCCCCTTTCGCCAGGCCCGCTGCGCCTGCCGGTGTGTCTTTTCGCTACAGCCCACCGCCGCCGGCGACCGCCTCAGACATGCCCTGAGCCGGCGCAGGGGCCGCGTCCTGCTGTTCTGCGCAGGCCACGACCGCGGCGGCGAAGTCGCGGAAGAGCGGATGCGGCCGGAGCGGCCGGGAACGAAACTCGGGATGGAACTGCGTGCCGATCATGAACGGATGGTCCTGGACCTCGCAGATCTCGACGAGGCCCGTTTCCGGCCAGTGGCCGCTCGGGATCAAGCCGACCTTGGCCAGCGTCTCGAGGTAGGCGTTGTTGACCTCGTAGCGGTGGCGGTGCCGCTCCTCGACCTCGTCGACGCCGTAGGCGTTACCGGCGCGCGTGCCGGGCACGAGCTTGCAACGATAGGAACCGAGGCGCATCGTTGCGCCTTTCTCCGTGACGCCCTGCTGTTCGCTGAGCAGGCTGATGACCGGATGGGGCGTATCGGGCGCGAACTCCGTCGAGTTGGGCGTGTCGCTATCGAGCGCGGCTCTGGCGGCCTCGACGACCATGACGTGCAGACCGAGGCAGAGGCCCAGGTACGGGATGCCCTGTGTTCGGGCGAGCCGCGCGGCGCGGACCTTGCCCTCGAAGCCACGCTCGCCGAAGCCGCCCGGCACGACGATGCCGTGGACGCCGCCGAGGACGCTCAGGTCGCTCGCCTCGAGCAGCTCGGAGTGGATCCAGCGGATGTCGACGGCCACGTTGTGGAAGATGCCAGCGTGGATGAGCGACTCCTTAACCGAGAGGTAGGCGTCGCGCAGCTCCACGTATTTGCCCACCACCGCGACGGTGACGCGCCTGGCGGGGTTCTGGAGCCGCTCGACCAGCTCGCGCCAGTCCTTCAGGTCGTGCTGGCTTGCGGGCAGATGCAGTAGCTCCAGAACGTAGTCGGCCAGGCCGGCGTCCTCCAGGACGAGCGGGACCTCGTAGATGCTGGGCATTGTGAGGAGCGGGACGACCCCGCGCCGCTCGACGTCGCAGAAGAGGGAGATCTTGGCTTTGATGTCCTCGGCGACGGGATGGTCGCTCCGGCAGATGATGACGTCGGGCTGGATACCCATGCTGCGCAGCTCGCGGACGCTGTGCTGGGTGGGCTTCGTCTTGAGTTCGCCCGAGGCGCCTACGAAGGGGAGCAGCGTCACGTGGACCGAGAGCGTATCGCCCGGGGGTTCCTCGCGGCGCATCTGGCGAATGGCTTCAAGGAACGGCTGCCCCTCGATGTCACCGACGGTGCCGCCGACTTCGACCATGACGATATCGGCCCCGGTATCGCGACCGACGCCCCGGATGCGCTCCTTGATCTCGTTCGTGACGTGCGGGATGGGCTGGATGGTGCCGCCGAGGAAGTCGCCCCGGCGCTCCTTGGCGAGGACGGCCTGGTAGATCTGGCCTGTCGAGACGGAGCTACTTCGTGTCAGGTCGCGGTCGAGGAAGCGTTCGTAGTGGCCGAGATCGAGATCGGTCTCAGAGCCATCGCAGGTAACGAAGACCTCGCCGTGCTGGTAGGGCGACATCGTGCCCGGGTCGACGTTGAGGTAGGGGTCGAGCTTCTGGATGGAGACGGAGAGGCCACGAGACTTGAGTATGCGGCCGAGGGCCGCCGTGGTGATTCCTTTGCCGACGGAGCTTACGACGCCGCCGGTAACGAAGATGTATTTTGGCATCTAATACAACTGGCGGCACCTTAGGAGGTACCGCCCACCAACCATATTACAGGAGGGGCCCGAGAGGCGTCAACAGTAATGGGGCAAGCGGAGCCCCGTGAGGAGAGTCTGCTCCACCGTAGATCCTCCAGCGGCGGGACACGAACCAAGCAGACTCGGGCCGATCCTCAACTATGGCCGCCAGATTTAACAGTTCTTTGACAGTCTCGGCATAGGTTCATAACGGCCTTGCGCGATACTGAGTTCGAACCTCCTACCGAGGGTCGTCGCAAGAGCCACCAGTCATGACTCCCCCGCGGCTCCCCCGATACAAGACAGAAGCGGTCCTCCTCACCAGGGACCGCTTCTTCAATATCCGACGATCTGTGAGCGGCGGGCGCCTCGCGAGGCGCCTCTACGCGCCGCCGACCATGTTGATCATCAGCTCGAGCCTGTCGCCGTCCGAGAGGGGCGTCTCTCGCGTGGCCTGCTCGTCGTTTAGGATGACGACGATGGCCTCAGCCTCGTCGCCCAAGAAGCCTTCGCGGTGGATGATATCGATGGGGCGCAGGCCGGCCTCGAAGGGGACGTTGTACTCGTCGCGACCGGAGAGGGAGCGTTCGGCGAGGAGGTTGTAGAGCTTGACGCGGACGGTCATGCGCCGAGTGTAGCAAGTCAGGTCGTGGAGCCACGCCCCCTGCCCCGCATGGCTAAGCGTAATGTTGGGCTGCCGCCGGCCTCAGCAGCAACGTCCAAGGGCTCTGCCGGATCGAGCTCAGGACACCTCTTTCCGCGGGACGGTCTGAAGATCCGCGCCGACGGCGCCGCTCTTTCCGCGGGACGGGCTGCGGCGCGCGGGTCTGAAGACCCGCGCCTACGGGGCCGCGGTTGATGTCGAAGGGCGCTGGCGCGCTCCTCCAATCTTCCAGCCAAGCACTTGATCGCGGACGCGCTCTCGATCCCCGCATTTCTCAGCGTCTCAGTGATGGTGGCCGGTCCCGCGGCAAAGAGAGAGGGCCCAGAATATCTGGGCCCTCTGCTTCGTGCTTTGGATTGCGGCTATGCGTGCAGGACCTGGGCGACGTCGTGCAGGCCCAGCTCTTCGAGCTTGGCCCTGCTGGGCGTCGCGGTGTCCGCGTCCCAGTCGCACGCCGCCAGGTATTCCTGCTCCAGGGCCTTTGTGTCCAGCGTGACGTTCTCGTGCGGGCCAGCAGCTAGCGGCTGCTCGCCGGTGACCCGTGCCGGGACGTGTCGCTTCGTGACGATGTCACCCTCGCGGACGCTAAAGGCCATGCGCAGGTTCGCGATGCGCTCGCCAGCCTTGATAATCTCCTCCGGAGTCGTGTCCCATCCCGTCGTGAGGTTGATCCACTCCGGGATGCGGTCGTTGGGGGCAGCCATCATGATGAACTGGCACATGCCGGCGGAGTTGACGACGTGCATGTACTCCGAGGCGCCCTTGTGGTGCTCGCCGCGGCCCTCGTAGACGGCGCGGTCGGGCTGGGCCGGTGGCACGCCCCACTTGGCTCGGGCGGCGCCCTCGTACTGGGTGTGACGGGCGGGCGTCGGATCGAGCTTGTAGGCGGTGAAGTATTCGGGCTGGAGCTTCGGGTCGTGCATCGGCAGCTCTTCGCCCGCGATGTGGATGGCGAACTCCTGGGCGGCGGGGCCGAGGCGCTCGGCGGCGCGCATGGTGCCATCGGCGAAGATCTCGCCGACGCCCTTGCGCTCTCCCATAAGCTTGAGCAGCTCAACTACGGACTCGGTGTTGCCCCAGGTCAGCTCCAGACCGCCGGTGTCCTCCTTGGTGATGACGCCCTTCTCATAGCACTCGAAGGCGAAAGAGACGGTAGCACCGGCCGCGATGACATCGAAGCCGTACTGGTTGCAGAGGTGGTTGCAGTACTGGAGGGCGTTCACGTCCGAGGAGAGGTTCATGGTGCCGAAGGCGGCGGCGGCCTCGTACTCGGCGCGGTGGGTGTGCTTCGGGTAGGGGTAGCGCGGGTCGTTCTTGATCTGGCCATCGGTGGCATCCTTCGCGTCGAGCTTCTCGATCTCCGCCGTGAGGGCCGTAGCGGCCTCCTCGCTGGCGCCGCTGAGCTGGGCGATAAACCCCTCGCGCTCGGTGGCTCGCTTGGCGACGCGCTCCTGGGCCTTGGCCTCGTGCTCGTCCCAGCCGTGGCTTTCGCCACCACAGGCGAGGGGGCAGTGCCAGCACGCGTACTTCTTGTCCATCTTGAGGTTGAAGTTGTCGCCGGCCAGCTCGCCGGCTGTCGGGAAGTCGACCGAGCCGACGCCGGCCCAGTTCTTCACGGGCGAGTCGCCGGACATAGCCGAGCCGGCGGTGATGCCGGTTGTGCCGTAGGCGCGGAAGAAGCCGGCGAGCGGCTTGCTGAACTCATCGAGCGACTGGCGCACCATCATGCGCACGTCCTTGCTGTCGCCCGCCAGGATGTTCTTCGAAGCGAGGCAGACGATCGCCTTGACGTTCTTGGAGCCCATGACCGCGCCGACACCGCTGCGGGCGGCCAGGCGACCGCGCTCGTTGCAGATGCCGGCCATGAGCGAGAGGGTCTCGCCGGCGGGGCCGATGCAGGCGACACTGGCCTTCTTGCCGTGGCGTTCCTTGAGGGCCAATTCGACATCGATGGCAAGCATGCCCCAGAGGTCGGAGGCATCCTTAATTTCGACCTGGTCGTCCTGGATGAAGATGTAGACCGGCTTCTCGGCCTTGCCGTAGAGCATCAGGCCGTCCCAGCCGGCGTGCTTGAGGAAGGGGCCGAAATCGCCGCCGCAGTTCGCGTCGCCCCAGCCGTTGTTCTTGGGCGACTTGGTGACGACCTGGTAGCGGATGCCGAAGAGCGGTGTGCCGGTCAGCAGGCCCGGGAAGAATCCGATGACGTTATCGGGGCCGAGCGGGTCGGCGCCCTGGGGCACGCGGTCGAACAGGAGGCGGGCGCCGAGGCCGTAGCCGCCCAGATAGGTGCGGTACATCTCCTCCGGGATCTCCTCCGGCTCGGCGGTGCCTGAGCTCAGCTTGATGTTCAGGATCTTGCCGTTGATGGCGGCGTTCAGCATCGGTGCCTCCCTCGTCCAGACGATGACCTTGGTGTCGTGCATGGCCGGGAGCAAGCGCTCCAAGGCCGCGGAGACCAATTATACGCTATCGCCTGTCGAAATGGCACCCTCCGGGCTGGAGGCTGGACGCTGGTAGTTGGTCGCTGGTCGCTGGTATGGTGCGAGACGCTGTCGATAGGGCCTCACAGAGCTGCAGCGTCGATGTGGCGCTTTGGCCCATCCGATGGCGTGCCCTATAATCGTCTGCGAACGGCTGCCGCCTGGCGCCGTCCCAAAGTTCTTCCTGGCAACTTGGTAAGCTGGACGTACGCAGGCTAGCGCCCCGCGAACGACACACGTCGAGTAAGGAGCAGCAGCGCATATGGCAGAGATCCATTGGGATATCGAGACGCTGGAGGGCGGCCTGCGCGTGGTCACGTCGTCCGTCCCGACGGCGCAGTCCGTGAGCGTGAACGTATTTGTGGGCGTCGGCTCGCGCGCCGAGAACCCGCGCACAAACGGCGTCTCGCACTACCTCGAGCACATGATGTTCAAGGGCACCGAACGGCGCAAGACCGCGATCGAGATCGCCGAGGCGATCGAGGGGGCCGGGGGCGTCCTGAACGCGTACACCAGCCAGGAAATGACCTGCTACTGGAACCAGGTGCCCTTCGACAAACTCTCGGTCGCCATGGACGTGCTCGCAGACATGATGCAGTCCTCGCTCATCGACGCCGAGGAGCTGGACCGCGAGCGCACGGTGGTGCAGCAGGAGATCCGGCGCGCGTACGACCAGCCTTCGGCGTGGGCCGGACGGCTGCTCACCGAGGCCTCGTTCGGCGACCAGCCGCTCGGCTGGCCCGTCGCGGGGACGATCGAGACCGTCGAGGCGCTCCAGCGCGACGACTTCGCCGAGCACATCCGGACGTGGTACGTGCCGCAGAACATGGTGCTCAGCGTGGCCGGCAACACGACGCACGAAGAAGTTGTGGCGGAGGCGCGGAAGATTTACGCGAACCTGTCCGGCGGAACGACGCCCGCGGTGCCTGTCGCGCAGGAGGGGATGCCGGCGCGCAACGTCATCGTCGAGCAGCGCGAGATTGCCCAGACCAACATGGGCATCAGCCTGCGCGCCATTTCGCGCACGGACCCGGACCGCTTCCCGGCGATGATCCTGAACGCGGTTCTGGGGCGCGGCATGAGCTCCCGGCTGTTCAAGGAAGTGCGCGAGCGGCGCGGCCTGGCCTATTCGATCGGCTCGGGCATGACCCGCTACAACGACACGGGCGTACTGAGCATCAGCGCGGGCGTGAGTCCGGAGAAGCTCATCGAGACGACGCGCGTGATCAAGGAAGAGCTGGAGAAGCTGGTGCAGGAGCCTGTAGGGAACGAGGAGCTTACGAAAGCGCGCGATTACACGAGCGGCAGCTTCCGGCTCGGCCTCGAGACATCGATGGCGCTGGCGCAGCGCGCCGGCGAACAGCTCCTCATGCTGGGCGAGATCGAACCGATCGAGGACGTGGTACGCCAGATCGCGGCGGTCACGTCGGACGACGTGCAGCGCGTCGCGCAGCGGCTGTTCCGCAACGAGAACTACTCGATGGCCGTCGTCGGGCCCGGCGGGAACGAAGACGAGCTGCGAGAGCTGCTGGCGGCGTAGGCGGGGAGAAGAGACCGCCGAGATGTCGATCGTCGATGACGTCCTGCGCGCGAACGAGCGCTACGCGGACGCGTTCAGCCAGGGCAGCTTGCCGGTGCGGCCGGCGAAGGCGCTGGCTGTCGTCACCTGTAAGGATGCCCGGCTCATGCCGGAGCAGTTCCTTGGGCTAGGTGCCGGCGATGCCCACGTCTTCCGCAACGCCGGCGGCATCGTGACGGACGATGCGCTGCGTTCGCTGATCATCTCGCACAAGCTGCTGGGCACGAGGACATTCTTCGTCATCAACCACACTGGCTGCGGCCTCCTTACGCTCGACGAAGGTGCGCTGCGGAAGCAGCTCGCCGACGAGACGGGAGTGGACGCGAGCGGCATCGAGTTTCACAGCTTCAAGGACCTGGAGGCCAACGTCCGCAGGCAGGTCGCCAAGATCACCGGGCACCCCTTCCTCGCCAGCATCGATGGCGTGTACGGCTTCGTCTACGACGTCAAGAACGGCCGGCTGCGGCAGGTGGCCTAGCGTCATGCCGAAGGCGCGCGTCAACGGCATCGAGCTGGCCTACGAGGTCTACGGCGAAGGCGAGCCGCTCGTTCTCGCGCACGGCTTCGCGGCGACGAAGGAGATGTGGGACGCGCAGATCGGCCCGTTCTCCGAGAAGTACCGCGTCGTCGTCTACGACGTGCGCGGCCACGGCGAAACGGAAGCTCCGCCTGTCGATGACGCAGGCTACACACTGGCGAACCTCGTAGAAGACCAGCGCGCGCTGATGGCGCACCTCGGGATCGAGCGGGCGTACATCGGCGGTCTCTCGCTCGGCGGCATGATCGCAATGCGTTTCGCGCTCGCGCACCCGGAGCAAACGCGCGCGCTGCTGCTCTGCGACACGTCGCCCGGCATGGGCACCGAGGGTCTCTTCGCGAAGAACCGGCTAATGATGGAAGGCCTGGTGCGCGCGCAGGGCGTCGGCACGATCATGCGCGGGCTCTATACGCAGGGCGCGACCGCAGGGAACTTGCCCAAGGCAGGAGACCTGCCGAAAGGCGCACTGGAGCACGCGCAACGCTGGGCCATGATGACGCCCGACGGCTTTCTGGGCGTCGCGCGCGCGGCGGGAGACGCGGCGGGCGTCCTCGAGCGGCTGAGCGATCTCTCGATGCCGGTGCTCAGCGTGACGGGCGACAGGGACTTCTTCCGCGGCGCGAGCGAGGAGATGCACACGCAGATGCCGGACTCGCGCTTCGTGCTGATCGAGAACTCGATCCACGGAAGCTGCGTCTGGCAGCCGGAACGCTTCACGTCGGCGGTGCTGGACTTCCTTGGCGATGTCGACGCCGGACGGCCGGTCGCGGCCCCATAGGGAGACGGCATGCCTACCATCGACACGAACGGCATCGATCTCTGGTACGAGCTTCGCGGCGAAGGGCCGCTGCTGGCGCTGTCCCACGGCTGGATGGGCCCGACCGAGTTCTGGCCGCCGAAGGTCATCGATGAGCTGAGCAAGCACCTCCGATTGCTCCTCTACGACGTGCGCGGCCACGGCAAGACGACCGCGCCGGAAGATCTCGACAGCTACTCGATGCCGCAGTACGCGAGCGACCTGCGCGCGCTGTTGGACGCGCTCGAGCTGGAGCGCGTGCATATCGGCGGCGTCTCGCAGGGCGGGATGATCGCGGCGCAGTTCGCGGTCGACTACCCGGAGCGGACGCGCTCGCTGGTCCTCTCCGATAGCACGGCGGGCAACGGCGCGGACGAGGGGCCAGGCGGCGAGTGGGAGAGGACGATGGCGCAGGCGCTCGGGCTGATGGAGGAGCTCGCGCGCGCCGAGGGCGTCGACGCCGTGCGCGTGCGGCGGATGGAGTACGACCAGGCGAACGACCCGCATTACTTCGACTACCCGGTGCCTCTGGAGGAGCGGCTGGCCAAGGACGCCGCGGAGTACGCGCAGCTCACGCTGCACGGCTACATCGGCACGAACCGCGCCGTGCGCAACCGGCCCGACCTGACGGCCCGCCTGCGCGAGCTGCAGATGCCGGCGCTCGTCATCGGCGGCGAGTGGGACAGCTTCTATCCGTGCTCGGTGCGCGACCACGCGCTGCTCGAGGGGTCGCGCTTCGTCACGATGCGTTACTGCGGCCACGCCTCGCCGGACTGGCGACCGGACGCGTTCGTGCGCGCCGTGACGAAGTTCATCGCGGACGTCGACGCGGGACGAGACGTGGCGGGGGAGCTGGAGCTGTGATCCTGCACCGCTCGCTCCTCTTCGTGCCGGGGAGCAGGGCAGACATGCTGGACAAGGCCGGCCAGCGCGCGGCCGACGTGCTCTGCCTCGACCTCGAGGAGTCGGTGCTGCCGGAGGAGAAGCCGCGCGCCCGCGAGCTGGTCGGGAGGGCCGTCGCGTGGTTGAGCGGCGCGGGCCGGACGGTGCAGGTAAGGCTGAACAGCATCGAGAGCGGCGAGACGCGAGACGACCTGGCAGCCGTCGTACACGCCGGCCTATCGAGTGTTCTGCTGGCGAAGACGCGCTCGCCGCAGGACGTGCGCAGCGTCGACGTGCTGCTGCGCGAGCAAGAGCTGGCGCACGACGTGAAGCCGGGCGCGATCGAGCTGGTCGTGGCGATCGAGTCGGCGGGTGCGCTGCTACGTTGCGAGGAGATCAGTCACGCCTCGACGCGGCTAAGCGCGCTGATGCTGGGCGCGGAAGACTTTGCGTTCGATATGGGCGTCCAGCGCACGCGCGAAGGCCGCGAGATCGATCACGCCCGCGCGGTGATCGCAACGTCCGCTCGCGCCGCGGGCCTCGTAGCGCTCGATACGCCGTGGGCGGACATTCAGGACATCGAGGGGCTCGTCGAGGACGCGCAGCGGGCGCGGGCGCTCGGATTCGCCGGCAAGTACATCATCCACCCGGGCCACATCGAGCCGGTGCACGGCGTCTTCAGCCCGTCTGAGGCCGACGTCGCGTCCGCGCGCAAGGTGCTCGCGGCGTGGGAAGCGGCGCAAGCGCAGGGACGCGGCGCGGTACAGCTCGATGGGCGGATGGTGGACCGGCCGATCGTCGAACGCGCGCGCAAGGTCATCGAGCAGGCGGCGGCGATTGCGAAGCGCGGCTAGCGCCTCGCCAGCACGCGCGCCCGCGGGAGGCCTAAAGGCCTCCCCTACAGCGTGGGCAAATTACATCTGGACGAGGCCGACGAGGTTGCCTTCGGGGTCCTCGATCTGGGCAATCGTGGGGCCGCCGGGGACGTCGATCGGACCGAAGATGGACTTGCCGCCCAGCTCTTCCGCCTTCTTCATCGACTCGCCTAGGTCCGCGACTTGGATGAACACGGCGAACGCCGACCGCTCGTTCTGCACCAGCACCCCGCCGACGCCCTCTACCGGCGGGCCTTTGCCCGGCGGAATGAGGGAGACGGGGATGGCGGCGTCGCGCGTGATGTCCCAGTCGAACATCTCGCGGTAGAACGCCTCCTGCTTGTCTCTGTCCCTGGCCTGGATCTGAAACGCGACGACGGGTCGCGGCCAATCGAAGTCCGGCATGACGTTTCTCCTTCCTACGTATCGCCGCGTCTGTGTCGGACGAAACGCGGCGGGAGGCCTCCGCCATAGGCGGACAGGCGCCGGCCTCCCCTACGACGTGAGGCCCATTGCGCGCTCGACGGCGTCGAGGTCGGGCGCGACGGGCGTGAGCTCCTGCGCGAACTCGGCCATCGCGCGCTCGGGGTCTTTGAGGCCGCTGCCCGTAATGATGCAGACGACCGTCTTACCGGAGAGATCGACGCCGTCGCGCGCGAGCTTGAGCAGCCCGGCGACGCCAGCGGCCGAGGCCGGTTCGCAGAAGACGCCCTCTTCTTGCGCCATGCGGCGGTAGGCTTCGAGGATCTCTTCGTCCGAGACGGCGCGGATGTCGCCGCCGGACTCGTCGCGCGCGGTCACGGCGCCCTGCCAGCTCGCGGGGTTGCCGATGCGGATCGCGGACGCGACGGTCTGCGGCTCCGCGATAGGCGCGCCGTGTACGAGCGGCGCGGCGCCTGCGGCCTGGAAGCCCCAGACGCGCGGCTTCCGGCTCGCGGCCTCCCGCTGGTAGTACTCGACGAAGCCGCGCCAGTACGCCGTGATGTTGCCGGCGTTGCCGACGGGCAAGCACAGCTCGTGCGGTGCGTCGCCCAGGGTGTCGACGATCTCGAAGGCGGCCGTCTTCTGTCCTTCGATGCGGTGCGGGTTGATGGAGTTCACGAGCGCGATCGGGTGCCGCCCGGTCAGCTCGCGCGCGAGACGCAGCGCATCGTCGAAGCTGCCCTCGATCGAGATGATGCGCGCGCCGTGCGCGATCGTCTGCGCGAGCTTGCCCTCCGCGATGCGGCCGTGCGGCACGATAACGTAGGCGTCGAGCGCGCAGTGCGCGGCGTAGGCGGCAGCCGACGCGCTCGTGTTGCCCGTCGACGCGCAGAGGACGGCGCGGTCGCCGCGTTCGAGGGCCTTCGCGACCGCAACGACCATACCGCGGTCCTTAAACGAACCGCTCGGGTTGCAGCTTTCCAGCTTGAAGTAGAGCTCCGCGCAGCCGGCCTCGCGTTCGAGCTTGACGGAGCGGATGAGAGGCGTATCGCCCTCGCCGATCGTGATCAGCGGCGTGCTGTCAGTGACGGGCAGCAGGTGGCGGTAGCGGCGGAGGACGCCCAGGCCTCGCTCTGGCGGCTGATTGGTCACAGGCGGCTCGGCCTCAGACCGACTGGTCTGTGAGGTCGGCGACATATTGCTTCGTCTCGCGGATCTCGCGCTCCAGCTCCTGGATGGTACGCCGCTTGGTGCGGTCTTGCGTTGCGATGAGCTTGCGGATCTGGTCGACCACGGTCGTGCGCAGCTCCCCGACCTGTTCGTACAGCGCGTCGAGGCGCGATCCTATGCCCTCCTGCTGCCCACCGAGGCGCGCCTGCCGCTGGTCGATTGTGTCCAGACGCTCGCGAGATGCGGTGAACTCCTCCTCGAGGCGTAGCGCGCGATCTTCGAGGCGCTGGCGCTCGGCGCGGTGCAACTCGATCCGCTCCGTGAGCATCTCGAGCCGGTTTAGCTCCGAGAGCTGCTGATTGATCGCGCTCTCGAGCCGGTGCGTGACGTCGGCGTTGACGCGCGTGCGCTCGGCGATGTTCTCGTTCTCGCGTCGCAACGCGTCGATCGCAGCGTCAATCTGCGTAAGGTTATGCTCCGCGCGATTGGCGCCTTCGAGCCCGCGCGCAGCCTTGCTCTCCGAGGACTCCAACCGCTGCTCGATCTGCTGGATCTGCTGGCGGATGAGTGAGAGGCCTTCCTGGAAACGCCGGCCGACTTCATCGACGCCAGCCTGACGGTCCAGCCACGCGGCGACCTGACGCTCGACCTGCTCGGTGCGGCGCGCGACTTCCGTCCACTCCTGCTGGTCGCGATTGTCTTCGGCATCGCGATTGCGGCCGATGGCGTCGAGGCGTTCGCGCAGGGTGGCTTGCTCGTCCTGGAAGTGGACGAGCAAGGCGGCAGCTTGATTGAGCTCCTCCTGGAGCCGGTTCGCCTGGCTGGCGCCGAGGGACGCCTCGCGCAGAGTGACGTCCATGGTGTGGACCGTGTCGGAGAGATTTGTCCCCGTGGATTGGAGGTGCGTCACCTCCTGCTCGAGCTGGGCGACCTGCGCCTTGAGCTGGTAGAGCTGGTCTTGCACCCAGCCGCCGCTGCTGACTGCGGTCTCCGGGCCTTGCTCTCTCACCATGTGCATGGCTCCGGCCTAGAGAACATCGTTGAGCGCTTTCAAGGCGTCGTCCTGATCGAAGTTTCGCGTGACCGGGATCGTCACTGGTAGGCGATCCAGCCATTCAGACTCGTTGCGGAAGGCCACTTGCAGCTTCTGGTCGGCGGTTAGCTCGCGGGCTTCATCGCGCTCGATGACTTCAGCGATGTAGAAGAGGCCGCTCTCCTCCAGAATGTCGCTGGGCGTGTTCGGCTCGGCGCTGAAGAGATACTCCTCGACGCTCTGCGGCAACTGACCAACCGTACCGCGGGGCGACCACTCCAGATCGCCCTGGCGCGTCGAGCCCGGAGCGTCCAGCGAGAGCTCGTCTGCGACAACGGTGAACTCCTCGCCGGCGGCGAGGCGGCTCTTCGCATCTTCGGCCGTCTCGCGCGTGTCGGCGCGGATCCAGCGCCCGAGGACCTGAGGCTCGGCGTTGGGCGCAAGGAACGTGAAGTAGTCGCGGGCGCGCTGCTCGATGAGATCGGCGCGCAGCTTCTGACGGTATTCGCTTTCCTTGAGGCCGCTCTCTTCCACCTGGCGCCGGTACTCCCGTGCATACGTCTGCGCGTCGACGGTCTCTGCGAGGCCACCCTGGGTACGGACCTCCGCGGCGATGTCTTCGTCCGTGACGTTGATGTTGAGCTCACTTCCCCCCTGGATGAGCAGGGCTTCGCGCTGCATGTCCGCGATAACGCGCTCGGGATACGTGAGGAGGTCGGCCCCGATACTCCGGCGGTCCTCGGGGAGCTCTTGATCGAGACGCCGTTCGAGTGCGCCCAGAGAGAAGCTGATGTCCCCCACCGTGAGGACCGTGTTGCCTAGGGGACGCTTTTGTGTGTCCCAGTAGCCGTAGCCGATGATGCCGGCCGCGAGCAAGATGACGGCGATAACGCCGCCGACGATGAGTATGCGATTCCAATACTCCGCATCGTCGCGGGCTGCTCGACGCCTGCGGGGAGCGGCGGTGGCCTTGAGTTTCGCCGTCTTTGCCATGGTTCCTCTGTGAGACAGAATGAGGGCGTAGCGCCCTCGTAGTCCCCGCTATCGATGTTGTAGCAGGCTTAGCGACGCCCGGCAAACATGCCGCTGGCGCGGATGTGCTCCGGCGTGTAGGGCAGCAGGGCCAGGTGGCGGGCGCGCTTGAGCGCGATGGCCAGCCAGCGCTGGTGCTTGGCGCAGGTGCCGGTCTTGCGGCGCGGCTCGATGCGGGCACGGTCGGAGAGAAAGCGGCGGAGGCGCATGGGGTCTTTGTAGTCAATCACCTTCACCTTTTCGACGCAGAACATGCAGACCTTGCGCCGCCCGAAGAAGCGGCGTCCGCCTCTCTCGCGGGGACCGCCCCGGTCGCGGTCGCCCTCGGGGCGATCGCCTTCGCTCCGCTCGGTACGCGGCGCAGAACGCGGAGCGGCGCCCTCGGCGGCTGGCGCGGGCTCGGAAGGCGCGGCAGCGACGGCCTCGGGCTCGGCGGCGGGCGGCGGCGCGGACTCGGCGGCGGGCGGCGGCGCGGACTCGGCG
>JBBDXS010000013.1:0-48527 GCA_040902195.1 Dehalococcoidia bacterium
CAGCGGGCCCGCCGCCGACGCCAACTGCCACGCCGCCGCCCACAGCGACGCCTACGCCCTGCCCGGACTACGACGGGGACACGATATGTAGCGCCGCTGATCCCGACGACGACAACGACGGCTGCACGGACACTGCCGAGCAGCAGTCTAGCCCGGGAAGCGAGACCAGCGGCGGCCGAAGGAATCCCCAGTACTTCTGGGACTTCTACGACGTGTGGACGCAGTCGGCCAACCCGCCGTTCTGGCTGCGCACCAAGACGATCGACCTCTTTGACGACATCTTCGGTGTCGCAGTGCGCTACGGAACACAGAACGCAGTGCCGGGTACAGAGACGCAGCGCATCTTCGCGGCGCTCACGCCGCCTACGAGCGCCACGGGGTACCACATCGATTACGACCGATCCGCGCCGATGGGCATGGACGCCTGGGACATGGGGCCGCCAGACGGGACGATCGATCTGTTCAGCGACATCTTTGGCGTGGCGTTCCAGTTCGGGCACGACTGCAATTAGCCGGAAGGATGGTGCGGTAGCATGCGTCCGATGGACGCATCGGCAGGTGGCTCTTTTGGCGTACGGTTAGGTTCTCTTTTGGGTTCAGCAGGCACCGCCGTGGGGCCCCTGCGGCTGCCGACGGGACCGGGCGCTAGTCCGTGAAGACCATCGTGAAGTACTTCATCCCTGAGCCGTCGATTGCCACCGCGACTCCCAGCTGGCGGTAGGCGGTGTGCAGGATGTTATCCCGGTGGCCTGGGCTGTTCATCAGCTCGTTGATCGCCACGCCGACCGACTGGGCGTCGGGGTAGTTGTTACGGGCCAGGTTTTCGCCCGCCCAACCGTACGGAACGCCGTAGTAGTCCATCAGGCTGAACGCCGTCGAGCCGTCAGGGCTGGTATGGGAGAAGTAGCCGCGCGCAGCCATATCGTTCGAGCGAAGCTGGGCCACGTAAACCAAACATCCGTTCGCAGCAAGGGCGCCCATGCCGTTCGCCGCTCGCTGCGCGTTCACCGCGTTGAACAGATCGAGCCCGTAGCCAGACAGCCCGGCCGTCGGGCAGCCGGGCTGCGCAGCCGGTGGCGGCGCCTGGGGCTGCTGGGACGGAATCGATGGCGATTCTACGTACTGGGGGACCGAAGCTGGCGGCGCGGCCGGAGGCTCCGGCGTCGGGGTTGGCGGGAGCGGCGTGGGTGTCGGCGCGAGCGCCTCGGCTAGCGCCGCCAACCCTCCGTACAACTGTTCTGGATCGAGCTGAGCCAGCTCCTGGCCGAACTCAGGCTGGGGCGTCGGCGAGGGCCCTGCTTGTTCTGCCGAAGTGCTATCGGCGCTCTGCCAGCGACTCGTCGCTAGAAGCGTCGCTCCTGCGACGAGCAGCATCACACCACTCGCGAGTAAGACGACCCGAAGGAATCGGGCGGGGTGCCGTAATACGGCCATTTGACTCCTCGAAGTAGGGAAAGCCCGTAAGGACCCTTCGAGGGAGTTATCGGCGTGGCGAACGGCCGTCTTGAGGAGAGCGCCTTAGGGGTAGACGAGGAATGACTACCCGAAGCGCTTGAAGCTATTGACACTGCATAAGCGCAAAGCTAGAATACACAGTCAGCGCCTAACGGAGAGCGCAGTCGGCAGGCCAGAGGCCCCCGACCGAGATGACCGCCGGCGAGTGTGCGCAACGGCGCACGCCGGGTCGGGCTCCGGAATCAGGCTTTTGGCCTTGTTGCTTGTCTAGAGGTAGAGATGCCAACCATTAATCAGCTTGTTCGCAAAGGGCGAAAGCGTGTCACCAAGAAGACGAAGGCGCCTGCGCTTCGCTTCCGCTACAACACGCTCAAGAACAAGCTGGTGCGCGGCAAGGGCTCACCTCAGAAGCGTGGGGTCTGCACCCAGGTGCGCACCATGACCCCCAAGAAGCCGAACTCCGCCCTCCGCAAGATCGCCCGTGTGCGCCTCACCAACGGCATCGAGGTGACGGCCTACATTCCGGGCGAAGGGCACAGCCTTCAGGAGCACTCGGTTGTCCTCATTCGAGGCGGCCGTGTACGCGACCTTCCCGGTGTGCGCTACCACATCATCCGCGGCGCGCTCGACGCGCAGGGCGTCCAGAATCGACAGCGTGGCCGCAGCAAGTACGGAACGCGCAAGGGAGGTCAGGCCGGCGGCGGCGCATAACGCGCCGGCGCGCCACAACCCCATAGGCGCCCCGAACAGCCGGGGCGGCTCTGTGTAACGGCTAGGAATAACGTAATGCCACGACGAACTCGAGTCGTACGGCGCAGTATCACTCCGGATCCCAAGTACGGGAACCCGTTGCTCGCCGCGTTCATCAATAAGGTAATGCTCAGCGGCAAGAAGAGCACCGCCGAACGGCTCGTCTACGGCGCGCTCGATCAGATAGAGCAACAGCAGAACCGCAACCCCGTCGAAGTTTTCGAAGAGGCTGTGCGCAACGCCACGCCGATGGTCGAGGTGAAGCCCCGGCGCGTCGGCGGCGCGACATACCAGGTGCCCGTTGACATTCGCGCGGAGCGGCGCATGGCACTCGCGCTGCGCTGGCTGATCAAGTCGTCGCGCGCGCGCAAGGGCCGCACGTTGTCGGAGCGGCTGGCCGGAGAGCTGATGGACGCCGCGAGCAACCAGGGCACCACGATCAAGTTGAAGCAGGACACCCACCGCATGGCGGAGGCAAACCGGGCCTTCGCTCACTACCGCTGGTAGCTGTCTTGCTGGGGCCAGCCTTAGGGCGGCCCCAGCGTCTTGTCCGGACCTACGAACGAAGAGAGCATATGGAACGCGACCAACCAATCGATCAGATACGCAATATCGGCATCATTGCCCACATCGATGCGGGCAAGACGACGGTGACCGAGCGTATCCTCTATTACACCGGCATTACCTATAAGATCGGCGAGGTGCACGAAGGCACCGCCGTGATGGACTGGATGGCCCAGGAGCGCGAGCGCGGCATCACAATCACCGCCGCCGCCACGACCTGCTACTGGGACCACCACCGCATCAACATCATCGATACGCCCGGCCACGTCGACTTCACGGTTGAGGTGGAGCGCAGTCTGCGCGTCCTCGACGGCGGCGTCGTCGTGTTCGACGCGGTACACGGCGTCGAACCACAGTCCGAGACCGTCTGGCGTCAGGCCGATCGCTATCGCGTGCCGCGCATCTCGTTCGTGAACAAGATGGACCGCGTCGGCGCAGACTACCGGCGCACGATCGACATGATCGTTGAGCGCCTCGACGCGCGGCCGATCCCGATACAGCTCCCCATCGGCGTTGAAGACACCTTCCGAGGCGTCATCGACCTCGTCCAGGAGAAAGCCTGGCTCTTCCCGGCCGACCGCGACGAGGAGCCCACCATCACCGACATTCCGGCGGACATGGTGGACGAGGCCGCATTGCATCGCGAGAAGCTGATCGAAGCCACGGCCGAAGTAGATGACCAGCTCATGATCAGCTTCGTAGAAGGACACCCCGTAACGACGACGGAGCTCAAGAAGGCGCTTCGTCGCGCTACGCTTGCCGGCAAGGCAACGCCAGTCCTGTGCGGCGCGGCGCTGCGCAACAAAGGCGTGCGCCCGCTGCTCGACGCGGTCATCGACTACCTGCCCTCGCCGATCGACGTGCCACCTATCGTGGGCACGAACACGGCGACGGCTGAGCTTGCGGAGCGCGCACCGAGCGACGACGAGCCGTTCTGCGCGCTCGTGTTCAAGATCGTCAGCGACCCGTACGTCGGTCGTCTCGCCTACTTCCGCGTCTACTCGGGCACCGTCGCCGAGGGCGCGCAGATCCTCAACACGACACACGGCAAGAAGGAGCGGTTCGGCCGGCTGCTGCGCATGCACGCCAATCAGCGCGAGGACATCGATGCGGTATTCGCCGGCGGCATTGCGGCGGCGATCGGACTGAAGAATACATTTACCGGCGACACGCTGTGCGATCCCGCGCACCCAATCCTCCTCGAGACCATCCGCTTCCCCGAACCCGTCATCGCCGTCGCCATCGAGCCCAAGACGAAGGAAGACCAGGACCGCATGGGCACCGCCCTCCAGCGACTGTCTGAAGAAGACCCGACCTTCCGCACGCGCTACGACGACGATACAGGCCAGACGCTCATCTCCGGCATGGGTGAGCTGCACCTCGATGTCATCGTCGACCGCATGCTGCGCGAATTCCGCGTCGAGGCGAACGTCGGCCGGCCGGAGGTCGCCTTCAAGGAGACGATCCGGCACGAGGCGCGCGCCGAAGGCCGCTACGTGCGACAGACCGGCGGCCGCGGCCAGTTCGGTGTCGTCGAGCTGATCGCTGCGCCACGAGAGCGCGGCGCCGGCTTCGAGTTCGTCGACGCGACGAAGGGCGGCGTGGTGCCGCGCGAGTACGTCTCGGCCGTAAAACAGGGCGTAAAGGCCGCACTCGACACCGGCCCCATCGCGGGCTACCCCGTCGTCGACGTCCTCGTCTCCCTTGTCGATGGGCAGTACCACCAAGTCGACTCGTCCGAGCTGGCGTTCCGTAACGCTGGCATCATCGGCGCGCGCGAGGCCATCCAGCGTGGCGACCCGGTCCTGCTGGAACCGATCATGAAGCTCGAGATCAGCACGCCGGAGGAGTTCTTCGGCGACGTGCTGGCCGACGTCAACGGCCGGCGCGGCCAGGTCCTGGGCGTCGAGGCGCGCGGCAGTCTCCAAGTCGTACGTGCCATGATTCCCCTGGCCGAGACCTTCGGCTACACAACAGACCTGCGTTCTCTTACGCAAGGACGCGCCACGTTCAGCCTGGAATTCGATCACTATGAAGACGTGCCGCCGCAGGTGGTCGACAAGATCTCGGGCCCGAGGAAGCCGGTGAGGGCGTAACATGCCACAGCAAAAGATCCGCATCCGTCTGAAGGCCTACGACCACCGCATCCTCGACCAATCGGCCGTCCAGATCGTCGAAGCGGCGGAGCGGACCGGAGCCGTGGTTGCCGGACCCATTCCCCTGCCCACGCACATCAAGAAGTTCACCGTGATCCGCTCTCCGTTCATCCATAAGGATGGGCGTGAGCAGTTCGAGATCCGCACGCACAAGCGCATCATCGATATCCAGAACCCCACGTCGCGCACCGTCGACACGCTGATGCGGTTGCAACTGCCGGCCGGCGTCGACATTGAGGTGAAGCTGTGATCGAAGGGCTGCTCGGGCGCAAGCTCGGCATGGTCCAGGTCTTCGATAAGGAAGGCCGCGTGCGCGGCGCCACGGTCATCGAGGCCGGGCCCTGCCTCGTCACGCAGATCCGCAGCGCCACGCGCGACGGCTACGAGGCCGTCCAGATCGGCTACGGCACCAGAAAGCACGTCAACAAGCCGACGCGCGGCCATCTCAAGCGCAACGGCGACCTTCGCTACCTGCGCGAGTTCAAGGCGCTCGCTCCTGAAGGGATCAAGCTCGGCGATCGCATCGGCGCGGAGATCTTCCAGGAAGGCGACCGCATCGACGTGACCGGCGTGACAAAGGGCCGCGGCTTCCAGGGCAGCGTGAAGCGACACGGCTTCGCCGGCGGCCCCAAAACCCACGGCCAATCGGACCGGCATCGCGCCGGCGGCGCCATCGGCGCGGGCAACACGCCCGGCCGCGTCTACAAAGGGATGCGGATGCCCGGACACATGGGCCACGTACAAGTCACCGTCAAGGGCCTCGAAGTGCTGGAGAGCCATCCGGCGCGCGGCCTGCTGATCATCGCGGGCTCTGTGCCCGGCGCGCGCAACGGCCTCCTCAAGATCCGCTTCTCGAAGCATTCGATTGAGGCCGCGCGCGATCGCAAGCCGCAGGCCGTCGAGCCCGAGGCCCCCGTCGAAGAAACCGAGACGCCCGCGGCAGAGATCGAAGAGACCGCCGAGGCCGCTATCGAAGAAGCGCCGGCGGAAGACGCCGCGAACGAGCCCGAAACGGTCGAAGCGGCTCCGAAAGAAGAAGCGGCCGCCGAGGAACCGAAAGAGGAAGCATCGTCGTGAACCTGGACGTCGTCAACCGCGCCGGCAAAACCGTCCGCTCGATCGAAGTGGACGACGCCGTGTTCGGCCTCAAGCCGCATCGCGCGATTGTGCACCAGGCGCTCGTCGCGCAGCGCGCGAACAACCGTCGCGGCACGCACAAGACGAAGACGCGCGGCGAAGTGCGCGGCAGTACGGTCAAGCTCTTCCGGCAGAAGGGCACCGGCCGCGCACGACAAGGCTCTGTGCGCGCGCCGCACCGCCGAGGTGGTGGTATCGTCTTCGGGCCGCGGCCGCGCAGCTACGAGAAGGACCTACCGAAGCGCATGCGGCGTCTCGCCATCCGCTCCGTACTCTCCGCGAAGGCGGCCGACGGCTCCCTTCGCGTGCTCGATGAGCTATCGATGGGCGCGCCGCGCACGAAGGAGCTCGCATCGCTGCTGAGCGGCCTCGGCTTCGAGCGCAAGGTGATGGTGGTGACGGCGAACCCGGACAACATCGTCAAGCTCAGCACGGCCAATTTGCCGAACGTAAAGTGGCTGCCCGCCGCCTATCTCAACGTCCTCGATCTGATGGCCCACCGTGGCCTGCTCATGACCGAAGAGGCCGTTCGCGCCGCCGAGGCGCTCTGGGGCGGCGAGCGCGCATCGAAGCGACGCGCTCCCCTGGCGGAGGTGGCCAGTGCCTAAGGCGCTCCATCCCTACGAGGTGATCAAGCGGCCGCTTATCACGGAGAAGGCAACGATCCTCGCGGCCGACCACAAGTACGCCTTCCGGGTCGCGAAGGCGGCGAATAAGCGGCAGATCAAGGAAGCCGTTGAGCTGGCGTTTAGCGTCAGCGTGACGGCCGTGAACACGATGAACATGCACGGCAAGAAGCACCGCATGGGACGGCGCATCACGCGCTCGCCCGACTGGAAGAAAGCGATCGTGACGCTGGCCGAGGGCGACTCCATCCAGCTCTTCGAGGGGATCTAGCGATGCCTACAAAACAATTCAAGCCTACGTCCCCCGGCCGGCGCGGCATGACGGGCTTCACCTTCGAAGAGATTACGAAGAAGACGCCCGAGAAGCGGCTGATCGTCAGCCGCAAGCAGAAGGCCGGGCGCAACGATCAGGGCCGCATCACGATTCGCAATCGCGGCGCCGGTCACAAGCGCCACATCCGCCTCATCGATTTCAAACGCGACAACTTCGGCGTGCCCGGGAAGGTCGCCGCCATTGAGTACGACCCGAACCGCACGGCGCGCATCGCGCTGATTCACTACCACGACGGCGACAAGCGCTACATCCTCGCGCCGCAGGGCCTCACGGTCGGCGACACTGTGACGTCGGGACCGGAGTCGGAGCTGCGCACCGGCAACGCGCTGCCGCTCACGAACATCCCAACGGGCATGATCGTGCACAACGTAGAGATGTACCCCGGCCGGGGCGCACAGCTCGCGCGCGGCGCCGGCGCCGCCGTGCAGGTCATGGCGAAGGAAGGCGACCTCTGTCTGCTCCGTCTACCCTCGGGCGAGATGCGCCGGGTCCCCGCGAGCTGCCTCGCCACCATCGGCCAGATGGGCAACGTGGAGAACAGCTTGATCAAGATCGGTAAAGCAGGCCGCACACGCTGGCAGGGACGCCGTCCCAACACGCGCGGCGCGGCCAAGAACCCGCGCGACCACCCACATGGCGGGGGCGAGGGCAAGGCGCCCATCGGGATGTCCGGGCCCAAGACGCCGTGGGGGAAGCCCGCCATGGGAGTGCGAACGCGGGGCAAGAAGCCGTCGGACAAGTTCATCGTGCGCCGGCGGCACCAGAAGTAGGTAGGAGTAAGGCGTGTCACGCTCGACAAAGAAGGGCCCGTACATCGACGCCAAGCTCATGAAGAAGGTGGACGCTGCGCGTCGCGGCGGCGAGCGTTCGGTCATCCGCACGTGGTCGCGCGCGAGTACGATCATGCCCGAGATGGTCGGGCTGAACATCGCCGTACACGACGGGCGTCGCCACGTGCCCATCTTCGTCACCGAAAACATGGTCGGCCACAAGCTCGGCGAGTTCGCGTTCACGCGCCACTTCCGGGGCCACTCCGGTAGGTCGGAACGGACCACGCAGGTACGCAGGACGTAAGCATGGAAGTCACCGCGTCGAATCGCTTCGCAACCGTCTCGCCCCGCAAGGTGCGGGCCGTACTCCAGCAGCTCCCCGGTCGCACCATCGTGGACGCGCTGAACGTGCTGCGCTTCAACCCCTCGCCGCACGCGCGTCTCGTTGCGAAGATCGTCAAGTCGGCCGCGAGCAATGCGGAGAACAACTACGCGCTGGACCCCGACGCGCTGTACGTGAAGCGCGCAATCGCGAACGACGCGCGACGGCTCCCGCGCTTTCGCCCGGCAGGGCACGGACGCGTGCACCGCTACGTGAAGCGCACCGCACACATCACCATCGTCGTAGACGAGCGGGAGGACTGACGTGGGACATAAAGTGCACCCGACGGGCTTCCGCCTGGGCATTATCTACGACTGGCAGAGCAAGTGGTTCTCTGACACGCACTACGCCGAGCTGTTGCAGGAGGACCTCAAGCTCCGCACCTACTTCGAGAAGGAGCTCAAGGACGCCGGCATTGCGCGCATCGAGATTGAGCGCAACGCGAACATCCTGACCGTGACCGTGCATACTGCGAAGCCCGGCATCGTCATCGGCCGCGGCGGCCAGCGAGTCGATGAGCTTCGCGGGAAGCTCGAGACGCTCACCGGCAAACGCGTGCGAGTCAACATCCAGGAGATCCGCATGCCGGAGCTTGACGCGACACTCGTCTCGCGCAACATCGCCGACCAGCTCGAGCGGCGCGTGGCCTTCCGTCGCGCGCTCCGGCAGACGGTGCAGCGGACAATGGCCCGCGGCGCGGAGGGTTGCCGCGCGATGGTCGCCGGACGCCTCGGCGGTGCGGAGATGTCGCGCCGCGAGAGCACGATGGACGGCCGCGTGCCGCTCCACACGATTCGCGCCGACATCGATTTCGGCCAGTCGGAGGCGCACACGACGTTCGGCCGGATCGGCGTCAAGGTCTGGATCTACAAGGGCGAGCGCCTCCCCGAGCGCGACGAGACCGCGGGTCGCGTGGTGATTGAGAAGGAGCCGGAGGCGCCAGAAGCACCCTCGGCGCCAGAAGCACCCTCGGCGCCAGTTGCGGCGGCGCCTGACGCGACGCCAGCTGCAACGACGGAGGCGCCGACGCCGGAAGCGCCGGAAGCGCCCGCCCAGGCCGCGCCCGCTGAGGAGACGAAGGAAGCGTAACGATGCTGCAACCGAAGCGCATCAAGTGGCGTAGGTCGCATCGAGGCCGCAGGCGCGGCGTCGCCCAGGCTGGCAATCAGGTCAGCTTCGGCGAGTTCGGCCTGCAGGCCCTTGGCAACGCGTGGGTCACCGCGCGCCAGATCGAAGCCTCTCGCCGCGCGATCACGCACTCGATGAAGCGCGGCGGAAAGGTCTGGATCCGCATCTTCCCGGACAAGCCGGTATCGAAGAAGCCGCTCGAGACGCGCATGGGCAGCGGCAAAGGCCCGCCCGAGTTCTGGGTCTCCGTCGTCAGGCGCGGCAGAATGCTGTTCGAGATCGCCGGTGTGCGCGAAGACGTCGCGCGCGAGGCGCTGCGCCTCGCCGCGCACAAGCTACCCATCGAGACGCGCTTCGTCACGCGCGAGCACCAGGAGCTATAGAGATGGCGAAGCGCCGCGACGAGTTGCAGGAGTTACGTAAGCTGTCCGACGCGGACCTCGCTAAGGAGCTGGAGGAGACGCATCGACAGGCCTTCACGTTGCGTCTGCAAGTCGTAACGCGTCAGCAGGCCAACACTGCCCTGCCGGGCCAGACGCGTAAGCGCATCGCGCGGATCAAGACGCTCCAGCGCGAACGTGAGATTGCCGCCCTCTACGAGGCGGCGACAACAGGAGACAAAGCGTAATGCCCGGAAGGATCAGAACGCTTACCGGCACGGTCGTCAGCGACAAGATGGACAAGACTGTTGTCGTCCTTGTCAAGATGACGACGCGTCACCGGCTGTACCGCAAGATCCTGAAGCGCAGCAAGCGCTACATGGCGCACGACGACCGCCTCGAGGCGAAGACGGGCGACCTCGTCCGCATCGCCGAGGTACGGCCGCTGTCGCGTCACAAGCGCTGGCGCGTCATCGAGGTGGTACAGCGGCGCGAAGTCGCCGATGTGGCGCCGCGCGACATCGACTCCCAGTACATCACGCTCCAGCGCGAGCGCGCGCAGCCGCCCGCGCCCGCAGCGAAGACCGCGGACGAGACTGTGCCAGAGGCGCCCGCAGCGGAGGCCGATGTGGCTGCTGAGCCAAGCGCGGCTCCCGCCGAGGCAGACGCCACGAGCGAAGAAGAAACGAAGGGCGAAGAGGACGCGTCGTGATCCAGAAGTTCACACGGATGAAGGTCGCCGACAACTCGGGTGCGCGCCAGATCATGTGCATCCAGGTGCTCGGCGGCACGCGCCGTCGCTACGCGCGTGTCGGCGACGTCATCGTCGCGTCCGTGAAGCAGGCGCAGCCGGGCGCGGGCGTGAAGAAAGGCGAGGTCGTCAAGGCCGTCGTCGTGCGCACCGCGAAGGGCTGGCAGCGTCCCGACGGCACGTCGATCAGGTTCGATGAGAACGCGGCGGTCATTCTCGCCGACGCGGAGAACCCGCGCGGCACGCGCATCTTCGGCCCGGTCGCCCGTGAGCTACGAGAGAAAAAATTCATGAAGATCATCTCCCTCGCACCGGAGGTCGTGTAATGGAGCGCATCAAGCGTGACGACCTCGTGCTCGTGATCGCAGGCAAGGAGCGCGGCAAGCAGGGCCAGGTCCACGAGGTCCTGCTGAGCGACCAGCGCGTCATCGTGCAGGGGCTGAACTTTGTGAAGCGCCACCAACGCCAGCGCTCCGAGCGCCAGCCCTCGGGCATCATCGACAAGGAAGGCCCGATTCACGTCTCGAACGTGAAGCTGATCTGCCGGTCCTGCACCAAACCGACGCGTGTCGGCTTCCGCGTCCGGCCGGACGGCGTCAAAGTGCGCGTGTGTCGCAGCTGCAACGAGGATATCGACTAAGCGATGACCAACGAAGCAACACCAACACCGCCCAGGCTCCGCCAGCGCTTCCGCGATGAGATCGCGCCTGCGCTCATGCGCGAGTTCGGCTACAAGAACATGATGCAGGTGCCGCGCGTCGAGAAAGTCGTGGTCAATATCGGGATGGGCGAGGCGACCCAGAACGCGAACGCGCTCGATGCCGCCGCGCAGGACATCGCGACGATCACGGGCCAAAAGCCCATCATCACGAAAGCCAAGCGCTCGATCGCGAACTTCAAGATCCGTGAAGGCAACTCGATCGGCCTGACTGTCACCGTACGAGGAGCCCGCATGTGGGAGTTCCTCGATAGGCTGCTGAACACCGCCCTGCCCCGCATCCGCGACTTCCGCGGCGTGCCGCGCAAGGCGTTCGACGGGCGCGGCAACTTTAGTCTAGGTGTGCGCGAGCAGCTCATCTTCCCGGAGATCGAGTACGACAAAGTCGACCGCGTGCGCGGCCTGCAGATCAATATCGTGACCAGCGCTCGCAACGACGAAGAAGGGGCGCGGCTGCTCGAACTGCTCGGCATGCCGTTCAGCCGCAACTAGGAGGACCGATGGCGAAGAAGGCGCTCATCGAGAAGGCGAACCGGCCACCCAAGTACAGCAGCCGCACCGTACGGCGCTGTCAGGTGTGCGGGCGTCCGCGCGCCTTTATGCGCTACTTCGCCCTCTGCCGCATCTGCTTCCGGCTGCTCGCCCTCCAGGGCAAGCTTCCCGGTGTCAAGAAGTCCAGCTGGTAGGGAGTGACGCCATGGGAATGACCGACCCCATCGCCGACATGCTGACCCGGATCCGCAACGCGGTCTCAGCACGACACGACTACGTCAATATCCCCGCATCCAAGTTGAAGCTCGCCATCGCCAAGGTGCTCAAGGACGAGGGCTTTGTGCGGGACTTCGAGGTCTTCGAGGAGGGGCCGCGACGGATCATGCGCGTGCACCTAAGCTACACGGATAGCAAGGAGCCGCTCCTCAACGGGCTCAAGCGCGTGAGCCGTCCCGGCCTGCGCGTGTACGTGCAAAAGCGAGAGATCCCGCGCGTGTACAACGGGCTGGGCATCGCCATCCTCTCCACGCCGAAAGGCGTGATGGCCGGGCAGCAGGCCTGGCGTCAGGAGATGGGCGGCGAGGTGCTCTGCTACGTCTGGTAGGAAGAAGCGATGTCGCGAATAGGCCGGCTGCCGGTAGAGATCCCGTCGAACGTCCAGGTCCAGATCGAGGGAAACCTCGTGCGCATCAAGGGCCCCAACGGCCAGCTTGAGCGCGAGGTGCACCCCGAGATTGGGATGCAATTGGACGGCGGCAAGCTCACCGTCACCCGCACGAGCGACCTGGCCTACTATCGAGCCCTGCACGGCCTGACGCGCGCGCTCCTGGCGAACATGGTCACCGGCGTGTCGACCGGCTACTCGAAGACGCTGGAGCTGATCGGCGTCGGCTATCGCGCGCAGCAGATGGGCCAGGCGATCCAGGTCGCCGTGGGCTTCTCGCACCCGGTGGACTTCAAGCCACCCGCCGGCATCACGTTCGAGGTCGAGGGCACGAGCAAGATCCACGTGCGCGGCGTCGACAAGGAACTCGTCGGCCAGACCGCGGCGGAGATCCGCGGCATTCGCCCACCCGAGCCCTACAAAGGCAAGGGCATCCGTTACGAAGGAGAACACGTGCGACGCAAGGCCGGCAAGGCCGGCAAGACGCTGCACTAGCGCCATGAAGCGACTGACGACGTCCCACGCCGCCCGCATCCGCCGCCACCTGCGCGTCCGCAAGAAGGTCCACGGCACGAACGAGCGGCCTCGCCTCTCGGTGTACCGGAGCCTCTCGCACATCTACGCGCAGGTGATTGACGACGACGCCGGCCACACACTGGCGTCCGCATCGGACGTCGAGGCGGCGGCGAAGGGCGCGAAGAACGGGAAAGCGAAGACAGACGTCGCGAAGGCTGTCGGCGAACTCGTGGCGCAGCGCGCAAAGGAGCGCGGCATCACCAAGGTCGTCTTCGACCGGGGCGGCTACCGGTTCCACGGACGGGTGAAGGCGCTCGCCTCCGCCGCCCGCGAGGCCGGTCTGGAGTTTTAGAGGAGCGATATGGTTAGCGCCACGCAGGACTTCACGGACCAGCGCGAGCCCGAGCTCAGCGAGAAGGTCCTCTACATCAACCGCATCGCGAAGGTCGTCAAGGGTGGCCGTCGCTTCAACTTCAGCGCCGTCGTCGTCGTAGGCGATGGGCAGGGGCGCGTCGGCGCGGGCATGGGTAAGGCGCACGAGGTGCCGGACGCGATTCGCAAGGGCGCCACCATCGCGCGGCGCAACCTGATCGACGTGCAGATGGCCGGCTCGACGATCCCACACGAGGTCCTGGCCGTGTACGGCGCGGCGAAAGTGCTGCTGAAGCCCGCCTCGCCCGGTACCGGCGTTATCGCGGGCGGCGGCGTGCGCGCCGTCGTCGAGGCTGCCGGCATTCGCGACATCCTTACCAAGTCGCTCGGCAGCAACAACCCGATCAACGTCGTGCGCGCGACGATCGAGGGGCTGCAGAGCCTGCGTATCCCGAAGGACGTCGTCGCGCGGCGCCACGCATTAGCCGCGAAGGCGAAGGCGCGCGCGGTCGCCCTGGAAGCGGAGCCCGAGGACACCGAGGAGCCGGCCGATGAGTAAGGTCCGCATCACGTGGGTACGCAGCAGCATCGGCCGGCGATTCGACCAGAAGCGCACAATCCATGCGCTGGGACTGCGTCGCTTGGGTCACACTGTGGAACATAGCGACTCACCCTCCTTGCGCGGTATGATCGAAAAAGTGCGGCATCTACTATCTGTCGAGGAGGGTACGAAGTAGCCGTGGAACAGCACGAACTTCGGCCACCTCGAGGGGCCACGAAAGCGCGCAAGCGTATCGGCCGCGGCACGGGTAGCGGCACCGGTACCTACGCCGGCAAGGGCATGAAAGGCCAGCAGTCGCGCTCGGGCTACAAGACGCGCCCAGCGTTCGAGGGCGGCCAGACCGCGCTGGTTCGCCGCCTCCCCCGCCGCCGGGGCTTTCGCAATCCGTTCCGCATCGAGTACGCGCCCGTGAACCTGAGCGACCTCGCGCGGCTGCCCGACGGTAGCGACGTCACACCCGAGACGCTCGTCGCGGCCGGCATCGTCAAGTCGCTGCGCAATCAGATTAAGATCCTGGGCGGCGGTGAGGTCTCCGCCAAACTCACGGTCCGCGCGCACCGGGTCTCCACGCCGGCGCGCACCAAGATCGAGGCCGCGGGCGGCACTGTCGAAGAGATGTCGCCGCGCCCGGAGCCTGTGGAGAAGAAGAAGTCGAGAAGCGCCTTGAAGGCGCAAGCCAAGGCCGAAGCGAAGTCAGCAAGACCAGCAAAGGCAAGCGCGAAACCGGACGAGCAGGAGCAAGATGACATCGATACCGAGGCCAGCGAGAGCAGCGAGGGCGCAGGCGCCGAATAGGCCCCGTCTCCTCCAGGCCCTCATCGACGCGTTTCAGCAGCCGGATATCCGGCGCAAGCTGCTCTATACGCTCGGCCTGCTCGTCGTCTTCCGCTTCGTCGCGCACGTACCGATCCCCGGCGTCAACGCCGCCCTGCTGAAAGATGCCTTCGAAAACAGCGCCCTCCTAGGCTTCCTGGACCTGTTTAGCGGCGGCGCGCTGCGTCAGCTCAGCGTCGCAGCCATGGGCGTTTACCCGTACATCACCGCATCGATCATCATGCAGCTCCTAACGCCGGTCGTCCCGAGCCTGCAGGCGCTCTCCCGTGAGGGCGAGCAGGGCCGGAACCGGATCCAGCTTTACACGCACTATCTCGCCGTACCGATGGCGTTCGTGCAGGGCTACAGCCAGCTCATCATCCTCGAGCCGACGGGCGCCATCGGCAACGTCGCCCTCACCGGCCCGGATGCGCTGCCGACGCTCTCGGCCGTCATCTCGATGACCGCCGGGACGATGTTCCTCGTCTGGCTCGGCGAGCTGATTACAGAAAACGGCATCGGCAACGGCATCTCGCTGATCATCTTCGGTGGCATCGTCGCCGGCCTGCCCACGCTTGGCCCGAGCATCGTCAATCAAGGCGTCGGCTTCTTCAGCCTCGGCATCTTGGCCGCAGTCGCCATCGCGATACTGGCGTTGATCGTGTTCGTGCAGGAGGCGCAGCGGCGGATCCCCGTCCAATATGCCCGTAGCGTCTTCAGATCCGGGCGGATGTACCGGCAGTCAGGGCAGAGCCATATCCCGTTGCGCGTCAACTCCGCCGGCATGATCCCGATGATCTTTGCGTTCTCGGTCGTCATCTTCCCGGCCACGGCGGCTAACTACCTGCGCAACCAGACGGACGTAAGCTGGGTCGTCAGCATCTCGAACTTCATCGTGGACTGGTTCGGCCCGCGCGGGACAAGCGGCAACATCGTCTCCCCCGTCTACATGGCGACGATTTTCTTCCTCGTTGTGGTGTTCACGTTCTTCTATACGCTGGTTATCTTCCAGCAACAAAACCTGGCAGAGAACTTGCAGAAGAATGGTGGCTTCATCCCGGGCATCCGTCCCGGCCGGCCGACAGCCGAATACATCATGCGCGTCCTGGTGCGCATCACCTGGGCCGGCGCGATCTTCCTCGGCCTCGTCGCTGTCGTGCCGTACCTTTTGCCATACGCCATCGCGGGCTTCCGCAACGTGAACTCGTTAACGATTACGAGTACGGGGCTGATCATCATCGTGGGTGTCGTCTTAGATACCATGCGGCAGCTCGAGTCGCAGCTAATGATGCGCAACTACGAGGGCTTCATTCGCTAACAAGCGGCGGCGCCACCGCGCCTCGCCCTCAGCAAGCAAGACCTTTCGAAGGCGGGGGACACAACAAACGTGTATCTGATCCTGCTCGGGCCGCCGGGCACCGGCAAGGGCACGCAGGCCAAGATCGCCGCCGATCGGCTCGGCCTGGCGCATGTCGCCAGCGGCGACCTGTTCCGCGAGAACGTACGCCAGGGCACGGAGCTCGGCAAACAGGCTAAGGCCTACATGGACAAGGGCGACCTGGTACCGGATGAGGTCACGATCGGTATGCTCCTCGACCGCATCGCGCACCCCAACGCACAGGCCGGCGTCCTCTTCGACGGCTTCCCGCGCACCCTCCAGCAGGCCGAGGCGCTCGGCCGCGCGCTGGAGGCCGAGGGCAAGAGCGTCGATCTCGCCCTCCATGTGACGGCCAACGACGAGGAGATCGTCCGGCGGCTGACCGGACGCTGGATCTGCAAAAACTGCGGCCAGATCTACCACGAGCAGACTCGGCCGCCCACACAACCGGGAGTCTGTGACGCCTGCGGAGGCGAGCTCTACCAGCGCGACGACGACAAGCCGGAGGTCGTGCGCGAGCGTTTGCGCCTCCAGCGGCCTCCGGAAGCCCTGCTGGAGTTCTACCGATCGCAGGGCAAGCTGGCGGAGGTGGACGGCCAGCAGGAGGTCGAAGCGGTCACGAGAGACCTCCTCGCCGCTATCGAGCGAGGTACAGGAACGTAGCCCGCTGGCGCCTATACGCCCGGATGGTATGATAAAAGAGTAATCAACATATGCCAATTATTATCAAGTCTGACGACGAAATCGCCCTGATGCGCCAGGCCGGCCGTGTCGTAGCCGACGTGCTCGAGCGCCTCGCCGCCGAAACAGCCCCTGGCGTAAGAACGAAGGAACTTGATAGAATAGTCAAGGCCGAGTTCGAGCGTCGGAGGGTGGTGCCCACGTTTTTGGGATACCTGGGCTATCCGGCGCATGTTTGTGTGTCTGTCAACGACGAAATCGTCCATGCGATCCCCGGCGAGCGCGTCCTCCAGGAAGGCGACGTCGTCAGCATCGACTTGGGTGCGACGCACCAGGGATTCGTGGGAGACTCTGCGTTGACGGTCGGTTGTGGCCAGATCGGACCGGAGAAGCAGCGGCTCATCGACGTTACGCATCGCGCACTGTGGGAAGGGATCCGCGCCGCCCGTCCGGGCGCGCGTCTGGGCCAGGTCTCGAACGCGATCCAAACGTTCGTAGAGGCACGCGGCCTTTCCGTCGTGCGTGAGTACGTTGGCCACGGTGTAGGACGCGACATGCACGAAGAACCGCAGGTCCCGAACTACGGACCGGCTGACCGCGGTCCCATCCTCCGCAAGGGCATGGTGCTTGCGCTGGAACCGATGGTGAACGTGGGCGACTGGCGAACCAAGAAGCACGAAGATCACTGGACGATCAGTACGCTGGACGGGAGCCTCTCGGCGCACTTCGAGCACACCATCGCCATTACGGACGGCGAGCCCGAGGTGCTGACGCTCCGCAGCGATGAAGCATCGATGGCCGCGCAGTTCGCCGCCTCAGGCGCCGGGCGAGGGAACTAGATGCCGAAGAAGGACGCGATTGAGGTCGAAGGTGTCGTCAAGATACCGCTGCCCAACGCAATGTTTCGCGTAAATCTAGCGAATGGACACGAGGTGCTGGCCCACATTTCCGGCAAGATGCGCCTCCACTACATCAAGATCGTCCCCGGCGACCGCGTCCTCGTTGAGCTGTCGCCGTACGACTTGGGCCGGGGCCGGATCACGTACCGGTTCCGCTAACGGAGCGAACGATGAAAGTACAGGCGTCCGTCAAGAAGCGCTGCGACAAGTGCCAGATTATCCGCCGGCGTGGCATCGTCCGGATCATCTGTGAGAACCCGAAGCACAAGCAGCGCCAGGGCTAGGAGGTAGGCAGGATGGCACGCATCGCCGGTATCGACATCCCGCGTGACAAGCGCATCGATGTTTCGTTGCGCTACATCTACGGGATCGGTTCCGGGATGGCCCAGCGCATCACCGACCAGGCGCAGGTCACCCCGACAACCAAGACGCGTGACCTGACCGACGACGAGGTCTCGCGCATCCGCGAAGTCATCGACCGCACCTGCACCGTCGAGGGAGACCTCCGGCGTGAGGTGCGCCAGAACATCCAGCGGCTCATCGAGATCAACTGCTACCGCGGCATCCGGCACCGTCGCGGCCTCCCCGTGCGCGGACAGCGCACACGCACGAACGCCCGCTCGCGGAAGGGTCCGCGCAAGACGGTTGCCGGCAAGCGCCGCACCGTCGCCAAGAAGTAATCGAGGCGAAGGATGGCAGAGAAGAAGAGCAAGTCGCGCCGCCGAGAAAAGAAGGTCGTGCCCAGGGGCAAGGCCTATATTCAGTCGACGTTCAACAACACGATCGTCACACTGACTGATCCCAACGGCAACGTCATCTCCGCGGGTTCCGCCGGCAATGTGGGCTTCAAGGGCTCACGCAAGTCGACTCCGTTTGCGGCCGGTCAGGCCGCCGAACGCGTCGCCCGCAAGGCGATGGATAACGGCATGCGCCAGGTCGACGTGCTCGTGAAGGGACCGGGCTCCGGCCGAGAGGCCGCCATCCGCTCGCTGGAGGCCGCCGGCCTCTCGATTCTCAGCATCCGTGACGTCACGCCAATGCCGCACAACGGCTGCCGGCCGCGCAAGCGGCGCAGGGTCTAGGAGGAACGCATACATATGGCCCGCTACACGGGACCCGTTTGCCGCCTGTGCCGCCGCTACGGCGACAAGCTCTACCTTAAGGGCGACCGCTGCATGACGCCCAAGTGCGCCTTCGAGCGACGCCCCTCGCCGCCCGGCGCGCAGAAGTTCGCCCGCCGTAGGCGGGTGTCCGACCGCTCGCTCCAGCTCCGTGAGAAGCAGCGCGCGCGCGTCATCTACGGCCTGATGGAGCGTCAGTTCCGCCGCTACTACAAGGAGGCGCTGCATCGCGCCGGCGTCACGGGCGAGAACCTGGTGCGCATGCTGGAGATGCGGCTTGACAACGCCGTCTTTCGCCTCGGCTTCGCCGACTCGCGCTCACAAGCCCGCCAGATCGTGCGACACGGCCACATCTCGCTGAACGGCCGTGTGACAGACATTCCTTCGTGCGCGCTCAGGATCGGCGACGAGATCGGCTGGTCCGAGAAGGGCAAGCGCACCGAACTCCTCAAGATTGTGCAAGAGACGCTGCAGGGCAAGGAAGTGCCGGACTGGCTCGGCGTTGACGCCGCCGCCATGACCGGCCGCGTCCTCACCCAGCCGGACATTGCACAGGCAGGCGCGAAGTTCGACCCGGCGGTCATCGTTGAGTTCTACTCGCGGTAAGGAAGCAGCTCTCGATAGGGAAGGCATCATGAACGTCGTAACATTTGACACCCAGCCCCCCGCGCTCGCGTCCATCGATCCGGAACCGCCGCACATCGCGGTCGAGGAAGAGTCCGAGAACTACGCGCGCTTCGTCGCGGAACCGCTCGCGGCGGGTTTCGGCATCACGCTGGGCAACGCCCTCCGCCGCGTGCTGCTCGGCTCGCTCCCCGGCGCCGCGATCACCTCGATTCGTATCGAGGAAGTCGTGCACGAGTTCTCGACCATCCCGGGCGTGAAGGAAGACACGATGGAGCTGCTCCTGAACTTCAAGGAGATCCGGCTCCGCCCGCTCTCCGACCGCCCCGGCAAGATGTACCTCGAAGCCACCGGCCCGGGTGAGGCGCGCGCGCGCAGCATCCAGGTCGCCGCCGACTATGAGCTCGTCAACCCCGACCTGTATCTGGCGACGCTCGACTCCGACAAGTCGCACTTGACCGTCGAGTTCACGGTCGAGTCCGGCAGCGGCTACTTGCCCGCCGACCAGTCCGACGGCTTGCCGATCGGCGTCATCCCGGTAGATGCGATCTTCACGCCGGTGCTGAAGGTCAACTTCCACGTGGAGCACACGCGCGTCGGCCAGATGACGAACTATGACAAGCTCATCCTCGAAGTCTGGACGGACGGCACGATGAGCCCCGTCGACGCCGTGAGCCAGAGCTCCGACATTCTTCGCGACGAGCTGCAACTGTTCGCGCAGCTCGGCAAGCCTGAGCCGGCTGTCGTAGAGCACGGCGTCGGCCGTGGCGTCGCGCTGCCGCCGGACAAGTACAACACGCCCATCGAGGACCTGAGCCTCTCGGTGCGCGCGTACAACTGCCTCAAGCGCAGCGGCCTTATGACCGTCGGCCAGGTGCTCGAAAGGAGCGAGGACGAGCTGCTCACGCTCCGCAACTTCGGCCAGAAGTCGTACGACGAGCTGAAGGACAAGCTGATCGAGTTCGGCTTCCTCGCACCCGGCGCCAGCGAAGACGGCGGCCGCGCGGCGCCCGTCTCGATCAGCCAGCAGGATACGGTCAGCCCGCTCGGCGCGGCGCTGATCCAGGCGCTGCAGGAGGCCGGCGAGGACGCGACGAGTCTGCTCGGCGACGACAACGACGACCTCGCCGGCGCCGGCGCGCGCGAGAACCAGGAGTAGGCGCTCGCCATGCGACACCAACTCTCCGGCAGAAAGCTCAACCGCAACGGCGCGCAGCGTAAGGCGCTCATTCGCGGCCTGGTCAAGGAACTGCTCACGCACGAGTCGATCAAGACCACGGAAGCGAAGGCCAAGGAGACCCGCCGCGCCGCAGAGAAGGTCATCACGCTTGGTAAGGACGGCACGTTGCACGCCCGGCGCATGGCCTTCGCGTTCCTGAACGACAAGACGGTCACCGCTAAGGTCTTCGACGACATCGCGCCGCGGTTCGCCACCCGCCCCGGCGGCTACACGCGAATCGTCAAGCTCGGCCCCCGCCTCGGCGACAACGCGCAGATGGCGCAAATCGAGCTCATCAAGAGCGAGTGAGCGCAGCAGCGCGGCGGATCGCCCTGCTGCTCGAGTACGACGGGAGCCGCTACGGCGGCTCTCAGCGTCAAGAGAACGCGCCCAGCATCCAGGCAGAGCTCGAAAGCGCGCTCGAGCAGCTCACGGGGCAAACGACACCCGCTGCGTTCGCCGGCCGCACCGACGCCGGCGTGCACGCGCGAGGACAAGTGGCCGCGTTTACGACAACATCGACGCACGACATCGGCGTCTTCGTGCGCGGAACGAACGCCTGGCTCCCGCAGGACATCGCGGTGCGCCGGGCGGTTGAGGTAGACGAGGAGTTCGACCCGCGCCGGCACGCCACCGGCAGAACGTACCGCTACCTCATCTACAACGAGCGAGAGCGGTCGCCGCTCTGGCTCGAGCGGGCCTGGCACGTCGCCGAGCCGCTCGATATCGTAGCGATGCAGCGAGCCGCGTCGCTGCTCATCGGTGAGCGCGACTTCGCCGCGTTTACCGGCCGCGAGGGGCGCCCGACGGTGCGCCGCATGCGCAGGGCGCAGGCCGAGCGCAGCGGACCGCTGGTGACCACGGAGTTGGAGGCGAACGCCTTCCTCCGCCACCAGGTCCGCCGGACGATGGGTTCGCTCGTCCTGGTCGGGACCGGCAAGCTGGCCGTCGAGGCCTACGGCGAGCTGGTCACGCGGGCCGGTCCAGGCAGCGCCACCGAGACGGCGCCGCCCCAGGGGCTATACCTGGTTCGAGTCACCTATCCAGGACTCGATCTTGAGGGGACAGACACGTTATAGTAGGGGTCGTTATGCCCCAGGGCACGAAGGAAGCCATATGAAGACATTCACACTGAGCAGCAAGAACGTCGAGGTGCGCTGGCACGTCATCGACGCGGAAGACCGGCCCCTGGGCCGCCTCGCCTCGCAGACGGCGCTCCTGCTGCGCGGCAAGCACCGCCCTACGTTCACGCCGCATCTCGATAACGGCGACTTCGTCGTCATCGTCAACGCATCGAAGGTCCGGATTACGGGCCGCAAGGTGCAGCAGAAGACGTACATCCGGCACACCGGCTTTCCCGGCGGCTTTCGTGAGACGCCGCTGGCCGTGCTGCTGGAAAAGCACCCCGACCGCGTGATCCAGCAGGCAGTCAAGGGTATGTTGCCCCACAACAAGCTCGGCCGGGTACTGATGAAGCACCTAAAGGTCTACGGCGGACCGGACCACCCCCACGAGGCACAGGTTAACGCCGGCACCAAGAAGGCCCGCAGCGCCGCGCCGGCGAAGGCAAGCGAGGAGTAAGCATGGCGAACGATCTGTACTACCACGGCACCGGACGCCGAAAGTGCGCCGTCGCGCGCGTGCGACTCTTCCCGGGCGCCGGGCCCCACATCGTGAACGAACGGCCGATGGAAGACGTCTTCCCGCGCACGAAGCACCGCTACAGCATTCTGGCGCCGCTGCGCGTCACCGAGTCGCTGGACAAGTTCCACGCGCAGGTCAAGGTCGCGGGCGGCGGCGCCTCTGGCTGGGCCGATGCCATCGCGCTCGGCGTGGCGCGGGCGCTAATCAAAGCGGACGAGAACGCGCACAAGCCGCTCCGTAAGGCCGGCCTGCTCACGCGAGACGCCCGCGTGAAGGAGCGGAAGAAGTACGGCCTTAAGCGCGCGCGCAAGGCGCCACAGTTCACCAAGCGCTAGTCAGCGTCCCTTCGGTAGCAGATAGCAGGCCGGACACTCCAAGTCCGGCCTGCTGCGTTAGAACGGCCAGGCGCCGCCCAGGTGGCGTTTGGTCCAGTCCCACGGCTGCGCCTCCGCATAATGCAGCACGTACTCCTGCGCGAGCTTGGGAACCAGCAGGACGAACAACAGCACGGCCAGACGCGGCGGCGTCAGCTCGAACCGTGGTACCGCGCGGACGATGACCAGGTACGCGAGATAGAAGTTCTCAAAGAGGTTCGGGAAGACCAGCAGAAAGACGCGCACCTGTGTTACTTCGAAGAGAATGACGCCCACGAGCCGGTATGCGAACAGCGCCACGCTTGTCCACTTCGCGATCGCCACCCAGCGCATCGACACGATCAGCTCCAGCGAGAGGTAGTACGTGTCCAGCGCCTTGTCCAGCGCCGGGTAGTTATCGAACTGTCCGCCCACGATCTCGATCAGCACGACGTCCAGCGCATCTACAAGCATCGAGATCAATCCGCCCGCAAGCGGCCAGCGCAGGATCGACACTGGCACGAGCAGCCGGACGAGAATAACAGCGAGCTGGCCGGCCACGAGGAATCGATTGGCCGCGCTACGGCTCGGCTAGCCGCGCCTTGAGGCGCGCGATCGCCGGCACCGGCGACGGGTCGATGTTGTTCAGCATTCCCAGGTAGAAGCTCGTGAGGTCGCCGAAGTAGACGGACGTCAGGAGCTGCGCCAACGGCGTCGCCCCACCCGTCTCGATGCGCTCGTGTGAGACACCGGCGATTTCGTACTCATGCGCCGTCGCATCGTAGCGGCGCTGCATGCGCGCGCCGAGCACCTCGTGATACAGGAAGACAACGTGCAACAGCGGCACGACCTCCGCCGCCAGGCCGAAGCCCTCGATGCTGTTGTGGTCGAGCTCCGGCAGCTCTTCCCACATCGCCCAGCACTTCGCGTTCTCGTTGAGCTGCGTCTTCCAGCGATGCGCCGCCTCGGTCAAGACGCCCGCACCGACGACGTTCGCGATGCGTCCGTGCAGGCGTATCGCGAGCTGCTTTGCGCGGTTCTCTGCGACGGCGATCGCGGAGCCGATGTGGAGCTGCTGCTCGCGCATGAGCGAGATGGCCTCGCGGACCGCGGCCTCCTGCCCGCCCAGCAGGCCGACGCGTTCGCTCAGCGCCAGCAGCGCCATCAGCTGGTGCCCCAGGGCGGAGCGCGGCTCGCCGTCGTACGTGTAGTTGAACACCGGAACATTGCTGCGCCGCGCCAGCTCGGCCAGCTCACCACCCACCGTGATGGCGAAGCCCATCGCGCCGGCGGCAAGCGCCTGCTGAAAGCCCGAGAGCGTCTCTTCCGTGTTGCCGCTGTGGCTGCACGCGATGACCAGCGTCTCCGGCCCAACGAACGCCGGCATGTCGTATCCGCGCACGACGTACACCGGCTTGCGCGCAGAACGCATCGCGATCGAGCGAAGCATGTCGCCCGCGATAGCGGAGCCTCCCATGCCCGCGATGACCAGCTCGCGCGCCGAGGCGTAGCTGTCGGGCACGCGCAAGGCAGCGGCGTTGCGCCAGCCCTCCTCGCACTGGTCGGGCAACGTCTCGATCCGGCCGAGCAGCCCGGCAGGGTCCTTGCGCGCCCACGTGCCCGGATCGTTGAGGATAGACGCGAACGCCCCTGTTGCGCCCATCGTTAGTCGCGCGCCTTCGATTCGCTCGCCGCCGCGAGCTGCGCTGCCGCCTCGTTCAGGTCCTTCACCGTATCGATCGCCTTCCAGTACGACGTCGACTTGAAGCCGAACAGCTTGCCCTCCTCCGCGAGTTTCGGGAATAGGCCGTCTTCGTGATCACCAACGTCCGGCAGCCCCTCGAAGAACTCTCGGTTGAGGACGTACGCGCCGGCGCTCAGCCAGTACGGCAGCAGCGGCTTCTCCTCGAACCCCAGGACGCGTTTGCCGCGCTGCCGCACGATGCCGTACGGGCTGCGTAGCTGCGTCAGCAGCAGCGTTGCGACCGCGCCGGAGCGTTCGTGCTGGCGGATCATGGGCCGCAGCGGCTGCGTGTGCACGTTATCGCCGTTCGTGCCGATGACGATCGGCTCCGACGGCGGCACCTGCCGGTACGCAAGCTTGAACGCGCCGCCTCGTCCGAGCGGTTGGTCCTCGATCGAATAACGGATGTGTGCGCCCCAGCGCTTGCCATCGCCGAAGTAGTCCTCGATCACGTGGTGCAGGTGGCCACACGCGACCACGATGTCCGTGACGCCGTTCTCCAACAGCCAATCGATCTGGTGTTCGAGGATCGGCTTGTTGAGCAGCTCGACCATCGCCTTGGGGCGATCGCTCGTGAGCGGCATCAGGCGCTCGCCTTTCCCGCCAACGATCACGATGGCGTACAACCTACACCCGCCCCTGCTGTAACGTCGACATCGCGCGTACGAGGCGCCCTACCGCGCCTCGACGGCTTCGCTCAGGCCCGCGGCCTTGCGTAGGGTGGCCGCCTTGTCGGTCGCCTCCCACGGCGCGTCGATGTCTTCGCGCCCGAAGTGGCCGTAGGCCGCGGTCGGGAGGTAGATCGGACGGCGCAGACGCAGGTCGCGGATGATCGCGCCGGGCCGCAGGTCGAAATGCTCGTGCACGAGGGCGAGGATCTTCGCGTCGTCGACCTTCGCCGTACCGAACGTCTCGATAGAAACCGACGTCGGCCGCGCGACACCAATCGCGTACGAGAGCTGGATCTCGATGCGGTCGGCCAGGCCGGCGGCGACGAGGTTCTTCGCTACGTAGCGCGCCGCGTACGCGGCTGAGCGGTCCACCTTCGTCGGGTCCTTGCCGGAAAACGCGCCGCCGCCGTGCCGCGCGACGCCGCCGTACGTGTCGACGATGATCTTGCGGCCCGTGAGGCCCGCGTCGCCCATCGGCCCGCCGATGACGAAGCGGCCGGTTGGGTTGATCAGGTAGCGCGTCCGCTCATCGATCAGGTCCGGCGGGATCACCTCGTGCACAACGAGATCGACGACCTCCTGCTGGAGCTGCTCGCGCGTCACGTCAGGATCGTGCTGTGTGGAGATCACGACGGTATCGATGCGCTTCGGGCGGCCATACTCATACTCGACCGTCACCTGCGACTTGCCGTCCGGCCGCAGATACGGCAGCACGTCGTCCTTGCGGAGCTGAGCCAGCCTGCGACAGAGCTTGTGCGCCGTCGAGATCGTCAGCGGCATCAGCTCGGGCGTCTCGTTGCAAGCGAAGCCAATCATCATCCCCTGGTCGCCCGCGCCCTGCTCGAGGTCCAGCTCCTCGGCGCTCGCCTGCCCCTCGCGCGCCTCCAGCGACTTATCCACGCCCTGCTTGATGTCGCCGGACTGCTCCTTGATCGAGACCGTCACGCCGCACGTTTCGTAGTCGAAGCCGTATTCGGCGCGCGTGTACCCAATCTTGCGCACCGTCTCGCGGATGATCGCCGGCATGTCGACGTAGCAGTCGGTCGTGATCTCGCCCATCACGATGATCAGGCCCGTCGTGACCGCGGTCTCACAGGCGACGCGCGCCAGCGGGTCCTGCACAATGATCGAATCGAGCACCGCGTCCGAGATCTGGTCGCAGAGCTTATCCGGGTGCCCCTCCGTTACCGACTCGGACGTCAGGAACAGAGACGGCGATGACATGAATGTTGTCTGGCTCATTGATTTCTCCTCTTTCGCGGACCTCTTTTGGATGCGAGATGCGTGAGGCGGTTTCCCGCTTCCAATCCTAGGTGCCTTCTTCCCAGCTCGACAGGTACTTGCGCTGTTCATCAGTCAGCGTGTCGATCTCCACGTCGAGCGCTGCCAGCTTGAGCCGCGCGATCTCCTCATCAATCTCGCGCGGGACCGGGTAGACAGCGACGGCCAGCCGCTTCTCCTGGTGCACGATGTGTTCGACACACAACGCCTGGTTCGCGAAGCTCATGTCCATCACGCTGGCCGGGTGCCCTTCCGCGGCGACGAGGTTGATCAAGCGGCCTTCGCCCAGCAAGAAGATGCGCCGGCCGTCGCCCAGCCGGAACTCCTCGACGAAGGGCCGTATGACGCGCCGGCCCTCGGCCATGCCCTCGAGCGCGCCGATGTTCAGCTCGACGTTGAAGTGCCCGGAATTCGCGAGGATGGCTCCGTCCTTCATCGCCTCCATGTGGTGGCCATCGATGGCGTGGATGTCGCCCGTAATGCTGATGAAGATGTCGCCGATGGCGGCTGCGTCTTGCATCGGCATGACGCGGTAGCCGTCCATCACCGCCTCGAGCGCGCGCAGCGGGTCGACTTCGATGACGATGACCTGCGAGCCCATACCGCGCGCGCGCATCGCGACGCCACGGCCACACCAGCCGTAGCCCACTACAACGACCTGCTTGCCGGCCCACAGGATATTCGTCGCGCGCGTAATACCGTCGAGCGTGCTCTGACCCGTACCGTAGCGGTTGTCGAAGAGGTGCTTCGTGTTCGCCTCGTTCACCGCGACGATCGGGTACTTGAGCGCGCCGTCCTGCGCCATCGCCCGCAAGCGAATGACGCCCGTCGTCGTTTCCTCCGTGCCGCCGATGACGTTGTCGATCAGGTCGGTGCGCTCGCGGTGGATAGTCGCGACGAGGTCCGCGCCGTCATCGAGCGTGATCTGCGGCGCGTGCTCCAGCACCTGGTGCAGATGCTTGTAGTACGTCGCGTCGTCCTCCCCCTTGATCGAATACGTCGGGATCCCGTACTCGGCCACGAGCGCCGCCGCGACGTCGTCTTGCGTGCTGAGCGGGTTGCTGGCGCAGACCTCCAGCTCCGCCCCGCCGTCGCGTAGCGCCAGCGCGAGGTTCGCCGTCTCCGTCGTAACGTGCAAACAGGCCGAGAGACGCACGCCGCGGAGCGGCTGCTCCTTCGCGAACCGCTCGCGGATCTGGCGCATGACCGGCATTTCGCGCGCCGCCCACTCGATCCGCCTCACGCCTTCCTCGGCGAGGCGCAGGTCCTTGACATCGGAACTCAGTTCTTTGACCACTTAGCTAGCTCCTTTTCCGGCAGCCACGCCCGCCCCTTCCGCGTACGGTGGCTCCGGATAGTACTCCATCAGCTTTTGTACGTTTCGAGCCGCCTCTTCGTCCTTGAGCTGCCCGATGAGATACAGCGCCATGTCGATGCCCGCGGAGACACCCGCCGCCGTCACGACGTTGCCGTCGCGCACGAAGCGCTCCTCAGCCACCGTCACGCCCGGCTCCTCCCGCAGCCGGTCGATCGACGCCCAGTGCGTCGTCGCCCGGCGTCCCTTCAGGAAGCCGGCCCGACTCAAGATGAACGCTCCCGTGCACACCGATGTTACCCACTGGCAGCGCTCGCCCTGGCGCCGCACGAAGTCGATCATCGTCGCGTTTTCGACCTCCTCCCGCGTGCTCACGCCACCAGGCACAAGCAGCGCATCGAGCTGCGGGCAGTTGTCGAACGAGAAGTCGACCGCGACGCGCAGCGCGAGGCCCGCGCTCACCGGCTGGCCGGTCTGCGAAACGGTCACGACGCGCCACGTCTTGTCGATGTACTTCGCGAACATCGCCAGCGCCTCGTACGGGCCGACGAAGTCGAGCTCCTCTGCGCCCTCGAACAGGATGATACCGATCGTCCGTTGCTCTGTCATCGAACCATCCCCTTACCCCCGCAGGCTCACGAGCTCCGCGCCATAGCGGCGTCCCCGTAGCGACGCGACGAGCCTTCGCACCACGGCGCCCGCCCCGCGATCGCGGCGCACCGCCGCGCCCTCGATCAGCCGGCCTATCTCTCGATACCCCAGACGCTCGTACGCACGCACCGCGGGTACGTTGCGCGGGTCGACGCTCAATACCACCTCTCTGCACGTCGTCAGCAGTTCGCGGGTTACGATGCTCGTGACGAGCGCGGCGCGGCCGCGGTTGCGATACGCCGGGTGCGTAAACACGTTGCCGATCACGCCGATACCGTCGACGGCAGAGACCACGTGCGTACCCGCGACCGAGACGAGCCGGCCGTCTTCGTACGTGCCGTAGTAGAAGGCGTCCTCGATATTGTCCGAGCTGTAGTACGCCGGCGTGCCGTCCGAGCGATAGAGACGGTTGATCTCGTGCACATTGCGCCCGTGCATGCGCAGCGCGTTACCCTCGACCGGACGGAATGTCTCACGGTCGACGAGCATGCGCGCCATGCTCTGCCGCTCCGACAGGCGGTAGTATCGCTGCGCCATCGCGAGATGATGCACCTGGCAGGTCAGGAATGTGTGACGCGGGCCGGGATGCAGCCGGAACAGCGCCTCCAGCGCCTCGATGGAGCCCAGCGCGAACAGCGCGTTACCGAGGCCCCCGTGCGAGTGCAACAGCAGCGCCTCGCCGCCCGCCCCGCGCGAGACGAACCACTCGCTGCGTGCGAACAGCCTCGGCTGAAGCTGCCCCAGCGCGTACGCCGCGTACGAGCGGTGCGGCGCCATGATCGCGCGCAGCTCGTCCTCGCTGCGCAGCGGCCGCACGAGATAGTCGGCTCGCGCGCGCGCGCCGATGCGTCCCTGAAGCGGCCGTTCCGCCATCTAGCTCCCCACCTCTATCTGCACGTACTTCCCGATGATCGGCGCTAGCTTGCGCTTCGTTTCCAGCGGTATGCGGTCGCGCGCGGTGATCAGCGCTTTCTCCAACGCCAAGCCGCACGCGCAGCTTCGCTCCGCCGGCAGATTGGCGAGCGCAGCGGCGGTGACTAGCTTGCCCTTGCCAATGTTCTCGAGCATGTTCTTGATGATGATATCCGCGGACACCGGCGCTTCCGTTTCGTGCCAGACGTCGTAGTCAGTGACGAGCGTGAGGCCGCCGTAGCACATCTCCGCCTCGCGCGCGAGCTTCGCTTCGGGCAGCGCCGTCATGCCGATGATGTCCGCGTTCCACGAGCGGTAGAGCGCCGCCTCGGCCTTTGTCGAAAACGCCGGGCCTTCGACGACGACCAACGTACCTCCGCGATGGCACGTAACGTCGTTCGCCTTCGCCGCGTCGACGAGCACGTCGCGCATCACGGGGCAGAACGGCTCATCGAACGAAATGTGCCCGACGAGCCCTTCGCCGAAGAACGTGTGCGTCCTGCTAAACGTCCGGTCGAGCAGTTGGTCCGGCACAACGAAGTGGTAGGGCGCCATCTCCTCGCGCAGGCTACCGACCGCGCTAATCGCAATGATGCGCTCGACGCCGAGGTCCTTCAGCGCCCAGATGTTCGCGTGCGACGGCACTTCCGTCGGCAAGATGCGGTGTCCCAGGCCGTGGCGCGGCACGAAGGCTATTCGCGTGCCGCTGAGCGTGCCCAGCACGATCGCGTCGCTTGTGGCGCCGTAGGGCGTGTCGGGGCGTATCTCCTCGATGTCCGTCAGACCCTCCAGCTGGTAAAAGCCGGACCCGCCGATCACGCCGATCTTCGCCTCGCTCACGCGTGCGCCTCCACCGGCTGCCTGAGCGCGCGCAACGAGGCTGCGTCCGGCGCGGCTTGCGCGGCCGCGATCGTGCGCGCCAGCACCCACGAGAGGTTCACCGCGGTCATCGGCGTTACGGACATTTGTTCCATGATTTCGCGATCAAAAAAAGCTTCTCCGTGGTAGGGAGAAGCATTCCGAAATTCGAAACGATTCCTCTCATCTCTCCCTTCCCCCTTCGCTGGGGGCCGGGTCGGAGTTGGCACCGGTTCACTTCCTGAGGAAGAGTCGGTTGCCGGGCTTCTTCGGGCCGTTCCCTCCACCACTCTGGATAAGAGTTGGCGCAATATTCAGTTGTCGTAACGAAATATACGCCAGGAATCCTAAGCCGTCAAGGATGCGCCGCCCGCCCCAGGCGAGGCCCGGAAGGCCCATCCCGGCCAGCGGCCTGTCCTGGCTAAGGCAGTCCTACCTGGATTTCCTTGCCCTCTACGCGCACGTCGTACGTTGGCGCATTCTCCTCCGGCGGCGGTCCTTTCACCTCGCCCGTTGTCACGTCGAACTCGCCGCTGTGCCAGGGGCACGTCACGATGTTTCCGTCGAGCTCGCCCTCGCCCAGCGGCCCGCCCATGTGCGTGCACTCGCCTCCGATGGCGTAGTACGTGCCGCTTACGTTCGCGAGGCATATCTGCGAACCGTCCTCAAGCTCGATCTGCTTTAGCTCACCGGGCGCTAGCTCATCCACCTTTGCGACGCTCTTGAACTCAGACATGGCTTCCTCCTCTACAGCGTGTCCCAGAACGTATCGATCAGCTCCGCTGGCAGATCGAAGACGGCATCTCCGTCCGTTGTGTGCAGCGGCTCGGTCCGCAGAAACGTGGGGATTTCGTCCGCGTCGCGTCCGAAGCCTGCTCCAAGGTTGAACTCGCGCTCGTCGCGCATGCAGCGCCGGCCCATCTCGAGCGCGTCCTCCGCGGTCCACGCGACGCCGTGCTGCGCGCTAACGAAGCGCGCCATATCTTCCGCCGCCGGGTTTGCGAACTGGCACAGCCCGACCGAGTCGAGCGCGGCCATCACCGCCTGCTCGAGTTGCGACGACTTCAGGTACGTCTCGTCCGTGACGCCGCGCGCCGTGACGAGGCCGGCGGTGTGGTCCGCCCCCTGCGGGCTCGTTGCGTAGGTGATGCCCATCGCCTTCAGCGTGCGCGGCTCCCACGCGGGCAGCCCCATCCCCTTCACCGCCGGTATCCGCTCGATGCCGTAGTGCCGCGCGACGGCGACGGTCCCGCTCCCGAGCAGCTTCCCTAGCTCCGTCCCGTCGCGGACCTCTTCGAGCAACTCGAGCGTGCGCTGCCAGTCGCCGAACTTCGCGACGCCCGCCTCCATCGCGACACCGATCGCGTTTCCCATCTCGATCGTGTCGAGGCCGATGTCGTCGCAGAGGCGGTCGAGCTGCGCGACGGCGTCGAGATTGTCGATCTCGAGGTTCGCGCCGAGCAGCGTGATCGTCTCGAACTCCAGCGCGCTCGTGACATGCTCTCCGCGCTCGTCGTTGAACAAGATCGCGCACTTGATGATGCAGCCTGCCATGCACGGTAGCATCTTGCCGCCGCGCTCCGGCGCCAGCTCCGCGATGCGCTGCCCGCTGATCTTCTCGCCGCCCGCGAACGTCCCGAGCCGGTGGTTGCGCGTCGGCAGGCTGGCAACCTGGTCGCGATTGACGAACTTCAGCACGCCCGCTGTCCCATACGTCGACATGTTCTTCGTGCGTGGGTCGTCCAGCGTCGTCTTCGAGAATCCGATGACGAGGGCGCGGTAGGCGTCCTTATCGACGGCCTCGACGTTCTTCGCGCCGCCGTCGTCCACGACGATCGCTTTGATTCGTTTCGAGCCCATCAGCGCGCCCAGGCCTCCGCGCGCGGCATGGCGCGTCGGGCGGCCCTCTGGATCGTTCACGGCGATCGACGCCGCGCCGAGCTGCTGCTCGCCCGCCGGACCGATGCACACAACGGACTGCGTGCGCGAATTCTCGAGCAGGCGCGCGACCGTCTCGTACGTCCCCTGCCCTACGAGACCCTCCGGCGCGTCCTCGAGCCGCGCGCCGTCGCTATCGATGCGCAACACGCGCCAGCTCCCGTCCGCGGGGTGGCCTTCAATGATGCAGGCCTTGATATCGAGGCGCGACAGGCGGTGCCCCAGCGTGCCGCCGACGTTGGCTTCCTTGCAGCCGTTCATCAGCGGACTCTTGCCGCCGAACGACGTCCGGCCGGACGTTGTCGCGGCCGTGCCGCCGAGCAGCCCCGGTGCGACGACCAGCTTGTTCTCCGGTCCGAGCGGGTCACTCTGCGGGGGCACCTCTCGCAGCACGATACGCGACGTGAGCGCGCGCCCGCCCAGAGACCGGTACTCCTCCGGCGCTTCCATCTGCGAGACCGAGAGGCCGTTCAGGCTGACGCGCAATACAGACGGCATAGCTGCTATAGGATACCCCAGCGTGAATACTAGGGCCTGCGCAGTACCACGGCCGACTTCGAACCTCGAGCCTCGAACTTCGGGGCCTCGGTGACTCCGGCGCTACTGGGCGATCACTTGGTCTCCGACGCGGATGACGCCGTCGGTCAGGATGTCGGCGCGCAGGCCGCCTCGATGGATGAGGCCGAGCCGTATCTTGTCCTTCTGCGCCTCATCGACCAACGTTGCCATGTGATTGCAGGGTTCGCTCAGGCGCACGCCGCGCAAGCGCACGTCGCCGACGCGGAACTCTTTGCCGATCAGGTGGTTGAGCGGTACGCCGCGCGTCACGATATTGCGCCTCGCGTCCGTACTGACGATCTTCACACCATAGTCGCGCTCCAGCGCCTCGATCGCTTCCTCCTCGATCAGCGTGACTTCGCGGCCCGTCGTCTTCGGGTTATCGGTGAAGGTGCCCATCTTCAAGAAATAACGGTCGCCCTCCAGACCCCGTCCGGCGACGGCGTTGGCCTGCTCCACAACCGTCATCGGCTGGGCGCCGTCGGGCGTGATAGCGATCGACACGACCGTTCCTGCGCTCATGACCAGACTCCTCTATCCAGGATTACCTACGTACAGAGAGTATAGGATTCTCCCCTCCAGCGCGGCAAGCGAGGGCGCTATACTACCCCCGGATGTTCCGCATCATCCCGCATCGAGCGCTCGTTGAGCCCCACGCCACCGTCACCAACGTCGCGACGGAGGGCGACGCTGCGCGCGCCACGCTGCGCATCGATGGGCTGCTCTGTAGCGCCTGCGCCGCGAACGTACGCGGCCGGCTCGAACGGCTGGACGGCGTCTCGAGCGCGCAGGTCGACCTCGAACGCGGGCAGGCCTGCGTCGATTACGACCCGGCGCGTGCCACGCCCGATGGCCTCGTTGCCGCCGTCGAGGGCGCGGTGATCCTGCGCCCGCTGCGACGCCTGCTCGCAACGCTCGCTGGGCATTCTGCGACACGGAGGTCCGCATGAAAGTAGGCGCGCACGTTTCGTCCTCGGGAGGCCTGAGCACCGCGTTCGAGCGCGCGCAAGCCATCGGCGCGGAGACGATCCAGATCTTCGGCGCACCACCGAAGGTCTGGAAGCGGCGCATCATTCGCCCGGACGAATGCGCTGCGTTCAAGCAAGGGATCAAGGACTCCGGCATCGAGCCCGTCTTCATCCACGGCACGTACTTGATCAACCTCGCGACGGGCGATCCCGAGATGCTTAAGAAGTCCGAGGACGCGCTCGCAGGCGATCTCAACCTGGCCTCCGCAATCGGCGCGAAGGGCGTGATCTTTCACGTCGGCTCGCACAAGGGCGCCGGCTTCGACAAGATGCTCCCGCAGATCGCGAAGGCGATCAAGCGCGTCCTGAAGGCAACGCCCGTCGACGCGTGGATCATCCTTGAGAACAGCGCGGGCTCCGGCGACAGCATCGGCTCCAAGTTCGAGCACCTCGCCGCCATCATCGACAGCGTCAGCAGCCCCCGCGTCAAGGTCTGCATGGACACCGAGCACGCCTTCGCGTCCGGCTACAACCTGGCGGACAAGAAGGGCATCGAGGAGGCGATCAAGGAGTTCGAGAGCACCGTCGGGCTCGACCAGCTCGTCGCGGTGCACGCCAACGACTCGAAGATCCCGCTAGGAGGCGGCGTCGACCGCCACGATAACATCGGCGATGGGCACATTGGCGTCGCGGGCTTCGAGGTGATCATGGCGCACAAGGCGTTTCGCAACGTGCCGTTTCTGCTCGAAGTGCCGGGCGTCGACAAGAGCGGCCCGGATAAGCCCAACGTCGACATGCTGAAGAAGATCCGCGCGAAAGTCGGCGCGCTCTAGCGCCTGCCGTCCTTCGTCTCCGGCGCCGGCGCCTTCACGCCGTAGCGCTCCTCCAGCAGCCGCACGAACGCCTCGCCAGCGCGGCTCAGCGGCCTGTTCCGGCGGTAGATCAGCGAGATCTCGCGCTGCGGCATCTCCATGCCTTCGACGCGGATCTGGCGCAGGTCGCCGCGCTTCAGCTCCTGCTCCACAGAGACCATCGGCAAGATCGCGATGCCCAGCCCCTTCTCAACCATCTTCTTCGTCGCTTCCATATTGTCGAGCTCCATCATCGGCGACACGAGGATGCCCGCCTGCCGCAGCGCGTTGTCGACCAGCGTGTAGTAGCTCGAGCCGCGGCTGAACATGAGCAGCCGGCGCTGCCCGACCTCCTCGATCGTCGCGACGCCGCTCTCAGCGAACGGGAGCTTTGGTGAGGCGACAAGGACGACTTCGTCTCGATAGAGGGGCACCGTGACCACATCGGCGTGCGAGATCGTCCGCTCCAGCCCGATCTGCACCTCGTCCTCGATCACCATCTGGACGATCTGTTCTGAGTGCTCCGTCCGCACCGAGACCTCGAGGCCGGGATAGCGCTGCCGGAACTCCTTCAGCAGCTCCGGCAGGACGTAGGTGCTGATCGTCGGCGCCGCGCCGAGGCGCAGCGTGCCCAGCTCGAGCTGTCGCAGCGATTGCACAGCGTCGCGGCCGTCGTGGAGCGCCTTGATCACGCGCTGGGCGTGCGGAAGAAACACCGCGCCTACCTCGGTCAGCGTAACGCCGCGGCCGTTGCGTTCGAAGAGCGGCTCTCCCAGATCGCGTTCCAGCGTCTGGATCCGCGCGGTCACCGAGGGCTGGGTGAGTTGGAGCGATTCGGCCGCGCGGCTAAAGCTCCGGTGTGCGGCCACCTGAAGAAACGCCTCGAGCTGCCCGATATCCATGCCCATGTATCGAATATTTCTATCGAAGGTGGCGGCAGTGTATCATACCTTCGCTCGACCAGCGCAGCTTCGCACCGTATAATCCGAGGGCAATCATGCCAAAGCCACGCAAGCCAAGTCGCAGCCGCCGCAGGCGTTCAGGCTCAGGCCGGCCGCCTCTCACGCCGCCCGCCGCCCCGATGCCAGCGCGGCCCATCGAGCCGTCAGTCTCGGACGAATCGTTTGAGGAAGCGCCGGTCCAGGCGCCCTCGACTGTTCAGAGCCGGATCGCGAGGCGCGCTCGTGATCGCGTACAGGAGCCGGTCACCGAGCGATCGGCCCGCCGCCAGATGGGCGCGGACTACGCCTACGTTATGAAGGACCTGCGACGCATCGTTGTCCTCGCGACTGCGGTCATCGTCGCCATCGTCGTCCTCTCGTTCTTCCTGCCCTAGCGGCGCACGCGTCCCATCGCGACGATGATGGCCATAATCGTCACGGCGTAGCCAAACACGTCGCTCGACACAACGTCGGCAAGCTCGACTCTCTCGTTGGCCGCCACAACGATGGCGCTTCGGACGATATACGCCGTGACCACCCCGGCGACGGCGGCCGCCTGAAGCTGGGGCCCCGTCTTGCGGTTCGTCGCGAGGCTGACAGCCTCGCCGGCGCCGTAACCCACGCCCAGCCCCACTACCAGCGCAAAGAAGATCGACCCAGAGAACGGCAGCAGAAGCGCCCAGACGGCGCCCAGCGCCGCTCCCACACCCAGGGCGGCGGCGAACCCGCGTGCCAGGAACGCCGGCGATATTTCGAACTGTGGGAGGCGTCGTAGCTGGGCGCAGTCGCGGCAGCGGGCCCCCACGGGCGTCTGCACCAGGCAGCGCGGACAGATCGCCTTGCCGCACTTCCCGCAGGCAAGCTCCGTCTCTACCGAGGGATGGGTGGCGCACTGCATTCGGACTCTGGACAGCCTAGCACGGAGTGCCGGTTCGGGCCCTAGCGCGTGCGCCCGGCCGCGCGCTCGCGTCCGAGATCGAGCAGGGCATCCACCGACTCGTCCGGTAGCGGCGAGTGCTGGCCGCCGGGCAGCGGCTCGTCCGGGCCGTGGATGCCGTGGTAGTCGGTGCCGCCCCATGCGATGAGCCCGTACTTGCGCGCGAACCCCGCCAGCCGCTCGACGACGTCCGGCGGATAGTCCTTGTAGTAGACCTCCATCCCGGCCAACCCGGCTGCCTTTAGCTCTGTCAGCATCGCGTCGAGATCGATCGGGCTGGTTGCAGCCGTCTCCCTGCCGCCGACCGGGTGCGCGAAACACGCCACGCCGCCGAGACGCACAATGGTCGCGACGGCTTCCACGGGCGTCATCTTCTCGCGCTCAACGTAGGCCGGCCCGTTGCGCCCGATGTAGCGGTCGAACGCCTCCTTGATGTCGTTGACGTAGCCGCCCTCCACCAGCGCCTGCGCGACGTGTGGCCGCCCTACCGACGCGTCGCCGGCGATCCTCTGGACCTGCTCCCAGGTGATGTTGATGTCCATTTCGTTGAGCTTCTGCACCATGCCCAACCCGCGCCCGCGTCGCCCTTCGCGAAAGCGCGCCAGCGCCTCCTGGAGCTCGGCGTTCTCCGGCTCCAGGTAGTACCCCAGGACGTGGATCTCACCGGCTGCGATGTCCGTGCTCAGCTCGACGCCCGGAATCAAGACCAGGTCATCGTACTTCGATGCCGCCGCGCGCGCCTCCTGAACGCCTTCCGTCGAATCGTGGTCGGTCAGCGCCATGACGCGCACGCCCTGCTTGTACGCCAGCTCGACCAGCTCCGACGGCGACAGGATGCCATCCGAGGCCGTCGAGTGCAGGTGGAAGTCGCCTCTACTCCCCATCGATCGCGTAGTCCCTATCGATGCGCTCGATGCCGCGCGCTTGCCCCGTCGACTCGTCGATATCGACAAGGACAGCATTGAACTGCAACACAGGACTCTTCTCGGCGACGGGCAAACGCGCCGGCATGCCCGTCAGGAAGCGCTGGAGCACTGCCTCGATCTCCGTGCCGATGATCGACTCCTTCGGGCCGCACATACCGGCGTCCGTCACGTACGCCGTGCCGCCCGGAAAGACGGTGGCGTCCGCGGTCGCGACGTGTGTGTGGGTCCCGACGACCGCCGATACGCGTCCGTCCAGATAGCGGCCCATCGCGACCTTCTCGCTCGTCGCCTCGCCGTGCATATCGACGAAGATGATGGCGTCGTCGGGAAGCTCCGCGAGCGCCGCGTCGGCCGCCCGAAACGGGCAGTCGATCTCAGGCATAAACGTCCGGCCCTGCAGGTTGAGCACCGTCACGCCCTTCTGCGAGAGGATGCCGCGGCCCGGCGCGCCCGGGGGATAGTTCAGCGGCCGCAGGACCGGCGCCTCCTGCTCGAGCAGTAGGAGGACCTCCTTCTGGTCCCAGATGTGGTTGCCCGACGTAAGCACGTCGACTCCCGCGTCGAAGAGGTCCTGCGCCGTGCGCTCGGTCAGCCCTCGTCCGGCCGCGGCGTTCTCGCCGTTCGCGATAACGAGGTCGAGCTTAAGCTCGCGACGTAGCTCCGGCAGCAGCGCGGTAACGACTTTTCGCCCCGGCTTCCCCATCACATCGCCGATCATGAGGACGTTCATGCAGACGAAAGTCCCATCAGACGGTTCCAAGGCGGGAACCCAAGACCCAAGGCGGGAACCCAAGACCAAGATTACTAGCCCGTGTCAAGAGAAAATCTCTCACATGTTCTGCACTAACAGCACATAGAAGTTCGTCCAGCTTCGCGCGGATGACTTCGGCACTCTGTTCGGAGATTACACGAATGTCTTTATCCATCTTCTCGATGTCGTCCTTTACGTTGTGATGAAGATCTCTGGTAGAGATAACCACAATCAGGTCGGGACGAATTTCATCCGCCTTAAGGCCGATCATCGCCAGATCTGTCTGGCCAAACGAAGTATCCTTGCACTCAACCAGCACAATCTTGTCGCCCAGGACGCCGAGCACGTCTATTTCTTTGGTGCCCACCATCTGCCCCGACCAAACCAAATCGGTCCTTTCGGTTAGAACGTCACTCGCCAAGGATTCAAGCCACAACCCCTGCTGGACTCCACGCAGGTAGACATCGGCAACCTCAAGTGTCTCTACGACTGCCAGCTTGGCGCTTCCGCACTGAGAGCACTTGCCACTGCTCGCTGCTAGAGCCAGCTCAGCCTCTCTTCTCTCTTCGAAGTCCATCTGGGGCCCGCCACAATCCAGGCATCGGACGCCAAAGTGGGTAGTTAGGCAGTCTTTGTTCGAGAGGAGCAGAGTGAGCAAATCTGGATCGCTCTCGAAGGCCTCAAGCTGCTCTAGCGTGTCCCGTGTTACGGCAAGCCTTCCAAACGCTTCCGCGACTACGGAAACAGCCATCCGCAATTTGTCATCATACAAGCTGCGTGCAGCTGACCTATACACAGGGGCGGCCAGCAGTCGGCCGTTAGGGCTGACTTCACCGCACACTTCGCAGAGGGTGGTGCGAGCACGCGAAGTCTTCCAGGAATGGTTCTCCAGGTTCTCGCCCAACGTGTCTCGAACGATAGCTCGGAGTGCGCTTATGTCGCTCTCGGTCATGAGAAGGATGTCGACCTCGCGCCCCAGGCTTGCTAGGCGACCATAAGTAGCGTCGCAAATTCGCAGCGCGATTGTGGCAGAGCCGTCTGCCGCGACTAACACTTCTACATCATCGTTTCCCATTAGCGTTGCAGGGACGTCGAAGCCCTGCCCTTCAAGGTCACTGGTGGCAGTTCGCCGAGCGTTCCTAAGGACAGGCTGGAACCCCCGATTCGCAAATGCTACGACAGCGCTCTCGAAACTAGCAGTAGCTCCGAGTCGAATATGACAGTCTGTGATGTTCATCTCAGCATGATAAACGAAGGGGCGCTATTCGCGCCCCTTCGTTACGAATCGGATTTCGTCTACCGCGCGTACTCTACCGCGCGGGTCTCGCGTACCACAGTAACCTTGATCTGGCCCGGGTACTCGAGCGTCTCTTCGACCTTCTTGCTCACGTCCCGCGCCAGCCGCATCGCGTCGAGGTCGTTGATCTGGTCCGGCTTGACGATAACGCGGATCTCGCGCCCCGCCTGAATCGCGAAGGCCTTCTCGACGCCCGGGAAGCTGTGCGCCACCATCTCCAGCGCCTCGAGGCGCTTGATGTAGTGGTCCAGCGTTTCCTGGCGCGCGCCCGGCCTGCTCCCGCTGATCGCGTCCGCGATCTGCACGATGATCGCCTCCACCGTCGAGGGCTCGACCTCGTCGTGGTGCGCCTCAATGCAGTGGACCACCGCCGGGTTCACCTTGAACCGCCGCGCCAGGTCCGCGCCGAGCAGTGCGTGCGTGCCCTCGACGTCGTGGTCGATCGCCTTGCCCAGGTCGTGAAGCAAGGCGCCGCGCCGGACGACGTTCACGTCCGCGCCGATCTCCGCCGCGATCATCGCACCGATGTACGCGCTCTCGACGGCATGTTTTAGCTGGTTCTGGCCGTAGGAGGTGCGGTACTTCAGCCGCCCGAAGACCTTGATCACCTCCGGGTGCAGCCCCGGACACTGCGCCTCGATGGCCGCTTCCTCGCCGGCCTCCTGGATCGTCGTCTCGACTTCCTGGCGCGCCTTCTCGACCATCTCCTCGACGCGCGTCGGATGGATCCGGCCGTCCTGCACCAGCCGCGTCAGCGCGATCCGCGCGATTTCGCGCCGCACCGGATCGAAGCTGGCCAGCGCCACGGCGTCCGGCGTGTCATCGATGATCAGGTCGACGCCCGTCGCAGCCTCGAGAGCGCGGATGTTGCGCCCCTCGCGGCCGATGATGCGCCCCTTCATGTCGTCGCTGGGGATAGGAACGACGGAGACCGTGCTCTCGCTCACGACGTCCGTCGAGAGGCGCTGCATGGCCGTCGCTAGGATCTGGCGCGAACGGTACTCCGCCTTCTCCTTGACCTCGACCTCGAGCTGACGGACGCGGCGATCCCCCTCCTCGCCGATCTCCTTCTCGATTTCGTGGAGTAGGAGGTCCCGCGCCTCGCCGACAGTAAGGCCCGAGACGCGCTCTATTTCCTGAAGCTGCGTCTGGCGGAGCTCCTCAAGCTCCCCTCGTGATTGCTCTAGCCGTTCGCGCTGCCGATTGAGTTCTTCGTCTCGCCGCTCCTGCGCTTCGAGTTTGCGGTCTAGGTTCTCCTCTTTGGAAACGATGCGCTGTTCAAGCCGCAGGATCTCGTCCCTGCGGGGCTTGAGCTCAGCTTCTGTTTGGCTCCGTAGCCGAATCGCCTCCTCTTTGGCCTCAAGTAGTGCTTCCCGTTGCTGGGCTTGTGCGTCTTCCAGGATGCGGGTGGCGCTTCGTTCCGCCGCCTCCACCTGGCCCTTGCCTACTCGAACCTTGCTTGTGTATCCGAGAAGAGCCCCTACCGCCAGCGCTAAAACGCCGATCACGACGCTTAGAATGATCGCTGGCATCTCACAACCTTCCTTCCTTACGGATGTGTCACGTAAAACGTCCCTTCGAACAAAAATGATCTACTCGCATGATACTTCTGCGCCACTGAAGGTGTCAAGAATGGCGAGAACAATCGCCGCCTACGAGAGAATCGATGCGTACGAGCGAGCCGGTAGCTAGAGAGTCCGCCTCGGAGCGTCTCTAATGAGCTCCCTCATCCGATGAACCGCCCTGCTCCGACCAGCACTCGTCGATAACGCGGCGGGCGACGCTGTACGAAAAGCCGCGGCGTGTTAGGAACGCACCCAGCCGTTCTCGAAACGCCTGATACTCAAGTCCGGCCAGCGACCGCACGCGTCGCCGCGCCGCCTCGAGTGCCGCCTCATCGTCCGAGACGTCCGCCGTCGCCTCCTGCGCCGTCTCCGACTCGATTCCGCGCCGCCTCAGCTCGATTTGCAGCATGCGCTGCGAGCTCGGGTGCGACGCTTGGCGCGCCTCGGCCCAGAAGCGCGCAAACGCAGCGTCGTCCAGATAGCCGAGCTCTCGCATGCGATCGACGGTCGTCTCTACGGCGCGCGACGAGAAGCCTTTGCGAAACAGCCGCTGGCTCAGCTCACGCTCGCTGCGCGGTCGATGTGAGAGCAGCCGTAGGGCAGCCTCCTTCGCCCCGCGACGCGATTCCTCCTCGCGGATCGATATCAACTCTGCCAGAATAAGCGTCCGGCCCGGCCGCATGTCGCGCTCCGACGCCAGCTCGCGGCTCATCGAGAGCGCCAGCTCGCCGTCGACGTAGACGTCGACCTTGCGGCCTCGCGGCTTCCGTTCGACCGCAGTGACGATCATGTGACCTCCGCTTGGGGTTGCGGCTCTTCGCGCGAGAAGTAGAAGATCTCGTCGGGCGTGAGGCGCATCAGCCACATCGCCGCAAGTCCGGTCAGCGTGATCCAGATGATGAACGTCAGGTGCGTCCCGATCGCGAAGCCCGTGGCCAGGGCGGGGTCCGCTCCAAGGCCTGCCGCCAGGGCCTGCGTCGCCACCTCGTACGGTCCGATCCCGGAGGGCGTGATCGGTATCGAGACGGCGAAGTTTGCCGTCATCATAATCAACAGGTACTCGCTGAAGTGGAGCCCCAGCCCGAAGGCGTGGCCGAAGAACCAGTACGCCACCGCTTCGCAGAGCCAGCCCGCAAGCCCAAGCGTCGCGGCCGGCACGGCCAGCCGCACGTCACGCAGCGCCCGCATGCCATCGAGAAACTGGCCGGCGAGCGACTTTATTCCGCTCCTCGCTTCGTCTGAGAGCCAGCGGATCGGGTAGACGCGGTCCAGGTGCTCCGGCTTTAGCCAGCGCGCGCACGCGATCCCCAGAACAAGGCCGAGGAACGCCAGACCGGCCATCCCCCAGAACGTAGCGCGTAGGACGCCCGGGATGGCGCCTAGCCCGAACGCGAGCCCAACGAGGAGAATAAACGCGAAGCCGTCCAGCAGCGTCTCGACGACGACGACTGTAGCCGTGAGCTCCGAGCGCGGGATGCTGTAGCGCTGCGAAGTCGTCTGGATGCGCAGCACATCGCCAGCGCGAAGGAGCAGCACGGCGTTCGCCATGTTGTGGACCAGGAAGATGCCGAACAGCCCGAAAAACGGCACATTCCGGTGGTTGCCAAGGAACAGTCGCCAGCGAGCCGTGTGCAGCGCCTTCGAGAACGTGAAGGCCAGGAGCCCTGGCAGAACCCACGCCCAGTTCGCGTTGGGCAGCGTCTGGAGCGCCTCGCTGATATCGACACGCCAGGCGAGGAGTACGAGGAAGCCGGCCGTCAGCACGACCTGGAACCAAAAGCTAGCAAGACGCAGTTTCATCGTCCGACGCCGTCCAACCCCGTAGACCGCGCTAGCATATGCCCGCGGAGCCCAGTAGAGCAAACGGCCGGGGAACGCGGCGTTCCCCGGCCTTGCACTGCAAGCAACAGGGGTTGATTACGCGACGGGCTCTTCCTCGGGTTCCGGCATAGCTTCTGCATCGGCAGGCTCGGGGGGAGCAACCGGCGTCGCAGGCACGGTCGCGACCGGTGCGTTCGCCTTCCGGATTTCGACCTCGATCTCGGCTGCAAGCGACGGGTTCTCGCGCAGGTAGGCCTTGGCGTTCTCCCGTCCCTGGCCCAAGCGCAGGTCTCCATAGCTGAAGAACGCTCCTAGCTTCTTCACGATCTCGGCCTCGACGCCGAGATCGACGATGTCGCCTTCATAACTGATGCCATGCTGAGGGCCGGTGAACATGATATCGAACTCTGCCTGGCGGAACGGCGCGGCGACCTTGTTCTTGACCACCTTCGCCCGCACGCGGTTGCCCACCACCTGCTGCCCCTGCTTGATCGACTCGATGCGCCGGATGTCGATGCGCACCGTGCTGTAGAACTTCAGGGCGCGGCCGCCCGGCGTTGTCTCCGGGTTGCCGAAAACAACCCCGATCTTCTCGCGAAGCTGGTTGATGAAAATCACTGCCGTTTTCGATCGCGCGATGGCGCCTGTTAGCTTCCGCAGCGCCTGCGACATCAACCGCGCCTGCAGTCCCGGCAGCGAGTCACCCATCTCGCCTTCGATCTCAGCGCGCGGCACGAGCGCAGCCACGCTGTCGATGACGACGATGTCGATCGCGTTGCTGCGCACCAGCGCCTCCGTGATCTCGAGCGCCTGCTCACCCGTGTCGGGCTGGGAGACGAGCAGGTCGTCTACGTTCACGCCGATGCTGGCCGCGTACGTTGGCTCCAGCGCGTGCTCGACGTCGATATAAGCGGCCGTGCCGCCCAGCCTCTGCGCCTCCGCTACGATGTGCTGCGCCAGTGTCGACTTGCCGGCCGACTCCGGACCGAAGATCTCCGTGATCCGCCCCCGAGGGATGCCTCCCACCCCGAGCGCGATGTCCAGCGAGATCGAGCCGGTCGGTATCACTCCGATCTCGAGCGTTGTCGACTCACCTAGACGCATGATCGCGCCCTGGCCGAACCGCTTCTCGATCTCGCCCAGAGCCGAATTGAGCGCCTCGTTCTTCGCCTTGCCGTTCGTCACGCCATTGCTCTTCCCGTTACTCGATCCGTTGTTGCTAGCCATCTCCAATGCTCTCCTTGCACTCAAACTGGAGCTAGACTAGCATATCTGTTCTTATACTTCAAGCCTTTATTATGTCATTCTCCGAAACTACGTCGCGTTTTTCTCCAGCGCCTCGAACTCGTCCTCCAGAATATCGAAGTAGACCTCATCGTAGAAGCACCCGTCCTCCCACAGCCACACCCGGTCGCGATGGATCGCCCGATGAGGGAAGATGCGGCCGTAGCAGCGCTCGGCCCGCTCGTTGTAAGCCGCCGTCGAGATGCGCACCTGGTGCATCCCGAGCTCCCGGAAGCAGTGGCCCAACGCCAGCTTCACCATCTCCGTCCCGTAACCCCGGTCCCAGCAGTCCTTCTCGCCGATGCCGACGTCTGTCAGCTCGCAGCTCCTCGCCACGTTCCGGATCTTGGCGATCATGACGAAGCCGATCAGCCGCCCTTCCTTCGTCTCCGCCGATAGCACCGCTTGGTCCCAGGCCGGCGATGCAACAGCCTGGAAGACATCGCCGCCGTTGCCCATGTAGCGCCGGAACTCCGGGTCGGTATGCCAGCGGATGTAGGCGGGCAGGTCCTCGCGCGTCGCGGTCCGCAGCCGGATGCGTTCGCCTTCAAGGATCATTGGCCCTCCTTGGCATGCGCGGTCGTTCCACCCGGCCCCGCACCCGCCTCTATACTAGCCTGGACGCCCAGGCGTCTGCTGTCAACATGGAAGTTCGCATCCACGTCCGCCTCACACCCCGCGCCGCCCGCGACGACATCGCCGGCTGGCAGGACGAGACGCTGCGCGTCCGCGTGACCGCGCCGCCCGTCGACGGCAAGGCGAACGACGCCCTCGTCCGGCTCCTCGCCGCAGCGCTCGGCGTGCCGAAGAGCCGCATCGGAATCGTGTCCGGCGCCACCTCGCGCGAAAAGACGGTCGCCATCGATGGCCTCTCGCACGACGACGTGCGCCGCCGCCTCTCATGACGCCCTGGCTCGACTCCGTTCGGCGCGCCGGCGAGCAGCTTGAGGCCGCGCTCCCCGTTCGATACCGTCCGGCCCTCGGCGCGCTAGCCATCGTTGCGCTCAGCCTCGTCGCGATTATCCCGTTGTTCGCCGGCGGCCTGATCCTTACAGGCGACATGCTTCAGGCGCTGCGCATCTACGAGATCGGTCGCTGCTGGCAGGACGGCCAGGTGCCCTGTCGCTGGGTCCCGGACCTGGGGAACAGCTACGGCTATCCGCTCTTCAACTACTATCCGCCGCTGCCCTACTACGCCGGCGACCTGCTCCACCGGCTCGGCCTCTCGTACCTGCGCGCCGCCGACATGCTGTATGCGATAGGGCTCGTTGGCGCCGGGCTCTCGATGTACGCCTTCGCTCGACGGCTCTGGGGCGAGCTGGGCGGCCTCGTCTCCGCCGTGGCGTACATGTACGCGCCCTACCTCGCGCTCGACGCCTATATGCGCGGCGCGCTTGCCGAGCTGTGGGCGCTCACTATCGTCCCTGCCCTCCTCTGGGCCATCTACGAGACGGTGACGACCGCGCGAGCGCGCTGGGTCCCCGTCCTGGCGCTGTGTACTGGCTTCCTGTTGCTCTCGCACAACATCGTCGCGCTGATCGTCGCGCCCGCGATCGCGCTCTGGGCCGTCGCGCTCCTCGCGCTCCAAGGCCGCGCCGCTTTGCGTCCCGCCCTACTCGGCGCGACGGGTGCCCTCTGGGGACTAGGACTCGCCGCGTTCTTCACGCTGCCGGCGCTCCTCGAGGGCGACCAGGTCCATCTCGAAAGCCTGACGCTAGGGCCCTTCAACTACAAGTTCCACTTCGCAAGCGCAGCCGATCTCTTCTTCGAGCGCTCCGCCGACTACAGCTTCCTCCTCGGCGGACGCGAAAACACGGTCGTGCAAATCGGCTGGTTTCAGTGGATCGGCGCTGCCCTCGCTGTGCCGGCTGGTGTCCTCCTCTGGCGATCGGGCCGCCACGCGCAGGCGCTTGCGGTCGCCACGCTGGCGGCCGCGTTCGGCGTCGGCGTGTTCATGGCGACGCCCGCCTCGAAAGGCATCTGGGACAGCTTCGATTCGCTCGCCTACGTCCAGTTCCCGTGGCGCTACCTCGGCCTCGTCAGCATCGCCTCGGGCGGGCTCGCGGGAGCGTGGTTCGCCGTCCTGCGCGACCGACCGGCCGCCCTGCGCATCGCGCTCGCACTCGTCCTTATAGGCATCTTCGTCGGCTCGGGGCGCATGTTCTTCCACACCGAGCTACGCTTCGACGTGAACGACCACGAAGTCCTCCACGGCGAGCGCTTCGCCTTCCTCGGCCAGTTCGCAAACCGCGACTACCTCCCCGAGGCCTCCGACGAGGCACCGCCGCCGCGCGATGCGCGCGCCGCGATCGTCTCCGGCCGGGGCGAGGTGCTCTCCGCGCGTTCGGGAAGCGACTGGCTCACGCTCGTTATCGGTGCGGCGGAGCCTCTACAGGTTGAGGCGTCACTGTTCGACTATCCGGACTGGCGCGTACGCATCGATGGCGAGGAGGTCGACCACAGCGCGAGCGCTCCCGCCGGACTCGTTATGTTTGCCGTGCCCCAGGGACGGCACGAGGTGCAGATCAACCTGGAAAGCACCGCCATCCGTCGAACAGGCAACGTCATCTCGCTCGTGAGCTGGCTGGCGCTCGCGTTGTCGCTGCCCGCGCTGGCGCTCGCGCCGCGGGCCGAGGCGTGGGTCAGATACCGGACTGGCGCACAAGATTCGCGATCACAGACAGCACGATGATCGCCACCATCGGACTGAAGTCGATCCCGCCGAAGCGCGGCATGACCTGCCGGAGTGGCTGGAGGATCGGCTCCGTGACAGCGTCCAGCGCCTGAACGATGGGATTCGACGGGTTGGGTGAGACCCACGAGAGGATCGCGCGGAAGAAGATCGCGAGCACGAGCAACTGAATAATCGTCGCCAGAATACCGCCAAGCGAATCGACGTTGCCGAAGTTTCCGAAGATCATCCGCTTAACTCCTTCGACCGCTCGTATGCGGCTTCGACGGCGTCGATGACCATGCCGCGGAAGCCGGCGTCCTCTAGCACTTGCAGTCCGGCCGCCGTTGTTCCGCCGGGCGAGGTCACCATATTACGCAGCTCGGCCGGGTGCTTGTTCATCTCGCGCGCCAGCGTCGCCGAGCCGAGCAGCGTCTGTATCGCCAGCTCGCTCGCGATGTCCCGTCGCATCCCGACGTGCACGCCGGCATCGATCAGCGCCTCAAGGAAGAGGAAGATGAACCCCGGCCCGCTCCCCGAGACCGCCGTCGCCATATCGAGGTACTTCTCGTCCGAGACGCGCAGCTCGCGCCCTGCCGCGCGCAGCAGCGTTGCGATGCCATCTAGCCGCGCCTCCGGCACTCCCGCGCTCGCGATCCAGAGGCTGATCGCCTGCTGGACGAACGCCGCCGTGTTCGGCATTACGCGCACAACGGCATCGAGGCCAAGCTCACGTGCGATGCGCTCGATCGGCACGCCGGCCATGATGCTCACGGCCGTCGCCCCGTCTAGGTTGCCCTTCAGCCCAGCGGCCACGTTCGAGAACTCTTGCGGCTTCACGGCCAGCACGAGGACATCCGCGTCGCGCGCGGCGTCCGCATTCTGAGAAGTTACGCCGACGCCGTACTCGGAGGCGAGCAGTTTCCGACGCGGCTCGGCGACGTCGCTCACGGTCACATCGTCCGGCTGCACGACGCCCGCCTTGAGCCAGGCGCTCACGAGCGCCTCGCCCATAAAGCCACCGCCGATCAGTCCGATACGCATCGTTATGATTGCCTCGGCCCGAAGATCGCGCGCCCTACGCGTACCATCGTCGCGCCCTCCTCGATCGCCAGCTCGAAATCGTCCGTCATGCCCATCGATAGCTCAGCGAGGTCCAGGGCGTCACGTAGCTCCCGCAAACGGCGGAAGACCGGCCGTGCCCGCTCCGGGTCGCCGGACAACGGCGCGACGGTCATCAGTCCGCGCACTTGGATGTTAGGCAATGCGACGATGTCAGAGTAGGCCCGGGGAAGATCGTCTGGGGGGAAGCCGAACTTGCTCGCCTCCTGCGCTACGTTGACTTCGAGGAGGACCGGCATCTGCTCCCCTGTCTGGCGGCTCAGCGTCCGTGCCAGCCGCAGCGAATCGATGCTGTGGAGTATATCAAAGAGACCGATTGCGGTCTTCGCCTTGTTCGACTGCAGGTGCCCGATCAAGTGCCAGCGCGGCCGGATCCCGCGCGCCGCCAACGCCTCGATCTTTGATTGCGCCTCCTGCACGCGGTTCTCGCCCATGTCGCGCAGCCCCGCCTCGTACGCCTCGGCGACGGCGGCGACCGAGACCGTCTTCGTCACGCCGACGAGCGTCACTTCGTCCGGCGCGCGGCCAGCCCGGCGGCACGCCTCCTCGATTCGCGCCCGCACACGCGCCAGGTCCTCCGCAATCGTCATCTCGATGTGAGGTTAGCAGGAAGGTGCCTGTAGGCGAACCGCCATCGATGGCGTATACTAGCGCCTCGGAATGATCGTCTCCATCTTGCGACGCAGGACCGCCATCGCCGACGCCGAGGAGTGGGATAAGCGCGCCGGACGCCTGCTCGAACGTCTGCGGCCGCTGCTCGAACGCCAGCCCGGCTTCGCGGGCATCGAGCTCGTCCGCGGCGAGAGCGGCGCCCTCACAGAAACGACACGCTGGCAGTCCTCAGAGGACTGCCAGCGCTATGTTCGCACCGGGCCGGCCGCGATGGCGGCTACGCTATCGGACGGCTTCCTGCCGACCGCACCCTACCCCAACGGCGCCTGGCTGCGCGAGACGCGCGAAGCGTAAGGAAGCCTGC
>JBBDXS010000013.1:48627-113117 GCA_040902195.1 Dehalococcoidia bacterium
GTCCCTTCCGTCATCCTGAGCGAAGCGAAGGATCTCGTCGGAGTCGCCGCAGAAGACTGGCAATTGGGTAGAGACGTCGCCCGAATCGAGGACCGAGATCCTTCGGGCTCCCCACACCCTGCACTCTACCCCACTCCCCTCAGGATGACGGAGGGCTTCCTGGCTGCGCGAGACGCGCGAAGCGTAAGGAAGCCTGCGTCCCTTCCGTCATCCTGAGCGAAGCGAAGGATCTCGTCGGAGTCGCCGCAGAAGGCTGGCAATTGGGTAGAGACGTCGCCCGATCGGGGACCGAGATCCTTCGGGATCCCCCACCGTGCCTCTACCCCACTCCCCTCAGGATGACAGAGGGCTTCCTGGCTGCGAGAACGCAGGAGGGCTAGAGTAGCGGCGTATCGACGAAGATCAGCTCGCTCGTCGCGAGCGCGCGCACCTTTATAGCGCCTCCGCCGACGATCTTCGCCGCGTCGCCCGTCGAGAGCTTCTCGCCGTTCAACTCGATCGCGCCCTCGATGAGGTAGAAGTAGCCGCCGCGTCCTTCGCCGAAGACGTGCTCGACCTCGCGCTCCGGATCGAGCCGCGACGCGTACATCGAGACGATCTGGTGCACCGTCACGCCTTCGCCGTCCGTGCCAACAGGGCGGAGGATCTGGAGGAGGCGGTTGTGCCGGTCCTCTTCCGTGTACTGCTTCTGCTCGACGCCCGGCTCCAGGCCGAGCTCGTCGGGCAGGATCCACATCTGGATGAACTCCACCGGCTCAGTCTTCGAGCCATTGCATTCCGAGTGGTACGCGCCCGAACCCAGCGTCATCCGCTGGACAGCGCCCGCCTCAAGCAGGCCGCCGTTGCCGAGGCCGTCGGCGTGGCGAAAGTGCCCTTTCGGCACGTACGTAATCCCCTCGACGTCGCGGTGCGGGTGCATCGGCCAGTCCGCGCCGGGCACGAGCGTGTCGTGGTTGAAGACGCGCAGGTACCCGATGCCCATATTCTCCGGGTCGCGGTAGTGATCGAAGCTGAAATGCCAGCGCGCGTGAAACCATCCGCCGTCCGTCTCGAAAATCTCGGCGTTACGGCGGATGGTCAGCGGCGCAGGTTTGGTCGTCGTGCGAGCCTCCGCCACGCTAGGCGGCCACGCGCTTCTTATGGTCGTCCGGCTCAGCGACGGGCACGGGACGGAAGTCCTTGCCGTAGATCCGCTCGTACTCCCGTTCGACGACCAGGTCGATGCCCTCTATCGTGCCGATGCGCTCGCGCCGGCGCAGCTCCCAGAGCTCATCGAGCTCCGAGTCGATTCCGTGGACGCGGGTCATGATCGTGCGGTCGCCGGTCCGGCCAACGCCGGCCTTGCGAAAGAGCTCTGCCCGCTCCGAGGTGAGCTCGTTTATGCGCTCTAGGGTTGTTGATTCCATGACTCGCTCCTTTCCTTGCGATTCACAAGTCACTTACCTTTTGTAATCTACAGCGTCTTCTTACACTTGTCAAGTGACTTACTTCACGTTAGTATTAAAGAGTCGTGACAAACCTCATCGGTGAGGAGATGTGCCCCCGCTACCAGCGGGCTGTTGAAATACTCGGCAAACGCTGGACGGGTCTGATTATCCGGACTCTCCTGGTCCACCCCCGCCGCTTCGGTGAGATCACCGAGGTCGTCCACGGCCTGAGCGATCGCCTCCTCTCGGAGCGGCTCAAAGAGCTGGAGTCCTGTGACATCGTGGAGCGCCGGGTCTTCCCGGACACGCCGGTGCGAATCGAGTACGCCCTGAGCGCGAAGGGCCTCGAGCTGGAGCAGGTTGTCGAGGCGATCCAGCACTGGGCGGACTGTTGGGACGAGGTAGCGACCGCGCGGATGCGCAAAGCGGCCCACTCGACGACCCCGACGCACTCCCAGCCAGCCCCCACCACACAGAACGAGCCCTCGCCGGCTCGTTCTTCTCTTTAGTAGAGAGCCTAGTCCCCATTAACAAGAGCTGGCACGACAAGCATCCCATGCCCAAGAACCCCACCCCGAACCGGCGCATCGCATGGCACCGCCAGCACGCCAAGCACTGCGCTTGCCGTCCTATCCCTGAGAACCTCCGGCTCGAGATGGAGAGGCGGGGGCGGGGCTCAGGTCCGAAGGCGGAAGAGACGTCGGGCTGAGAGGGAGGTTGTAGGGGCGTATGGCCATGCGCCCCTACGGGCGCACGCGATACCCGGTGGCGGGCTCCTACCCGCACTTCGTGTAACCGCAGCCGCGGCAGACAAGGCAGCCTTCCGTCGCGACGAGCTCCGTGCCGCACTCCGGGCACGAGAGGCCGGTCTTGGCGTCCTTCACCATCCGGAGATGTCCTTTTGCCCTTCCGCCCGCGGTCTTCCGAACCATCCCTTGTTCCTTCTTCCTCGTTCCTGGTTCCTCCAAGAAGCGCCTCTCCAGCCAGCGGAAGACGTAGTCCACTAACGACGACGCCGCCGGCAGCTCGGGGTTGTCCGTGAGGCCAGCGGGCTCGAAGTGCACACCGCGGAACTTGCGCACCAGGTCCTCCAGCGGCACGCCGTACTGCAACGCGATCGACGTCAGCACTGCGACGGAGTCCATCAGCCCACGGATCGTCGAGCCTTCTTTCGAGATCGTGATGAACATCTCGCCCGGCCGCCCGTCGTCGAACAGCCCGACGGTGATGTAGCCCTCCTGCTCGCCCACGCGGAACTTGTGCGTGACCGACGGCCTCTCGTTGGGCAAGCGACGCCTGTGCAGCCCATCGAGCGGCGGCAGCACGCCGCGCATGCCGAGCGCTGCTTCCGCCGCCTGCGCCTCGGCCTGCTCCGGGCCGCGCACGGCGGCGTGCGAGAGCACCTGCAGCGCGCGCGATTCGTCTCGATAGATCGTGATGCCCTTGCAGCCCTCTCGATACGCCAGCAGATACGCGCGCTCCACGTCCTCGACGGTTGCCGAGGCACGGAAGTTGATCGTCTTGCTGACGGCGTTGTCGGTGTGTTTCTGGAACGCCGCCTGCATCCGCACGTGCCACTCCGGCTCGATGTCGTGCGACGTGACGAAGACGCGCCGCACGGCTTCCGGCACGTCGTCACGCTCCCGCACCGAGCCGTCGCGCGCGAGCTCCGCCATGAACTTCTTCGAAGCGAAGCCACCGGCCTTCGCCACGCGCTCGAAGGCGCGGTTGACTTCGGCGAGCTGCGTGACCTTGTCGGGGTCCTTCGGATCGAGATGGTGCTGGCGCATGAACGCCAGCGCGAACACCGGCTCGATGCCGCCCGAGCAGTCGGCGATGATGCTCAGCGTCCCGGTCGGCGCGATCGTCGTGCGCGTCGCGTTGCGAAAGCGCCTCGCCCGCGCCGACGTGCCGTTCTTCGCTGAGTAGACGCTGCCGTCCCACGCCGGGAAGACCCCTCGTTCGCGCCCGAGCGCCTCGGAGGCGCGGTCGGCGTGCTTCTGGATGAACGACATCATCTTGCCCGCGAGCGCGACGGCCTCGTCCGAGTCGTACGGGATGCCCAGCGCCATCAGGAGGTCGGCCCAGCCCATCACGCCCAGGCCGATCTTGCGCGTGCGCTTCGTCGCCTCCTCGATCTCTGAGATGGGGTAGGCGTTTTGGTCGATCACGTCATCGAGGAAGCGCACACAGTCCGGGATCGCCGCAGCCAGCGCGTCCCAGTCCACCACCCCACCGGGCTCGCGGCCGTTTCGGTTCTTGGTTCGCGGTTCTGAGCTCGTCCTCTTCACAAACTTCGCGAGGTTCAGCGACCCCAGGTTGCACGACTCGTACGGCAGCAGAGGCTGCTCTCCGCAGGGGTTTGTCGCCTCGATCGCGCCGAGCCTGGGCGTCGGGTTGTCGTCGTTGATCCGGTCGAGAAACACGAGACCAGGGTCTCCGTTGCGCCACGCATTCTCGACGATCTGCCGGAAGAGCGCCCGCGCGTTCTTGCGCCCGGCAGGCTTCTTCGAGTGCGGGTTGACCAACGCAAAGTCGCGGCCGCGTTCGACGGCCTTCATGAACGCCGCGTCGACCGCAATCGAGATGTTGAAGTTCTGGAGCGTGACCATATCGGCCTTCACGTTCACGAACGCCTCGATGTCCGGATGGTAGACCGAGAGGATCGCCATGTTCGCGCCGCGCCGCGTCCCGCCCTGCTTGATCGCCTCCGTTGCCGCGTCGAACACCCGCATAAAGGACACCGGGCCTGACGCGACGCCGCCTGTGGCCCGGACGCGGGCGCCCGTGGGCCGCAGCCGGCTGAACGAGAAGCCCGTACCCCCGCCCGACTTGTGGATCAGCGCGGTGTGCTTCAGCGTGTCGAAGATCCCCTCCATCGAATCCTCGACGGGCAGGACGAAGCAGGCCGACAACTGCTGAAGCGGCCGGCCCGCGTTGCCCAGCGTTGGCGAGTTAGGGAGGAAGCGCAGCGACGTCATGAGCGCGTAGAAACGCTCCTCGACCGCGGCAACCTCGGCCCCGCTCGCGCCGTAGCGTTGCTCCGCAAGCGCGACGTTATGCGCGACCCGCCGGAAGAGCTGCTCCGGTGTTTCGCGCAGGCGGCCCGAGGCGTCCTTGGCCAGATAGCGGCGCTCAAGGACGGTACGAGCGTTAGATGAGAGAACGAGGGCTCGCTCGCGCGTGCGCGGCATGGCGGCGTCTCCGAAGCGCAGATATCTACTTCAGTTTATCACAGAACAGGCGAGAATAGAACATCCGTCCGCCAAACGTGCTGCGGAGTAAACGACGAGGCGTCCCGGGGGAAATCTGGGACGCCTCGTGTGGCAGGCCGCCTTTGCTGGTGGCGGGGTGGTGGTTCGGCGGCCTTATACCCGTTTTGTTGGTGCGCACCCGGTGTCTGAGCTGGTGCGGCTTGACGACGTGGCCCGCCAGAGATGGACCGCGGGGGCCTCCATGCTCTCGCCGGTCCATCGCCCGGCGGGCGTCGTCAATGCTACTCCGTCTCCGATCCGCTGTGCACGAAACTTACGTCAATCTCGTGTGAATGTTCACGAGATTGACGTTCCGCACGCGTTACTTCTTTCGTCGCGCCGAAGAACGTCGCGCCGACTTGCGAGCGGTCTTGCGAGCAGAGCTCTTGCGAGCCGTCTTGCGAGCCGGGCTCTTGCGAGCCGTCTTGCGAGCGGTCTTGCGAGCCGGGCTCTTGCGAGCCGTCTTGCGGGCGGTCTTGCGAGCGGGGCTCTTGCGAGCGGTCTTGCGAGCCGGACTCTTGCGAGCCGTCTTGCGAGCGGTGCTCTTGCGGGCCGTGCTCTTACGAGCGGTGCTCCTTCGGGCCGCGGTCCTCTTTGTCTTCCTTGCTGGCACTTTCTACCTCCTTGCAAAATTACTGCTCAGGAGCACCCGCTTGTGCTCCCGCAGTTTTCACACCGGTAACAGGTCCCGCTACGGACCATGATCCAGCCGCAGCTGGCACAGGCAGGCGCGTCCGACTGTCCATTGATGCGCGCCACGCTCTTGCTTACGATCTCTACGGCGGCCTCGCCGCGTCCGTTGCCGTTGCCGTTGCCGTTGCCGTTGTGGCCGTCCGATCCGCCCTCGATGCGGTCCAGCCCATCGATCATGCGCTGCCGCACCTCCGGCGTAAGCACGCCCAACTCTTCCGCCTCCTCTCCCGGCAGGAACTTCGACGCGAGCCAGCGGAACAGGTAATCGATCACGGACTGAGCGAACGGGATCTCCGAGTTGGAGGTCATACCGGACGGCTCGAAACGCATGTGGCTGAAGTTGCGCACCAGGTCGCGCAGAGGGACGCCGTACTGGAGCGCGTAAGAGATGGCCCGCCCGAACGACTCCATCAGGCCGTAGATGGTGCTGCCCTGCTTGGCCATGGAGATGAAGACCTCGGCCGGCGAACCGTCCTCGTAGAGGCCGACGGTAATGTAGCCGGTATGGCCTTCGATCTTGAACTTGTGGGTGAGCGAATCGCGTGTGTCCGGCAAGGGGCGCCGGCGCGCCTCAAACTCCGGCGCCGTGCTGTCCTCTGGCTCCGTGGCACCCGTCGACAGCGGCTGCACCTTCTTCGAGCCGTCGCGGTAAATCGCGATCGACTTCAGGCCGTGCCGCCACGCCTCCGTGTACGCGTCCACGATATCGCCCACCGTCGCCTCCTGCGGCAGGTTGACGGTCTTGGAGATCGCGCCAGAGATGAACGGCTGAGCCGCACCCATCATCTTGATGTGTCCGGCGTAATGGATGCTGCGCAATCCCTGCTCAGCCTTAAACGCGCAATCGAAAACCGGCAAATGTGCCTCCTGCAGGCCGGGCGCTCCCTCAATCGTAGCGTGTTCGTCGATGTAATGCACGATATTGTCAAGAATTTTTTCTTCGTAACCCAAACGCCGAAGTGCAGCGGGCACGGTGTTGTTCACGATTTTCATCAGGCCGCCGCCCACAAGCTTCTTGTATTTCACCAACGCGATGTCCGGTTCGATGCCCGTCGTGTCGCAGTCCATCATGAACGCCGTCGTGCCGGTAGGCGCGATCACCGTCGCTTGCGCGTTCCGAAAGCCGTGCGCGCGCCCGAGATCGAGTGCGCGGTCCCACGCCTCGCGCGCGGCCGCGATCAGCTCATCGAGATTCGATCCGCGCACATCGAGACCGTCCGTGCGCACGTCGTACGCAGCGTCGCGGTGCTGTCCGATGACGTGCAGCATGGCGTCGCGGTTCGGCGGGTAGGCCGCGAACGGCCCGACGCGCTCTGCGATCAGCGCCGACGTAGCATAGGCGTAGCCCGTCATGAGCGCGGTGACGCCGGCGCAGACCGCCCGCCCCTCGTCCGAGTCGTAGGGCACGCCCAGGGCCATCAGAAGGGCTCCCAGGTTCGCGTAGCCCAGGCCTAGCTGGCGCATATCCCTGGCGTTTTTCTCGATCTTGGGGGTCGGGTAGCTGGAGTAGCCGACGATGATCTCTTGCGCCCAGATCATCGTCGCGACGCCCCGGCGGTAGTCTTCCACCATGAAGTGTCCGTCCTCATCGAGGAAGCGGAGCAGGTTGAGCGAGGCGAGGTTGCAGGCCGAGTTATCGACGTGCATGTACTCCGAGCAGGGGTTCGATGCGTTGATCCGGCCGTGCGCCGGGCAGGTGTGCCAGCGGTTCGCCGTCGAGTCGAACTGCAGACCGGGGTCGCCGCAGTTCCATGTCGCTTCGGCGATCAGACGGAGCACCTCGCGCGCGCTCACCGCTTCCACCACCTCGCCGGTGGTGACGGCGCGCAGCTCCCAGTCGATGTCGTCGACGACGGCCTGCATGAACTCATCCGTGACGCGCACGGAGTTGTTGGCGTTTTGGAACTGGATCGACGCCCAGGCCTCGCCGTTGAGCGAGAGGTCCCAGCCCGCCTTCCCCAGGTCGTACGCCTTCCTCTCTTCACGCGACTTGCACTCGATGAACTCGAGCAGGTCGGGGTGGTCGACGTTGAGCACGACCATCTTCGCCGCGCGGCGCGTCTTGCCGCCCGACTTGATCGATCCCGCGATCGCGTCGGCGCCGCGCATGAACGACACGGGACCCGACGCGATGCCGCCTGCAGATAGCTGCTCCTTGCTGGAACGGATCGGCGAGAGGTTGATCCCGGACCCGGAACCACCTTTGAAGATCATGCCCTCGGTGCGCGACCAGTCCAGGATCGACTCCATCGTGTCGTCCACCGAGAGGATGAAACAGGCCGAGCACTGCGGCTTCTCCTCGACGCCGACGTTGAACCAGACGGGGCTGTTGAAGACCGCCTTCTGGTACAGCAGCAGGTGGGTCAGCTCCATCTGGAAGACCTCGGCCTCCTCGTCAGAGAGGAAGTAGCCCCCGTCGATGCCCCAGCTGGTGATCGTGTTGACCACGCGGTCGATGAGCTGCTTTACGGATGTTTCGCGCTCCGGCGTGCCGAGCGGCCCGCGGAAGTATTTCGAGACGACAACGTTCGTCGCGGTCTGCGACCAAAACGCCGGCATCTCGATGTTGTCTTGCTCGAAGAAGGACTGTCCGGACTCGTCTGTGATCGAGGCGCTGCGCATTTCCCACGCCACCTCGTCGTACGGATGGACGCCCGCTTGCGTGAAGTACCGTTCGATGCGCGACGTCGGCGCTTGCGTTCGTTCGGTACCGGGTCTAGAAACTGGGGCGGCCATGGGGTTGGGACTCCTTCCTCGAATCAGTAGCTGAGTTGATAAGGATGACGGGACCGTAGCGCCGTTCTTCTAACGCTCTGTCCCTGCGGGTGGGAGGGCGGCCGCCCGAGCCGGACAGTCCCCGCCACGCCCACAAGTGGTTGGGCGGCGGTCTGTTCCGGCCACTTCTCGCGTCCGTGCGGATCATCGGGCTCCCTCCCTGCGCCGCGCGCCTAGCGGCGAACGCGACGTTTCGTTCCGTTTCTTGCCGTCTTGCCGTTTGTCGAATGCGCCGCCTTGGCGGGCTGGCGTCGTGGCGCGGAAAACGCCGGCATCGCCGTCATGTCTTGCGACGGCGCGACGTCGCCCACGAGCGCGCTGCGTTCGATGATCGCGCCGACGCTCGTCGTCGGAACGAACGCCGCCGTCTCGTTCCCGAGCAGGAACGTCACGCCGGCGCCGTTATAGCTCGAGTGCCGGAACTCGCTCGCTCGAACCGAGAACCGCCTGCCGTCGGCGAGTAGCACTACGTACTCCTTCTCCATTACGTCTTCCGATCCTCCTCAAACGCCCCTCACGCTCCGATCCCTTCGGAGCGCTGACGGGCGGATCGCGCTAGTTAGCGGCCGGCGTCTCCTCATACCGGGGGCGTTGCGCACCCTCGGCCGCCGTGCCGGCCTCCGTCGATTGCCCGTCCTGCGGCGTCTCCGTCCCCCACGAGAGGATGCGCAGCCGGAACAGCCTTCGAGGCGTTTCCTGTCCCGGCGCGCCGTCCCAGGAGCGGAGGCGCAGGATCATGGGCTTGTCTGACACTGGGAAGAGGCGACCGCTGTCGAGTTGGAGCCGCAGTTCGCCGCGCTGCTTCTGGAGCGTGCCGGGCGTGCGCTCGGGCTCCATCGTCGCCTCGCCCGCTTCTTCGTCGAGCCAGCATGGGCCTTCGGCGATGAGCTCGCCAGCCGCGTTGATCAGCCGCCCAAAGGCGCCGGGTTCGTTCACGATTGGGTGCTCCGGCGCTTCGAGGGTTGGTCGTCGCCCAGCGGCTGCTGGGCCAGCGTCTGTGGCTGAGACGAGCCGCCCGCGGGCCTCCCCCGACGGCGGCGCGGCTGGAAGGTCCGGACCCCCCGGGTCAGCGCCTTCAGGTCGTCGTCCGGGAGAAGCGTCGGCTGGTCCGGCCCGTGCAACGAGCGCTCGTTCAGCCGCTCCAGCTCGCGCTGGAGCTCCTCCAGGTCGGCGAACGACCGGTAGACCGAGGCGAAGCGGATGTAGGCGATGTGGTCGAGGTCGCGCAGGTGGTCCATCACCAGCTCGCCGATCTGCTCGCTGGGGACCTCCGGGGCGCCTGTGGCGCGGAGCGCGGACTCGACAGCGTCGGCGACGGCCTCGACTGCGCCCGTGCGGAGCGGCCGCTTCTGGCAGGCCTTGCGCAGGCCGGACAGCAGCTTCTCGCGCGAGAACTCCTCGCGCCGCCCGTCCTTCTTGACGACCAGGAGGCTGCTGGAGACCAGCCGCTCGACGGTGCTGAAGCGCTGTCCGCAGCTCAGGCACTCGCGGCGGCGGCGGATACCTTCATCCGCATCGCGCGAGTCGGTGACTTTTGTATCAGCAAAACCGCAGTATGGACAGCGCAATCGTCACCTCTGTCGTAGCGGAAGGGAATGTAGCACAACATCTAGTGAGAGTCAACCCCCCGCACAAGATGTTGTGGATATTCGGTAAAGCAGTCATAAGGTAGGAGGCGGCTCCCGATCGAACGGAGGTGCTCGAAGTCGGGGGAGGCGGTGCTGAAAAAGAGACGCCGGAAAATTCTTTCCTGAGCTAAAGGGTAGGCGTTCCCTGCCGATACTACGCATGAACACCTAAGAGGTTCCCCGCATAGCACGGGGAATGAGACTCCGAAGAGGGCAAACCTGGCGTAAGCCGGGGACGCAAAGCCACGGGTCCTCCGATTAAGAAGGATAGCCGGGCTGCCGAGCCTCAATCGGAGCCTTCGGCCCACTGGCCTGGAGGCAGTGGGCTCTTCTTATGGAGGGAGGCATGCTTCGATGACGAACTTGGACAGCACCGAACTGCGGGCGCCGGAGAAACGCTCCGCGGGTCGACGTCGACACCGAACGGAGGACACGATGGAAGCTCGAGGCGTCCGGAGGCGGAGTCGGCTTGCCGTGTTTCGCGGCAAGTCCCGCGGCCAAAGCCTGGTCGAGTTCGCGATGATCGCACCCCTCTTTTTCATCCTTGTCCTCGGCATCGTCGACTTCGGAATGGGCCTCCACTCCTGGATGACGATGACGAACGCTACTCGAGAGGGCGCGCGGCTGGCGGCTGTCCACGCCCCGTCGTCCGGCTCCGTCGACTGCAACCCGCTCCCCGCCGAAGGCTCCATCGAGCGGAAGGTCTGCGACACGGCGACGAACCTCGACGCGGACGCGATGACGATCACGGTGACCAACGCCGACCCCGAAGGCGATAACGCTGGCGAGGAGGTCTCCGTCCAGATCGACTACGACTACGAGCTCATCATGCCGCTCAGCGGCTTCATGGACCTAAGCACAATCTCCCTATCGGCCACGACAAAGATGCGGCTGGAATAGAAGAAGGGGCGGAACAATGAGGCAAAAGACGATACGCCGGAACAGCGAGAATGGCCAGATCCTGGTGCTCTTCGCACTGCTGCTGTCGGCCCTCATCGGCATGGTGGCGATGGTTGTCGATGTCGGGTTCTTCCTGCGCGAGCGCCAGAACCTGCAGAACGTCGTCGACGCCTCCGCGCTGGCGGCCGCGCAGGAGCTGCCGGACGACGACCTCCTCGCGGACGACGTCGCCTTGAACTACGCCCAGGCGAACGACAGTGACCTCACTCTCGAGAACCTGGACATCACGTTCCGCTGCATCGTCGGGAACCTCAACGGCTCGCCAAACCCCACGCACATCCCGGCTAGCTGCGATCCGGGCGGCAACGCGTCCTGGACCTGCTCTGGAAGCCGCTGCTACAGCATGTGCGTACCTAACGAAGGAGACAAATGTAACACGATCGTGGTCGGTGCTGAGACGAACGTGCCGTTCATCTTCGCGCCCGTGGTCGGCGTTTTCAATACGGACACGGGCGGCATCAAGGCCGCGGCCTGTAGCGGAAGCTGCGGCGGGCCCCTCACCGCGCCCCTGGACGTAGCCATGATCATCGACCGCTCCGGCAGCATGTCGGACAGCACCAACTGCGGCCTTCCCGGATCCGAGATCGAGCTGGACTGCGCCAAGGACGCCGCGAAGGACGTCCTGGAGATCTTCAATCCCGCCTACCAGCACGTCGCGCTCGGCCTCCTGGGCCCCAGCAATATGGGCTCCACCTGCAGCGGGTCTGACAGTCCCGGCAAAGGCGTGCCCTCCGGTTCGGGCAGTTCGGGCTCGTGGCTGCCGGTCGGCTTCCAGTCCGACTACCAATCCGCGTTCGGTGTCCTGGACACCAGCAGCTTGATCGTCAAGACGATCAACTGCACCACCACCTCCAGCGTCGGCACCAACCTGGGCAGCCCAATTAGCGATGGAGAGTTCGGCCTGCCGGATGCCGTCGATGAGCTGACCACCAACGGGCGCGCCGACGTCAAGAAGGCGATCCTCTTTTTCACGGACGGCGCGGCCAATGAACCGAGCAACGGCGCTTCGAGCGACACGGGATACTTGAACTGCGGCGCCAACGCGTCGCAGACCGGTGGCGATGGCAACGGCTTCGAAGGCAGTCCGGGCAACGCCTGCGCCGACGACAGCAGCAACGCAACGGACACCAATAGCGGCACCGGCACCAGCACGAGCTGCACCAACAGCGGCAAGGACAAGCACCGCTTCTACGACTATGGCATCTCCATTCCCGTAGACCATGGGGTGGATGGCATCGAGGTGCGCTTGGACGCCAGAGCCGATTCCAGTAGCGGCACTAGTCGTCTCTGCGTGCAGCTCTCGTGGGACGGCGGGTCGAGCTGGACTTCATCGGATCAGACGAACCAACTAACTTCGAGTTTCTCAACGTACACCCTCGGTTCCAGCAGCGACGACTGGGGTCATACCTGGACGAACGCTCAGACCTCGGACGCGAACTTCCGCGTGCGGGTCATCAGCGTCTCCGACAGCACCAGCCGGGACTTCACCCTGGACTGGGTGGCCGTGCGCGTTACGCACTCCGAGGACACCAACCCGTGTGAATACGCCGTAGAGATGGCGCAGATCGCCAAGGACGCCGACATCGAGGTGTTCACGCTTGGGTACGGTCTGGAGAACGAGGACTGCGTCGACGACGGCTCCAGCTCCCCCTATCAGAACGCCTCCGTGACCGAGGTCCTCGCGGCCATGGCCACCGATTCGATCGACGAGACCGGCTGCGATACTGCAGCCGAGGCCGACCAGGAAAACCTCGACGGCGACCACTTCCTCTGTGAGGTTGACGCCGCCGGTTTGGCCGCGATCTTCCAGCAGGCCGCGGAGGTCCTGGCGGCAGGTACCCGCCTCGTTATGATCCCTGACTTCTAGACGAGAGACGCGGCAGCCCCTTCACGAGGGGCTGCCGTAGGTCTTCCGAAGCCGCATTGCGCGTATTCTGTTCGGGTTTTCCCTGATCGGCCGATAGGTAGAGAGGAACGTCGGCTCGTCAGGAGACCTATGACAGAGCGCAAGGCAGCGAAACAGGGCGAGCGGCGCAAGCGATTGCCGCTTCGGCGTGGTGGCGAGCGCGGCCAGAGCCTGCTCGAGTTGAGTCTGATACTCCCCGTCATGCTCGTCATCGTGATCGGCCTCGTCGAGGTCGCCGATTCGTTCAACTCCTATATCACCATCCTCGACGCCTCCCGCGACGGCGCCCGCCTCGGCTCGAAGAACCTGGCGACGGACGACCAGATCAAGAACCTCATCGGCGTCGAGACGGCACGTCTGCGCGACCCGCTCAGCACCACCTCAGACGTCACCATCCAGCACACCACCTTCGACGGCAACAACGTCATTCGCGTGGAGGTGTGCTACGACCGCCAACTTATGCTCCAGGTCCCGCTCATCCTGCCGGACACCTTCCGCATGTGCGGTGAGACGACGATGCGTGTGCTTCCGGGCAGCAGCGGTTAGGGCGCGAGGAGAGGGAGTCGGACATGTTGAAGATCTTCTGGAAGGAAAAGGCCCAGGTCCTGCCGATTATGGCCCTCCTTACCGTCGTCTTTATAGGCCTCCTCGGCCTGGCGATCGATATGGGACGGCTCTTCGTCGCACGTACCGAGCTGAGCCGGGCACTAGACTCGGCCGCACTCGCCGGCGTCGTCGAGTTGCCGAATATGACGAACGCGCAGGCGAAGGCGACGACGTATCTAAACAAGAACTTGCCGGACGCCACGGCCTCGTTCCCGCCGCCGGGCGACACCTATCAGATTCGCGTCAAAGGCACGCGAGACCTCGACATGCTCTTCATGGGCATCTTCGGATTCGGCGCAGTTGAGGTCAGCGCAACCGCCGCCGCCGGCTACGGCGTCACGCCCGTCGATGTGGCCATCAACGTCGATGCCACGGGAAGCATGCACAGCGGCTGCACCGCAAGCGAGACAGACACAGGAGGCGTGTGCCCGATCAAAGAGGCAAAGGACGCGGCGAAGGCCTTCGTCACGTCGCTCCTCGGGGCAAGCGGCACCGGTAGCGGATCCACGCTCATCGGCACGGCGGCCTTCCGCGGCTGCTACAACCCGCCGAGGAACCAGGCCGCCTGCATTTCGATCGCGTCGATGGTAAACAACCTGAGCGCCAACTCCACGGCCCTGCAGGCCGCGATCGGCAACATCTACGCAATCGGCGGGCCGGGACAGCCCACCGGCGGGTCGGGGACAAACCCCTGCCTGGCGCTTAAGAAGGCGAACGACATCATCTTCGGTCCCGGCCAGCACACCGAAGCGAATACATTGCGCTTCGCGGTGGTCCTGTCGGACGGTGACAGCGTCTACAATGCCGGCGTCGCTAACCAGAGCAGTCCGCAGTCCCCAGACTCGCCCTGCCGCCCATCGAGCCCCGCGACGAGCGATGGCGACCTGACCGGTAACTGCCGCAGCAACACCCAGACGCAGGAAGCCAAGATCGACACGCTCGCCAACAACAAAGCGACCGCCATGAAGGCGGCGAGTGTCGAGATCTACGTCGTCGCGCTCAGCGTCTGCGGCGGTCTTCAGCCCAGCGGCTTCTGCAACACCTCGATCATCGGCCAGACAGGCTCAAGCTTTCCGGACAGCCTCGCCGACCACAACCTGGTCAAGTGCATGGCTTCGTCCACGCCCGGAACGAACGACCACTTGTTCGAGACGACCAGCGCCGCAGCGCTTCCCGGCATCTTCAACCAGATCGCGCAGGCCATCGCGTTTAGGCTGACGGAATAGATAGGGCCGCATGTCGAGAGAACCGTCCCGCCGGAGCAAACGACGCCGTGAACGAGGCCAGACGCTGGCCGAGTTCGCGATGATCGCGCCCATTCTCGTGATCCTCATCTTCGGCTTCGTCGATGCGGCCCGCCTCTACCAGGCCTGGGTGACGATCCAGGGCGCCGCCCGGGAAGGTGCTCGCTTCGGGGTGACCGGACGCGACGACTGCCCCACGGCCACCGACAACCGCGTCGCCTGCATCAAATACTGGGCCGGCCAGCGCGCGAACTCGCTGACCAACTCGGATACAGAGCTGCAAGTCACCGTGCGAAAGTGGACCTACCCGAACTACCCCAACCCGCCCACTGAGGGCAGCGCCGGCCAGCAGTGTGATGCCCTGGAGGTGTCGGTCGAGTACGAGTTCGCGCCCGCTACACCTCTCGTGAGCGGCCTCATCGGCGGCGTCCATATTACCGGACGCGAGCGCCTCGTGAACGAGCCGTTCGGCCCCTGCGGCTAGCTTCCAGGCCACCCACGATTCGAATCTAGGGCAGTCCTTCCCTTCCAGGGAAGGACCGCCCTTCTATCCGCGGCGAAATCGAAGCTGGCGGAAACGCGTGCCCCATCCTGACGTTATGGATGGGGAACGGCAAAATGCGTATTCCACAGATGATTCGCCGGCACGGGAAGGCATCCCGTCGCAGAGAACGAGGCCAGGGGCTGTTGGAAATCAGCCTGCTCCTGCCGCTCTTCCTTGTCATCATCATCGGCGTCGTCGAAGTGGCTGATTCGTTTCATTCCTACATCACGATCGTCGACGCAGGACGCGACGGCGCCCGCCTCGGCTCCAAGAACGTCGGGAGCGACAGCGATATCGTCAACCTCGTCCTGCGTGAGACCGAGAACCTCCGAGACCCGGTCGATGCCGGTGACATCACGATCCAGCACGGCACGAGCGATGGCGTGGACGCTATCACGGTGCGCGTCTGCACCGACCGCAGCCTCATGCTTCATGTCCCGCTCGTGATGCCGGACAGCTTCTACATGTGTAGCGAGACGACGATGCGCGTCCTGCCGGGCGGCTAGCCACGAGGAGCTGATATGCGTCTCATACGTCACCTTCTGACCGGGCATCGGGGGCAAGTCCTACCGATCATGGCGCTCCTGCTCGTCGCCTTTATCGGACTGATCGGACTCGCCATCGATCTTGGCCGGCTGTATGTCGCGAAGGCGGAGCTGAGCCGCGCTGTCGACTCGGCCGCGCTCGCGGGCGTCGTCGATCTGCCCGACCAGGCCGCCGCCCAGGCGCGCGCGAACGCGTATCTGAACACCAATCAGCCCGACGCCAGCGCCACCTTCCCACCCACGTCGCAGGACTACCAGATCCGCGTCAAGGGCACGCGCAGCGTCGACATGAATTTCATGAGCATCTTCGGCTTCGGCCAGGTCGATATCGACGCGACGGCGGCCGCCGGCTTCGGCCAGATCGCGGTCGATGCCGTCCTCGCCCTCGACTCCACCGGCTCGATGGGAGACTCGCCTTGCAACGGCGCGATGAACAACCCGGGCTGTCCGATCAAGGAGGCCAAGGACGCTTCGGTCTTCTTCGCGGACATTCTGCTCGGCAGCGCTGCCGTCCAGGGCGACACCCTCGTCGGCGTAACGCCGTATCGAGGCTGCTACAACCCGCCCCGGACCGCGTCGACCTGCGTGCCGACGAGCTGGCTCATTGAGCTCACATCTGACGAAGCCCTGATCCAGTCGAAAATCCAGGCTGTCGATGGCACCGGCGGGAGCGGCACGAACGTCTGCCTCGGCCTCTGGAAGTCGAACGAGTACGTCTTCGGCCCAAACGCGCATACCACGGCGGACACCCGCAGCTACGTCGTCGTGCTTTCCGATGGTGACAACACCTATAACGCCGGCCAGTCCTTCGGGAACGGCGAGCCGCCGATGGCCTGCCGCCCCAACACGTCGCCTCAGAACTCGGATAGCAACACTGGCTCAGGCTGCGCCAACGCCCAGACGCGTGAGCGCGAGCTCGACGTCAAGACCCTCGCCATGGCAGACGCAATGGAGGCCGCCGGCGTTGAGGTCTATGTTGTCGGATTCGGCGTCTGCGGCTCGAGCAGCAGCGCCGCTTGCGACACGTCGATCGTCGGAGGCGGGACCCACGACAACACCGCCGACCGCAACCTGCTCAAGTGCATCGCCACATCGGCGACTGGGACAAACGACCACTACATCGAAGTCCCGTCAGCGAGCGACCTGCCGGCGATCTTCGGCCAGATCGCGCGCCAAATCGCCTTCAGGCTTATCGAGTAAGCGAGCGAATGATGCGAAAACGCCAACGTTCCCAACGAGGCCAGGCGCTGGTCGAGTTCGCCGTGGTGGCGCCGATCCTGGTCATCCTGATCTTCGGCTTCGTCGATGTCGCCCGGCTCTACAACGCCTGGGTCACCATCCAGGGCGCCGCGCGCGAGGGCGCTCGCTACGGCGTTACCGGGCGCACCGACTGCCCGCCCGCCGCTGATGACCGGCTTGTCTGCATCAAGTACTGGGCCTCCCAACAGGCGAAGAGCCTCACCAACTCCAGTACGGAGCTGCAGGTCACGGTGCGTAGCTGGGACTATCCCGCCTACGCCAACCCGGCCAATGAGGGCGTCGCAGGCGACCAGTGTGACGCGCTAGAGGTCCAGATCGAATACAACTTCAAGCCATCGACGCCACTGGCGGACAGGCTGCTGGGCGGAGTCCATCTCACGGGCAAGGAGCGGCTCGTAAACGAGCCCTACGGCCCCTGCATCGGTTGATAGATAGCCACACGAATCCCAAGGGCGGCCGTTTGGCCGCCCTTGGGATTTCATAACAAGGCGTGACATCCCGGCTTACAAATGAACAAGCCTGCGAGCGGCGCCATCTCCCTTTCGCCGCCCGCAGGCTCTGTGTATCGCCCCGGAGTCCTGCGACTCGATGGGGCCAGGCAACAGCTAGACAGCCCACCTCCTTTCGCGAAGGATGGCTACACCGCTTCCTAGCGCGACACCACGGTGCGCCGGAGGAAGGCGGGGAGCTCCGTATCGGTTGGATTCGGGATCGCGTCCGCGTCGAAGCGCTGGACGGAATCCATCCTCTCGATCTTCTCCAGCTCCTCGATGGCTTCCGCAGAACTTGCGCTCATGGCGCGCGGGCCCATCGGGAAGCCGGTCGCGATGACCGTCACCTTGATCTCGTCGCCCATGCTGGGGTCGATAGCCGTCCCGAAGATAATCTCGGCATCCGGCGAGACGAACTCAGAGATGACACGGGCGGCCGCGTGCAGCTCGTGTAATCCCAGGTTGCGCGCCCCAGTCACGTTGAACAGCACGCCCGTCGCGCCGTCGATCGTCACGTCCAGCAGCGGGCTCGAGACGGCCTCGCGAGCGGCCGCGACGGCGCGGTCCTGCCCGCTCGCCCGTCCAATGGCGAGCAGCGCGGGGCCCGCGTCCTCCATGATGCGGCGCACGTCGGCGAAGTCGAGGTTAATCTCGCCTGGCAGCGTGATCAGGTCGGAGATGCCCTGGATACCCTGGCGCAGGACGTCATCGGCTGTGCGGAAGCCCTCCTCCACCGTCACGTCCGGCGTGCAGATCTCAAGCAGGCGGTCGTTCGGAATGACGATCAGCGTATCGACGCGCTCGCGCAGCTCGGCGATGCCTTCCTCGGCCTGCTGCCGGCGTTTCGTCCCCTCGAAGGCGAACGGCTTGGTTACGACAGCGACGGTCAACGCCCCAATCTCGTGCGCCGCTTCGGCGACAAGAGGCGCGGCGCCCGTCCCGGTGCCGCCGCCCATGCCGGCCGTGATGAAGACCATCGCGGCGCCGCGGACGGCATCAAGGATCTCGTCCCTGCTTTCCTCGGCCGCGCGCTGGCCTTTTGCCGGGTCGCTGCCCGCGCCGAGGCCTTTCGTCAGCTTCTCGCCGATGCGAATGCGGGTCGGCGCGTCGCTCCGCGCGAGGGCCTGGCCATCCGTGTTGATCGCGACGAATTGCACACCCGGCACTTCTTCCGCGATCATGCGGTTCACGGCGTTGCAGCCGCCTCCGCCTACGCCAACGACTTTAATCGGCGGAAGTCCGCTCATCCCTGGGCTCATACCGGTCTCCTTCCTTTTGATTCCCCGGCTGACCGAGCGCCGGGGGATGGCGGGGCGCGCTGGCCCTCTCGCTTCCTGCTTGGCCACCTCCGGTGCGGAGGCGTCATGTCCTTCGATGCGGTCGATGGGGGGCGGCTCGGGTTCCGGCTCCGGCTCCGGTTCGTAATACTCGGGCTCGGGGACCATGCCCGGTAAGACGGGCTGCTGGCCTGCTAGGAGACCGAACGGTTCCTCAGTGTCCGGCAATTGCGACACGCTACCTCCTTATCCCGGAAGCAACACGCGCGCCCAACGCGTTAGCCGCTCCCAGAAGTCTCCTCCTAGCGAGAACGACGAACGCTGGCGCGAATGCCACATGCCGGCTTCGAACTCACCGACGCCCCATTGCAGAACGCCCACACTCGACGCGTAGGCAGGGTCACAAAGCGTATCCGTCAGGCCCTGCAGGTTGTGCGGCGTACCGACGCGCGCCGGCAACCCGGTCACCTGCTCCGCGAGCGAGGCGATGCCCGCCAGGTTCGCCGTGCCTCCCGTCAGCACCAGCCCGGCCGAGAGGATGTCATCGTGGACGGAGCGACGCACCTCGCGCATCATCATCTCGCACAGCTCTTCAACGCGGGCCTGAATAATCTCAGCGATACGCCGTCGCTCGAAGGACCTCCGCCCTTCCGCGCCGAAGACCTCGAGCTCGACCATCTCCTCGGCGTCGAGCGCGCTCGGCAGCGCGTGGCCGAAGAGCTCCTTCGCGTCTTCGGCGACCTGATACGGGCAGCGCAGCCCGATGACCAGGTCTCGGGTGATGTGATTGCCGCCCACCGGCAGCACCTGCGTGTGGAGGATGCTCCCGTCGACGAAAATCGCGATATCGGTTGTGCCGCCGCCAATGTCGACCATCATCACGCCCTGACGCTTCTCCTCATCGTCGAGCACAGCCTCCGCGCTCGCGAGCGGCGCGGCTATCAGGCTCTCGACCTGCACGCCGGCGCTCTCGATGCACTTGGTCTGGTTCTGGAGGACGGTGCTCAGGCCGCTGATGATGTGCGTCTCGACGTCAAGGCGCTGGCCGTACATGCCAACGGGGTCCGTCACGTGGTCCTGCCCATCGACGACGAAGTAGCGCGGGATGGCGTGGATAATCTCCCTGTTTGTCGGGATGCTGACGATGCGCGATCCGTCCAGCACGCGCGCAACGTCATCCTGGCTGATCGGACGCTCCCGGTCCGGAATCGCCACGATGCCGCGGTTGTTCGTGCAGGCCAGGTGGGGGCCCGTGATACTCACGTGCGCCGACAGGATGCGCGTGCCGCTCGATCTTTCCGCCTGCTCAACGGACGTCCGGATCGACTCCGACGCGTCGCGCAGGTTCTCGACCATCCCCCGGTTGAGGCCGCGCGCCTTCGCGATACCGACGCCGAGGATGCGCAGCGGCTGCTCGGCCAGCATCTCAGCTACGACCGTCGACACCTTCGTGGTGCCGATATCAATGGAGGCCAAAACGCCACCTCTCATGGCCGCACCTCCTTTCCTGCCCGCGCGTCCCTACGCGACAGGCGCTTTCGTTCGTTTCTCACTGCGCCGCCACCCGATCGCCGAAGCGCAGGTCGACGCTTGTGAGCGTGCGTCCCTCCGCGGACGCGCGCTGAAGCACCTCGAAGAGCGCTGCCACCTTGTAGTCGTAGTCCTGCGCATCGCCGAACGTGACGCGCAGGTTGCCGTCGAACACCACGATGAGGCCTCGCGCCTGCGAGAACTCCAGCCCGACGACGCTCCGCCCCAGCGTCGGCTGGGCCGTCGAGACGAGACGCGTCGCGACGCTGACCGCGCCGAGATCGACCTGCTGCCCCTGGGCCGGCGCTTGCGACACGTCGGTCTGGGCGATTACGGGCAAGCCCTCGAGCACGGGCAGGTCCAGCACGACGCCCTCGGCGTCGATGACGAAGCGCTGGTCGCCTACCTGCCAGATGCCCCACGGCGCACGCTCGACGATCGTGACCTTCACGCTTCGCGGCCAGTCTCGGCTCACGTGCGCCTCCTTCACCATGGGCTGCGCCAGCAGCCGCTGCTCCGCAGCGCCGAAGTCGGGCCGGATCAGGCTCTGTCCGCTGAGCGCGGCAAATTCGCGCACTTGCTGTGGCGTGTACAAGTAGTTGCCTTCCACGCTGACGGAGCCGATCGCGAGCAGCGGCGAATGGTAGAGCCACCAGCTCCCCGCGCCGAGAGCGCACGCGACGACGACCGCAATCGCGACCTGCCGCCAGTACGCGGCTAGATAGGGCATCTCGATCCGCAGCTTCGGCATCGAGAGCTTGCGCCGTCCGGCGCTGCGACGCTCCTTCGGGCCGCGCTCGATTAGCTTCGGCTGCCATCGATAGCCCGGCCGCATCGCGGCGCGCTTGCTATCCACGGCGCTGCTCCTTATGCCGCTCCTGCGCCAGGTCGACCAGCTTTGCGATGAGGTCCGGGTAGCTCAGGCCGCCCTGCTGCCAGAGGAGCGCATACATGCTGCCCGGCGTGAAGCCCGGCACCGTGTTCACCTCTTCGATGTAGACTTCGCCGTCGCCGGTGAGGAAGAAGTCCATCCGGCCCATGCCGGCGCAATCGATGGCGCGATAGCCGCGCACAGCAAGGTCCTGGATGCGACGGGCCGTCTCTTCCGGCACGTCGGCCGGGATGATCAGCTTCGTGTTCGCATCCAGGTACTTTGCCTCATAGTCGTAGAACTCGCGGGTGTAGCTGATCTCGCCCAGAGGCGACGCCTCGGGATCGTCGTTGCCAAGCACCGCGCACTCGACTTCGCGCGCCTCGATCCCGCGTTCGATGACGACCTTGCGGTCGTAGCGGAACGCGAGGCAGAGCGCCTGACCGAGACCTTCTCGCGAACGCACTTTCGAGATGCCGACGCTGCTCCCGCCGTTCGCGGGCTTCACGAACGCCGGATAACCAATCGATTCGTCCACCGTGCGTTCGAGCTCCTCGCGGTCGTTTCGGTACTGGGTCGAACGGAAGACGACGTGCTCGACGACGTTGAGGCCGGCCTGGCGGAAGATGCGCTTCATCAGCGCCTTGTCCATCCCGATCGCACTCGCGGCCACGCCTGCGCCCACGTAGGGCACGCCCGCCAGCTCAAGCAGCCCCTGCAGGGTGCCGTCCTCGCCGGACGTGCCGTGGATGAGCGGGAACGCCACGTCGATCTCGCGCAGCGCGGCGAGCGCCTCCGGCCGCGAAAGCAGGCCTGGCGCTCCTTCCAGCTCGAGCGTCTTGTGGAACGGCTCGTCCGCGCGATCGAGCTGCCGCTGCGTCTCGTCCGGCGTAAGCCACGCCCCCGTCCTGGTCACGCCGATCGGCACCACGTCGAAGCGCTCCTGCGCCGCCGCCATCGCGGACTGCGCGGAGACGACAGAGACCTCGTGCTCGCCCGACTGGCCGCCGAAGATGAAGCCGAGGCGCAGTCGATCAGCCATCGAAGCCCTCGCCCACGAGCCCGACCTCTAGCTCCAGCTCGATGCCGAAGCGGTCGCGCACGCGCTGCCGTGCCAGGTCGATCAGCGCCTTCACCTCGGAGCCGCGCGCTCCGCCTGCGTTGATGAAGAAGTTGCAGTGCCTATCGGAGATCTGCGCGCCGCCGATGCGATGGCCGCGCAGCCCGACGTCATCGATGAGCTTCCAGGCCGGGTGGTCCGGCGGGTTTTTGAAGATCGAGCCGGCGTTGCGGCCGCGCGGTTGCGCCCGCAGCCGCTTGCCGTCGAGCTCCTGAACGCGCTCCATCAGCGCCTCGGCGTCGCCCTGCCAGAGGACGAACTCGGCCGCGATGACGGCGCGTTCGCGGAACTGGCCCGTTGTGAACGCGCTCCCTCTGTAGACAAGCCCGAGCTCCTCGGCAGGCAGGTCTTTCGCCGCGCCCGTGCCGTTCACGATCGTGATCGAGCGCAGGACGTCGGCCAGACAGCCGCCGTACGCGCCCGCGTTGTAGACAACAGCGCCGCCCAGCGTGCCGGGGATGCCGCTCGCCCATTCAAGGCCGGCGTAGCCCCTGCGCGCGAGCGAGCGCGCTACCCCCGCGAAGCTGGCGCCGGACTCCGCGCGAAAGCGCAGGCCGCCGCTTGCGTCCTGCTCCGGGCCCGTGACGGCGCGCGCGCGGTTCTCGATGACAACGCCCCTGATGCCGCCGTCGCCGACGACAATGTTGCTGCCAGACCCGAGCAAGAAGACCGGCGCGTTGTGCTCGCGGCAGGCCAGAATGATCCGCGCGAGCTGGTCGCCGTCGTTCGCAACAACGTAGATGTCGGCCGGGCCGCCTACGCCGAACGTCGTGTGGCGCGAGAGCGGCTCTTCGAGACGGACGTCTGCGATGGCTTCGAGCGCTGAGACGAGCTTCGCTGAACCTCTGGACCTCTGAACCTGCGAACCTGCACGGCGCAGCCCTTCCAGCACCATCGGCCCCACCTGGTCGACATCGCCCGCGCCGATCGTGAAGAAGACGTCGCCCGGGCGCAGCAGCGCGACCGCCGCCTCCGCCGCCTCTTCGAACGAGGCGACGTAGCGCGCGCGCGGCTCCTCGATGTTCATCGAAAGCTGCTGCGCGTCCATGCCCGCCGATTCCGGCTCGCGCGCGGCGTACGTCTCGAGCACGAGCAGCTCATCGAGGCCGCGGAAGCACGTCCGGAAGCCATCGAGCAGGTACTTCGTGCGGCTGTAGGTGTGCGGCTGAAACAGCGCGACGAGCCGCCGGCCGGGGAAACGCTCTCGCGCCGCCGCGACCGTCGCCTCGACCTCGGTCGGATGGTGGGCGTAATCGTCCATTATGGTCACACCGCCAACCTCACCGGCCAGCTCGAAGCGCCGCCGCGCGCCCTGATACGACGCGAGCGCGTCGCGAACGACATCGAGCGGCACGTCGAGCGCGATGCCCGCCGCGATCGCAGCGAGCGCGTTCGCGACCATGTGCCGCCCCGCCAGCCGCACGTTGAAGCTGCCGACTTCCTCGCGTCTGTGCAGGACCGTAAACGTCTGTGTTCCGTTCGGCGACTGCTCGATGCCGCGCGCTGTCCAGTCCGCCTCGCGATCGAGCGCGTACGTCTCGACCTGCGCGCGCAGCGCCGTCGAATCGAGGAGCTCGCGCAGCTTCGGGCTGTCAGCGCAGGCGATCAGCTTGCCGCCCGCCTTCACCTGCGAAATGAACTGCGCGAACGTCGCGGCTAGCTCCTCATACGTACCGTAGATATCCAGGTGGTCCGGCTCCACGTTCGTGAGGACGGCCAGGTCCGGCTCGTATTCGAGGAACGCGCGGTCGAACTCGTCCGCTTCGACGACGATCTCGTCGCCGTCGCCGGGCGCCGCGTTCGTGCCCAGGTCGCGCACCTCGCCGCCCACCAGATACGTCGGGAAGCGTCCGGCGCGCACCAGCATCGATGCGATGAGGCCCGTCGTGGTCGTCTTGCCATGCGTACCGGCCACGCAGACCGAGAACTTGCCCTCCATCAGCTTCGCGATGAACTCGGCGCGCTTGACGACGGGGATGCCGCGCCGGCGCGCTTCGACCAGCTCCGGGTTGTTGTCTTTGGCCGCCGACGTGGTCACGACGAGCTGCGCGTCGCCGACGTTCTCGGCGCGGTGGCCTTCTAGGATCGTCACGCCTGCGGCGGCAAGCGCGTCGGTCAAAGGCGACATGCGCATGTCCGAACCCGTAACCTTGTGTCCCCAGGCTGCCAGAATGCGCGCAATGCCCGACAGGTGCATCCCGCCTACGCCCACGAGGTGGACGCGCTCCGGGATGCTGCGTCGTGTTTCCTGCGTCACGCTGCCATCTCCGTAAGCATCTTCGCGATCGTTCGCGCCGCGTCGGGGCGCGCGAGACGGCGCGCCGCCGCGCTCATCGAGCGCAGGCGTTCGCTGTCCGAGAGCAGCTCGCGCACCACGTCCGTCAGCTTCGATAGCTCCTCGTTCTCCCGCACGACCGCGGCACCCTGCTCCGCGAGGTAGCGTGCGTTCGCGCGCTGGTCGTAGCCGCCTTCGTAGACGCCCGGCACGAGGACCGCCGGCAGCCCGGCCGCGGGCAGCTCGCCCAGCACCGACGCGCCGGAGCGCATAACGGCCAGGTCCGCTGCCGCCATCGCGTCGGCGATGGCATCGAGATAGCCGTGGACGTGGTAGCGCGCTCGCTGCGCTTCGGGCAGCGCTTCGCGCCGGCCGATAGCCTTCTGTTCGTCCGCGCGTCCCGTGAGGTGCACGACGTGGCAGAGTGCCAGCAACCCATCGAGCTGGCCGGCGACGGCGTCGTTCAGCCGCCGCGCGCCCTGGCTGGCACCCGTCACGAGCAGCACCGGCTCGTCCTGAGGCAGGCCGAGCTTCGCGCGCGCGCCGGCCTTCGATGTTGTCCAGAACTCCTCGCGCACGGGATAGCCCGTCGCAAGAGCTTTGTCCTTCGGCAGCGCGGCCAGCGAGCGCTCCGATGTCGCGGCGATGCGTGTCGCCACGCGCGAGAGCAGGCGAACGGCCCAGCCCGGGTTAACGTCAGGCAGGTAGACGAGCAGCGGCAGGCGGCGCAGCCGCGCGGCCACGCCGACCGGCACGCTCGCGTAGCCGCCCGTCGCGAACACGGCGTCGGGGCGGAATCGACCAAGGATCCGCCACGACTCGATCACGCCTGCGGCGAGCGAGACGCCGTTGCGCAGCATGGCCAGCGGCGATCCGACGCGTAGCGGCGCCGCGCGAACGGTCTCGAGCGGCAGGCCTGCCGCGCCGACGATCGTCTCGTCCATGCGCCCACGCACTCCTATGTAGAGTAGCTCCGGCGAGGTCTCTTTCCGTAGAGCCTGGGCGACTGCCAGGCCCGGGTAGATGTGACCGCCGGTGCCGCCTCCAGAAAGGACCACCCTCACCTCACTCCTCGCTGCGCGGTTGCTCGCGCAGGCTTTCGTTCGGGCTTTTCGACGCCCGCCGGATTCGCCGACCGGCGCGAGATGCTAAGCAGGATGCCGATTGCCGCCAGCAACGACGCCAGCGCGGAGCCCCCATAGCTCAGGAAGGGCATCGGGATGCCGGTGAGCGGTATCGTTCTCGTCACGCCGCCAACGTTAATCAGCGCCTGGTAGGCGATCCAGCAGACGATGCCCGTTGCCAGCAGCGAGCCGAACTGGTCGCGCGCGCCGAGCACGACGCGGAAGCCGCGATAGATGAGGACGCCGAACAGGATCATGACGCCCATGAGTCCGATGAAGCCAAGCTCTTCGCCCACGACAGCGAAGATGCCGTCCGTGTGCGAGCCCGGAATGTAGAAGAACTTTTGCCGGCTCGCGCCCAGGCCCAGCCCCGTAATGCCGCCGCTCCCGAGCGCGATCAGCATCTGCAGCGTGTGGAACCCGACGCCAGCCGGGTCGTCCTCCGCTTTGACGAACGCGAAGATGCGGTCGGCACGATAGCTTGCCGTCAGGATCAGCATGAACGCCGCCACGCCACCAATGCCTACCAGCGCTGCCAGATGCGTGAGCGAGGCGCCGGCGATGAAGAAGAGCGTCACGGTCACCAGCACGATGACGGCCGCGGTGCCCGTGTCGGGCTCCAGCAGGACGAGGCCTGCGACCACGCCGACCATCATCACGAACGGGACGAACCCCAGCGCGAAGCTCTGCACGTCATCGCCCTTGCTCGACAGCCAGGCCGAGACGTAGATGATCAGCGCCAGCTTCGCGAACTCGCTTGGCTGGAGCGGGGGCACCGGCCCGACCTCGATCCAGCGCTGCGCGCCGTAACGCGTTACGCCCAGGCCGGGCACCAGCACAGCCACCAGCGCCACGATCGCGACGAGCATCAGCAACGGGCTGATGCTGCGCAGCCACATATAGTCGATCCGCATCAGGATCAGCATCAGGCCAAGGCCGAGCACGGCGAAGCCGGCCTGGCGCGCGACGAAGTAGTTCGCATCGCCAAAAGCCTGAAGCCCCAGCGCGAAGCTGGAGCTGTAGACCATGAGCAACCCGAGCACCACCAGCCCCACGACGAGGCCGAGGATCAGGTAGTCGGGCTGTCCTGCCGCTACCGCTGCCCTGCGCGACTGTGCGACCGCGATGGCTCCGTCCCTCCCTTGGCCGACATGTCCTGTACGATCCGTCGAAATTCGTCGCCACGCTGCTCGAAGTTGTCGTAGGCGTCGTAGCTCGCGCAGGCGGGCGACAGGAGCACGACGTCTCCGGCCCGCGCGCGGCCCGCGGCCACCTCGACGGCATTCGCCATCGTGTCGACCACCGTGATCTCGGGTTCTTCCGTGCCTGCCGCCGCGTAGCGAAGCGCCTCCTCCAGCAGCGGGCCCGCCTCGCCGAAGCAGATCACCGTCCGGCAACGCTCGACGACCTCCTGGGCGAAGTCCTCGAGTGGCAGGTTCTTCTCGCGCCCGCCCAGCAGCAGAACGATAGGCTCGTTGAATGAGCGGAGGCCCGCTAGCGTGCGCTCCGGCGTCGTCGCGATGCTGTCGTTGTAGTAGGTCGCGCCGTCTATCTCGCCGGCCAGCTCGAGCCGGTGCGGAACGGTCTCGAACGTGCGTACCGCCTGCGCGACGGCGCTGAAGTCGAGGCCCACGACGCCGGCGATCGCAACCGCGGCGAGCACGTTCTCGACGTTGTGCGCGCCTCGAAGCGGGATCTCATCGAGTCCCAGAACACGCGTCTCTACAGAGCCCTGTCGCCAGAAGACCGAGCCTTCGCGTACGAACGAGCCGCTGCCGCTCGGCGCGCGGCGGCTGCTGAACCAGGCGACGTGCCCCGGCGCCTCCGTCGAGAACGTCGAGGCGACTTCGTCCTCCAGGTTCAGGATCGCGAAGTCGTCTTTCGACTGGTACTGGATGATGTTCAGCTTCAGCGCCAGGTACTCGTCCCAGCTATAGCGGTCCAGGTGGTTCGGTGTGACGTTCGTGACGCAGGCGATGTGCGGGCTGCGCTCCGCCGTCTCGAGCTGCGTGTGGCTCATCTCAAGCACCACCCACATATCCGACGTTATGTCATCTAGCAGCCCGAGCAACCCCACGCCGATGTTTCCGCCCACGACGTGCTTGCGTCCCGCCGCCGTGAACATTGCGTCGACGAGCGCTGTCGTCGTCGTCTTGCCACTACTGCCCGTGATGCCGATCACGGGCGCCGGGCAGAGCTCCAGGAACAGCTTGGTCATCGAGCTGACAGCGACGCCCCGTGTGCGGGCTTCCTCGAGCGCCGGCAGCGTCTGCGGGATGCCCTGCGATACGAACACCATGTCAGCCGACGCGATGTCCTCGATGCGATGCTCTCCGAGCGAGAATTGGACCGGGAGGTCTTCGATCTGGCGGATACGGGCAGAGAGCGCCTCCGGCGACTTGGTATCGGAGACGGTTACAACGGCACCGTGGGACGCTAGGTAGCGCACCAAATCGGTTCCCTCGATGCCCAGCCCGAGGACCGTCACTCGTTTACCCACCAGGAACTCTCGATCAAGTGTCATAGCACTTACACACTAATCTGTCAAGGCCAGCGCGACGCCTAGAAACGCCCCTACCAGCCCCACCAGCCAAAATCGTGTCACTACCTGCGTTTCTTGCCACCCGCTCAGCTCGAAGTGGTGATGGAGCGGCGCCATCTTGAGAACCCGCTTGCCCCGTAGTTGGAACGAGCCGATCTGGATCAGGTCCGCCGCCATCTCAGCGACGAAGACGACGCCGATCACTGGCAGCAGCAGCCACCAGCCCGTCATCAGCGCTACCGTCGCGAGCGCGGCGCCCAGCGGCAGCGCGCCCGACTCGCCCAGGAACACGCGGGCCGGGTGCGCGTTGAACCAGAGGAACCCGATCAAGGCGCCCACGACCGTAAAGCAGAAGACCGACAGGTATCCCTGGCCTTGCGTCGCGGCGATCAGCCCGTAAGCGCTGAAGGCGAAGACCAGCAGCCCGCCCAGCAGCCCGTCGAGGCCGTCCGATATCGCCACGGAGCTTGTCGTGGCGGCGACAACGAGAACAGACGCGATAACGATGGCCACCACGCCCCAGTCGTACGCGCCGTAATGCGGCACGAATACGTAGTTGATGTCGAGCGAGTAGTACACGACCAGTCCGGCGACGAGCCCCAGCCCTGCGCCAAGCAGCGCCTTGACTACCAGGCCGCTTCGCTCGTGCCCGCCGATGCGTTCGCGTCCCTGGAGCGTAAGCAGGTCGTCCGCGAAGCCGACAGCGGCAGCGGCGGCCATGATCCCGAGCGGCAGCAATACCTCCGGGTGGCCGAACAGGTTCGTCGGCACGGTCATCACGGCCACGACCGCCAGGACCAGCAGACCGCCCATCGTCGGCGTGCCGGCCTTCGCCTGGTGCGACTGCGGCCCCTCCTCGCTGATCGCCTTGCCGATGCCCATGCGCTGTAGCGTGGGCACGAAGTACGCGCCCGCGATCGTGGCGACGAGCGCGGCGGCGGAGCCGATTACGAGCGCTCGGACCATGTCACTCCTTCAGCGAATCGAGCAACGTCTCGAACGCCATGGCGCGAGACGCCTTCAGCAGCACGACGTCGTCCGGCCGCAGGTCAGCGACCAGCGCCGCGACCGCGTCTTCCTTCGTGTCGTGGTGGTACACCGCGCGATGGCCTCCCGCGCGAGCGGCCTGCACGACAAGCTCGCCCAGCGCGCCGACGGCGTGGATCACGTCCGCCGTCTCTGCCGCGCGGCGGCCAACAGCAAGGTGCCCTTCCCGCTCCTCCGGCCCAAGCTCGCGCATATCACCCAGCACGGCGATACGCCGTCCCGGGATCTCGGCGAGCAGGTCGAGCGCGGCGGCCATCGAGGCCGGGCTGGCGTTGTACGTGTCGTCGAGGATCGTGCAGCCGCCTTTGCCGCGATACACCTGCAAGCGAAGCGGCACGCGAGCCGAACCGAGCGCCTTCGCGACGTCCGGCAGCGCCATCCCGTCCGCAAGCGCGACGGCCGCTGCCGCCAGCGCGTTCGAGACGATGTGGCGGCCCGGGAGCGCCGTCTTCACCTCGGCGCTCTCGCTGCGCCAGTGCAGCCGGAACGAGACGCCATCGAGCCCGCGGCTCTCGACATCGCTCGCGCGCACGTCCGCCTCGCTCGACGTTCCGTAGGTGAGCGGATGCGCCCGCGTACGTCCCGCCATCGCGAGCACGAGCGGGTCATCCGCGTTGAAGATGGCGAAGCCCTGTGGAGGCAGGCTCTCGGGCAGCTCCGACTTCGCCGCGGCGATCGCCTCCAGGCTGCCCAGCCGCTCGAGGTGCGACGGGCCGATGTTCGTCACGACGCCCACCTCCGGCCGGGCGATCTCGCAGAGCGTCCGTATCTCGCCCTGGGCGTACATGCCCATCTCCAGCACGGCACGCCGGTGCCGAGCGGTTAGCCGCAGGAGCGTGAGCGGCAGGCCGATCTCGTTGTTGTAGTTCGCCTCGTTCTTCAGGACGGGATAGCGCGTGCCGAGCACCGCGGCGGTAATCTCCTTCGTCGTGGTCTTGCCGACGCTGCCCGTGATGCCGATGACCTTCGCGTGCCGCCGGTTGCGCCGGCCTGCCGCGAGCCGCTGGAGCGCCGCGAGCGTATCGTCCACTAGGAAGACCGCGACGCCGTCCGGCAGCCCTTCGGGGAGTTCCCGCACCAGGAGTCCGCGCGCGCCATTCGCTGCGGCGCCAGCCGCGTAGAGCTGGCCATCGGAGCGTTCGCCGCGCAGCGCGACGAACAGGTCGCCCCGGCCGCACGCGCGCGAATCGATCACGACGCGCCGGAAGCGCTCGTTGCCCACCGCGCGCGTATCGCGCAGCAGCGAGCCCAGGCTCTCGACGATCTCCGGCGTACCGATCATCAGTTTCCTTCCACCAGCGCCGCGTCGTCCGGGCGCGCGCCGAGGTACGAAAGGATCTGCGGGGCCAGCGCGCCGAAGATCGGCGCCGAGACGCGTCCGCCAAGCGGGTCGTCTTTCGGCTCGTCGATCTTGACCAGCATCACGAAACGGGGCTGCTCGACCGGCGCGAAGCCGATAAACGACGCGATGCTGTACGGACGGTCCTCGAACGTCGTCGTGCCGCTCTTCCCGCCGATGTGGTAGCCCGCCACCTGCGCCGGGTGGTCGGGCATGCCGTCGACGACGGCGTTCATCATCTGCACCAGCGTCTGCGAAGTCTCCTCAGAGACCGTTCGCCGCACGGCGACCGGGTCGAAGACGCGTTGGCCGTCCGGCCCGTTCAGCTCCTTCACGACATAGGGTCGCATGAGCAGTCCGCCGTTCACAAGGGAGGAGACGGCCGTCACCATCTGGAGCGGCGTCACGGAAATGCCCTGTCCGAAGCTGTTCGTCGCCAGGTCGACGGGATACCAACTATCTTCCTGGTTCGTCCTGATCAGGCCGTCCGGCTCGCCGCCCAAGCCGATGTCTGTCTTTGTGCCGAAGCCGAAGCGCGCCATGTAGTCGTAGAAGCGGTCCGCCCCGACCTGACGGCTCACCCAGACCGCCCCCGTATTCAGGCTGTACTGGAGCACCTGCGTCATCGTCGTCGTGCCGTGGGCGCTGAAGTCCCAGTTCTTGATCGACTCGCCACCCTCGACCAGCGCCTCACCGCTATCGAAGTACGTCGTGCCGGGCGAGACGAGGCCCAGGTCGATCGCCATCGACATCGTGATCGTCTTCATGACGGAGCCTGGCGAATACACGTCCGTGACGGCCCGGTTGCGGAAGAGGTCTGCCTGCCCCGGGTCGTCGAAGTTGAGCTTGCTGAGCTGGAAGCTGGGCCGGCTCGCCAACGCCAGGACCTCGCCCGTGAAGGGGTCCATCACCAGGATCGTGCCACCCGATGCCTCGTGCCTCTGGATCTCCGCGTCCAGCTTCTCTTCCACGAGGCGCTGGATGTAGCGGTCGATGGTGAGCTGCACGTCGCCGCCCGGCACAGGCTTGTCGGCGACGCGCCTGCCGAACGGCAGCGGATTACCGACGGCGTCTCGTTCGAAGTAGAGCAGGCCTGGTTGGCCGCCCAGCTCCAGATCGAAGTCAGACTCGATCCCGGCCAGGCCGGTTTGGTCGCGGCCGAGGAAGCCGAGCAGCACCGAAGCCAGGTCGCCTTCCGGATAGAACCGCTTACTGGTATCGACCACGCTCACGCCGGAGGGCTCCTCGTCGAGCAGCTTCAGCCCGACAGCAGCCGGGACCGATCGGGCCGCCGCGTAGACGCCCTCGGTCTGGGCGCGTGTCGACGTGATCAACTCGCCGGCGTCGCGCCCGAGGAGCGGCGCAACGACGGACGCCGACCTGAGCGCGGTCACGTCGTCCTTCCAGCTCCTCGGGTCGATGTACACATCGAAAGCCTCCACGCTGGTAGCGAGCGGATAGCCGTTGCGGTCGAGGATCGCGCCACGAGGGGCGCGTACGACGACTTCCTCGAGGTGCTCATCGGCGGCCTGGGCCTTGTAGTGGTCGTGGTCGAGGACCTGGACCTGCACCAATCGCAGCACGACGGCGCCGGAGGCGACCGCGAGCATGGTGATCAACAGGAATAACCGCCAGGAGCGGTTGGTTCGGCGGGCCATCCTTCTATCCCTCCGGCGACCCCTGCCGGGCCGTCAGGACGGTTGCTAGTTGAACGGGAGAAGCCCGATCACGTCTCGCCACCAGGGAGAGTCCGTCTCGGCTTCTTGGAGCTGTACCGCGCCGGCCGCGAAGCGGCTTGGCAGCCGGTCGACGGACTCATCCGGCACACCCACGTTCACGTTGACTGCCTCAATCGATTGTGGCCGCGCGAGACCAAGACGCTGCGATTCGGCCCGGATGCGCGGGAGCGATGAGAGCCCGGCCACCTGAGCCTCAAGCTCTCGCACCTCCGCGCCCAGCTGCAGCTTCTGCTGCTCCAGCTTCTGTATCTCGAACGTCCGGGTCGTGGCCTGCGAGGTCTGAATGATCTGCAGCAGCCCGATGATCACGATAACCACCGCCGCGATCAGCAAGATCGAACCGGGCCGAATGGTCACGATGCTCGCCTCTGCCTTGTTCCTCGAGTGAGATCGAGGCAGGGCGCGGTTCAGGACGGCCAAGGGCTCCCTCCCTCATGCCTCACGCTGCGGATGCAGGTAGGCGTTCGGCGACGCGAAGGCGCGCGCTGCGGCTGCGCGGATTGCGCGCCACCTCCTCGTCGGAGGGACGGAGCGCGCCGCGCGTGACCGGACGCAGCGTGGCCTTGTGGCCACAAGTGCAGACCGGTAGGCGTGGCGGGCAGATGCAGTCTCGCGACTCCCGCTGCACGAACGCCTTGACGGCGCGGTCCTCCAGCGAGTGGTAGCTGAGGACCCCTAGCCGGCCAAGGTCACCAAGGAGGCCGTAGGCCAATGGAAGGACGTCAGCCAGGCTGAGGAGTTCCTGGTTGACGGCAATCCGGAGGGCCTGAAACGTCCTGGTGGCGGGGTGGGATTGGCGTCGAGCCCTCCCGCCTACGGCCTCCTCGACGGCCTTAGCCAGCGCCGTCGTGGTCTCGAGCGGCCGCCGCTCTACGATGCGCCTAGCGATTCGCCGCGAACGCGGCTCTTCGCCGAAGCGCCAGAGCAGATCGGCCAGCTCTTGTTCCGAGTACTCGTTCACGATGTCGGCCGCCGTCAGCGTTTGCTCCGGGCTAAAACGCATGTCGAGCGGGCCCTCGCGTTGGAAGCTAAACCCGCGTTCGGCGCGGCCGAGCTGCAGCGACGACAGCCCCAGGTCGAGCAGCACGCCGTGCACCGGCGCGAAGTCGATCTCGCGGCAGATGCGGTCCATCTCAGCGTAGTCGCCTTGTTCCAGACGCACGTCGTCGCCGAAGCGAGCGAGACGCTCGCGGGCGGCCTCGATGGCGTCCGGGTCCTTGTCGATGCCGAGGAGCTGGCCGCCCGGTGAGGCGGCTTCCATAATCGCCTCAGCGTGGCCGCCGGCCCCTACCGTACCGTCGACATAGCGGCCGCCCGGCTTCACGTTCAGCGCCTCGACGACTTCGCGCACCATAACGGACTCGTGTTCTAGCTTCGTCTCTTCATCGGTCATTTGCACTAGCCGCCCGTGGCCATTTCCGATTCGAAACGGGCCGGGTCCCAGATCTCCAGCCACTCGCCCGAACCCACGACGATCGCGTTGCTCTCCAGCCCTGCGTACTGCCGGAGCGCGCCCGGAATCAGGATGCGCCCCTGCCGGTCGAGCTCGACCGAGAACGACTGGGCGAAGAACGAGCGGCGCGTCGTGCGTCCGCTGCGCTCCGTGGCCGGCTCCGCCGTGTAGAGCGAGGCCTGCTCGTCGAAGCTGTCCTGGGTGAAAAGCCGCAGACAGGGGTCCGGCCCCTGGCTCAGCACTGCCCCTCTCACGAAAAGGTCGCGATAGCGCGGCGGCACCGGCACCCGGCCCCGCACGTCCATCGCATACTCGTATCTGCCGAGAAAGAACGGCATTGGGCGTCACTCCCACCAGCGGCCCGGATTTAGGCCTCTTCCACATCTTCGCGCCCTCTCCACCACGATTCACCACAAGTAGCCACATTCTATCACGGGCTTCCCAATTGTCAACCCCCTTTAGCCCAATTCTCGTGTTTTTTCGGAACCAGGAACGGGGAACTAGGAATCAGGGACTGTTCGAGGCGTATCGGGCCAGTCATCGCCGCCAGTCTGTAGGGGAGGCCTTCTCGTAGAGTCGCCTCTGGCGACAGGCCTCCCGCAGCCAGTCACCGTCCTCACACGCCGCGATCGCTGCCCTTTCGGTTCGCAAACTCCGCGAGCAATCCCCTTGTTCCTAGTTCCCCGTTCCTCGTTCCTTGCAGTACCATGAGCCATGCCCATTCGCGCCGCCATCCTCACCATCAGCGACAAAGGCGCTCGCGGGGAACGCGCAGATACGAGCGGCGACGCCATCGCGGAGCTGCTCGCCACCATCGACGCCTCGCTCTCCAAACGAGAGGTCGTCGCGGACGAGCGAGACGCCATCGTGGCGCTGCTGCGAAGCTGGGCGGACTCAGACGAGCTGGACCTGATCGTGACGACGGGCGGCACCGGCCTCGGGCCGCGCGACGTGACGCCGGAAGCGACGTCAGAGGTCATCGAGCGGCCCGTCCCCGGCCTGGCCGAGCTGATGCGCGCGAAGGGCGCAGAGCACACGCCGATGGCGTCGTTATCGCGCGGCGTCGCGGGTGTGCGCGGACGTACTCTTATAGTCAACTTGCCGGGCAGCCCCAAGGGCACGCGCGAAAACCTGAGCGCCGTCATCGATCTGCTGCCGCACGCGGTCGATCTGCTGCGCGGGCGCGTCGGCGACCACGCCGCGCCCAAGAGCTAGCATGCGCATCGACATCGTCACGCTCTTCCCGGAGATGTTCCGGGGCCCCTTCGACGCCAGCATCATCGCCCGCGCCGTCGAAGGCGGCATCGCGCAGATCGAGCTGCACGACCTGCGCGACTGGGGCCTGGGACGCCACAAGCAGGTCGATGACTCTCCCTACGGCGGCGGCGCCGGCATGCTGCTCAAGCCCGAGCCCGTCTTCGCCGCGGTCGAGGCGGTCCAGGCGCACGCCGAGCCTCCAGCGCACGTCGTGCTGCTGACGCCGCAAGGGCGTCTGTTCAGCCAATCGATCGTCGATGAGCTAGCTACGACGCCGCGGCTGCTCCTCGTCTGCGGCCACTACGAGGGCGTCGACGAGCGTATCCGCGAGCACCTCGCGGACGACGAGATCAGCATCGGCGACTACGTCCTCTCCGGCGGCGAGCTGGCCGCCATGGTCGTCGTCGACGCCGTCGTGCGGCGGCTGCCCGGCGCGCTCGGTAGCGAGGCGTCCCACGACGAGGAGTCGCACGAGAAGGGCCTGCTCGAGTACCCGCAGTACACGCGCCCGGCGGAGTTCCGAGGCTGGCCGGTGCCGGAGGTCCTGCTCTCGGGCCACCACGGTGAAGTCGAACGCTGGCGACGCCGCCAGCGCCTCTTGCGCACCGCGAAGCGCCGCCCGGACCTCCTCTCGCAGGCATGCCTCTCGGACGAAGAGAGGATCTGGCTGGAGCAGGAGCTCGCGGGCGCGTGACGCCTACACGCAGTGGTGCCCGAACTGGTACGCGATGCCGAAGACGTCCGTGAACAGATCGATCCCGCCGTCCGGGTTGCGGAGGTCCCAGACGTCGCCGCCGTAGGGCGAACCGCGGTCGAGGTCAAGGTCGTAGCCGGCCTCGAACGGCTGGGTGCCGAACGCCCCGGCCACCGCGAAGATGTCAAAAAACAGGTCCACCGTCCCGTTGCCGTCCGGATCGAAGAAATCATACGGGTTGAGCGGGTTGCGCCTGCCGCCCAGGTCCTCATTCGCGCCCAGCTCCTGCGCGTCCGTGCAGCCGTCGCCGTCGCTGTCGCCGCCGAGCGCCTTGTCGTTGCAGGCGGGCGTCGAGCAGCGGAAGAGCTTCAGGCTGCTATCGGCGTAGTAGCTGATCACCGGAGCACCGCCCGCGTCCAGCTCCAGCGACGCGTACCCCGTCACGGGGCCGGTGTCCGGCCAGATCATCGATTCGTCATCGCCGGCGCAGTCCGCGTCGTTGCAGTGGATCAGCTTGAGGTCGTCGCTCAGGGCGTCGAAGTATGCGACGACGGGGTTGCCCGACGCGTCCAACTCCAGCGACGAGAACCTGCCGACCCAACCCGCGCTCTCGCCCCCCCCATGGATACCGGCGCAGCCTGGATCATCGCAATGCGACAGCACGAGATTGGCGAACTGGAACTCCGAGATGCCGCCGGAAAAGTAGTGGCTGACCACCGGATTGCCGCTCGCGTCCAGCTCCAACGAGTTTTCGATGCCGAACGTGCCGGTGCCGCCCAGCACCTGCGTCGCATCGTCGTCGCCGCCGGCGCAGTTCGCGTCGTTACAGTGCAGGATCATCAGCCCACCGTAGAATCCAAAGACATCTGAGAAGAAAGCCACCACCGGATAGCCCGACGCGTCGAGCTGGAGTGACGTCCAGATCCCGGTCTCGGCTTCCGTATCAGGCGAGGTGATGCTCTCGTCTCCGGCTGCGCAGTCGGCGTCGTTGCAGTGCAGCACCTTGAGATCGCGACTGGTCTCGTCGTGGTAGCTCACGACCGGATAGCCGGAGCTATCGAGCGCGAGCGACGCATAGGCCCCTTCGCCGGCGCCCGGGTCCGGCGTGGTGATGCTTTCGTCGTCCCCGGCGCAGTCGGCGTCGTTGCAGTGCAGCACCTTCAGCGCGGCGTTCGTCTGGTCATAGTACGCCACGACCGGGTAGCCGTCGCCATCCAGCGCCAGCGACGTGTACATCCCGACGTTGTCCGCCGTATCGGGCGCGGTGACGCTCTCGTCCCCGCCGGCGCAAAAGGCGTCGTTGCAGTGGGCGATCTTCAGATCGCCGTTCGTGACGTCGTAGTAGCTGATCACGGGGTAGTCGTTCGCGTCGAGCGCCAGAGAGGTATGAGCGCCGACGTCGTCCGCGCCGCCGCCGTCCACGGTGTTCACCGGCGCGCCGTAGGCGAGGGTCTCGCCGACGGGGGCGCTGCCCAGGGCAAGCGCAATCGCGGCGAGCGCTATCACCGAGAACCTGAGGAGACCTGTCCGTGCCACCAGCTTGCCCCTCGATGCAAGAGTAGCGCCAGTGTAGCAGAATCGCCCCCGCTAGCGACTCTACTCCACCGTGAACTCGCCGGCCATGCCGAGCAAGGCGTGGACCGCCCCCTGGCGGGGATCCCATACCCAACAGAAGTAGCCGTACCGGCCGGGTTCGAGGCCTTCGAGCAGCCACGTGGCGGCTGATCTAGGCTGCACGGAGCCGAAGAGTCCGCTGTATTCCGCTCCAACGTCCGCCGGGTCGGCGACATCGTACGCTTCCTCCACGGAAACGCCCTCCGGCAGCTTCACAAGGAAGAGGTTATGTTCCTGCGCGCCTATGTTAGCAACCTGGAGCGCGAGATCTCCTGCTGGAAATGTGTTCTCATCGCTCGGGAACCGGTACAGGTTGTCGACCGTCTCGACGCCGACCTCCGTAGCGCCGTCCGGCGTGTCTATTTTGAGCGTCTTCCACCCATCGAGCAGCCAGGCGTCGCCTTCCCTTATGAGGGAGATCTCGACTCGCGAGGCTCCCTTGGCCATACGCTGCCATCCCTCCACGGTGGCCGCCTCATCAGACACGGTGAAGTTTTCAATATCCGAAAACTCGACCGGAGGCTCACCCGCAGCCGTGAGGCCCTGCTGGCGCAGCTGGTCCCTGGCGGGTGGTGGGCTGAACGTGTCGATGATGTAATTGTCCGTTACGAGAGCGAGAAACGCCTCCACATCGTCCGCGTTCTGCGCGTCCGCCACGGCGACCACCGCCTGCGAGATCGCCGCCTCGTCCTCACTTGGGCCGTCGTTGCCGCCCATGCAAGCAGCCATTGCCACCGTCAGGGTCGCTATCGCCAGTACAAGGACCCGCATGCTTCCTCCTTCGCGCCTTAAGGACTCGAACGGGGGAAGTATACACCGCAAAGCGCCGCCCGGACCTCCTCTCGCAGGCATGCCTCTCGGACGAGGAGCAGGCCTGGCTGGAGGAGGAGTTGGCGAGCGAGACGCCGTAGGGACTTGGCCCCGAGGCCCCCTACCCTCGCCGAGCGCCCTCCCGATAGCGCAACAGCGGCGAAGACAACAACCAGAGTCCGGCCACTGTGATCCCGATCGAGGATACGAGCAGCCCCCCGCGCAAACCGATGTAGCCCGCCGCGACACCCGCGACGAGCGCCCCCAGCGGCCGCAGCCCCTGGCTCGCGAAGAGGAAGACGGCGTTTACGCGACCCAACTGCTCGTCCGGAGTGATCGCCTGGCGCAGGCTCATTGCGTGCACGTTGTGCACGACCCAGAAGGTGTCGCCGAGGCATTGCTCGCAGAGCAGCATCGCAAACGCGAGCCACACCGGCCCGCCGGCCAGCGGCGTCAGAAACGACAGCCCAGACGCTACGAAGTACGTCACCACGATGCTCGGGCCAAGGCCCAGCCGCCGCGCCAGCGGCCCGGCGAACCGCGCGCCGACGATCGAGCCGATTGCGCCTGACCCGAGCAAGATGCCGAGTGTCAGTGCCGAAAAGCCCATCCCTTCGATTACCCAGAGTCCGTACAGGGTGAGGATGAAGCCGCTGAAGAAGCTGTACGTCGCGACCATCGCCAGCACCGCACGCAGCATTGGCTGACGCGTCACTACCCGGATGCCCTCGATGGCCTCGGCGAGCGCGGAGCGCCTTTGTGGACGGTCGCTGTTCGCAGGCGTTGGTATCCGCCGGATGAGTAGGGCCGAAATGAGAAAGGTCACGGCATCGACGAGGACCGCGACCGGCGCGCCGACGCTCTGGGCGATGCCTCCTCCCATCGCCGGGCTGGCGCCCGCGGCGAAGGATTCGCTCATGGTTAGGTTGGCGTTCGCCTCGACGAGACCCGCGCGCGGGACAATTTCCGGCAGCACTGCGCGAAACGCCACATGGTAGATCACGCCAAGGCAGCCGGAGACGAACGCAACGGCGTAGAGCTGCTCCATCTGCAGCCTGCCCGCGAATGCCGCGACGGGGATCGTCAGGAGTACCGCGAACCTGCCCAGATCGGCGGCGACCAGTACAGGAACGCGCGGCAGGCGGTCGACCCAGACACCGGCGGCAAGAGCCAGCAGCAGTACCGGGACGCTCGCCATCGCCGCCAGTATCCCCATCTGCGCCGGCGACGCGTCGAGATAGATCAGGGCGGTCAGCGTCAGCGCCCCGAACATCGTGCCGAAGTTCGAGATGGTGCTCGCCGCCCACAGATTGCGGAATGTCGAGTTCTGGATGAGTCTCATCGCGCACCTCGAAAAAAGAAAAGGCCACGGGCTGTTTGCCCGTGGCTCAGGTGCGGCAAATGATGCGGCCTAGCGGTCAGCCACTCCCTTTCCAGCCAGCGGGCAGGACATATCGTTGCGAGAGACGGCCAAGCTCAACAAATGCTACCTCCGCTGACTCTTCGAGGCGCGGGCGCGCCTGCGGAGGAGTATATCGCAAGAAGGTGCCCGCGCCGCCTTGCCCCAGCCCCCCTCGCCCGATACGATGACGTTCGCGCCATGGAGCTGAGCACAGCCGTTCTCGACCTCAAGCCGAACCCGAACGTCGCCGACTTCGGGCCGGGCGACACCGTCCGCGTCCACGCCAAGGTCGTCGAGGGCGAGCGAGAGCGCATCCAGGTCTTCGAGGGCGTGGTGATCCGCAAGCGCAACGCCGGCTCCAGCACGAACTTCACGGTGCGCCGCATCGCCCACGAGGTCGGCGTGGAGCGCACGTTCCTCGTTCACTCGCCTCGCCTCGATAAGGTAGAGGTCACACGCAAGGGTAAGGTGCGTCGCGCCAAGCTCTACTACCTACGCGGCCTCACCGGCCGCGCCGCGCGCATCAAGGAAGCCGCCCGGCGCTAGACACCGCTACTAGACCCATTCCTGCGTCCCCTGCTACCCTAAGGCCGCCTTCCCCGCGAGAAGGACTTCGAGGAGGCTCCTTGGCGATCCTGCCCATCCGGCTAGCCGGCGACCCCGTCCTGCGACAGAAGGGGCGCAAGGTGAAGACGATCGACGCGTCGGTCCAGAAGCTGATCGACGACATGATCGAGACAATGGTCGACGCACCAGGCGTCGGACTCGCCGCGAACCAGGTCGGTGTGCTGCTGCGCGTCATCGTCATCCAGGTGCCCGAAGTCGAGGAGGAGGAGGCCGGTGAGGAAGACGAGGAGCGCGAGGTCCAGTGGAAGCAGTACGTGCTGATCAACCCGCAGATCGTCAAGAAGTCCGGCGAGCGCGTGCTCGATGAGGGCTGCCTCTCCGTCCCCGGCTACAAGGCTCCGGTGCCGCGCTCGATGAGCGTCACGGTGAAGGGCGTCGATCGCGACGGCAAGGAGATCCGCATCAAGGCGGAAGACAACCTCCTCGCCGAAGCGCTGGAGCACGAGATCGACCACATCAACGGCATACTTTATGTTGACCATCTCGACAGCATCGATGACCTCGTGAAACTGGAAGACCTACCTCAGGAAGAGAGCGCAGCCGAGGCGAGCGTCTCGCGGAGCGGCGCGTGAGCCGGCTCGATCTGCCTGACGCCGCACGAGAGCTGCTCGCCGCCGCGCGAGATGTCTTCGCTGACGCCGAGGCGTATGTCGTCGGCGGCACGGTGCGCGACGCGCTGCTCGGCCTCGAGCTGGCCGACCTCGACCTCGCCGTTGCCGGAGATGCGCCGGAGCTGGCGCGCGCGCTTGCCGACCGCCTCGCAGGGCACTACGTGCTGCTCGACGCCGAGCGCGGCACGGCGCGCATCGTCCTCGACGACGGTCCGATACGCGTCATCGACATCGCACGCCTGCGCGGCGACATCGCGACCGACCTCTCGTTGCGTGACTTCACTATCGACGCGATCGCGTTGCCGTTCGCGGACGGCGCGGACATCATCGATCCGCACGGCGGCGTGCGAGACGTGGCAGCGCGCACGGTACGCCTCGTTTCGGAGCAAGCGCTTATCGACGACCCGCTACGCTTGCTGCGCGCCGTCCGCATCGCGACGCAACTCGACTTCGAGATCGAGGCCTCGACCCTAGACGCGCTGCGCCGCCACGCAGGGCGCATCGGCCAGGCCGCGGCGGAACGGCAGCGCGACGAGCTGGCCCGCTGCTTTTCGACGCCGCATGCCGCGCGCGCGATACGCCTGATGGACGGCCTCGGCCTGATCGACCAGCTCCTGCCTGAGGTCGCGGCCGGTCGCGGCGTGACGCAGCCCAAGGAGCACTACTACGACGTCTTCGATCACCTGATCGAGACCGTCGGGGCTCTCGATCTGATGCTTTCAGAACGCGAGCCTCCGGACCAGCGAGAGCGCGCGCTCCGGCACGCCTTCCGCGACGGCCTCGCTTTCTCACACGCACTGCAGGAGCACTTCGCGCAGGACGTAAGCGAAGGCCGCTCGCGTGCGTCGTTGCTCAAGCTCGCAGGGCTGCTGCACGACGTTGCCAAGCCCGAGACGCGCGCGGCGGACGAGACGGGACGCATCCGCTTCTTCGGCCACGCCGAGGTCGGCGCCGAGACCGCCCGTCGCGTCCTGGGACGCTTCCGCTACTCCCGTCGCGAGACCGACCTCGTCGCCACGATGGTCGAAGAGCACCTCCGGCCCGGCCAGCTCTCGCAAGAAGGGCTGCCGAGCCGGCGCGCGCTCTACCGCTTCTTCCGTGACACCGGCGAGGCCGCCGAAAGCGTCCTCGTGCTCAGCCTGGCCGACGCGCTCGCCGCGCGCGGGCCTAACATGACGCTCGAGAGCTGGCGCGGCCACGTCGCCTACGTCGCGCACGTGCTCGCGCGCCGTGACGAGGACGCATCGATCGCGCAGCCCCCGCGCATCGTGACCGGCGAGGACATCATGGCCGCGCTCGGCGTCGCGCCGGGACCGGAGGTCGGCCGCCTGCTCGCCGCGATCGAGGAGGCGCAGGGGGCAGGCGAGGTCACGAGCCGCGAGGCGGCCATCGAACTGGCGCGCCGCCTGCACGAAGGACCGCCCAGCGCGCGTTACCGTTCCGTTGCGCGCGGGCGCGCCGAGCGAACGTTCGTCGCCATCGGAGGCGCGCGATGAACCCGCCAACGATAACGTTCATCGTCATCGTCGGCGTCCTCCTAGCGTTCTACATCATGATCATTCGGCCCGCCCGGCAGGAGCAGGAAAAGGTCTCTCAGATCATTCGTGACCTCCACGTCGGAGACGAGATCATCACGACGGCCGGGTTCTTCGCAACGGTACGAGACATTACGACGCCGGAGGAAGGCCCTGTTGAGGTCCTCCTCGATTTTGGCAACGGCACCGAGATCCGCGCGCTGACGACATCCGTGTTGAAGCGCATCTCGACAGCGCCGGAGCCGTCTGACCAGAGGGCAGAGGAGGGGACGTAGCATGCTAATCCTGCGCCGGTGGTGGAACACGCTGCTCTTTCTGGCGATCATCGCGGTGACCGCGCTCTGCGTCGTCGCCGTCTGGCCATCCGAGCCGGACCGCTACCTGCCGGACTTCATCAACTGGCCCGAGGGCAAAGGCATCACGCTCAAATACCCCGCCGTCTCGGGCGATCAGTTCACGCTCAAGACGATCACGCGCCGCGAGATGAGCCTCGGGCTCGACCTGCGCGGCGGCACCCGCCTCGTGCTCGAGCCGGAGCCAGGCGTGCAGGTCGCGGACCTCGACGCGGCACTCGACGGTGCGCGCGACGTCATCGAGCGGCGCGTCAACGAGTTCGGCATCGCCGAATCCGAGGTCCGTCGCCTGGGCGACACGCGCCTCGACGTCGAGCTGCCGGGCATCACGGCTGAAGAGGCGATCGACAAGGTTGGCCGCACCGCGCGACTCCAGTTCTGCGAGCCGATACTGAACAACACGGGCGACATCGCCGTGGTGCGCACGGCCTCCCCAGACGCCACCGCGACGGTCTCGTACGAGCCCCAGTCATGCAACCCCGTGCGCGACGACGCGGGCAACATCGTCATCAGCGGCCCGGACGCCGCCAGCGCGACGATCGCGTATGAGGCCTGGGACCAGCAAGTCCGGACGTATGCGGAGGACGACATCGTCTGGCAACCCGCGAAAGGCGATCTCGATGGCGTCGAGACGGAGCTCACCGGCGACTTCCTTCGCACCACCTTCGTTACGGCACGAGATCAGCTTGGTGTCGAACAGGTACTGGCGTTTGAAATGAACGGCGACGGTGCCCAGATCCTCGGCAGCGTCACCGAGCGTTTGGTTACGCGGAACTACCCGATGGCGTTCTTCCTCGATGGCCAGCCCATTACCGGAGAAGACACTACCATCATCGCGCCGGCGATCCAGTCAAAACTCACCAGCTCAGGCATCGTCGAAGGCCTCACGACCAAAGATGCAAAGAATCTGAGCAAGCTGCTCAACATCGGCTCGTTCCCGGTTCCGCTGCGCGTTGTCCAGCAGCAGAACGTCGACGCGACGCTGGGCGAAACGGCCGTTCGCGACAGCGTCATCGCCGGCGAGGTCGCGCTCCTGCTGATCATGGCGTTCATGATCCTCTACTACCGGCTGCCCGGCCTCATGGCAAGCCTCGCGCTGGTGGTCTATACCAGCTTCGTGCTCATGGTCTTCAAGCTCTTGCCTGTGACGCTCACGCTTTCCGGAGTCGCCGCGTTCGTGCTTTCCGTCGGCATGGCCGTGGACGCGAACATCCTCATCTTCGAGCGCATGAAGGAGGAGTTACGCGTCGGCCGTAACCTCATCTCGTCGCTGGAAGACGGGTTCACACGCGCGTGGTCCTCGATCCGTGACAGCAACATCTCCACACTGATCACCTGCGCGATCCTGTACTGGTTCGGCAACCAGTTCGGTGAAAGCGCGATCAAGGGCTTCGCCATCACGCTGTCGATCGGCGTAATCGTCAGCATGTTCTCGGCAATCACAGTGACGCGCACGTTCATGACCTTCGCCATCCGCATCCGGCCGCTCTCGCGGCACCTGTGGCTCTACGTGCCGGACCTTCCGGAAGGCATGCATGGCGGCCCGGCGCGCGCGGCCGCTGTCTCAGGAGGCTCGGGCACGGAGCCGCCACGAAGGGAGGGCCGAGCGCGATGATGGACATCGTTGGCAAACGGAAGTGGTTCTATCTCATCTCGTTCCTCGTGCTGCTGCCGGGCGTCATTTCACTGGCGATTCCGCCCCACCTGGAGGCGGGGATCGACTTCAGCAGCGGCTCGACGTTTACGGTGCGTTTCCAAAACCCCGCTACGCAGGACGAGCTCGACAGCGCGATGGACGGTCTCGGCCACCCGGAAGCGCGCGTCCAGAGCACCGGCCAAAACGAGTTCCTCGTGCGCACCAAGGAGCTGCGCGGCGCCACCTCGGCCCCACCGATCGGCCCGGCGCCGCCAAACGAGAAAGACGAGCTCGAAACGGCGCTGCAGGAGCGCTTCGGGCCGCTCCTCGACGGCAACGGCGCTCCGACGGATAGCTTCATCGAGTTCTCATCGATCTCCGCCAGCCTCTCGCGTGAGATCGTGCGCAACGCGACGATCGCGGTCGTGGTCGCTTCGCTCGCGATCTTCATGTTCCTCTGGTACGCGTTCCGGAGCGTACCGCAGCCGTTCCGGTTCGGTTCGGCCGCCGTGCTCGCGCTCCTACACGACGTGCTGCTCGTCCTCGGCGTGTTCTCTATCTTGGGGCGGACCATCGGGACCGAGGTCAACTCATTCTTTATTACTGCGCTCCTCACCGTGATCGGTTTTTCCGTGCACGACTCGATCGTCGTGTTCGACCGCATTCGCGAGACAGTCGCGCGCGGCGGCGGACACGACTTCGCGGAAGCGGTGAACATGAGCCTGCTGCAGACGCTGGGCCGTTCGATCAACACGTCACTCACATTAGTCTTCTCGATCCTTGCGCTGCTGCTGATGGGCGGCTCGAGCATCCGCGACTTCCTGCTCGCGATGCTTGTCGGCACCACGACGGGCGTGTACAGCTCGGTGTTCATCGCGAGCCAGATCCTCGTCTCGTGGGAGGAAGGCGACGTCCCGCGCCTGTGGCGTCGCATCTTCGGCGGCCGCAGCGGCGGCACGTCGAACGAAGAAGCCGAAGCGATGGCTGCCGAGGCGTAGCGATTGGTCGAGGGTCTAGGTTTAGGGTCTAGTTAGCGCAGCGACTGTCCGACTTCGAACGGCTCCCTCGTCCCGACGCCGGACGAGCCGGTCATGGTCCTCGATCTCGGCGCAAACGTCGACATAGACGGCTCGCTCGAGAGCGACTGGCGCGCGATTGGCGACCCATGGTGACTTGGCCCATCCGTAGGGGAGGCCTTTAGGTCGCCCGCAACAGTGCAACGATAGAGAACGTCGCGGGAGGCCTAAAGGCCTCCCTTACAGCCTGCGCAGCACGCGCGCGTCCCCCACGCGCCGCGTCACGCGCGTGCTATCGAGGTGCTCCAGCAGCGCCTGCGCGTACTTGCGTGTCGTGCCGAACAGGTCGCGCGCCTGCGCGAGCGTAATCGACCCGTCGCGGCGCGCGTGCTCGACGATGCGCTCCGTCATGTCACGATACGCCTCGGCCGTGAACACGACGCCGCCGGCGGCGGACACGACGCGCCCGCTGCGCTCCAGGTACGAGAGGAGATCGGGCGCGATCGAGATGTCCGTCGGCGGCGCGTACGGCTTCGCCGCGAGCGCAGCGACATAGGCGTCCGCCTCCTGCTGCTGCGCCGGCGTCAGCGCCGTCTCTTCGCGCGCGAGCGCAACGGACGTCGCTGACGTCTCGATGAGCCCCGCTCCGCTCCAGCGCTCCAGCACCGCGCCGAAGAGTCCCGGCTGGAGGCTCAGCTTGCTGCGCAGCTCCTCGCGCGCCATCCCGTCGAGCAGCGGATGCGCGCTACGTTGCGTCTCCAGCTCGCGCCGCGCGCGCTGCCACAGCGCGTCGAGCCACCCCCGCGTCACGAACCCGTCCGCGAGCCGCACGATGTCGCCCGCGAGCGCGAGCTCGTCGAGTGCTACGCGCAGCTCTTCCTCCGCGCGACCCGTCTCGCTCGCCAGCGACGCCAGCGACCCCGGCTCGATGCGCCGCAGCGCCGCGGCCAGCGCCTCCGCGCTCGACCCGCCCGCTAGCGCCTCGAGCGACTGCAGCGTGGCTTCGTGTAACCGGCGGTGTCGCTGTGGATGCGCGTCGACGACCTCCCCACCCGTGACGGTGTCGTTCGGCGTGCGCAACACAACGCGGTCGCCCTTCACGACCACGACCGGCTCGCTGAGGCGGAGCTGCGCCCACGCGACGTCGCCCGGCCGCAGCTCGTCGCGATCGAGCAGGAGCAATCGCGCCGGCGCCTCCGCCGCGCCCGCGTGCAACGTCAGCTCCGCGGCGTGCCGCAACGGCTTGCGCAGCGACGCGAGCGCGCGCAGCCGCACATCGATGGCGTCCGCGGGCGCGATCGTGCCCGGCAGCGCCAGCACCTGCCCGCGCCGCACGTCCTCTTTCGCCACGCCCGACAGGTTGACCGCCGTGCGCCGCCCCGGCAGCGCGCGCTCGACGGCCTCCTTGTGGTGCTGGAGGCCGCGGATGCGCGCGGTTAGGTCGCCGGGCAAGACGGCGACCTCCTGCCCGACCTCCAGCGCGCCGTCGATGAGCGTGCCGGTCACGACGGTGCCCATACCCGCAATCGTGAACGAGCGGTCGATCGGCAGCCGCGGCCGCCCGATGTCGCGTTTCGTCTCCGTGCCCGCGAGCTGCTCGTCGAGCACGCGCAGCAGCGTATCGAGCCCGTCGCGCGTCACGGCCGACACGGGAACGACCGGCGCGCCTTCGAGCGTCGTGCCTGCGACCAGCTCGCGCGCGTCCGTCGCGACGATCGCGATCACGTCTTCGTCCGCAAGGTCCGTCTTCGTGATCACGATGACGCCGCTGCGCACACCGAGCAGGTCGATGATCGCGAGGTGCTCTCGCGTCTGCGGCATGACGCTCTCGTCCGCCGCGATGACGAGCAGCGCGAGATCGATGCCGCCCGCGCCCGCGAGCATGTTCTTGATGAAGCGCTCGTGTCCCGGCACATCGACGATGCTCACCTCGCGTCCCGACGGCAGCGTGAGCCACGCGAAGCCGAGGTCGATCGTCATGCCGCGCTGCTTCTCCTCGCGCAGGCGGTCGGGGTCGATGCCTGTTAGCGCCTCAACGAGCACCGACTTTCCGTGATCGACATGTCCCGCCGTACCTATGACGAACATTGCTTGCCCGCGACGTCTTGGGTGGAGAGGGAACCATGGAGCCGTTGAACCAGTGAACCAGCAGAGCTCCAACCACCAAGCTGGTTCCAGGGTTCAGAGGTTCTGTGGTTCCGAGGTTCCGGCTCAGGCATGCGTCTTCGTCTTCTGCAGCGCCTGCACATACTCCTCCGGAAGGTCGTGGTCGCGTGCGCCCTGGACGATGATGCCCAGGTACTGGCGGCTGGGCGCGAAGTGCCCCGTCTGGTTCGCGATGTACGTGTGCGATTCGTGCTCCGCCGCCGCGTCATCGATCACGCGCACCAGCTCGCGGCGGTACGCGCGCGGGGCGTTCTCGTACTTGTCGAGCGTGACGAAGCAGGCGTTATCGATCTCGTAGAGCGCCCCCCAGACCTCCGCGTCGGGCTCGGGTACAATGTCTGCCACACCGCCCTTGCGCGTGCGATCGTAGCGCGTGAACGCGATCCGGTAGCCGCGTAGCAGCGCTGGACCGAGCGGCTTCGCGCCGGGGCAGCGGCGGCGGAACATGCGCAGATGCATATTCGATCCGTAAGCAAAGTAGAGGGAACGAGGCATGCGACGAGAACATTGTAGCTGCAGGGCTTTAGCCTTGCCCCCGCGGTACCAGCGACCAGCGACTAGCGACTAGCGACTAGCGACTATGACCGGTTTCGTCTGGAACGCCAACCACGTCGAGCACGACGTTGAGGGCCACCCCGAGTGCCCGGAGCGCCTCGAGTCCGTCCTCGCGCTCCTGCGCGACTGCGGCCTGCTCGAACGTCTCCACCGCATCGAGCCGCGCGACGCCACGGACGAGGAGCTCTGGTGGGTGCACACGCCCGCCTACGTACGCCGCGTCGACGACGTCTGTGCGCAAGGGGGCGGCTGGTTCGACCCCGACACGTACGCGCTACCGCGCTCCTGCGAGGCGGCGCGCCGCGCCTGCGGCTCCTCGCTCGACGCTACGGAGGCGGTCCTCTCCGGCCGTACACGTTCGGCGTTCGCTGCCGTGCGGCCGCCCGGCCACCACGCTCGCCCCGCGCAGGCGATGGGGTTCTGTCTCTACAACAACATCGCCGTCGCGGCGCAGTACGCGCGCGAGCGCCACGGCCTGGAGCGTGTCGCCATCATCGACATCGATGTGCACCACGGCAATGGCACGCAGGACGCCTTCTACGGCGACCCGGGCGTGCTCTACGTCTCGACGCACCAGTACCCGTTCTATCCGGGCACGGGCCCCGCAGAGGAGACGGGCGCGGGTACCGGCGCGGGCGCCAACGTCAACATCCCGCTCCAGGCCGGCTGCGGCGACCGCGAGTACGCCCTCGCGTTCGAGCAGGTCGTCGAGCCCGTCGTGGCGCGCTACCGGCCGCAAATCGTGCTCGTCTCTTGCGGCTTCGACGCGCACTACGCCGATCCGCTCGCGGGCATGGCGCTCAGCGTCGACGGCTACGGCGACATGGCGGAGCGCATCCTCGCGCTGGCCGAGGAACTCTGCGACGGCAAGCTCGTCTACTTCCTCGAGGGCGGCTACGACTTCACAGCCGTCTCGTGGGGCGTCCGCCGCGTCCTCGAAACGCTGCTGTCGGAGCCCCAAACGCCGGACCCCCTCGGCCCGCTCGGCGAAGGCCCCTCGCCCCACGTAGAACCGGTCTTGCGCGAGCTGCGGGAGCTCCACGGGCTCACGTAGGCGAGGGTCTTTAGACCCTCGCGCGTCGGGGTCTGTCTCCTGCGGCGACTCTTCGAGAAGACCCCGACCTACAACATCCCGACCAATCCCTGATTCCCGGTTCCTAGTTCCTCGTTCCTTCTGTACAATGTAGCCCCATGCTCGACGCCCTCACCCAGCGACTCCAAGGCGTCTTCCAGAAGCTCGGCTCGAAAGGGACCATCCGCGAGGAGGACCTCGACGAGGCGCTTCGGGAGGTCCGCGTCGCCCTGCTCGAAGCGGACGTCAACTTCAAGGTCGTCCGCGAGTTCGTCGCGCACATCCGGGAGCAGGCGCTCGGCGCGGAGGTGCTCAAGAGCCTCACCCCCGTGCAGCACGTCATCTCGGCCGTCAACCAGGAGCTCGTACGCGTGCTGGGCGAGAACCAGGCCGGCCTCCAGACCGCGCCCAAGCCGCCCACGACGATCATGCTCGTCGGGCTCAAGGGCTCCGGCAAGACGACGACCAGCGCCAAGCTCGCGCTGCACCTGCGTAAGCAAGGCCAGAAGCCGCTCCTCGTCGCCGCCGACCCGTTCCGCGTCGCCGGCAGCGAGCAGCTGCTGTCGCTCGGCCGGCAGCTCAGCGTGCCGGTCGTCGTCACGGGCGAGCTGAAGCCCGACGCGCTCGCGGCCAGGGCGCGTGAGGAGGCGCAGCGCGTCGGCGCGACCGCGATCATCGTCGATACGCCGGGCCAGAACGCGATAGACGACGACGCGGCGAAGTTGATCAACGCGCTGCGCACGGCGTTCGCGCCGTCCGAAACGCTCCTCGTCGTCGACGCGATGACGGGGCAAGAAGCCGTGAACATCGCGCAGGAGATCGACGAGGCGCTCGGGGTCACCGGCTTCATCATGACGAAGATGGACGGCGACGCGCGCGGTGGCGCCGCCCTTTCGATCCGCGCCGTCACCGGCCTCCCGATCAAGTTCATCGGCACGGGCGAGAAGACGGACGCGCTCGAGCCGTTCATCCCCGATCGCTTCGCCTCGCGCATCCTCGGCATGGGCGACATGCTCTCGCTCATCGAGAGGGCCCAGGAGACGATCGGCGAGGAGGACGTCCAGCGGCTCGAGAAGAAGCTGCGCACCAAGACGCTCGACCTGGAGGACTTCCTGATCCAGATTCAGCAGATGAAGAAGATGGGGCCGATCAGCCAGATCGTCGATATGATCCCCGGCCTGGCGGGCGTGAAGTCCCAGCTCCAGCTTGATAACGTGGACGACACATTCTGGAACAAAGCCGAGGCGGTTGTATACTCAATGACGCCGGAGGAGCGCCGCCATCCCGAGGTGATCAGCGGCAGCCGCCGCAAGCGCATCGCGACAGGCAGCGGCACGACACCGCAGGAGGTCAACCGCCTCCTGAACCAGTGGAAACAAGCGAAGAAGATGGCACAGGCCGTCGCCGCCGGACAAGGGCCCAGCCTGCTCAAGATGCTCCGGCGCTAGGGAGGAAACGAATGCTCAGAATCCGACTCCGGCGGGTGGGAAAGAAAAAGCAGCCGATGTACCGCATCGTCGTCGCCGACTCGCGCTCGCCGCGCGACGGCGCGTTCGTCGAGAACCTCGGTTACTACCACCCGCTCGACAACCCGTCGACGATCAAGATCGATGAGGAGCGCACGAAGATGTGGCTCGGCCGCGGCGCGCAGCCGTCCGAGCGCGTGTCGAAGATCCTCGCGATCCAGGGTCTGGCCGAGATCCCGCCCAAGCTGAAGATCCGCTTCGAGCTGGGCGAGCGCCGCGCCAAGGAGGCCGCCGAAAACAAGGCGAAGGCGAAGGCCGAGGAGACCGCCGCCGCGCCGCCTCCGCCCGCTGCCGAGGCCCCTGCACCCGCAGCAGAAGCTGCCGCCGTGGAAGCGCCCGCCGAGGCGCCAGCTCCCGCAGCAGACGCTGCAGCCGAAGAAGCGCCCGCCGAAGCGCCAGCTCCCGCAGCAGACGCTGCAGCCGAAGAAGCGCCCGCCCCTGAAGCTCCCGCCGCCGAGGCGCCTCCCGCCGAGGCGGAGCCGGAGGCCGCCGCCGAGGAGAAGGCCGAAGGATGAGGGACCTCGTCGAGTTCATGGCCACCGGCCTCGTAGACAATCCGGACGCCGTCGACATCCACGAAGAGGACCAGGGCGGCCGCGTCGTCTATCACCTCTACGTCGCAGACGACGACATGGGCAAAGTGATCGGCAAGCAGGGGCGCATTGCCAACGCCATGCGCGATCTCCTGAAGGTGGCAGCGGCGCGCAACGGCGCGCGTGTCAGCCTCGAGATCGGCCACTGACCTCTCGTTCGTGCCTGAACGGCAACCTCCGCCAAGCGAACCCCAACACACCGATGGCTTCGTCGCGATCGGTTTCGTGCGCGGCGCGCGCGGCATCCGCGGCGAGCTGAAGGTCGATCCCCTTACAGACTTCCCGGAGCGCTTTCGCCGCGGCGCCACGGTCTGGATCGAAGGGCATGCGTACACGGTTCGCCTCTCGCGGCAGCTCGCGCCGAGCCTCCTGCTCCAGCTCGAGGGCGTCAATACGCGCATCGGCGCCGCCGCACTGGGCGGCCGCTACCTCGAGGTGCCGCAAGAAGAGCTCGTCGAGCTGGAGGAAGGCAAGTACTATCGCTTCGAGATCGTCGGCCTCGAGGTCGTCGACGGCGCGGGCGCGCCGCTCGGCCGGGTCGAGCAGGTCCTCGAGACCGGCGCGAACGACGTGTACGTCGTCCGCAACGACGAGGGCGATCTGCTCCTCCCCGCGATCGATACGGTGGTTAAGAAGATAGACGTAGAGGGTGGCCTGATAGTCGTGGAGCTCATTGAGGGACTCGAGCGCCGGCCGCACACGCCGCAGCGTTCCGTCAGGCTAAAGCCTGACCCTCATAAGAAGCGCTAGTCTTCGGGCAGCGACGGAGCGTCCAGCTCGAGGTAGAGCTGCCGGTAGTGCGCCAGGTTCTCCATCACAAGCTTGATGTACGCCTCGGTCTGGCCGAACTCGACCTCCGCCAGGAAGCGATCGACGTCTCCATCCGCCGCCTCGCCCCAGCGCTGCGCGTTGCCCGGCCCGCCGTTATAGGCCGCGAGCGCTTGGTACACGTCCCCGTCGAATGAGTCGAGTTGCTGCGCGATGTAGTGCGCGCCGAACTCCAGGCTCACGGCCGGGCGGAAGAGATCGTCGACGCGGAAGTCTTCCACGTCCAGCTCCTCCGCGATCGCCGTGCCGGTCGCCGGGATGATCTGCATCAGCCCGAGCGCGCCCGCCGTAGAGCCGGCAAGCGGGTCGAAGAAGCTCTCCTGTCGCTCCATCGCGAGGAGGAGCAGGTCGGGCGCGTCCTCGCGGTCCGTGAACTCATCGAGGAGGTCCGCGTGCGGGGCCGGATACGCGAGGCGCAGCAGGTCCGGCGGCGCCGTCACCGCGACATCGTCCGGCAGCGCGTTCAGCAGGCGCGCCGCTGCGCGCGCCGAGATGTCTGTGACGCCACGCGTCAACGCGTAGCGCGACAGCTCGTACAGGAGCCCGGGGTCCTGCCCCGCGTCATCGAGCAGCGTGTTCAGCTCGGACGATGCGCGGCGTTCCATCCCGAGAGCCAGCGCCTCCTGCGCCATCCCCCAGTGCGTGTTGTAGAGCAGCGCTTCGAAGGCAGCGGTGATGTCGACGCCCGCGTCCTGGCGCAGCCACGATTCGATGGCGCCCCAGTCCGTCTCGGGCGCTTCTTCGAGCCCGGCGTCGTTGGACGAACCGTCCACCTCGCCCAGGAGCACCTTCGCGCGTAGGCCGTAGTAGCCATCAGGCGCCTCCGTGGCGACCGCACGCCATGTGACGCCGGCTGCGTCGTGTTGGTCTTGCGCATCGAGCCCCTTGCCTTGCCAGAGCAGCGCGCGCTGCCGCGTCTCGCCCTCGCTGTCGCTTGCGATCTCGCCGAACGCTCTCGCAGCCTCCGCGTACTTGCCCGCGTCGTAGTCGAGCAGCGGCAGGCGGAAGCGCGCCTCGATGCCGAAGCCGGCCGTCGGATACTGCGCGACAAGCTGTCGATACGTGTCCTGCGCTTCGGGAACGCGGTCCATCAGCTCCAGCAGCCTGCCGCGCCACCACAGCGCATCGTCCGCCAGCTCTACCTTCGGATCGAGCTGGACGACGCGCGCGTAGTCCGCGACAGCAGCCTCGTTATCCTCGCCCTCCTTCATGACCGCCAAGTAGTACGACGCGCGCGCCGCGTTCACCGACGGCGGCTGCGCGGCGACAAGGTCCTCGAAGGTGTCGCGCGCCTTCTCGTACTCGCCGTTGAGGTAGTACACGAGACCGAATTGATAGCCGTCCATCAGGACCTTCACCGGCGGGAAGTTTTCGACCACCTCGAGCGCGGTGGCGGTGCCCGGATACCGCTCGACAATCGTCACGGCGTTCGACAACCAGGGCTGGTCGTTCCCCAGGTCGCGCTGGATCAGCGCGGAGCGCCACAGCGCCAGCGCCTGATCGCCCGGCGACTGGCTTTCGTCGCGCAACCGCTGATACCACGCCACCGCGTCGCGCGGGCTCGCATCTTCCAGCGCCTGCGCCATCGTGAGGATGAAGCCCAGGCGAACGTCCGCCGGTACCTCTTCGCGCAGCAGCGCTTCGCCCTCCGCGACGGCGTCCGCGGCGCGGCCGGCGTATGCGAGCGCTTCCGCCTTGCCGATGCGCGCGTAGAGCGACGCGCCGCCTCCCGCCTGGATGTAGGCATCGTAAAGCAGCAGCGCCCCGTCCCACTCGCCTTGCGCCGACAGCGCCTCGCCCAACAGGAACTGCGCGCCGCGCACGTCCGCGCCGGCCGGCGCCTCCAGCAGGTACGCCTCCAGTTCGTTCGCGGCCGCGCCGGGCTCCCCTTCGTCTAAGTACAGACGCGCCAGCGCCACGTGCGCCGCGAGACGCTCCGGCCGCGCGCCCTCCGCAACGACGGCCTGGTACGCGCCGATCGCCTGATCGAACCTGCCCTGCTGCGCGAACGTCGCTGCGAGCGCCGGGTCCGCCGGCGAAGGTGTCGGCGTTGGCGAGATGGTTGGTGGTGCGGGCGTCTCTTGCGCGCGCGCGCCTGCCGCGCCGAACGCGGCGATGACGATCAGGAGCGCCACGCCCACGACGCTACGACGGTTCATCGGGCCGGTTCCTTCCGCTTCGATTGACACCCCATTGTAGGCAATGGTACACTCCGCGCCGGCAGCGGAAAAACCCCGCTCCAACGTTCCTTCACCCTAACAGAATCGGCCCCGCCGGAGGATACCGACACTCGTCATGGGCGCCTTTACCTACCCCCGGAGCGAACCTGGCAGCGCCGGCCACATGGACCTCGTCGAGCGGCTGCAGACGAACTCGGTCCCCGTCCAGCGCGAGATCGAGAGCCTATCGGACGAGGCGGCGGCACGTCGCCCCTCCGAGGGCGAGTGGTCCGCGAAGGAGACCCTCGGCCACCTCTGCGACTACGCCAGCCACCTGCACGACCGCCTCTACCGCATGATCAAGCTGGAGGACCCGCTCCTGGCCGCATGGGACCAGATCGAGGAGCTGAACAAGCGCAACCCGCAGGCCGCACAGCTCACCGCGTTGCTCGACGAATACATGCGACAGCGCGCCGCCATCGTCGAGATGCTAACCGACCTCGTGCACTGGAACTGGGCGCGCTGCGGCCGGCACGAGACATTGGGGCGCATCAGCATCCGCCAGCTCGTCGACCGCGCCATCGCGCATGACGACACCCACGTCGCGCAACTGCGCAGCTTGGTCGCTGGTCGCTAGTCGCTGGTCGCTGGATGCTAGGTGGGGCCCACGTCCCTAACACCTGTTACCCATGTCGTTCGTCGTTCCCCTTCCCTCGCAGGGAAGGTCGCAGACTCGCCGTGGCGAGGCCCAGGGGATGGGTCTCGCGATTCGCAACGTGGCTCGCCGAGGGGCCAGTCTCCTGCGGCGACTCTAACGAGATTCTTCGCTGCGCTCAGAATGACAGAACGGCGGGTCATGGCGCGGCGAGGCGACAGGTTTCCGCGGCGGCGGCGGGCGGCTCGCGAGCCGCCCCTACCACTCTCCAGACGGTACCAGCGACTAGCGACTAGCGACTAGTACTCGTACCCGTTATTCGCGATCACGTCGCGATACCAGCGCCCGCTGTTCTTCACGTAGCGCTTCTGCGTCTCGAAGTCGACGTAGATTAGCCCGAAGCGCTGGCTGTACCCCATCGCCCACTCGAAGTTGTCCATCGATGACCAGTGGTAGTAGCCGCGCACGTCCGCGCCTTCCTCGATCGCGCGGCCGAACTGCCCGATGTAGCGCTGCAGGAAGCTGATGCGACGCTCGTCGTGCACGACGCCATCCGCGTCCGGCGCGTCGCCGTAGCCGCAGCCGTTTTCCGTGATGTAGATCGGCTTCTTGTAGTCGTTCCAGATGCGCATCGTCACGTCGTGGATCGCCTCCGGCCAGACCTCCCAGCCGAAGTCCGTGTGTTCGATATCGCGGCGCGGCAGGACGCGCGCGCCGAGGTTGAGGTCCTGCGGGTCGTGCTCGACAACCTGCCCACTGTACAAATTGATGCCGATGAAATCGAGGTCGCACTTCGTGATCTCCATATCGCCCGCCTCGATCCCGAGGCGCTGGACCGCCTTCTCGCTCACGTACGCGTCGGGGTAGCGGCCGTTCATCGCCGGCTCCAGGAACCACAGGTTCGCGAAGCGGAAGCGGCGCTCCGCGGCCGCTTTGTCTTCCTCGCTGTCCGTCGCCGGGTCATTCCCCGACATGCTGAACGCGGTGCCGACCTGCTCGACTTTGCCCGTCGCGCGCATCGATCGCGCCGCGAGGCCCTGCGCCATGTTCACGATGTGCGACGCCTGCATCGCCAGCACGGAGTCGCGGATCCCCGGCGCGTGGATGCCGGAGAGATACGCCAGGTGCGTGAACACCGACGGCTCGTTGAAGATCATCCAGCTCTTCACGCGATCGCCGAGGTGGTTGACTACGGTAGCCGCGTACTCCGCAAAGTGCTTCGCCGTGTCACGGCTCGCCCAGCCGCCTTCGTCCTGCATCGCTTGCGGCAGGTCCCAGTGGTAGAGCGTGGGGAACGGCGTGATGCCCGCCGCCAGCAGCTCATCGACGAGCCGGCTGTAGAAATCGAGGCCCTTCTGGTTGACCTGCCCCTTGCCCTGCGGGAACACGCGCGGCCACGCGATGCTGAAGCGATAGCCCTTCAGCCCCAGCTCGTTCTTCAGCAGCGCAACGTCTTCCTTGTAGCGATGGTAGTGGTCGCACGCGACGTCGCCCGTGTCGCCGTTCAGGATGCGGTCCGGCTCGTGCGTAAAGCGGTCCCAGATCGACTCGCCCTTGCCGTCCTCGTTCCAGGCGCCCTCGATCTGGTACGAGGCCGTCGCGCAGCCCCACACGAAGTCCTTCGGAAACGTCACCTTAGGCATCGCTACCTCCAGCTTGAATCGTCACGAGCGGTCCCACGCCGAGCTCGCGAAGCAGCGCCTCGACGCGTTGCTTGATGTCGTCTCGGATCAGGCGCACGTCCTCGATAGGCTTGCCGGACGGGTCGGGCAGCTCCCAATCGAGGTACGTCTTGCCCGGATAGACGGGACAGGCGTCGCCGCAGCCCATCGTGATCACCACGTCGGACGCGCACACCGCGTCGTCCGTGAGCGGCTTCGGGAACTCCTTCGACATATCGAGCCCCAGCTCCGCCATCGCGCGCACGACGGTGGGATCGATCTCGTCCGCGGGCTCCGTGCCGCCTGAGCGCACGCGCACGCGGCCGCCGCTCAGCGCCTCCGTCAGCACAGCCGCCATCTGCGAGCGCCCCGCGTTGTGTACGCACACGAACAGGATGTCCGGCATCGCGGGAGCAGTGTAGCCGCCGCGCTCTTCCGCTGTCATCCCGAGGCGAGTGGGGTAGAGGCAACAGCGGGGAGGAGGCCGAGGGACCTAACGCCTCCTATGTCTCACGACCCGCGACCCTGAGTCGGGAGCCGCCCGGCCATCCTTACGCCTCTCCCGGGTTCCCCAACGCTAGCCCGATCAATCGGTACGTTAGCTTCGCGGCGAGGTGCGCGCAGGCGCGCGGGCCCTCGTCCGGCGCAAGCTCCGTCACGTCGAAGCCAACGATGCGGCGCTCCTTCGCGACCGCCGCCAGCAGCTCGACCAGCTCATCCCAGAACAGACCTCCCGGCTCCGGCGTGCCGACCGCCGCCATCTGCGACGGGTCGATGCCGTCCAGGTCGATCGTGATGTAGACGTCGTCCGACAGCCTGTCGATGATCTCGCGCGGGCTGCTCAGCGCGCGGAACGCCTGCGGCGGGTAGTACGCGAAGCCGCGCTCCTTGATGTAGGCGTACTCCTCGGCCTCCGCGCTGCGCAGCCCGACTTGCGTTACGGGCGCGACCTCCGAGATGCGGCGCAGCGTGCACGCGTGGTTCCACTCGCTATCGAGGTAGCTGTTGCGCATGTCCGCGTGCGCGTCGATCGCAAGCACCGACAGGCCATCGATGCGCTGCGCGTACGCCCGCGCCGCGCCGGACGCGACGGTGTGCTCGCCGCCCAGCGTGACGACGAACTTCCCGTCATCGATCAGCTCGCCGGCAACCTCCTCGATGCGCGCGATCATCGCCCCGGCGTTGCCGGACAGCGGCGCGAGCTCCGGCAGCGTGTGGATGCCCCAGCGATACGGCTCGTAGCCGAGACCAACGTCGAACAGCTCCATATCGACGGACGACGCGATGATCGCGGCCGGGCCGTCGCGCGCGCCCGCGCGGGCCGTCGTCGTGCTGTCGTACGGCACGGGCAGGATGACGACACGCGCGCGCTCGTACGTCGCGTACTCCTCGGGTGGGGAGACGAAGCAGGCCGGTGGATAGAAGCGCTCGTCAGGCACCTGCATCGCTCGAGGCTGGCTCATTGTCCGGGTCAGGAGCGATGCGCACGTAAACAAGGTGATACGACGGCTGAACGCGTCGTTCTACCGCGCTACCTCGAACCACGATTTGCTCACAGACGTTGAGGGGGTTCCGGATGTACATAGAGAGCCTGGGATTGCGGCGCAGGTTGTCGAGCTCCGGCGCGCCGGCATTCATCGTTAGGTAGTACGACTGGCCGTCGTAAAAGACTGCTGCTTCTGACTGCAGCGGCGTGCCATCTTCGTTCATCGTGGCCACGACACCCGTGCCGGCGAGCGGCAACAATGGTTCGTGAACCCTCCAAGCTCGGACAGGTTTCTGATCGAGAGCGGAGAAAAGATCTTCAAACGGCTCCTGTGACAGCATTCGACACCCCCTAGCGGCCGTTACGCGACGCTGTTGCGCGCTCGACGGCGTCGAGCGACATCTCCGGCGGCTTGCGCTGCGCGATCGCCTCCGCGTGCGATTCCGCCAGCGCGCTCACGATCAGCGGCAGTGCGACCGTGACCTCGACGTTCACCGTCACGAAGTCGGCGTTCGGCGCGATCTTGCGCCACGACTGCGCCTCCTCGAACGTGCAGCCGGAGAGGCCGCCCCACTGCGGCTGGTCCATCGTGATCTGGATGCCGTAGGAATGGCCGGGGCTCTCGCGGTTCAGGACGTAGGCGGCCGCTGCGGCCTGCTGGATGAAGTTCTTCGGCGTGCCGCCGCCCAGGTAGATCACCGCCGACTTCGCCGTGTTCGTGACGAACGTCGTCGTCTCGAGCACGTCGCGGACGATATCGAACTGCACGACGTGCCCCCAGCGATGGCGCGCGTTCGCCAGCGCCAGGCCGTACATGCTGTCGCCGACCGCCGCGCTGTAGATTGGCACGCCGCTCCGCGCCGCCGCCGTCAGGATCCCTTCCTCCTTGGCGACGGGCAGCAGCGCCTTGCCGATCTCGCTGAAGAACTCGCGCGTCGTGTACGCGCGGTCCTGGTCCAGCGTGCGGATGAACCGCACGACGAACTCCTCGGACGCCGTGAAGTCCGTCTCCGGCGCGAGCACGTCGTAGAAGCGATTGAATCGCAGCCGCCCCAGCGCGACGTCGTCCGTCTCGGCGGGGTGTTGCCAGTGCGGCGCGCCGAGCGTCTCGTACAGGTCGTGGAACAGGTTCGCGCCCGTGCTGACGACGCAATCGACCATGCGATGCTCAACGAGGTAGGAGAGCACCGGCCGCATGCCCGCCGGCACCAGCGCCCCGGCCAGGCCGAGGAAGATCGTCGTGTCCGGGTCTTCGATCATCTGCCCCCAGATGCGCGCCGCCGTAGCGACGTTGCGCGCCTGGAACGACGTGCCGCCCATCCGCTCGATCAGCTCCGCCGCGCTCGTGTGGCCGGTGATCGGAAACGGCTCGACGGGCGTGTGGCGCAGGTCGCTCACGAACCGCCTCCGTCGGCCGCTGCGCCGGCGACGACCGCTTCGCGCTCCAGCTCCCAGACCGGGATCGCTTCCGAGACGGCGTGCGGGTACTCGAGGCCGCGCTCCAGGCTGCGCGTCTTGACGAGCTCCGCGCCGAACGCCTCCGTGGCGATCTGCACCGCCTTCTTGTCGTCGAAGCCCTTACAGGAGAAGATGTCGACCCAAACGTAGCCGCGTTCGGGGAAGGTGTGGATCGCGATGTGACTCTCCGCGATCAAAACGAACCCGGAGACGCCCCAGTCCTCAGGTTTCTCACCTACATACCGTTGGACGTGCGGTTCTGCGATCTTCGTCATCCCGATTTTGGCGGGATACTGATCGAGCAGTCCGCGCACCAGCTCTTCGCTGGCAAGGCTTTCCGGGTTCGCGCGGAACCCATCGATGGTCAGGTGCATCGAAGTTTTCCTTTCTCTGCTGTCCTTCCGCCTACCGGAAGGACGAGTGCATAAAACACCTCCGTGGGGAAGCTCGCTCGCTTCCCATCTCGTAGACACACCAAAGGCCGACCAGTAGCCCCGTCGCGGGAACGTCCTTCCCTCTCTTGGAAGGGCGGTAACGTCCTCCCTCTATGGGAAGGATGGGCAAGCCACTAGTGGGCCTCGTGTCTACGAGTTCGTTCAAGGCGCCCGCGAGAGCTTATGCGCCTTTCGCGGGCAGCAAAAGGGATGCTAACACAGCCCGATCCGCAGGTGCAAGAAAAATGAGGCTACGTCGGCGTGCCGCCGCCGCTGCCGCCCGTGGGTAGCGCAGTAGCGGCTCTTCCCCTATAGTTCGCCCATGCTGGGCGAGAGCACCTTCTCAGTGGTCGATGTTGAGACGACCGGGCTGTTCCCCAAGGGACGCGACCGGATCGTTGAGATTGCGGTCGTCCGGCTCGGCCCGACAGGCGAGCTCGAGGACGAATTCGTCACGTTAGTAAACCCCGAGCGCGATGTCGGCCCTACCCGGATACACGGGATCACCGCTCAAGACATCGTTAATGCTCCAAAGTTTCGTGAGATTGCGGGTGACGTGGCATCTGTCCTGGCTTCCGCTGTTGTGGTTTCCCACAACGCCCGCTTCGACAATGAGTTCATCGAAGCGGAACTGGGACGGATTGTTGAACGTCATCCCCCACTAGCGATGCTATGCTCGCTGAGGCTGGCCCAAAGGATCGCGCATGACGCGCCCGCCTACAACCTGGGTGTTCTATGCGAGTTCTTTGGCCTTCCCAGAATTGAGAAGGCTCACACCGCCCGTGAAGATGCAAGGGCAGCCGCGCTCGTTTTCGGAGTGCTGCTCAGGCGAGCTGAGCAGGCCGGGCTGAATTCTCTGACAGAACTTGGCTGTTCCTGCGACCCAGCGCCCGCAGATGCCTGGCCACCTCTCCCAAGGGGCGGAACTCTCCTGACGCGCCAGCGCGCGCGCGCGAGGTCGGAGCCTTCCTACTTGGCCCGGCTTGTAAGCAAACTCCAGTCAGATGCGCTGCATCGCGAAGCTGAAACCATAGAGTATGCTGCTCTGCTAGATCGAGTATTGGAAGACAGAATTGTAACAGAGGCAGAGATGATCGATCTCTTCCATACTGCGACACGCTGGGGCCTGTCGAGGGAACGGGTCCTGGGCATCCACCACTCATATCTTGAGGCTCTAGTCGGGGTAGCGCTAGCGGATGGCAGCGTTTCATTAGTGGAACGAGAGGATTTGGAGCTTGTGACTCGCATCTTTGGGTGCGATGCATCGTTTCTTGACGCGATGCTTGACTCCCCCTCTGGATCCGAGACCCAGAGCCAACGGCCCACCATGGAATCTCTGCAGGGCCTTTCCGTTTGCTTCACTGGCGACTCGCGGTTGAACTATCGAGGCGAGCACCTGACACGCGAAGTCGCAGAGGACCTGGCTGGAAGTGCAGGATTGGTGGTGAAGAAGGGAGTCAGCAAGGGCCTCGACCTGCTAGTTGTGGTAGATGCGCATTCCCTTTCGGGTAAGGCGGAGAAGGCACGACGCTACGGAACCCGGGTTATCGCAGAGAATGTATTCTGGAACGTGCTAGACATTCCCATGGAGTAGGAGGCTTTCCTTCGTGAACGCAGGCGAGTGGATCGATCTTACCGTAGCCGCCGTAACCGCCGCGACCTTGCTGGTTGTCCTTTGGTACACGTGGGAGACGAGGAGGCAAGCGAGCGCGAGCGCTCGGATGGCCGACGCGATGAGTGAACAGACGCGCTCGGCCGACCGCGCCACCCTACTGATCGAGATTCCTAGACTCGACACCACGGAGTTCATGGAGTTCGCCGTGGACTCGGAAGCCGAACCTGACCCACACGCTGGGTATCCCGAGTCCTTGACATTTCGAGTGTCCAACGTAGGGCGAGGGCCAGCCAAGTTCTTGGGCGCTTCAATTCGCCACCCCAACGCGCGATACAAGGCCGCCAATAAGGACGTGCTCCGGCAGGGCGATACGTGGGACGTGCGCATCGCGCTTCATAGTCACGGCGTAATGCTTATCGCAGACTCGTTAGCCGAATCCTCACCAAAGGGCCTACGGGACTTTTTGATGAGAATCGGTGCTCCGCCGTCTCCGCCTGGTTACGACTGCGGCATCGCCGTAACTTATGCAGACGCTCAGGACAAGACCTACGTCACATACATGCAGTTTGGGATGATCGCAGTGACGGACTGTGTTCGGAAAGTAGTCGAGAGCAGGCTCATCATGTCCGCAGATCAACGGACAATTGCGCTCCAAGCCACGACCTAGGTGCCTTCGCGAAGCCCGATCGCGCTACGTCGGCGTGCCGCCGCCGCTGCCGCGCCCGCGCCGGCGTCGCTTGCCGCCGCGACGGCGTCGTCGCCTCGGCGCGCCGTCCTGCCCCTCCGGCGTGGTGGCGGTACCTTCCGCCGGAGCGGGAGCCGGCAGGTCCTGAACGGCCCGCTGGGGCGGCCGCTCCGGCGCCGGTACCGGCGCGGGTGCGCCCTCGGTGGCCATCAGGTCCTTCTCGAACTTTTGCGTCAGCTCGATCGGACGGACCGCCGTGCCGTACATAAGACGGAACTGATCGAGCGGCATCTCGACGCGCTCGGACGGGTCGCCCACGAGGAGCAAGATCGTTTCCTTCGGGACGTTGATCTTGAGGACGCGCGCCTCGCCGCTCGGCGTTGAGATGCGCGCTCCGACCTTGGGCAGCGTGCCCTTGATCTCGCGGTACTGCTCGAACTCGTAGGTCAGGCAGCAGAGGAGCCGCCCGCACGCGCCCGACAGCTTCGATGGGTTGAGCGGCAGGTCTTGCTCCTTCGCCATCCGGATCGAGACCGTAGGGAACGTCGTCAGCCAGGAGCTGCAACAGAGCCGCTCGCCGCAACGGCCGATCCCGTCGACCAGCTTCGCGCGATCGCGGTCGCCGACCTGAAGGAGCTGCACCTTCATGCCGAAGCGGGCTGACAGCCGCTTTGCCAGCTCTCGGAAGTCGATGCGGTCCTCCGCCGTGAAGTAAAACGTGAGCTGCGTTTCGTCCAGGCTGTAGTCGCCGCCGACCAGGACGAGGCGCGAGCCTTCCTCAGCAGCCTCCTGGCGCGCCGAGACCAGCCGCTCGCTCGCCTTTTTTTTTAACGCCTGCGCCGTCTCGAGGTCCTCGGTGCTGGCGATGCGGAGGATCGGCTTGAGGCTCTCCTTGATCTCGCTCGCGATCACCTGGTCCGGCGAGATGACGACCCGTCCGACTTCCTGCCCGTGCGACGTCTCGACGACGACGTAGCTCCCTACGTCAAGGTCGAAGCCGCCGGCATCGAAGTAGTAGACCTTGCCTGCTTCTTTGAACCGGACGCCAACCGGGACACGTTGTTCTGTCATGCCACACCGTCTCCTCTCGCTCGCGGGTAGGAGACGGATTCCTCCTTCTGCATCCTTCCCCTTGCGGGAAGGACTACGAGCGTCCTTTCGCCGAAGGACTCAACGGCACCTCCAGGAGCATCACTTCCAACGCCAGCGTTGCGTTGGCGTGCTCTTCCAGGTGCTGCCGGCCGTTACCCACGGCCGCGAGCGCGCGCACGGCGCCCTCTACGCCCCATTGTGCCGCGAGCGAGCGCAAGGTGTCCAGTCGCTCCCTTTCGGCGACCAGCTCCTCGCGGCCCGCCGCGGCGAGCAGGACGTCTCGCCACCAGGCGCGCCACAGCTCGAGCGTCGCGCGCACGGCCTGGGGGTCACGCGGGAAGCGCGCGCCCAGCGACGCCGCGTACGCGAATCGCTCGCTCAGGCCGCCCGACATGAGCGATTCGATCTCGTCGACCGTCCGCGCGCGCTCGATCAGTAGCTTCTCGTCCTCGAGCGCGGCGACGGCCCAGCCGAGCCGTCCCTGCGCCAGCCGCGCAAGCTGCTGCGCCTGCTCCGGCGTCGCGCTCCAGCGCTCCTGCAGCGCGCGCTCGATCACGTCGCGCGCGACCCCGCCGAACGTGACGCGGCGGCAGCGCGAACGTACCGTCTCGGGCAGCGCCTCCTCGCGCGACGCGATCAGCACCAGCACGGTATGCGGCGCCGGCTCCTCGAGCGTCTTCAGAAACGCGTTCGCCGCGTCGACGGTCATTGCCTCCGCCGGATCGACGATCAGCACGCGGTAACGCGCATCGACCGCCGTGAGGCTGACGACACGCTCGATGCGCCGGATCTGGCAGATGCGGATGTCGCGCGAGTTGTCCGCCGAGTGGTCCTTGTGCTCCGATTCGTCGCAGACGCCACCGACGGTCACGTACTCGACGTCCGGGTGCTTCCCTTCCGCGATCAGGCGGCAGGTCCTGCACTGTCCGCAGGGCGTTTTCTGAACGCCATTACCATCGCCGTGCGCCACGGGGACGTCAATATCCATCCGTAACGCGGAGGGATCTCCATGCGCGTTGGCGCCGCGATCAATCCCCTGTTCCTTGTTCCCTGTTCCTTGTTCCTGGCAATTCAGCGCCTGCGCGAACTGCCGCGCCGCGGTCGCCTTGCCGGTGTGCTCCGGCCCGGCGAAGAGATACGCGTGCGACAGCCTCGCCTCGTCAGCGACAGCGCGCCGCAGTACCCCGACCGCCTCGTCCTGCCCGATAACGTCCCAGCTCATGACAAGCGTCCGTCCTGCCTATGACTGTCATCCTGAGGGGAGTGGGGTAGAGCGTGATGGGGCGGGGAGCCCGAAGGA